>NZ_JASGBH010000004.1 GCF_030053395.1 Limnohabitans lacus | reverse complement strand
CGGCTGAGGTGCTTGTACATTGGGCAACTTCGACTTGGCGGTTAAAGCGGCCATGATGCCAACGCATCCTCAGCCACCCACTACCGGGTTCATCTTTGTTGCACTTCGCCCTTGAATCCGCCTGGCAAAAAGGGGTCGATAACATACGGCAACTTTTATTTGGAGATTTACATCATGACGCGATGGGAAAAGCGATGGACCGCTTGGCTGGCTTGGCCGATGTTGTTCTTGTCCAGCGGCGCTTTTGCCGCCGATGTGGATGGCGCTCAGCTGTCGGTGATGTGGGGCGTGCCATTCGCAGGCATTTTGCTGTCGATTGCCTTGATGCCTTTGTTGGTGCCGCAGTTTTGGCACCACCATTACGGCAAGGTGGCGGCCGCCTGGGGCTTGGCTTTCTTGGTGCCTTTCGCCATGGTGTACGGCCCGGCAGCAGCGGGTGCCAACACGGTCCACGCCCTGTTTGCGGAGTACATCCCCTTCATCATCTTGCTCACCGCCTTGTTCACCGTGTCAGGCGGCATTTTCATTCGCGGCAATCTGCACGGCAGCCCGGGACTGAACACCGCCATCTTGGCCATTGGCGCCGTGCTGGCCAGTTTCATGGGCACCACCGGGGCGTCCATGCTGTTGATCCGGCCGCTCATTCGAGCCAATGACAACCGCAAGCATGTGGCGCATGTGGTGGTGTTTTTCATCTTCATCGTCTCCAACGCAGGCGGTTCCCTGACGCCTTTGGGCGACCCGCCCTTGTTTCTCGGCTTTTTGAAGGGGGTGGACTTTTTCTGGACCATCAAAACCATCTTCCCCGAGACGCTGTTTTTGGTGGGCAGCTTGTTGCTCATTTTCTTTGCCCTTGACTCTTGGTTCTACTATCGCCGCGAAGAGGTGTTGCCGCAAGACCCGACACCAGACTCCAGAGGCGTTGGCTTTGACGGCGCCATCAACTTCTGGCTTTTGGCCGCTGTTGTTGGCTTGGTGTTGATGAGCGGGTTCTGGAAATCACCAGTCTCTTTCAACATCTACGGCACCGAAGTCGGTTTGCCGGGCCTGTTGCGCGATGTGGGTTTGGTGGCCTTGACCATCTTGTCGCTCAAAATCACGCCGGCCAAGGTGCATGAAGACAACCAATTCGGATGGGGCCCCATGGCCGAAGTGGCCAAACTGTTCGCTGGCATTTTCCTGACGATCATCCCGGTCATCGCCATGCTCAAGGCGGGTGTCAATGGCCCATTTGGCGCAGTGGTTCAAGCGGTGACCCAGCCCGATGGCAGCCCAGATGTGATGATGTATTTCTGGATCACGGGGGCATTGAGTTCTTTCCTGGACAACGCGCCCACTTATTTGGTCTTTTTCAACACTGCAGGCGGTGACCCGAAGGTGCTGATGACCACCTTGGCCCCGACGCTGGCGGCCATCTCGGCCGGTGCAGTGTTCATGGGGGCCAACACCTACATCGGCAACGCGCCCAACCTGATGGTCAAAGCCATTGCCGAAGACCGAGGCGTGAAGATGCCCAGCTTCTTTGGCTACATGTTGTGGTCCGGCGCAGTCCTGATTCCTTTGTTCGTTGTCATGAGTTTCATCTGGTTCAAGTGATGTCCAAACCTTCCATCTTGGTGGCACGTGCCATCTTCCCCGAGGTCCTGCAGTCTTTGGCGCAGGTGTTTGAAGTCGAGAGCAACCAGGCCGATGAGGTCTGGTCTGCCGCTGAGCTGAACCGCCGCATGCAAGGCAAAGTGGGGGCTTTGACCACCGGCAGCGAGCGCATCGACGCCGCGCTGCTGCAAGCCAACCCACAGCTGCGCATCGTGGCCAATATGGCGGTGGGCTTCAACAACTTTGACGTGCCGGCCATGACCGCCGCTGGCGTGGTGGCCAGCAACACGCCCGATGTGCTGACCGAAACCACCGCCGACTTTGGTTTTGCGCTGCTCATGGCCACCGCCCGACGCGTGACCGAAAGCGAACACTTTTTGCGTGCAGGCCTCTGGACCAAATGGAGCTATGACATGTTCGCTGGGGCCGAAGTGCATGGCGCCACCTTGGGCATCATCGGCATGGGCCGCATCGGGCAGGGCATTGCGCGTCGCGGCGCACATGGCTTTGGCATGAAGGTGATCTACCACAACCGCTCACGCTTGAGTGCCGAGCTGGAGGCCGAGTGCAAGGCCACTTATGTCTCCAAAGAAGAACTCCTGAAAACAGCCGACCATGTGGTGCTGGTGGTGCCCTACAGCGCCGAGTCGCACCACACCATTGGCGCGGCCGAGCTGGCGCAAATGAAGCCCAGCGCCACGCTGGTCAACATCGCTCGGGGCGGCATTGTGGACGACGGGGCCTTGGCCCAAGCGCTGGCGGCCAAACAAATCGCAGCGGCAGGCATCGATGTGTTCGAGGGCGAGCCCTCGGTGCACCCTGATTTGCTCAAGGTGCCCAATGTGGTGCTGACCCCGCACATTGCCAGCGCCACCATCCAGACGCGCCGCGCCATGGCGCAGTTGGCGGCCGACAACCTGATTGGGTTTTTCACCCAAGGCCAAGCGGTGACGCCGCTCAACACCGTGACCGGACGCGCTGCATGAATGAGAGCTGGTTGGTCATCGCGCTGGTGGCATTGAATCTGGCGCTGCTGGTGTGGCTCTTGCTGCGCAAGCCTGCGCCGCAAGACGACAGCCAAGAACGCCAAGCCCGTCAGGCCGAGCATGCTGCCTGGCAGCAGCAACAGTTCGAGGGCCTGCAAACCCAGACCGTGCGGCTGGAGCGCGAGCTGCGCACCGAGATCAGCCAGTCGGGCGTGCAAGGTCGCCAAGAGGCCATGCAGACGCTGACCTTGTTCCAGCAGTCGCTGCTGCAGCAAAGCGCCGAGGCCACCCGTACCCAAAACCAGCAAATCGATGCCTTGGCCCAGCAATTGGCCTTGCTGCAAAAAAGCCTGACCGACAGTTTGGCCCAGCAGGTCAATGCGCTGTCGGAAGCCAACGCCCGGCGCTTGACCGAGATGCGCGGCACCATGGAAACCCAGCTGGCCCAGCTGCAGCAAAGCAACGCCGCCAAGCTCGATGAAATGCGCCAGACCGTGGACGAAAAACTCCAGGCCACTCTGCAAGCCCGCTTGGGTGAGAGCTTCAAGCAGGTGGCAGACCGTCTGGAGCAAGTGCACAAAGGCTTGGGCGAAATGCACCACCTGGCCCAAGGCGTGGGCGACCTCAAGCACCTGCTGACCAACGTCAAAACCCGGGGCATGTTTGGCGAGGCGCAACTGGCTTCGCTGCTCGAGCAGGTGCTGACGCCTGAGCAATATGCGGTGCAAGTGGCCACGCGCCCGGGCGACAAGAACCGGGTGGACTTTGCCATCCGCCTGCCCGGTCGCTCCGACAGTGGTCAGCCGGTGTGGCTGCCGATCGATGCGAAGTTCCCCAACGAAGACTACGAGCGCTTGCTCGAAGCCCAAGGGCGTGCCGACCCGGTGCAAGCCGAGTTGTGCGCCAAAGCCCTGGAAGCCCGCATCAAGCTCGAGGCCAAGTCGATCGCTGACAAGTACCTGGAGCCACCGCACACGACCGACTTTGCGGTGATGTTCTTGCCCACCGAAGGCCTTTACGCCGAAGTCCTGCGCCGCCCCGGCTTGATGGAAACGCTGCAACGCGATCACCGCGTGACCCTGGCCGGGCCGACCAACCTGATGGCCATGCTCAACGCTTTGCAAATGGGCTTCAGAACGCTGGCGCTCGAAAAGCGCTCCAGCGAAGTCTGGCAAGTGCTGGGCGCGGTCAAAACCGAGTTCGGCAAGTTTGGCGATGTGCTCGACAAGGTGCGCAACCAGACGCAGACCGTGCTCAACACGCTGGATCAAGCGCAGACCCGCAGCAATGTGATGAACCGGGCTTTGCGTCAGGTCGATGCCTTGCCCGAGTCCGATGCACAAGCCTTGCTGCCCGGTGGCGATGCCTGATCGGCACAGGGCATGAAGCGCGAGCTGTCGCGCCTGATTGCCGGGCAAATCTTCTTGCACGCCTGCATGGCCGGCACCCGCATGGCAGCGCCGCTTTTGGCTTTGCAGCAGGGCTTCAGCGCCATGGCGGTGGGGGCCTTGCTGGCCTTGTTTGCGCTGACCCAAGTTTTTTTGGCGCTGCCCGCCGGCCGCTTTGCCGATCGCAAAGGCCTCAAAGCCCCCTTGACGGTGAGCGTGGCCGTGGCCTTCGCGGGTGTGAGCCTGTCCGCCGTTTGGCCCATTTTTCCGGTGCTGTGTGTGAGCGCCTTGGCCGCTGGTGGGGCCACCGGCATGGCGGTCATTGCCTTGCAGCGGCATGTGGGGCGACTGGCCCAAGGTCCGGCCGAGTTGAAGGCCGCGTTCAGCTGGTTGTCCATTGGCCCGGCCATTTCCAATTTTCTGGGGCCCGTGCTGGCGGGCCTGATGATCGACTTTGCAGGCCCTGAGCGTGCGCACGAGACGGGCTTTCGGGTGGCCTTCCTGCTCATGGCCTTGTTGCCTTTACTCACCTTGTGGTGCGTGCGCGGTGTGCGCGAAAAGACCTCTCCTGCGCTGGCGGCGCCGTCAGAAAAAAAGCGTGTGCTGGACCTGCTGAACGAACCTTTGATGCTGCGTCTGCTGGGGGTCAATTGGCTGCTGTCGTCTTGCTGGGACGTGCACACTTTTGTGGTGCCGGTGCTGGGACACGAGCGGGGTATGAGCGCATCGGTGGTGGGCACCATCCTTGGCTCTTTTGCCATAGCGGCGGCCACCATCCGCATATGTTTGCCTTGGATCTCTCGCCATGTGCACGAGTACCAGATCATCACCGCATCGATGGTGTGCACCGCCGTTTTGTTTGGCCTGTACCCCTTCATGTCCACGGCTTGGGCCATGGGCGCGTGCTCGGTCATGCTGGGCTTGGTGCTGGGCGCGGTGCAACCCATGATCATGAGCACCTTGCACCAAATCACGCCCGAGCACCGTCAGGGCGAAGCCCTGGGTCTGAGGCTGATGAGCATCAACGCCTCCAGCGTGCTGATGCCCATACTGTTTGGTGCAGCTGGCGCCATCGCCGGTGTGGCCCCCGTGTTTTGGGTGGTGGGTGCGGCGGTGGGGTTGGGCGCCCATTCGGCCTTCAAGCTGCGCCCCCATCATCCGTAGTCAACCGTAGGTCGGAGCTTCAGCTCCGACGGTGCATTGGATGCCGCTGTCATCGTCGGGGCTAAAGCCACCGACCTACCGGTCACGCTGGTGGCACCTTCAGCGCGTAGAAGTCGCAAATGGCCTTCCAGGCGTCTTCTGGGGTGTCCACGTAACGAAAGAGCTTCAGGTCCTCGGCAGAAATCGTGCCTTCCTCGACCAGCACATCCATGTTGATCAAGCGCTGCCAGTAATCGGTGCCAAACAGCAAGATCGGCACTTGCCGGGCTTTGCGTGTTTGCACCAGGGTCATCACCTCGAACAATTCGTCCAGCGTGCCAAAGCCACCCGGAAACGCCACCAGCGCTTTGGCACGCATCATGAAATGCATCTTGCGCAGCGCAAAGTAGTGGAACTTGAAGCTCAGCTCGGGCGTCACATAGGGGTTGGGATGCTGCTCGTGGGGCAGGGCGATGTTGAGCGCCACCGACAGTGCGCCCACTTCCTTGGCGCCACGGTTGGCCGCTTCCATGATGCCGGGGCCGCCGCCGGTGCAGATGGTGAGTTTTTCGTCTTGCGGCAAGGACGCACAGGACTGCGCCACCATGCGGGCAAATTGCCGTGCGTTTTCATAGTGCTGGGCGTTGCGCACCTGGGTTTGCGCAAGCGCCACAGCGTCTGCCTGCCCTGATTGCTGTGCGGCCTCCAGCCGAGCTTGGGCGCTGGCCATGTCGGTGAAGCGCGCACTGCCAAACACCACCACCGTGTGCTCGATGCCCGCTTCGATTTGCGCCAGATCGGGCTTGAGCATCTCCAGCTGGAATCGAATGCCACGCGTCTCACGCCTCAAAAGAAATTCCGGATCGGCAAAAGCCAAGCGCTCGGCTTGCGGCTCCAGCCAGCCGGCATCGTGAAAGTCGGTGGGGGTTTCTGCCCAAGCGTGGGCCATGGAAGGGGTCTTGAGGCTGGGTGTAGAAGGCATGCTGCCATTGTGCATCTGCGCCGCTGCTCGAAGCCTCATGCCCTTGAATTTGCGGGCCAAAAAAAAAGCCCCTTGCGGGGCTTTTTTGTCAGGCCGATCGGCAGATCAGACGCGCTTGCGGTATTCGCCGGTGCGGGTGTCGATTTCGATCTTGTCGCCTTGGCTCACGAACAAAGGCACGGGCACTTCCATGCCGGTGGCGATCTTGGCGGGCTTGAGCACTTTGCCGGAGGTGTCGCCTTTGACAGCGGGCTCGGTCCAGGTGATCTCGCGCACCACGCTGGTGGGCAATTCCACCGAGATGGCTTTTTCGTTGTAGAACACCACTTCGAGTTCCATGCCGTCTTCCAGATAGTTCAAAGCGTCGCCCATGTTGGTGGCTTCGACTTCGTACTGGTTGAATTCGGTGTCCATGCAAACGTACATGGGGTCCGCAAAGTAAGAGTAGGTGCACTCTTTCTTGTCCAAGATGACCTGGTCCATCTTGTCGTCGGCGCGGAACACGACTTCGGTGCCGAAGTTGGCGATCAAGCTTTTGAGCTTCATGCGCACGGTGGACGAGCCACGGCCGCCGCGTTGGTATTCGGTACGCAGGACGACCATGGGGTCTTTGCCGTGCATGATGACGTTGCCGACGCGGATTTCTTGAGCGGTTTTCATAGGATTTGGATCTGGAATGAACAGAAAGGGTGACCAAAGGTCAAGCCCCTTATTCTAACCTGAGGCCCTGGTGGTGGCACTCAAGCGGTGCTGGCCTCAGTCTTTGGCGCTCAGGCCGTGCGCCAAAGCGCCGAGCACAATGCCGCCCAAAGCCCACAAGATGTCGGTGTTGCCCGTGCCCAAAGCCGCAATGGCCGGGCCGGGGCACACGCCAGACAATCCCCAGCCCACACCAAAAATGGCCGAGCCGATCACGGTCTGGCGGTTCCAGCTGGCAGGCTGTGTGAGGAACTGGCCACCCAGCAAGGGGCGTGCGAACCAACGCGGAAAGCCTTTGTAGGCCAGCATGGCCAGACCGGCTGCGCCGCCCATGACCAGCATCAGGCCCCAGTCCTGAAAGCGCAAAAAGCTCAAGACTACATCGGGCTGAACCATGGTGGCCAGCGACAGGCCAAAGCCAAACAAGGCGCCCGCCAGCAATGTGACGAGCGCTTTGGGGAAGGTGAGTGTGTGCGGGTTCATGCCAGACCTTTCGTGGCGATGGCCATTAGGTTGGCCGTCATGAAGGCGGTGGCCATGAAAGTCAGCACCGCGCCCAGCGATGGCAATTGCAAGGAGCCGAGGCCACAAATGCCGTGACCGGATGTGCAGCCATTGCCCAAGCGCGCACCGTAGCCCACCAAAAAGCCGCCCACCAGCAGCTGCCAAGCGGGCACGCTGGTGTGTTGCGCTTCACCACCCGCCAGCGCCAAGCGCCAAACCAGTGCCCCCAGCACCACGCCCAAGGCATAGACCAGACGCCAACTGCGGGTGCTGACAAAGCGCGCTTGCTGAAAAAACGCCCGATTGGACACGAAGGACCAACTGCTGGAAAAGACGGAACTCATGCCGCCAACCCAGCCGTTGAACAAATACAGCAGCGCCACGCCAGCGCCAATGGTGAGGCCGCCCAGCAGGTAGTGCTGCCAGCCGAGGGGGAAGAGGGTGTCAATCAGAGTCATGGGTCTGGATTATCGGGCACGCAGTTCAGGACAGTTTTGCGGACATCCAGCTTGAAGGCTCTGGGGTTCGGGGGTGCCCTCAATTTTTCATCTTGCTAGGAGATGACTCCTGAAAATGTAGGTAATAAGGATATAGTTTGGTTCCGCAACGACCGACGCAGATCAGCGGATGGCCAGCAAGGAGTGACGGGTTTTATGGTGATTTATACCTGTACAAAAATTCAGTCATTGGGGCCGAAGGCCTTGTCCGATGCGGTTTGCAATCCATTCGTCAAAAGGATGTATCGGCCCGGCCCGGATGTATCCAACGGGTTTTGTGGACTATTCACGTAGTCTTTCCGTTGCCAGTCACCCGCTTATTCGACCCTCAACCATTAAAACCCTATGGAAAATAAATCTCTTTTCGACATAATTTCATTCGTTGCCTCGATTGCCTCACTAATTCTTTCGGTCGGCGCAATCTGGTTATCAGTGGTTTTCTACAAAATGTCAGATCAGGCCTCAAAGGCGACGACTGAAGCCGCGAAGGACATTGCAGCCAGCGTTGATCGTTTGGAGAAACTATTTGACAAACTCTACTCCGACACCTTCTCAATGATGCGCGACACCGTATCGGACATGAGAAAACATATCTGGCCGACAGAGGTACCCGAGCAAGAGACCGCGCTTGATGAAGCCGAAAAGAAGGCCGACGAGAAGATTCAGGAGTTGAAACGAACCGTTGAACATCAAATTGGAGACTTACTGGTTCAGCAACGCTTAAACGACGACAAAATGTCCTCGCTATCAGTTGAGATGCGAAGCATCTTGGACAAAGCAATCATCAGCTCACGTCAAGTTGACATGGAGGCTCGCGAGGAAACTATACGGGAGCATATTCTTCGTAGCCTTCGCATCTACCGCCGCACAAGAGCGCGGGCTACTTTGAATGACCTAGTCGAGAAGCTTAAACCTTCTTTCCCTCTGTCCCGTGTGATAAACGAAGTAGAAAAGCTTCGCACAGAAAAATTGATTGAGCTCTCCCCAGACGCGATTGGACCTGATTCCATAATCAAGCTCGTATAGCTAAACGCAAGTTGACGGGTCATAGTGGACAGGTCGGTTGAAGCTCACGTCAATGCCTTTCATGTACAGCGCACGGTCGTGGATTTGGTCGGTCAATGCCCCCCTGAGCAGGTGGTTGATTTCTAGGTGCTTGCCCGATGGCTTCTCATCACTGAATGGGTGTCGCGACAAGGTCGGGCTACTAACGCCGCATTGAATGCTGGTCGTCTCCGTCGGGGTTTCGAGCCAAGTTGATTTTTCTAGACGTTGGACCAAGACTTGACGCCCTGTTTTTTGACCCCGTATCTATTGTCAACCTATGAACTTGATGAGTTGCGTGACCAAATCCGTTTGCCCAGAAAGTTGATGGCGCTTGGTTTGGGTGTTCTGGCTCCAAATCTGTAGCGTTTCGGCATCGAGCGCAGGCCATGGACCCGCCTCAATCCCATTCCAAACCCGATGCGCCTTGCGCAAGCTCTCTGGCGCCTGCATCCATTCCAAAAACGCCTCCAACTTGTCGTGGTGCGCGTTGTCGTCTTGTGGGTAGATGTGCCAAATGAAGGGCTGGCCTGCCCATAGCGCCCGCACCAGAGAGTCTTCGCCGCGCACAAAATTCAAGTCACAGGCCCACAGCATCTCGTCAAAGCCGTTTTGGTCGGTGTAAGGCAGGGCGCTCCAGTGGGGGTGAGCGGGCATGCTCGCCAGCGCGTGTTGTACGGCAGCCAGTGGCCGTCCTGGGGTGACCAGCAGGTGGTGGGGTGTGCCGACCAGTTGGGTAAGCAGTTGGGGCAGGGCGGCGGGTTCGTAGCAAAACAGGCTGATCAGCAGGCCGTTCGGTGCCAGGCCTGGGGCGTGCTTTTGACGCCAGGCGGCGCGGTCGAAGCGCTGTTGCCTGTCCAGCAGATCGGTTTCGCGCAGCAGGCCGCCGGTGTCCTCGGTGAAGCCCGGGTAAAAGAAAGTTTTGGTCCAGCCCTTGGCCGGGCCGCTCATCACCGGCGAAGGCATTTTGTGCAAGCGGGGCACCCAGTCTTCAGCGCTCAAATATTCAAGGTTGATCCAGGCGGGTTGCTGTGCGTGCGTGGCGACGCCGTGAGCCACAAAGGCTTCGGGCAGGGTGCAGCCAAAGCCTTCGATCCAGACATCAGCGGGCATCAAGCCTTGCAGCACTTCGATTTGGCTGGCGGCGGCCCAGGGCAGCACTTGCAGCTTGGGCAGGACTTGGGCTTCGGGGGCCATCCAACTCAGGGCCGAGGCGTCGTCCACCCACAGGCGCACCGACTGGCCTTGCGCCAGCAGTTGGCGCGTGAGGCGCCAGCACACGCCCAGGTCGCCGTGGTTGTCGATGACGGTGCAAAAAATGTCCCAAAGCCGGTGCGTCTTCATGGGGGGAGATTGTCGGGGCAAAGTGTTTCGCCGTCACAATACGCGCCATGACAGCGGCTCACGACGAATCCTTGCTGGCCCAAGTGGCCGCGCTCCCGGCTTTGCCGGGGGTGTATCGCTACTTCGATGCGCAAGGCAATGTGCTCTACGTGGGCAAGGCCAAGCAACTCAAGAAGCGGGTGTCGAGCTATTTCCAGAAGGACCACGGTGGCACGCGCATTGGCCACATGGTCAGCAAGATCGCCCGCATGGAGACCACGGTGGTGCGCTCCGAGGCCGAGGCGCTGCTGCTGGAAAACAACCTGATCAAGACGCTGAACCCGCGTTTCAACATCTTGTTTCGGGACGACAAGACCTACCCGTATTTGAAGTTGACCGGCAACGGCACCTTGTATTTGAAGGCCGAAGCCGGTGCGCCCGAGCCGCAGACCTATCCGCGTGTGGCCTATTACCGAGGCTCTGTCGAGAAAAAGCACCGTTACTTTGGCCCGTTCCCGAGCGCTTGGGCGGTCAAGGAGACGATTCAGCTTTTGCAAAAAGTGTTTCGCCTGCGCACCTGCGAAGACACGGTGTTTGCCAACCGCAGCCGCCCCTGCCTGCTGTACCAGATCAAGCGCTGCTCAGGCCCCTGTGTGAATCTGATCAGCCCGCAAGGCTATGCCGACGATGTGAAGCACGCCGAGCGTTTTTTGAAGGGCGAGACCCAGGCGCTCTTGCAAGAGATGGAAGCGCGGATGATGGCGCACGCCGAGCGGCTGGAGTTCGAGCTGGCCGCCGAGGTGCGCAACCAGATGTCGGCGCTGTCCAAGGTGCTGCACCAGCAGTCGGTGGACACGGGCACGGACACTGATGTGGACATTTTGGCGGTGCGCGTGTTGGGCGGTCGTGCCTGCGTGAACCTGGCCATGGTGCGCGGCGGGCGGCATTTGGGCGACCGGGCGTACTTTCCGGCGCACGTGGAAGACGCGCATGCCTTGCAGGCCGTTGAAGAAGACGCCGAAACGCAGCGCCCGGTGGAGCAACAAGTGTTGGAAGCCTTTTTGGCTCAGCACTACATCGGCATCCCGGTGCCTGCGGCGCTGATCACCAGCGTGGCGGTGGACAAGGCGCTGGTCGATGCCTTGTCGCAGCAAGCCGGGTACAAGGTGTCGGCGGTGCACAACCCGCGCGAGCAGCGGCGCGTGTGGCTGGAGATGAGCGAGAAAAACGCCGACATCCAGCTGGCGCGCTTGCTGGCCGAAGAAGGCTCGCAACAGGCCCGCACCCGGGCGCTGGCCGATGCACTCGATTTGGCACCGGACGACCTGGACGCTTTGCACATCGAGTGTTTTGACATCTCGCACACAGCCGGTGAGAACACGCAGGCTTCGTGTGTGGTGTTTCGCCAGCACAAGATGCAAAGCAGCGAGTACCGCCGCTACAACATCGAGGGCATCACGCCCGGCGACGATTACGCCGCCATGCGCCAGGTGCTGATGCGCCGCTATGGCAAGCTGGCCGAAGCCATGCGCAGCGCGGAGGGCACGGCCCGTTTGCCCGACTTGGTGCTGATCGACGGCGGCAAGGGTCAGGTGTCCATGGCTCGCGAGGTGTTCACCCAGCTCGGGCTGGACCTGTCGCACATCGTCGGTGTCGAAAAAGGTGAGGGCCGCAAGGTGGGCCTGGAAGAGCTGGTCTTTGCCGATGGCCGCGAGAAGGTTTACCTGGGCAAGGACTCGGCGGCTTTGATGCTGGTGGCGCAGATCCGCGACGAGGCCCACCGCTTTGCCATCACCGGCATGCGGGCCCAGCGCGCCAAGGTGCGCATGGGCGGCAGCAAGATCGAAGAAATCCCAGGCATCGGCCCCCGCAAACGGGCGCGCCTGTTGCAGCGCTTTGGCGGTGTGCGGGGCGTGGAGAGTGCCAGCGTCGAAGACCTGGCGGGCGTGGAAGGCATCTCGCGCGAGCTGGCCGAGACCATTTACCAAGCCTTGCACTGAGCGGTCGCCCGCTTGTCAGAGAAATGCCAAATACCCGTGCCACAATGAGAACCATGTTTTTCACGATTCCAACCATCATGACTTGGGCGCGCATTGTCGCCATTCCATTGATTGTGGGGGTCTATTACTGGCCGGGTTTGTCGGCGGCCACGCAAAACCTGATCGCCACGTCCATGTTCGTGGTCTTTGCCATCACCGATTGGCTCGATGGTTTCTTGGCCCGCAAGCTCAACCAAGCCTCGGCCTTTGGCGCTTTCTTGGACCCGGTGGCCGATAAATTTCTGGTGTGCGCCGCCTTGTTGGTCTTGGTGCACATGCAACGGGTCCATGTGTTGATCGCCTTGATCATCATTGGCCGCGAGATCGCGATTTCCTCCCTGCGCGAATGGATGGCCCAAATCGGGGCCAGCAAAAGCGTGGCCGTGCACATGGTGGGCAAACTCAAAACCACGGTGCAGATGGTGGCCATTCCTTTCTTGCTTTACGACGGCATGTTGTTTGGCGTGATCGACACCCGCGATTGGGGCATGGTGTTGATCCTGATCGCCGCCGTGCTGACCATCTGGTCCATGGTTTATTACATGCAAAAGGCCCTGCCTGAAATCCGGGCACGGGTGAAATGAGCGCTTCGGCGCCATCCTCGGCCTGGATCAAGGCCATGCCGGTGGTGTTCGTGCTCATCTGGAGCACAGGCTTCATCGTCGCCCGCTATGGCATGCCCTATGCCCCGCCTTTCAGCTTCTTGCTGGTGCGTTATGCACTGTCCATCGTGTGTTTTCTTGTCTGGATTGGTCTGGCCCGTGTGAGCTGGCCGCGTGACCGTGCCCAGTGGTTGCACTTGGCGGTCACAGGCATGCTGATGCACGCGGGCTACCTGGGTGGCGTGTGGGCCGCCGTCAAGGCGGGCATGGGCTCGGGCCTGTCCTCTTTGATTGTCGGTTTTCAGCCGGTGCTCACGGCCATTTGGTTGTCCTGGAGTTTGCGCAGTTCTGGCCAGCCTGGCGTGACGCCGCGCCAGTGGGCAGGCTTGCTGCTGGGCTTTGTGGGTTTGCTGATGGTGGTCTGGCGCAAGCTCACTTTGGGTTCGGCCATGGACCATGTGACGCCGGTCAACATGGCCTTTGCCATCGGGGCGATGTTCAGCATCACGATTGGCACGCTGTACCAAAAGCGGTTTGTTCAGCCCTGTGATGTCCGTTCGGCCAATGCGGTGCAGTTGATGGCGGCCTTGGCCGTGACTTTGCCACTGGCCTTGGCCGAGCCCGAAGTCATCCAGTGGAACGCCGAGTCGCTTGGCGCCATGGCTTGGGCCGTGCTGGGCCTGACCTTGGGGGGCAGTTCTTTGCTGTACATGCTCATCCAGCGCGGCGCGGCGGCTTCGGTCACCAGCTTGATGTACATGGTGCCGCCCAGCACGGCCTTGATGGCTTGGCTGCTGTTTGGTGAAACCATCACCACCGCCACCCTTGCCGGCACGGCCTTGACCGCACTGGGCGTCAGCCTGGTGGTGCGGCCGTCACGTCGGTGAAAGCCGCCCATTTGTTTTTGGGCTAATCTGCACCTATTGGGTTCTGTCTTTGAACCTCACTGTTCGACCACCAAGGAGTTTTCATGACCCGTCACCGCATTGCAGTTATCCCAGGCGATGGTATTGGCAAGGAAGTCATGCCCGAAGGCCTGCGCGTGATGGACGCGGCAGCACGCAAATTTGGCATCGATTTGCAGTTTGACCACTTCGATTTTTCGAGCTGGGACTATTGCGAAAAGCACGGCAAGATGCTGCCCGACGACTGGAAGGACCAGATCGGCGGCCACGATGCGATTTATTTTGGTGCCGTGGGTTGGCCCGACAAAATTGCTGACCACGTGTCGCTGTGGGGCTCGCTGCTCTTGTTCCGCCGCGAGTTTGACCAGTACATCAACCTGCGTCCCGCACGCCTGATGCCCGGCATCATCGCCCCCGTGGTCCGCAAAGACGGCAGCCGCCGCGAGCCTGGCGAGATTGACATGTACATCGTGCGCGAAAACACCGAAGGTGAATATTCGGCTGTGGGTGGCCGCATGTTCCCCGGCACCGAGCGCGAGATCGTGATGCAAGAAAGCATCATGACCCGCATTGGCGTGGACCGCGTGCTCAAGTTCGCATTCGAGTTGGCGCAAACCCGCCCCAAGAAACACCTGACCAGCGCCACCAAATCCAACGGCATCGCCATCACCATGCCCTATTGGGACGAGCGTGTGGCCGAGATGGCCAAGTCGTATCCGGACATCCATGTGGACAAGTTCCACATCGACATCTTGACGGCGCACTTTGTGCAGCGCCCGGACTTCTTTGATGTCGTGGTGGCCAGCAATTTGTTTGGCGACATCTTGAGCGACTTGGGCCCGGCCTGCACCGGCACGATCGGCATTGCGCCCAGCGCCAACCTGAACCCCGACCGCAAATTTCCATCGCTGTTTGAACCTGTGCACGGCTCGGCCCCCGACATTGCAGGCCAAGGCATTGCCAACCCGATTGGCCAAATTTGGTGCGGCGCAATGATGCTCGAATTCTTGGGCCACAAGGACGCACACGATGCGGTGCTGGCCGCCATCGAAAAGGTGTTGGCCCCTGGCAGTGGTGCGCCACGCACGCCCGACTTGGGCGGCACTGGCAAGACCGCCGATGTGGGCAAAGCCATTGCCGAGGTTCTGGGCGCGTGAGGCCGCGCTTGGTGCCGCGCCTGTTGCAGCGCGTGTGTGCGTACAAGTAAGAAATGTGACTTCTGAAAAATATCAAGCTTGTGCGAAATTGCTTCTGATTTCACGGCTAGAATCCACGCCGCGACGAGGGTTCTTGTCGGCATCTTGATTGACAGTCCCAAGGGGACTGGTTACAACGAGGTCAGGCAGATTTGCCGAACACATTCGACCTGACAGCCGGTCTGTCAGGTCATTTTTCAGTCCGCTCACCGGTCCTGCCGGTTTGCAACTTCAAGAGGCTTCTTGTGAACAAAACTGAATTGATCGAACACATTGCGAAACAAGCCGACCTGTCCAAGGCTGCTGCTGGCCGTGCACTGGAAGCCACCATCGGTGCTGTGCGTACCACCTTGAAAAAAGGCGGTACGGTTTCTTTGGTCGGTTTCGGTACTTTTGCTGTGGGCAAACGTGCTGCCCGCACTGGCCGCAACCCCCGCACTGGCGCTGCGATTAAAATCAAGTCTGCCAAGGTGCCAAAGTTCCGTCCAGGTAAAGCCCTGAAGGATGCTTTGAACTGATTTCACTTTTTCAGGTGGGGCGCTTAGCTCAGTTGGTAGAGCGGCTCCTTTACACGGAGTAGGTCGGCGGTTCGAGACCGTCAGCGCCCACCACCATTGAAAGTAAAGGCGAACAGATTGTTCGCCTTTTTTATTGTTAAACCGAGACTTCGAACATGTTTGATTCCATCCGCAATCACTCCAAAATTTTGATGGGATTGCTGTTTTTGCTGGTCATTCCTTCTTTTGTCTTGTTCGGCATGGACAGCTACAGCCGCTTTTCGGATCAAGGCGCGGCGGTGGCCAAAGTCTCGGGCAACAAGATCACGCAAGGCGAATGGGATGCCGCGCATCAACGCGAAGTCGAGCGCATCCGCGCATCGGTGCCCAACATCGACCCCAAACTGCTGGACTCGGCCGAGGCCCGTTATGCCACCTTGGAGCGCATGGTCAATGACCGTGTGATCGCAGCGGCGGCAGACAAGCAGTTGCTGGTGACCAGCGACCAGCGCCTGGCCCGCTACCTGCAGCAAGACCCCTCGATTGCCGGTTTGCGTGGCGCCGATGGCAAGCTGGACATGGACCGCTACCGCCAACTGGCCGCCAGCCAAGGCATGACCCCCGAAATGCTCGAAGCCAAAGTCCGCCAGGACCTGTCGGCTCAGCAGGTGCTCGGTGGCTTGCAGCAATCGGTGCTGGCTTCGCAAAGCCAAACCGATGCTGCTTTGAATGCGTTTTTGCAGCGCCGTGAGATCCAATCTCAAAAGTGGAGCCCTGCCGATTTCGCCGCCAAAGTTCAAGTGACCGACGCGGATCTGGAGAAGTTCTACCAAACCCAAGCAGAGCGTTTCCGATCCATTGAGAGTGCGGACATCGAATACCTGGTGCTCGACACCGCCGCTTTGCAAAAAAGCATCAACTTGCCCGAGCAAGACCTCAAGACCTATTACGAGCAAAACATGCAGCGCCTGGCCGGCAAAGAAGAGCGCCGTGCCAGCCACATCTTGATCACCGCTGCCAAAGATGCGCCTGCGGCCGATCGGACCAAAGCCCGCGCCAAAGCCGATGAGTTGCTGGCTGCGGTCCGCAAGAGCCCCAAATCGTTTGCCGATGTGGCCCGTAAAAATTCACAAGATCCAGGCTCTGCCGCCAAGGGTGGCGACCTGGACTTCTTTGCCAAAGGCGCCATGGTCAAGGCTTTTGAAGATGCAGCCTTTGCGCTGAAAAAGGGCGAGATCAGCGATGTGGTGGAGTCGGAATTTGGCTTTCACATCATCGAGCTGACCGACATCAAGGCCCCCAAAGCCCCCAGCTTTGAAGCCATGCGTCCTCAATTGGAAGCCGACTTGCGCAAACAACAAGCGCAGCGTCAGTTTGCCGAGCAAGCCGAGACCTTCACCAACAGCGTTTACGAGCAGGCCGACAGTTTCAAATCCACAGCAGAACGTTTGAAATTGACCGTTCAAAAAGCCGAAGGCCTGACCCGCTCACCGACTCCTGGCGCACAAGGTGTGCTGGCCAATGCCAAATTGCTGCAAAGCTTGTTTGCCGAAGAGTCGGTGACCAAGCGTCGCAACACAGCGGCCGTGGAAGTGGCCCCGAGCACTTTGGTTTCAGCCCGCATCGTGGCCTACCGTCCTGCTGCGGTGCGTCCCTTTGCCGAAGTCAAAGACGAAGTCCGTCGTCAATTTGTGATGGACAAGTCGGCCGAGTTGGCCAAGGCCGAAGGCTTGACCAAACTGGCGGCCTGGAAGGACCAAGCAGCCCAGGCCCAAGTGGGCTCGCCTGTGGTGGTCTCTCGTGACATGCTCCAAGGCCAGCCCCAAGCCGTGGTCGACGCCGCTTTGCGTGCCGACCCTGCGCGCTTGCCCGCCATGGTCGGTGTCGATCTGGGCTCGCAAGGCTATGTGGTGGCCCGCGTGAACAAAATCGTGCCCCGCGATGCCATGACCCCGGAACAACTGGCCCAAAGCCGTCAACAAATGAGCCAGTTGTGGGGACAAGCCGAAAGTCAGGCTTACCTCACACATTTGAAGCAACAACTCAAAGCCGAAATCTTGGTTCAAAAACCCGGTGCCAAGCGTGAGGACGCTGCCGAAAAGCGCTGAAGTTCAGGTTATAATTTCGTTTCTACGGTGGCTGTAGCTCAGTTGGTAGAGTCCAGGATTGTGATTCCTGTTGTCGTGGGTTCGAGCCCCATCAGCCACCCCAGTCTTCTAAATCGTTGATTTAAAAGGAATTTTTAAGCATTTATCACCCTAAGGGCCATACCTAGGGGTCATACATGGCTTTAAAAGTTCCCAGGCTTGCCAAAAGTCGCAACGGTGTCTTCTTTGTCCGTGTCCTGTGGCGTGATGCCACAGGCAAGCGACACATCAAACAAATCAGCTTGCAAACCAAACAACCCGCCTTAGCGCGGGTTTTGGCGTTAAAGTTCAATTTTGAAATTGAAGCAACGCACCCCATGGGCATTAAAAAAATTCCTGATTTGCTGGGACTCAACCCCATGACCCAAAAAATGGCGACCAAAGGGGAGATGAAATTACAGCGCACACCGTGGGCAGAGTTCGACGACGGCGACATTAAAGCCCTTTTTTGTGCGGACTATCCGCAGAAAATGGATAAGCCTGATTTTTATTGGCTGCCTCTTATTGCGTTGTTTAGCGGCGCGAGACTGGGTGAACTTGCGCGGTTAGAACTGTCTACATTTAGGGAAGTAGACGGCGTGAAGTGCTTCCGTATTGTTGACGGTAAAACACTGGAAAGCCGCCGAACTGTGCCCATACATTCGCAACTGCTGGCCTTAGGGCTTTGGGATTACGCCCAAGCACTGAAGGACAAGGGCGAGACATTTTTGATACCGCACCGACCACAAGACCCACCAGGCACACCAAAGAATATAAGAACCAGAGACCCCGAAAAAATGACGGGGCGACAGTGGGGCAAATGGGTAGATATGTGCGGCTTGAAGGATAATAAAAAAGTGTTCCACAGTTTCCGAAGCACGGCGATAACGGACTTACACAACACCGAAGCCAAAGTGGCCGCAGTTAAAAGAAGCGTCGGGCACACCAGCCCCGAAATGGCGGGCGTGCATGGTAATTCTTATGTTCGCGGCATTGCCCTAAAAAACCTGCAAACCGCCGTCGAGCACCTCACCCACAGCCAAGTTGACTTCCAGGCGCTTAAACTACAAGACCCGACTTTTGCGGCGTTTTTTGCTCACGAAGAGGCCAAGAAAAATTCACCCGAAGCCATAGAGAGGGCGCAAAAATTGGCAAGGTATGAAAAAGCAAAAGCCGAGCGTGAAGAACGCAACAGAGATAAGCGCAAAAAGCAAAATTAAAAACGTAAACAAAGGAACAACATGAGCAAAACAAACGAACTCCAAAGCAAAATTGGCGCAATGTTTGGAAGCGTTGATGAAATCGAAAAAAACGAAAAAAGAAAACAAGAAATTGACGAAGAAAATGAAAAGAAACGCAAAGAAGGAAAAGGCGAGGCTATTTTTATCATTCGGCAATTGATGGCAACTTTTTCAATTTCAGAGGGTGATTTGTTTGCAACAACAACAGAAAAAAGAAAAAACCAACCAGCGTCAAAGAAATCAATGTATGACTTTGTTGTTGGTGCAATCTACGAAAAAGACGGCAACAAATGGGAATACACAGGCAAAAAAGGAAGGCGCCCCGCTTGGGTGAGCGAAGCCATTGAGAGCGGGACAATAGCCAAGCATCAAATTAAAAAGCCAACTTGATGGACAACAAACCCGCCCACCCCACGGGGGCGTGGACGGCCTTCGGTGCGTTCGTTGACCACAAGCCAACCCCTGACGCGCAGACGGTGGACAATTGCTTGCAATTGACACACTCGCCCGCTTGCCTTTTATTTTTGTTTTCAATTTTCTAAACGCGATGAAGTGAAGCCCTGAGAAATCGAAAAACTTGACTTTGTGTTATTTGCATGTAAACACGAAAGCAAGGAAATTATCAAACACCGAACGCATCTAGGCCGCTTACGCGTCCTTCGATTCGTTCGGTGTTTTGCTTTGTGCCGCATAGTGATTTCAATGATTCACAAGATTTCAAAAATGAAATCGTAGCAGGGCTTGAAATCTTAGCAATCGCGCATGAATCATAGTGATTTCAATGATTCAAAAATATTTGAGATGCTTATTGACAAATGATTTCATTTTTGCTTATATATAAATATAGCAAATAAAAATGAAGGGGTAGAAATGAAGGCAATCACGATAAGACTCACAGAAATTCAATTGCAAGTTGCAGTAATTAAGAAAGCGTTACACGCTCACAAATTCGAGGAGTTTGAGCATTTTCTAAAAGTGAAAGAATTAAGCCTTTCCGAGTTTTGCAAATGCGGCGACGACTGGCCGCAATACTCGCCAACACTAAACGAAATCGTGGCTTATATTGGCTGGGCAACAAAAACAGAGCACAACATGACGCAGCACAATTTTTCGATGGAAATTGTAGGACGACTATTGAAAGCAGTAAGAAAGTAAGAAAAAGAATAACGGGGGCAAGATGAACGCAGTAAAAGAAGAACAACAAAAAAGCGTAGCACGAGAAAAAATAGAACACGAATATATCGACTACTGTTTGTCATGTTTGCAATATCAAGATTATTGCCAATTTTCGATGTTGTCCAGAAAAATTGGAGGCTTGGAGGGCTTTTTAAATTTATGCGATGAGCACAACATAACCGCACCAATTGCCGAACTAAAAAAATGGGTGGCTTGGGTGTTTGATTTACACGCAGAGCAACAAAGCGAAGCCAGACGGATGGGGTTCTGAATGTCGCGCCGCGTTGTGGTGGATTGGGGTTTGAATGTCGTGCCCTTCGACCCACAGACGAGAAGGCGCAAACTGTTGGCCTTTGGCCGTTCAAAAGGTGCGCGGGTTGTTTTGCTTGCCCAAGACTTGGCACAGTTGCGCCACATTTACGGAAGCGACGAAACCAAGGCCCTGATTTCCATGGTCGGCACCATCATCATAGGCCGCACGCAGGGCGGAGAGACGGCGGACACACTCGCCAAACAAGTAATCGGAACGCGCGAAGTAGAGCGCAGAAACATCACCCACCAAGGCAACGGCGCAAGTTCGGCAGGTTGGCAACGGGATGAGTTGTTAGTCGTTCACCCCAGCGAATTGCAAACCGAACTAGGCAAGCGCGGCGACCACATTAACGCCCTTGTCGTGGGCCTTGGGGACTATGTTTTGAACTTGCCTTGGCATTTTGTAGCCCCAGCACCAAGCCGCCCGCCCATGGTTTGGCGTGACTGTTTCCAAGGTAAAGCCAAGCCACTGAAAACGGTGGCCACTGTGGAGCAACTAACCCAAACAAACACGCAAGCACAAGCCGCACAACAGGAAGCGGGCGAACTGCCTGAATCTGTGGAGCACTCCATAACGCACGCCCTACCCCCTGAAATCGGACTGATTTTTGAAGCGCTGAAAGTGGGGGACTTGTTGAGCAACAAGGGCAGCACACCCACGGCCAACGCAACGCACAACGGGCAACGCTACAAGCCCGCAGGCTTATAGCGTGGGGAACGGGCAACAGTCCGCAAGCGGACAGATGCCCACAACACAGGAGAAAGGCCCAGCAAGCCCAGCAGCCGCAGGGCCAGCCAGTGGCCCAAGTATTGGGGCAACGGTGGCCGCAGCAGTCGAGGCTGGGCTAAAAATTGGACGGCAAGCCCAAGCAGAAAGCACGCAGAGAAATGCAGAGACAGCGCTAAAAAATGCGGCACACAATCAAGAAATAGACAAATGGGTTAAGACGCAAACAAAACAAAACAGCGCAGAAATAGACAGATAAGCTAATAAATAGCCTACTCAAGAATAGCCTACTCAATACTTGACATTTTTTCTTTTTTCGTTTTATATAGGTGTATGTCACCCAGTTGACACCTGTATGACACACAAAAACAAAGGAAAAAATATGTCAAAAAAATTCTATGTAAATCTGAACGAGGATGAGCTAAATGAGCTTCAAGGAGAAAACCCAAGTCTTTTTGTTGCTTACTTGTATATCAAAAGGAATAGCCTGTTTACCGAGGGAAAAAGCAAAAAAATCCTGTGGGGAGGCTTGGCGGCTTATCATGGCGGAATAGATAAAACACAAGCAAAAAGGTTAGTTGTAAAACTTGAAAAATTGGGGCTAATTTCTGGCACTGACACCCCTCAAGTTTTTAAGCTGAATTTATGCGCCCCAGAAAATGACACCATAACATTAGATACATTAGAAAAAAAAGAAAAAACATCCTACATAAACGCGCGTACGCGCGAGGATGATGAGGAAGTTTTTTCTAATTCTAGACAACAGAAGAAAAAGACAACCACCAACAAGACCCCCACCACCCAGACAACCGAAAAGGGCGCATCCGCGCCCGTCAAGGCTGCTACGCAGCCCTCAAATTTGGAGGGGGAGGGGTTGGCAGAAACCACCGAAGTGGCCCAAATCAGGGCACACGCAAAGGCTGAAGGCTGGAACTTTTGGGACAACCCCAAAAGCCTGCCCCTTTTCCAAAAAGCTGGCGAAGCATCCAAAAAACTGCCCCACTCGCTTGATTTGTTGCTTGCTGAATATCAAAACGATGCAAGCAATCCGACTGCTATGGGCTTCAAAATTTATGTAGACGATTACAGTAAATCACACAAACAAAAGCAAGGCCAAAGGCGTGGGGATTTGGTATTGTAATCAATTGAAAGGGCTGCAATTTTGCGGCCTTTTATTGCTTTGCACGAGGTAGAGGAATTGCATTAGGCAGACTATTCCCAAGAGACGCTCGATGAATTATTGTAAAAATTTTGAAAGCAGCAATTAAAAAAACGATGCCGACAACAAAAGCAAGAAACACAAGTCCAGCTATCAGCATTAGCCAAAAACTAAAAGACATACCAAAACCAAAACGCTCGCTACAATAAGTCTTGCCGTCTGCACAGGTGATGCCGACCACAAAAGACCTATCCATGTAGAGCGTAATTGTTTCGCCAAGTGATGATTGCAGCTTCCCGTGCACACCATTGAAAATCTGAACCTTTGTGAGCATTTGCCCATCAAGTTCAAGATATGAATAACTGACGACTTGAGCATTTTGCGTGCTCGGCCCATATTCTTTGAGTTCGCCAGACACTGTGCGTAAAGTCATTGATGTGCTCCAGTTAAAAGCATGGAAAAGCCGATGCGAACATCGGCTGGGTTTGACGGTCAAAGTCCGACAACGGCCACGACCGTGGTTGTGGTGGTCGTGCTGCTCACTTGTTCTGCCACAGTGCCCGCTACGGGGTCATCTGTCACGGTGTAAGCAGCAGGGGCGGCGTTTGTATCTGTGGGTGTGGTGTCTGCTGTGGTGTTGCCACCGCCTCCACCGCATGCAGCAAGCATGACGGCGAGTAAGGCCATCAGGGAATACTTTTTCATGGTTTGCCCTTGTTAGAACTGGCAAACACCCACACGTCCGCCCATATCGTCAGCAATAACGAATTGCATCAGGACGGTTTTACCGTTATTGACAGGGATGGCGTTGATTTTGTCGCCATTACTCAACGTCATGACATGCATGCCCGAGACGGCTGAACTGGCGGCATTCGTGAACGACAAGGTGCCGCTTTGCTGCGTGTTGGTGTAGGTGCGGGCAGTGACTGAAGTGATGCCGTTGTTTGTGGTCGATGTGGTGGACTGCACCGTATTCTTGACCGCGTTGATGCTGATGCTTTTCAAGCCAAAGTTGATGATGCCCATGTGGTTCACATCTTCGGAAGCGTCCAGATTGCCAAGAAACGGGCCAGTGAATGGGAAATTCGCACCAATGGTGAAGCCGCAAGTGCCAGAGGTCGGCAGTTCGGCGGCGAAGGCTGACGAACCAACGCACAGAGCGGCAGCAGCGAAGAAGTGAGACAGTTTTTTCATGCTTCATGTTCCTAAAAAATCCCCGTGCCCCCTGTGGGCTGGGTATCCAATTCTAGAACAAATGTGAAGCAAACTCCGTAGATGAAAACGCTACACAAGCCGATTCTTCGGCTATGTCAGCGAAACCAAAACCACCAGAAAAATTTCCAGACCCCGAAAACTTGCGGGCAGTGCTGGCCTACAACATGCGATTTTTGCGGGTAGCCCGTGGATGGTCGCAGGAAGAATTGGCCCATGAATGTGGGCTTGACCGCACTTATGTTTCAGCCGTTGAGCGTTCGCGGTGGAATGTGGCGCTTTCAAACATCGAGCGGTTCGCCGTGGCCTTAGAGGTGGAGCCGTGGACATTGCTTAAACCGCCGTTGTTTGAAAACCAGTGTAAAATTTAACGAATGCCCAAGGGTCATACTTTGGGGTCATACTGTTTTCAGCCTTTTCTGGGTGAAAAGTGTTTAAAAACAAAGGGTTAGCTGTGTGGAATTCCGACCCCATCAGCCACCCCAAATAAAAAAAGCCCTTGCAGCAATGCAAGGGCTTTTTTCTTGGTGCGATCGCTTCAGTTGACCATCACCAGTTTGCCTTTGACGCCCCGCGAGCCCATGTGGGCGTAAGCGGCTTTGAGGTCGGCCATGGGCATGGTGCTGTCGATGACGGGTTTGATCTTGCCTTGGCCATACCACTGGGCCAGCTCGGCCATCATGGCGGCATTGGCTTGTGGCTCGCGGCGTGCAAAGTCGCCCCAGAACACACCCACCAAAGAAGCGCCTTTGAGCAAAGGCAAATTCAGGGGCAAGGAGGGGATGGGGCCACCGGCGAAACCCACCACCAAATAACGGCCGCGCCAGGCGATGGAGCGGAAGGCGGGTTCGGCGAATTCACCGCCCACGGGGTCGTAAATCACATCCGGCCCTTTGCCTTCGGTCAGGGTTTTGAGTGCGTCGCGCAGGTTTTCGGTGCTGTAGTTGATGGTGGCATCTGCACCCAAGGATTGGCACAGGGCGCATTTTTCATCGGTCGATGCCGCTGCGATCACTTTGGCGCCCATGGCCTTGGCGATCTGAATGGCCGCCGTGCCCACGCCCCCGGCAGCGCCCAACACCAGCACGGTTTCGCCTGCTTTGAGGGCAGCGCGGTCCACCAGGGCGTGGTGCGAAGTGGCATAGGTCATGATGAAGGCGGCGGCATCCACTGCAGGAAAGCCTGCCGGCAAGGGCATGCACAGCTTGGCGGCGGCCAGGGTGTGGGTGCCAAAACCGCCCGTGCCCGACAGGCAGGCCACAGCTTGACCGACTTTCAGATGCGTCACGCCTTCGCCCACGGCTTCGACCACGCCGGCGTATTCAGAGCCCGGCACAAAGGGCAACTCAGGCTTCATCTGGTATTTGTTTTGAACGATCAACAGGTCTGGGAAGTTCAAGCTGGCGGCCTGAATTTTCAGCAAAACCTGGCCCGCCGCAGGGGTGGGGGTGGGCAGTTCTTTCCAGGTCAGCGCGTCAACGCCTGTGGGGTTTTCGCAAAGCCATGCGTGCATTCCATATCTCCTGATGAGCGTGTTCTAGATGAAGGGTCATGTTAGGCATGGCGCAGGTGAATTTATGTCCCCCGAGCGACCAGTATTTCAGTGCTGTTTGTCACGTCAGAAGGCTGGCTGCCCTCTACAATCCAAGGGAGACGGGAACCCCACATGAAAATTTTGATCTCGAACGACGATGGCTTTCGCGCCGAGGGGATTGTGGCGCTTTACGAAGCGCTCAAAACCATCGCCGAGGTGGAAGTGGTCGCGCCAGAGCACAACAACAGCGCCAAGTCGAATGCGCTGACTTTGCACACCCCCTTGTATGTGAACCGTGCAGACAACGGCTTTCGCTACGTCAATGGCACACCGGCCGATTGCGTCCACATCGCGCTGACGGGTTTGCTCGGTTACCGGCCTGATCTCGTGGTCTCGGGCATCAACAACGGGGCCAATATGGGGGACGACACCTTGTATTCCGGCACCGTGGGCGCGGCCATGGAAGGCTTTTTGTTTGGCATTCCCGCCATCGCGGTGTCGCAAATGGAAAAAGGCTGGGCGCATGTCGATGCGGCGGCCCAAAAGGTCAAGCAGTTGGTTGCTCAGATGAAGTCGGGCGATTTGCTCCAAGCGCAACCTTGGCTCTTGAACGTGAACATCCCCAATTTGCCTTTGGACCAAATCCGCTCGCCCAAGCTGTGCCGCTTGGGGCGCCGCCATGCAGCTGAGCCGGTCATCACCCAGGTCGATCCGCGCGGACAAACCATGTACTGGATCGGCAACGCCGGGCCGGCCATGGACGACAGCGAGGGCACGGACTTTCATGCGGCCAAACTGGGCCACATGGTGGTGACCCCCTTGAAGGTGGATTTGACCGAACACCAGTCGCTTGAGGTCTGGTCGAGCGCGTTTGAGCGTTGGCACGTGACGGAGCCGTCATGAACCAGCGACCAGGGTTCCCGGCCAAATTGCCCAGCTCGGGTGCGCCCCGCAGCACCCGCAGCCCGGTGTCGCCGGTCGGTACCGCTAAGCCTGCAACGGTGGGTTTGTCCCCGGCATCGCCAGTGCGCCGTCCGGCCGCCTTGAGCTCGGGACTGGGCCTGGATTCGGGCGCTGTGCGGGCCCGCATGGTCAGCAAGTTGGCGGCTCAAGGCCTGCAAGATCCGATGGTCTTGCAAGCCATGGGCACGGTGGAGCGTCATCGGTTTGTGGAGACCGCCTTGGCTGGCCAAGCCTACGAAGACACAAGTTTGCCGATCGGTTTGGGACAAACCATCTCCAAGCCCAATGTGGTGGCCCGCATGATCGAGCTGATGCGAGAGGGGGCCACCGGCAAACTGGGGCGCATTCTGGAGATCGGTACCGGTTGTGGTTACCAGGCCGCGGTGCTCAGCCATGTGGCCACCGAGGTCTACAGCATTGAGCGCCTGCGCGGCTTGCACGAGAAGGCCCGAGAGAATTTGCGCCCTTTGCGCTTGCACAATGTTCACTTGATTTTTGGCGACGGCATGTTGGGTTATCCCAAAGGCGGTCCCTATGCCGGCATCATCTCGGCTGCCGGTGGCGAGGCGGTGCCGCAAGCCTGGTTGGACCAGTTGGCCGAAGGTGGTCGATTGGTGGCCCCCACCATCACGCCGGCGGGCCATCAAGCGCTGGTCGTGATCTTGCGCACTGCCCAGGGCTTCGAGCGCCAAGTGCTCGAGGCTGTTCACTTTGTGCCTCTAAAATCTGGCATCGCCTAAATGACTGATTCCATGCATCCAATCCTTCGCCATTCCTCTTTTGTTTTGGTGGCCATGACAGCCGTTTTGCTGGTGGGCTGCTCCTCTGGTCCTCGCGTGCTCGCGCCAGTCGAAGACCGCGTCTCGGGCACACGCGCTCCGGCCAGCACACAGGCGGCTTCGGTAGAAGCTGCCAAAGTTTTGCCCGGTGCAGAAAACGCTGGTAAGCCCGGTTACTACACGGTGCAACGCGGAGAGACCTTGACCCGCATTGGCTTGGACAACGGCCAATCCTGGCGTGATTTGGCCCGCTGGAACAACTTGAGCAATCCGGATCTGATCGAAGCCGGTCAGGTTTTGCGTGTGGCCCCGCCAGGTGCTGCGGTCGAGGCACAGGGTGTGGTTGTGCGCCCCGTGACGGCAGGTGGTGATTCAGCGCCGACGGTTTCTGCCGCCAAACCCGCCACGACCCCGGCTGCGACGGCAGCTGCTGACGAAGGTCTGGGCTTCATCTGGCCATCGAACGGTTCCTTGATCGGTGGTTTTGACGAGGCCAAAAACAAAGGACTGGACTTCGCTGGCAAAGCGGGTGACCCCGTCTTGGCCTCGGCCGATGGCCAGGTGGTCTATGCCGGTGCGGGCCTGCGTGGTTATGGCAACTTGATCATCCTCAAGCACAACAACACCTTCTTGACCGCCTATGCCCACAACCAGAAGTTGTTGGTCAAGGAGGATCAAAAAGTGCGCAAAGGCGAGAAAATCGCCGAGATGGGCAGCACCGACAGCGATCGCGTGAAGCTGCATTTTGAGGTGCGCCGTCAGGGCAAGCCGGTTGATCCGGCCAAGTTTTTGCCTGCCCGCTGAAAGCCCTGCATGGCTTGGCCTGTCCTGGTCTTTGACATCGAGACCATCCCCGACATGGCCGGCTGGCGGCGATTGAACACCGCTGCGCCTGAGTTGACCGACGCCCAGGTGCATGCCCAGTGGAAAGCCGAACGCGCAGCCCAAGGGCAAAGCGATTTCATGCCGCTGTACCTGCAAAAGGTGCTGGCCATCAGCTGCGTCTTTCGCAATGCAGAGGGCTTGCGCGTGCACTCCTTTGTGGACCGCGACGGCCAAAGCGAAGGCCGCATCATCCAGACCTTTTTCAACGCCATTGAAAAGCACGAGCCACAGCTGGTGAGCTGGAACGGCAGCGGCTTTGACTTGCCCGTGCTGCATTACCGCAGCTTGCAGCATGGCGTGGTGGCCGACAAATACTGGGACTTGGGCGAAGGCACCCACGGCAGCGACCGTGAGTTCAAGTGGAACAACTACATCTCGCGCTACCACATGCGCCATCTGGACTTGATGGACCTGCTGGCCAAGTACACCCCGCGCAACAACGCCCCCATGGACGCCATGGCCAAGCTGTGCGGATTCCCCGGCAAGCTGGGGATGGACGGCTCACAGGTGTACGAGCAATTTTTGGCGGGCCAGACCGAAGAGGTGCGACGGTATTGCGAAACCGATGTGATGAACACCTACTTGCTGTATTGCCGCTTTCAAAAGATGCGTGGCGGCTTGACTGAGGCCGAGTACACGCAGGAAATCCAGTTCGTCAAAGACAATGTGGCCGCCTTGGCCGGGCAAGAGCCGCATTGGCAGGAATACCTGCTCGCCTGGGGCTGAATTTGCGCCTGCCCCAATGAGACAATCGGGGCATGAGCGAAAAACAAGAACTCTCCATTCCCCAACACGAAGCCCCCAACAGCGACGACTTGCCCGAAGGCTGGTTGCGCGTCGGTTCACTCGACATGGATGCCCAAGGCATCGCCCGCCGCCCCGACGGCAAAGTGGTGTTCATCGAAGGCGCCTTGCCTTTTGAGGTCGTTTCTGTCCAGGTCGGTCGCAAAAAGAACAACTGGGAGCAGGGCACCGTCACCCAGATCCACTCGGAGTCTTCCCAGCGCGTGACGCCCGGCTGCCCGCATTTTGGGCTGCACGCCGGCGCTTGCGGCGGCTGCAAGATGCAGCACCTGGAAGCCTCCGCTCAGGTGGCCATCAAGCAGCGTGTGCTCGAAGACAACCTCTGGCACTTGGGCAAAGTCAAAGCTGACACCATGCTGCGGCCCATCGAAGGGCCCACCTGGGGCTACCGTTACCGCGCCCGCATGTCGGTGCGCTACGTGATCAAGAAGGGCGAAGTCCTGATTGGTTTTCACGAACGCAAGAGCCGCTACATCGCCGACATGAAGGTCTGCCGCATTTTGCCGCCGCACGTCAGCGCCATGCTGATGCCCCTGCGTGCGCTGATTGCCCAGATGGAGGCACGCGAGACCTTGCCGCAGATCGAGCTGGCTTGTGGTGACGAAGTCACCGCCATGGTCTTGCGCCACCTGGAGCCTTTGAGCGACAGCGACAAAGACAAGCTGCGCGCCTTTGGTGAAAAACACCAGGTGCAGTGGTGGCTGCAACCCAAGGGCCCGGACACGGTGCATTTGCTGGACACCGGTGGCCCGCAGCTGAGCTATGGC
This sequence comes from Limnohabitans lacus, assembly GCF_030053395.1. Taxonomy (GTDB): domain Bacteria; phylum Pseudomonadota; class Gammaproteobacteria; order Burkholderiales; family Burkholderiaceae_C; genus Limnohabitans_A; species Limnohabitans_A lacus. Next base: position 224,324 of record NZ_JASGBH010000004.1, on the reverse strand, counting down.
TTGCCCGACTTTGGCATCACCATGCCGTTTCGCCCGACCGACTTCACGCAGGTCAACCCCTTCATCAACCGGGTTTTGGTGGCCCGTTCTTTGCGCCTTTTGAATGCGCAAAAAACCGAGCGCGTGATCGACTGGTTCTGTGGCCTGGGCAACTTCACACTGCCCATTGCCACGCAGGCGGCCGAGGTGCTGGGCATTGAAGGGGCTGAGACTTTGGTGGCCCGCTCGCGCGACAACTACGCCCGCAACCAGGCCGATCGTCCAGAGGGCCAGGCCTTGGCGCCCACGAGCTTTGTGGCCCGCAACCTGTTTGAGATGACGCCCGCGATGCTGGTGGCCGATGGCACGGCCGACAAATGGCTGGTTGACCCCCCGCGTGAAGGTGCTTTTGCTTTGGCCAAAGCGCTGGCCGAGCTGCACGAAAACCATGAACTGCGCCAAGGCTGGACCCCGCCCCAGCGCATCGTGTATGTCAGCTGCAACCCCGCCACCTTGGCCCGCGACGCCGGTTTGCTGGTACACCGCGCCGGTTACCGCTGCGTGAGCGCAGGCGTGATCAACATGTTCGCCCACACGGCGCACGTGGAGAGCATGGCGGTGTTTGAACTGGCTTGATGCCGTGCCCAGCACCCATGAAAAAAGGCTCCCGATGGAGCCTTTTTGCTGGGAAGGTCAAGTTCAGTCGCGCTCGCCACCCATGATGCCGAGCAGGGCCAGCAGGCTCTGGAACACGTTGAAGATGTCCATGTACAAGGCCAGTGTGGCGCTGATGTAGTTGGTCTCGCCGCCGTCGATGATCTGCTTGAGGTCGTACAGCATGTAGGCGCTGAAGATGCCAATCGCCATGACCGAGATCACCATCATGCCCACGCTGGAGCCGACGAACACGTTGATGATGCCGCCGATCATGATGGCCAAGGCGCCAACCATCAGCCATTTGCTCATGCCCGACAGGTCACGTTTGATGGTGCTGGCCAGGCTGGCCATCACGAAGAACACGCCAGCGGTGCCGGCAAAGGCGGTCATGATGAGATCGGAGCCGTTTTTGAAACCCAGCACCATGGCGATCATGCGCGAGAGCATCAGGCCCATGAAGAAGGTGAAACCCAGCAAGACGGGCACCCCAGCGGCTGAGTTTTTGGTTTTCTCAATGGCGAACATGAAGCCAAAAGCCCCTGCCAAAAAGACGATCAGGCCCACACCGCCAGACAGCGATGCGGTGATGCCGGTGGCCACGCCCAGCCAAGCGCCCAAAACGGTGGGCAAGAGGCTCAAGGCCAGCAGCCAGTAAGTGTTGCGCAGAACGCGGTTGCGGTTGGCGGCGCTGTCGTGGCCCCAATCGGTGGTGTTCAAGGTACGGATATCGCTCATGAGGTTCTCCTGTTCAAGTCTTTAAAAGACCGGTTGTCATTGTAGGACGGGCATGGCTTAGTGGCTCAATGGCCGTACCAGAACGGGGTTATCCGGGTGAATCACTTTTGCCCAGAAGTGTGCAATCCGGCGTGCTGTGCCCGTGTATGCTTGCGCTTTTATTTTTCAGCCAAAAAGTCATGAAAACCCAATCCGTTCTCGAACTGTCCGATGTGCAAGCCATTGCTGCAGCCGCCCAAGCTGAAGCCCAGAAAAACAATTGGGCCGTGAGCATTGCCATCGTGGACGCTGGCGGCCATTTGCTGCACTTTCAGCGCCTGAACGGTGCGCCCCCCATTTCTTCGCACATTGCACCCGCCAAAGCCCACACCGCCGCTTTGGGTCAGCGCGAGAGCAAGGTTTACGAAGACGTTATCAACGGCGGCCGTTATTCCTTCCTGTCGGCGCCGACCGTCGAAGGCATGCTCGAAGGCGGTGTGCCGATCCTGAAAGACGGCGCATGCTTGGGCGCAGTCGGTGTGAGCGGCGTCAAGTCCAATGAAGACGCCCAGATTGCCAAAGCGGGTATCGCGGCCATCGGCCTTTGATCACCGACCGTCGAAATGAAAAAAGCCCGCAATTGCGGGCTTTTTTCATGGGTCAGGCGCTGATCACTTGGCGCTCAGGATCCAAGCGGCCAATTTCTTGGCTTCTGCATCGTTGACTTGTGGGTTGGCGGGCATGGGGATTGCTCCCCAGACGCCAGAGCCGCCCTTCATGATCTTGGTGGCCAGTTTGTCGACGGCGGCTTTGTCGCCTTTGTATTTGGCGGCCACATCTTTGTAAGCGGGGCCCACAATTTTCTTGTCCACTGCATGGCAAGCCATGCAGTTCTTGGAGGTGGCCAAAGCCTGGTCAGCCAGCGCGGGGGCGGCTGCAGCAGCAGTCATGGCCAAAGCAAAAATGATTTTTTTCATGTCAATTTCCTGTGGTTTAAAAAAAGATGAACAGATTGGACCGGGAACAGCTGACACGCACATGAATTTTCAGGCCGTCAGCAGGTCTTTGGGGTCAAGTGTATCGTCGCTGACACTCAGCGTGCATGACGTCCAGGTGACTGGGGTGATGGCTCACAGCCCTGAATGGGCCCAGCGCTGGGCGATAATTGAGCAAATTTTTTTGACATCTTCCTCGACTGGAGCCCCTGATGCCCGCTTACCGTTCCAAGACCTCCACCGCCGGCCGCAACATGGCGGGTGCCCGTTCTCTGTGGCGTGCCACGGGCATGAAGGACGATGATTTCAGCAAGCCGATCATCGCGATTGCCAACTCGTTCACCCAGTTCGTGCCCGGCCACGTGCACCTGAAGGACCTGGGCCAGCTGGTCGCCCGTGAGATCGAAGCCGCCGGTGGCGTGGCCAAAGAATTCAACACGATCGCCGTGGACGACGGCATCGCCATGGGCCACGACGGCATGCTGTATTCGCTGCCCAGCCGTGACATCATTGCCGACTCGGTCGAGTACATGGTCAACGCCCACTGCGCGGACGCGATTGTGTGCATCTCCAACTGCGACAAGATCACCCCCGGCATGTTGATGGCCGCCATGCGCCTGAACATTCCGGTCATTTTTGTGTCCGGTGGCCCCATGGAAGCGGGCAAAGTCCGCTTGGCCAACCCTCAGACGCAAGTCATGGAATTCAAGAAGCTCGACCTGATCGATGCCATGGTCATGGCCGCTGACGACAAGGTGAGCGACGCCGACTTGGCCGAAGTCGAGCGTTCGGCTTGCCCCACCTGCGGTTCATGCTCGGGCATGTTCACCGCCAACTCGATGAACTGCCTGGCTGAGGCTTTGGGCTTGGCCTTGCCCGGCAACGGCACCGTGTTGGCCACGCACGCCGACCGTGAAGCCTTGTTCAAGCAAGCGGGCCGCACGATTGTGGATTTGTGCAAGCGCTACTACGAACAAGAGGACGCATCGGTGTTGCCACGGTCCATGGGCTTCAAAGCGTTTGAAAACGCGATTGCCCTGGACATCGCCATGGGCGGCTCCACCAACACCATCTTGCACATCTTGGCGATTGCCCAGGAAGCCGAGATCGAGTTCACCATGGCCGACATCGACCGCATGTCGAAAATCGTGCCCCAGCTGTGCAAAGTCGCGCCCAACACCAACAAGTACCACATCGAAGACGTCCACCGCGCAGGCGGCATCATGGGCATCTTGGGTGAGTTGGACCGCGCAGGTCGCCTGCACACCGACGTGGGCACCGTGCTGGGCAAGACCATGAAAGAGGTCTTGGACCAATGGGACATCAAGCGCAACCCCTCGGATGCGGTGAAAACTTTTTACATGGCCGGACCCGCTGGCATCCCCACGCAAGTGGCGTTCAGCCAAAACACCCGCTGGCCGAGCCTGGACACCGACCGTGCTGAAGGCTGCATCCGCTCGATCGACCATGCTTTCAACAAAGAAGGCGGCCTGGCCGTTTTGCGCGGCAACATCGCCTTGGACGGCTGCGTGGTCAAGACCGCGGGCGTGGACGACAGCTTGCTGGTGTTTGAAGGCCCGGCCCACGTGGTCGAGAGCCAAGACGAAGCCGTCGACAACATCCTGAGCGACAAAGTCAAGGCGGGCGACATCGTGGTCGTGCGCTACGAAGGCCCCAAAGGCGGCCCCGGCATGCAGGAAATGTTGTACCCCACCAGCTACATCAAGTCCAAGGGCCTGGGCAAAGCCTGCGCCTTGCTGACCGATGGCCGCTTCTCGGGCGGCACATCGGGCCTGTCGATCGGCCACTGCTCGCCCGAAGCGGCTGCTGGCGGCACCATCGGTTTGGTGCGCAATGGCGACCGCATCCGCATCGACATCCCCAACCGTTCGATCAACGTGCTGGTGAGCGACGAGGAGCTGGCCAAGCGCCGCGCCGAGCAAGACCAACTGGGCTGGAAGCCTGCGCTGCCCCGCCCACGCAAGGTGTCGGCCGCGCTCAAGGCCTACGCCATGCTGGCCACCTCGGCCGACAAAGGCGCGGTGCGCGATTTGTCGCTGCTGGGCTGATCTGTCAGGGTTGGCGCACGGTAGCTGCCTTCATTTGAAGGCACAATCTGCGCCATGCTGATTCACCCTCAAATCGATCCCGTCGCCCTGCAATTGGGCCCCTTGGCTGTGCATTGGTACGGCCTGACGTACTTGGCGGCCTTCGCCTTGTTTTTTGCTTTGGGTGCGCGACGCTTGAAGCATTTGCCTTTTGCCCAGTTGCCCCAGTGGACGCGCCAGGATGTGGAAGACATCTTGTTTTTGGGCGTCTTGGGCGTGGTGCTGGGTGGCCGCATCGGTTACTGCTTGTTTTACAAGCCGGGCTATTACGCCGCGCACCCACTGGAGGTGTTCGCCGTGTGGCAAGGCGGCATGAGCTTTCACGGGGGCATGTTGGGTGTGATGGCGTCCATGGTTTGGTTCGCACGCACGCGCGACAGGCCGTTTTTGCAAGTCATGGACTTTGTGGCGCCCTGTGTGCCCACGGGCTTGGCGGCAGGCCGCATTGGCAACTTCATCAACGGTGAACTTTGGGGGCGCCTGGCCGATCCCACCTTGCCCTGGGCCATGGTTTTTCGCGGCGCAGGTGATGCGCCGCGCCATCCCTCGCAGATCTACCAGTTCCTGATGGAAGGTGTGCTGCTGTTTGTGCTGTTGTGGCTGTATGCGCGCAAACCCCGTGCGCAGGGGCAGGTGGCATTTGCCTTTTTGTTCGGCTACGGCGTGTTCCGTTTTGTGGCCGAGTATTTCCGCGAGCCCGATGCGCACCTGGGCATCTTGAGCTTGGGCATGAGCATGGGGCAGTGGCTGTGCGTGCCCATGATCGTCTTGGGTGCTTTTTTCTGGTTCTGGTGCGGCCGCTCTGAGCCCCGCGCACGCTGACACTTAGGAGTCAGCCCCGAGCGCTGACATGGCCGACGATGTGTTTTTCGAACATCTCAAAGGTCTGCCATGAACCTCCACCGCAGAACGCTGGGCCTTGTGGCCCTGGCCATCACCCTGTTGGGCGGCTGCGCCAGCCAAGTTTCGCTCAGCGATCAGGGCCGGCCGCCGGTGGTGTTCGTGCATGGCAATGGCGATTCGGCGGCGTTGTGGCAAGCCACCGTTTGGCGCTTTGAGTCCAATGGCTGGCCAACAGACCGTCTGCACGCGATCGATGTGCCTTATCCCCTGGCGCGTGACGCCGACAACAAGGCCCAAGCGGGACGCACTTCAACCGCCGAACACATGGCGTTTTTGCGCGACGAAGTTCAAGCGGTCATGCGCCGAACCGGTGCCCAACAAGTGGTCTTGGTGGGCAACTCGCGCGGGGGCAATGCGATCCGCAACTTCATCTGCAACGGTGGCGGGGCGGCGGTGGTCAGCCATGCCATTTTGGGCGGCACGCCCAACCATGGCGTGCAAGCCATCCCGGGTGTGAACGAGGCCAACGAGTTTTCTGGCACCGGCCCCTTTTTGAAGCAGCTCAATGCCCCCAAAAACGCCCAAGGCGACGAGGTCTGCGGCCCCACGCGCTGGATGACCATCCGCTCAGACAACAACGACAAATTTGCGCAGCCCGATGGGCTGTGGTTGGGCATGAAGGGCAAGCCCACGCTGGTGGGGTTCGACGGCCCTGAGCTCAAAGGGGCCACCAATGTGGTGATCCCCAAAATCGACCACCGCGAAACGTCTTATTCCGTCCCCGCTTTTGAGGCCACTTACAGGTTCATCACCGGCCGCACACCGCAGACGGCTGTTGCGCGGCAAGCGCAAGTGGTGCTCAGCGGCAAGTTGGTGGGCATGGGGGTGGACCCGTTGGATGCGACGACCGGCAACTTTGTCAACAACTTGCCACTGCGTGGTGCGCGCTTGGAGGTTTATGAAACCAAGGCCGACACGGGCCAACGCTTGGGTGCCGCGGCCCACACGCAGACAGTCGGCGCGGATGGCATTTGGGGCCCCTTCAAGGCGCGAGGCGACGCCACCTATGAGTTCGTGATTCAAGCGGCTGGCTATGCCACCACGCACATCTACCGCAGCGCTTTCCCTCGGTCGAGTCAGTGGATCCACATGCGCCCGGAGCGGGCCAACGACGCTGACAAAGCCGCGCCAGCGGTGCTCAGTTTTGTCCGGCCACGGGGCTATTTCGATCCCGGTCGCGATGCCATGAGCCTCGATGGGCAAAGCACATTGCCAGGCGTGCCGCCAGGGGCTGGCACTGCAGCCAGCCGTCTGCGCATGAACGACGCCACGCAGCGCAGCGTGGCTGGCGTCTTCAACGGCGAGAAGGTGGTCGGCCAGACCTGGCCCATGGCGCAAGGCCACACCACGGTGCTGGAGTTGACCGATTGATTGGTCAGGCTGCCGCTGGCCGCTGGTCCAGCCAATCGGCGCGCACCGCCTCGTAGGCCGCGGCCACCTGCAGCAGGGCCTGATCGCCTTGCGGCTTGCCAATGAGCTGGATGCCCATTGGCCATGGCCGGGTGGGGTGAAAGCCGGCGGGCAGGCTGATGGCGGGCAACCCTGCCAGCGTGGCGTAAATGGTGCACTCCATCCAGCGGTGGTAAGTGTCCATCGCACGGTCGCCAATCTTTTGGGGCCAGCGCTCTTGCAAAGGGAAAGGCCAGACTTGTGCCACGGGCAGGGCCAGCACGTCAAAGCGTTCAAACATCTGCAGCAAGTGGTTGTAAAAACCGGTGCGTTTTTGGCTGGCCAATTGAAAGTCCATGAACGACAGCTTGAGCGAGTTGTCGTATTCCCACAGGGCTTCAGGCTTGAGCGTTTCACGCGCACCGGGCAGTTGCATGAGTGCGGCGGCTTTGGGGCCCACCAGCGCACGGCGCCAAATCAGCCAGCATTCCCACAGGGCTTGGGTGTCAAAGCCTGCGGCCGTGGGTTCAATGTGCGCACCTGCGGTTTGCATCGCGCGCAGGGCGTCCTCACAGGCATCCAGGATGCCTTCTTCGATGGCCAGGTGGCCGCCCAGGTCGCCCAGCCAGCCCACCCGAAGCCCTTTGAGGGCGTCGGGTGTGTAGGCGATGCCCGAAACGTCCAGAGGGGTGTTGATGGACAGCGGTTGGCGTGGGTCGTGGCCCGCTTGGGTGGCCAAGAGCCGGGCCAGGTCGCGCACGCTGCGGGCCATGGGGCCTTCGGTGCCGAGTTGGTCCACCCACACGTCGGCGCCCGGTCCATAAGGCACGCGGCCTTGTGACGGGCGCATGCCAAAAAGGTGGTTCCAGCCTGCAGGGTTGCGCAGGCTGCCCATGAAGTCCGAGCCGTCGGCCACCGGCAACATGCGCTGGGCCAGGGCCACGGCCGCACCGCCGCTGCTGCCGCCTGCGCTCACGGTGGTGTCCCAGGCATTGGGCGTAGCGCCAAACAGCGTGTTGAAGGTGTGCGAGCCCAGGCCCAGTTCGGGCATGTTGGTCTTGCCGATCACGATGGCGCCAGCGGCCTTCATGCGCGCCGTCATGATGCTGTCCGCGCGGGGCATTTGCGCGGCCAGCAGTCGGCTGCCAAAGGTGCTCGGAAAACCCAGCGCATGGCCGGTGTCCTTGATGGCTTGCGGGATGCCATGCAGCCAGCCCCGCGATTGGCCTTGGGCCAGTTCGTCGTCGCACTGCTTCGCTTGTGCCAACAATTGATCGGCCGGTGCCAAGTTGACGATGGCATTGAAGGTCGGGTTGAGTGTGTTGATGCGCTGCAGATAAGCCTGCATCAACTCGGTACAAGACACTTGCTTTTGCTGGATGCGTTCAGACAGTTCGCTGGCGTTGAAGTCGGTGATGTGGCTCATGGGTCAATCGTTCAGTTCAGTTGGGGCGGCGGGACGAAACCGCACCATTCGGTTTCGAGCCAGCGGGCCATTTTCAGGCACAGGGGGTCGGCCAAAGTGTCGCCAATGATTTGCGCGCCAACGGGCAGCCCCTCAGGGCTTTGGCCCATTGGAATGGCGGTCGCGGGCAGGCCCACCACGCCGGGGTAGCCCGCCCAAAACAGGCTGTCGGTGTGGGGCTGATCTTGGCCGTTGACTTTGAGCATGCGGTCCCAGCGTTCGCCTTGCTGCTGGTGGACAAAGGCGGGGGAGGTGGCCACGGGTGTGATGAGCAGGTCCACCGTTTCAAAGTAAGCACGCCATTGGGCGCGCAACACGGCGCGTTGTTGGTCAAACTCGACCCACTCGCGGTGCGTCAGGGTGCTGCCACGCCAGACCCGCTCGCGCATGCTGTCTTGAGCCGGATCGCTGCCCAGGGCCAGGGCTTGGAATTGGGCATAGGTCGCGTCGTCCAGCCAGGCTCCCGTGGCTGCACGCAGCAGGTGCATGTACACACGGTGCGACTGCGCGCTGTCCACTGGGCGGTGGTCCTCCAGCACGGTGACGCCTTGTGAACGTAAAAAGTCGGCCAGCGCGTGGAGTTGGTTTTGGATGCTGTGGTCCACCCGTGCTTCAGGGTCATCGAACACGATGGCCACCCGGCATTGGTGGGGTTCTTTGTCTGAGCGCAGCCATTGGGTGTTTGTCCAGCCCATCGGGCCAAACAGTTGCAATGGGTTTGTCAGCACCTGCATGGCGAGCTGCAAGTCTTGGGCGCTGCGCGCCAGCGGCCCGGCCACGGCAATGTCCAGGCTGTCGATGCAGCGGACTCCGGGCAATTGATGGCCCTCCATGGGCACCACGCCCCAGGTGGGTTTGTGGCCATAAACGCCGCAGTAATGGGCAGGGTTGCGGATCGAGGCGCCGATGTCACTGCCCAGCTCCAGAGGGGTCATGCCTGAGGCCAGCGCGGCGCTGGCCCCGCCGGACGATCCGCCGGGCGAACGGGTCAGATCCCAGGGATTGTTCGTGGTGCCGTAGACCGGGTTGAACGACTGCCAGTCGGCCAGTGCGACGGGCACATTGGTTTTGCCAAAGACCACGGCGCCTGCGTCCAGCAGGCGCTTTACGGCCAAGGCGGGCTGCTGGGCGATGTTGTCCTTGTATTGCGGAAACCCCCAGCAGGTGGGTGTGCCTGGCAGGTCGAAGGATTCCTTGACGGTCATGGGCAAGCCGTGCAGCGGGCCCCAGTCCTCGCCCCTTGCGCGAGCGGCGTCGGCGGCGGCGGCGCGTTCGCGGGCGGTGTCAAAGGTGCGCACCACCACGGCGTTGATCGCCGGGTCCAGTTTGTGAACCCGTTGGATGTGATGCTCCAGCAGTTCCAGGCTGGAGATCTCGCCGGCACGAAAACGGGCCAGCATGTCGGTGGCGCTTGGCCAGGGGGGGATCACTCGACTTGCCTCATAACCCATGGGCCTGGCCAATGCGCGACATCACTGCGGTTGCAGATTGATCGATTTGGCGATGGCCTGGTAGCGTGAGGTTTCACTGTTGTAGACGCGGGCCAACTCTTCAGGGCTCATGGGCTTGGCCACGGTGTTGCCGGTGGCTTCGTAGGCTTTGCGGATGTCGGCGTTTTGCAAAGCCTCGTAGATGGCTTTGTTCAATTTAGCGGTCACATCTGCGGGCGTGTTCTTGGGCACTTCGATGCCGGCCCACAAGTCGAACTCAAAGCCTTCCATGCCCTTTTGTGCAGCCAGGGCAGGGATGTTGGGAAAGCGTGGGTGTGGGGCTTTGGTGGTCAAGCCCAGCGCTTTGACTTTGCCTTCGGTGATCATGGCGGGCGTGCTGCCGGCGAAGGGGATGAAGACCATGTCGATCTGCCCGCCCATCAGGTCGGTCATGAGGGGTGCTGCGCCTTTGTAGGGCACATGCAGCATCTTGGTGCCAGTTTGCTGGGCGAACTTTTCACCGATCAGGTGGTACAGCGAGCCGGGGCCCACGCTGCCGTAGGACAGCTCCTTGGCGCCCGGCTTTTTGGCCATGGCAATGAGCTCATCGACATTGTTGGCGGGCAGGTCTTTGCGGGTGATCAGCACCATGCTGGTGGTCACCAATTGGGCCACCAGTTTCATGTCATCGGGTTTGAATTTCACGGCCGACATGGCCAGTGGGGCCAGCACCAGCTCCATGGGGGTGCCCAGGGTCATGTTGTAACCATCGGCAGGAGCGTTCAGCACCTTTTGAATGCCAATGGCACCGCCCACGCCGCCAATGTTTTCAATGATCACCGGCTGGCCCAGCAAACGGATGAGTTCGGGCTGGAGTTGCCGCGCCACAAAGTCAGAAGGACCGCCCGCAGGGTAGGGGACCACCAGGTTGACCGCCTTGCTGGGGAAGGTTTGGGCCGCGGCCTGAAGCACAGCAGCGCTGCACAGCAAGCCAAACAGTGATCGCTTGAGCCATTGAGAGGTGTTCATCTTTGTCGTCCTTGTTGGGTGGTATGGGCAGCCGCTGGGTGCGTGCTTGCATCAAGTCTGAACCCGCAGGGCGAGCCGGTGCTATCGAAAAGTGGCAAACCGAATCCGGGGTTTACCCGGTACGGCTCAATCCCTGCGCTGGTGCAAGGTGCTGGAAGGCAATTCCCCAAACAGGTGTTTGTAGTCTTGTGAGAACTGGCTCAAGTGCCAAAAGCCCCAGTGCGAGGCGATGTCCTGGATGGTCACGCCCGGCGCGGCTTGGCGCAGGGCACGGCGCACGCTGTTCAGGCGCAACGAGCGCAGGTATTTGATGGGCGTGGTGCCCAGCACATCCTGAAAACAGTAGTTGAGCTTGCGCCGGCTCGTGCCCACGCGGCTGCACACCTCCAAGATGGACAGGGGCTCGTCAGCATGGCCCAACATCAGTTCGCAGGCACGGTCCACCAGTTTCTTGCGGCGCTCCAAGGTCGGCAGCTCCGAGGTGTCCACCTGGGCAGGCAGGGCTTCGAGCCATTCCATCAGGATCTCGTCGCGCAGTTGGCGCAGCGCTTGCTCGTCGTGCTGACGGTGTGCCAAGGCGCTGGCCTGGTCCAACACCGTCAGCTGCAGGTCGCGCAGGTTCTGCGCTTTGATGGCGGTGGTGGGCAGCACCAGTTGTTTTTCCAGCCAATGCGCCAAAGGTTTTTGGTACATGCGCTCCCACAGCGGGTTGAGCAGACTGCGTTCGACCACCACCGCGATCAGGGTGAAGTGCGGCGGCGTGGTCAGGTCCACCTCGTCGCCCTTGCCGCACATGATGGCGTGCTCAGGCACCCGCTGGCCGTTGAAAAACAGATCGGGGGAGTCCTGCAGCGCCATGGCAAAGCCGTACACGCTCTCATGAAGCCGTCCGCGCTGGCGCAAGGCGATGCTGGTGTCCTCGCGCAGCAGGGTCACCTCGGGCAGCTGAACCTGGTGGATGCGCCCCTTGAACTGGCCGGGAGAGAGTTGTTCGTATTGCAGCGCCCAGCCCTGCTGTGCCAGGGCGTGCTGGTCCATGTCCTGGGTGTCCAGCACCTGGACCCAAGGGGCGTTGTGGTCGGGGGTGTTCATCAATCGGTCAAAACGGTCGGTCAGGGCATGCCTGAGAGTGTGCCTGCTTCCGCTGAGCGGGCTTTTCGTGAAAACCCGAGGTGTGTGGTGCCCAAACTTGATAGTGCTTGCAGCGCCTTGTGCATAGCATGGTTGTCAGTTTGAAAGAGACCCGATGACCCTGCGCCTGGCCGTTTTGCTGACCAATGACGACACTTCGCCGTTTGCCGCGCATTTCCCGAACGACGGGCAAAAGGTGGTCCAGCTGCTGCAGCCTCTGCGTCCGGACTGGTCGTTCGAAGTGTTGCCGGTCAAGGACGGCGTGCTGCCCTCAGGCCCCGAGGCTTTCGATGGCTACGTCATCACCGGCAGCCCGGCCTCGGTCAACGACGACAGCCTGCCTTGGGTGGGGCAACTGCTGGATTTCATCCGGGCCGTCGATGCGGCCCGCCAGCCGCTGATCGGCCTGTGCTTTGGCCACCAGGCGGTGGCCCGGGCGCTGGGCGGGCAGGTGACGCGCCACGCGGCGGGCTGGGGCCTGGGCACGGCGGTTACGCACTGGCAGGCCGAACGCCCCTGGATGCAGCCCGCGCAAACCACCACCACCTTGATGGCGGCCCACAACGAACAGGTCACCCGCATGCCCGAGGGGGCCGAGTGCTTGGGTGGCAGCGATTTTTGCCCCATTGGCTCGATGCAGATCGGGCAGCACATCTGGACCACCCAGTACCACCCCGAAATGCCGCTGGTGTTCATGCAGGCGCTGCTGGGCTACCTGGCCGACAAGCTCGACACGAACACCATGGCCCGCGCCCACGCCAACATCCATCAGGCCGTCGATGTGCCGCTTTTTGGTCAATGGATGGCGCAATTCATTGAACACGCAAGGAAAACCCGCCCATGACCGTCTGGCACCCCACCGACGATGGCCACGCCGATTTGGCGAACCACGACAGCTATGTGAACGGCACGCCGCACAACACCTTCCAGCGTCTGCGCAACGAGGACCCGATGGCCTGGTGCGATTGGTCCGAAGGCAAGGGCTTTTGGTCGGTCACGCGGCATGCCGACATCTTGGAGCTCAACCGCAACCACCAGCGCTTGAGTTCGGCCCAAGGCATCCGCATGGAAGACCAGACGCACGAGGAGTACATGGCGCGGCGCACCTTTCAGGAAACCGACCCACCCGAGCACACCCGCACCCGCATGCTGGTGGCCAAGGCCTTTTCCAAGCCCATGATGGCGCTGTACGAAGAGCAGATCCGCGAGCTCTGTGTGGGCATCCTCGACCAAGCGCTGGGGCAAGGCGAGTTTGACGCCACGCACCAGATTGCCCGCCAGCTGCCGATGCGCATGCTAGGGCGCATCGCGGGCCTGCCCGAGGAGGACCTGGACTGGCTGGTGGACAAGGGCGACGCGCTCATGGCCAACACCGACAGCGACTTCACCAGCCATGTGGTCGACAAAATGGACACCGAGGCCTACCGCTTCATGCCCTTTCGCTCCCCTGCCGGGGCTGACTTGTTCGACTACGCGGCCCAGATGATGGAGCGCAAACGCGCAGCGGGTGACACCAGCGGCGTGCTGCACCTGATCACCCAGCCCGACGCCCAGGGCAATGTGATCAGTGACACCGAGTTCCGCAATTTCTTTTGCCTGCTGGTGGCGGCGGGCAACGACACCACCCGCTATTCGATTGCGGCGGCTTTGCATGCGCTGGCCAACCAGCCGGGTCTGATGCAGCAACTCAAGGCGGTGCAGGGCGAGGCCGCCTGGGAGGGCGTGGCCGACGAGTTCATCCGCTGGGCATCGCCTGCCACGCATTTCCGCCGCACCGCAACCGAGGACTTTGAATACCACGGCAAAAAGGTCAAGGCGGGCGACAAGGTGCTGCTCTGGTTCATCTCGGGCAACCGCGACGAACGGGCTTTTGACCGGCCGTTCACGGTTGATCTGAACCGGGGTGTGAACCGCCACCTGTCGTTTGGGCAAGGCGGGGCGCATGCCTGTCTGGGCATGTGGCTGGCGCGGCTGGAGCTGCGGGTCCTGCTGCAAGAACTCATCAAGCGGGTGGATCGCATCGAGCAAACGGGCGAACACGCCTTTTTGCGCTCGAATTTTGTTTGTGGCATCAAACGCCTGCCTGTGCGCATGCACCTCATCTGAAGCTCGTGTTGAAAGGAATCACCATGTCGACTGTTCAAGAACGCCTGCGGGTGCTGTTTTGTGACCACCTGGCCATTGCGCGAGGTAAATACGTCACGCTCCAACCCGGGCAGGGCGGCGGTGCCCGTTTTTGTCGTGGCACCTTTGGCGTGACGTATGAGAAAGAGCTGATCCCCGCGCCCGGCGCCATGGTCATGGAAGGCTTGCCCGACATGGAGGCGGCCTACAGCGCCGAAGACATCCGCCCCGGCTGGCAGCCGTTCACGAAGGTGGCCATTGGCGACCTCAAAGCCAACGACGGCACACCGCTGCCCATGTGCGGGCGCAGTGCGCTCAAGCGCGCCGTGGCCGACTGGCAAGCCATGGGTTACGACCCGATGGTGGGCATTGAGCTGGAAGCCTTTGCTTTCCAGATCGAGCCGGACGGCTCGCTCAAACCCTACGACACGCCTGCGGCCCATGTGTATGCCACCGGCCCCTTTGCCGACCCCAGGGGCTTCACCGATGCGCTGTGGGAAAAGGCCACGTCCGCTGGGTTTCGCATCGACAGCATGAACACCGAATACGACGCGCCGCAGTTCGAGTTCACGCTGAAATACGACCGCGCCGTCAAGGCGGTAGACGACATCTTTTTGTTCCGCCTCTTGGCGCGCGAGGTGGCTTTCCAGCACGGCATCGTGCTGACCTTCATGCCCAAACCCATCCTCACCGTGGGGGGCAGCGGGGTGCACATCAACTTCAGCCTGCGCGATGCTCAAGGCCACAACGCCATCTCGGGTGGGCACGACGCCAGCCAGTTCAACGTCTTGACGCTGGGCTGCACCGCTGGGCTGATGCACCACCACCAGGCTTTGGCGGGACTGCTGGCGCCCAGCGCTAATTCGTACCAGCGCCTGCAACCGGCCAGCCTGTCGGGCTTTTGGCAGAACTGGGCGGTAGACCACCGGGGCGTCACGGTGCGTTTGTCGGCTGAAAGTGGCCCCGGTGCACGCATCGAGCACCGCATGGGCGACGCTGCCGCCAACCCTTACACCCACACCGCCGCCGTGCTGCAGGCCGCCCGTTTGGGCGTGGCCAACGCTTACAAGCTGCAGCCCGCCGAAACCGGCGATTGCCTGGAAAACAAGGATGCCACCCACAGCGTGCCGGGCACCTTGGGTGGAGCCCTGGACGCGCTCGAAGCCGACACGGCTCTCACGCAAGCGCTGGGCGAAGGCCTGGTGGCCAACCATGTGGGCATCAAGCGCCACGAGATCGAACGCACCGCAGGCCTCGAAGGCGATGCGCTGCGCGACCACTACATCCGATTCATCTGACCTGAAAGAACCCACCCCATGCCCCAAGTGCACTGGATCATGAGCAATGGCGACCGCGTGAGCGACGACGTGAACGACGGCACCAACCTCATGGATGCCGCCCAGATGAACGGCATCCCCGGCGTGGCGGGCGAATGTGGTGGTTGCCTGTCGTGCGCCACCTGCCATGTCTATGTCGATGAAGCCTGGCTGGCCGCTTGCCCGCCCATGGACGAGGTGGAAAACGCCATGCTGGACATCGTCATCGCGCCCCGCCAAAGCGGCAGCCGCCTGAGCTGCCAGCTGGTCGCCTCTGCTGCACTGGATGGCATCGTGCTGCATGTACCCGACTGAAGGCGGCCCATGAAACAAGAACAGATCGACGCGCTGCGCCATTTGCCTATCCCTGATCAGGGGCTGCTGATCGACGGGCAATGGTCGGCTGCGGCGTCCGGCCAGACGCTCCCCGTGGCCTCGCCCATCGACGGACAACAGCTTTGCACCATCGCGGCTGCTGGGCAGGCCGATGTGGACCGCGCTGTGCAGGCCGCCCGCCGCAGCTTTGAGCAAGGCGTGTGGTCGCGCATGGCACCTGCCGAGCGCAAGAAAATTTTGCACCGCATCGCCGACCGCATCGAGGCGCACCACGCCGAGCTGGCGGTGCTCGGTGTACGCGACAACGGCACCGAGATCGCCATGGCCTGGAAGGCCGAGCCGGGTAGCGCGGCAGGCACCTTCCGCTATTACGCCGAGTGCGTTGACAAGGTCAACGGCGAGATCGCACCCACGCCTGAAGGCACGTTGGGCTTGATCCACAAGGAGCCCGTGGGTGTGGTGGCGGCCATCGTGCCCTGGAACTTTCCACTGATGATTGGCGCCTGGAAGATCGCCCCGGCGCTGGCGGCGGGCAATTCGGTGGTGCTCAAACCCTCTGAAGACGCCTCTCTGTCTTTGCTGCGTTTGGCGCAGCTGTGCCTGGATGCGGGCTTGCCTGCCGGTGTCCTGAATGTGGTCACGGGCACAGGCGCAGAGGCGGGCGAGGCGCTGGCGCGGCACATGGATGTGGACATCTTGACTTTCACCGGCTCTGGCCCGGTGGGGCGTTTGTTGCTCAAGGCTTCGGCCGAGTCCAACCTCAAGCGGGTGTACTTGGAGCTGGGTGGCAAGTCGCCCAATGTGGTGTTTGAGGATGCGCCCGATTTGGCGCAGGCGGCCAAAGTCTCGGCCATGGGCATCTTCCGCAACAGCGGTCAGGTGTGCGTGGCGGGGTCGCGCCTCTTGGTGCAGCGCTCGGTGCACGACGAATTTGTGGAGCGCTTGCACAAGATCGCCGCCAGCTTGCGCGTGGGTGACCCGCTGGATGTGACGGTGGACATTGGCGCGGTCAGCAGCGCACGCCAGCTGGCCCGCAACCAGAGCATGCTGACCCGTGCTTTAGAGCAAGGGGCTCGACTTCGCACAGGCGGGCAGGTCATCGCTCCTGTGCCTGGTGGTCATTACATGAGTCCCGCCGTGCTTGATGCGGTGCAGCCCGAGATGGACATTGCGCGGCATGAGGTCTTTGGCCCGGTGCTGGCCGTGATGCCATTTGACGATGAGCAGCACGCAGTGCGCCTGGCCAACGGCACCGAATACGGCCTGGCCGCAGGGGTGTGGACGGGCAGCCTCAGCCGCGCCCACCGCATGGTGCGTGCCATCAAGGCCGGGGTGGTGCACGTCAACACCTATGGCGGTCCCGACATCACCGTGCCGCTGGGCGGGGTGCGCCAGTCGGGCAATGGACACGACAAGTCGATGCACGCGCTCGACAAATACCTGGACCTCAAAACAGCCTGGATCCAACTCTGAAAATACCAAGGGAAAAAAATGAACCACGAACAGCTCAAGGCCGACAACGCGCAATTCCTCTGGCACCCCATGGCCCATCCGGGGGCGATGAAAAAATCCACCCCCGACATCATCGCCAAAGGCGAAGGCTGCTGGATTTGGGACGTGGACGGCCACAAGATGCTGGACGGCGTGGGGGGCCTGTGGGCCTGCAATCTGGGCCACAGCAACAAGCCGGTGCGCGACGCCATCGTGGCGCAGATGGACGAGCTGCCGTTTTACAACGTGTTCCGTGGCACCACCCATGTGCGGGCCATTGAGTTGTCCAAACGCCTGGTGCAGATGATGCAGCCCGAAGACGTGGCCACGGTGATGTTCAGCAATGGTGGCTCTGACGCGGTGGAGGGCGCGTTGAAGGTGGCCCGCCAGTACTGGAAGCTCAAGGGCCAAGCCGACCGCTTCAAATTCATCAGCCTGCGTCAGGGCTACCACGGCGTGCACTTTGGCGGCATGAGCGTGAACGGCAACACCAACTTCCGCCGCGCCTACGAGCCCTTGCTGCCTGGGTGCTTCCACATCGACACCCCCTGGGCTTACCACAACCCCTACACCGATGACCCGATTCGACTGGGTGAAATCTGCGCCGAGTTGCTGGAGCGCGAGATCGTGTTCCAGGGGCCGGACACGGTGGCGGCTTTCATCGCCGAGCCGGTGCAGGGCGCGGGCGGGGTGATCGTTCCGCCGCCCAACTACTGGCCGCTGGTGCGCCAGATTTGCGACAAGTACGGCGTGCTCTTGATCGCCGACGAGGTGGTGACGGGTTTTGGCCGCAGCGGTGAGCTGTTTGGCACGCGCCTGTGGGGCGTGAATGCCGATATGTGGTGCCTGGCCAAGGGCATTTCTTCGGGCTACATCCCGCTCGGGGCCACGGCCATCAACCGCCGCATTGCCGATGTGTTTGACGCCGATACCACGGGCACGGCCTCGGTCTCGCACGGCTACACCTACAGCGCGCACCCGATCGCCGCCGCGGCGGCGCTGGCCACGCTCGACCAGATTGAGGCGCTGGACATTCCCGGCAACGCCGCCCGCGTGGGCGCACACCTGCAGACCCGCTTGCGCAAGCTGGTGGACACCTGCAGCTTTGTGGGCGATGTGCGCGGCGTGGGCCTGATGCTGGGTATCGAGATGGTGAGCGACAAGGCCCAACGCACGCCCATGACGCGCACCAGCGACATCCCGGCGCGGGTGGCCAAGGCCGCGTACAAGGCAGGTTTGATGGTGCGCATCTCTGGTCCCAACTTGATCTTGTCGCCGCCGTTGGTCATCACCCGCGAGGAGGTGGACTTCATGTGCGACGTGCTCGAAGGCGCCTTTGCGGCGGTGCAGGAGGGCCGCGCATGAAGAGCCCGGTCATTCTGATCGTCGGCACCGTCGACACCAAGAGCGACGAGATCGGCTTCATGCGCGAGCAGGTGTTGGCCGCAGGCGGGCATGCGCTGATCATGGACGTGGGGGTGCTGGCCAAAGGCAAGGTTCTGCCGGATGTGGCCAACACCGACGTGGCTGCGGCGGCGGGTGTGACGCTGCAGCAGGTCATGGACAGCGGCGACGAAAACAGCGCCATGGCCCTGATGGCGCAAGGCGCGAGCCTGTTGGCCGCCGAGATGCACCATGAAGGGCAGATCGATGGCCTGCTGGTGTTGGGCGGCACCATGGGCACGGACTTGGCGCTGGATGTTGCCATCAGCTTGCCACTGGGCGTGCCCAAGGTGGTGTTGTCCACCGTGGCGTTTTCGCCGCTCTTGCCACCCGAGCGGATGCCACCCGATTTGATGATGGTGCTGTGGGCAGGCGGCTTGTATGGCCTCAACAGCCTGTGTCAGTCGGCCTTGGCCCAGGCTGCAGGTGCGGTGGTGGGGGCCTGCCGCGTGGCGCGTGCGCCGCGTTTTGAGCGGCCGGTGGTTGGCATGACCTCTTTGGGATCGAGTTGCCTGAAATACATGGTGCAGCTGCAGCCCGAACTGGACAAGCGCGGTTTTGACTTGGCGGTGTTCCACACCACGGGCATGGGGGGCAGGGCGTTTGAATCCTTGGCTGCACAAGGCCAGTTTGCCTGCGTGATGGATTTGAGCCTGCAGGAGATGGTCAACCAAATGGGCGGCTCGGTGGTGAGCGCGGGGCCGGATCGACTGCTCGGCGCGGGCCTGAAAGGCGTGCCGATGATCGTCGCCCCCGGGGCCACCGACCTGGTGGATTACCCCGCTTGGGGCCAGATGCCCGAGCGTTTTGCTGGGCGGCCCTCGCACGACCACAACCGATTGATTGCCTCGGTGGGCATCGACGCCGACATGCGCCGCAAATTTGTGCGTGAACTGGCCAACAGATTGCGTCAGGCCCGTGGCCCGGTGCACCTGGTGTTGCCTTTGCAAGGTATCGAAGAGTGGGACCGGCCCGGTGCGCCACTGCACGATGCCGACGGCTTGGCGGCCTTGATGGACGAATGTGGCCAATGCGACTGGGGGGCGGCCGAGGTCTCGCGCATCGATGCACACATCAACGACGCGGCCTTTGTGCAGCAGGTGCTGGCGGTTTTTGACGACTGGCTGGACCGTGGGCTGGTGAAGAAGGACGCGCCATGAGCGAACCAGCAACCAAGGCCCTGGTGCTCGATTTTGGTGGGGTCATCAGCCGCACGCTGTTTGAAACGCACGATTTAAGCGAAGCCGCGTTGGGGTTGCCCCCCGGCACGCTGACCTGGCGCGGCCCCTTTGAGCCTGAGACCGATGCGCTGTGGCAGGCCATGCAGGCCGACCACATCACCGAGCGGGAGTACTGGATGGCCCGCACCCAAAGCGTGGGCCGACTGGTGGGGGAGGAGTGGACGGACATGCAGACCTTTGTGCAGAGGGCTCGGGGCGCGGATGTGGCGGCTGTCATTCGCCCTGAAGCGATTGACGCCGTGCACCGGGCCAAGGCGGCAGGCTGCAAACTGGCGGTGCTGTCCAACGAGCTCGACCTGTTTTACGGTGCGAGCTTTCGCGAGCGGCTGCCGTTGCTGGAACTGTTCGACGTGATCATCGACGCGACCTACACCGGCATCCTCAAGCCGGATCGGCGTGCTTACGAGATGTGTTCTGAAGCCCTGGGTGTCTCGGCCGGGGACTGCGTGTTTGTGGACGACCAAAGCCGCAATGTGCTGGGGGCCATCAAACTGGGTTGGAAGACCGTGCAATTTGATGTCACCGATCCGGCCACTTCTTACGCCAGAGCGCTTGAGTTGCTCGGTGTTTGAGCCTTTGCTTTCATTGCGTCGAGGGTAATCACCGAGGTTTTCAGTCATCCATGCTGTGGACAGTGGCCGTGTTCCTGGGTTGTAATTACGCGTAATTACCGAAAATTATCCAGCACTCACCATGGCAGGACACGTCAATTCTTTGCACGATCAGGTTGCACAACAGTTGCGGGACCAGATTTTTGCGGGGGCTTTGTCACCGGGCGCGTTTGTGGACGAATCTCGCTTGTGCGAACAGCTGGCCATCTCACGTACCCCTTTGCGGGAAGCCTTGAAAGTTTTGACGGCCGAAGGCCTGATCCGGCATGAACCGCGCCGGGGCTGCTTCGTCAATGAAGTCACCGAAAAAGATCTGGACGAAATTTTCCCTGTGATCGCCTTGCTTGAAGGCCGTTGTGCCTTTGAAGCGGCCTTGCATGCTGGAGACGCCGATTTGCAAGCGCTGGAAGTGCTGCATGAACAGTTGCAGCAAAGCGCAAAGCAAGGGCTGATCCCAGCGTATTACGCCGCCAACTACGCCATCCACGAGGCGATCATCGCGGTTGCAGGCAACAAGTGGCTGGCCCAGGTGATCGGTGATTTGCGCAAGATCCTCAAGCTGGCCCGTTTGCAGCAACTGAATGCACCTGGACGATTGACGCAATCGCTGGAAGAACACATGGCCATTTTTGCCGCTCTCAAGGCCGGCGATGCCCAAGGGGCAGAGGCGGCCATGCGCACGCACCTGACCCGTCAGCGCGAAGCTTTGCGCCAATTGGCCAAGCAGCAACACAGCCGTGTGGCCAAGCCTGCGGCAGAACACGACACGCAAAAGGTCATGACATGAACACTTCCGATTGGATTGGTCGCACAGTGGCAGGTTGGCTGCCCGCAGGGCACCGCGCACGCGTCAAGGTCCCCGAAGCCAAAGCCGACGCTGCAGCCCCGAAACCTTTGGCTGACAAGTCCACGGCCTTGCGCTCCTCACGCGAGCGACTCGATGCCACCTTGCGTCACAAAGAGGAGGCCTTGTCGCCCCGGGTTTTGCGGCGAACCCTGACCGAGTTGCAAGCGATTGTGGACCCGAGTGTCAGCGAGGTGGAAGGCGGCAAGCGGGCCCGTGGTGTGGCCCAGTGGTACGCCTTGGCCACGCCAGCGCAGCGCCAGGATTGCTGGCTGCTGATGAGTGAGCAATTTGCCCCCGACGCCAGCAAAGTGAAAGCCGCCCGCGAACAATACGAAGCGGCGGTGGGCACCCCCGACGAAGGGGTGGCCGAAATCCGCCTGCGCAAAGCGCTGGTTTCACCGCGCACGCGCTTGTTGCAACGCTTTGCGGTCTTCCCAGAAGGCATGCGTTTTTTGGTGGATCTGCGTCAGGAGTTGCTGCCGGTTCTCAAATCGAACAAGCGTGTTCTGGCTTTGGAGGCCGAACTGGAGAACCTGTTCACCACTTGGTTCGATGTGGCATTTCTGGAGTTGCGCCGCATCAGCTGGGATTCGCCAGCCAGTCTGGTTGAAAAACTGATCAAGTACGAGGCGGTGCACGACATCAAAAGCTGGGGGGACGTCAAAAACCGGCTGGATTCGGACCGCCGTTGCTATGGCTTTTTCCACCCCCGTCTGCCCGATGAGCCGCTGATCTTTGTGGAGGTGGCCTTCATGAACGACATCGCCACCAGCATCAGCCCTTTGTTGGACGAGTCTGCTGAAGCCGTGGACCTGAGCAAGGCCACCACCGCGATTTTTTACTCCATCAGCAACACCCAGCCGGGCCTCAAAGGGGTGAGTTTCGGGGATTCACTCATCAAGCGGGTGGTCGAGACGCTGCGCACAGATTTTCCCAAGCTCAAAACCTTTGCCACCTTGTCGCCCATCCCGGGTTTCAGGGCTTGGTTGAACAAGAATGCCACGCGCATGCTGGAGGAAACTCCGGAAAAACTGCGGGCCCAATTGGGACGTGCCGTGGGTTTTGAGCCTGCTGGGGCCGAGCATGTGTTGTCGGCTTTGGAGCCGATGCCGACCTTGCCAGACAAATCCCCCTTGCGCTTGTGGTTGCAAGCTTGTGCCGCACACTATCTGGGCAAGGAGCTGGTCGAAGCGCGTCCGGCAGATCCTGTGGCGCGTTTTCACTTGGGCAACGGTGCTCGGGTCGAGCAAATCAATTGGGCGGCAGACCCGTCGGGCAAAGGCATCAAGCAGTCCTTTGGCCTGATGGTCAACTACCTGTACGACTTGCGCAAAATCGACCGCCATCGCCTGGGCTTGTCCAAAGGACAAGTGCCGGTGTCGGATGAGGTCACACGGCTGTATTTTTGAGGTCCGGAAGTTTCGATTTATCCATTCAACAAGAGGAGACAAACATGAACACATTCAATTTTTCGATGGATCGCCGAGGCGTCCTCAAATTCGCCGCTTCTGCCGTGGCGGCCGGGGCAGGCGCTGTGCAAGCGCAAAGCTGGCCCGGCAAGCCGGTGACCTTGATCGTGCCTTTCCCCGCAGGCGGGGGCACCGATGCGTTCGCGCGTCCCATGTCGGCACAGTTTTCCAAATTGACGGGCAAGCAACTGATCATCGACAACCGTGGCGGTGCGGGCGGCACCCTGGGCGCTGGCGTGGCTGCCAAATCGGCGCCCGATGGCTACAACTACTTCATGGGCGCTGTGCACCACACGATCGCGCCCTTCATGTACCCCAAGCTGGACTATGACCTGGAGCGTGATTTGGTGCCCCTGATCCTGGTGGCCAACGTGCCACAGGTTTTGGTGGTCAATCCCAAAAAATTCAGCAGTGCCGACTTCAAAGCTTTCTTGGACGAGGTCAAGAAAAACCCTGGCCGCTTCAACTACGGCTCGGCCGGTGGTGGCACTTCGCACCACCTAGCGGGTGAGTTGTTCAAACTGCAAACCAAGACTTTCATCACGCACATCCCTTACCGCGGCGCAGGCCCTGCCTTGCAAGATTTGATCGCGGGCAATGTGGACATGATGTTTGACGGCTTGGGTTCCTCGGCACAGCACATCAAGGGTGGTCGCATCAAAGCGCTGATGGTCTCCGGCTCCAAACGCAACCCAGCGTTTCCAGATGTGCCTTGTTCCAGCGAGTTGGGCTTGCCCGATTACACCGTGTCCACCTGGTATGGCGTTTGGGCGCCCAAAGGCACGCCGGCCGATGCGCAAACGCGCATGGTCGAGGAAGTGCGCCGTGCTTGTCAGGCCGATGAGGCCAAGGCCGTTTGGGCCGGGCAGGGGGCCGATTTCCCCAACCTCACCGGCGCCCAGTTCGATGGTTTCATTAAAAAAGAATTGGCCAAATGGTCTCAGGTGGTCAAGGCCTCGGGTGCCAAGCTGGATTGAACTGAAGCCACACTTTTATCCGTTGATTAGCCAAGTATTCCCATGAGCTCACACAACTTGTTTTCGGCCCTGCGTGCCGCTTTCCCTTCTGATTTGGACGCCACCGCGGTGCAGACCGATGAGGGCCTGCATTACAGCTGGCGCGACCTCGACCGCGCCACGGCCATGATGGCCAATTTGCTCCAATCGCTCGACTTGCCCGAAGGCAGTCGAGTGGCGGTGCAGGTAGAAAAATCGGTCGAAGCCATGATGCTTTATCTGGCCACTTTGCGGGCGGGTTATGTGTTCTTGCCACTCAACACGGCCTATCAAAGCGCCGAGATCGCGTATTTCATTGGCAATGCCGAACCTGCCGTGGTGGTCTGCAGCGGTGCCAATTTTGGTTGGGTCAGCAAGATCGCCTTCAAAGCGGGCACGCAGCATGTGTTCACCCTGAACGACGACCGCACAGGCAGTTGGCTCGACCGCGCCGCGCACCACAGCGATCAGCACCAAGCCGCCCCGCGCCAAGCCGATGATTTGGCGGCCATTTTGTACACCAGCGGCACCACGGGCCGCAGCAAAGGGGCGATGCTCACGCACGGCAACATGCTGAGCAATGCCTTGACGCTCCAAGACTACTGGGGCTGGAAGCGAGGTGATGTGCTCATTCACGCTTTGCCCATCTTCCATGTGCATGGCTTGTTTGTGGCCATCCATGGCGCGCTCATCAACGGCAGCAAGATGATTTGGATGGCCAAGTTCGACCCCAAGCGGGCGATTGGCTACATGGCCGAGGCCACGGTGTTCATGGGCGTGCCCACTTTGTATGTGCGCATGTTGGCCGAGCCCACTTTGAACAAAGCCGCCGTGAAAAACATGCGTTTGTTCATCGCCGGGTCTGCCCCCTTGCTGATCGAGACCTTCGCCGAGTGGCAAGCGCGCACAGGCCACACCATCTTGGAGCGCTACGGCATGAGCGAGACCGCCATGCTGACGTCCAACCCCTACAGCGCTGACAAGCGTTACGCCAAGCAGTCTGAGCGCCGTGGCGGCACGGTGGGTTTCCCCTTGCCTGGTGTGTCACTGCGCGTGCGCGGTGACGATGGGCAGGATTTGCCTGTGGGCGAGATCGGTGGCATCCAAGTCAAAGGCCCCAATGTGTTCAAAGGCTACTGGCGCATGCCCGAAAAAACCGCCGAAGAATTCACCGCCGATGGCTTCTTCAAAACCGGCGACGTGGGCAAGGTCGATGAGCGCGGTTATGTGACCATCGTGGGACGCAGCAAGGACCTGATCATCAGCGGGGGCTATAACGTTTACCCGGCTGAGATCGAGGGTTACATCAACGAGATGAAGGGGGTGGCCGAAAGCGCCGTGGTGGGCGTGCCGCACCCAGATTTTGGCGAGGTCGGCGTGGCGGTGGTGATTGCCAAGCCTGGCGCTGCTTTACGACCTGAGGCCATCATTGCGGAGTTGAAAGCGAAATTGGCGAATTTCAAAATCCCCAAAAAGTGCTTTGTGGTGGCCGAACTGCCTCGCAACACCATGGGTAAAGTTCAGAAGAATGTTTTGCGGACCGAGTTCCAAAATGCCATGAATTCCTGAGGATGCGGATGGAGTGGACTGAGGCCGCCTAGGCGCATCACAGATGCGCAAGGTGGCCTTTTTCATTGACGCTGAGGGATGTAGCGGTTGCGCTCGTTGATTTTCTGAATATAGGCAGCCGCTTCTGCGGGGCTTTTTCGTCCGTGCAATACGTTCACGTTGGTCAACCACAATTCTTCTTCCATAGACGGCCAAACGCGGTTGAGTTTCTCTGAATTGAGACGGACCGTCTCTGCGCATTCCTTGCCCCAGCTGAGCATTTCCTCACCGATCAGATCCGAGGTCTCAATCTCGTAGTTGGACAAAGAAAAGAAACCACTGAGCGCTTGCGGCATGATGGTGGCGAAATCCCTTGAACCCAGCCATTTGAGGAAAAGCATCGCAGCCTCTTTGTTGGGGCTTGCGGCGTTCAACCCGATGCCAAAGTCTGGATGCCGCGACACTTGGCATTGATCCTCCAAATTTTGGGGGGGAAATTTAAAAACCCCGAAATCCACCAAATTTTTTCGATGGGTGATTTTGGTATACCTCATCCATGGAATATCCCATGAGCCTGTTGGAAACAGAACAGCGTTTTCGCTGGCAAACATCAGCTGCGCATCGCTGTTGGAAAAAGTCGCAAAGTCAAGGGGCAAATAGGGCCTCAAGTCTGCAAGGAATTGCCAAGCTTTGACAAACCCTGGGTCGGTGAATTTGGCTTGGCCATTCATCAAGGCCTGACGCCCTTTTTCGCCAGCCCAAAAACTTGGTCCCGCACCAGTGAAAACCACTTGTGTTGCCTCCCACATGTCTGCAGTGCCCAAGGCCAAGGGGATTTCTTGTCTTTGTGCTTTGATTTTGGCCAGGAGTTGAAAAAATTCCTTTTGCGTTTTGGGTGGGACAAGGCCCATCTCTTTGAAAATTCGCTTGTTGTAAAACACGCCATGAATGGCCTCTGCAACTGGGACGCAAAAAGTGTCTTTCCCATCGTCAGTCGTCCAGGGTTTTTTGGCGTTTTCATCAAAATTCAACAGCAATGCTGGAGGCAATGCTGCCAATTGAGCGCGTTGGTAGAGCTTGTTGGCGTTGTCAAACGGCCGGCAGAAGATCAAGTCACCGGCATTTTGATTGGCCAGCCGAGCATCGAGTTTGGCGTCGTATTCGATGGGGTTTTCTGGCGTGAATCGAACTTTGATGCCAGGATGTTTTTTTTCAAAAGCCGGTATCAACGTCTGTTCCCAGAACATTTTGTCGTCTTTTCGCCAACTTTCCAGTTTCAGTTCCAGAGCCATGGAAGGCATGGCGTGAAACAGGGCTCCTGCCAAGGTCGCTGCGATCAAAGCTCTGGGTTCATTGAGGGAGCCTTTGATGGTGGAAAAAATATTCATGTTTGCCTCCTGCCGCAATGCGCATCGTCATTTTTTTGAGCAGGTGCATTCTATCAAAATTACCTATTTATAATGCTTTATTTTCATTTTTTGGACATCTTGAAAGTATTTTTCAAAACATGAATAAATCAGGGTTGATTCAACCCTGATTTATTTCAACCATCGTCACTGACCCTCAGCGCAACACCAACACTGGGATGTGCGAGTGCGTGAGCACTTGTTGGGTCTCGCTGCCCAGCAACAAGCGTTTGATGCCCTTGCGGCCGTGCGAGGCCATCACGATCAGGTCGGTTTTTTGTTTTTTGGCGGTGGCAATGATCGCGTCGGACACCACATCCGATTTCACCGTCACGGCTTTGCTGGCCACGCCTTTGGCTTTGGCGGCCTTTTGCACAGTTTCCAAGGCAGCCTTGGCCGCTTCGGTCCATTGGCCTTCGATGCGGTTGACCTCGGCCGCTGACAAAGGGATGCTGCCTTCAAAGTAAGCCTGAGGGTAGCGGGGCACGACTTTCAGCACGACCAAGTCGGCGCCGCAGGTGGCCGCAAGTTGGATTGCGCTGCTCACGGCTTTTTTGGACAAGGTCGAACCATCGGTGGCGACCAAAATGTTTTTGTACATGGCGTACTCCTGAGCGTTGTTGAAAACTTCAGCTTAAAACGCTGTGCTTGCTGCGTTCTTGATGCAAATCAAGCTTCTCGTCGGTGGCTTGTCTTATCGTTTGGGCATGACTCAAGTCAATGTTTTGCCCGTGGCCGCTGTCCAAGGCCTACCGATGAAGGGCCCCTCAGAGGGGGACCGCCTGAAGCTGCTGGACGATCCGCAGGAATGGGCCGCATTCAGCTTGCCTGAAAAGTCCCAGGCTGGTTGCTGGAGCTCGAGTGTGGTGTTTGAAGGCATGCACTGCGCCGCCTGTGCCATCACCTTGGAGGATGCCTTGCGCGCTGTACCGGGTGTCGAGTCGGTGCAGGTCAATGCCGCCAGCCACCGGGGCCGCATTGTTTGGTCCCCCGATCAGACACGTCCTTCAGAGTGGATGCAGTCCGTGGCGCGTTTTGGCTACAAGGCCATCCCCGCCAACGATGCCCATGCCCACGAGTGGCGACGCCAAGAGGCCAGGCGCATGGTGTGGCGCTTGTCGGTGGCGGCACTTTGCATGATGCAGGTGATGATGTACGCCACGCCGGTGTATGTCACCGAGCCCGGTGGCATCACAGACGAGATGGTGCAGTTGCTGCGTTGGGCTTCTTGGGTGTTGTCACTGCCGGTGGTATTTTTCTCGTGCACGCCGTTTTTGCGCAGCGCTTGGCGCGATCTGGTGCACCGCCAAATCAGCATGGATTTGCCAGTGGCCTTGGGCATGGTGGTCACCTTTGTGGTCAGCAGCATCGGCACCTTCGAGCCGACCGGCCCCTTTGGGGCGGAGGTGTACTTCGACTCGCTGACCATGTTCGTTTTCTTTTTGCTGCTGGGTCGCTGGCTGGAGTTGCGCATGCGCGACCGCACGGCGGGCGCGCTGGAGGCCGTGCTCAACCGTTTGCCCGACAGCGTGCGCAAGCGCTTGCCCGGTGGGCAATGGGACTTGATCTCCATTCGACGCTTGGCTGTCGGTGATGTGATCGAGGTCTTGCCTGGTGAAGCCTTGGCTGGCGACGGCTTGGTGGTGGCCGGACAAACGCAGGTGGACGAAGCCTTGCTCACGGGCGAGTCACGGCCTTTGACACGCCAAGTTGGCGACCGGGTGATTGCGGGCAGCCACAACCTCAGCGGCACGATCGAAGTGCAAATCGAGCAAGTCGGTGCCGCCACGCGCTATGCGCAAATCGTGTCCTTGATGGAAAGCGCCGCCCTGTCCAAGCCTGCCATGGCTTTGTTGGTGGACCGCTGGGCCAAGCCCTTTTTGGTAGCGGTTTTGTTGGCCTCTTTGGGCTCGGCCGTTTACTGGTGGCCCACCGACCCTGCCCACGCCTTGATGGTGGCGGTGGCGGTCTTGATCGTGACCTGCCCCTGTGCTTTGTCTTTGGCCACACCGGCGGCCATGCTGGCGTCCGCTGGGGCGCTGGCGCGCAGCGGCGTTTTGGTGCGCAGGCTGGAAGCCTTGCAAAACCTCGCATCCGTGGACACCGTGATCTTTGACAAGACCGGCACGCTCACACGCGATGCCTTTGACGTCGCGCAGATCCATGTCCGAGATGGGGTGACCCACGAGCAGGCCTTGCTGTGGGCCTCGGCCTTGGCGCGGCATTCTTTGCATCCGGTCTCGCGGGCTTTGTGGTCCGAAGCGCGTCGCCGCGCCGATCAGGCCGAAACCCTGGCCGCTTTGGAGGCCTTCACGGCCAATGAGGTTTCTGAAACAGCGGGGCAGGGCGTCTCGGGCCATTTGGGGGGCGGACTGGGTCGGGTGCGTTTGGGCTCGGCCGCCTATTGCCAAGCCCCCAGCTTTTCAGGCACCCATTTGCAAGTCAGCTTGGCCGATGGCGCGGGCTGGTTGGCCACCTTTGAATTGGCCGAAGAAATCCGCCCGGAGGCGTTATCTGTGGTCGCCCAACTCCAAGCGCTGGGGCTGTCTCTCAAGGTTTTGTCGGGCGATGCGCAAAGCGCCGTGGCCCAAGTGGCCAGGGCGGTGGGCATTGCCGACGCGCAAGGCGCCTGCAGCCCGCAAGGCAAATTACAGGCCGTTCAGGCTTGGCAAGCGCAAGGTCACAAGGTGGCCATGGTGGGCGATGGCCTCAACGATGGGCCGGTGCTGGCGGGGGCCGATGTGTCATTCGCTCTGGGTCAGGCCGTGCCCTTGGCGCAGTCCAAAGCGGACTTTGTGCTGATGGGCGGACAGCTTCAGGTGCTGGTGCAGACACTTTTGCGCAGCCGCCTGACCCTGCGCATCGTCAAGCAAAACCTGCTGTGGGCGGCTGTTTACAACGCGGCGTGCATCCCTCTGGCCTTGATTGGGTTGTTGCCGGCTTGGGCGGCGGGTTTGGGCATGGCGCTGAGCTCGCTTTTGGTGGTGCTCAATGCGCTGCGCTTGTCCCAAGACCTGCCCTCGCAGACCTTGGGCGCATGAAAGAACAGACATGGACATTTTGTATTTGTTGATTCCGCTGTCGGTGGGCTTGGTGTTTTTCATCCTCGCTGGCTTGTGGTGGGCCATTCACCGCGGTCAATTTGAAGACATTGAGGCCGAAGGTGAGCGGATATTGCGCAACGATTGATATTGATCAAGTGGCTCAGGTGTACACCCGGGCAAACTCGGCTGGAAGTTTTTAAAAAAGAAGAGGTGAAAATGAAATTTGCCAATATGCAGGCCACTTCGTACAACGACACCGTTGTGCGGCAGTTCGCCATCATGACGGTGGTTTGGGGTGTGGTGGGCATGCTGGTGGGCGTGATCATCGCGGCCCAGCTGACCTGGCCCGAGCTGAATTTGGGCATCCCATGGCTCAGCTACGGCCGTTTGCGCCCGCTGCACACCAACGCGGTGATTTTCGCGTTTGGCGGTTGCGGCTTGTTCGCTTCGGCCTACTACGTGGTGCAGCGCACTTGTAACGTGCGCTTGTTCAGCGACAAACTGGCCGCTTTCACGTTCTGGGGTTGGCAATTGGTCATCTTGTTGGCCGCCATCTCCTTGCCCTTGGGTTACACCAGCGGCAAAGAATACGCCGAACTCGAGTGGCCCATCGACATCCTGATCACCTTGGTCTGGGTGGCGTTTGCCGTGGTGTTCTTTGGCACCGTGGGCACCCGCAAGGTGCGTCACATTTATGTGGCCAACTGGTTCTTTGGCGCCTTCATCATCGCCGTGGCCTTGCTGCACCTGGTCAACAGCGCTGCATTGCCCGTGGGCATGATGAAGTCCTACTCGGCCTATGCCGGTGTGCAAGACGCCATGGTGCAGTGGTGGTATGGCCACAACGCGGTGGGCTTCTTCTTGACCGCAGGCTTCCTGGGCATGATGTATTACTTCATCCCCAAGCAAGCGGAGCGCCCTGTGTACTCGTATCGCCTGTCGATCGTGCACTTCTGGGCCCTGATCTTCACCTACATGTGGGCCGGTCCTCACCACCTGCACTACACCGCTTTGCCCGACTGGACCCAGTCGATTGGCATGGTCTTCTCGCTGATCCTTTTGGCACCCAGCTGGGGCGGCATGATCAACGGCATCATGACCTTGTCGGGTGCATGGCACAAGCTGCGTGACGATCCGATCCTGCGCTTTTTGATCGTGTCCCTGTCTTTCTACGGCATGTCCACCTTTGAAGGTCCGATGATGTCCATCAAGACCGTCAACGCGCTGAGCCACTACACCGACTGGACCGTGGGCCACGTGCACTCGGGTGCCTTGGGTTGGGTGGGTTTGGTGACCATGGGTTCGATGTACTACCTGATTCCCCGCCTGTTTGGCCAAAAGAAGATGTACAGCGTCAAAGCCATCGAACTGCACTTTTGGACCGCCACCATCGGCATCGTGATTTACATCGCTGCGATGTGGATTGCCGGTGTGATGCAAGGCCTCATGTGGCGCGCTGTCAACGCGGACGGCACCTTGACCTACACCTTTGTGGAGTCCGTCAAAGCCACTTTCCCCTTCTATGTCTTGCGTCTGCTGGGCGGCTTGTTGTACCTGGGTGGCATGGTGGTCATGCTGTGGAACACGATCAAGACGGCCACACAAGGCCGCTCGGTTGAAGTTCAGATTCCCAGCTTGACGGCCCACGCCTGAGGAGAAATAAAACATGGCTGAAAACAAAAAATCGGGCGGTCTCTCCCACGAAAAAATCGAGACCAACAACTTCTTGATGATTGTGCTGATCCTGATCGTGTTGCTGTTTGGCGGCATGGTCGAGATCGTGCCCCTGTTCTTCCAGAAGTCCACCACCCAGCCGGTGGAGGGCCTCAAGCCCTACACCGCACTGCAGGTGGCCGGTCGTGATGTGTATGTGCGCGAAGGTTGCTACAACTGCCACTCGCAGATGATCCGTCCCTTCCGCGCTGAAACCCTGCGCTACGGCCCTTACTCGGTCGCAGGCGAATTCGTGTACGACCACCCCTTCCAGTGGGGCTCCAAGCGCACAGGTCCTGACTTGGCCCGCGTGGGCGGCCGCTACAGCGACGAATGGCACCGCATCCACTTGACCAACCCCCGTGACGTGGTGCCAGAGTCCAACATGCCTGCCTACGCCTGGTTGGCCAAGACCCCGGTGGACGGCGCCAGTTTGCCAGCCCACATGAAAGGTCTGCGTACATTGGGCGCGCCTTACAGCGACGAGGAAATCGCCAAAGCCACAGACGACGTCAAGGACAAAACCGAGTTGGACGCCGTGATCGCCTACCTGCAAGTGTTGGGCATTCACCGCAAATAAATGGAGGCACAAATGGACATCAATACCCTGCGCTCCATCGTGACCGTCATCACTTTTGCCGTGTTCATCGGCATCTTGTGGTGGGCCATGTCACGCCGCAACCAAGCCAACTTCGACGAAGCCGCGCAATTGCCGTTTCGTCAGGATGACTGAACTGTCCTCAGCCCATAAAAATTTAAAGGAATCGATATGAGTGACTTCATCAGCAATTTCTGGCACTTGTATGTGGCCGGCATTTCGCTTGTCAGCATCATTGCCTGCTTGATCCTGCTTTGGTTCAGCGGCAAAGCCAAGGCCATGACGGCCAACGACAACACCACCGGCCACGTGTGGGACGGTGACCTGCGTGAAATGAACAACCCGCTGCCTCGCTGGTGGGTGGGTTTGTTCATCATCACCATCGTGTTTGCGTTCATTTATCTGGCCATGTACCCCGGCGCTGGCAACAACGCTGGCAAGTTCGGTTGGACGTCCGCTGGTCAATACGACGCGGAAGTGGCCAAGGCCAACGCGGAAGTGGCGCCTTTGTACGCCAAGTTTGCAGGCATGTCGGCAGAAGAAGTGTCCAAAGACCCCCAGGCCATGGCCATTGGCGACCGTTTGTTCATGAACAACTGTGCCCAGTGCCACGGCTCTGACGCCCGCGGCAGCAAAGGCTTTCCGAACCTGAGCGATGGCGACTGGTTGCACGGCGGTGCGCCCGACAAGATCAAGGAAACCTTGGTCCAAGGTCGTGTCGGTCAGATGCCGCCCATGGCCGCCGCAGTGGGCACACCAGAAGACGTGCGCAACGTGGCCCACTATGTGCTCAGCCTGTCGGGCAGCCCCCATGACTCCCTTCGTGCCTCTTTGGGCAAGTCCAAGTTTGGTGCATGTGCGGCCTGCCACGGCATGGACGGCAAAGGCAACCAGACCATGGGTGCGCCCAACTTGACCGACGATGTCTGGTTGCACGGTTGGGGTGAAAACGCCATCGTCAACATGATCAACAACGGCAAGGTCAACCAGATGCCCGCCCAGGCTTCGAAGTTGACGGAAGGTCAGATCCATGTGTTGGCTTCCTATGTGTGGGGCTTGTCGAACAAGCCAGCAGCAGCCCAGTAAGCTTTGAACCAAGACACCCCCGGCGGGTGTCTTGTTTTTTGAAAGTACGCGTTTTGAACTCCGAAGAAAAATCGCCTCGCAAGATCGTTCCCATCGTTCCCGTCAACGATGCAAGCGAGGACGATGTGCAGATGGTGTCGCTCTATGCCGCGACACAGAAAATCTACCCCCGCAGCGTGCAAGGCATTTTTGCCAAATGGCGCTGGGTCATGGTGGTGCTGACACAACTGGTTTTTTACGGCTTGCCCTGGCTCGAGTGGGGTCAACGCCAAGCGGTGCTCTTTGATTTGGGCGCACGCCGTTTCTATATTTTTGGTTTTGTCCTCTACCCGCAGGACTTCATTTACCTGACCGCGATCTTGGTGATCTCGGCTTTCTCGCTCTTTTTGTTCACGGCCGTGGCTGGCCGACTGTGGTGTGGTTATGCCTGCCCACAAACGGTGTACAGCGAAATTTTCTTGTGGGTGGAGCGCAAAGTAGAAGGCGATCGCAGCGCACGCATGCGTCTGGACGCCACGAACATGACGCTAGAGAAGCTGGTCAAGAAATGCTACAAGCACTTGGTGTGGCTCGCCATCGCCATGTGGACGGGCTTCACCTTTGTGGGGTATTTCACGCCCATCAAGCTGCTGGGTATGGAGTTTTTCTTGGGCAATATGGGCTCCTGGGAAGTTTTCTGGGTGTTCTTTTATGCCTTGGCCACCTATGGCAATGCCGGCTTCATGCGCGAGCAAGTGTGCAAATACATGTGCCCCTATGCACGCTTTCAAAGCGCCATGTTCGACAAAGACACTTTGATCGTGACCTACGACGCCGAGCGCGGTGAACCCCGAGGTGCACGGTCCAAGAAAGCCGATCCTGCCGCGCTGGGCTTGGGCGCTTGCGTGGACTGCAGTTTGTGCGTGCAGGTCTGCCCCACGGGCATCGACATCCGCAAAGGCTTGCAATACGAATGCATTGGCTGTGGCGCTTGTGCCGATGTGTGTGACACCGTCATGGACAAGGTGGGCTATCCGCGTGGTTTGGTGAAATATTCGACCGAGCACGCCATGAAAAACAAATGGACCAAGGAGCAGACCCTGCGCCATGTGTTCCGTCCGCGTGTGATTTTGTACATCGGCATCCTCACGGTGGTGATCGTGGCGCTGCTGACCAGCTTGAGTTTGCGCAAGCCCTTCAAGGTGGACGTGGTCCGAGACCGGGCTTCTTTGGCGCGGATTGTGGCGGGCGGCAAAATCGAAAACGTCTACCGCTTGCAGATCATGAATGCGGCCGAAAAAACGATGCAGTACCACCTGAGTGTGGATGGCCTGCGTGGCGTCGACATGGCCACCGACAGCAACGTTCAGGTCAAGTCGACCGAATCGCGCTGGGTCTCGGTGCGGGTCCAAGTGCCTTACGATGCCGCAGAGCCTGGCTCTCACCCTATTGAATTTCGCATCCAGTCGTCTGACGAACAAGGCCAGTCGAGCAGCGAGCTGACAGAAAAATCGGTCTTCCTCGTGCCCCGTTGAATTTTGAAAAAAGGTATCCCATGTCCAACACCCTGACCCCAACATCTCGCCGCTGGTGGTCTTATGGCCACGTGTGGATGGTCATTGCAGGCCCACTCGTGGTGGTGGTGGCCAGTTTTGTGACCTTTTACCTGGCAGCCCATGGGCAAGACCCCGTCATGTCTACCCAAGAGCAGATCAGCGACGCCAAAGGCGCTGGCAATGCCTTGGCACCGGCGATACAAGCCCGAAACCATGCGGCCACAGGCGAGCTGCCCCCCGCCAAAACAGCCAACAAGCCCTGAGGCTGCCAAGGAGACAAAGATGTTTGCAAAAAGAATGATGTGGATCGCGTGGCCTGCCTTTTTGGTGGCGGGCTTGTTGGAAGTGCTTGTGTTTGGTCTGGTGGACCCCCAAGACCTGGAGTGGTTTGGCCATCCCTTGGCCTTGTCGCGACAAGCGGTTTACACCCTATCTTTCTTCGCGTTCTGGGTGTTGACCATGGTTTCCAGCGGCTTGACCACGCTGCTGTCCATGTCGCCTTTTGAGGTGAACCGCTGCCCCGTCGAGCCTGATCAACGTCCTGCCGATTGCGCCCGGGACGGCTCCGGCTGCTGCTGAACGCAAAGGGCCGCTGGGGCAGGGCGGCTTATTCGCAATGGGCCTGGTTGTTCACCAGGCGTTGCAGGCCTTCGGTGCTCAAGATGCGCACGTGGCGTTGTTTGACTTCCACGATCTCTTCTTCCACAAACTTGGAAAAAGTCCGGCTCACGGTCTCGAGCTTGAGGCCCAGGTAGCTGCCGATTTCTTCGCGGGTCATGCGCAAGACCAGTTCGGATTGAGAAAAACCGCGGGCGTGCAAGCGTTGCACCAGGTTCAGCAAGAATGCGGCCAGTCGTTCTTCGGCCCGCATGCTGCCCAAGAGCAGCATCACACCATGCTCGCGCACGATCTCGCGGCTCATGATTTTGTGCACATGGTGCTGCAAGGCGTTGACTTCGCGTGAGAGTTCTTCGATGCGGTCAAAAGGCATGACGCAAACTTCGGCGTCTTCCAGGGCCACCGCATCGCAGGTGTGCTGGTCGTTCACGATGCCGTCCAGACCAATGATTTCGCCTGCCATTTGGAAACCAGTCACTTGATCACGACCGTCTTCGGTGGCCAAGCAGGTTTTGAAAAAGCCTGTGCGGATGGCGTAAAGCGAGGTGAACTTTTCGCCGTTGGTGAACAAGGTGCTGCCGCGTTTGACCTTGCGGCGCACGGCCACCAACTCGTCTAAGCGGCTCATGTCTTGATCGCTCAAGCCCACGGGCATGCACAACTCGCGGAGGTTGCAGTTGGAGCAGGCGACTTTGATGGCTTGTGGGTTCATGGTCTTATCTCGTCATTGACAAAAAACTTCTTGCCTTGGATCAAGACTTGAGCTTAATACGAAAACTGTGCTACTCGGCAGGGTATACCTGTAAACCGACAAAAATCACAGTTAACCCTTAAGAAGATTGACTTGCGTCAACACGCTGCGGATCGCTTGCAGGCAAAGTACAAGCTGTTCTGAACACGATTTGATTAAAGGGTGGGCTCATGTCCCTCATCACGCCTGATTTGCTGACACGATTCGATGTCCCTGGGCCGCGTTACACCTCTTACCCCACAGCGGACCGCTTTGTGGAAGCGTTTGGCGAAACCGACTATCTGCAAGCCTTGGACCAACGCGCATCGAGCGCCATTGGCAAGGCCGCGCCCTTGTCCTTGTATGTGCACATCCCGTTTTGCGAATCGCTGTGCTATTACTGCGCCTGCAACAAAATCATCACCAAGCACAAGGACCGCGCCGAGACCTATCTGCGCTACCTCACGCGCGAGGTGGAGCTGCACACCGCCCACCTGGGCTTGGGCCAGTCGGTCAGCCAATTGCACTTGGGCGGTGGCACACCCACCTTCTTGAGCGACGACGAGCTGCGCGAGTTGATGCACATGCTGCGCCGCCATTTCGATTTTGTGCCCGGTGGGGAGTATTCCGTTGAAGTCGATCCCCGCACGGTGGACGAAAAGCGTCTGGCCGTTTTGGCCGAGCTGGGCTTTAACCGCTTGAGTTTTGGGGTGCAGGACTTTGACCCTGCGGTGCAAAAAGCCGTGCACCGCGTGCAGCCTGCGCAGCAGGTGTTTGAGCTGGTGGCCGCAGCGCGGCGCCTGGGTTTTGAGTCCGTCAACGTCGATTTGATTTACGGACTGCCCTTGCAGACCCCAGAGTCGTTTGAGCGCACCTTGGCCCAGGTCAACGCGCTCAGGCCGGACCGGATTGCGCTGTATGCCTACGCGCATTTGCCCGAGCGTTTCAAGCCTCAGCGGCGCATCCATGCGGCGGAACTGCCATCGGGTGGGGCCAAGGTGGCCATGCTGTCACGCTCGCTGGATGCGTTCACCGAGGCCGGTTATGTCTACATCGGCATGGACCACTTCGCCTTGCCGGGCGACGCCTTGGCGGTGGCCAAGCGGCAAGGGCGCTTGCACCGCAATTTTCAAGGCTACAGCACCCAGGCCGATTGCGATTTGATCGCCTTGGGCGTTTCCTCCATCGGCCGTGTCGGCGCCACTTACAGCCAGAACGCCAAGACCATGGAAGAGTATTGCGATCTGCTCGATCAAGGCCATTTGCCCGTGGTGCGCGGCTTGGCCCTGACGCGTGACGATCTGATCCGCCGCGCCGTGATCATGGCGCTGATGTGTCAAGGGCAGCTTCAGTTCGAGTCGATCAACTTGGCCTGGCTGGTGGACTTCAAAAAATACTTTGCCAATGAACTGGCGCAACTGGAGACCCTGCAAGCACAGGGCTTGGTGCAGCTCAGCGACACCGGCATCCAAGTGAGCGCCATGGGCTGGTTTTTTGTGCGCGGCGTGGCCATGGTGTTTGACCGCTACCTGCAAGCCGATCGCAACCGCACGCGCTTTTCCAAAATCATCTGAGCTAGGATCGACGCCATGGGCTGCGCTGAATGCAGCTGGGACAATTCATGCAAACTTCTTTGGCCATCACCGGATTGATGATGGGGGTCTTGGGTGGCCCCCACTGCTTGGCCATGTGCGGTGCGGCTTGCGCGGGTCTGGGACAGGCGGCCGGTGAGCAAAGATTGCGTGCACTTTGGGCCTTTCAGATCGGGCGCTTGCTGGGTTATTCGCTGTTGGGCGGGCTTGCGGCCTACAGCGTGCAAGGCTTGGGTTGGCTCACCACGCAATCGGCGGCTTTGCGGCCCCTGTGGAGCTTGCTGCATTTGACCGCCATTGCTTTGGGTGGGGTGTTGGTGGTGCAAGCGCGGCAACCGGTGTGGTTGGATGTTGGGGCGCGTCGCTTGTGGTCACGGGTGCGTGCTTTTCACCAACGCTCTGGGGTTGCCGCGCCTGGCGTGGTGGGCGTGCTGTGGGCACTCATGCCTTGTGGCCTGCTTTATTCAGCCGTGATGGTGGCGGCATTGGCAGGCAACCCTTTGAACGGTGCTGCCAGCATGGCATTTTTCGCTTTGGGTTCCAGCTTGAGTTTATGGACCGGGCCTTGGGTGCTCTTGCGCCTGCAATCGGTGGGTGACGGTGCATGGGGCGTGCGCCTGGCCGGCTTGGCCTTGGTCGCCATGTCGTCCTGGGCTTTGTGGATGGGTTTGGTGCATGACCAAGCCCCTTGGTGTGCAGTGGCTTGATGAGCCCAGTTTCAATCAGGCGCTCAAGCCTTTGTAGAGCATGTAAGCGGCCAGCACATAAAGAATGCTGGCAAAGACTCGCTTGAGCTGTTTGACCGGCAGTTTGTGCGCTGTGCCCGCGCCCACCGGGGCCATGGTGACGCTGCACACCGCAATGACCACCAAGGCGGGCAGCCACAGGTAGCCAAACGAGTAATCGGGCAGGTTCTGCACGGTTTGGCCACTGACGATGTAGCCCGCCACATTGGCCAGGGCAATCGGAAAGCCCAAGGCCGCACTGGTGGCCACCGCATTGTGGATGGCCACATTGCACCAGGTCATGAAAGGCACGCTGATGAAACCACCACCTGCGCCGACCAAACCGGACAACAAACCGATCAAGCCACCGGCGCCCAACTGACCCGTGAAACCGGGCATCTGTCGTGTCGGTGCAGGCTTTTTGTCCAGAAACATCTGCGTGGCAGAAAAGCCGACAAAAGCCGCGAAGAACAATGCCAGCGAAGCGCCTTTGACAAAGGCAAAAATCCCCATGCTGCCAACCAGGCTGCCGATCACGATGCCGGGGGCCAGGCCTTTGACCAGATCCCAGCGAACCGCTTTCTTCTTGTGGTGCGCACGCACACTCGAGACCGAGGTGAAGATGATGGTGGCCATCGATGTGGCGATCGCCATTTTCACGGCGAGGTCCGGGCTCACACCGCGCTGGCCCAGCAAATAAGTGAGAAAGGGCACCATGATCATGCCGCCACCAATGCCGAGCAAGCCCGCCAAAAAGCCAGTGCACAGGCCCAAAACGGCCAATTCGGCCAGCAAGGTTGGTTCGATGATCATGTTCGCAGGGGAAAGAGTGAAGAAGGTGTCTGCAAGTGCCGCCGGGCCGTCATCCTGAACCGGGGGTTCAGGTGGGCGAGGGCAGACTGGCGTTGGGTTCATCTGACGCGAGACGATCACGCTCACCAGCCAATGTACCAAGCCCGGGCTCTAAGAGCATTGGTTCAAGGAAATATAAAGCCCGGCGCGCACCGCAGACAGGCGGATTGTAGGCCCTTGACGGACCGTGCGGGTCACTCAGAGCAATTGGCCGTCGGATTCAATGGCCCGATCGAGGCGCTGCAGCAATTGGTTCAGACGCGCTTGGGTTTCTGGGGTGGAGGTACTAGCAGCGGTGGGCGCAGCGGGGGCGGGGGCTGCATCACCTTGGTCAAACGCCAAGTTCAAGGCCGCCAGAACGGCGATGCGGTCGCGGGCCTTGATCTTGCCGGCGTCGCGGATTTTGCACATGGCCACATCGACTTTTTGCACGGCCGCCTGCAAGCGGGCTTCGCCGCCTTCGGGGCAGCCCAAGATGTAGCTTTGGCCCATGATTTGGACCTCGATTTGTTTGGCGCTCATTCGGAAGCCTCTGGGGTCGCAGCGGGTGTGGCTTGGGGCAGACGTTCGATCAAGGCATCCACACGGGCGCGGGCCGCAGACAAGCGTGACTTGAGCTGGTCGCGCTCCAGCGTGAGGGCCTGCACTTGCTGGCTCAAAAGGGCCTGTGTGCGTTGCAACTCTTCGTGGCGCAGCAAGAGGTGATCCACGCGTTCGGCAATCTGATCGATGGTGTCGGGATGGGCCATGGCAATCAATTTATCAAAATTGGCCCCATTGTAGGCCTTGGCAAACTCTGTAGGCTGCGCGACAGCTTGGGGCCTAAAATGGTCACCAGTTGGTGCTCGCGAAGCCGGTTCACGGCCCGCAGTTCAACGGGAAGCAGGAGGGACAAGCCACCACGGCCCACCTAACCTGCGCTGCCCCCGCAACGGTAAGCAGACGGGTCTTCATTCATGTGAAGACTCCGCTTTCATCTCAAACCACTGATGGCCCTGAAACAGGCCGCCGGGAAGGTGATGAAGGTCGCTCTGTCAGCCCGGATACCGGCCAACAAGGTGACCTGTCGCATGGCAGGTTGTAAAGCCCAAGCACTGTCGGGGAAGGCGGTGAGGGCGTTTTGACTTGTTAGTGATTCATGAAAAATCGTACTATTCGTGCACGCTCTTCGGTGCCTGTTCTTTCCATTTTGTCGTTGGCTGTGGGCACGGCCCTGCATGCGCAAACCATTGAAATCAATCCGGTGGTGATCACGGGCGCTCGCATGGAGCAGCAGTTGTCGCAGGCGCTGACTTCTGTTTCTGTGATCACACGTCAAGAAATCGAAAAATCCCAATCCCCCACGCTGGCTGATTTGCTGCAAGGCGAGGCCGGTTTTGAATTTGGACGCAATGGTGGACCAGGTACGACGACGTCGTTCTTTTTACGTGGCCAAAACAGCAGCAACGTTGTGGTGATGATCGATGGGGTTCGTTCTCAAGTGGATTCTTTGGGGGCACTTCAAGTGTTGGACGTGCCGTTGTTTCAAATTGAGCGCATTGAAATTTTGCGCGGAAATGCCAGTGCTTTGTATGGCGATGCGGCCATTGGCGGCGTGATCAGCATCACCACCCTCAATGGCAAAGGGACCCCTGCGGCCTATGGCTCCGTGACTTACGGCTCGCGCAACAGCCTCGATGCTTCTGTCGGATACGGTGGCAAGTCTGAGGATTACCGTTTCAATGTTCTGGCAGGTATCAAGAAAACGGACGGTTTCTCGGCGATCAATACTCAGCAGCAAGCTGCAGCCAACCCAGACCAAGATGGTTACAGTGGGCAGTTCATGGCTGCGCGTGTTGAGAAACTGCTGAGCCAGGACGCCACAGTTGGCGTTCGTTTGCAAGGTGCACGATCAACCGCAGACACAGACAATGCCTGGGCCAATTCGCCACTGGATACACATCAATTTAAAAAACGCAACAGCAGTTTGGGCTTTTTTTGGCGTCAGTCGTTCACTGCCGATTGGGTCAGTCAACTGGACCTGACAACTTCATCATTGGGTTATGAAGACATTGAAAATGGTCAACGCTTGAATTCTTATGGCTTGTTTGAAGGCAGACAAAATCTTGCACGCTGGTTCAATACCTGGCAAGCGGGCGTCAATACGGCAGTCAACTTTGGTGCAGATGTCACCAGTGAAAACTTCAAGGTGGATCAGGGTAATGCCTATGACATGCAGCGTGATGCCAATGGCGTTTTTGCTGGCGTGACCCAAAAGTTGGGCGCATTCACGGCGCAGCTGAACGCGCGCCATGACGATCTGAAGGTGCAAAACATGGAGCCAGGTTTGGCGTCCAGCAGTAATCGGTCGGGTGCAGACACGGGTCTTTTGGGTTTGGGTTATGCCATCACCCCGCAATGGTCTGTGACAGGTACGGTTTCTACGGGGTTCAGAGCACCCACCGCATCCGAGGTGTCCAAAAACGCTCAGCTCAAACCAGAAACGCATCAAAGTTCAGAAATTGGCGGCAGCTACTCGGCGGAAACCCTTTTGGTCCGTGTGGTTTATTTTGACACCCGAACCACCGATGCTATTGTTTACAAGCCCCTTCAGGGCTGGGAATACACCTATGAATCGGTGGGCCGTGTGAGTAACAAAGGGGTGGAGGCCACTTTACGGGCCCAATGGCGTGGATACAGCCTCAAGGCTTCTGTGGTGAATCAGGACCCCATGAATGATGTGAGCCACAAATCGCTGGATCGCAGAGCTCAAAACTATGGCGCCATCGATGTTTCGCGTTCCTTCGGTACCTATGACGCCGGCGCCAGACTTTATGCCTCCGGGGCGCGTCCTGATGGCACACACACTTTGGCGGGCTACAGTCTGTGGTCCTTCTATGCCAGCCGTAAGATCGACGACAACTGGACGGCGCGCTTGCGCATGGACAATGCTTTCGACAAGCAGTATCAACTGGCTTATGGTTACAACACCCCCGGCCGAGGGCTGTTTGCCACCTTGCAATACAGTCCCAAGTGATGTCCCCAGCCGCTCTTGCCCCTCAACGCATCGTGTGCCTCACCGAAGAGGCCACGGAGTGGCTTTACCTCTTGGGGCAAGAGCAGCGCATTGTGGGCATCTCGGGCTACACGGTGCGCCCGCGCCGGGCCCGTGAGGAAAAGCCCAAGGTCAGTGCTTTCTTGAGCGCCAAGATCGACAAGATCTTGGCGCTCAAGCCCGATTGTGTGTTTGGTTTTTCGGACCTGCAGGCCGACATTGCGAGCTTGCTGATCAAGGCGGGCGTGCAAGTCACCATCTTCAACCAGCGCAGCGTAGACGAGATTTTCTCGATGCTGTACCAGGTGGCGGCGATGGTGGGGCAGGCCGAGCAGGGTCTGCAAAAACTGGCCTTCATGCGTGCAGAGCTGGATGCCATCGCGCACAAGGCATCTCAATTCAAGCGTCGCCCCAAAGTGTTTTTTGAGGAGTGGGACGAGCCCCACATCAGCGGCATTCGCTGGGTGTCAGAACTCATGGGCATTGCCGGCGGGGACGATGTGTTCCCTGAATTGGCGGTGCAATCCATGGGGCGTGACCGCATCATTGCCGACAGCCAGACCATCATCGACCGTGCACCGGACATCATCATTGGCTCTTGGTGCGGCAAGAAATTTCGCCCCGAAAAGGTCGCCGCCCGCGCGGGCTGGCAAGACGTGCCAGCCGTGCGCAACGGGCAGTTGTTTGAGATCAAGTCGGCCGACATCCTCCAGCCGGGGCCTGCATCCCTGACCGATGGGGTGGCGCAACTGCACCGCATCTTCAGCCAGTGGGAGGCGCAATATGCCTAAGGCCCGTCACTTCCTGGCCTTGTTCCTGAGCTGTTGGTTTTGGAGTGCGCAAGCCATCACCGTGCAAGGCGATGGCGCGCAAAAGCTGGAGATCGCCAAAGCGCCGCAACGCATCGTCAGCTTGCTGCCTTCGCTGACTGAAACCGTTTGTGCTTTGGGTGCGTGCCAGCGCTTGGTGGGCCTGGACCGTTACTCGAATTGGCCAACATCCCTCAAGAACTTGCCCCGTGTGGGCGGTGGGCTCGATCCGAACATCGAAAGCATCGTCGCGCTCAAGCCCGATTTGGTGCTGGCCGCAGGGTCAACCCGGGGGGCTGAGCGTCTGGAGGCGCTGGGCCTCAAAGTCTTGCGTTTGGAGCCACGCACCCATGCCGATGTGGAGCGGGTGCTGCGCACCGTGGCGCAAGCCTTGTTTGTTTCTGAGGCCGACAGCCAACGGGTCTGGCGCGAGATCCAGTCTGGCGTGCAGTCTGCGGTGGCCTCGCTCAGCCCCAAAGCACGTGCGCAAAAAGTGTATTTCGAAGTCAGCCCCGCGCCATATGGCGCCAGCGCCTCGTCCTTCATTGGCGAGACCTTGATCCGCATGGGCATGCACAACATCTTGCCCGCCGAGATGGGCACCTTCCCCTTGGTCAACCCCGAGTGGGTGGTGCGTGCGCAGCCGGACGTGATCATGGCCGGCGACAGCAGCCGCGCCAGCATGGTGCAGCGCCCCGGTTGGGCTGCGCTTGCCGCCATCCGTGAGCAACGCTTGTGCGTGTTCAAGCCCGATGACTCCGACATGCTGGTGCGTGCAGGCCCACGCATGGCCGAGGGGGCGCGGCTCATGGCCGAGTGCCTCAACCGTGTGACGGCGACAGGCCAGGGCCCCCAACGATGACACCTTCTCCCCACGCACACCGTTTGGCTTGGCTCTTGCTGGTCTTGGGCTGCGCCGTGGTGCTGTTGGGCGCTTCAGCGGGCAGCCAAGGCTGGCAGCCCGGCTGGTGGATGGCCAACGATCCGGTGTCGGAGCAAATCGTGTGGGACATCCGTTTGCCCCGCAGCATGGGCGCTTGGCTGGGGGGCGCTTTGCTGGGTCTGGCCGGTGCGGTGGCGCAAGGCTTGTTTCGCAACCCCCTGGCTGATCCTTACCTGCTGGGCAGTGCCTCGGGCGCTTCTTTGGGGGTGGGCGCCTACCTGAGTTTGTTTGGTGGCAGCGCTTGGGCCATGACCTGGTGGATGGGCCTGGGCCTCACGGGGGCCGCCTTTTTGGGCGCTGTGTTGG
The DNA here is from genome assembly GCF_030053395.1 of Limnohabitans lacus. Lineage (GTDB taxonomy): Bacteria > Pseudomonadota > Gammaproteobacteria > Burkholderiales > Burkholderiaceae_C > Limnohabitans_A > Limnohabitans_A lacus. The sequence goes on along the minus strand of NZ_JASGBH010000004.1, from coordinate 180,112 downwards.
CGGTGCTGCTCACCTTGCTCTTGGCGCGTGGTGTGCAGCAAACCTTGCGTTTGCTGCTGGCCGGTGTCGTGGTGGGCGTGGTGCTGGGGGCCGTGACGTCCTTGCTCTCTTTGTTGCAGCCCCAAGTGCTGCAAGCCATGCAGGGCTTCATGCTGGGCTCAACGGCTTTTGTCAGCTGGGCCGCTTGCGCCACCTTGGGTGCAGTGCTGGTGGTGTGCCTGCTGCTGGCCTGGGCCTTTGCCCGCGTGCTGGACGCGTTGACGCTGGGCGAGTCCACCGCCCAAAGCCTGGGGGTGCCACTGCGGCAGGCCAGGCTGGTCTTGGTGGGCGTGATTTCTTTGGCCACGGGTGCTGCCGTGGCGCACATCGGTTTGGTCGCCTTTGTGGGATTGGCTGCGCCGCACTTGGTGCGCTCGCTGGTGCGCAGCACCCATGCTTGGGCTTTGGGGCTCGCGGCCCTGATGGGGGGCGCTTTGCTGGCCATGGCCGATGTTTTGGCGCGTGTGCTGTTTGCCCCGCAAGAGTTGCCCGTGGGGGTGTTGACCGCGGTGCTTGGCGGGGGCTATCTTTTGTGGCGGGTGTACCGCGGCTCCGGAGGTGCGCGATGAAGCACGCCGTGCAAACCCAGCACTTGTCTGTGCAACTCGGTGGCCGCCCGGTTTTGCACGGCCTGAACCTGCAGATCGCCGCTGGGCGCTGGACCTGTGTGCTGGGGCCCAATGGGGCAGGCAAATCCACCTTGCTCAAAACCTTGGCGGGGCTCTTGCCCCACACCGGCCAAGTGCTCTGGCAAGGTCAGCCCCTCGAGTCGATCGAGCGGCGTTCGCGCGGTTTGCAGCTGTCCTGGTTGGGCCAAAGCGAATCGACCACGCTGGATCTGCGTGTCTGGGATGTCGCCATGCTGGGCCGCTTGCCGCACCAAGGCTGGTGGGGCACGCCCACCTTGAAAGATGCCGAGATGGTGGAGGCCGCCCTCAAAGCCACACAAGCTTGGGACTGGCGCGAACGCACGCTGGGCGAACTGTCGGGCGGCGAGCGCCAGCGTGTGCTGCTGGCCCGTGCCATGGCAGGCAATGCACCGCTGATGCTGATGGACGAGCCCTTGGCCAATCTGGACCCGCCGCACCAGGTGGACTGGTTGGAGCAGGTGCATTGCCTGATCGCACAGGGCACCACGGTGGTGAGCGTGCTGCATGAGATTGGGATGGCTTTGCATGCCGATGAGGTCATCGTCATGGACCAGGGCCAGGTCATTCACCATGGTGCCTGCAGTGATCCCCAAACCCATACGGCCATTGAAGCGGTGTTCAACCACCGCATCCGCATCCATGCGCTGGACGGCCAATGGGTGGTCTTGCCCCGCACCACATGACAGCCCGCTGCATCATGGTGCTGGGCACCGCCAGTGGCGCTGGCAAGAGCTGGCTGGTCACGGCGCTGTGCCGCCACTACGCGCGTCTGGGCCTCAAAGTGGCGCCTTTCAAGGCGCAGAATATGAGCAACAACGCGCGGGTGGTGGCTTCGCAACAGGGCTTGGGCGAGATCGGTTCGGCGCAATATTTCCAGGCCTTGGCGGCCCAGGCCGAGCCCGATGTGCGCATGAACCCTCTGCTGCTCAAGCCCGAGGCCGACACGCGCAGCCAAGTGGTCTTGCTGGGCGAGGTCAGCGATGAGCTCTCCAACACCCCTTGGCACGAACGCAGCGACAAAGTCTGGCCGGCCATCGCAGCGGCGCTGGACGAGCTGATGGCGCACAACGATGTGGTGGTGATCGAAGGCGCAGGCTCGCCCGCCGAGATCAACCTGATGCACAGCGACATCGTCAACCTGCGCGTGGCCCGCCATGCCCAAGCCAGGTGCCTGTTGGTGACCGACATCGACAAAGGCGGCGCCTTTGCCCACCTGTACGGCACGTGGGCACTGTTGCCGCCCGAGGATCAGCAGCGCATTCAAGGCTTTGTGCTCAACAAATTCAGGGGCGATGCCAGCTTGCTGAGCCCGGCGCCCGAAATGCTCCAGCAACTGACCGGCGTGCCCACTGTGGCGGTTTTGCCCATGTGGTGGCAGCACGGTTTGCCCGAGGAGGACGGCGTTTTCGATGAACGCAGCCTCGGCTCTGGCGCTGTGACGAAAACGGTGGCCGTGATCGCTTACCCCCGCATCAGCAACCTCGATGAATTCCAGCCGCTCAAGAACGTGCCCGGTGTGCGCCTGATTTGGGCGCGCAGCCCCGCGGATCTGGCAGCCTTGAAGCATTCCGACTGGGTGATCCTGCCCGGCAGCAAACACACCAGCAGCGACTTGGCTTGGCTGCGCCAGCAGGGGCTCGACGCGGCCGTGGCCCTGCACGCCCAGCAGGGTGGGGCGGTGCTGGGTATCTGCGGTGGCCTGCAAATGCTGGGCGAAGCCCTGATCGACACGTTCGGCATCGACGGCAACGCGCCCGGTCTGGGCTTGCTGCCCCTGGTCACGCAGTTCGCGCCAGACAAGACCGTGAAGAAAACCCAAGCCCAGTTCGCCGCTGTGCAGGGGCCATGGGCGGCCCTTTCAGGTGTCGAAGTCTCGGGCTACGAGATCCACCACGGACAGACCCAGGGGCACACGGCCATGCTTGCGGCTGGCGCGGTCTTGCATGAAGTCATGCCGGGACTGGCCTGGCAAAGCGGCGACGGTCAGGTGCTGGGCACTTACCTGCACGGCTTGATGGAATGCCCGGCAGTGCTACAAGCCCTGTTTGGTGCGCAGACACCCACGCTGGAGACAGTCTTTGAGGGCTTGGCCGATTTCATCGGGCAGCACTTTGAGCCCCAGGTCTTGGCCAGCTTGGTGGCGCCTTGAGGGGCCGCTAGAATCTGACGCATGGAACTCAAAATCGTCGTTTACTCCAAGTCCGCATGCCCCCAATGCGAGTCCGCCAAGATGGTGCTCAAAACCAAATCCTTGGCTTTTGAAGAAATCAAGATCGACAGCGAAGAAGAGCGCATGGCCTTCTACGAAAAGTGCGGTCCTTCGGTGCGCCAGATGCCGCAGATTTTCATCAACGACCAGCGCGTGGGTGGTTTGGCCGGTTTGCAAGCCGCTTTGGCCCAATTGGGCCGCTGAGCTCACTTCTTCGGTTTGGCCGTCGAAGACGCTTTCTTCGGCGGCACCGAAACCTTGCCGGCTTCTTCCAGGCAGAGCAAGGTGTCCACATAGGTGATGAACCGGTTCAGGTAGTCCGGTGAGGCATCCCGCATCAATCCCAAAGACCGCAACACCAGCATGTGCGAGTTGATGGGCCCCGCGTTTTGGGGCGCCAGGGCAATCGCTTGTTTGACCTGTTTTTGCACACTGATCTTGCCCAGCTGTTTCTTGAACTGCTGAACCTTGGGGCTTTCTGCCCGCCAAGCCGAAGCTTTGACCGGCAGCGCCGAAGGGGCTGTGGCCGTTGTCGGCGCATGCTGCGCCATGTCCGCCAGCAGGGCAGCCAAAGGGGACTGAGCGCTGGCCACTGCATCTGCCTTGGCTGCGCTTTGCGCGCCGTCCCACCGGCGTTTGAATTCTTCCAAGCACGTTTGCAGCTTGTCGCTCAGCAGCTGTTGCGCAGGGCCACGGTGTGCGCGAGCGCGCTGGCTGAGCAATTCGATGTAATGCCAGCCCACCGCGTCCAGCCGTGCAGCACCTGCTGCCTCAAGCGAGGCTTGCAGGGCCATCAGTTCTGGCAGCAAGGACGACTCTGGCGTCATGGCTTGGCCGTATTGCTGGTTTTGGGCACCGGGGCCATTTCCACGCGGCGGTTTTGGGCGCGGGCTTTTTCGTTGGTGTTGGCCACCAAAGGTTGTTCTTGGCCAAAAGCGGCCGCGAACAACATCGACGAGGGCATGCCTTCTTCGATCAGGGTGCGCGTCACCGTCAAAGCGCGTTGGGCCGACAGCTCCCAGTTGTCATCGAATTGGCGGTTGCGGCTCTTGATGCTTTGGTCGTCGGTGAAGCCGCTGACCATCAGCATTTCATCACGTGACTGCAAATAACTGCGCAATGGCACGACGAGGCTTTTGAGCAGCTTGCGGCCTTCCGGTTCGAGCTTGTCGGAGTTCAGCTCAAACAAGAGCTTGCCGCTGATGCCGATGCGCCCGTTGTTCAGGGTGATGCGCCCACTGGCCAGCGGAACGGCCAAGGCTTTTTCCAGCGACTGGCGTTTTTGTTCCTCGACCTGGCGTTTTTCCACCTCGGCTTCCAAGCGTGTGGCCATGTCCAGCTGCGCGGCCATGACGCCCACCAGCAGCAGCACAAAAGCCCCCAGCAAGCCCGTCATCAGGTCGGCAAACGAGATCCAGACCGGCGAGGACGACTCGAGGTCTTCGTCCTTGTCCAGCATCAAGCGGCTCCTTGCGCGGCGTGTTGCTGCAGCGTTTCCAGCACGTCTTTTTGCGAGGTGATGCTCAGGTCAATGATCTCTCGGGCCTGGGCCACGTAGTAAGCCAGTTGCTCGTCGCTGCGGGTCATGGTCTTGTCCATCGCCTGCTCGATGCGCTGCAAATTGGCCATGAGCTTTTCGTTGGTCTCGTTGAACGAGCGCACGGCAAAGCTGAAGGTCTCGCCCAAGGTGGCCACATCCACCGCGCTGGCGGTCACTTGCGCGGCGATGTCGCCCAGCTTGGCCGACTCGCTGCTCACATGGTCGATGAACTGGCTGTTGGCCTGGTTCAAGGTGGCCGCTGAGGAGCTGACCAGACTGTCGATCACGCTGCGTTGTTCGGTCGATGCGTGGTTGATCGTATCCAGCAAATGGCTCAGGGTCTCCATGATGCGGGTGCGCTCTTCCAGCAGGGCGTTGTCGCGGGCCACACTGACCGAAATTTCTTGGCGCAGCTGGCCAATGACTTCGGCGGCCGCTTTGGGCGCTTCGGAAGCGGTTTCGATCAGACGGGTGATCGGGTCTTCCAAGGCCGTGCCCAAGGTGCTCAGGTGCGCGGTCACAGCGGTCTGCAATTCGCTTAAGCGGGTCACAGCGGCTTGCCCGCGTGCGTCTTCGGCCTCGCGCAGGGCCGACAACTCGGTGCGCAGCAGGGCGCTGAGTTCTTCCGAGCGCTGGGTGTGCTGTTGCACCCATTGGGCTTCGGAGGCGATGCGTGCACGCATCAGCTCTTCGTTGCTGGCCATGAGGCGGGTGACTTCGGCCAGGGTTTGTGAGGCTTGCGTCTGGGTCTGGGTGCTGATGTCGTGTGCGGTCTGCGTCAGGGTGTCGCAGATGGCTTGCTGCTGCGCCAGGGTTTGCGCACCCGCTGTCTGCCACTGCTGGCCCAGTGTGGTGGCGGTGCTTTCGAGCGATGCCTTGAAGGCGTCCAGACGCACTTGGTCGGCGGCTTCGCGCACGCTGTGCACCCGCTGGATGTCGGCCAGGGTTTGGCTGGCCTGGCTTTGCACCTGGGTGGTGATGGCCTGCGCGGTTTGTGTCAAGGTGTCGCAGATGGCTTGTTGCTGGGCCAGCGTCTGGCTGCCCGAGGCTTGCCACTGGTCGCCCAGCGCTGCGGCCATGCTTTCGAGCGAGGCTTTCCAGGCCTCCAGGCGCTGCTGGTCGGCGCTGCCTTGCAGTGCCTGCTGCTCGGCTTGGGCGCTTTGCATGTGGGCCAAGAGGGCTTGGCTGCGTTGCTCAAAAGTTTGGCTGAAACCGTCGAGCGTTTGGCCAACGCGCTCGAGCATGCCGGTGCTGCTGGCCTCGTGCTGGGCCAAGGCGGTGCTGTAGGTTTGCGCCACGCTGGCGGTGGTGGCGCTGAACTGGGTGTTGAGCTCGGCCAGTTGTTGTTGGGTGTTGCGCATGAGCTGCTCGTTCATGCTCTGGGCTTGTTCGGCCAGCTGGCTCATGGTCGCTTGCACCACGGGGCGGATGCCATCGCTGGCCACTTGCATGCTTTGGCTCAGGCTGGTGCGCAGCGATTGGTCCACCGACTGGGCGAGACCCGTGTAGGCGGTGTGCACTTCTTGGTGGAAGCTTTGCTGGTTGGCCATCAGGCGCTCGTTGATTTGCGCACTGGTCTCGGCCATCTGCGTCATCATGGTTTGCAGCTGCAGCACGACTTGGGGCAAAGCTTGCGATTGTTGCTGCAAGGCTTTGAAGGTTTCTTGTCGCTGGTAGGCCAGTGAAAAATCGCGCAGTTCGCGGGCCAAGCAGCTGTCCAGGCGCTGGCTGGCTTGGGCGCGTTCACGGCGCGCCAGGCTGCTCATCAGGCCCAGCATGGCCGAAGTGGCCACACCGGCCACCGAGGTGCCAAAGGCCAGGCCCAGGCCTTTGATGGGCTCGGAAAAAGCAGCGCGGATGCCCGCCACATTGCTGGAGCCTTCGAGTGCGAAGACGGCACCGTTGAGCGTGACCACCATGCCCAAGAAGGTGCCCAGCATCCCCAGCATGACCAGCAGGCCCACCAGATAGGGCGTGAGCGCAGGACCCGGCAGGCCTTGGCGTTCGCCTTCCACGCGTTGGCGCACCGGATTTTGCAAAGCGGCGGGCAGGGTGATCAGCCAGTCGCTCAGGTTGTGCAAATCAGACGGAATGCTGCTCAGGGCCTGGTCCAGGGCCCGGGTGCCTTCGCGGTAATGGCGCAGCTCTTGCGCACCGAACACATACACAGCGCCAATCACGGCCGTCATCACCAGCACCAAAAAGTGGCTGCTGGCCACAGCGGCTGCGACCCACAGCACGGCCAGTGCGCCAAGCCCGAAGGCGATCAGGAACGAATGTCGACTCAGACGGTTCATGGGGAAGACGTGCTTTCTTGGTTGAATGCTTCAAGCAGACCCAGGGCTGGCTGCAGCCGCGTGTCCAGCTCGGCCAGCAAAGCCGTGCGCAATTGCTGGCGCCATGGCAGGAGCCAAGCATCTGGCCTGAGCTGGGGCGCTGTGGGGTCAACGGCGCTGGCTTCGGCCTGCTTTTTGAGGTGTTGTTTGAGGGCTTGCGAAAAGCGTTTTTCGAGCAGCTTGGGCACTTTGCCCAGCAGCATGGCTTCGCGCTCGCTGAGGATGTTTTCAAAGCTGGCATCCAGTGCGGCCAGCTGTTGCAAGGCGGGCGTGCTTTTGGCCAACTGCCCGCGCAATTGCGAGCGCAGGGTGCGCACCTGGGCTTCGATTTGGCGCTGGTGCGCTGCATAAAAGCGGCGGTAAGGCTCAAACGCGATCTTGGGCTCCAGCGGCTCGTCCAGTGTGGCGGGCGGCATCTCGATGCGCGAAAGGCCCGTGCCCGAGGGCGCACCTTGCCCGATGGATTGCTCCAGCGAAGCTTTGACTTTGTCGAAGTGACGCGTCAAAGCCTCCGGCGTCATCAGGCTGGCGCGTCGCTGGTGCGCGGGCATGGCCTGCTCGGTCGGCGATTCGGGGTTGAGCAAGCCGTGCAGGGCAATGGCTTGGCGAAAGTCCAACCAGTCGCCCAACTTCTGGCCCACATCTTGCGACGGTTGGACGGCCTCAAGCATGGCGTTTTCGCTCAGAAAACGCACAAGCTTGGAACTGTGCAGGTGGGTACGCGGCTGGGCTCGCGTCATGGGCGTGTCGGTTTGGAGTCGAATGGCAAATTGGCCGCTCCCAAGTGGCTTGGGCCATGTGCGCACCTTGGTTAAGGTCTTGCAAGCGGAAGGGGTGTGCCGTTCAGGGCACGGGACGCAAAAGCGCCTTTTCTTGGGTTTGATTTTACCTGTCGGGTCTGCGGCCCTATGGCTCAATCGGACTACCAAAGTAGTCGTTGCTGGAAGCGAATCAAAGCGTTTTGGGCTTGAAGTCGCAATAAGCCGCCACCGCGCATTGCGGGCACTGCGGTTTGCGCGCTTGGCACACATAGCGCCCATGCAAGATCAGCCAGTGGTGGGCATCCACCAGGTAGTTGGCCGGGATGCGTTTGAGCAACTTTTGCTCGACTTCAAATGGCGTTTTGCCGGGGGCCAGGCCCGTGCGGTTGCCCAGGCGGAAGATGTGCGTGTCCACCGCCATGGTCGCCTCGCCAAAGGCCGAATTCAGCACCACATTGGCGGTTTTACGACCGACGCCGGGCAGGGCTTCCAGGGCTTCGCGAGTGCGGGGCACCTGACCGCCGTGCTGCTCGACCAAAATTTGGCAGGTCTGCATGAGGTGTTTGGCTTTGCTGCGGTACAGGCCGATGGTCTTGATGTGGCCCTCCAGTCCCTCCAGACCCAGATCCAAAATCTTTTGCGGTGTGCCTGCCACCGGAAACAGTTTGCGCGTGGCCTTGTTCACGCCCACATCGGTGGCTTGGGCCGACAGCAAAACGGCAGCCAGCAACTCAAAGACGCTGGTGTATTCCAGCTCGGTTACGGGCATGGGGTTGGCCGCTTGCAGGGTGGCAAAAAAAGATTCGATCTGTGAGGCGTTCATGGGCTTTGGGATGTTGGCAAAATGTCGGCCAAGTCAACACGGAAGATACACCATGCCTTTGCAGTTCGCAGACCGCCTGAACAACGTCGAAACCTCCGCCATCCGCGAGCTGTTCAAGCTCTTGGGCAAGCCCGGCATCATCAGCTTTGCAGGGGGCTTTCCTGACAGCGCCATGTTCGACGTGGATGGCATCCGCGAAGCGAGCAACGCCGCGCTGGCGCAAGACCCGGGCGCAGCCCTGCAATATGGCGCGACCGAAGGCTTTGGCCCGCTTCGCGAGCAACTGGCCCACTTCATGGCCCAAAAGGGCGCCAAGGATGTGGCCGCCGACCAGCTGATCGTGACCACCGGCAGCCAGCAGGCGCTGGACCTGATCGGCAAAACCATGATCAGCCCCGGTGACAAGGTGATCGTGGAAGGCCCAACCTTTTTGGCCACCATCCAGTGCTTCCGTTTGTATGGGGCCGAACTCATCAGCGCCCCGGTGGACGGCCATGGCGTCAAAACCGACGAGCTGGAAAAGCTGATCGCCGAGCACAAGCCCAAGTTTGTGTATTTGATCCCCACCTTTGGAAACCCGAGTGGCGCCTTGCTCAGCGCTGAGCGCCGCCAGCAGGTGCTGGAGATGGCCGTCAAACACCAGACCCTGATTGTCGAAGACGATCCCTATGGCGATTTGTATTTTGGCGAAGCGCCTCCACCCAGCCTGCTGGCCATGAGTGCATCCGTGCCTGGCAGCCGCGAGCTGCTGGTGCATTGCGGGTCTCTGTCCAAAGTGCTGTCGCCCGGCCTGCGCGTGGGCTGGATGATCGCGCCTGCCGAATTGCTGGCCCGCGCCACCATGTGCAAGCAGTTCAGCGACGCACACACCAGCACCTTTGCCCAGGCCACGGCCGCGCAATACCTCAAGGCGGGCCGCATGCCCGCCACCTTGGACAAAGTGCGCAGCGTTTACGCCCAACGCGCTCAAACCATGGGCGACGCCTTGCGTCGCGAATTGGGCGATGCGGTGGATTTTGTGCAACCCCAAGGCGGCTTGTTTGTGTGGGCGCGCCTGACGGGCGCTGGCGGCAAAGTGGCCGACGGCAATGCGTTTGCCAAACGCGCCATCGACAACGGCGTGGCCTTTGTGCCGGGCACGCCGTTCTTCTGCGCCAACCCCGACCATGCCACCTTCCGCCTGAGCTTTGCCACCGTGGGCGAAGACAAGATCCTTGACGGCGTGGCGCGGCTGGCCAAGGCGCTTTGATCACGCACTTGTTTTGTAGGAGCCAGCCCTGCTGGCGATGTGGGGGTCTTGGGCCTGCAGGTGATCGCTTGCAGGGCAAGCTCCTACAAAAAGCTGCGACCCATGTAGGAGCCAGCCTTGCTGGCGATGGTTGCGTTGAAATTCTCGACCTCATTTGTCAACACACTGCCCCATAAAACCATGAGCACTGAACTTTGCATCACCATCAACGGCACCGAGGTCTGGCTGCAAGGTGAGGGTGATGAGGTGATCCTGATGCTGCACGGCTGGCCGGACACCCGAGCCCTGTGGGACGGCACTGTGGACGCCCTGCAAGACCGCGCCACTTGCGCACGCATCACGCTGCCGGGCTTTGAGACCGGTCCTTCATCGACCAGCCTGGCCGACATGTGTCAGCTGCTGCGCCAGATCGTGGACCGCATCAGCCCCGACAAGCCTGTGACGCTGATGGTGCACGATTGGGGCTGCATCTTTGGTTATGAGTTCGCCATGCGCCACGCAGATCGCGTAGCCCGCGTGGTGGCGGTGGACGTGGGGGACCACAACTCGGGTGCCTTGTTGCGCGGCTGGGGCGCCAAAGAAAAACTCTCTGTGATGGGCTACCAGGTCTGGCTGGCCCTGGCCTGGAAGTTGGGCGGCCGTCTGGGCACCCGCATGACCCGTGCCATGGCGCGTTGGCTGCGTTGCCCGACCGAGCCAGAGCGCATCACCTACCAAATGAACTACCCCTACGCCATGCAATGGTTCGGCACGGCGGGTGGCTTCAAGGGGGCGGCGCAAATCCAGCTGCCCATGCCCTTGCTGTTTGTTTACGGCGAGCGCAAACCCTTCATGTTCCATTCGGCCCAATGGCTGGACAAAGTCGCCGCCACGCCCGGCAGTGCGGTGCAGGGCTTGCCCTGTGGGCATTGGGTCATGATCTCGCGTCCTGAAGCCTTCCATGCGCGGGTGCGTGAATGGCTCTGGGGCCAGGCTTGAGGACACAGGCATGCAAGCCGAAGATCTGCTCAAACTTGTCAACACGCCCATGCCCTTTGGCAAACACAAGGGCGTGCTGATCGCCGACTTGCCGGGTAACTACCTCAACTGGTTTGCGCGCGAGGGATTCCCCAAAGGCGAGGTGGGGCGTTTGCTGCAACTCATGCAAGAGATTGACCACAACGGCCTGAAAGATTTGCTGCGGCCTTTGCGCCATTCAAGATAGGTCGTCGGGTTCAACCCAGACAAGATCACCCCCATTCAGGGCTTGACGACTTCCAGCAAGCGGTCCAACCCGCCTTCTTGGATGGCCACCATGGCCTGCTCACGCACTTTGGGTTTGGCGTGGTAGGCCACCGATAAACCTGCGGCTCCCATCATGGGCAGGTCGTTGGCGCCGTCGCCCATGGCGATGCACTCGTGCGGCGCGATGCCCAGCAGCGAAGCGACTTCGAGCAATGTGCGGCGTTTTTCGGCGCCATCGCAAATGTCGCCCCAGCTTTGCATCACCAAGCCGCCCGTGAGCTCGCCACCCACGATCTCCAGTTGGTTGGAGCGGGCAAAGTCGATGTTCAGGCGCTCTTTCACGCGGTCGGCAAAGAAGGTGAAGCCACCGGACACCAGCAGCACCTTCATGCCCGCCTTTTGGCAAGCGGCGATCAACTCGGCCGCGCCGGGGTTGATCTTCAGGCGCTCGGTGTAAACGCGCTCCATGTCGGCCAGCGTCACGCCCTTGAGCAGCGCCAAACGGCGGCGCAGGCTTTCTTTGAAGTCGGTGATCTCGCCGCGCATGGCGGCCTCGGTGATGGCCGCGACTTCGGCCTTGCGGCCCACGGCGTCGGCGATCTCGTCGATGCACTCGATGCTGATGAGCGTGGAGTCCATGTCAAACGCGATGAGCTTGAACTGGGACAAAGGCAGGGGGGCGGTGAACCCCTGAATGGCGAGGCCGGGGGCGAATTCGTTCACAGTGGTCATGGGTCAAGATTATCGAAGATCGTTGAAGGGTCTCAGACGGCGGCTGTTTCGGTCTTGGGCTGCCCCAAGGATCTCAACACATCCCGCACCATCTGCGCCCGCGCCTTGGGGTCGGGCAGTTCGCGTTCGATGCGCAGTTTGTCGTTGCCCGCCAGCTTGATGTGTTTGTTCTTTTGGATCAGGCCAATGATGGCCATCGGGTCCACAGGTGGGTTGGGCTTGAAGGTGATCTGGATGACACCTGGAGCGGCGTCGACTTTGATCACGCCATAAGGCTGGGTCAGCACGCGCAGGCGGTGCACATCGACCAGCGTCTGCGCTTGCGGGGGGAGCTTGCCAAAGCGGTCCACCAGTTCTTCGAGCAGGGCGTCGATCTGGTCGTTGGTTTTGGCGGTGGCCAGCTTTTTGTAAAAGCTCAGGCGCAGGTGCACGTCGCCACAGTAGTCGTTGGGCAGCAGGGCGGGGGCGTGCAGGTTGATGTCTGTCGTGACCGACAGGGGGCTGAGCAAGTCCGGTTCTTTGCCCGCTTTCAAGCTGCGCACCGCTTCGGACAGCATCTCGTTGTAGAGCTGAAAGCCCACTTCAAGCATGTTGCCGCTTTGGTTTTCGCCCAGCACTTCGCCCGCGCCGCGGATCTCCAGGTCGTGCATGGCCAAATAAAAGCCGCTGCCCAACTCTTCCATTTGCTGGATCGCGTCAAGCCGCTGGGCGGCTTGTTTGGTCAGACCTTCGATCTCGGGCACCATCAAATACGCATAGGCTTGGTGGTGTGATCGGCCCACGCGCCCGCGCAGCTGGTGCAGCTGGGCCAGGCCGAATTTGTCGGCGCGAGAGATCACGATGGTGTTGGCCGTGGGCACGTCGATGCCGGTCTCGATGATGGTCGAGCACAGCAAGATGTTGTAGCGCTGGGCCACAAAGTCGCGCATCACGCGCTCCAGCTCGCGCTCGGGCATCTGGCCGTGGGCCACGGCGATGCGGGCTTCGGGCAGGATTTCCTCGAGCTTTTGGCGTCGGTTTTCGATGGTCTCGACCTCGTTGTGCAAAAAGTAGCACTGTCCGCCGCGCTTGAGTTCGCGCAGCACCGCCTCGCGGATCACGCCCGTGCCTTCGTTGCGCACAAAGGTCTTGATGGCCAGGCGGCGTTGCGGCGCGGTGGCGATCACGCTCAAATCGCGCAGGCCCTCCAGCGCCATGCCCATGGTGCGGGGGATGGGGGTGGCCGTGAGCGTGAGCACATCGACCTCGGCCCGCAGGGCTTTCATGGCCTCTTTGTGGCGCACACCAAAGCGGTGCTCTTCGTCGATGATCAAGAGGCCCAGGTTTTTGAAGTGGGTCTTTTCTGACAGCAGTTTGTGGGTGCCGACCACGATGTCCACCGTGCCGTCTTCTATGCCTTTCATGGCCGCTGTGACTTCTTTGCCCGAACGAAAGCGCGACACCTCGGCCACCTTGACCGGCCACTTGGCAAAGCGGTCTTTGAGCGTCTGGTAATGCTGCTCGGCCAGCAGCGTGGTGGGAGCCAGCAGCGCGACTTGTTTGCCGCCCGTCACAGCCACAAAGGCGGCCCGCAACGCCACCTCGGTTTTGCCAAAACCCACATCGCCGCAAACCAAGCGGTCCATCGGGCGGGGGCTGATCATGTCTTGAATCACGCAGTGGATAGCCGCTTTTTGATCGGCGGTTTCTTCAAAGCCGAAGTCGTTGGCAAAGGTTTCGTAGTCTTGCGGGCTGTAGCGGAAGGCGTGGCCTTCGCGTGCGGCGCGGCGGGCGTAGATGTTGAGCAATTCGGCGGCCGAGTCGCGCACCTGTTCGGCCGCTTTGCGCTTGGCCTTTTCCCATTGGCCACTGCCCAGCTTGTGCAGGGGCGCTTCGTCGGCGCTCACGCCTGTGTAGCGACCAATCAGCTGCAGCTGGCTCACCGGCACATAAAGCGTGGCTTGGTCGGCGTATTCCAAATGCAAAAACTCTTGCAGGGCGGGCGTGCCGTCTTCGTTTTTCTGCCCCATGTCCATGTTGACCAGGCCCCGGTAACGGCCAATGCCGTGCTGGCTGTGCACCACAGGGTCGCCCACATTGAGTTCGGAGAGGTCTTTGATGAGGGCTTCCACATCGCTGACCTGTTCCTGCTTTTTGCGTCGGCGGGTGGTGGGGCCTGCGGCAAAGAGTTCGGTTTCGGTGACCAGGTCGATGCCGTGCTCGAACCAGTGAAAGCCGCTGACCAAAGCAGCGGTGGCCATGCCGACTTTTTCGTCGCTGGTCAAAAAGTCTTCGAGGCTGTCGAACACCGGGGGCGTGAGGCCGCTGGAGCGCACGAAGTCCATCAGGCTTTCGCGGCGGCCATCGCTTTCGGCCAGGATCAACACGCGGGTCTTACCGCTGTGGATGTGCGCTTGCAGCCGCGCCAGCGGGTCTTCTGCACCACGCACCACGGTGAGGTCAGGCAGAGGCTGGGCCAGGGCGTTGTCGGCCACGTCGTGCGTGCCTTGTCGCAAGGCCAACTGGGCGTGGCCATTGCTTTGGGCATAGAACTGCTCTGCACTTAAAAACAGCGCATCAGGAGGCAGCACGGGCCGCTCGGGGTCACCTTGCACCAGGCGGTAGCGGTCTTTGGTGTCTTGCCAAAAGCGCTGGAAGGCGGGTTCCAGATCGCCGTGCAACACCACGGTGGCCGCATCGGCCTGGCCAGCGCCCAGGTAGTCGAACACCGTGGCGGTATCTTCAAAAAACAGCGGCAGGTAGTACTCGATGCCCGCCGTGGCCACGCCGTCGCCCATGTCTTTGTAAATGCGGCTCTTGGTCGGGTCGCCTTCGAGCAGTTCGCGCCAGCGGCTCCTGAAACGCGCACGCGCCGCCTCGTCCATCGGGAACTCGCGCCCGGGCAGAAGCCGCACCTCGGGCACGGGGTAGAGGCTGCGCTGGCTGTCGGGGTCAAACGTGCGGATGCTGTCGATCTCGTCGTCGAACAGGTCTACGCGATACGGCACCAGCGAGCCCATGGGGAAGAGGTCGATCAAGCCGCCGCGCACCGCGTATTCGCCGGGGCTGACCACTTGGCTGACGTGTGAATAGCCCGCCAGCGTGAGTTGGGCCTTGAGCTGGGCTTCGTCAAGCTTTTGCTTGACCTTGAATTCGAAGGTGTAGCCCGCCAAAAAGGACGGCGGGGCCAGCCGGTACAACGCCGTCGTGGCGGGCAGCAACACCACATCGGCGCTCTCGGCGTGGTTGCGCTGCTTGATGCGCCACAACGTAGCCAGCCGTTCACTGATCAGGTCTTGGTGAGGCGAGAAGGTGTCATACGGCAGGGTTTCCCAGTCGGGGAACATCACACAGCGCAGATCGGGCGCAAAAAACACCAGCTCGTCCATCAGGCGCTGGGCGTCGGCTGCGTCGCTGGTGACGATGGCGGTGAGCTTGCCCGCTTTTTTCTCGCGCTTGGCCAGTTGGGCCAGCAGCACGGCGTCGGCCGATCCGGCGGGGCGGGGCAGGGTGAATCGTTTGCCGGAAATCAGGCTGGGCAGTTGCATGGCGGTGCCGATGGAAAAAAGCAAAACACCCCCCGCCAAAAAGGAGGGGGGTGTGGGTGGTTCGAATTGGATGTGATTTTAGGGGCTTTGGGCGGACCAAACGGTGTGCGGACCTGGTCAACCACAGTGTTCAGTGGGTTGGCGTCTTCAGCCCTGACAAGGCTTAGCCTCGCACGACGTGACGTCGGGGCAGAAGCAGCCGACCTACAAAACTACAATCGACGCATGACCGCTCCCAATGCCTTGGCCCGTTTTCATGCCCTCATCCCTTGTGCGGGGACTGGCAGCCGAGCGGGCACGGCCATGCCCAAGCAATACCAAATGGTGGCTGGCCAGCCCATGGTGATGCACACCGTGCAGGCCCTGGCCCAAGTGCCGCAGCTTGATTCGGGCTGGCTCGTGGTGTCGCCCGATGACCGTTTTTTCTGGCCACAAGCCTCATGGCCCGAGCGCTTTGTGCGGGTGGCTTGTGGCGGCGCTTCGCGGGCCGAGAGTGTGTTCAATGGCTTGCAAGCGATGCTGGCGGCAGGCTTGTCCGCCGACGATTGGGTCTTGGTGCACGATGCAGCGCGTTGCCTCATCACGCCTGAGGCGGTGGCTGCCTTGATTGTGGCCTGCCAGGGCGACCCGGTGGGCGGCCTGCTGGCTTTGCCTTTGCCCGACACGCTCAAGGCGCAGCGCCAAGATGCCGATGCAGTGCGTGTGCACAGCACCGTGCCGCGCGAAGACAAATGGCTGGCCCAAACGCCGCAAATGTTTCGCCTGGGCGCTTTGCATGCGGCTTTGGCCCAAGTGGCCGCTTCGGGCTTTGAAGGCATCACCGACGAGTCGAGCGCCATGGAGCGCTTGGGGCTGTCGCCCCGACTGGTGCCGGGCTCGGCGCAGAATTTGAAAGTCACTTACCCGGCCGACTTTGCGTTTGCCGAGGCCGTTTTGAAAGGTCGCACATGAGTTTTCGCATTGGAGAGGGCTGGGACGTGCATGCCCTGGTGCCTGGCCGCAAGCTGGTCTTGGGCGGGGTGGAGATCCCCCACACCACCGGCTTGCTGGGCCATTCGGATGCCGATGTGCTGCTGCACGCCATCACCGATGCGGTCTTGGGTGCGGCGGGCTTGGGCGACATTGGCCGGCATTTCCCAGACACCGATGCGCAATTCAAAGGGGCGGATTCGAAAGTGTTGCTGGCCGAGGCCATGCGCCGGGTGCGTGCGGCAGGCTATGAATTGGTCAATGTGGACAGCACCATCGTCGCGCAAGCGCCCAAACTGGCCCCGCACATGCAAGCCATCAACGCCTCGGTGGCCCAGGCTTTGGGGGTGCAGAGCGATCAGGTCAATGTGAAAGCCAAAACCGCAGAAAAGCTTGGCCCTGTGGGCATGAGCCAGAGCATGGAAGCACGGGCGGTGGCCTTGCTTGCCAAGCGCTGAACTGAACTCAAGCCAAGTTGGCTTGTTTGAATTTCATCAGCGCCATCAGGCCTCCGGCGCTGTTGTTGAACACCGAAAACGTGCCGCCCATGCGCTGCACTGAGCGCTCCACGATCGCCAAGCCCAGACCAGAGCCTGTGGCCGATGTGCGGGCCGTGTCGCCCCGGTAGAACGGTTGGGTCAGGTTCTTCAAGGTTTCTTCAGACACGCCGGGGCCTTGGTCGCGCACGCGCAGCAGCACCCAACCGTCGTGCACGCGGGCCACGATCTCGACCCGGGTCACGCCGTCGTTGGGGCTTTGACCATAGCGGCGGGCGTTTTCCAGCAGGTTCGACAAGATGCGTCCCAGCTCCACGGTTTCAGCAATGACGTGCAAGTCTTCTGCGACATCAATGGAGATTTCCAGTCGCGGGTTGTTGCGCCAAGGCACGATGCAGCGGCTGAGCACGCCCGACAGCAAGACCGGACCCAAATCGGTGGGTTCGGGTCGTGCGTAGTCCAGAAATTTGTCGATGATTTCGTCGAGTTGGGCAATGTCGCCAGCCATGAGCTCTCGGGTTTCGGCGTCTGCCACGCTCAGCTCGGTCTCCAGTCGCAAGCGGGCCAGGGGGGTGCGCAGGTCGTGCGAGATCCCTGCCAGCATCAAGGCCCGTTCCGCTTCAATTTTGGCCAGTCGCTCGGCCATGCGGTTAAAGCCAATGTTGACTTCGCGGATTTCACTGGTGGCTTCGTCTTCATTGAGCGATGAATTTCGGAAGTGACCTTCCCGGACTTGGCTGGCTGCATAAGACAGACGTTTGAGGGGGCGGTTGATCAACCTGGCCATCAAGGCGGCACCGCCCAGGGACAAGATGGCCGCAAAGCTCAGCCACATCAGCCAGGTTTGACCGCCCAATGGGCGTAGGCGTTCAGGATCCATTTGGAGCCAATAGCTGTCTCGCTCAATGGCAAAGCCGACCCAAAGCCCCGATTGACCATTGACGCTGGAGGCGATCACGGTGCCATGGCCAAGCCGCTTGAGCATTTCTTGCACAAGGCGCTTTTCCATATCGGTTTCGCCAAAGGGTTCGATGCGATCACCGGGTTCACGGGTGAGAATGTTCACACTTTCTTCGTCGGCCAAGGTTTTGAGCAAGGACACCCGGGCAATTGCATCGCTGTGAACCAAGGCGGTTTTGGTCAAGTTGACGACCGTGGCGATCTGGTGCGCGTTGCGCAAGACGCGCGGCTCAAATTCCTGAGTCCGAAAAAGCTGTAGCCAGGCCACACTGCTGAACAAAATCAGGATTGCCAGCAATGCAAAAGTTCGCCAGAAAAGGCTGAACTTCAGCCTGCGCAGGAGCGCTTGGGGAGTTTGTTTGCCCTCAAGCCTGTCGTCGGGAGCGCTCACGACTGACCATCGGGGACGAAGACATAACCGACGCCCCAAACTGTCTGGATGATCTTGGGCGCAGCGGGGTCGATCTCGATCATTTTTCGCAAGCGGGACACTTGAACATCCAGGCTGCGGTCAAAGGGTTCAAATTCACGCCCCCGCGCCAGTTGTGCCAATTTGTCACGGGTCAGCGCTTGTCGAGGATGGCGTGCCAGAGCTTTGAGCATGGCGAATTCACCGGAGGTCAGTGGAATGTCTTGACCATTCTTGCTGAGCGACCTGGCCCCCAGATCGAATTTGAAATCACTGAACGTGATGACCTCGCCATCGCCCGCGGGGGCGCCAGGCACCTCGGACTGGGGGCGGCGGCGCAGCACCGCGTGGATCCGTGCCAGCAATTCGCGCGGATTGAAGGGTTTGCCCAGGTAGTCGTCTGCGCCGATCTCAAGGCCACGGATACG
This sequence comes from Limnohabitans lacus, assembly GCF_030053395.1. Taxonomy (GTDB): domain Bacteria; phylum Pseudomonadota; class Gammaproteobacteria; order Burkholderiales; family Burkholderiaceae_C; genus Limnohabitans_A; species Limnohabitans_A lacus. The sequence goes on along the minus strand of NZ_JASGBH010000004.1, from coordinate 161,759 downwards.
GTCCTCATCTTCGCCTTTCGCCGTGAGCATGATGACCGGCATTTTGACACCCGATGTTCGCAGTCTTGTGCAAATGCTCAGGCCGTCTTCACCGGGCAGCATCAAATCCAGCACGATCAGGTCAATGGTTTCTCGCTGAAGGATGCGATCCAATGCGCGGCCATCTTCGGCCAACAGAACATCAAAACCTTCTTGCGAAAGGAAGCGTCGCAGCAGATCACGGATGCGGGCGTCATCGTCCACGATGACGATTTTGTCCAGACGGGATGAGGGTGCTGTCATGGTCGGTGAGTGCGTGTGGTTGAAACGGCGCTTATTGGGCAGTCCAGCCGCCATCCATGTTCCAGGCTACACCGCGCACGTTGTTGCCCGCTGGCGAGCAGAAAAAGACCGCCAACTCGCCCAACTCTTCGGGCGTGGTGAATTGCATCGAGGGCTCTTTTTCCTGAAGCAGCAGTTTGGTGGCGGCTTCGTTGGACAGGCCCATGTCGGCGGCTTTGGCGTCCACCTGTTTTTGCACCAGGGGCGTCAGCACCCAGCCAGGGCAAATTGCATTGCAGGTCACGCCGGTGGTGGCGTTTTCCAGTGCGGTGACTTTGGTCAGGCCGACCACACCGTGTTTGGCGGCTACGTAGGCCGACTTTTCCGCAGAGCCCACCAGGCCGTGGATCGAGGCCACGTTGATCACGCGACCCCAGTTGGCGGCCTTCATGGCGGGCAGTGCCAAGCGGGTGGCGTGGAAAGCACTGGAGAGGTTGATGGCGATGATCGCATCCCATCGCTCGATGGGGAAGTCTTCGATCTTGGCCACATGCTGGATGCCGGCGTTGTTGACCAGGATGTCCACGCGGCCAAAGGTGTCGGCAGCGAACTTCATCATGGCTTCGATCTCGCTGGCCTTGCTCATGTCGGCGCCGTGGTAGGCCACTTTCACACCGAGGGCTGCAATTTCTTTTTGGGGGCCTTCGGTGTCGCCGAAACCGTTGAGCACGATGTTGGCGCCTTGCTTGGCGAGGGCCTTGGCGATGCCCAGACCGATACCGCTGGTTGAACCCGTGACCAAAGCTGTTTTACCTTGCAACATGATTTCCACTCCAGATGAATTAGGATGCATAAAAGTCCATTATCGCGCTGCAAAAGCACTGTTTTGCAGCACGTCCGATTCGATTGTGTCCGATTGTCATGAGCGCCAGCCTTTTGCAGCCCCAACTTGAATTTGTGCCATGCCCGCATCCCGAGGGCCAGCACCGCATGGCCTATTGGCGTTGGGGGGAGGCATCGGCCCGCCGCGTGGTGCTGTGTGTGCACGGCCTGACCCGCCAGGGCCGCGATTTTGACCGCTTGGCCAAGGCCTTGGTGACCCAAAGCCCCGAGCCCTTGCAAGTGATCTGCCCTGATGTGGCCGGTCGTGGCCAAAGCGAATGGCTCAGTGACCCCATGGGCTACCAGATCCCGCAATACGCGTCCGACATGTTGGCCTTGCTGGCGCAGTTGCGCTCGGGCGTGGACATCGAAACGCTCGATTGGGTGGGCACCAGCATGGGCGGCGTGATCGGCATGGTGTTGGCTGGTCAGCCCGCTATGCCCATGCCAGCGCCGATTCGGCGACTGGTGCTCAACGATGTGGGACCGGCCATCGCGTGGGCTGCAGTCCAGCGCATGCAGCAATACGTGGGGCAATACGGCCAGTTTCAGAGCCTGGACGAAGCAGCGGCTGCCTTGAGGGTTTTGTCAGCCGGGTTTGGTCCTGTGCCAGCCGATGTTTGGCGCGAGATGTCGTCCCACATGGTGCGCCCTGCTGCACAAGGGAGCGTTACCTTGCATTACGACCCGGCCATTGGCACGCCTTTGCGTGCTTTGACGGCCGAAGCGGCCGCGGCGGGCGAGCAAGTCATGTGGGGTTTGTACGACCAGATCCGGGCCCAAACCCTGCTCATACGCGGCGGCCAGTCGGATTTGCTATTGCCTGAAACGGCCTTGGCCATGACCGAGCGCGGCCCCCGCGCACAACTCGTCACCTGGCCCGATTGCGGGCACGCGCCCACCCTGACCAGCGACGCTCAAATCGAGGCGGTGGCCCATTTCTTGTTGGAGGCTTGAGTCGATGGTCAGCCCCAATACCAGCCATGCCGCCAGCCCCACACGCGTCTCCACGCATTTGCACGCCGCTGTGCCGCCGGTGATGCTGGCCACGGCCGATTCGGCCGATCAGGCCGAAACCCTGGCCCGCGCCAGAGCATTTGCCGACCCTTTGATCTCGGGCGAATGCCTGGACACGGGCGAGAACATCCTGGCGCACGCCGATGCGGTCGCGGCGATTTTGGCCGAGATTGGCGGTTCGGCCCAGATGCAGGCGGCCAGTTATCTGGTGTATGCCTGCCCGCACTTGAACAAGCCCGAAGAGGTGATTGCCAAGGCCTTTGGATCCAACTTGGCGCAATTGGCCATTCAGACCAACCATTTGGTGCACGTGCAACGCTTGTCGCGGGCTGCCGAGACCAGTGCACAGTTGACTGAAGACCCCAAACTGCAAACCGAAAACGTGCGCAAGATGCTGCTGGCATTTAGCCGAGACTTGCGTGTGGTGATGCTGCGCTTGGCTTCGCGCTTGCAGACCCTGCGCCATTACGCCGCCACCAAATTGCCGGTGCCGCCCGCTTTGGCACGCGAGTCCTTGCAGGTGTTTGCACCTTTGGCCAATCGCTTGGGCATCTGGCAGATCAAATGGGAAATGGAAGACCTGTCGTTCCGGTTTCTCGAGCCGGTCACGTACAAGGAAGTGGCCAGCTTGCTCGATCAAAAGCGGGGCGAGCGTGAGCGCTACATGGTCGATCTGCGTGAACGCATGGCGAAAGCACTGGCTGCTCAAGGCGTGAAAGCGCAAGTCGATGGCCGACCCAAACACATCTACAGCATCGTGCGCAAGATGCGCGGCAAGTCATTGGCTTTTGACCAGGTCTTCGACATCCGCGCCATGCGCGTGGTGGTGCCGGCCGTGGCCGATTGCTACCAGGTGCTCAGCTGGGTGCACGAGCACTTTGTGCCGATTGCTCAAGAGTTCGACGATTACATCGCCAAGCCCAAACCCAATGGCTACCAATCACTGCACACCGTCGTGCGCGATGTGGATGGTCGACCCATCGAAATCCAGATCCGCACCCAGGCCATGCACGACCATGCCGAACACGGTGTGGCGGCGCACTGGGCCTACAAAGAAGCTGGTGCCAAAGGCTATGCGGGGGTTTCGGCCAGCAGCGAATACGACAACAAAATTGCGGTGCTTCGCCAACTGCTGGCCTGGGAGCGTGACCTGTCGGGCGCAGGGCAGGGCGAGGGTTTGTTTGATGACCGCATCTATGTGCTGACCCCCGATGCCGCGGTGGTGGAACTTCCGCAAGGCGCCACACCGGTGGACTTTGCCTACACCGTGCACACCAATTTGGGCCACCGTTGCCGTGGGGCCAAAGTGGACGGTGCGATGGTGCCGCTCAACACCGCTTTGGCCAATGGCCAAACGGTCGAGGTCACAGCCATCAAGGAAGGCGGGCCGTCCCGTGATTGGCTGAACCCGGAGCTGGGTTATCTGGTCAGTAACCGGGCCAGGGCCAAGGTGCGTGCTTGGTTCAATGCCCAGATCAGCGAAGAGACCATCGCCCGTGGCCGAGAGTCCGTTGAAAAACTGCTGCAAAGGCTGGGCCGCACATCCACCAAGCTCGATGACTTGGCCAGCCAGTTGGGCTTCAAGTCGGCCGAGGGCTTGTTCGAGGTGGTGGGCAAGGACGAATATTCGCTGCGCAACATCGAGGTCTTGCTCAACCCGCCCGAGCCAGCGCTCTTGCCCGATGAGTACCTGGCCAAGAAGTTCAAAGGCGCTGTGGCGCGCAAATCGCCTTCGGGCGTGCTGGTGGTGGGGGTGGACTCGCTTTTGACCCAGTTGTCGCGTTGCTGCAAACCCGCGCCGCCCGATGCGATCAGCGGCTTTGTGACGCGCGGCAAAGGCGTGAGCATCCACCGTCAAGATTGCAGCAATTTCCGTGAACTGGCTTCACGCCATGGTGAGCGGGTGATCGATGTGCGCTGGGGCGAACACAAAGGCCCCGATGGCGCGGTGTACCCGATCGACGTGTCGGTGGAAGCCTTTGACCGTCAAGGTCTGCTGCGCGACATTTCAGAGGTCTTTGCCAAGGAAAAAATGAACGTGATCGGGGTGCAAACCCAATCGGTCAAGGGCACGGCCTGGATGACTTTCACGGTGGAAATCAGCGATGCGGCAGGGCTCAACAAGGTTCTGGGCACGGTGCGAAACGTCAAAGGTGTGCGCTCTGCCCGAAGACGCTGATTTTTACTGCTATAATTCAAGGCTTCAACAGGCGCGTAGCTCAGCTGGTTAGAGCACCACCTTGACATGGTGGGGGTCGTTGGTTCGAGTCCAATCGCGCCTACCAAATTCGGTAGGATCAAAAGCCCGGTAAACAAGATGTTTACCGGGCTTTTTTGTTTTCCGACCGATGAAAAAAATGGGCGCTACAAACGCCCATTTCTGTTTCAGGCACTGACCATGCCTTGGTGCCGCAGCAGCGCATCCAAGCTCGGTTCGCGGCCCCGGAATGCTTTGAAGGACTCCAACGCAGGGCGGCTGCCGCCGGCTTCCAAAATGGCTTGGCGGTAGCGGCGGCCAGTTTCCAGGCTCGGGCTGCCATCAGCTCCGGCGGTTTCTTCAAACGCGGCGTAGGCGTCAGCGCTCAGCACTTCAGCCCACTTGTAGCTGTAGTAACCCGCGGCATACCCCCCGGCAAAGATGTGGCTGAAGGTGTGGGCCATTCGGTTGAAGGCAGGCGGCTGCATCACCGACACCTCGTTGCGGACCTCTTGCAACAGCGGCATGAAGTCTTGCGAAGGGTCATGCTCGGCATGCACCAACATGTCGAACAGCGAAAACTCGATCTGGCGCAAGGTCTGCAAACCGCTTTGGAAGTTCTTGGCGGCCAGCATTTTGTCGAACAATTCGCGGGGCAGTGGGTCACCCGTTTCGACGTGGGCCGTCATGTGGCTGAGCACCGACCATTCCCAGCAGAAGTTTTCCATGAACTGGCTGGGCAACTCGACCGCGTCCCACTCGACACCGCTGATGCCTGAAACATCGCGTTCGTTCACTTGCGTGAGCATGTGGTGCAAGCCGTGGCCAAACTCGTGGAAGAGGGTGATCACGTCGTCGTGCGTGAGCAGCGCAGGCTGCCCATTGACACCGGCCGCGAAGTTGCACACCAGGTGCGCCACGGGCGTTTGCAAAGCGCCGGTGTCGGGGCGCTGCCAGCGGCCGCGCACATCGTCCATCCAGGCGCCACCGCGCTTGCCTGCGCGGGCCGGTTGGTCCAGGTAGAACTGGCCCACCAGTTGGCCTGCGCGCTCAATGCGGAAAAACTGCACCGCAGGGTGCCACACGGGTGCTTGGTCTGGGCGGATGCTGACTTCAAACAGGGTTTCGATGATCTTGAACAGACCGGCCAACACCTTGGGCGCTGTGAAGTACTGCTTGACTTCTTGCTCGCTGAAGCTGTAGCGCGCTTCTTTGAGCTTTTCGCTGATGTAGGGGACATCCCAGGCGTTCAAGGGGCCGTTGTGGCCCAGCTCTTTGGCCGCAAACTCACGCAAGTCGGCCAGGTCTTTTTCGGCAAAGGGGCGGGCGCGCACGGCCAGATCGCGCAAAAAGCCGATCACTTTTTCGGGTGACTCGGCCATCTTGGGCACCACCGACACTTGCGCGTAGTTGTCGTAGCCCAGAAGGCGTGACTCTTCTTGGCGCAAGACCAAGATCTCTTGCATCAAGGCGGTGTTGTCGAAATGGCGGCTGTCTTCGGGGGCCTGGTCCGATGCACGGGTGACGTGCGCCTTGTAGAGCTCCTCGCGCAGCGCCGCATCATGGGCAAATTGCATCACCGGCAGGTACACCGGCATTTTCAGTGTCAGACGGCAGCCGGCTTGGCCTTCTTGCTCAGCGGCAGCGCGGGTGGCTTGCACCACATCGGCGGGCACGCCGGCCAAACGGTCTTCGCTCACATACAGGGCAAAGCGGTCGGTCGCATCCAAGGTGTTTTCGCTGAACTTCTGGATCAGTTCGGCCAAACGCTCCTGAATGGCGGCATAACGCACTTTGGCCTCGCCTTGCAGCTCCGCGCCACCCAACACAAAGCCGCGCAGCGCATTTTGATGGGCCTGTTTTTGCTCGGTATTCAAAGTTCGGGTGTCGATGGCTTTGTACTTGGCATACAAACGCTCATCGCTGCCCAGACGCGTCCAAAATTCGGTCAGCAATGGCAGGGCCGCGTTGTAAGCGGCGCGCAACTCGGGTGAGTCGGCCACGCTGTTGAGGTGACTGACAGCGCCCCAAGAGATGCCCAATCGTTCGGTGCTCACATCCAGGGTTTGGGCGATGGCTTGCCATTGCGCGGGGAAATCGGCCGCGGTGACGGTTTCCAAGGCCTGGTTGGCATCAGCCAGCAACACGTCCATGGCAGGGGCCACGTGTTCAGGCTGGATCTGGTCAAACAAGGGCAGGCCCGATGTCTCGAGCAAAGGATTGGGTTGGGCGCTCATGGGGCTTTCTGGGTTGGTGCGGTGGAGCTGATCAGATGGCGACGCGTTCGGCCGCTTCAAGGGTGTTGACCAAGAGCATGGTGATGGTCATGGGGCCCACGCCGCCGGGCACGGGGGTGATGTGGCTGGCGACTTGCTTGACGCCTTCAAAGTCCACATCGCCGCACAGCTTGCCTTCGTCGTTGCGGTTCATGCCCACGTCCAGTACCACGGCGCCGGGCTTGACCATGTCGGCCGTCAGCACATTGCGTTTGCCCACAGCGGCCACGACCACGTCCGCTTGCAAGGTCAGGGCTTTGAGGTTCTGGGTGCGCGAGTGCGCCACGGTTACCGTGGCGTCTTTTTGCAGCAGCATCAGCGCCATGGGCTTGCCCACGATGTTGCTGCGGCCAATCACCACGGCGTGCTTGCCTTTCAGGTCATAGCCGATGCTTTCGAGCATCTTCATACAACCGTAGGGTGTGCAGGGCCAAAAGCCGGGCATACCAGTCATCAGGGCACCGGCACTGGCGATGTGAAAGCCGTCCACATCCTTGGCGGGGCTGATGGCTTCGATCACTTTTTGCGCATCAATGTGCGCAGGCAAGGGCAGTTGCACCAAGATGCCGTGGATGCTCGGGTCCTCGTTGAGCGCTGCCACGCGGGCCAGCAGGTCGGCTTCGGTCATGGTGGCATCGTATTTTTCGAGCACCGAATGCAGACCGCTGTCTTCGCAAGCTTTGACCTTGTTGCGCACATAGACCTGGCTGGCCGGGTTGTCACCCACCAGCACCACGGCCAGTCCCGGCGTGATGCCCTTGGCCTTGAGGGCTTGGGCGCGGGTGGCCACTTCGGTGCGCAGTTGTTTGGACAGGGCGTTGCCATCGATCATTTGGGCGGTCATGTTTAGAACTTGAAAAGGACAGGTGAAAAATGCAAAACGCCCGACAGGTGCGGGCGTTTGGAGGGAGTTTAGAGGCTCAGGCCTTGGGCGCGTTTTGTCCCAGGGCGATCTTGAGCAGATCGGCCACGGTGTTGGCGTTGAGCTTTTCCATGATGTTGGCGCGGTGTGCTTCCACGGTCTTGATGCTGATGCCCAAGTCGTCGGCGATCTGCTTGTTCAGACGGCCTGCGACGATGCGTTCGAGCACCTGGGCTTCACGGCCAGTCAGCTTGGACAGCAAGGCGTCGCGGCTGGCCGCTTGCTGGTGGCCCGCAAAAGCTTCGCGGGCTTCGTCCAGCATGCGCTCGACCAAGCCCAGCAGGTCTTCTTCTTTGAAAGGCTTTTGGATGAAATCCATGGCGCCTTTTTTCATGGTGTTCACGGCCATGGGCACATCGCCATGGCCGGTGATGAACACGATGGGCAACGGCGACTTGCGCTCGATCAGTCGGTCTTGCAGTTCCAGGCCGGTCATGCCGCCCATGCGGATGTCGGCGATCAGGCAAGCCACTTCACGGGGGTCGTAACGGCTGATGAAAGACTCGGCGCTGTCAAAGCAACGGACGCGGTAATCTTTGCCTTCGAGCAACCACTGCAGGGAGTCACGCACGGCCTCGTCGTCGTCAACGACATACACGGTGCCTTTTTTCGGAATCAAACTCATTCATTTACCCCAGTGGCTTGTAGTGTGGTTGAGGCGTCCTCAACCGGAATCCAGAAGGAGAACCGGCAGCCGGTCACCTCGTGGGCATTGTAGAGGTTCTGGGCAGAGATCCTGCCCTGATGCGACTCAATGATGCTGCGGCACAAATTCAGGCCAATGCCCATGCCTTCGGCCTTTGTAGAGAAAAAGGCCTCATACACCCGGTCGATCGCTTCCGGCGGCAAACCTTGACCGCTGTCGGTGACCGCAAATTCGACCACAGACTTGCCATCGACCTCCTGCAGTCCCACGCGCAACTCCACATGCCGCTGATGCGAAGGTCTTTTCGCGTTATCGATCGATTCGGCTGCGTTTTTCATCAAGTTGATCAAAACCTGTTCAATCAGGATCGGGTCCACCATCAGCAACGGCAAACGGGCGGCCACGTAATGGCTCAAACGCACATTGCGGCGGCGCAGTTCGATCTCGGCCAATTCCAAAGATTCATTCACCATGGCGCTGACATCGGACAGCGCCCGGTTGGGTTCGCTGCGTTTAACAAAGCTGCGGATGCGCAAAATGATTTGGCCTGCGCGTTGGGCTTGGTGCGCGGTTTTGTCCAAGGCCCACAGCAGGTCTTTTTCTTCCACCTGTTGGGACTTGATGCGCGAGATCATGCCGCTGCAGTAGTTGCTGATGGCGGTGAGCGGTTGGTTGAGCTCGTGCGCCACACTCGAGGCCATCTCGCCCATGGTGATCAAGCGACTGGCGTTTTGCGCACGTTCGGCTTGTTGGGCTGCCAACTCTTCGGCTTGGCGGCGGGGCGTGATGTCGGTGGCGATCACCATTTGCGCCAAGCGACCGTCGGCCCAATTGATGTAGCGCGATCGCACCTCTAGCCATTTGCCCAGTTCCGGGACGAAGATCTCGGCGTTTTCGGAGCTGGCCACGGTGAGGCTTTCGGTGGGCAGGCCCGCCAAATCGTCCACATCTTCAGCGTCGTTGGGGCCTTCGTAAGCCCCGGCCTGCGCCACCAAACGCAAGTGGCCTTGCGTGTCTTGGCCAAACCACAAACGGTAGAGCTTGTTGGCAAACAGCAATTCTTGGCTGCCCAGCGGTGCCACCGACACCGAGGCGTCCAGCGCTTCCAGCACGATGGTGAAGCGTTCATGGGCGTTGGCCAGTTGCTCTCGGATGCGGTTGGGCTCGGTGATGTCGGTCATCGAGGTCATCCAGCCGGTGTGCTTGCCCGATGCATCGATGAGGGGCGACACGTACATTCGGGCATCGAAGAGGCTGCCGTTTTGGCGCTTGACGCGCACCTGAAAACCACCTGCAGAGTGCTGTCCGCTGATTTCCTCTTCGAGGCGTTTGGTCAGTTGCTCGCGGTCTTGCTCGGGCCAGTAAGGGAAGGGCGCCGTGGCCCCCACCAGTTCAGCTTCGCTCCAGCCCGTCATTTGGCAAAAGGCCGGATTCACATAGCTGATGCGGCCATGCAAGTCGAGCGCACGCATGCCGGTGACCATGGAGTTTTCCATGGCGCGGCGGAAATTGGTTTCGGCCACCAAGGCCTTTTGAGCTTGCAGACGGCGACGGGTGTGGCGCCAATTGCCAATCAGCATCCAGGCGGTCATCACGCTGAGCACGCTGACCAGCCAGAACAGCCCGCTGCCCACCAAGCCTTGCGATGTGCGCCAAGCCTGTGCCCGAAGGATCAAGTCATTGCCCACGGGCGAGACGGGGATCTCGTAATCGTTGTCCAACCTGGGGTTGCCTGGCATCAGGTTCCACAGGTGGATGCGTTTGGGGATGGTTTGCCCCGCCAGCAATTGGCCATCGCCGTCGCGCAATGCCACCGCGTACTTGGCCAGCACTTCGGTGGGAATGCCGTAGCGCAACAAGCCCTCCATCGAGTATTCGGCCAGGATCACGCCGCTGAATCGGCCCAGGTCATTGCTCAAGGGGGAGTGCAACTGCAAGACCGAGTTGTTGTTGGTTTTGTCGTCGTCTGCGTCCACGCGGCCGTAAATGGGCTGCATCAGGTCGCGGGCCAAGCTGTAATGGCTTTCGGTCTCGCCAATTTTGAGCACGGTGCCCGCACGCAGATGTTGGCTGGGCAGCAAGCTGGACACGCTTTGGTTGGCAATGATGCGGCGGCGGTCGTCGATCCAGGTGAGCGATTGGTACTCGGGGTACTGCTGCACCAAGGCCTCGGCGCGGACCATGAATTGCTCTGCTTTGATTTCGCGGTTGGACACGTCACGTGCCAAACGCATGACTTGTTCTTGTCTTTCCAGCAGGCGCAGACGCAGGCGCTGCTGGGCGTATTCCACGTCCCGTTTGATGGCTTCTTGTTCGCGTTCGACTTCTTCGATGCGCAAGTACCAAAAGGCACTGGCAATGGCTGCCAAAAACAACAGCACCGCTGCCACGGGTGCCAGGTTGGCGAAACGGTCTTGTCGGACGGGCGATTGGCGCACCCACCAAGAGCGCCACCATGCCCACGGCCCCACTTTTTTCACAACCGAAGCAGCTTTGTTCAATTCCATGCGCCGAGTTTAGGGGACAAGCCCTCGGGAAATCCCGTGCAGGGCCATTGGGTTTCTCCTGAATTTCCATTGAAAATTCACAATATGAAAAGTTAAAGCACGATTTGAAATTTCTGAAAAATTATGAGAAACTTACGGGCATCATTTGGTCAACAACAAGCAGGAGACACGCATGACAGCGGCAAACCCACAACAGCCGAATCAAGATCTGGACTCGCAAGAGACCCGGGAATGGATGGACGCCCTGTCCTCCGTGATTGAAAAAGAAGGCGGCGAACGTGCCCACTTTTTGTTGGAGCAGTTGCTCGAACATGCGCGCCAACACAGCATTGACATGCCTTTTTCTGCGACCACAGGCTACGTCAACACCATCGAGCCTCAAGAAGAAGAACGCGCTCCGGGCAACCTTGAAATCGAAGAGCGCCTGCGCGCCTACATGCGCTGGAACGCCATGGCCATGGTCGTCAAGGCCAACCGCCACAACCCCGAAGACGGCGGCGATTTGGGTGGCCACATCGGCTCCTTCGCTTCCTTGGCCAGCCTGTTTGGTGCGGGTTTCAACCACTTCTGGCACGCCGAGAGCGAAAACCATGGCGGTGACTGCCTCTACATCCAAGGCCACGTGTCGCCCGGCGTCTATGCCCGCGCCTACCTGGAAGGCCGCCTGACCGAAGAGCAGTTGCTCAACTTCCGCCAGGAAGTCGACGGCAAAGGCCTGTCGAGCTACCCGCACCCCAAGCTGATGCCCGAGTTCTGGCAGTTCCCCACCGTGTCGATGGGCTTGGGCCCACTGATGGCGATCTACCAAGCCCGCTTTTTGAAATACCTGCATGCCCGTGGCATTGCCAACACCGAAAACCGCAAGGTTTGGGTGTTCTGCGGCGACGGCGAGATGGACGAGGTCGAATCCTTGGGCGCCATCGGCTTGGCCGCCCGTGAGAACTTGGACAACCTGGTCTTTGTCGTCAACTGCAACTTGCAGCGCTTGGACGGCCCGGTGCGTGGCAACGGCAAGATCGTGCAAGAGCTCGAAGGCGAATTCCGAGGTTCTGGCTGGAACGTGATCAAGCTGCTGTGGGGCTCCGGTTGGGACCCACTGCTGGCCCGCGACAAAGAAGGCGCGCTCAAGAAGATCATGATGGAGACGCTCGACGGCGACTACCAAGCCATGAAAGCCAACGATGGCGCTTATGTGCGCAAGCATTTCTTTGGCCGCGACCCGCGTACCTTGGAGATGGTCTCCAAGATGTCTGACGAAGAAATCTTTGACCTGCGCCGTGGTGGTCACGACTCCAAAAAAGTCTATGCCGCATTCCACAAAGCGGTGAACCACAAAGGCCAGCCTACGGTGTTGTTGATCAAGACCGTCAAAGGTTTTGGCATGGGCAAAGCCGGCGAAGGCAAAAACAACGTGCATCAGACCAAGAAACTGTCGGACGAGGACATCAAAGCCTTCCGCGACCGTTTCAACATCCCAGTGCCCGACAGCGAGCTGCCCAAGATTCCGTTCTACAAGCCCGCAGACGACACCCCAGAAATGAAGTACCTGCACGAGCGCCGCAAGGCCTTGGGCGGCTACCTGCCACACCGCCGCACCAAGAGCGACGAGAGCTTCACCGTGCCTGCGCTGGACACCTTCAAGTCGGTCATGGAGCCCACCGCCGAAGGCCGTGAAATCTCCACCACCCAAGCCTATGTGCGCTTCTTGACCCAGCTGCTGCGCGACCAGGCCCTGGGCCCACGCGTGGTGCCGATTTTGGTGGACGAAGCCCGCACTTTCGGTATGGAAGGCTTGTTCCGCCAGATCGGTATTTACAACCCCGCAGGTCAGCAGTACACCCCGGTCGACAAAGACCAGGTCATGTACTACAAGGAAGACAAGGCCGGTCAGATCCTGCAAGAAGGCATCAACGAAGCCGGCGGCATGTCCAGCTGGATCGCAGCGGCCACCAGCTACAGCACCAGCAACCGGATCATGATCCCGTTCTACGTGTACTACTCGATGTTCGGCTTCCAGCGCATTGGCGATCTGGCTTGGGCTGCGGGCGACATGCAAGCACGCGGCTTCTTGCTCGGCGGCACATCGGGCCGCACGACCCTGAACGGCGAAGGCCTGCAGCACGAAGACGGTCACAGCCACCTCATGGCCAACACCATCCCCAACTGCGTGTCCTATGACCCCACCTTTGCACACGAAGTTGGCGTCATCTTGCACCATGGCTTGAAGCGCATGGTCGAGAAGCAAGACAACATCTTCTATTACCTGACGCTGTTGAACGAAAACTACGCCATGCCTGGCCTCACGCCCGGCACCGAAGAGCAGATCATCAAGGGCATGTACATGTGCAAGCCCGGCGCGGCCGGTGACAAGCGTGTGCAACTGTTGGGCTCGGGCACCATCTTGCGCGAATCGATTGCCGCGCAAACCTTGCTGGCCACCGACTGGGGCATCCAGGCCGACGTGTGGAGCTGCCCAAGCTTCAACGAGTTGACCCGCGACGGCCAAGACGCTGATCGCTTCAACCTGCTGCACCCGCTGGAAACACCGCGTGTGTCCTTTGTGGAGCAGCAGTTGGCCCCGCACAGCGGCCCCGTGGTCGCATCCACCGACTACATGAAGGCCTATGCCGAGCAGATCCGTCCTTTCATTCCCAAGGGCCGCACCTACAAAGTGCTGGGCACCGACGGTTTTGGCCGCTCCGACTTCCGCAGCAAGCTGCGCGAGCACTTCGAGGTCAACCGCCACTACATCGTGGTCGCCGCCCTCAAGGCCCTGAGCGAAGAGGGCAAAGTGCCTGTGAAGCAGGTGGCCGAAGCCATCCAAAAGTACGGCATCAAAGCCGACAAGATCAACCCGCTGTACGCATAAATCCGGGAGACACACATGGCATTGGTAGAAGTACAAGTCCCGGACATCGGGGATTTTGATGAAGTGACCGTCATTGAATTGATGGTCAAAGTGGGCGACACCGTGAAAGCCGAGCAATCGCTCATTACCGTGGAGTCCGACAAAGCCTCGATGGAAATCCCGTCAAGCACGGCGGGTGTCGTCAAGGAAATGCGCGTGGCGTTGGGTGACAAGGTCAAGCAAGGCTCCATCGTGCTGGTGGTGGAAGCCGCTGGTGCGGCTGCACCGGCTGCTGCGCCTGCTGCTGCAGTGGCAGCGCCCGCACCTGCGCCTGCCGCAGCCCCCGTGGCAGCGGCACCGGCTACATCTGGCCCCGTGCAAGTGTTTGTTCCAGACATCGGCGACTTCAAAGACGTGGCCGTCATCGAAGTCATGGTCAAGCCCGGCGACACCATCAAGGTCGAGCAATCGCTGATCACCGTTGAGTCCGACAAAGCCTCGATGGAAATCCCGTCCTCGGCTGCGGGCGTGCTCAAAGAGCTCAAAGTCAAAGTGGGCGACACGGTCAACATCGGTGACTTGCTGGCCGTGCTGGAAGGAACCGCTGCAGCCCCCGCAGCGGCTGTTGCGGCTACGCCTGTTGCTGTGGCTTCGGCCCCTGCCGCTGCCCAAACCCCTGTGGCGGCCGCTGCCGCTGCGGTGGCTGCACCGGCGCATGCCCCTGGTGGCACCACGGTGGGCTTGCCCCACGCCTCGCCCTCGGTGCGCAAGTTTGCCCGCGAGCTGGGTGTGCCACTCGACGAAGTCAAAGGCTCTGGCCTCAAAGGCCGCATCACGGCGGATGACGTGCAAGCCTTCACCAAGGCCGTCATGTCGGGCGCTGCACAAACCAAGGCCCAGGCTGCCAAGGCCCCTGCAGGCGGTGGTGGCTCCGAGCTGGGCCTCATCCCTTGGCCCAAGGTGGACTTCGCCAAGTTTGGCCCGATCGAGCGCAAAGAAATGTCGCGCATCAAGAAGATCAGCGGCGCCAACCTCTTGCGCAACGCCGTGATGATCCCGGCCGTCACCAACCACGACGACGCCGACATCACCGACCTCGAAGCCTTCCGCGTCTCGACCAACAAAGAAAACGAGAAGAGCGGCGTCAAAGTCACCATGCTGGCCTTCCTGATCAAGGCCTGTGTGGCCGCGCTCAAGAAGTTCCCCGAGTTCAACAGCTCGCTCGATGGCGATGCGCTGATCTACAAGCAGTACTACCACATCGGTTTTGCCGCTGACACGCCCAACGGCCTGGTGGTGCCCGTGATCAAAGACGCCGACAAAAAAGGCGTCTTGCAAATCAGCCAAGAAATGGGTGAGCTGGCCAAGAAAGCCCGCGACGGCAAGCTCGGCCCTGCCGACATGTCGGGGGCGACCTTCACCATCTCCAGCTTGGGCGGCATCGGTGGCAAGTACTTCACGCCCATCATCAACGCGCCCGAAGTGGCCATCTTGGGTGTGTGCAAGAGCACGATGGAACCCGTCTGGGACGGCAAGGCCTTCCAGCCTCGCCTGATGCTGCCCCTGTCTTTGACATGGGACCACCGCGTCATCGACGGCGCCGCAGCGGCACGCTTCAACGCGTTCCTGGGTCAAATCCTCAGCGACTTCCGTCGCGTGTTGCTCTAAGGACAGACCATGGCACTGATTGATATTCAAGTCCCCGACATCGGCGACTTCGACGAAGTCACCGTGATCGAGTTGATGGTCAAGGTGGGCGACACCGTCAAATCCGACCAAAGCCTGATCACCGTGGAGAGCGACAAAGCCTCCATGGAAATTCCTTGCAGCCACGGCGGTGTGGTCAAGGAACTCAAGGTCAAGCTCGGCGACAAGGTCAAGCAAGGCTCGGTGGTGTTGGTGCTGGAAGGCGAGGGCGCTGCGGCGGCCCCAGCTGCAGCCGCTACCCCCGCACCGGCTCCTGCTGCAGCACCCGCTGCACCAGTGGCAGCAGCCCCTGCACCCACAGCCTCATCCTTCGGCGAGAACTATGCAGGGGTGGCCGACATCGAGTGCGATGTGCTCGTCTTGGGCGGTGGCCCTGGCGGTTACTCGGCAGCGTTCCGCGCGGCGGATCTCGGCTTGAACGTGGTCATCGTCGAGCGCTACGCCACCTTGGGCGGCGTGTGCCTGAACGTGGGTTGCATCCCCTCCAAAGCGCTGCTGCACGTCGCAGCCGTCATGGACGAAGTCAGCCACATGGCCGACTTGGGTGTGGACTTCGGCAAGCCAGTGGTCAACATCGACAAGCTGCGCGGCCACAAAGAAAAAGTCATTGGCAAACTCACCGGCGGCTTGGCGGCCATGGCCAAGATGCGCAAGGTCACCACCGTGCGCGGCTTGGGCCAATTCGTGGGTGCAAACCACCTCGAAGTGTCTGAGACCAGCGGCACCGCACAAGAGCAAAACGGCAGCAAAAAAGTGATCGCCTTCAAGAAGGCCATCATCGCTGCAGGCTCGCAAGCCGTGCGTTTGCCTTTCATGCCCAACGACCCGCGCGTGGTCGATAGCACCGGCGCTTTGGAACTCAAAGAAGTGCCCAAGCGCATGCTCATCTTGGGCGGCGGCATCATCGGCCTGGAAATGGGCACCGTTTACAGCACGCTGGGCGCACGCCTGGACGTGGTGGAAATGATGGATGGCCTCATGCAAGGCGCTGACCGCGACTTGGTCAAGATCTGGCAAAAGATGAATGCCAAGCGCTTTGACAACATCATGCTCAAGACCAAGACCGTGTCCGCACGCGCCTTGCCCGAAGGCATTGAAGTCACGTTTGCACCGGCAGAAGAGGGCGGCACAGCCCCCGCGCCGCAGGTGTATGACCTCGTGTTGCAAGCTGTAGGCCGCACGCCCAACGGCAAAAAACTCGCCGCTGAAAAAGCAGGCGTGTCTGTGACCGACCGAGGCTTCATCAACGTCGACATCCAAATGCGCACCAACGTGCCGCACATCTTTGCCATTGGCGACATCGTGGGCCAGCCCATGTTGGCGCACAAGGCGGTGCACGAAGCACACGTGGCGGCCGAAGTCATTGCGGGCGAACTGCAAGGCAACAAAGAGCTGGCAGCCGCTGCGTTCAACGCACGCGTCATCCCCAGCGTGGCCTACACCGACCCCGAAGTGGCATGGGTGGGCTTGACCGAAGACCAAGCCAAAGCCCAAGGCATCAAGGTGAAAAAGGGCTTGTTCCCTTGGACGGCTTCTGGCCGCGCCATTGCCAACGGCCGCGACGAAGGCGTGACCAAACTGCTGTTTGATGATTCACCTGAGGCCCATGGCCACGGCAAGATCTTGGGCGGCGGCATGGTCGGCACGCACGCGGGCGACATGATTGGCGAGATCGCTCTGGCCATCGAAATGGGCGCAGACGCTGTGGACATCGGCAAAACCATCCACCCACACCCCACGCTCGGCGAGAGCATTGGCATGGCGGCGGAAGTGGCGCATGGTAGCTGCACGGATGTGCCGCCGAGCAAGAAGTAAAAGCTTCGCGCTGCAAACAAAGAAGCCGCCAACCTGAAAGGGTTGGCGGCTTTTTTCTGGAGGCGTCCAGCGGGCTTTCGGTTCCTCCAACGCCTTGCTGGTGTGCTACGGACCCCAAAGTGGCATGTGCGTGTTTGCTTATTGCCAGTGACACACATGCGTTGCACTGGAAGGCCCAAGCAGTTGGCGGCAGAGTTGGTTCATCGGTGTTGTAATGGTGCACCTTTGAGGTGCAATTGCGTCCATTAATATGAATAAGCCGTGACCAAGATGACTACTCTGTTTGCAATACCTTGTCGAAATGCGCTTTCTTGCTTGGTTTTTGGGGTCATTGTTGGTTTATTTTCAAAATTGAGCCATTTCCCCCATCTTTCACGACAGAGTTTGAGCCACGTTCAACATATCCTGCTAATTTTTTAGGCAGGGTGTGCAGGAGTGATCAACGTGGGAACACTTAGCAAATTGCGCCGTCTGGTACTACGTGAAGGCGTATCAGTGTTGAAACAGGTAATCAAAGTTGGCGATTCAGGAGCTCTAGCGCAAAGACGAAGGGGTCAAAGAGCATTCGAACAAAGTCGATGAAAGGAGTTGAAGAAGCAGCGATGCCCCTAGACTTATCCACAAACGAGTAAAGAAATATCAATAACCAAGTGGCTCAATATTTGACGTGAAACTTGGCTCAGTTTGGTTGATGAATCAACAAAATAGGCATCCAGTGTGGGACGGTCCATGCGCACGGTTTCCAGCGACTGCGCGGCAAAGCCGTCGTTCAGCGCTTTGTTTTGCAGGATTTTGTTGACCTCGGTGTTGAGGCGGTCGAGCACTTCTTTGGGCGTGCTAGCCGGGGCCAGCATGGCAAACCAGGTGTTGGCTTCAAAACCAGGGTAGCCCAGCTCGGCCACCGTGGGCACATCGGGCAAGGCGCCGCTGCGCTTGCTGCTGGTCACGGCCATGGGCCGAACCTTGCCCGCTTTGGCCAGTTGCACCACGGGCGGGATGGAGGTGGAGCCCACCGGTACTTGGCCGCTGACCACGGCGTTGGCCGCCGAGGCCGGGGCATGAGGGATGTGCAAGATGTCCACTTTGGTCAAGTTGCGGAACAGCAATTCGGCCCCCAGGTGGGTGGTGGTGCCGTTGCCCGACGAGGCGTAGCTGAGTTTTTCGGTGGGGGCCAAGGCCAGCAATTCCTTGAGGCTGTTGGCTTTGACCGAGGGGTGGACGTAAAGGATGTTGGGTGAGACGGCGGCCATGGCCACACCGGCGAGTTCTTTGCCGACCTCGTAACCGGCCTTGCCGTAGAGCGATGGGTTGACCGAGTAAGCCACGCTGTGCATGAGCAGGGTGTAGCCGTCAGCGGCGGCGCGGGCCACGGCCACGGTGCCAATGTTGCCGCCAGCGCCGGGGCGGTTTTCGATCACCACGGGCTGACCCATGGCCTCGGACAGAGGCTGGCCCAGGGCTCGGGCCACGATGTCGGTGGAGCTGCCGGGCGGAAAGGCCACCACGATCTTGATGGGTTTATCAGGGTAGGCGGCCTGCGCTGCCGTGGCGGCCAAAGCCAGTCCAGCGAGCCAACATTTGAGCGAAGTTCTCACGGTCCATCTCCAGAGCAGGGGATCTGCCTCGAAGGATGCTAGGGGAGAAAGTGCTTGGCCCGTGTCGCGTGTGGGGCTTGCTCGTTCCCTCCGTGCCCAATTGTTTATTTGCGCGCGGGTTTTTTGGATTTTTCGATCGCTTCTTTGCGCACCGCGCGTTCAGCATCGGCTTTCTTGCCTTCTGCCAGCCATTGGGCAAATTGCTCGGGGGTTTCGATGGTCACGCGGCCCAAGGCGCCCGATCGGAAGTCGTGGATCACGAGGTGCGCGGCTTTGGTGGTGTTGACGCGACCGCCGCTTTGCATGGCCCCGCGCACGCGGCCAATGGCTTCGAGCAGGGTTTCGTCGGTGTGGTTGGCCACGTCGGCGATCTTGTAGCGATCGCTCAGGGCCTGCGGGTAGTGCGGGATCAGGTAGTTCAGCAACTCCAGCGCCACTTCTTCTTCGTCAAACGCGTTCACGCCGATCGCGCCGCTGGCGGCCAGGTTGTAGCCGCTTTGCGCCACGATGATGCGCGGCCACAGCACGCCGGGCGTGTCGTACAGGTAGAAGTCATCGGCCAGTGCGATGCGCATTTCCTGCTTGGTCACACCGGCTTCGTCGCCAGTCTTGGCGGCGCGTTTGCCTTTGAGGGTGTTGATCAGCGTGGATTTGCCCACGTTGGGGATGCCGCAAATCAGCACGCGCATGGGCTTGACCATGCCGCCCCGGTTGGGCGCCAGTTGCTGGCAGGCGTCGATCAGCGCTTTGGCCGGCGAGCTGATGCTGGTGTCCAGGCCAATGGCGCGCACGCCGGGCAGGGCGTTGTAGTGGGCCAGCCACTGGGCGGTGCGGGCCGGGTCGGCCAGGTCTTGTTTGCTCAGGATCTTGAGCGCGGGCTTGCCCTTGATCAGCTCGGCCAGCATGGGGTTGGCACTCGAGCCGGGCAGGCGGGCGTCGAGCATTTCGATGACGACGTCAATCTCTTTGATGCGCTCCCCGATCGCCTTGCGCGTGAGGTGCATGTGTCCGGGAAACCATTGAATCGCCATAGAGAGCTGTCGTTGCGCTGTTTTTTGAATGGCTGGATTGTCTCGCACTTCTTCTGGCACGCAGGGTTGCCCCCCTATGGTCGCTATTGAGCTGCGCTGGCAAGTCACCTTCGGACAATGGATGATCCTTGTGATCAATCCATGACCCGCGTTGTTTGCCATGGACAACGAGGGTCTTTGTTGACGACTTGCTGAACTGAGCCGGACAGTCCAATCGGTGCCAATAAACTGCGAGAAATTGTGGTGCAATGCCATGCGCTCATGGCTTGACTTCTGGTCATGGCGGCGACCCTCCTTTTTTTGCATCGGTACCCATGCGCACTGTCATCACTCCACTGCAAGCTTGGCAAGTCATCCTTGGCGGGATTTGCGGACTGGTTTTGTCCATCGGCATGGCACGCTTTGCTTACACGCCCTTGCTGCCAGCGTTGCAGATGCAAACGGGCCTGAGCGATGCCGGTGCAGGGGCACTTGCCGCTGTCAACTACGCGGGCTACATCACGGGGGCACTGGCGGCGGCTTGGATTGACGACGTGCGCTGGCGACACCGGCTCTACAGCATGGGCCTGTGGATGTCTTTGCTCACGGTGGCAGGCATGGCGTTGTCCACCTGGTTGCCGAACTGGGCGCTTTGGCGATTTTTGGGCGGCTTGTGCGGCGCCACCGGCATGTTGCTGGGCGCGGGCTTGGTGCTGGGTTGGCTGATGCGCCAGGGCCGCAGGCCCGAGTTGGGGGTGCATTTCATCGGTTTGGGCTTGGGCATTGTGGTGTCGGCCGTGGGTGTTTGGGCCATCTCGCAGATCTGGTCTTTGTGGTCAGACCAATGGCTGGCCATGGCGGCCGTTGGTCTGGTGTTTTTTGTGCCGGCTTGGCTGTGGCGCCCACCGGTACCGCCCTTGGCCGCACCGGCCCAAGCTTCGGGTGGCGCTTACAAGGTCTCGCGCCGCTGGATGTGGACCATGGCGGGCAGTTATTTTGCGGCTGGTTGGGGCTTTGTGATCAGTGCCACCTTCACCGTGGCCATTGTCGAGCGTGAACCGGCCTTGGCGGGGCAGGGCGCCTTGGCTTGGGCGCTGGTGGGCTTGGCGGCCATGCCGGCCGTGTTTTTGTGGGACAAGGCAGCGCGGCGCTGGGGTGATACGCGGGCATTGTTGCTGGCCTTTGGCTTGCAGACCTTGTCGGTCATCTTGCCGGCGGTGTCGGGTTCACTGGCCGCAGCTTTGGGCGGCGCTTTGGGTTATGGGGCCACCTTCATTGGCATCGTCAGCCTGACGCTGGCCCTGGTGGGGCGCCGTGCGCCGCAAAACCCGGGCAAGGCGATGGCCCGGCTGACCTTGAGTTATGGCGCTGCGCAAGTGATTGCGCCGGTGGTGGCCGGGGCGATGGCGCAAAGCACAGGCAGTTTCAAGAGCGCTTTGTGGCTGACCGCTGCAGTCATGGCGCTCGGTATGGCTTTGCTGGCCACCTTGCCCGATGAGGGGCCAGGCTGAAGCTCAAAGCCCCAAGCTTTGCAGCTGAACCAGTCCCTTGGGGGTCTTCAAGGTGGCGGTGATGTTGGCTGGGCCCGTCTCCATGCCCACATTGGCCAGTCCGATGGCCTCGTAGGCGGCTTGCAGTTTGGGGCCGCTGGGGTGGGTGATGGCGATGCTTTGCAGCGTCACGCCCGAGCGTGGCAGGCTGTTGCGTGGATGCAGTCGCAACGGGTCTGTGGCCTCGGGTTTGCCCCACTGGATCAAGGTGGGCAGGCAGCCATTGAACAATCGCTCGCCGTCTTCGCGGACGGTGATTTGCCAGTTCAGCATGCCTTTGCTGGATTTGCGGCTGGCATGCACGATCTGGCCGCGCTCGATGCCCTGGGTGCGCAAGGCATGCCGGGCGGACTTGATGTCATCGGTGCTGGCCACGAAGGTGATGAGGCGCGGTTCTTCGGCCACCGCTTTTTGCAAGGCTTTGTCGTCCATGTCAAACCAACGGGCCACTGAGCCTTTGGGGGCGGGGGCGTTTGGGTTGATGGCGATGATTTCGAAATAAGCCAGCGGGTGTTTGGGCGAGGCGATTTTGAACAGGCGGTTGTGGGTGCCGTATTTTTCGTGTTCGCCACCGGCTGCTGGGGTGATGCCCAAGGTGGCTTCGCACCAGGCCACGCCCGCTTCAAGGCTCGAGGCCATGACCACGAGGTGGTCGATTTGAGATGTCATGGTTGATTGGTTTCGTTTTCAAGGGGGACGCGTCGCGCGCCATTGAAACGTTTTTGCCAATAAGCGCTGCGCATGTCGTCGACTTTAACCGCCTTGCCTGTGCGAGGAGCATGGATGAACTTCCCATCGCCCACATAAATACCCACATGGCTGAAAGCACGTTTCATGGTGTTGAAGAAAACCAGGTCGCCAGGCTTGAGCTCGCTGCGGTCAATCACTTCGGTGTTGCGCGCTTGTTCTTCGGCGCGGCGTGGCAGCAATTGGCCCACCGAGTTTTCATAGAGGTAGCGTACGAAGCCGCTGCAATCAAAACCCGAAGCCTCTGTGTTGCCGCCTTTGCGGTAGGGCACGCCCAACAAGTCCATGGCCTGGGTGATCAATCCCGTGGCTTGGTCGCCGGCTTTGTCTTTGGCGCTGTTGAGCTGGTTGGTGAATTGAGAAATTAAACCTCTTTCGAGCGCAGGCTTGAGGTTGTCATCGTCCCCTGGCGCCGACAGGGCCAGTGACGAAAAGGTCAACGCAGCAATGAGAAGAGAGAACCAACGCATAACTTACGAGCATAACTGAAGTGCAGCGCATTGGCTTTGCGAACGAATTTAGAGCACGCTTTGGACTGCCTTAGCCCAGTGCCTGCGACAATGCCCCCCATCTTATTGAGGAACTGTATGTTGATCGATGTGGAAGAAAGCCAACTGGTGCTGGTGGATTTGCAGCCCAAGCTGCAGCCGGTGATGGTCGATGCCCAGGGTGTTTGGTCCAATGCGGCCAAACTCGCCGAGTTGGCCGCAGCCCTGGAGGTGCCGGTCTGGGGCACCGAGCAAAACCCTTCGCGTTTGGGTGAAATGCCCCCCGAATTGCGCAGTCACTGCCGCAAAGTCCTGGCGAAGATGCAGTTCAGCGCAGTGGAAGAGGGTTTGGGCGAATGGCTGCAACCAGCCCCGGCCCAAGCGCCTCGCGGCAATGCCCGCAGTTTGCCGCGTCATTTGCAAAAGCCCCAGCCCGAAAGCCAAGAACGCAAAACCATCGTCTTGGCCGGTTGTGAGGCCCACATTTGCCTGATGCAAACAGCCCTTGATTTGCTCGAAGACGAATTCGACGTCTGGGTCGTGACCGATGCCTGCAGCTCGCGCACCGAGCGCAACCGCGATGCCGCCTATGACCGCTTGGCCGGTGCAGGTGCAGAACTGGTGACTGCCGAGATGGTCGCTTTTGAGTGGGTTCGCAGCGCTGAGCATCCGGACTTCAAATTGCTGCAAAGCTTGTTCAAGTGAAGCAGGGCGGCCGGGCCGCTCCTTTCTGGCCGCTCGATTGAGAAAGTCAGCTTGTTGCAAGTCCCTTACCCATAATTATGAATTCAGAAGGAGCGCTGGTTATCGGTGCGCCTGACGGGTTTTTATTGGCAGGTATTCAGGAGTCTTTCATGGGCAGCTTTGCTGACTTTCACGCACGTTCGATCAACGACCGCGACGCATTCTGGGCCGAGCAGGCCAAACTGGTGGACTGGAAAGTCCAGCCGCAGCAAATTTGCGATTACAGCAACCCGCCTTTTGCCAAGTGGTTCGTCGGTGGTCAAACCAACCTGTGCCACAACGCTGTGGACCGTCACTTGGCCGAGCGCGCCGACCAGCCTGCGCTGATCTTCGTTTCGACCGAAACCGATCAGGAAAAGACCTACACCTTCCGCGACCTGCACGCCGAAGTGCAGCGCATGGCTGCCATCTTGAAAGACCTGGGCGTGGTCAAAGGCGACCGCGTGCTGATTTACATGCCCATGATCGCTGAAGCCGCGTTTGCCATGCTGGCTTGTGCCCGTTTGGGTGCGATCCACTCGGTGGTGTTTGGCGGTTTCGCCTCGCATTCACTGGCCACCCGCATCGAAGACGCGTCGCCCAAGGTCATCATCAGTGCCGACGCCGGTTCGCGTGGCGGCAAGGGTGTGCCTTACAAGCCGCTGCTGGACGAAGCCATCCATTTGTCGGCCCACAAGCCTGCCAATGTGATCATGGTGGACCGCAAGTTGGCCGCCTTCACGCCCGTGGCCGGTCGTGATGTGGACTACGCCACCGAGCGTGCCAAGCACATGGACACCGTGGTGCCTTGCGAGTGGGTCGATGCCACGCATTCGAGCTACACCTTGTACACATCCGGCACCACCGGCAAACCCAAAGGTGTGCAGCGCGACACCGGTGGCTACACCGTGGCACTGGCCGCCAGCATGCCGCACATCTTTCAGGGCAAGCCCGGCGGCACCTTTTTCTGCACCAGCGACATCGGCTGGGTGGTGGGCCACAGCTACATCATCTATGGCCCGCTGATCGGCGGCATGGCCACCATCATGTACGAAGGTCTGCCCATCCGTCCCGATGGTGGCATTTGGTGGAGCTTGGTCGAGAAATACAAGGTCAACGTCATGTTCAGCGCGCCCACGGCCATTCGTGTGCTCAAAAAGCAGGACCCTGCGCTGCTCACCAAATACGACCTGTCCAGCTTGCAAGCCTTGTTCTTGGCCGGCGAACCGCTCGACGAACCCACTGCCAAGTGGATTTCTGAAGGCTTGAACGGCAAAGCCATCATCGACAACTACTGGCAGACCGAGACCGGTTGGCCCATCCTGAGCATTTGCAACGGCGTGGAGAAAGCGCCGAGCAAGTTTGGTTCGCCCGGTAAAGCCATTTACGGCTACAACGTCAAACTGGTCGATGACCAGACTGGCGAAGAGCTCACTGGTGCCAACCAAAAGGGCGTGTTGACCATTGAAGGACCGCTGCCCCCCGGCAACTTGCAAACCATCTGGGGCGACGACGAGCGTTTCGTCAAGACCTACTGGAAGACGGTGCCCAACAAATTGGTCTACAGCACCTTTGACTGGGCGGTGCGCGACGAAGACGGTTACTTCTTCATCTTGGGCCGCACCGATGACGTGATCAACGTCGCCGGTCACCGCTTGGGCACTCGCGAGATCGAAGAGAGCATCTCCAGCCACCCGAATGTGGCCGAAGTGGCCGTGGTCGGTGTGGCCGATCAGCTCAAAGGCCAAGTGGCCATGGCTTTTGCCATCGCCAAAGACGCCTCGGGTTTGACCAACGATGCGGCGCGCAAGGCTTTGGAGGCCGAAGTCATGAAAGTGGTGGACTCACAGCTGGGTGCTGTGGCCCGTCCGTCGCGTGTATTCTTTGTGACGGCTTTGCCCAAGACGCGCAGCGGCAAACTGCTTCGCCGTGCGATGCAGGCCGTGGCCGAAGGCCGCGATCCAGGTGATCTGACCACGATGGACGATCCCGCTGCTTTGCAGCAGATTGTCGATCAGATCAAAGCTTGATGGAAAGAGGCCTCGCACTGCGAGGCCTTTTTTTGTTGGGACAGCTTTAAGCTGTAAGTTTGACATCGGCCAAGCCATGGCACAATGCGACGGTTACTCAGGCCCTTCCTTAGCCACAGTCGCATCCGCCAACCGGTCCAGCCGTGTCGCGGAAGGTAAAACTCAACCAACTTATGTTTCCCAGAGGGGAACGGAGGTCAGCGAAAAATGAGCGAGACAAATTCCGTCTACGCTGCCTATTCAGGCAACACCCACCTTTTCGGAGGTAACGGCCCATACGTCGAAGAGATGTATGAGAACTACCTGGCCAATCCAGGCAGCGTGCCCGACTCCTGGCGCGAGTACTTCGACGCACTCCAGCATGTCCCCGCAGTCGATGGCTCCAACGCCAAAGACGTGCCGCACATGCCCGTCATCAACGCCTTTGCTGAGCGCGCCAAAGCAGGCGGCACCAAAGTCGTCATGGCCAGCGAAAACGCTGAAATGGGCCGCAAGCGCACCGCCGCGCAGCAATTGATTGCCGCTTACCGCAACGTCGGTCAGCGCTGGGCTGATCTGGACCCCTTGAAGCGCACCGAGCGCCCCAATATCCCTGACCTCGATCCCGCGTTCTACGGCTTCACCGATGCCGACCAAGAAACCGTGTTCGACACCAGCAACACTTTCTTTGGCAAGAACAACATGTCCTTGCGCGAGCTGCTCAATGCGCTGCGTGAGACCTATTGCGGCACTTTGGGCGCTGAGTACATGTACACCACCGAGCAGGCTGAAAAGCGCTGGTGGCAGCAAAAGCTCGAAAGCATTCGCAGCAAGCCCAACTTTGGCGCTGAAAAGAAAAAGCAAATCCTCGACCGCCTGACCGCAGCCGAAGGCTTGGAACGCTATTTGCACACCAAATACGTGGGCCAAAAGCGCTTCTCGCTCGAAGGTGGCGAAAGCTTCATCGCCGCGATGGACGAACTGATCCAGCAAGCAGGCTCCAAAGGCGTGCAAGAAGTCGTGATCGGCATGGCCCACCGCGGCCGCCTGAACGTCTTGGTTAACACCATGGGCAAACTGCCTGCGGATTTGTTCGCCGAGTTTGACCACACCGCCCCCGAAGACCTGCCCGCCGGTGACGTGAAATACCACCAGGGTTTCAGCTCCGACGTGAACACCGCGGGTGGCCCTGTTCACCTGTCTTTGGCATTCAACCCCTCGCACTTGGAAATTGTGAACCCCGTGGTGGAAGGCTCTGTGCGCGCCCGCATGGACCGCCGCAACGACCCGCTGGGCCAGCAAGTGCTGCCCGTGCTGGTGCACGGTGACTCCGCTTTTGGCGGTCAAGGTGTCAACCAAGAAACATTGGCCCTGGCCCAGACCCGTGGTTACTCCACAGGCGGCACGGTCCACATCATCATCAACAACCAGATTGGTTTCACGACCTCTGACCCGCGCGACATGCGCTCCAGCGTCTTCTGTACCGACATCGTCAAGATGGTCGAAGCGCCGGTTCTACACGTCAACGGTGACGATCCAGAGTCCGTCGTCTTGGCCACCCAGCTGGCCCTCGAGTACCGCATGACGTTCAAGAAGGACGTGGTGCTGGATGTGGTCTGCTTCCGCAAACTGGGTCACAACGAGCAGGACACGCCTGCGCTGACCCAGCCTTTGATGTACAAGAAAATCGCATCTCACCCTGGCACGCGCAAGCTGTTTGCTGACAAGTTGTCCGCACAAGGCTTGGGTGAAACCATCGGTGACGACATGGCCAAGGCTTACCGCGCCGCTCTGGACGCTGGCAAGAACACTTCTGAGCCTGTGCTCTCCAACTTCAAGACCAAGTTCACGGTGGACTGGGCGCCCTTCATGGGCAAGAAGTGGACCGATGCTGGCGACACATCTATCCCATTGGCCGACTGGAAACGTTTGGCCGAGAAGATCACCACCATCCCCGAATCCGTCACCCCGCACCAGCTGGTCAAGAAGGTCTACGACGACCGCGCAGCCATGGGCCGAGGCGAGGCCCCGGTGGATTGGGGCATGGGCGAGCACATGGCTTTCGCCTCCTTGGTGGCCAGCGGTTACCCCGTGCGCTTGTCCGGCGAAGACTGCGGCCGTGGCACCTTCACACACCGCCATGCTGTGATTCACGACCAAAAGCGTGAGAAGTGGGACACCGGCACTTACGTGGCCTTGCAAAATGTCTCCGACAAGCAGGCCCCGTTCGTCGTCATCGACTCGATCTTGTCCGAAGAAGCCGTGCTTGGCTTTGAGTACGGCTATGCCTCCAACGACCCCAACACCCTCGTGGTCTGGGAAGCCCAGTTCGGCGATTTCGCCAACGGCGCTCAAGTCGTGATCGACCAGTTCATCGCCTCGGGCGAAGTCAAGTGGGGCCGTGTCAACGGTCTGACCTTGATGCTGCCGCACGGCTACGAAGGCCAAGGCCCAGAGCACAGCTCGGCCCGCGTCGAACGCTTCATGCAGCTGGCCGCTGACACCAACATGCAGATCGTTCAGCCGACCACGGCCAGCCAGATCTTCCACGTGTTGCGTCGCCAAATGGTGCGTGACCTGAGGAAGCCCCTGGTCATCTTCACGCCCAAGTCGCTCTTGCGCAACAAGGACGCCACATCGCCCGTGTCCGAATTCACCAAGGGCAGTTTCCAGACTGTCATTGGCGAAACCAAGGACATCAAGGCCGACAAGGTCAAGCGTGTGATTGCTTGTTCGGGCAAGGTCTATTACGACTTGGTCAAGCACCGTGAAGCCAAGGGCGCTGACGACGTCGCGATCATCCGAGTCGAGCAGCTCTATCCCTTCCCACACAAGGCCTTCGCGGCCGAGATCAAGAAGTACCCCAACGCCACCGACATCGTGTGGTGCCAGGACGAGCCACAGAACCAGGGTGCCTGGTTCTTCATTCAGCACAACATCCACGAGAACATGCTCGATGGTCAAAAGCTCGGTTATGCCGGTCGCGCAGCGTCCGCGTCACCTGCGGTGGGTTACTCACACCTGCACCAAGACCAGCAAAAAGCACTGATCGAAGCGGCCTTCTCGAAGCTCAAGGGCTTCGTGCTGACCAAGTGATCCACCAGAACAACCTTGCGTTCAACCTTTTAAAGAGAATTCAAAAATGGCTATCGTAGAAGTCAAAGTCCCCCAGCTGTCCGAGTCCGTGGCCGAAGCCACCATGCTGCAGTGGAAAAAGAAAGTCGGCGAAGCCGTCGCTGCTGATGAAATCCTGATCGAAATCGAGACCGACAAGGTCGTGCTCGAAGTGCCCGCACCTGCTGCTGGCGTGATCTCCGAAATCATCGTGGCCGATGGTGGCACCGTGGCTGCTGAGCAGCTGATCGCTCGCATCGACACCGAAGGCAAGGCCGGCGCTGCTGCTGCCCCTGCCGCCGCTGCACCTGCTTCGGCGCCAGCCGCAGCCCCTGTGGCCGCTGCTGCCACCGGTGGCAACATGGCCGGTGTGGCCATGCCGGCTGCGGCCAAGCTGATGGCCGACAACAACCTGGCCGCTGGCTCGGTCTCTGGTTCCGGCAAAGACGGCCGCGTCACCAAAGGTGATGTCTTGTCCGCCGTGGCCGGTGGCGTCAAGTCTACGGCCGCTGTGATCCCCACAGGCGTGCCCACCAAAACCTTGGCCCAAGTGGCAGCACCTGCCGTGAATCTGGGCGATCGCCCAGAGCAGCGCGTGCCCATGACCCGTCTGCGCGCCCGTGTGGCCGAGCGTCTGTTGCAGTCGCAATCGACCAACGCCATCTTGACCACCTTCAATGAAATCAACATGGCCCCGGTCATGGACATGCGCAAGCGCATGCAAGAGCGTTTCGAGAAGGAACATGGCGTCAAGCTGGGCTTCATGAGCTTCTTCGTCAAGGCCGCTGTCCACGCCCTGAAGAAATTCCCGGTGCTCAACGCCTCGGTGGATGGCAACGACATCGTGTACCACGGTTACTTCGACATCGGTATCGCTGTGGGCTCGCCACGCGGTTTGGTGGTGCCTATCCTGCGCAACGCCGACCAAATGAGCTTTGCCGACATCGAAAAGAAGATCGCAGAATTTGGCGTGAAGGCCCGTGACGGCAAGCTGGGCATCGAAGAGATGACCGGCGGCACGTTCTCCATCTCCAACGGCGGCACCTTCGGCTCGATGATGTCCACCCCCATCATCAACCCACCACAATCCGCGATTTTGGGCGTGCACGCCACCAAAGACCGCGCCATGGTGGAAAACGGCCAAGTCGTGGTTCGCCCCATGAACTACTTCGCGATGTCTTACGACCACCGCATCATTGACGGCCGCGAAGCTGTCTTGGGCTTGGTGGCGATGAAGGAAGCGCTGGAAGATCCAGCCCGCTTGCTGTTCGACATCTGATTTCCCAGTTTTGAATGCCCCCTTCACCGGGGGCGTTTTTCATCTAGAAGACAAATACCATGAGCAAACAATTCGACGTCGTCGTCATCGGCGGTGGCCCCGGTGGCTACATCGCAGCCATCCGCGCTGCACAACTCGGTTTCCAAGTCGCTTGCATCGACGAATGGAAAAACGCAGCCGGTGGCCCAGCCCCTGGCGGCACTTGCACCAACGTGGGATGCATCCCCTCCAAGGCTTTGCTGCAGTCCAGCGAACACTTTGAGCATGCCAACCACCACTTTGCAGAACATGGCATCACAGCCAAAGACGTGAAGATGGACGTGGCCAAGATGATTGCCCGCAAGGACAACGTTGTGAAGCAAAACAACGATGGCATCTTGTACCTGTTCAAGAAAAACAAGGTCACTTTCTTCCACGGTCGCGGCAGCTTTGCTGGCCAAGCCGAAGGCGGCTACACCATCCACGTGGCTGGCAAAACCGAAGAGGCCATCACGGCCAAGCAAGTCATCATCGCCACAGGCTCTAACGCCCGTGCTTTGCCTGGCACACCGTTTGACGAAGTCAATGTGTTGTCCAACGACGGCGCATTGCGCGTAGGCGCTGTGCCCAAGAAGCTGGCCTTGATCGGCTCAGGCGTGATCGGTTTGGAGATGGGTTCTGTGTGGCGACGTCTGGGCGCTGACGTGACCATCCTCGAAGGCCTGCCCACATTCCTCGGCGCTGTGGACGAACAAATCGCCAAAGAAGCCAAGAAGGCTTTTGACAAGCAAGGCCTCAAGATCGAACTCGGCGTGAAAGTTGGCGAGATTGTCAACGGCAAGAAGGGCGTCACCGTCAACTACACCAACGCCAAAGGCGAAGCCATTGTGCTCGACGCTGACAAGCTGATCGTGTCGATTGGCCGCGTGCCCAACACCATCGGCCTGAACGCCGAAGCCATCGGCTTGCAACTCGACGAGCGCGGCGCCATTGTGGTGGACGGCGACTGCAAAACCAACCTGCCCGGCGTGTGGGCGGTGGGTGACGTGGTGCGTGGCCCCATGCTCGCGCACAAAGCCGAAGAAGAGGGCGTTGCCGTGGCCGAGCGTATCGCCGGCCAACATGGTCACGTCAACTTCAACACCATCCCTTGGGTCATCTACACCAGCCCCGAAATCGCTTGGGTGGGCCGCACAGAGCAGCAGCTCAAGGCCGACGGCGTGGCGTACAAAGCTGGCACATTCCCGTTCCTCGCGAACGGCCGTGCGCGCGCTTTGGGCGACACCACCGGCATGGTGAAGTTCTTGGCCGATGCCACGACCGACGAAATCTTGGGTGTGCACATGGTGGGCCCACAGGTGTCCGAGTTGATCTCTGAAGCCGTGGTGGCCATGGAATTCCGCGCCAGCGCCGAAGACATCGCCCGCATTTGCCACGCTCACCCCAGCCTGAGCGAAGCGACCAAGGAAGCCGCTTTGGCGGTGGACAAGCGCACCCTGAACTTCTAAGCCCATGACCTGCTGCCGACTGCGGTCGGCAGCGAGTTGGGTTAAAGTTCTTGCATCCCAAAAACCCGGGCTGGCCCCGGGTTTCGTTTTTGACGTCGAAGATCGATTCACCCATGTCTGTTCGTGCTGTTTACGAAGAAGAACTCCGCAAACGCGGCTTTCAGAGCGACCCGGCCCAGTTGCGTGCCATCGATGCGCTGGAGCAATGCGCCAACGACTGGGCAGCCTACCGCGCCAAGCGTTCCAATGCCCTGAAAAAGCTGATCAACCGGCCTGAAATCCCCAAAGGGGTTTACATGTTTGGCGGGGTGGGGCGCGGCAAGAGTTTCTTGATGGATTGCTTTTACGAAGCGGTGCCCATCCAGCGCAAAACCCGTTTGCACTTTCACGAGTTCATGCGCGAAGTGCACCGTGAAATGACGGCCATGCAAGGCACCGTGAACCCCTTGGATGTGCTCGGCAAAAAGATGGCCAAGCGTTACCGCTTGATTTGCTTTGACGAATTCCATGTGGCGGACATCACCGATGCGATGATCTTGCACCGGCTCTTGGTGGCCCTGTTTGACAACGGCGTGGGTTTTGTGACCACGTCCAACTTCATGCCCGATGGCTTGTATCCCAACGGTTTGCACCGTGATCGCATCTTGCCCGCGATTGCCTTGCTCAACCAACGCATGAACGTGCTCAACGTGGACAACGGCACCGACTACCGCCGCCGCACACTGGAGATGGTCAAGCTTTACCACTGCCCGTTGGGCGAGCAGGCCGACGTTGAAATGCAGGACGCCTTCAACCGCCTGGCCACAGGGCCCGACGAAGACCCGGTGCTGCACATCGAATCGCGCAAGATCCAGTCACGCCGTCGCTCGGGTGATGTGGTTTGGTTTGATTTCATGGCCATCTGTGGTGGACCACGTTCGCAAAACGATTACCTGGAGATCGCCACGCAGTTTCACACGGTGCTGCTGAGCAATGTGCCGCAGCTGCCCGTGAGCATGGCCTCCGAGGCACGGCGCTTCACCTGGCTGATCGATGTGCTCTATGACCGCCGCGTCAAATTGATCCTTTCAGCTGCCGTCGAACCCGAAGCGCTTTACCTGCAAGGCCCCATGTCGCACGAGTTCCCGCGCACGATTTCGCGTTTGCACGAGATGCAGTCCAGCGAGTTTTTGGCGCTGGAGCACCGCACTGTCGATACGCACATCACATGAAAAAGCCGATGGCTCTGCTCTTGTGCTGGGCAGCTTGCGCCGGCGCTCAAACCCCGGACGACGTGCCGGCCAAGATCGACCAGGCACGCGCTGAATTGGCTTCGCAAAAGCAAATCATCTTGGACGCTTTTGAAGAGCGCACGCGCGAGTGCTGGCAAAAGTTCATGGTGAACAACTGCATCATCGCGGCCCGGCGGATTCGCCGTGCCGACATCGAGCCGATCCGTCAGGCAGAACTGGCCCTCAATGCGCAAGAGCGCCAGTGGCGCACCGAACAGCGCGATGAGCGTTTGAAAAACAAACAAGTCGAAGGTGCTGAGAAGCCATGATGCTTGACTCTTCCCGTGACTTGCACTCCCCCCAACGCCAGTTGATCGAGTGGCAAATGGAACACGCGGACCTGGACGCCTTGATCGATCAAGCCGCACTGGCGGCGCAGCCGCTGGACGAATTGCGCTTGCGCCGTTTGAAAAAGCGCCGCTTGGCTTTGCGCGATCAGATCGCTCAACTGCAGGTCATGTTGGACCCCAAGGAGCCTGCTTGAGTTGGCTCACGCAAAAGGTGGCGCAGACCTTGTCCTCGCAGGGCGCCTTGGCGCTGGCGATTCCTGGTTTTCAACCGCGTGAGGGGCAGACCGACATGGCTTTGGCGGTGAGCGACACTGTGCAAGAGGGTGGTCAGCTGGTGGTCGAGGCGGGTACGGGTGTGGGCAAAACCTTTGCGTATTTGGTGCCGGTGCTGCTCAGTGGCCAACGCGCTTTGATCTCGACCGCCACCAAGGCCTTGCAAGACCAACTGTTTTCGCGAGACATTCCCAGGCTGGTGGATGTGTTGGGTTTGCCCATACGCGTGGCCTTGCTCAAGGGCCGGTCGAATTACCTGTGCTTGCACCGCATGGAGCAGGCGCGCCACAGCCCCGAATCGGCGCAGCCCGGTGCTCAGCGGGCCTTGGCCAAGATCGAAACCTGGGCCCAATCGACCCGCACCGGCGACATGGCCGAGCTGCCGGGCCTGGACGAGCGTTCAACTCTGTGGCCCTTGGTGACGTCCACCCGCGACAACTGCCTGGGCTCGAGCTGCCCGCGCTACAAAGCGTGCCACGTGAACTTGGCCCGCAAAGAGGCCATGGCGGCCGATGTGGTGGTGATCAACCACCATTTGTTCTTTGCCGATGTCGCCGTGCGCGAATCGGGCGTGGCCGAATTGTTGCCCACGGTGCGTGTCACCGTTTTCGATGAAGCCCATCAGCTCAACGAGATCGGTGTGAACTTCTTGGGCCAGCAACTGTCCACCGTGCAGTTGCTGGAATTGGCTCGCGATGTGCTGGCCACCGGTTTGCAATTGGCCCGGGGTTTGGTGGACTGGCAGGTGCTCAGCAGCCAGCTCGAAAAGGCCTCGCGCGATCTGCGCTTGGCCGCTGGCATGCACCGGGGCTCGGTCCGCCTGCGCTGGACCGACAGCTTGCCCGAAGGGGTGGACCCCGATGAATGGTCGCAGGCCATGCGGATGCTGACGCAGGCGCTGGATGCGCTGCGCGATGGTCTCGACATGGTCAGTGAATTGGCCCCCGATTTTCAGCGCTTGGGTGACCGCACGCGCGAATTGCTGCAGCGAGCAGCCCAGTTTCAGGACCTGCCCAACCCGGAAGGGGTGCGCTGGCTTGAAGTCAGCGCCCAGCTGCGCTTGGTGGAGTCGCCGCTGGACATTGCGCAGGCTTTTTTGAAATTGACACAAATGCCTACCGTTTCCTTGCCGGATGCAATCGATCGGGATGGTGGCTTTGAACCCTTGGGCGCTGGCGATGCGGCTGAGGCCTCAGGCTCTGAGGCCGGTGAAGGCGTGGGGCAAAAAGCCTGGATCTTCACGTCGGCCACTTTGGGTGATGAGGCCAGTTTGCGTTGGTTCACCGAGCCTTGTGGCCTGACCACTGCCCGCGTGATGCAGGTGAGCAGTCCATTTGATTACGAAGCCCAGGCCGCGCTGTATGTGCCTGAGCATTTCCCCAAACCCAACGACCCTTCGCATGTGCGCCATGTGGCGCAGTTGGCCGTCGAAGCCGTGCGCAGCTTGGGGGGCAGAACCTTGGTCTTGACCACGACCTTGAATGCCATGCGCAGCATTGGGGAGTATCTGCAAACCCAGATGGATGCTTTTGCGCAAGTTGAAGTGTTGGTGCAGGGGCAAAGCCCCAAGCGCTTGCTCATGGAGCGCTTCAGGGAAGGTGCCAGCGAAGGGCGTGCAGGCTGCGTGCTGGTGGCTTCGGCCTCGTTTTGGGAAGGCTTTGACGTGCCGGGTGAGGCATTGCAACTGGTCGTGATCGACAAGCTGCCGTTTCCGCCACCGGGCGATCCCTTGTTTGAGGCGCGCAGCCAGCGCATCACCCGAGAAGGCGGCAGTGCTTTTGCCGATCACGCCTTGCCAGAAGCGGCGGTGACCTTGAAGCAAGGGGCGGGGCGCTTGATTCGATCGGAATCAGACCATGGAATTTTGGTGGTGTGTGACAGCCGCCTGAGCAGCATGTCCTACGGACGCCGTTTGGTCAGGGGCTTGCCGCCCATGCGTCGATTGAACGATCACCAGGCGTTCATGGACGCCGTGGTCGATCTCACCAAAAGCGCCACCAGCTTTTCGAATTCTTGAGGCTTTCGCCTTTCAAGAATTTCGATTGGGGGTAATTGGTCGCCAACACGCGTTGCGCATCTTGGCGCAGGTCCGTCATGCCCATGGCGTCGTAAGAGCTGATGAGGATGGACAGCGCTTCTTCGTTGGCAGGCACGCCAGGGTAATCGGAGATTGCTTGCTGGGCGCGGTTGATGGCTGCTACATGCGCGCCGCGGCTGGCGTAGTAACGGGCCACATGCACTTCGTAGGAAGCCAGCGAGTTGACGATGTAGGTCATGCGCTGGCGAGCTTCGGGGGTGTACTTGGATTCCGGAAAGCGGATCGTCAGTTCTCGAAAGGCTTCGTAGGCGTCCTTGGCCGCTTTTTGATCGCGCTCGGACAAATCCTGATCGATGATCGACGAGAACAGGCCGAGGTTTTCATTGAAGTTGACCAAGCCCTTGAGGTAGATCGCATAGTCGACCGCAGGGCTGGAAGGGTGCAAGCGGATGAAGCGGTCCAAGGTGGCTACGGCCTGAACCTTGTCGCCGGTTTTGTACTGGGCATAGGCCTTGTCTATTTGGGCTTGCTGCGCCAGCACGGTGCCGGCGGCGCGGCCTTCGAGCTTGTCGAACATGCCGATGGCTTTGTCCCAAGCGCCCGAGTCGGCGCTTTCGCGCGCTTCGGCATAAATTTTTTCGGGGCTCCAGCCTGCGGTGACGTCTTTGGGGGTGTTGGAGCAGCCAGCCACGATCAGGCCCGTTGCCAACACCAAGCTGGCGGGAACCATCGATAATCGGTTGCTTTGCATCTCTGACGTCCTTGAACTGTTCAATCGAATTGATTATATCGACCACCCCCGAAAATCAGGCGGCGCAAGCCCTTGCGCAAGACGATGTTTTGCATGACATGGACACCGCCGAAGAGGAAGTGCGCCTGAGCCAAGTGCCAGTGACTTTGCATGGCCAACGGTTGGACCGCGCCTTGGCCCAACTGGTGCCCGAGTTCTCGCGCAATTACCTGCAGCAATTGATCGAGCAAGGCGATGTGCTGGTTGATGGGCGTGTGACCACCAAGCCCTCCACCAAAGTGCGTCTGGGCCATGCGGTTCAGGTCACACTGCGGGCCACGCCCCAGTCCCGCGCCTTTGTGCCCGAGGCCATGCCCATCGAGGTGGTTTATGAGGACGCGCATCTTCGGGTCATCCATAAACCGGCCGGCCTGGTGGTGCATCCGGCTCCTGGCAATTGGCAAGGCACCTTGCTCAATGGTTTGTTGGCCTTGGACCCGATGGCGGCCGATGTGCCCCGTGCAGGCATTGTTCACCGCTTGGACAAGGACACCAGCGGCTTGATGGTGGTGGCCAGAACGCGTCAGGCCATG
Organism: Limnohabitans lacus; assembly: GCF_030053395.1. Classification (GTDB taxonomy): domain Bacteria; phylum Pseudomonadota; class Gammaproteobacteria; order Burkholderiales; family Burkholderiaceae_C; genus Limnohabitans_A; species Limnohabitans_A lacus. Next base: position 125,484 of record NZ_JASGBH010000004.1, on the reverse strand, counting down.
GATGCGCTGGTGCACAAAATTGCCGCCCGTGAAGTGCATCGGCAGTATTTGGCCTTGGCCCACAAGGCCTGGACGGGCCCATCGCCCCACACCATTGAAGCGGCGATTGGACGCGACCCGGCCAACCGGCTGCGCATGGCCGTGGTCGATCTGAGCCACCAGTCTGGCAAAACGGCCGCAACCACCATCGACGTGCTGGACCAAACCGACCGCGTGTGTCTGGTGCAGTGCACCTTGCACACTGGGCGGACCCATCAAATCCGGGTTCACATGGCCCATTTGGGTCATCCATTGTTGGCCGATGCGGTTTACGGTGGGGTCAAATTGGGCGGTATGGCCAGGCAGGCGCTGCACGCGTGGCATTTGGCCTTTGAGCACCCCATCACCGCAGAGGCGATTGACCTGCGTATCCCCTTGCCCGAAGACATGGCGCAGGCGGTGTCTGAATTGGGCCTCAGTTACAATGCCCCCTCGCGGGGCGATTGACCGGTCAAACTGACCTTCTTGTCGTCTCATGGGGCCCGTCGGCAGGACGCGGCTCTTCAGATCGGGGTGGTCCTTGCCACCATGTCTGTACCCCGACGCCGTGAGGCGTCTTTTTTCCGAAAGATCGACACCATGAATTCGGCGCAAGCCAAGCGTGTCCTGGAAACGGCCCTGCTCACAGCAGGCCAGCCTTTGTCATTGCGCGACATGCGCGTTCTTTTTGACGATGCACTCGGGGCCGATACCCTGCGGCAAATGCTGCAAGATCTTCAACTCGATTGGGCTCAACGCGGACTGGAACTGGTCTGCGTGGCCAGTGGTTGGCGCTTTCAAAGCCGCCCCGAGATGCGCGAATTTTTGGATCGTTTGCACCCCGAGAAGCCGCCCAAGTACACCCGTGCAGCGCTCGAAACTTTGGCCATCATCGCCTACCGCCAGCCTGTGACCCGTGGCGACATGGAAGACATCCGTGGCGTGACCATCAATTCGCAAATCCTCAAGCAGCTGGAAGACCGCGGCTGGGTGGAAGTCATCGGTCACCGTGAGACGGTCGGCCGTCCTGGCCTGTATGCCACCACGCGCCAGTTTTTGGACGATCTGGGGCTTTCGTCTTTGGACCAGTTGCCCTTGTTGTCTCAAGTCGACAGTCCCGCGGCTGCTTTGACGGGGCTGGTCGAGGAGATGCCCGAGCAAGCTGTTTTGTCTTTGGAGGATGCCGTTCAGTCGGTGCCTCAGGCTTTCCCGTCACTTTCGTCCGACCCGCAAGAATCTTTGGCGCTGGAAGCCGCGCTGCCTCCCGCCGTGCCTGACACGTCTACTCCCCAACCCTCGCACGGCGAAGAAAATCCATGACCGATCACACCCAAGACGACGAGCGATCGTCCAAGCCAGCTGCCAAGCGCATCGCCAGCCGAAAGCCCCGCGCCATTTTCGACCGTGAGTCGACCTACAAACCGATTGAGCTGTCGGATGTGGTGTCAGGCCAGTTTGACGAGGAAGAGGAGGCGCCCGAGGCCGCAGCCGATTTGGGCAAACGCGTGCTGGCCCCTGAGGCCGATTCGCCCAAGCTGCACAAGGTGTTGGCCCAAGCGGGTCTGGGCTCGCGCCTGGAGATGGAAAAACTGATCGCCGAAGGCCGCGTGGCTGTGAACAACGAGCCTGCGCACGTGGGCCAGCGTGTTCAATATGGCGACCAGATCAAAGTCAATGGCAAGCCCTTGCGCATCCGCATCGATCCACCGCCAGCGCGTGTGATCGCCTACCACAAGCCTGCTGGCGAGATCGTCAGCCACGACGACCCCCAAAACCGCCCCTCGGTGTTCCGCAAATTGCCGCGCCTGATGAATGGCAAATGGCAGTCCGTCGGTCGTTTGGACCTGAACACCGAAGGCCTGCTTTTGTTCACCAGCTCCGGTGAGTTGGCCAACCAGTTGATGCACCCCCGTTTCGGTCTGGAACGTGAATACGCCGTTCGCGTGTTGGGCGCTTTGAGCAAGGACGAAAAGCAAAAGCTGATCGATGGCGTGATGCTCGACGATGGTCCAGCCCAGTTTGGCTCGATCGAAGACGGCGGCGGCGAAGGCTCCAATTGTTGGTATCGCGTGACCATTTCGGAAGGCCGTAACCGCGAAGTGCGCCGCATGATGGAAGCCGTGGGCCATGCCGTCAGCCGTTTGATCCGCATCCGTTATGGCGCCATGGTGCTGCCGCATGGTTTGCGCCGTGGGGCTTGGCTCGAATTGGACGAAGCCGATATCCGATCATTGATGCGGGCTGCGGGCACTTCTGAGCGCCCACGTCCAGTCACAGAACGGCCAGTTTCTCGCGCCAACCGCAACGACCGCAGGCCCCGCACGGGCGGTGGCGGCAAGGCTGGTACGGCCGTGCCGCGCGCCAAACCGCCCATCAAAGCGCAGGTCAGTGGGGCAGGGCCCCAGCCCGACCCGATGAAAACCTCTGCGGGCTACATTGGTGCCGAGAGTTTCAACCGACTCAAGAAGACACCGGGCGGTCCTGGCCGCGGCGGTCGAGGTGGCGGCGGCAGAAGCCGCTGAATACCAGCCAATCCGTGGGCCCTTGTACGCAAACAAGGGTAATTACGGGTCTGCACCGGTTAGAATAGTGGGCTTTGCCAATTGGCAAAAATGCTTTAAAAACACTCTGTCAGAGGAAATTACCATGGCCATCGAACGCACACTCTCCATCATCAAGCCCGACGCCGTCGCTAAGAACGTCATCGGTCAGATCTACGCTCGTTTTGAAGCTGCTGGCCTGAAAGTGGTCGCTGCCAAGATGGCACACCTGTCGCGCGGCGAAGCCGAACAGTTCTACGCTGTGCACAAAGAGCGTCCTTTCTTCAAGGACCTGGTGGACTTCATGATCTCCGGCCCCGTCATGATCCAAGCCTTGCAAGGCGAGAACGCCATTGCCAAGAACCGCGACCTGATGGGCGCCACCGATCCTAAGAAAGCCGCTCCTGGCACCATTCGCGCTGACTTCGCTGACAGCATCGATGCCAATGCTGTGCACGGCTCTGATGCTCCTGAAACCGCTGCTGTGGAAGTTGCTTTCTTCTTCCCCGGCATGAACGTTTACGCACGCTGATCGCGTCGCGGCCCCAGCGCGACCCTGACCCCATGACGGCCAACCTTCTCGAATTTGACCTGGAAGGTTTGGCCGTTTTTTGTGACGGTTTGGGCGAAAAGCGTTTTCGGGCGACCCAATTGTTCCGCTGGATCCACCAGCGGGGCGCCTCTGATTTCGATCAGATGAGCGATTTGGCCAAGTCTTTGCGCCAAAAGCTCCAATCTCATGCGCACGTGTCCGCGCTGCCCGTGATCAGTCAACACATTTCCCAAGACGGCACCATCAAGTGGCTGTTCGACGTCGGCGATGGCAATGCCATTGAGTCGGTGTTCATTCCTGAGGACGATCGGGGCACCTTGTGTGTGTCCAGTCAAGCCGGATGTGCTGTGGGCTGCCGGTTTTGCTCCACGGGCCATCAAGGCTTCAGCCGCAACCTGACCACAGGCGAAATCCTGGCGCAGTTGTGGTTTGCCGAGCACTTCCTGCGCAAGCACTTGAAAACCGATGAACGCGTCATCTCCAATGTGGTGATGATGGGCATGGGTGAGCCGTTGCAAAACTACTCGGCTTTGGTGCCTGCTTTGCGCACCATGCTCGACGACCATGGCTATGGCCTGTCGCGCCGACGTGTGACGGTGTCCACTTCGGGTGTGGTGCCCATGATCGAGCGCTTGTCGGCCGATTGCCCTGTGGCTTTGGCGGTGTCGCTGCATGCACCCAACGATGCCTTGCGCGACAACCTGGTGCCACTCAACCGCAAATACCCCTTGGATGAGCTGATGCAGTCGTGCATCGCCTACTTGGCTCACGCGCCAAGGGATTTCATCACCTTTGAATACTGCATGTTGGACGGCGTCAACGATCAAGTCGAGCACGCCCAACAATTGATCGCTCTGGTGCAGCGCCACGCGCGGCAGGGTTTGCGCTGTAAGTTCAATTTGATCCCTTTCAACCCTTTCCCAGCCTCGGGTTTGCTGCGATCGCCCCATGCCAAGGTGCAGGCTTTTGCCAAACTGCTGCAAGATGCAGGTTTGGTGACCACCGTGCGCAAGACCCGTGGTGATGATATTGACGCCGCTTGTGGTCAACTGGCTGGCGATGTGAAGGACCGCACACAGGTGCAAACTCGCATTGCACAGCAACGCACCATTACTTTGGTGCCTGTCCATTCCGATAAACCACTCTGATCCATCCATGATCAACCCCGACACGCCCGATTTGATGGAATCTGACCGATCGCACACGGATTCTTCAGTGCCATTGACGGCTGGGCAAATGATCAGAACTGCGCGGCTCAACAAAGGCATGCACATTGCGGTTCTCTCGGTCAACTTGAAAGTGTCGACGCGTCAACTCGAAGCGCTAGAGTCGGATCGATTTGACATGTCTCAAGGTCCTGCATTTGTGCGTGCACTGACATCCAGTGTCTGTCGCCAATTGAACATGGACCCCGCGCCTGTTTTGGCTATGTTGCCCCCTACGCCTGATCGCATGCCCGTGCAGCGTACGTCCTTGCCGCCCCTGAGCTCCAGCAACCATCTCAAGCCGGAGTTATCGGGCATTGTGCGAAAGATTCCGTTTCAAACCCTTGTGTTTTCTGCCGTCATGGTGGCTTTGATTGCCGCCTTGATTTGGCTGCCATCACCCTCTACTTGGGGCCTCTTGAACCCTTCGCCCAAGTCACCAATGCCAGATACTCCATCGGTGCCCATGACGTCTGTGGTATCGGATGGTCCGAGTGAAACACCGCAGGGTGCACCCGCAGAAAGCGGGTCTGTCGCTGCACCCGTTCAAGCCCCGGCTGATCCTCAAGCCAATGCTTCTTTTCCTGTCCAGATGGCGCCCATTGCGAAAGTGGCTGCGACTTCGGCATCGGTTGGTGCTTTTGTATTTCACGCACGCCAGGAAAGCTGGATTGAAATTCGTGACGGAAACAACCAGGTTCTTTGGAGTCGCGTCCTTCAGGCTGGTCAAACTTCTGAGGTGCAATACCCTTTACCCATGCATGTGGTCGTTGGCCGTGCTCGAGAGGTGGATGTGACGTTCAAAGGCAAGCCTTTTGATTTGGCCCCCCACACCAAAGTGACCGTAGCCCGTTTCGAGGTGAAAGAATGAACAATCCCATCGCCATCGCGGCGCCTGCCAGTCGCATCAGCCGTCAGTCCCGGGTAGTGTGGGGCTCTCGGGTCGTCACTGTCGGTGGCGGCGCCCCAGTCCGTGTGCAGTCGATGACCAACACCGACACGGTGGACGTGATCGGTACCGCCATCCAAGTCAAAGAGTTGGCTTTGGCGGGCTCCGAGATGGTGCGCATCACGGTGAACACGCCAGAAGCAGCCGAAGCGGTTCCGCTGATTCGCGATCAGCTCGACAAGATGGGCATTGATGTGCCGTTGATTGGTGACTTTCACTACAACGGGCACCGCTTGTTGACCGACTACCCGGCATGCGCTGAGGCGCTGTCCAAGTACCGCATCAACCCCGGCAACGTGGGCAAAGGCGACAAACGCGATGTGCAATTCGGTCAAATGATCGAAGCGGCCATGCGCTGGAACAAGCCCGTTCGCATCGGTGTGAACTGGGGCAGTTTGGATCAAGAACTTTTGGCTGAGCTGATGGACCAAAACAGCCAACGCACCCAGCCCTGGGAGGGCCGACAGGTCATGTACGAGGCTTTGATCACCTCGGCCATTTCATCGGCACAGCGGGCCGAAGCCATGGGCTTGGACGGATCTCAGATTGCCTTGTCGTGCAAAGTTTCGGGTGTTCAGGATTTGATCTCGGTTTACCGTGAGTTGGGCCGTCGTTGCGATTACGCCTTGCATTTGGGCCTGACCGAGGCCGGCATGGGTACCAAGGGCACAGTGGCTTCGGCCACCGCTTTGTCCATCTTGTTGCAAGAAGGCATTGGCGACACCATCCGCGTTTCGTTGACGCCCCAACCTGGCGAGGCCCGCACCCAAGAGGTGGTCATTGCTTCCGAAATATTGCAGTCGCTGGGCGTGCGCATTTTTGTGCCCAGCGTCACCGCTTGCCCCGGTTGCGGCCGCACCACCAGCAGCACCTTTCAAGAATTGGCCAAGCAAATCGACGATTTCCTGCGTGCCCAGATGCCCGTTTGGCGTGGCCGCTACCCAGGGGTTGAGAACCTCAAGGTGGCCGTCATGGGTTGCATCGTCAATGGCCCCGGTGAAAGCAAACACGCTGACATCGGCATCAGTTTGCCCGGCACCGGTGAAGCCCCAGCCGCACCTGTGTTCATCGACGGTGAAAAGCGCCTGACCCTGCGCGGTGAAGGCATCGCCCAAGAGTTCCAGGTGCTGGTTGAAAACTACATTGAGAACCGTTTTGGTTCAGGATCTGCCGAGAAAAAATGAGCGACGCTGCGAAAGAAAACGCCCCCAAATTGAGCAAGGCCCAGAAACTGACGGGCGTCAAAGGCATGAACGACATCCTGCCGCCAGACTCGGCGCGCTGGGAGTGGCTGGAAGGCCAAGTGCGCGATTTGATGGCCCGATACGCTTACCGCAATGTCCGTTTGCCCATCGTGGAGCCGACCGCCTTGTTTGTGCGGGGCTTGGGCGAGGTGACCGACATCGTTGAAAAGGAAATGTATTCCTTCGAAGACCGCCTCAACGGTGAGCAACTGACCTTGCGCCCAGAAGGCACCGCCGGTTTGGTGCGTTCGGTGGTAGAGCGCAACCTGCTCTACGAAGGCGGCAAGCGCCTGTATTACATGGGCCCCATGTTCCGACATGAGCGCCCACAGCGCGGTCGTTATCGTCAATTCCACCAAATCGGCGCCGAGGTGCTGGGCTTTGGTGGCCCGGAGGTGGATGCTGAGCTGATTTTGTTGGCGGCCAACTTGTGGAAGCAACTCGGTCTGAAAGACGTTCGCCTGGAACTCAACAGCTTGGGTCAACCTGCCGAACGACAGGCCCACCGTGCCGCTTTGATTGCCCACCTTGAAAAGCACAGCGATGTGCTCGATGAGGAGGCCAAGCGCCGTTTGCACAGCAATCCGCTGCGCATTCTTGACACCAAGAACCCTGCCATGCAGCCGGTGGTCGAGGCAGCCCCTCGATTGCTGGACTTTTTGGGTGAAGCGTCTTTGGCGCACTTCAATGCGGTCAAAGCCATTTTGGACGTCAACGGCGTGCCCTACAGCATCAACCCGCGTTTGGTGCGGGGCATGGATTACTACAACCTGACCGTTTTTGAGTTCATCACCACCAGCTTGGGCTCGCAAGGCACGATTTGTGGCGGTGGCCGCTATGACTACTTGATCGAGCAAATCGGCGGCAAACCCTCGCCAGCCGTGGGCTGGGCCTTGGGGGTCGAGCGTGTGCTCGAACTCATCAAAGAGCAGGGCGAATTTGTTTCAGTTCCTGTACCGGATGTTTACGCCATCATTCCCGACACCACTGCCGTGCCCTTGGCCATGCAGGTCTTGCAGACCTTGCGCGCGCAAGGCATCAGCGCTCAGATGCACGCGGGCTCGGCGGAGGGCATGGGCAGCATGAAGTCCCAGTTCAAGAAAGCCGATGGCAGTGGCGCCCGTTTTGCCTTGATTTTTGGTGCCGATGAATTGGCTCAAGGTCAGGTGACCGTCAAATCCTTGCGCGATGGCGAAGGCGCCCAACGCACGGAGCCCTTGTCACACATTGCCGATTGGGCCCAGAGCCTACAATCGACCCCTTCATCCGCGCACAGCAAGACCTGAACCATGTCCAACGCACTCGACCTCGAAGAACAAGAACAACTTGACCAGCTCAAGCACTTCTGGAAGTCCTGGGGTAACCTTATTTCTTGGCTCTTGATTGCCGTATTGGGCAGTTATGCCGCCTGGAATGGCTACCAGTACTGGCAGCGCACCCAATCGGTCAAGGCTTCGGCTTTGTTCGACGAAGTCGAGCGTGCAGTGGCCTCTGGTGAGCTCAGCCGCATAGAGCGCAGCTTGGCTGATATGCAAGACAAGTTCGGCTCCACCCAATTTGCACAACAGTCCGCTTTGTTGGCGGCCAAGAGTTTGCAGTCTCAAGGCAAGACCGATGCAGCCCGCGCGGCTTTGGCGGGTGTGGCTGACAAGGCCGCTGATCCGGCATACCGCGATGTGGCCCGACTGCGTTTGGCTGGTTTGCATTTGGATGCCAAGGCTTATGACGAGGCTTTGAAAGTCTTGGGTTCTGAATTCACGCCCGCCATGAGTGGCTTAGCAGCTGATCTGCGCGGTGACGTTTTGCAAGCCAAAGGTCAGTTGGCAGAGGCTGTGGTGGCCTACCAGTTGGCTTGGAACAAGTTGGCCGATGCAGCCGATTACCGCCGTTTGGTCCAAGCCAAGCTCAACGCTTTGGGGGTTGACCCGCAAGCCGCTGTGGAGACGAAAAAGTGAATGTCATGATGCAGACTTGGGTTCGTGTGGGGCTCGTCAGTGGGCTGTTGGCCTTGGTGTCTGCATGCTCCGGCACACCAGATAAACCCAAGCCGGCGCCGCTGCCTGCTGTCTCTGGCGAGTTGGCCATCCAAAAGGTGTGGACCAATGCCGTGGGCCCCGTCACATCACCATTGTTGGCATCGGTGCAATCTGGTCGTGTGGCCGTGGCCTCCAACAATGGCCAAGTGGCCTTGCTTGATGGTCTCACGGGCAAAGACATTTGGCGTCTTCAACTGACCGACACCATCCAAGCTGGTGTCGGTGGCGACGGTCAACGCTACGCCGTGGTCACTCAGCGCAATGAAGTGGTGGCCATCGAGAGCGGCAAAGTCGTCTGGCGTTACGCCTTGTCGGCCCTGTCCTTGACGCCGCCTTTGGTGGCGGGTGGTCGGGTTTTCGTGCTCGGCGCAGACCGCACGGTGACCGCCTTGGACGGGGCTTCAGGTCAAAAAATCTGGTCCCAGCAACGTACTGGCGAGCCGCTTGTGCTCAACCAGGCCGGCTTGCTGATGCCGTTTGGAGACAACTTGCTGGTGGGCTGGGGTGGTCGCATGGCCGCCTTGAACCCCCTGAACGGTGCAACACGTTGGGAAACCCTTTTGGCCACCTCGCGTGGCACCAACGAGGTGGAGCGTTTGGTGGATTTGGTGGCCGGAGCTGACCGTTTGGGCAACACCGTTTGCGCACGCGCTTTCCAGTCGGCGGTGGCTTGCGTCGATGCCACCCGCGGCAGCAATCTGTGGTCAAGAACCTCCCAGGGCCACACCGGTCTTGCTGGGGATGAATCCTTGATTTTTGGTGCCGAGTCGGACAGCAAAGTCCACGCCTGGCAACGTCAAGGAGGCCAAACCGCTTGGTCACAAGAAGGCTTGCGTTTTCGCGGCTTGAGCGCGCCGTTGGTGCTGGGACGCTCCGTGGTGCTGGGCGACAGTGACGGCTTGCTGCACTTTCTGTCGCGTCAAGACGGCAAACCGCTGCTGCGTGTGGCCACAGATGGCAGTGCCATCGTCGGCCGCCCCGTGGCGGTGGATCAAACTTTGGTGGTGGTGACACGCACCGGGGGCGTGTTCGGTTACCGCCCTCAATGATGGATCGGAATATTTTCAAGTGAAACCCGTTTTGGCCCTGGTGGGCCGCCCCAATGTGGGCAAATCCACGCTGTTCAACCGTCTCACCAAGAGCCGGGACGCCATCGTGGCCGATTTTGCGGGTCTGACCCGTGACCGTCATTACGGTCAAGGCAAGCAAGGCAAGCACGAGTACATCGTGATCGATACGGGCGGCTTCGAGCCCGATGCCGGCAGCGGCATTTACAAGGAAATGGCCAAGCAAACGCAGCAAGCGGTGGCCGAAGCCGATGTGGTGATCTTTGTGGTCGACGCCCGTGGCGGCTTGTCGGCACAGGACCATGACATTGCCAAATACCTGCGCCGGGTGGGCAAGCCCACCTTGCTGGTGGCCAATAAGGCCGAGGGCATGTTGCAAGGCATACAGATCTCCGAGTTTTATGAACTGGGCTTGGGCGATGTGCTGGCCATTTCGGCGGCGCACGGGCAGGGCATTCGGGGCTTGGTGGATCTGGCGCTGGAGCCTTTGCATTTGCCCGAAGACCCCGAGGAATCCGAAGAAGACACCAGCATCGTCAAACTGGCGGTGGCAGGACGCCCCAACGTGGGCAAATCCACCCTGATCAACACTTGGTTGGGCGAAGAGCGCTTGGTGGCCTTTGACATGCCGGGCACCACCCGCGACGCGATCAGCGTGCCATTTGAGCGCGACGGCCAAAAGTTCGAATTGATTGACACCGCGGGCTTGCGCCGCAAAGGCAAGGTCTTTGAGGCGATCGAGAAGTTTTCAGTTGTCAAAACGCTGCAAGCGGTGGAATCGGCCAATGTGGTCTTGCTCTTGCTGGACGCAGAGCAGGGCGTCACCGACCAAGATGCCCACATCGCCGGTTTTGCGCTCGAGAGTGGCCGTGCCATGGTGCTGGCCGTTAACAAATGGGACGCTGTCGACGAGTACCAACGCCAGTTGGTGCAGCGATCCATCGAAACGCGTTTGCCATTTCTGAGCTTTGCCAACATCCATTTCATCTCGGCCAAAAAACGTCAAGGCTTGGGCCCAGTGTGGAATTCGATTGTGCAAGCCCATAAATCGGCGATGTGCAAGATGAGCACCCCGATCTTGACGCGTTTGTTGCTCGAGGCCGTGCAGTTCCAAAGCCCCCAGCGTGGCGGCATGTTCCGACCCAAGATGCGTTATGCGCACCAAGGTGGCATGAATCCACCGGTGATCGTGATCCACGGCAATTCGCTCGAACACGTGACCGAGTCCTACAAGCGGTTTCTGGAAGGGCGCTTTCGCAAGGCTTTCAATTTGTCGGGTACGCCGTTGCGCATCGAGATGAAGACCGCCAACAACCCCTACGCCGACAAAGAATCCCATTGACCGTCGGGAAATAGGGATTTCTTGAAAAGACCCGCGACCTGCCTGTGGTAAGGTCACAACTTCCAAAACTTCTGAACACGGAGAATATCGTGAGCAACAAAGGCCAACTCCTGCAAGACCCTTTCTTGAACGCACTGCGCCGCGAGCACGTGCCTGTCTCGATTTATTTGGTCAACGGCATCAAGCTGCAAGGTCAGATCGAATCGTTTGACCAATATGTGGTTTTGTTGCGCAACACCGTGACCCAGATGGTCTACAAGCACGCCATCTCCACCATCGTTCCCGGTCGTTCTGTGACCTTCAACACGCCCGGCGAAGGCGAAATCACAGCTTGATCTGCCCCCTGGCCTGAAAGGGCCAAGGGTGCTTTCTCACATTGAACGACACTTCCTCCAAGACGCCAGCGCCGACCTTATTGGTCGGCGTTGACTTTGGGCTGCCGCATTTCGATGCGGAGCTTCAAGAGCTGGGCCTTTTGGCCGAATCTGGTGGCCTCAAGCCCGTGGCGCGCCTGACTTGCAAGCGCAAAGCGCCTGACCCAGCCCTGTTCGTGGGCATTGGCAAGGCCGATGAAATCAAAGAATTGGCCTTGATGCACGGCGCCAAGGAGGTCTTGTTTGACCAAGCTTTGAGCCCGGCTCAGCAGCGCAACCTGGAGCGGCACATGGGCTTGCCGGTCAATGACCGCACCTTGCTGATCCTGGAAATTTTCGCCCAACGCGCCCGCAGCCACGAGGGCAAATTGCAAGTTGAACTGGCCAAACTCCAATACCTGAGCACCCGGCTTGTGCGACGGTGGTCGCACCTGGAGCGGCAGACCGGTGGCATTGGCTTGCGTGGCGGCCCGGGTGAAACCCAGATCGAGTTGGACCGCCGCATGATTGGTGAGGCCATCAAACGCACCAAAGAGCGCCTGACCAAAGTCAAGAAACAGCGCAACACCCAGCGCCGCCAGCGTGAGCGGCGCGACACTTTCAATATTTCACTGGTGGGTTACACCAACGCGGGCAAGTCGACCTTGTTCAATGCGCTGGTCAAAGCGCGTGCTTATGCCGCCGATCAGTTGTTTGCGACCTTGGACACCACCACGCGCCAGTTGTACCTGGGCGAGGCGGGGCGCTCCGTGTCTTTGTCCGACACGGTGGGCTTCATCCGTGACCTGCCACACGGTCTGGTGGAGGCGTTCCAAGCCACTTTGCAAGAAGCGACCGAAGCCGATTTGTTGCTGCATGTGGTGGACGCCGCCAACCTCGATTTCCCGGAGCAGTTGGTCGAGGTGCAAAAGGTGCTGGCAGAAATTGGGGCTGACTCGGTGCCTCAACTGCTGGTCTTCAACAAACTCGATGCGCTGGACGCCGAGCGCTACCCTGTGCAGCTGCAAGACACGTACGAGCTCGATGGCCAGCCGGTGCCGCGCGTTTTTGTCAGCGCCCAATCGGGCAAAGGGCTGGACATTTTGCGCACCGCTTTGTCTGAGATCGTCAAAGCCGCCATGCCACCCGCAGCGCCTGAAATCCAGGATCCCCGTGATTTGAACGGGGAATATCTGGCCGATGAGGCTTGAACGCCTTCTGAATTCGGCACAATGCCATTTCGTCATTCTGACCAAGACACCTCACCATGAATTTTCAACTGCCAGCCCTGCGATGGTCCTTGCTCCCTGCAAAGATCCGCGGCATGTTCAATCTGAATGACCCCCGCTGGGGCCGCGATGACGACAAGTCATCGGGCGACACGGGCAACAAACCTGCTGGCGAAACGCCACCCGGCAACAAACCCGAGGGCTGGCCGCAAGCGCCCCAAGGTCGTGGCAATCCGCAAAGCGGCCCGCCTGACCTGGACGAGTTGTGGCGCGATTTCAACCGCAAGCTTGGCCAGATGTTGGGTGGCAAGGGCGGTGGGCAATCCCCTCAAGGTGGATCTGGTGGACCTTCGGGCGGTCCTGCCATGCCCGGCTTTTTGAAAAACCTCGGCTTGGGCGTGATCCTCGCCGCAGCGCTCCTGGTTTGGCTGGGTACCGGATTTTTCATCGTGCAAGAAGGCCAGCAAGCGGTCATCACCCAGTTTGGCAAATACCACTCCACGGTGGGCGCGGGTTTCAACTGGCGCATGCCTTACCCCTTCCAGCGTCAAGAGCTGGTCTATGTCTCACAAATCCGCTCGGTGGACATTGGCCGTGACACGGTCATCAAGGCCACCGGCCTGCGCGAATCGGCCATGCTGACCGAAGACGAAAACATCGTCGAGATCAAATTCGCCGTGCAGTACCGCTTGAACGATGCGCGTGCTTATTTGTTTGAGAGCCGCAACCCGACCGAAGCCGTGGTGCAGTCGGCAGAAACCGCGGTGCGTGAAGTGGTCGGCAAGATGAAGATGGACTCGGCCCTGGCCGAAGAACGCGACCAGATTGCCCCACGCGTGCGCGAAAAAATGCAGTCCATCCTTGACCGCTACAAGGTCGGCATCGAGGTGGTCAGCATCAACTTGCAGCAAGGTGGCGTGCGCCCACCCGAGCAAGTGCAAGCCGCTTTTGACGATGTGCTCAAAGCCGGTCAAGAGCGCGAGCGCGCCAAAAACGAAGCGCAAGCCTATGCCAACGACGTGATTCCTCGCGCCGTCGGCGCTGCGTCGCGCTTGAAAGAAGAGGCCGATGCTTACCGCGAAAAAATCGTGGCCCAAGCCGAAGGCGATGCCCAGCGTTTCAAGTTGATCTTGCCTGAGTACCAAAAGGCCCCTCAAGTCATGCGTGACCGTCTGTACACGGACACCATGCAGCAGATTTACGCCAATGTGACCAAGGTTCTGGTGGACAGCAAGCAGGGCTCGAACATGCTTTATCTGCCACTCGACAAGATCTTGCAGCAAGTCGCTCAATCGCCTGTGCCTGCCGCCGAATCTTCGGGCAATGCAAGCCCAGCCGCACCTGCCGCCAACCCTGCAGACAGCCGCTCCCGCGATGCTTTGCGCTCGCGTGACCGCGATCCACGATAAGGACAACAGAACATGAACCGCATTGGATTTTGGATATCCAGCCTGCTCGTGGCGTTCGCACTGCTGAGCTCCACCGTCTTCGTGGTGGACCAGCGCCAGTTTGGCGTGGTTTACGCCTTGGGCCAGATCAAGGAAGTGATCACCGAACCGGGCCTGCACTTCAAACTGCCGCCCCCCCTGCAAAACGTCAACTACATCGACAAGCGTTTGTTGACCTTGGACAGCCCCGACACCGAGCCCATGCTCACGGCTGAAAAGCAGCGCGTGGTGATCGACTGGTATGTGCGCTGGCGCATCAGCGACCCGCAGGCTTACATCCGCAACGTCGGCTTGGACGAAAAGTCCGGCGCCAACCAACTCAACCGTGTGGTGCGCAACGCCTTCCAAGAAGAGATCAACAAGCACACCGTCAAAGAATTGCTGTCCCTCAAGCGCGAAGCTCTGATGGACGACGTCAAGCGCGCCGTGCTCGAAGTGGTCAAAGGCAGCAAGCCTTGGGGCGTGGACGTGGTCGATGTGCGCATCAGCCGCGCCGATTATGTGGACGCCATCACCGAGTCGGTTTACCGCCGCATGGAGGCCGAGCGCAAGCGCGTGGCCAACGAGCTGCGTTCAACCGGTGGTGCCGAGGGCGAAAAAATCCGCGCCGATGCCGAACGTCAACGCGATGTGACCGTGGCCAATGCCTACCGCGAAGCCCAAAAAATCAAAGGGCAGGGCGATGCCCAAGCCGCACGCATTTATGCCGATTCCTTTGGCAAAGACCCTCAGTTTGCGCAGTTCTACCGCAGCCTGGAGTCCTACAAAACCACGTTTGCCAACAAGTCCGACGTGATGGTGCTCGACCCCGGCAGCTCTGACTTTTTCAAGGCCATGCGCGGCGCTGGTGCAGGCGCAGCCCCCAGAAAGTAAGTCTTGAGCGAAACCCTCCTGTTGGCTCTGGGCCTCATGCTCATCCTGGAGGGCCTGATGCCCATGGTCTCGCCGCTGCGCTGGAGGCGGCTGTTTGAGCAGCTTTTGCAGCTGCAAGACGGTCAAATCCGGTTTTTCGGACTCTTCATGGTCTTCGCAGGCTTGTTGTTGCTTTGGTCGGTTTCCTGAGCCTTGGGCCGGAAAACCGGCCTGCAAGCCGGTAAAATCTCTGTTTTAACAGTCCCCCTCCAATCCCATGTCTGCTTGGGTCCTTCCGGATCACATTGCCGATGTACTGCCCTCTGAGGCACGCCACATCGAAGAACTCCGTCGCGAACTGCTCGACACCGCCCGTGGCTATGGCTACGAGCTGGTCATGCCGCCGCTGCTGGAGCATTTGGAATCCCTGCTGACCGGCACGGGAGAAGCGCTCGACTTGCAAACCTTCAAACTGGTGGACCAATTGTCGGGCCGCACCTTGGGTTTGCGTGCTGACACCACCCCGCAAGTGGCCCGCATCGATGCGCACTTGCTCGGCCGGGCAGGGCTCACACGCCTTTGCTATTGCGGTCCTGTGCTGCACACACGACCTGCACGCCCCCACGCCACGCGTGAACCGCTGCAGCTGGGCGCCGAAATCTATGGCCACGCTGGCCCCGAAGCCGATCAGGAAGTGCTGCAACTGGCACTCGACTGCCTGCGTGCGGCCCGCGTGAGCGACTTGCAAGTGGACTTGGCCGATGCCCGCATCGTCAACAGCCTGCTGCAAGGCCAGAGCCTCTCAGACGATCAGCGCCACGACATCCACGCGGCTTTGGCCACCAAAGATGCCTCCAAGCTCGCTCGTTTGACTGCCAACTTCACCGCACAAAGCCGCGACGGCCTGCTGGCGTTGGTCACGCTTTACGGCGACAAAAACGTGCTGGACGAAGCCGCCAAGCGCCTGCCCGCGACACCCGCCATCACCGAAGCCCTGACGCAGCTGCGTTGGTTGTCAGAGCAAATCCAGGGCGCTGCGGTCAGCTTTGACCTGGGCGATTCTCGTGGCTACGCCTACTACAGCGGCATGCGCTTTGCCATCTATGCCAAGGGCGCATCCGATGCCTTGGCCCGGGGTGGCCGTTACGACGGCGTGGGCGCCGTGTTTGGTCACCGCATCGAGCGTGACCGTCCGGCCGTGGGCTTCAGCCTCGATTTGAAAGAACTGGTGGCTGCCGTATCGCCTTTGGCTTTGCGTGCTGCCATTCGTGCCCCTTGGGGCAACTCGCCTGCTTTGCGTGAGGCCATCGCTGGCCTGCGCAACCGTGGCGAGACCGTGGTCTGCGTCTTGCCCGGCCACGAAAGCGAAGTTGATGAATTCCATTGCGACCGCGAGCTCGTTGAAGCCGCCGGCCAGTGGTTGGTACAGGCTCTTTGAGAAAGAACATTTCAAGCATGAACAAGACGCAAGGCCGTAACGTGGTCGTCGTGGGCACCCAATGGGGCGACGAGGGCAAAGGCAAGTTGGTCGATTGGTTGACCGAAACCGCGCAAGGCGTGGTGCGTTTCCAAGGTGGCCACAACGCGGGCCACACCTTGGTGATCAATGGCGTGAAAACCGCCTTGCACCTGATCCCCAGCGGCATCATGCGTGCGGGCGTCAAGTGCTACGTCGGCAACGGCGTGGTGCTGTCTGTGCCCAAATTGCTCGAAGAGATCGCTGGTCTTGAAAAAGCCGGTGTTGAGGTGCGTTCGCGCTTGCGCGTGAGCGACGCTTGCCCCTTGATCTTGCCCTACCACGTGGCGCTGGATGTGGCCCGTGAAGCGGCCAAAGAAAAAGCCGGCACGGCCAAGATCGGTACCACCGGTCGCGGCATCGGGCCGGCCTACGAAGACAAAGTCGCCCGCCGCGCCATCCGCGTGCAGGACCTGAAATACCCCGAGCGTTTCGCCAACAAACTGCGCGAAAACCTGGCACTGCACAACCATGTGCTGGTCAACTTCTTGGGCGCAGCGCCTGTGGACTTTGACACCACCTACAACGACGCCATGGCCTACGCCAAAGAGCTTCTGCCCATGGTGGCCGATGTGTCGCGCGAATTGAACGACGCGCACAAAGCCGGTGCCAATTTGCTGTTCGAAGGCGCCCAAGGCACATTGCTCGACGTGGACCACGGCACTTACCCCTTTGTGACTTCCAGCAACTGCGTGGCGGGCAATGCCGCTGCAGGCTCGGGCGTGGGCCCCGGCATGCTGCACTACATCTTGGGCATCACCAAGGCGTATTGCACCCGCGTGGGGGGCGGTCCTTTCCCAACCGAACTCGACTGGGAAACCGAAGGCACCCCCGGTTACCACATGGCCACTGTCGGCGCTGAAAAAGGCACCACCACGGGTCGTGCACGCCGCTGCGGCTGGTTCGATGCGGCCTTGCTCAAGCGCAGCGCGCAGGTCAACGGCCTCACAGGTTTGTGCATCACCAAGCTTGACGTGCTCGATGGCCTCAAAGAATTGTTGCTGTGTACCGGCTACGAGCTCGACGGCGAAACCATTGACATCTTGCCCATGGGTGCCGATGAAATTGCCCGCTGCAAGCCGATTTATGAAGTCATTCCCGGCTGGACCGACAGCACCGTGGGCGTGACCGATCTGGACAAGCTGCCAGCCAACGCCCGCCAGTACCTGGCCCGCATTGCCGAAGTGACGGGCGTGCCCGTGCACATGGTGTCCACCAGCCCTGACCGCGACCACACCATTTTGTTGCACAACCCCTTCAGCGCCTGAAGCGTGGCCCCTTTTTTAAAACCTTCACTGACCCTTTGACTGGAGCAACCCCATGTTGACCGAAGACGGCAAACACCTGTACGTGAGCTACGATGAGTACCACAACCTCATCGAAAAACTCGCCATCAAGATCCACCAATCTGGCTGGGAATTCGACACCATCTTGTGCCTGGCCCGTGGCGGCATGCGCCCGGGCGACATCTTGTCGCGTGTATTCGACAAGCCTCTGGCGATCATGTCCACCAGCTCCTACCGCGCCGACGCCGGCACCGTGCAAGGTCACCTGGACATCGCCCGTTTCATCACCACCCCCAAAGGGGAGATCGCTGGCCGCGTGTTGCTGGTGGACGACTTGGCTGACACTGGCCACACCCTGCGTGCCGTGGTCGATCAGTTGAAAAACAACTACAAGCCGATCACCGAGCTGCGCTCCGCAGTGATCTGGACCAAAGGTGTGTCGACCTTCAAGCCCGATTACTCGATCGAAGACCTGCCCACAAACCCATGGATCCACCAACCTTTCGAGCCGTATGACAGCATGCGCCCCGAAAAGCTCTTGGAAAAGTGGAAAGTCTGAGTTTCCTCTGACCGCCAATCACAGCCTCCTTTTCGGAGGCTGTTTGCTTTAGGATGCCCACATGAACGACCAGCGCTCCAGCACCACCCACCTGATCCATCACCCATACCAGCCACCAGAAGGCTTTGCGGCGCCTCAGGTGGGGGTGTTCAAGGCATCCACGGTTTACTTTCCCAGCGTGGCGGCCATGCGTCAGCGCGAATGGAAAGACAAGTCGGCCTACACCTACGGCTTGCACGGCACACCCACCACCTACACCCTCGAAGAGCGCCTGTGCGCCCTAGAAGGCGGTCAGCAATGTGTGCTTGTGCCCAGCGGGCTGGCCGCGCTGGCCACGGTGGCACTGGCCCTGCTTCAAACCGGTGATGAAGTGCTGATCCCCGACAATGCTTATGGCCCCAACAAGGCCCTGGCCGAAGGCGAGTTGCGTCACTTTGGCATCACGCACCAGTTTTACGACCCGCTGGACCCTGACGATTTGTCGGCGCGCATGAACGAGCGCACGCGACTGGTGTGGATCGAGGCCCCCGGCTCGGTCAGCATGGAGTTCCCCGATCTGCCCGAGTTGGTGCGCCGATGCAAAGCGCGTGGTGTGATGTGCGCTTTGGACAACACCTGGGGCGCAGGCCTGGCCTTTGCGCCTTTTGACTTGTTGCGCGACGGTACGCTGGGCGTGGACATCAGCGCCCACGCCTTGACCAAATACCCCAGTGGCGGCGGCGATGTGCTCATGGGCAGCATCATCACGCGCGATGCCGCTTTGCACCTGAAGATCAAGCTGTGCCACATGCGCCTGGGTTTGGGTGTAGGCGCCAACGACGCCGAAGCTGTGCTGCGCGCTTTGCCCAGCATGGCCCTGCGTTATGCCGCGCACGACCGCAGCGCACGCACGCTGGCCGCTTGGTGGCAGGCACAGCCGCAATGCGCGCAGGTTTTGCACCCCGCATTCGAGTCGTCGCCAGGGCACGCCCATTGGCAACAACTGTGCGGCGATCACAGCGATTTGGCCGCTGGACTCTTCAGCGTGATGGTGGATGCGCGATACAGTCAGGCGCAGGTCGATGCTTTTTGCGATGGGCTGCGTCTTTTCAAGATCGGCTACAGCTGGGGCGGGCCGGTCAGTCTGGTCGTGCCTTACGACTTAGCAACCATGCGCAAGCGCCCCACACATCACCTTTCCAAGGGCACCTTGGTGCGCTTTTCAGTTGGGCTTGAGTCGGTGCAAGACTTGCAAGCCGACCTTCAACATTCGATGGATCTGCACCTGCCGCTTGTGTGATTTGGCGCTCTGAGGGGCGTTTTCTTGGTAGTTTCCTGACTGGTCATCCGGCCCCTTCAGGATTAGCCTTGGGGCCAACGGAGAACAGGGTATTTCATGTCTGCCAACGCCTCGCACACCGCGCCCCACGACACCCAAAATTCGGCCTTGCCCACCATGGAGGTGCCCTATGTGCCGCCCCCGCCGGTGGGCCCAAGGGCCCACATGCGCTCGCTCGGTTGGGGCAGCCCGTTTCGCTGGTTAGAGCTGGGCCGCAAAGATTTGTTCAAGCACCCCGGCATTGCGCTGTTTTACGGCGTTTGCTTTTTCCTGATGGCGCAGGTCTTGGCGCTGGTTTTCAAACACAAGCCCGAATACACCTTGTCCATGATTTCGGGCTGCCTGTTGATCGGCCCGTTTTTGGCGATGGGCCTGTACGAAGTCAGCCGCCGTCTGGAGCAGGGCGAGGTGCCCGACATGGCCTCGTCCCTCATGTGCTGGGACCAGCACATCCCCAGCATGGCCATGTTGGTCTTGGTGCTGATGGTGCTCGAACTCTTGTGGGGCAGGGCGTCGCTGGTGGTCTTTGCGGTCTTCTTTGACACCGGCATGCCGTCCACCACGGGCGTGCTAGAGGCCATCTTCAACCCCAAGAACCTCGAATTTGTGATGGTCTACCTGATGGTGGGGGGTGTTTTTGCCGCGCTGGTGTTTGGCCTGTCGGTGGTGTCGATCCCCATGATCTTGGACCGAGACACCGATGCGATTTCGGCGGTGCTCACCAGCATGCGTGTGGTGTTTTCGCATCCCGGCGTGCTTTTGTTGTGGGGCGCTTTGTTGGGTCTTTTGGTGGTGGGCGCCTTGTGGCCATGGGGCTTGGGCATCGTTTTTGTCGGCCCTTGGTTGGGCCATGCCAGCTGGCATGCCTACCGTGGCAGCGTCGAGTGGGAAGAATCAGCGCCCGAAGCTGTTACATTGGGCACCAACAAATAAAGGAGCCATCTTGGCCACACCCAACTACGGATTCGAAAAACGCCAAAAAGAACTGGCCAAGAAACGCAAAAAAGAGGACAAGCTCAAAGCCAAAGCCGAGCGCAAATCCGGCTCACCTTCAGATGACGGCACAGACATGGCAGATGCCGATCAGTCCGGTGCAACGACTTTTGCCGCACCGGCTATGGACAAGCCCGCCAGCTGAGCTTTCAAGCCCTGGGGCCTTGCACCTTCAGACCTGGCCCTGCACCATCTGATGCGCCAAGGCTTGCATGTGCGCCAGCGAGTGACTCTCTGGCGCGACCACTGGGGCCTTGCTGTAATGCTGAAAATTCTTGCCGGTGGACGTTTCGTAACCTGGGTCGTAATGCAGGTTCAGCAAATCGGCCACCACTTCGCGCATCTGGCCCCGCGCAATCTTTTCTTTCCAGCCATCCACCACGGCTTTGCCACGCAAGGCAACCAAGCGCTCTAACCGGTCGATGAAAAACGCCGCATCTTGCGTGAAGAAGGCATAGTCCTCCATCAGCAGATCGACGCGGCTGTCCAGTGACAGTTCCATGCGGATGCAGGGGCTGGCCCGCATGGCCACCATCAACTCGGCGGGCACCGTCAAGTTGCCGACTTTTTTGCTCTCAGCTTCCACGTAAACCGGCCGCGCCGGGTCAAAGCGGCGCAGTGCATCCCACACTTGGGTGTCGAAAGCTTTTTGCGTGGGTTGATCCTGGCCCGGAATCAAACCCAGCACCGAGCTGCGGTGCACGGCAATCGCTTCCAGATCCAGCACCTGAGCGCCTTCTTGGGCCAAGGCCTGCAACAAACGGGTTTTGCCCGAGCCAGTGGGGCCGCACAAGACCTGAAACTGCAAACGCTGCGCTTGGCGCGGCGTGTCTTCCATGACTTCTTTGCGAAAGGCCTTGTAGCCGCCTTCGATCAGGTGCACCTTGAAGCCGATCTGCCCCAGGATCAGCGCCAGCGAATTGCTGCGCTTGCCGCCGCGCCAGCAATAAATCAATGGCTGCCAGTTCTTGGGCTTGTCCATCACCTTGGTTTCGATGTGCTGGGCGATGTTTTTGGCCACCAGCGCAGCACCTATTTTTTGCGCCTCGAAGGGGCTGACCTGCTTGTACAAAGTGCCTACGCGGATGCGCTCTTCGTTGTTCAGCGATGGCCAGCTTTGGGCATTGGGCAAATGGTCTTCGGCATGCTCGCCTTCGGACCGGGCGTCCAGGATGGCATCGAACTGGTCGAGTTTGGCCATGGCATCAAAGGCCGAAATCAGGTGAACACTCATTTCAATTGTTTCTTCAGGGCGGGCCAAACATTGGCCAGCAGTTGCGGCTGAGCCGATTCGTTGGGGTGGATGCGGTCGGCCTGGAACCATTTGAGCGGGTCGGCATCGTCGCCCACACCGCGCAAAAAGAAGGGCACCAAGCCCGCTTTCGATTGCTTGGCCAGCTGCACGTACATGGCGGCAAACTGCCGGTTCATGTCGGGCCCGTAGTTGGGCGGCATTTGCATGCCCAGCAGCAGCACCTGGGCGCCGGCGGCTTGGGCTTGCGAGACCATGGCTTGCAGATTGTCTTGGGTCATGGCCAGGGGCAAACCGCGCAAGGCGTCGTTGCCACCCAGCTCGATCACCACGTGGCTGGGTTGGTGCTTTTGCAGCAAGGCAGGCAGCCGCGAGCGTCCGCCAGAGGTGGTGTCGCCACTGATGCTGGCGTTGACGAGTTCGGCCGGGTATTTTTCTTGGGCCAGCTTTTGCGCCAGCAATTTGACCCAGCCTGTGCCCCGCGCTAGGCCGTACTCGGCACTCAGCGAGTCGCCCAGCACCAAAATGCGCGTGGGCTTGGTGGCCCCTGCGGACGCGCCAAAGCCCTGACCCACGAGGGCCAGCACGCTCAGGGTAAAGTGGCGACGTCTCAACAAAGGTGTGTGCATGCCTGAATCCATCATTGCCGTTCGTGGCGTTTCCAAAAGCGTTCAAGACGCCAGCGGGTCGCTGGACATTTTGCGCGATATCGAATTCTCGCTTCACGCGGGGGAAACAGCCGCCATTGTCGGTGCTTCCGGCTCGGGCAAAAGCACCTTGCTGGCCATCATGGCCGGACTGGACACGCCCAGCATCGGCCAAGTGGTGTTGGCCGGTCAATCGATGTTTGAATTGAACGAAGACCAACGCGCCGCTTTGCGCGCCAGCCATGTGGGCTTTGTGTTTCAGAGCTTTCAGCTCATGCCCAATCTGACCGCGCTTGAAAACGTGATGCTGCCGCTGGAGTTGGCGGGACGGCCTGACGCCCGCAGCACCGCCTCCGCCATGCTGCAACGTGTGGGCTTGGGCGAGCGGCTCAAGCACTTGCCCAAAGTGCTCAGTGGCGGCGAACAGCAGCGCGTGGCCCTGGCCCGTGCTTTTGTGGTGCAACCTGCGCTGTTGTTGGCCGATGAGCCCACGGGCAGCCTGGACCACGCGACCGGCCAAGCCATCATGGACCTGATGTTTGCGCTCAATCGGGAGCAGGGCACCACCTTGGTCTTGGTCACGCACGACCGGCAAGTGGCTGCGCGTTGCGAGCGCATGCTGGTCATTGAAGCCGGTCGGCTCACCGAAACTTCTGTGGCCAAGGCCTGAAGTCTTGCTGCTGTGGGTGTCTGCGCAGCGGACAAACGATAATGGCTGCATGTCATCTCACAAAGTGCTGTACGGCTTTCATGCCGTAGGCGTTCGCCTCAAGATCGCCCCCCAATCCATCATCGAAATCCATTTCGAGGTCACGCGCCGTGACGCCCGCATGCGGCAGTTCATCGACAAGGCCCGCGACTCGGGCATGCGCATGGTTGAATCCGACAACGAACGCTTGGCCAAATTGGCCGGCGGTCACGGCCACCAGGGCGTGGTGGCGCTGGTGGCACCCATTCCGCAAAACCACTCGCTGGACGATTTGCTCGACACCATCGAAGGCCCGCCACTGCTCTTGGTGCTGGACGGCGTGACCGATCCGCACAACCTGGGCGCTTGCCTGCGGGTGGCCGATGGGGCAGGGGCCCACGCGGTGATCGCACCCAAAGACCATGCCGCCGGCATCAACGCCACCGTGGCCAAAGTGGCCAGTGGCGCCGCCGAGACCATGCCGTATTTCATGGTGACCAATCTGGCCCGCACCTTGGGAGAGCTCAAGGAACGCAGCATCTGGATCGTGGGCACCAGCGGCGATGCGCCGCGCACCGTCTACCAATCGGACCTCAAGGGCCCCACGGCCTTGGTGCTGGGCGCCGAAGGCCCGGGCATGCGCCAGCTGACCCGCAAGACCTGCGATGAACTGGTCAGCATCCCGATGCAAGGCGCCGTGGAAAGTCTGAACGTGTCGGTGGCCAGTGGTGTGTGCTTGTACGAGGCGCTGCGCCAGCGCACTTGATAGGGCGGTTGCGCTGTTTGTCGCAGCTGAAGCTCCAAACTACCGATAGACACAGGGTTTTGCAGGTCGGCGGCTTCAGCACCGACATGTTTTTTTCTAAACGCATGAAAGGGAGTTTGCCGTGTCCAACAAAATCAAAAACATCGCGCTGATCACCACCGTGGCCGCCGCCAGCTTGCTGGCCGGCTGCACCCAAGAGCAGCAAAACAAAATCAGCCGTGACATTCAGAACTGGACCGGCACCAACGGTGTGCTCGAGGTCTATGCCGGTGACAAGGTGGTGCGCCGCTTTTTGAAAGTGGACAAGATCAGCACCGCGCTGGGCACCGACGACAAGATGCCCCGTGCTTACCGCTATGGCTATGGCGTGCTCGATGAAAACCTGAACATGCAGGTGGACGAGGGTGAGAAAAAGGTCTATTTCGAGATCAGTGATTACTCGAACACGGTGTTCTTCGAGAACCCGCGCTGAGCCTCAGACCCAGCCCAGCCCACCCAGCACGGCTCCCGCCGCAATGAGCCACAGCATGTGGACCTTGGTGCGCCAGACCACCAGCGTGGTCACCGCGGTGAGCACATACAGCGGCCAGTCGCGGGCGGGCTGGTTGTGGCTCAGTGTCAATAGCCACGAGGTGGCCAAGAGCAAAGCGATCACGATGGGGGCCATGCCCGACTTGAAGGCCCGGATGCCGAGCATCTCGCGGTGCTGGTGCGCCCAGCGCGTGGCCGTGTAGGTCAAGATGGAAGAGGGCAGCATGATGCCCAGCATGGCCACCACCACCCCCAAGCTGGCCAGACCCACGCTCATCCAGCCCCCGCCTTGGCTGGCTGCAGCGTTCATGCCCACCTGCCAACCCATCAGGGCCACAAACAAAATGTTGGGCCCCGGCGCCGATTGCGCCAGCGCGATCGACGAGGTGAATTGGCTGTCGCTCAGCCAATGGGTTTCGTCCACCAGATAGCGGTGCATGTCGGGCGCTGTGGTGATGGCGCCGCCCACCGCCAGCAGCGACAGCGAAGCAAAGTGCTCAAACATGCTCCACCAGTCGGCGGCGCTCAGGTTCAAAACGGGGTTCATCTGGCCCCCTTAGCCGCCGCCCGCGCCAGCTGCACATAAGCCCAGCCGCAGCCCAAAAGGCCCATGCCCAGCAGCACCCAGGCCAGGGGCCAGCGCATCACGCCCACGCCCACAAAACTCAGCACCGCCAAGCCTATGCACACCGGCATGCCCATCGGGTTGGTTTTGAGGGCGCTGATCAATTTGAGCCCCACCGCCGCGATCAGCCCGGCCGAGACCGCACCCATGCCGCGCAGAGCGCCCTGTGCCCATGCGGCATCCGATACACCGCCAAAGGCGATGGCCAGCAGCAACACCACGATCAAAGGCGCCGTCAACATGCCTGCCAAACCCGCCAGCGCACCTGCCAAGCCAAAGTAACGCCCGCCAATCATCAGCGACAAATTGACCACATTGGGCCCCGGCATGATCTGCGCCACGGCCCAGTCCTCGACGAATTGCTCCTTGCTCATCCAGCGCTTTTCTTCGACCAACACGCGCTGCACCACGGCCAGCACGCCGCCAAAGCCTTGCAAGGCCAGCCAGGTGAAGGACAAAAACAAGTCCATTTTGGACTTGGGGCGGTTCAAGAGTGATGGTTCAGACATGGGGCGCATTCTCCGAATCGAGCCAGCCCAACTGCCCCTGACCTTTGTCGCCTAAGCGCTGCACCAAGGCAGGCGCATCGGTCTCGGGCATCGTCCAGTGCAGCGTCACCACGCTGCCGTGCGAGACCTCTTGCAGCTGCGCCTGCGCCAGCTCCAATTCGCGGCGCACCAAGCCTTCGAGCGCATAAGGCACGCTGCAAGCCAAATGGGCTTGTTGGATCAAAGGGATCTTGTCTGCCCTCAGCAAGGCTTGCGCCACCGCGTCGGTGTAGGCCCTGACCAGGCCGCCCGCACCCAGCTTGACGCCGCCAAAATAACGCACCACCGAGGCCATCACGCCTTGCAAATCTTGGTGACGCAGCACGTCCAGCATGGGCCGGCCTGCGGTGCCGCCGGGCTCGCCATCGTCGTTGGCGGCCGACTGGCCACCGGCCAGCAGCGCCCAGCACACATGGGCCGCATCGGGGTGTTCGGCCTTGAGCTGGGCCACACGCGCTTGGGCCGCCTCGCGCCCGGGCATGGGCTCGACGCAGGCGATGAATCGGCTTTTTTTGATGACCAGCTCGTGGTGAGCGGGGGTGGCGAGGGAAAACGGCATGGCTTGAGGATAACTGAGCCCTTGTTGATGACAGGGTGGATGGTCCAGTGCGCCGCACGACAGGCCCCAAACCCCTACACTAGGGGGCTACCCCCAGCCTGATCTCATGAACGCCTTCACCGACGTCTCCTTTTTCCCGCGCGATGCCAAGCCACTGACCAGTTACCGCAAGTACTGGGCGCAGCGCTTTGGTACGGCCCCGTTTTTGCCGATGAGCCGCGAGGAAATGACCCAACTGGGCTGGGACAGCTGCGACATCATTCTGGTCACGGGCGATGCTTACGTGGACCACCCCAGTTTCGGCATGGCCGTGATCGGCCGCATGCTGGAAAACCAGGGTTTTCGAGTCGGCATCATCGCCCAACCCGACTGGACCAGCGCCGAGGCTTTTAAGGCTTTGGGCCAACCCAACCTGTTTTGGGGCGTGACCAGCGGCAACATGGACTCCATGATCAACCGCTACACGGCGGATCGCAAAATCCGCAGCGACGACGCTTACACCCCGGGTGACGTGGGCGGCAAACGGCCCGACCGCGCAGCCATCGTCTACAGCCAGCGCTGCCGAGAAGCTTTTCCTGAAGTGCCGATCGTGCTGGGCGGCATCGAAGGCAGCTTGCGACGCATCGCGCACTACGACTACTGGTCTGACAAAGTCCGCCGCTCGGTGGTGGTGGACAGCAAATGCGACTTGCTCTTGTACGGCAACGCCGAGCGGGCGATTGTAGAGATCGCCCACCGCCTGGCCGCCCGCGAGCCCGTGCAGCAAATCACCGATGTGCGCGGCACCGCCTTTGTGCGCCGGGAAACGCCAGAGGGTTGGTTTGAGATCGACTCCACCAGCGTGGACACGCCCGGACACGTCGAGGCGCACATCAACCCGTATTTGATGATCTCGGACCAGGCGCGGGAGCAGGGTGCGACCTGTGCGCGTGAGGAAGAGGCCAAGGAAGTGGCCGAGGGCGAAAACCAGAAGGTGCAGACCTTGAAGTTCGTGCCCAACGCCGCCAACAGCAGCACGGCTTCCATCGCTGGCAGGCCAGCTCCCACAGAAAAGCCCGTTGATGTGGGAGCCAGCTTGCTGGCGATCAACACGGGTGCGTCACTGCTTCGCGGCAAAGGCACCCACAAAGTCCCGCCCCGCGACAAAAGCGTGATCCGCCTGCCCAGCTACGAGCAAGTCAAGCAAGACGCCGTGCTGTATGCCCACGCCAACCGCGTGCTGCACCTGGAAACCAACCCCGGCAACGCCCGTTGCCTGGTGCAAGCACACGGGGAGGGCACTACCGCTCGGGACGTGTGGATCACGCCGCCGCCCATCCCGCTCACCACCGCTGAGATGGACTTGGTGTTTGACCTGCCGTATGCCCGCAGCCCGCACCCGCGTTATGCCGACGAAAACGGCAGCCACGACCACGCGACCAAAATCCCCGCCTGGGAAATGATCCGCTTTTCCGTGAACATCATGCGCGGCTGCTTTGGCGGCTGCACCTTTTGCTCCATCACCGAGCACGAAGGCCGCATCATCCAAAGCCGGTCTGAGGAATCCATCATCCGCGAGGTGGAAGACATCCGCGACAAGGTCAAAGGCTTTACGGGTGTCATCTCTGACCTGGGCGGCCCCACGGCCAACATGTACCGCCTGGGCTGCCGCAGCCCCGAGATCGAATCGGCCTGCCGCAAACCCAGCTGCGTGTTCCCGGGCATCTGCCAGAACCTGACCACCGACCACGGCCCGCTGATCAACATGTACCGCCGGGCGCGCAACCTCAAGGGCATCAAAAAGATCTTGATCGGCTCTGGCTTGCGTTACGACTTGGCCGTGCAGTCGCCCGAGTATGTGAAAGAACTGGTGCAGCACCATGTGGGCGGCTACCTGAAAATCGCGCCCGAGCACACCGAGGGCGGCCCGCTGTCCAAGATGATGAAGCCGGGCATCGGCACTTACGACCGCTTCAAGTCGATGTTTGACAAGTACAGCGAAGAAGTGGGCAAAAAGCAGTTCCTCATCCCGTACTTCATCGCCGCCCATCCGGGCACGAGCGACGAAGACATGATGAACCTGGCCATCTGGCTCAAAAAGAACGGTTTCAGGGCCGACCAGGTGCAAACCTTCTACCCCAGCCCCATGGCCACGGCCACGGCCATGTACCACTCCACCCGCAATCCGCTGCGCAAAATCACCCGCGACAGCGAAAAAGTGGACGTGGTCAAAGGCGACAAACGCCGCCGCTTGCACAAAGCGTTTTTGCGCTACCACGACGCAAACAACTGGCCCTTGCTGCGTGAAGCTCTCAAGGCCATGGGCCGGGCGGATTTGATCGGCAATGGCAAACACCATTTGATTCCCAACTGGCAGCCGCTTGCCGAAGAGGGCTACCAAAGTGCCCGACGCAAAAACAGCACGGGTGCGGGGGGCAAGTCCTCTGTGTCTTTGTCTACTGCGCCCAAGCGCTTGGGACAACCCAAAAAAGGCCAGCTGCTGACTCAGCACACGGGTTTGCCGCCACGCAAGAAAAGCTGACGCGACTTTTCAGGCTTCAGTCTTGAACTGGGGCTTGCGCCACCACACACCGCACCCCCAAGTCCGCCATCAAGCGCTGCTGCGCAGGTGCGGGGGCGATGTCGGTAAAAAGGGTGTGCACCACTTTCAGCGGGGCCATCTCGATCATGGCGGGGCGGTCGAATTTGCTGTGGTCGGCCACCAGCCAGACTTGGCGTGATTGCGCGACGATGGCGCGGGCGACCATGACTTCGCGCATGTCGTAGTCGCGCAGGGTGCCGTCGGCGTCGATGCCGCTGATGCCGATCAGGCCAATGTCCACCTTGAACTGGCGGATGAAGTTCAGCGCCGCTTCGCCCACCACACCCAAGTCTTCGGAGCGCACCGTGCCCCCAGCCACGACCACTTCGCATTGCGGGTTGGCCGCCAAGATGCGGGCAACGTGCAGGTTGTTGGTCACCACGCGCAGGTCGCGGTGGTGCAGCAGTTCGCTGGCCACGGCTTCGACGGTGGTGCCGATGTTCATGAACAGGCTGGCCCCGTGTGGGATGGCCGCCGCCACTTGGCGGGCAATGTCTTGTTTGGCCTCGGACTGGGTGCGCTGTCGTTCGACGTAGGTGGTGTTGCGTGTGGACGAATCGACCGCACGCACGCCGCCGTGGAAGCGTTCCAGTTGCGACGCTTCGGTCAGCCGCTGGATATCGCGGCGAGCGGTTTGTAAGGTGATGCCGAACTCTTCGGCCAACTCTTCGGTCTTGACGCTGCCTTGATCGCGCACGGCCTGCAGGATGGCGAGTTGTCTGGGGTTGAGGGCCATGGGCGTTGCTTCTGGTGTGGTTCTAGGGGTCTTCACTAGTTGGTGAAGAATAACGCAATTGGGCGTCTTGCGGTCTATACAATCAAAAACGAATCGAATAAATCACTGTTTGTTGATTGTTTAAGGCGTTATTTTGAATATTCAAGGCTTGAATGCCTCATCCAAAGACACCGTCTGGGACCTCTTGGTCATCGGCGGTGGCGCCACGGGCTTGGGCGTGGCGCTGCAAGCTGCGCTCGAAGGCCGCAGCGTGACGCTGGTGGAAGCGCGTGACTTTGCCTCTGGAACGTCTTCGCGGTCCACCAAACTGCTGCATGGCGGTGTGCGCTATTTGGCGCAGGGCCGCTTGCGTTTGGTGCGCGAGGCTTTGCGCGAACGGGCCACCGTTTTGGGCTTGGCGCCGCATTTGGCGCAGCCTTTGCCTTTTGTGGTGCCAGGTGCTGGCTGGCTGTCTTGGGCATGGACCGGGCTGGGACTCAAGGCTTACCAATGGTTGTCGGGCCGCCTGGGCTTGGGAGCCACACAGGCGCTTTCGCATCAGGCGCTGGGGCGCAGTTTGCCGGGCTTGCCGCGTATGGTGGCAGGTGCTGTGGCCGGCATGCGCTATTGGGACGGGCAGTTTGAGGACGCCCGGCTGGCGCTGGCTTTGGCCAAAACGGCCAAGCGGGCAGGGGCCAGCGTGCACAACCACATGCGGGTCACGACTTTGGCGCCTTCGGCCCAAGGATGGCAAGTCAGTTTGTTCAACGAACGCGATGGCAAGACTTCCACCTTGCAAGCCCGTTGCGTGGTGAACGCCGCCGGGGTCTGGGTCGATGCTTTGCGGCAAATGGTTTTGCAGCCCTGGGCTGGCCAAGTGCCGGTCAAAGCGCTGGTCAAGCCCAGCCAGGGGGTGCACTTGGTGGTGGCGCGTGAGCGCCTGCCCATTGAGGAGGCGGTGTTGATTCCCCGCACCGCCGATGGCCGCGTCTTGTTTGCCGTGCCTTGGCTGGGGGCCACCTTGATCGGCACCACCGACACACCGCGCAGCGATGCGCCGCTGGAGCCCTTGCCGCTGCAAGAAGAGCTGGACTTTTTATTCCGCGAAACCCGCCAATCCTTGGGCGTGGACTTGACAAGGGCTGATGTGCGCAGCGTGTGGGTGGGCCTTCGCCCTTTGGTGGACAGCTCCAAGGGCGGTGCCACCAGCCAGATGTCGCGGGAACACTTGATTCGCCGGGAAGCGCCGGGTTTGTTCACCGTGACAGGGGGCAAATGGACGACCTACCGCAGCATGGCCGCGCAGGTGATGCAGTCATTGGTGGGCCAGGGCGATTTGTCTCGCGCAGCGAAGGGGCCAGCCCCAACGGCCAAGCATCTGCTGGTGGGCGCACCTGCTGCAGGTCAAGCTGTGCATCCCATCAGCCAGGCCCCGGGCCTGCATTTGTGGGGCAGCGAAGCCGATCTGGTGCAGGCCATGCCGGGTGCCGATCGCGATTTGGGCATGGGCTTGACCGAGGCCATGGTCCGTTTTGCGGCACGATCCGAATGGGCCATGACGGTGGAGGATATGCTTGCACGTCGCTGGCGCGCTTTGTTTCTCGATGCGCGGCAGGCCGCACGCATGGCACCCGCCGTGGCGGCTTTGCTGCATGAAGAAACCGGGCTGGACCCGCAATTGGACGCATTTTTGGCCCTGTGCAAGCAATACACCTTGGCCGACTGAACACTGGAGATGAGACTTTGAGCACGACCACCACCCGTTACGGCATCATCGGCTGCGGCATGATGGGACAAGAACATTTGCGCAACATCGCATTGCTGCCTGGTGCGCAGGTGACGCGCATCTTTGAGCCCGATGCCCACATGCTGGCCGGCAGCCTGGCGCTGGCGCCCGGCGCCCAAAGCGCCGCCAGCTTGGCCGAGGTGGTCATGGCCCAAGATGTGGATTGCCTGCTGATCGCCAGCCCCAACTTTTGCCATGCCGACCAGTTGCGCGAGATCGCCCGCCTGCGCCCGCTGCCGGTGCTGCTCGAGAAACCCGCTTGCACCAGCATGGACGACGTGCGGAGCCTGGCCGCTTTGCAGGCCAGCTACTCTGCGCCGATCTGGGTGGCCATGGAATACCGCTACATGCCTCCCGTGACCGCCTTGGCGGGCGAGGTGCATGGGCAGCACAACACCGGCCCGGTCAAGATGATCACCATCCGGGAGCACCGTTTTCCGTTTTTGGTCAAGGTGGGCGACTGGAACCGCTTCAACCGCTACACCGGCGGAACCTTGGTCGAAAAGTGCTGCCACTTCTTTGACCTGATGCGCCACCTGACGCAAAGCGAACCGGTGCGTGTCTATGCCTCGGCCGGTGTGGACCACAACCACTTGGACGAGCGCTACCCCGACGGCACGCCCGACATCTTGGACAACGCCTATGTGATCGTGGATTTCGCATCCGGTCAGCGGGCGATGTTGGAGCTGTGCATGTTTGCCGAGGGTGCGCGTTACCAAGAAGAAATCTCGGTGGTCGGCCCACAAGGCAAGGCCGAATGCTTTGTGCCGGGTCCTGGCCGTTTCTGGCCTGCGCACCTGGGCGATGCGCCCGTGCCCAAATTGGTCATCAGCCCGCGAGACCCCAAAGGCCCCCGCGAGCTGGACGTGCCGGTGGACCCGCAAGCCCTGGCCGCAGGTGACCACAACGGCTCGACCTTGTACCAACACCAAAAATTCAACGCCGTGGTTCGCGGCCAAGGCCAAGTCGAAGTCGGTTTGCGCGATGGCTTGTCGGCGGTGATCATGGGCTTGGCGGCGCAAGAGTCCGCCCGCACCGGGCAAGCCATTGACCTGACCCAAGGAGCTTTCAGTTTGAAACTGCTCGATTGATCTCTTCGATCGCGTGCTTTACCGCAGCTTGTCAGCACCCTTTTTCTTCTCATTGCTTGGCGAAAACCCCATGTCGTGTTCTGCGTGAAGTCCTCTATGATTCATTTACATCCAGTTCGTCTTGATGAACATCAATAGAAACCCATAACCCATGGCATCGGTCCAACTTCAGCAAGTCCAAAAAAGCTACGACGGTCAGCACAAGGTCATCCACGGCATCGACCTGGAGATTCAGCACGGCGAGTTCGTTGTGTTTGTGGGGCCATCGGGCTGTGGCAAGTCCACCTTGCTGCGCATGATTGCCGGGCTGGAGCCGATCACGGCGGGTGACGTGCTGATCGATGGCCAACGCGTGAACGACGAGCCGCCGCGCAACCGTGACATTGCCATGGTGTTTCAGGACTACGCCCTGTACCCGCACAAGAGCCTGTACGACAACATGGCGTTTGGTTTGCGTTTGCGCAAAACCCCCGAAGCCGAGATTCACCAACGGGTCATGGACGCGGCCAAGCTGCTGCGCATTGACCACATGCTCGAGCGAAAACCGGCCGCTTTGTCGGGTGGTCAGCGCCAGCGGGTGGCGATTGGCCGGGCCATCGTGCGCCAGCCCAAGGTGTTCTTGTTTGACGAGCCGCTGTCCAACCTCGACGCCCAACTGCGCAACGAGATGCGCAGCGAGATCAAAAAACTCCACCAACGCCTGGGTGCCACCATCATTTATGTGACGCACGACCAGGTCGAGGCCATGACTTTGGCCGATCGCATCGTCGTGCTCAGTGGCGGCCACAAAATGCAATACGCCACGCCCGATGAGATTTACAACCGGCCTGCAGCGCGTTTTGTGGCGGGCTTCACCGGCAGCCCACCCATGAACCTGATCGATTGCACCGTGCAGAACGGTCAGGCCGATGTGGGCGGTGTGCAGTTCGCCTTGCCCGAAGTTTTGGGCCAAAAAGCCGCGCACTCGCCAGCACAGGTGTTTGGCATTCGCCCCGAAAACATCGCTTTGGCACCTCGCCATGTGCCTGCCGAAGTGACCGTGACCGGGCGCGTCGTGATCAGCGAGCCCTTGGGGGCCGAAACGCTGGTGACCTTCCAGGTGGGCCAAGCCGAGTTGGTGGCGCGATGCCCGGCCAGCTTCAAAGTCGCACCGGGTTCCACGCACGCCCTGTACATGGACCCCGCAGCCATGCATTTGTTCGACCCGGCCACTGGCCAAGCCCTTTGATTCTTCCCCTCAGACCTTCGTTAACCAGGAGACAGCCATGAAAAAACGTGTCACTTTGAAATGGGCCGCGCTGGCACTTGCCAGCAGCATGGCCGTGAGCGCCGCATGGGCGCAGCAAACCACCTTGCGCGTGTTCGTTGGTCCCAACCAGCGCCCAGACCTGCAAGCCAAATTGTTCGAGCAGTACAACAAGGCCAACCCTGGCGTGAAGGTCGAGATCGAAACCGGTGGCGCCACCTCCGAGTTGCAGCGCCAGTACCTGTCCACCGTGCTCAACGCCAAGGACTCGGCCATTGACCTGTTCTTGATCGACATCGTCAACCCCGCGCAATACGCCTCCAAAGGCTGGATCGAGCCCCTGGACAAATACGTCGGTGGGGCTGCAGCCCTCAAAAATGACTACCTGCCGGTTTACCAAAATGCCAACGTGATCGGCGGCAAGCTGTACGCCATGCCCAGCCAGGGCGATGCCATGTTCATGTACTACCGCAAAGACCTGCTGACCAAGCACGGCATAGCCGAGCCCAAGACTTGGGATGAGCTGTCTGCAGCGGCTCGCAAAATCATGGCGGCTGAAAACGCGCCGAATTTGCAGGGTTTGTCCATCCAAGGTGCGCCCATTGAAGGCGCGGTCTGCACTTTCTTGTTGCCTTACTGGGGCCAGGGCAAACAGTTCAACGATGCCGCTGGCAAGTTGACGCTGGACAAAGCTGCGGCAGTCAAGGGCTTGCAAAGCTGGTTGACCATGGTCGATCAAGGCGTGATCAAGAAGAACGTGGCCGAAGTCACCACCCCGATCACCGTCAACGAATTCAAAGCCGGTCAGGCGGTGTTTGCGATCAACTGGGGCTTTGCCTTTGACCGCTTCAAGGACGACGCCGACTCCACCGTCAAAGGCAAAGTGGGCGTGATGCCACTGCCGGCCATGACCGGCGGCAAATCGGCCACCTGCATGGGCGGCTGGCAATGGGCCATGAACGCTTACGGCAAAAACAAGGACGCCGCAGGCAAGCTGATCCAGTTCCTCTCGTCCAAGCAAGCCAGCGCGTTCATCGCGCGTGAAGGCTCGATCTTGCCGGTGTTCCAAAGCGTGTATTCGGATGCCGAAGTGAACAAGGCAGTGCCTTGGTTCAAAGACGCATTGCCGGTCGTGTTGGGCGCCCAAAGCCGCCCGATGGTGGAAGACTATGGCCAGGTGTCGGACATCATCCGCACCACCACCAGCGCCATCTTGGCCCGCACCAAAACGCCTGAGGCCGGTGTTGACGAGATCGCCGCCCGCGTGGGTCGCTTGATGCGCTGACCGCAAGCGGCGCTTTTCACAGACCCCGGGCATCGCGCCCGGGTTTGTTTTTTTGCCTCCCCCAGACCATGCTGTCCAAACTCAGAGACCCCAGTGAAAAAACGCTCGCGATCTTGTTGCTCGCGCCAGCGTTCTTGTTGCTCTTGATGATCGTGGTCTATCCGATTGGCAAGCTGGTCTACAACAGCGTTCATGCGGTGGACAAAAACGGCGCGTTTTTGGGCTTGCAAAACTACCTCGATGTGGTGCAAGACCCGCTGTTTTGGAACGCCACCCAAAACACTTTGCTGATCACCCTGATCACGGTGCCAGGGGCGCTCATTGTGGGGCTGGGCTTGGCCTTGCTGGCCAATTTGCCTTTCAAGCGCAAGTGGCCAGTCCGCCTGTCTTTGCTCTTGCCTTGGGCGCTGCCCCTGTCGTTTGCCGGATTGATTTTTGCCTGGTTTTTCCACACCGAATACGGCGTGGTCAACGACGTGCTGCAACGCATGGGTCTGCAAAGCGAGCCCACCAGCTGGCTGCTCAAGCCGCACTGGGCCATGGCCGCCATTTGCCTGACGGTGATCTGGAAGACCTCGTCCTTCATGGCCTTGATCTTGTTGGCCGGCTTGCAGATGATCCCCAAATCGCTTTACGAAGCAGCCGAGGTGGACGGTGCTTCGCGCTGGCAGCAGTTTTGGCAAATCACCATTCCCATGCTCATGCCCAGCATCATCGTGGCGCTGATTTTTCGCACGATCACGGCCTTGCAGACCTTTGACATCCCTTACACCATGACGCGCGGGGGCCCTGGTGAAGCCACCGAAACCCTGGCCATGTTGATCCACAAATACACGATCGACTATTCGGACATCAGCTTTGGCTCCACGCTGGCTGTGTTCATGTTCGTCATCTCTTTGTTTGTGACCGGCTTTTATTTGAAGCAGATCGGAAAGAACGCGCAATGAACCCCACAGGCCTCTGGAGCTCGCCCGCTTTGCGCTGGATCGCTGCCGGCATGGTGGTGGTCAACGGCTTTTTCCCGGCGGTGTGGATCTTGTTCACCTCGCTCAAGAGCGAAGCCGAATTGGTGCAAAAACCCATCACCTGGTGGCCCGCCAAGCCCATGCTTGACAACTACCTGAGGGCCTTCACCGACCAGCCCTTGCTGACTTATCTGAAAAACAGCTTGTTGGTGGCTTGTGGCGCTACCGCTTTGTCGCTGGTGGTGGCTGCGTTTGCGGCCTATGCCATCGCGCGGCTGAACCTCAAGCGCCGCCAGCTGATCCTGACTTGCATCGTCGCGTCCAGCATGTTCCCGCTGGTGACTTTGCTGGTGCCTATTTTTGAGACCATGCGCGCTTTGGGCTGGCTCAACACCTACATCGCGCTGATCTTGCCGTATGTGGTGCTGAACATGCCGGTGTGCACGCTGGTGCTGGTCAGCTTTTTCCAGAGCATTCCGCGTGATCTGGAAAACGCCGCCATGATCGACGGCTGCACCCGCATGGGGGCGCTGTGGCGCGTGGTGGTGCCATTGGCCGCGCCTGGGGTCTTTACGGCCGGCATTTTGGCGTTTGTGAATTCATGGGACGAGTTCTTGCTGGCGCTGTCGCTCAACTCCAGCCCCGCGGTGCGAACCTTGCCGGTCGGCATTGCGCTGTACCAAGGCGAGTTCACCTTTCCTTGGCCCATCATCTCAGCGGCCTTGATCGTGGCCATCGTGCCGGTGGCGATTTTGATCGCCTTGTTCCAAGAGCGCGTCGTCGGCGGCCTCACGCAAGGCGGCCTCAAGGGCTGATATTGAATCCCGTGCTGAAACGGTTCAGCAGCTTGTGTCCCAGTAAGTTTGGTAGGTCGGCGGCTTCAGCCCCGACGAATGCTTGCCACAGCTGAGCCTTGCGCGAAAAACAGCCATGTCGGAGCTGAATCTCCGACCTGCGGGAGGAGCGAAGGGTTTAGCTTGGCAAAGCCTGGAACAAGCCGAATTTGCTGCGGCAAAACGACAAGGGGGCGGCGTCGTGCCAGCCAAAGTCTTGCACTTGGCCGATGACGATGTGGTGGTCGCCGGCATCGACCAACTGGTGCAAGCTGCAATCAAACCAGGCCACGGAGCCGTCCAGGCGCAAGCGCTGGCTGGCTTGACGTGTGGTGCTCACGCCCGCAAATCGCTCGGGCATCGAACCTTTGGTGAATTGCATCGCCAAGTCGGCCTGGGCGCTGGCCAAGACACTCACGGTGAAGCCGCCCGATTGGGTGAAGGCCTGCAGGCTGCTGGCCTCTTTGCGGATGCTCCACAGCACCAGCCTGGGGTTCAAGGAAACGGAGCTGAAGGAGTTGCAGGTCATGCCCCAGTCCTGGCCTTCGTGGTGGGCCGTGACCACCGTGACGCCCGTGCCAAAGCAGCCGAGTGCTTTTCGGTAATCGGCGGGGTCACTCACAGGGACAGCCGCGCTGGCGGCTGTGGCGATGTCGTCGGGCATGTGTCGCATGGGCGCTTTCATCAAGGCACTTCGTGGCCGTTGGCCATTTCGTAGAGTTCAAACCAGGTCTGGCGGTCCATGGGCACACGGGCCGCATCGGCAAAACGCTGGATGCGCTCGAGTTGGTTGGAGCCCATCACGGGCAAGACGCCCACCGGGTGGTGCATCAGCCAGGCCATGGCCACTGCGGTGGTGTCGGTGCCCGAAGCCAAAGCCAGTTTGGCCAACTTGGGCGCCAAGCGGGCGGCGGCGGTGCCAGCGGTGTGGGCTTGCGAATGCAGACGGCCACCGCCCAGCGGGGACCAGGCCATCACCGGCATGCGGTGCTGCTGGGCATGGGCGATCTGGCCATTGGTGAAGGGGGCTGTGCTCAACAGGCTCAGCTCGATCTGGTTGGTTTGCAACTTGTGCTTCATGCACGACTGCAGCAGGTCCACGTCCCAAGGCATGAAGTTGGACACGCCCACACCGCGCAGCTTGCCGCTGTCGATCATGCCGTCCAGGCATGCGCCCAAGGCTTGTGCGTCCATCAGCGGGTCAGGGCGGTGGATCAAGAGCAAATCGATCACATCGACACCGATGCGCGAGAGCGAGCGGTCCACGCTGGCCGTGACGTGTGCAAGGCTGGTGTCGTAGTGCTTGACGCGGGTGTCAGGCCATTTGCCCGACAGCAGCATGATGTCGGTCTTGGTGACGATCTCGATCTTGTCCTTCAGGCTGGGGCGGGCCTTGATGGCTTGGCCAAACAGTTCTTCGCAGCTGTAGTCGCCATAGATGTCGGCATGGTCGAAGGTGGTGATGCCCTGGGCCAAGCAAGCGTCGATGCGGGCCAAATTGGCGTTCACCGAGCTGTCTTGCGCCTCGGACAGGCGCCACACGCCATAGGCCATGCGGCTGAGGCTGCGGCCGTTGGGCAGCGCCAGGCGGCCGATTTCTTTTGAACTCATTTGCGAACTCCATTGCCCAGCGGTGTGGGCGGTGTTTGGGATGGGACCCGTCCGTATTCGTGGGCGAGTGAAACTGTTTTGAGGTGCGGCAAGACTTTGGTGCCAAAAATCTCGCATTCCTGCAGGTGAGGGTAACCCGAGAAGATGAAAGCGCGGATGCCCATCTTTTGATAGGCCTCGATTTCACTCAGGACCTGGTCCACGCTGCCCACCAAAGCGGCACCGCAACCGCTGCGGGCGCGGCCCACGCCGGTCCACAGATGCGGCTCCACGTAGCCGTCTTCGTCGGCCCGGTCGCGGTTGGCGCTTTGCAGCGACACGCCCAGGCTCTTGGCGTCCAGGGCGCGTTGGCGGATTTCTCGGCCTTTGTCGTCGTCCAGTTGCGAAACGAGTTCTTCGGCGTATTCACGCGCTTCGGCCTCGGTGTCGCGCACGATCATGTGCACGCGCAGGCCGTAGTCGAGCACGCGACCGTATTTCTCGGCTTGGGCGTGCACATCGCGCATGCGTTGGGCCAGCATGTCCTTGGGTTCGGGCCACATCAAATAGGTGTCGCAATGCGCACCGCACAGCGCCAGCGCGTCAGGGCTGTAGCCGCCAAAGTAGAGCAGGGGGCCGCCGTTGGTCTGGTAGGGCCGCACGGGGTCGGTGGACAGGCCTTTGAGCTTGTAGATTTCACCGTCGTAATTGATCTCGTCTTGCGTCCAGGCTTGCTTGAGGATCTCGACCACCTCCCAAGAGCGGCGGTAGCGGTAAGCGCTGTCTTCTTGCTGGCCTGGAAAGTCTGACGAAATCACGTTGAGCGTCAATCGACCTTCCAAAATGTGGTCCAGCGTGGCCACGGTGCGCGCCAGCATGGCGGGGTGCACTTCGCCACAACGGATGGCGGCCAGCAGGTTCATGCGCTTGGTCATGGGCGCCACGGCGGCGGCAAAGGTCAGCGTGTCTTGACCCACTTGGTAGGACGAGGGGCACAAGATGTTGCGAAAGCCCAGCTCCTCGGACCTTTGCACGATGCGGCTGGTGTTGGCCCAGCTGCTGCGCAAATCGCCATCGGGCACGCCCAGGTGGCGAAAATCATCGGAACACAGGGGGGCAAACCAGGCGACTTCAGCGCCCTGGATGTCTTGGCCTTTGACGGGAACGATGCTCATGTGTGACCTCACTCAATAAGTGTATGAATAGTATATGAATTGACGAGAGTTGGTTTGGGGGTTTCCACTGATTTGTCATACTGTGGGGCATGAACTCTGCAAACCACGCGCACCCCTTACCGGTTTACCAGCAAATCGCCGAGCTCTTGGTCCGGCAAATCAAGGCCGGCTATTGGCACACGGGCGAGCGTTTGCCCACCGAAGCCGCTTTGGCCCAGACCCTGTCGGTGGCCGTCGGCACCTTGCGAAAGTCCTTGGCCCTGCTGGAGGAGAAAGGTGTTTTGGAGCGGATTCAGGGCTCCGGCACCTATGTCAAAAGCGTACAAGGCAAGCAGCAAATTTATGAGCTGTTCCGCCTGGAGCTGACCGATGGACCCGGTTTGCCCACGGCGCAGATCTTGGACGTGGCGCACGCCAAACCGGGACTCGGCATGCCCCAGTGGGACGGGGCCGTTTGCTGGCGGGTGCGCCGCCTGCGCTATTTGAGCCAGGTGCCGGTGGCTTTGGAGGAAATCTGGTTTCCGGCCAAGACCATCACGGCCTTGAGCGCCCCGGAGCTCGGCGACTCGATGTATTTGTTTTACCAGCAGCGCCTGAATGTGTGGATCTCTCGTGTCGAGGACCAAATCAGCGCGGCCCCTTCGCCAGCTTGGGCGCCAGCCGCATCGCCGCTTCAAGTGGGCGATTGGGCGGCCTACATCGAGCGGCAATCGTGGACGGCCAGCAACGAGTTGGCTGAGTTCTCCAAAACCTGGTTCGACCCGAAGGTCTGCCGCTATTGTTCGCGCCTGAGCCAGTGATTGGCTCCCCCCGCAGGGCTTCAGGTGGCTTGCAGGGTTTGCAACAGTTCGGTCTCGATCTCGATCTGCGCTTTGTTTTGCTGCAAAGCCGAGCCGCTGATCAAGAAGGTGTCTTCCACCCGCTCGCCCAAGGTGCTGATCTTGGCCAATTGCAAATTGATGCCGTGCTTGCCGAGCACGGTGGCAATGCCATACAACAAGCCGATGCGGTCGCTGGCCGAAATGCTGAGCAGCCAGCTTTGCGCTTTGTCGTCGGGCTTGAGCGTCACCCGCGGCGTGATCGGAAAGCTCTTGACGCGACGCGACACCCGGCCACGGCTGGGCGCGGGCAGGGGGCCTTGCTGCTCCAGGGTGCGGGTCAGGCCCGACTCGACCATGGTGATCAGCTCGCGGTAATGCTCGGGCAGCATGGCGGTGACGATCTGGAAGGTGTCCAGCGCCCAACCGGTGCGGGTGGTGTGGACCTTGGCGTCCAAAATGCTGAAGCCCGCTTGGTCAAAATGGCCGCAAATGCGGGCAAACAAATCGGGCTGATTGGGCGAGAACACCAGCACCTGCAGGCCTTCGCCCACCGGAGAGATGCGCGCCCGCACGATGGTGCGGGGGCCAGCCGGGTCGGGCTTGGCCACATGGCGCGAGAGCTGGCGGGCGTGCCATGCGATGTCACCCGCGTCGTGGCGCATGAAATACCCCACATCCAGCGTGTCCCACAAGGCCTTGTGGCCTTCGTGCGGCTCGGCATGGCGGGCCAGCTCCACCAGCGCATCGCGCTTGCGGGCCTCCACCTCGGCGTTGGCATCCGGCGCACGGCCACCCAACACCCGCAAGGTGGATTTGTAGAGGTCTTCCAGCAGCTTGCCTTTCCAGGCGTTCCAGACCTTGGGGCTGGTGCCCCGGATGTCGGCCACCGTCAGCAAATACAGCGCCGTCAGGTTGCGCTCGTTGCCCACGCGCTGGGCAAACCGGCCAATCACATCGGGGTCGCTCAGGTCTTCTTTTTGGGCCACATGGCTCATGGTCAGGTGCTCGCCCACCAAAAACTCGATCAGCTGAGCATCGGCTTTGTCCAGCTTGTGCTGGCGGGCAAAGGTGCGCACTTCCGACTTGCCCAGCTGCGAGTGGTCGCCGCCCCGGCCTTTGGCGATGTCATGAAACAGCGCTGCCGCATACAAGATCCAAGGCTTGTCCCAGCCCGCGGCCAGTTGCGAGCAAAACGGGTATTCGTGCGCATGCTCGGCCATGAAAAAGCGCCGCACATTGCGCAGCACCATCAGGATGTGCTGGTCCACCGTGTAAGCGTGGAACAGGTCGTGCTGCATCTGGCCCACGATGCGGCGGAACACCCAGAGGTAACGGCCCAGCACCGAGGTCTGGTTCATCAGCCGCATGGCGTGGGTGATGCCAAAGGGCTGCTGCAGGATCTGCATGAAGGTCTGGCGGTTGACCGGGTCGGCGCGGAACTGCGCGTTCATGATCGGGCGCACGTTGTACAGCGCCCGCAAGGTGCGGGCCGAGAGACCCGTCACACCGGTGGTGGCTTGGTACAGCAAAAACGTTTCCAAGATCGCGTGGGGGTGCTTTTCGTACAGGTCGTCGCTGGCCACTTCGATCAGGCCGGCTTTCTCAAAAAAGCGCTCATTGATTGGGCGGAAGCTGTCCAAGCCTTGGCCCCGGTCGCTTTTGAGGCGGTCTTCGATGTTGAGCAACAAAATCTGGTTGAGCTGCGTCACCGCCTTGGCGGCCCAGTAGTACTGGCGCATCAGCTTTTCGCTGGCGCGCAGGGCAATGCGGCCATCGCTGCTGATGTCGGCGCTGTAGCCAAAGGACTCGGCCACACCGGTTTGCAGGTCAAACACCAAGCGGTCTTCTCGGCGGCGCGCTTGCAGGTGCAAGCGGGTGCGGATCAGGCTCAGCAGCGCTTCGTTGCGCTTGATTTGCCGCGCCTCCAGCGGTGTGGCCAGGCCTTTTCGGGCCAAGTCATCCCAGCTGTGGCCTAGGCCTGCCGCGCGGGCCACCCACAAAATGATCTGCAAATCGCGCAAGCCGCCGGGCGACTCTTTGCAATTGGGCTCCAGCGCGTAGGGTGTGTCTTCAAACTTGGTGTGGCGCTGGCGCATCTCCAGCGTCTTGGCCACAAAAAAGGCTTGCGCATCCATGGCCGCTTGGTATTGGGCTTGAAACTGCGCATACAGCTTGGGTTCGCCCGTGATGCGGCGCGACTCCAGCAAAGAAGTCTGCACCGTGATGTCTTTGGCCGACTCGGCCAAGCACTCGCTCAGGGTCCGCACGCTCGAGCCGATCTCCAGGCCCGTGTCCCAGCAGCTGCCAATGAAGCGCTCCAACTGACTTTGCAATTCAGGCGTGGTCTCTGGCGAATGCCCATCGGGCAGCAGCACCAACACGTCCACATCCGAGTAGGGCAGCAACTCGCCCCGGCCAAAACCACCCACGGCCACCAAACATGCATCGCTTGAAAAACCGGCGTTTTGCCAGAGCTGGATCAGCAGGGCATCGGCCAGGCCCGCCAATTGGCGCAAGGTCTTTTGCAGGCCTCGGGTGCTGGCGCCACTGGCGGCCAAGTTTTGCAGCACCGCTGCTTTGTCGCGTTTGTAGGCTTCGCGCAGCGGGGCCAGTTCGGTCATGTCAGGCTTTGGCAGTGATGAAGTCAGGGATGGCCGGACTGCCTGCCGACAAGGTCAGCACCTCGTAGCCGGTTTCGGTCACCACCACGGTGTGCTCCCACTGGGCCGACAGGGAATGGTCCTTGGTCACGATGGTCCAGCCATCGCCCATTTCCTTGATTTCTTTGCGACCGGCGTTGATCATCGGCTCGATCGTGAAAATCATGCCGGGCACCAGCTCCATCAGCGTGCCGGGTTTGCCGTAGTGCAGCACCTGCGGCTCTTCATGAAAGCCCCGGCCAATGCCGTGTCCACAAAACTCGCGCACCACCGAAAAGCCGTGGCCTTCGGCAAACTTTTGGATCGCATGGCCAATGTCACCCAAATGGGCACCGGGCTTGACCTGCTCAATGCCTTTCCACATGGCCTCATAAGTCAGCTTGGCCAAGCGCTTGGACGCGATCGAGGCCTCGCCCACCATGAACATCCGGCTGGTGTCGCCATGCCAGCCATCCTTGATGGTGGTGATGTCCACGTTGAGCGAATCGCCTTTTTTGAGCGGCTTGTCGTTCGGAATGCCGTGGCAAACCTGGTGGTTGATCGAGGTGCAAATCGACTTGGGGTAGGGCTTGTAGCCACCCGGCGCGTAGTTCAGAGGCGCGGGAATGCAACCCTGCACATCGACCATGTAGTCGTGGCACAGCTTGTCAATCTCGTTGGTGGTGATGCCCGGCTTGATGAAGGGCTCGATGTAGTCGAGGACTTCCGAAGCCAGGCGGCAAGCTACGCGCATGCCTTCGATGTCTTCGGCGGTTTTGATGGTGATCGTCATGGGGCGTGATTATCCCATTGCCTCTTTGTTCGGGCTGATCTCAGGGTTTCCACGGTTAAAATACCGCCTTTGCCGGTCAGCCCCAGTCAGCGGCCCCGGCGCTACGGTTTCCCGTCTCTTTACAAGGCCACCCCGTGTCCCTGCACATCACGACTTTCGAAGGCGCGAGCGCCCTCAGCGACTTTCGCATTGCCCAGCTTTTGCCACGTCTGGCAGAAATTTCGCCGCAAATCCAAGGCATCGCCGCCCGTTTTGTGCACTTGGTGGCCACCACAGCGCCTTTGCAGGACGCCCAACGACAAACCTTGTCTGCCTTGCTGACCTATGGCGAGCCCTACGCAGGCCCCTCAGATGGCCCCGTGATTGTGGTCAGCCCGCGCATTGGCACCGTCTCGCCTTGGGCGTCCAAGGCCACCGACATTGCCCACAACTGCGGTTTTGAGGTGCGCCGGGTGGAGCGCCTGACCGAATACCGACTGACCCTCAAATCTGGCTTGCTGAGCAGCGCGAAACTCTCGCCCGAGCAACTGGGCCAAGTGGCCGCCGTTTTGCACGACCGCATGACCGAGTCGGCCATGCCCAGCCGGGGTGATGCTGCGGCCTTGTTCACCGCCCTGGACCCCGCGCCCATGGCGCATGTGGATGTGTTGGGGGGTGGTCGCGCCGCATTGGACGCGGCCAACAAAGCTTGGGGCTTGGCCCTGGCCGAAGACGAGATCGAGTACCTGGTCAACGCTTTCAATGGCCTCAAGCGCAACCCCACCGATGTGGAGTTGATGATGTTCGCGCAGGCCAACAGCGAGCACTGCCGCCACAAGATTTTCAACGCCGAGTTCACCATCGACGGCGTGGCCCAGCCCAAGAGCCTGTTCGGCATGATCCGCAACACGCACCAACTGAGCCCCCAGCACACGGTGGTGGCGTATTCAGACAACGCTTCGGTGATGGAAGGCCACCAGATTGAGCGATTTGTCGCCAGAACTTCAGGGCAGGGCGCGGCTTACCAAACCGAACAAGCCTTGCACCACGTGCTGATGAAGGTCGAAACCCACAACCACCCGACCGCGATTTCTCCTTTCCCAGGCGCATCGACCGGCGCGGGCGGCGAGATCCGCGACGAAGGTGCCACTGGCCGTGGCTCCAAGCCCAAGGCGGGTTTGTCGG
The DNA here is from genome assembly GCF_030053395.1 of Limnohabitans lacus. GTDB lineage: Bacteria > Pseudomonadota > Gammaproteobacteria > Burkholderiales > Burkholderiaceae_C > Limnohabitans_A > Limnohabitans_A lacus. The sequence continues at coordinate 80,676 of NZ_JASGBH010000004.1, read as the reverse complement.
GCTTCACCGTGTCCAAACTGTGGGGCGGCCTGTCTGACCAAGCGGGCGGCAAGCCCGAGCACATCGCCAGCCCTTTGCAAATCATGACCGAGGGCCCGTTGGGTGGCGCGGCCTTCAACAACGAATTTGGCCGTCCCAACTTGACGGGTTATTTCCGCGAATACGAACAAACCGTGGACGGCGTGGTGCGTGGCTACCACAAGCCCATCATGATCGCGGGCGGTCTGGGCCAGATCGACGCTATCCAAACGAAAAAGATCGAATTCCCCGCCGGCACGCTGCTGATTCAGCTGGGCGGCCCCGGCATGCGCATCGGCATGGGCGGCGGTGCTGCCAGCTCCATGGCCACCGGCACCAATGCGGCCGAGCTCGACTTTGACTCGGTGCAGCGCGGCAACCCCGAGATCGAGCGCCGTGCGCAAGAGGTCATCAACCACTGCTGGGCGCAGGGCGCGAACAACCCCATCTTGGCGATCCACGATGTGGGCGCAGGTGGTTTGTCCAACGCTTTCCCTGAATTGACCAACGACGCGGGCCGAGGCGCACGCTTTGACTTGCGTGCTGTGCCGCTCGAAGAATCGGGCTTGGCCCCCAAGGAAATCTGGTCCAACGAAAGCCAAGAGCGCTATGTGATGGCGATTGCGCCCGAGTCTTTGGCGCAGTTCAAAGCCTTTTGCGAGCGCGAGCGCTGCCCGTTTGCGGTGGTGGGCGTGGCGACCGAAGAGCGCCAACTCGAGCTGGTGGACGCGGGCCAAGAAAGCCCCGTCGACATGCCCATGGACGTGCTGCTGGGCAAGCCGCCCAAAATGCACCGCGATGTGCAGACCGTGGTGCGCCAGTCGCCTGCCATGGACTTGACCGGCGTGAGTTTGCAAAAAGCCGTCATCGACGTGCTGAGCCACCCCACCGTGGCGTCCAAGCGTTTCCTCATCACCATTGGCGATCGCGCCGTGGGTGGCCTCACGCACCGCGACCAGATGGTCGGCCCCTGGCAAGTGCCTGTGGCCGATGTGGCCGTGACCTTGGCCGACTACCAAGGCTTTGCCGGTGAAGCCATGAGCATGGGCGAGCGCACACCGCTGGCCTCGCTCAATGCCGCAGCGTCCGGCCGCATGGCGGTGGCCGAAGCCATCACCAATTTGCTGGCCGCCCCCATCGAGTTGCCCCGCGTGAAAATGTCCGCCAACTGGATGGCTGCATGCGGCGAGCCGGGCGAAGACGCCGCGCTGTACGAAACCGTCAAGGCCGTGGGCATGGAACTGTGCCCAGCGCTGGACATCTCGATCCCCGTGGGCAAAGACAGCTTGTCGATGCGCACGCAGTGGCAATCTGAAGGCCTGACCCACAAGGTCACTTCGCCGGTCAGCCTGATCATCACCGCCTTTGCCAGCTTGCCCGATGTGCGCGGCACGCTCACGCCGCAGCTGGACGCACAAGAGGCCGACACCAGTTTGCTGCTGATCGACCTGGGCCAAGGCCAAAACCGCATGGGCGGCAGTGTGCTGGGCCAGGTGCTGGGCCAGTTTGGCGACAGCGTGCCCGATCTGGAAGACCCACAAAACCTGATCAAGCTGGTCGCCGCCGTGAACGATTTGCGTGCCAAGGGTCAGATCTTGGCTTACCACGACCGCAGCGACGGCGGCTTGCTGGCGGCTGTGGCCGAAATGGCGTTTGCAGGCCATGTGGGCGTGGCCCTCAATGTGGACATGCTGGTCACCGAAGGCGATGGCATTTCCGACAGCCGCGCCGACCATGGCGATGCCAAGAACTGGGCCGGCCAGGTCAGCGCCCGCCGCGAAGAGCTCACCCTCAAAGCGCTGTTCAACGAAGAACTGGGCGTGGTGCTGCAAGTGCGCACAGCCGAGCGCAACGCGGTTCTGCAAACCCTTCGCGAGTTTGGCCTGTCCAAACACACGCATGTGATCGGCAAGACCCGTCCCGTGCAATCGACCATCCAAAAAGGCGTGGGCGAACTCAGCATCTGGCGCGACACCAAAGAGGTGTTTACCGCCAAGCTCGAAGACCTGCACCAAGTTTGGGACAGCGTGAGCTGGAAGATTTGCCAGCAGCGCGACAACCCCGCCTGCGCCGACGCCGAGCACGCTGCCGCTGGTCAGGCCAGCGACCCCGGCATGCATGTGGCCCTGAGCTTTGACCCATCGGACAACGTGGCTGCGCCGTTTTTGAATTTGTCGCGCCCCAAAGTGGCGATCCTGCGCGAGCAGGGCGTCAACTCGCATGTGGAAATGGCCTATGCCTTCCACAAAGCCGGTTTCGAGTCGCACGACGTGCACATGACCGATCTGCAATCGGGTCGCGCCAACTTGGCCGATTTCATAGGTTTGGTCGCTTGTGGCGGTTTCAGCTATGGCGACACGCTGGGTGCAGGCATCGGCTGGGCCCGCAGCATCACTTTCAACCCGGCTTTGGCCGATCAGTTCAAGGGCTTCTTTGGCCGCGCCGACACCTTCGGGTTGGGCGTTTGCAACGGCTGCCAGATGTTTGCGGAACTCGCCGACATCATCCCCGGCGCTGAAGCTTGGCCGCGCTTCACCACCAACCAGAGTGAGCGTTTTGAAGCCCGCCTGTCCATGGTCGAAGTGCTGGATTCGCCCAGCCTGTTCTTGCAAGGCATGGCCGGCAGCCGCTTGCCCATTGCCGTGGCGCACGGGGAAGGCTTTGCCAACTTCAAACACCGTGGCAACGCGGCCCAAGCCATTGGCGCGATGCGCTTTGTGGACAACCACGGCCAAGCGACTGAGCAGTATCCCTTTAACCCGAACGGCAGCGCGGGCGGCCTCACGGCCGTGACCACGGCCGACGGTCGTTTCACGGCCATGATGCCGCACCCCGAGCGCGTGTTCCGCAATGTGCAGATGAGCTGGACGAGTGGTGACATCAATGCCACAAGCCCTTGGCTGCGCGTGTGGCAAAACGCTCGTAAGTGGGTGGGTTGATCGCTTGTGCGTGTGAGATCCGACGTGTCTGAGCAGTGGTTCCCGCCGTCTCAGCTGGCTTTTTACTTTGACTCCAATGCGTGGGCCAAAGGAACGGCGCTGTACCTGCAAAACGACGAGATCGTCGCGCAGCTGAGCCCCGAAGCCGAGGGCTGGAAGCTGGTGGCGCAAGTGCCCGAGTTGCAGGCATCGCCGTTCACCGTCACCGCACATTTGCGCGTGTCAGACGGCGGCAATTTGCAGGCTTGGCGCTCCACCTGCACCTGCGCTGTGGGCCGCATGTGCAAACACGGCGCGGCGCTGGGCATCCATGTGGCCATGCAACGCCACAGCCTGCGCGAGGCCTCGCCCGATGATGACGCGGGCGGCGATTTGTCCGAGCAGCAAATCCAAGCGCGGCAAGAGCGGGCTTTGCAGCAGGCCGAATACCAAGTGCGCGACTGGTTGGGGCGCTTGGAAACCGCCGATGTGGCCAAGCATTTCAGCCTGCCCAGCAGCACGCCCGAGTATTTTTTGTATTGCTTGTCGGTGGAGACCACTGGGCAGCGGCCCGTGTTTCACCTGACCATCAAACGCGCCATCCTCAAGCGTGAAGGCCTTTGGGGTCGCCCCAAAAAAGTCACCAGCGAACCCTTCGCGCACGACGCCATCTGGCGCAGCAGTGCCGCCACCGAGCGCGGGATTTTTGACCTGTTCAAGGCCTGCCCACCCACCAACAGTTTTGGCTCTTACGGCTTTCACAGCGCGGTCAAGCTGCAGGGGCTGGCCGCCCAGCTGCTGCTGCAAAAGTGCAGCGACACCGGTCGCCTGATGTGGGAAGACGGCAAAGCGCTGACCCCCTTGCGATGGACCGACGAAGCCCTGACGCTCTCGGCCACTTGGCAAGCGGTGGCGGCCCAAGAGGCGCAACCGGCCGGTTGGCAATTGCAGATGCAAGCCGGGCCGGGCGGTGTGATCCACGGCTTGAACGAGCCGCCGATTTTTGTGGACGTGGCGCGTGGCCGCTGCGGCCTGATCGACACCCAGGGCCTGAGCGCTGAGCGCTTGCTGGTCTTGACCCAGTCGCCTGTGCTGCCCGAGCGGGTGGCGCTGAAATTCCAGCAGCAACTGATGGAGCGCTTGGGCCCCATGCCGCTGCCGCCCGTCATCGAGCAGCTGCCCGAGGTGCGTGGTGTGGCCCCTGTGGGCGTGTTGCGGATTTCGGCGGTGCCTTTGCCAATGCGCATGGACCATGGGATTTTTCAGGCGCAGCTGAGATTTGATTACGACGGCCTGCAAGGCCACTGGCCTCATGCGCAAACCCGTGTGGCGGTGGGCAAAGGCGCCGCCGCCCGCATGCTGATGCGTGACCTCGGCGCCGAGCAAAGCATCTTGGATGGGCTGGAAGATTTGGGCTTTGATGTGACGCAGGGCGATACCCTGAACTTGACCGGCTCGCAAAGTGCGGCGCTTTGGCTGGAATGGCTGGAGAGCGACTTTGAGCCTTTGCGCGAGGCGGGGCTGCAGGTGCATGCCGAAGCGGGCTTGAACAGCTGGCTGCGCCTGGCCGATGACGTGCACATCGACTTGTCGGGTGAGGGCGGTTTGGATGAAACATCGCCTTGGTTCAACCTCTCGCTTGGCATGGACATCGACGGCCAGCGGGTCAACATCTTGCCTTGGGTGCCGGCGATTTTGACGGCGCTGGCGGGTGTTCACCTGTCCAGCGATGCCGATGACCTGCATGGCTTGCCCGCCCATTTGTACTTGCCCGACTTGCATGGCCCCGGCTATGTGCGCTTGCCCACGGCCCGCATCAAGCCTTGGCTGAGCATGCTGATGGAGCTGCACGGCGAGCGTGGCCACGATTGGGATGGCGACGCCTTGCGCCTGTCGCGCATGGACGCCTTGCGCACTGCCACTTCGCTGGGCGAGGGCGCGCATTGGCAAGGGGCCAGCCGCTTGCTGAGCTTGGTTCAGCAAATGCGCGGGCAAGCGGCTTTGACGCCTGTGCCCGTACCCGAAGGCCTTCAAGCGACCTTGCGGCCTTACCAGCAGCAGGGCCTGAACTGGCTGCAGTTCTTGCGCGAGCACCACCTGGCCGGCATCTTGGCCGACGACATGGGTCTGGGCAAGACGCTGCAAACGCTGGCCCACATCCTGACCGAGAAGAACACCGGACGCCTGACGCAACCGGCCTTGATCGTGGCGCCCGTCAGCCTGCTGGGCAACTGGCAGCGCGAAGCGGCCCGCTTTTGCCCGGGGCTCAAAACCCATGTGCACCACGGCCTGTCGCGCCATGAGACGGTGCAAGAGTTGTGCAGCTACGACGTGGTGATCACCGCCTATTCGCTGCTCTCGCGCGACCGCGACATGTGGGTGGATGTGCCTTGGCACCTCTTGGTGCTGGACGAAGCGCAAAACATCAAGAACGCCAACACCTTCGCGGCGCAGGTTGTGACCGAGATTCCGGCGGTGCATCGTCTGTGCCTGTCGGGCACGCCGATTGAAAACCATTTGGGCGAGCTGTGGAGCCAGTTCCACTTCTTGATGCCGGGATTTTTGGGCAGCCAAAAGCGCTTCACCGAGTTGTTCCGCAACCCGATCGAGCGCCAGGGCAGCACCGAAAAACTGGCCCAGCTGCGCGCCCGCGTGACGCCTTTCATGCTGCGCCGGACCAAAGACCTGGTGGCCAGTGAGCTGCCGCCCAAGATCGAAACCCTGATGCCCGTGCCTTTGCAAGGCCAGCAGGCGGACCTGTACGAGACCATCCGCTTGGGCATGGAAAAAACCGTGCGCGAAGCCCTGCACACCCAGGGCCTGGGCCGCTCACAGATCACCATCCTGGATGCGCTGCTCAAGCTGCGCCAAGTCTGCTGCGATCCGCGCTTGCTCAAGCTGAGTGCGGCCAGCCAGGTCAGGCAGTCGGCCAAGCTGGAGCAGCTGCTGGACATGCTGCCCGAGATGGTGGCCGAGGGCCGCAAGATTTTGCTGTTCTCGCAGTTCACCGAAATGCTGGGCTTGATTGAGAAAGCACTGCCCGCGCTGGGCATCCCGTGGGTCAAGCTCACCGGCCAGAGCAAAAACCGCGACGCGATCATCGATCAATTCACCAGCGGCCAGGTGCCCTTGTTCCTCATCAGCCTCAAGGCTGGCGGTGTGGGCTTGAACCTGCCGCAGGCCGACACGGTGATCCACTACGACCCGTGGTGGAACCCCGCCGTGGAAAACCAGGCCACCGACCGAGCCCACCGCATTGGCCAAAAGCAAAGCGTTTGGGTGCTCAAGCTGGTGGCGCAAGGCACCATCGAAGAGCGCATGCTGGCCCTGCAAGAGCGCAAAGCCCAACTGGCGCAAGACATGTATGAAGGCGCTGTGCAGCGCAAAGAGCCATTGTTTGGCGAAGCCGACCTGAACGAATTGCTCAAGCCGCTGGGCTGATCAGTGCATGCCCACCACAGGCCGTGTTTTGTAAAACTGGATCGGTGTTTCGGCGGCGTTGAGCACCGATTTCTTGATCTTGCCCACCACATGCATTTCGCAGGGTTTGCAGTCAAAGCGCAGGGTGAGCTTTTCTTTGCCGTTGATCAGTTGCAGGGGCTCGGCTTTGACGGTGCCTTGCACGCCGGTCACGCCCTTGGCCTGCTTGGGGCACAGGCTCAGCGAAAAGCGCACGCAGTGCTTGGTGATCATCAGGCTGACTTCACCCAGCTCTTCTTGAGCCTCGTAGGCGGCGGCGATCACTTGCACGCCGTGCTTGGCATAAAAGTCGCGGGCCTTCTGGTTGAACACGTTCGCCAGATAGGTCAGGGTGTCTTCGGGGTAGGTGACGGGTGGGTTCACCGGCACGGCTCGAGGCAGGCGGTGCAGGCCTTGGGCGCGAGCGGTTTCGAGGGCCTGCACAGCATCGCGGCGCAAGGCGTTGAGCTGTGAAGGCGGCACAAACCAAGGGCGGGGCAGGGCGAGCTGCACATCCAAGGGCTCAAACAAGGTGTCGCCCAGTTTGCCCAAAGCGGTTTTGAGTTTGTCTTCGGCTTGGCCCAGGTCTTTGGGCGCTTGCCAGTCGATGGCCATGTGTGCGGTGCCGGTGTGGCCCGCTTCGTCGGTCAGCGTCAGTTGCAAACCTTGGGGGCTTTCGGCCAGTTGCATCCACACGCCCATCTTGCGTTCGGCGGACTTTTTGTCCAAGGTGCGCACCCAGCTCATGTCGCGGTTGCGGTTGACCTGAACGCCTTTGCGCAGGTCTTTGAAGCCGTCCATCGGGTCTTTGGGGTAGAGCTTCCAAACCCCTTTGGCCTTGGCGGCTTCGGCGCGGTTGATCTGCAGGCCCACCAGTTCTTTTTGCAGGTCGTAATAGCAAAGCCCATCGCCGTTGTGCAGCTCGGTGGTGGGGTCGTCGGTGGTGATCTCGACGTGCTCGGGCGTGACCTTGCTGACCCAGCCGATCGGTTGCCCTGGGTTTTTGGGGGTGTCAAAAGCGCCAATGTCTTCCTTGCGGCCTTGCACAAAGTAGTCGGTGAACTCGCGGTTGAAGTTCTGGTTCGGGTCGGGCTCGAAGCTGAAGGTGGTGCGGCCATGCGAGGCGGCCGCCAGCTCGGGCCGTTCGTTCAGCACCTCGTCAAAAAGCTTGCGGTAGTGGGCCGTGATGTTTTTCACATAGGCCATGTCCTTGTAGCGGCCTTCGATCTTGAAGCTGCGGATGCCCGCGTCCACCAAGGCGCGCAGGTTCTCGCTTTGGTTGTTGTCCTTCATGCTCAGCACGTGCTTGTCGTGCGCAATGATGCGGCCCTGGGCGTCTTTGACCTCGTAGGGCAGGCGGCAGGCCTGAGAGCAGTCGCCCCGGTTGGCGCTGCGGCCGGTGTGGGCATGGCTGATGAAGCACTGGCCGCTGTAGGCCACACACAAAGCGCCGTGCACAAAGAACTCGATGACGGTGCGATCGGTGTCGATCACATCGCGGATGGCGCTGATCTGCGGCAAGGTCAGCTCACGGGCCAGCACGATTTGGCTCAAACCCGCATCTTGCAAAAACTTCGCTTTTTCGGGCGTGCGGATGTCGGTTTGGGTGCTGGCGTGCAGCTGGATCGGCGGCACGTCGATTTCCAGCAAACCCATGTCTTGCACGATCAGGGCGTCCACGCCGGCGTCGTAAAGCTGCCAGGCCAGCTTGCGGGCGCCTTCCAGTTCGTCGTCGCGCAAGATGGTGTTGAGCGTGACAAAGATACGGCTATGAAAGCGGTGCGCATGCTGCACCAGTTTGGCAATGTCTTGCACCGAGTTGTCGGCGGTGGACCGCGCCCCGAAAGAGGGGCCGCCAATGTAGACCGCATCCGCGCCGTGGTGGATGGCTTCGATGCCGATCTCAAGGTTGCGGGCGGGGGCGAGGAGTTCGAGTTGGTGGGGCAGCATGGGGTGGCATTATCCCAGCTCCAACAAAAAACGCGGCCGAAGCCGCGTTTTCACAAGGCGCCAATACCCCAGATCACTGGATCTTGGCTTTGCTGCGCAGGCTGTCTTGGTAGCCGCTGAGCTTTTGCTGCTGCAATTGCTGGGCGATCTGAGGTTTGACTTCTTCGAGCTTGGGCAACTGGGCTTCGCGCACATCGTCCACGCGGATGACGTGGAAACCGAACTGGCTCTTGACCGGTGTTTCGGTCATTTCGCCTTTGCCCAGTTTGACCATGGCACCCGAGAACTCAGGCACATAGCTGCCCGCAGCGGCCCAGTCCAGGTCGCCACCGTTGGCGCCGGAACCTGGGTCCTTGGACATCTTCTTGGCCAGGTCTTCAAACTTGGCGCCTTTTTTGATGTCGGCGATCAGGGCTTTGGCTTCGTCTTCTTTTTCCACCAAGATGTGGCGGGCGCGGTATTCCTTGCCACCGTTGGCGGCCACGAACTTGTCGTATTCGCCTTGGATTTCAGCATCGGTGACCGGGTTTTTCTTTTGGAAATCGGCGAACAGGTCGCGGATCAAGATGGTTTGACGGGCCAACTCGAGCTGGTTTTTGTAGTCTTCGGTGGCGTCCAGGCCGCGCTTTTTGGCTTCCTGCATGAAGATTTCACGGGCCACCAGCTCTTCTTTGATCTGGGCCAGCACTTCAGGCGTCACGGGACGGCCGGAGCGTTCCACTTGCTGCTTGAGCACTTCCACGCGCGAAGAGGGCACGGGCTTGCCGTTGACCACGGCCAAGTTCTGGGCGAAAGCTGGCGCAGCCATCAGTGCCAAAACGGCGGTTGCGGCGCTGAGCATTTGCTTTTTCATGGATTCTTTCCTCAAGGACGGTTCGTCAGGTATGAAATAAGGGGGTATTTTCAGATCAGCTCGATGGCCAAGGCATGCAAGCCTTGGTCGATGAAATCTTGCAGCGCATCATACACAAGCCGGTGACGCTGAACGCGGCTCAGGTTTGTAAACATCGGTGAAGCAATGCACACACGCATGTGGCTGCCTTGGCCGCTGGCACTGGCGCCGGCGTGACCGGCGTGGTCGGCGCTTTCATCGATCACCTTCAGCGCCGTTGGCTGCAGGCGCTCGGTCAAACGGGCGTGGATTTGTTGGGCAACGGTCATGGTGTTCATTGGTCCTTGGGCAGGTGACGGGCCACGTAGATGCCTTGGGCCACGATGAACACCAAGGGGAACACATAGCCCCAGACCTTGAAGTTGACCCAGTCTTCGGTCGAAAAATAGGTCGCCACATACGCATTGATGCTGGCCATGAAGAGGCAATACAGCATCCACGCGATGTTCATGCGGTGCCACACCGGCGCGGGCAATTGCAATTGCTGGCCCAACATCATTTGCAAAAAGTTCTTCTTCATCACCCAGTGCGCAATGGCCAAGGCCACGGCCAGGCCGGTGTACAGCAATGTGGGTTTCCACTTGATGAAGCGTTCATCGTGCAAGCCCAGCGTCAAAGCGCCAAAGCCAATCACCAGCACCAAGGTGATCTTGTGCATGGTCTGCAACTTGCCGTCCATCTTGTAAATCAGGGCGGTCTGCACCACAGTAGCGGCCATCAGCACCGCGGTGGCGGTGTAAATGTCGGCCATTTTGTAGGCCCCAAAAAACAGCAAGATGGGGAAAAAGTCGATCAGGAATTTCATGTCAGGGGCGGTTAGGGCGGTGTCACATGGACGCCGACCGGGTTCATCACAAAGGCTCGAAGTCTAACGAAGCGGAGTTCATGCAGTAGCGCAAGCCCGTGGGGGCTGGGCCGTCTTCGAACACATGGCCCAGATGCGCACCGCATTGGGCGCACACCGTTTCCACCCGCACCATGCCGTGGCTGCGGTCGACGTTTTCTTGGATGGCGTTCTCAGATGCCGCCTGCGAAAAGCTGGGCCAGCCGCAGCCAGCGTCAAACTTGGTGTCGGACTTGAACAGCTCGGCATCGCAGCAAATGCAGCGGTAAATGCCTGTAGCCCAGTGCGATTCGTATTTACCGGTGAAGGGGCGCTCGGTGGCGGCCTGGCGCGTCACGGCGTAGGCCACGGGCTCGGCGCCTTTGGCTTGCAAGATCTCGCGCCACTCTTGATCGGTTTTGGTGATGGTCATGATGAACAGCTGATTTCCAGTTGGCGGGCCCAATCGGGCGGCAGGTCGGCATAGGCTTCAAAGCCCGGATGCTCGTCGAAGGGGGACTTTAGCAAGTTGTGCAGGGTCTCGATTTCGCTGAAGTCCCCGGACTGTGCTTGGCGGATGGCGATTTCGGCCAGGTGGTTGCGCAAGACGAACTTGGGGTTGACGCGCAGCATGCTTTGGCCGACTTCGCTGAAATTCGCAGCGCCCAAGCGCTGCATGTAGCGAGACAGCCAAGCTTGCCAGCTGTCCCGATCGACAAACAAATCACGCACCGGCTCAAACGCCGCCAGGCTGCCTTCTTGGTGGGCCGCCACGGCGTGGCTCAATTGCCGCCAAAAATGGGTGAAGTCCAAACGCTGCTTGGCCATCAATTGCAGCAAGTCCTCGACCAAGGACCAATCGGACTCGCGCAAATCATCGCTGGCCAATTCGCCGATCAGCCCCAGTTTGGCGCGCATGGCGTCGCCCAAGGCGCGGGGGAAACCGGTTTTATAACCCTCCAGCACCTGCAAGGTCAGGTCCTGGTCTTCGATCAAAGGCAGCAGGGCTTGTGCCAGGCAAAACAGGTTCCAGTAGGCGATGTTGGGCTGGCGGCTGTAGGCGTAGCGGCCTTGGGTGTCGGTGTGGTTGCAAATGTGGCCCGGGTCAAAACCGTCCATGAACTGGAAGGGCCCGTAATCGATGGTCAGGCCCAAGAGGCTCATGTTGTCGGTGTTCATCACGCCGTGGCAAAAGCCCACGGCTTGCCACTGGGCCAAAAGACGGGCGGTGCTGTCCTGGACCAGATCCAGCATGGCGGCATAACGGTTGCCTTGCCACCGTGGCGCGCGTTCATCGGCCTGGGGCAAGTGGTGATCGATGAAGTGATCGACCAAAGTCCGCAAACTGTCCACATCGCCTTGGGCCGCAAAGTGCTCCAGATGGCCAAAGCGCAAAAAACTGGGGGCCACACGGGCCACCACAGCGGCGGTCTCTAGCGTTTCGCGCCGCACCGGCTCTGGCGACGCGACCAAGCTCAAGGCGCGGGTGGTGGGAATGCCCAGGCCATGCATGGCCTCGCTGCACAGGTATTCGCGGATGCTCGAGCGCAACACCGCACGGCCATCGCCTCGGCGGGAGTAGGGCGTGGGGCCAGCCCCTTTGAGCTGGATTTCTTGCAGGCCCAGCGCGGATGCCGCTTCGCCCAGCCAAATGGCCCGGCCATCGCCCAGTTGACCGGCCCAATGACCAAACTGGTGGCCACTGTAAACGGTGGCCAAGGGGTCAGAGCCCGCAAGCAAGGCGTTGCCAGCCAGGGCGCTCAGGTGCGCATCGTCCAACAAGGCAGACCAGCCCAGCTCTGAGGCCAGGGCGTGGTTGCGGGCTGCCCAGGCAGGCGTCGCCAAAGGGGTGGGCTGCAAGCGGGTGAAAAACTGGGGGCCCAGCTGCGTCAAGCTGTGTTGCCAAAGCAAGGGCGCAGGGCTTGGCGATGCGGGTGAATGGGGTTCTGACATGCCGCCATTGTCTCGCCCTTGACAAGAGCACACGGGCTCAGAGGGCTTATCCTCTGCGCCACGCCCGATTGGGGGCACAATGAAAAGTGATTTTTTTGACCCTTTGACCGGAGACCATCACATGTTGGGACTGATGCAACAGCAATCTTTGCTGATTTCTTCCTTGATTGAATTTGCCGAGCGCCACCATGGCGATGGCGAAATCGTTTCTCGCCGTGTAGAAGGCGACATCCACCGCTACAACTGGGCCCAAGCGGCCAAACGCTCGCGCCAAGTGGCCAACACCCTCGATGGCATGCAGGTGCCGCAAGGCAGCCGCATTGCCACACTGGCTTGGAACGGTTACCGCCACCTGGAGCTGTACTTTGGTGTCAGCGGTTCGGGCCGTGTGCTGCACACCATCAACCCACGTTTGCACCCCGAACAGATCGCTTGGATCGCCAACCATGCCGAAGACCAGGTGCTGTGCTTTGACATGAGCTTCTTGCCTTTGGTGCAAGCGGTGCATGCCCAATGCCCCACGATCCGCCAGTACGTGGCTTTGTGCGATGCCGACAAATTACCGGCTGACACCGGCATCCCGGGTCTGGTCAGTTACGAAACTTGGATGGGCGCGCAATCCGACACCTACACCTGGCCTCAGCTGGACGAGAACACCGCCTGCAGCTTGTGCTACACCAGCGGCACCACCGGCAATCCCAAAGGGGCGCTGTACAGCCACCGGTCCACTTTGCTGCACGCCTACGCAGCGGCTTTGCCCGATGTGATGTGCATCTCGGCACGCGATTCGATCTTGCCTGTGGTGCCCATGTTCCACGTCAACGCTTGGGGCATCCCCTACAGCGCGGCCATGGTGGGGGCCAAGCTCGTCTTCCCCGGCCCGGCACTGGACGGCAAATCGGTGTACGAACTGATTGAAGCCGAAGGCGTGACCTTCGCGGCCGGTGTGCCCACCGTTTGGCAAATGCTGCTGGGGCACATGAAGCCTGCGGGCCTGAAGTTCTCCAAACTCAACCGCACTGTGATCGGTGGCTCGGCCTGCCCACCGGCCATGATCACGGCTTTCCGCGAAGACTACGGCGTGGATGTGCTGCACGCATGGGGCATGACCGAGCTCAGTCCGCTGGGCACGCTGTGCACGCTCAAAAACAAACACGAGCGCTTGCCCGAAGCCGAACAGATGAAGCTGCGCATGAAGCAAGGCCGCTGCATTTTTGGCATCGACATGAAAATCGTCGATGCCGATGGCCGTGAGCTGCCGCATGACGGCAAAGCCGCAGGCGATCTCTTGGTCAAAGGCCCCTGGGTGATTGCCAATTACTTCAAAGCTGAAGGCGGCGATCCTTTGGTGGACGGCTGGTTCCCGACGGGCGATGTGGCCACCATCGACACCGATGGCTTCATGCAAATCACCGACCGCAGCAAAGATGTGATCAAGTCCGGCGGCGAGTGGATCAGCTCGATCGATGTGGAAAACATCGCCATGGCCCACCCTGCTGTGGCCATGGCCGCGTGCATCGGCATTCGCCACCCCAAGTGGGACGAAAGGCCCATTGTCTGTGTGGTCAAAAAACCAGGTGCAGAAGTTTCACGCGATGAACTGATTCAGTTCTACGACGGCAAGACCGCCAAATGGCAGATCCCAGACGATGTGGTTTTTGTGGATGCGATCCCTTTGGGTGCTACCGGCAAGATGCTCAAAACCCGTTTGCGTGAGCAGCTGACCGACTACGTTTTGCCCGGCCTTTGATGTGCGACAAATCACCTCTTGCGGCGCTCAAGTCGCAAGGGTGATACAGCTTAGGTGCAAACCCCGAGCGAGTTTGTGAAATCAGCGGTTACGCTGACACCGTCTGATTCACAACGCAGGAGACTTTGAATGAAATTCACCACCCGCTTGATCGCTGCCGCAGCACTGAGCACTTGCGCTTTTGGCGCCTTCGCACAAAAAGGCGAAACCGTCAAAATCGCTTGGATCGATCCCTTGTCGGGTCTGATGGCCCCCGTGGGCAGCAACCAGCTCAAAAGCTTCCAGTTTTTTGCTGAGAAGTTCAGCAAATCCAACCCAGCGGGTGTGAAGTTCGAGGTGATTGGCATCGACAACAAGTTGAGCCCCGCTGAAAGCTTGAACGCGCTCAAAGCCGCCATGGACCAAGGCGTGCGCTACATCACGCAAGGCAACGGTTCCTCCGTGGCCGGTGCCTTGATCGAAGCCGTCAACAAACACAACGAGCGCAACCCTGGCAAGGAAATCATCTTCCTGAACCACTCGGCTGTGGACCCCGATTTCACCAACAGCAAGTGCAGCTACTGGCACTTCCGCTTTGATGCCGACACCTCGATGAAGATCGAAGCCATGACCACCTTCATGGCCGACCAAAAAGACATCAAGAAGGTGTACCTGTTCAACCAGAACTATTCGCACGGTCACCAAGTGGCCAAGTTCGCCAAAGAAAATTTGGCCCGCAAGCGTGCTGACATTCAGATCGTGGGTGAAGACCTGCACCCACTGGCCCAAGTGCGTGATTTCTCGCCCTACATCGCCAAGATCAAGGCTTCTGGCGCTGACACCGTCATCACCGGCAACTGGGGTTCTGACTTGGCGCTGCTTGTTAAAGCGGCCAACGAAGGCGGCTACAACGGCAAGTTCTACACCTACTACACCGGTGTGACTGGCACGCCCACAGCCTTGGGTACTGGAGGTGCAGGCCGCGTGTACCAGATCGCCTACAACCACTACAACATGGGTGGTGATTTGGGCAAATGGATGGCTGAGTTCAAGACCAAATTCAACGACGATTTCTACACCGGCTCGGTCATCTCGATTTACAACGCCTTGGGCGCGGCCATGGCCAAGGCCAAATCCACCGATCCTGTCAAAGTGGCTGCTGCCTTGGAGGGCTTGACCTTCAACAGCTACCACGGCGAAGTTCAGATCCGCAAGACAGACCACCAGTTGCAGCAACCGCTGTACATGACCGTGTGGCAAAAGGCGGACAAGAAGTACCCCTATAGCCCGGAAAACACCGGCATGACTTTGGCTCCCGTCAAGGAGTTCCCATCCTATGTCTCCAGCACGCCCACCAGCTGCCAGATGAAGCGTCCAGGCTGATTGGCCTTGCGGCTCCCGGGCCCGATGACCTCGAACGTTGTCGGGCCTTTTTCTTGGCGTGTTCCGGCACGCGTGTTTCGGGTTGAACGGTCAACCCACTTTCGGTAACGAAGTTAGGCTCACAAAGCCTGGAAAGTAGCGGTATTTATGGAGTTTTTCATCATCTCCATGCTCAACGGCCTCAGTTACGGGCTGTTGCTCTTCATGCTCAGCTCTGGGCTGACCTTGATTTTCAGCATGATGGGTGTGCTCAACTTTGCGCACGCCAGTTTCTACATGATCGGCGCCTATTTCGGTTACACCCTGTCGGGCTTGATCGGTTTTTGGCCTGCCTTGGTCATTTCGCCGCTTTTGGTCGGTGCTTGTGGCGCCTTGTTTGAGCGTGTCACACTGCGCAAAGTTCACCCCTTCGGCCATGTGCCCGAGTTGTTGGTGACTTTCGGCTTGTCTTACGTCGTCCTCGAGTTGATCCAGTTGGTCTGGGGCCGCACAGCTGTGGAATTCCAGCCACCTGAAATCCTTCGCAGCTCGGCATTCACCCTCATCAACCACTCTGTCAATGGCCTGAGCCTGGTTTGGGGGTCTGCACCTGCCGACATGTGCAGCGCTGCTGATGCGGCGGTGCGTGTCTTGTGTTCGCCGTTTCCCGCCACGCGTGCCTTCATGATGTTGGTGGCTTTGTTGATGTTGGTGTCTTTGTGGCTCTTGCTCACGCGAACCCGCATCGGCTTGGTCATTCAAGCGGCTTTGACGCACCCCGAAATGGCCGAGGCCCTGGGGCACAACGTGCCGCGCGTTTTCATGCTGGTGTTTGGTGCCGGTACCGGTTTGGCCGGTTTGGCTGGCGTCATCGGCGGCAGCACCTTTGTCACTGAGCCGGCCATGGCTGCCACGGTGGGTTCGGTCATCTTCGTGGTGGTGGTGGTGGGCGGTATGGGCTCCTTGTCGGGCGCATTCCTCGCTTCGGTCTTGATCGGTGTGATCCAGACCTTTGCCGTGGCCATCGACTATTCCTTCTTGGTGTTGGCCAAGGACATGGGCTGGGCGGTCTCTGCGGCGACGCAAGACAACACCTTTGCCAAGCTCACGGTTTCGCAGGTCGCGCCGATCCTGCCATATTTGTTCCTGGTGCTGATCCTGATCTTCCGGCCCAAGGGTCTTTTGGGTACACGCGAGGGTTAAGACATGGCTGCTGTTTACAAATTCAAACCCTACAACGTCGGCCGTTGGGTCATCTGGAGCTTGTTTGCTCTGGTGCTCTTGGCCGCACCGCTGGTCTTCACCAGCAACCTGTCCACCACCATGCTGGCCCAAATGGGCATCGCCATCATCGCTTGCCTCTCCTACAACATTTTGTTGGGGCAAGGCGGCATGCTCAGCTTTGGCCATGCGGTGTACACGGGCCTGGGCTCTTACATGGCCATCCATGCGCTCAACATGGTCAGTGGTGGCCAATTGCACATTCCGGTCAGTTTGTTGCCCATCGTGGGTGGCGTGGCCGGCATGGGCTTTGCGATCTTGCTGGGTTATGTGACCACCCGCAAGTCGGGGACACCGTTTGCCATGATCACCATGGGCGTGGCCGAGTTGGTGTTTGCCATGTCGCTCATGTTCTCCGAATTCTTCGGGGGCGAAGCGGGTGTCTCGGGCAACCGCGTGGCCGGTCAAGCTTTCTTTGGCATCACCTACGGACCGCAAATTCAGGTGTATTACCTGATCGCGGCCTACACCTTTGTGTGTGTGGCGCTGATGTTTGCCTTCACGCAAACGCCTTTGGGCCGGATTTTGAACGCTGTGCGTGACAACCCGGAGCGTGTGGAGTTCATCGGCTACAACACGCAACGTGTGCGTTACATCGCCTTCATCATTGCCGGTTTCTTTGCCGGCATTGCCGGGGGCTTGGGCGCACTCAACTTCGAGATCGTCACCGCCGAAGTCGTTGGGGCAGGGCGCTCGGGTGCCTATTTGCTCTTCACCTTCTTGGGGGGGGCGACCTTCTTCTTTGGCCCTATCCTGGGTGCCATCTTGATGGTGATCGCCTTTGTGCTTTTGTCAGAGTTGACCAAAGCCTGGCTGCTGTACCTGGGTCTGGTCTTTTTGTTCATGGTCATGTACGCCCCCGGCGGCATCGCCAGCTTGATCATGATGAATTTGCGCGTGGCCAAGTTCGGCAAGCTCAAACAGATCTGGACCAGTTACCTCGGCTTGGGCCTCACGGCCTTTGTAATGTTGGCCGGTGCTGGCGCCATGATCGAGATGGTCTACCACCTGCAGCTCAATTCGGCTTTGGGCGACACCGTCAAATTCATGGGCGTGAGCCTCAACGCCAAGAGTCTGGACAGCTGGTTCGGCTGCACCTTTGTGATGCTGACGGGTTTGGGCTTGTTTGAAGTGACCCGACGCCAGTACATGCTGGAGTGGGGTGTGATCCAGACCGAGATCGAAAAAGAAATCAAGCGCCGGGAGACTGCAGTATGAGTACGACCTACGCACTGGAACTGAAAGACGTTCGCAAAAATTTCGGCAAGACCGAAATCATCCGTGGCGTGAACCTGGCTGTTCAAGCCGGTGAGCGTGTGGCGGTGATTGGCCCCAACGGTGCGGGCAAGTCCACGCTGTTCAACCTGATCAGCGGCCGTTTTGGTCCCACCAGTGGTGACATTTTGCTCAACGGCCAAGCCATTCAGCACAAGACACCCTACGAGATCAACCGCATGGGGCTGTCGCGCAGCTTCCAGATCACCAACATCTTTCCCAAGCTCAGCGTTTTCGAGAACCTGCGCTGTGCGGTGCTCTGGAGCCTGGGCTACAAGTACACGTTTTTCAAGTTCCTCTCGGGCTTGAAAGACGCCAACGAACGCGCCGAGCAGCTGATGGACATGATCCACCTCGACAAAAAACGTGATGTGCTGGCCATGAACCTCACCTACGCCGAGCAACGCGCCCTGGAAATCGGGGTGACGATTGCCGGCGGCTCCGACGTGATCTTGCTGGACGAACCGACAGCCGGTATGAGCAAGAGCGAGACCTCGCGCTTCATTCACCTGATCAAAGAAGTCACCGTGGGCAAAACCCTTTTGACGGTGGAGCACGACATGGGCGTGGTGTTTGGTCTGGCCGACAAGATCGCCGTGGTGGTTTATGGCGAGGTGATCGCCTTTGATACGCCTGAGGCGGTTCGTGCCAACGCCAAAGTGCAAGAAGCGTATTTGGGCTCGTCTGTGGCCGACAGCCAGGCAGGAGGCCATTGAGATGTTGAAGATTGAAAACCTGCACGCCTATTACGGCAAAAGCCATGTGCTCCACGGCGTCAACTTTGGCGTGGGCCAAGGCGAGATCGTCGCCCTTTTGGGGCGCAACGGCTCTGGCCGCTCGACCACCGCCAAAGCCATCATGGGCTTGGTCGATTGCCAAGGTACCATCGACTGGAAAGGCCAAGCCATTCAAGGCAAAAAAGCCTATGAAGTGGCGCACTTGGGCATCGGTTACGTGCCCGAAAACCGCGACATCTTCCCCAAACTCACCGTGAGCCAAAACCTGCAACTGGGCCAAAAGCGCAGTGGTCAAAATGGGCGCTGGTCGTTTGACGACATGTTTGCCCTGTTCCCGCGCCTCAAAGAGCGCGAGCACACCGAAGCGGGCGTTTTGTCGGGCGGCGAGCAACAAATGCTCACCCTGTGCCGTACCCTGATGGGCGACCCCGATCTGATCATCATCGACGAACCCACAGAGGGCTTGGCGCCCAAAATTGTGGAATTGGTCGGTCAGTACCTGCAAGAACTCAAGCGCCGGGGCATTTCGGTGCTGTTGATCGAGCAAAAGCTCACCATCGCCATGAACATCTCGGACCGGGCACTGGTCATGGGCCATGGCAGCATCGTTTTTGAGGGCACCCCCGAAGAACTGCGTCAAAACACCTATATCCGCAAGGAGTGGCTGGAAGTTTGAGCCTCGTCCCGAGAGAGACAGTTTCTCGAAACTGAAGCTGTTCTTCCCCCAACTTGCCACTACAATCTTTTAAAAACGAACGGTCGTTCTTTTTTATTCCAAGCTCCATTTCACGCAAAGGAAAACAGCATGACAGCTGAGTACAAAGTCCACGGCGACGTCGCGGTCATCACCCTGATGAACCCACCCGTCAACGGCCTGGGTCTGTCCACCCGCATCGGCATCACCGATGGTCTGGAAAAAGCCAACAACGACGCGGCCGTCAAAGCCATCGTCATCACCGGCGGCGGCAAGGCTTTCTCGGGTGGCGCTGACATCCGTGAATTCGGCTCGCCCAAAGCGATCCAAGAACCCAACTTGCTGAGCGTGATCCGTTCTTGCGAAAACTCGGCCAAGCCCATCGTGGCCGCCATCCACTCGGTGGCCATGGGCGGTGGTTTGGAGCTGGCTTTGGGCTGCCACTACCGCATCGCTGCGCCAGGCACCTCGGTGGCTTTGCCAGAAGTCAAACTGGGCTTGATTCCCGGCGCGGGCGGCACGCAGCGTCTGCCCCGCGTGATTGGCGTGGAAGCCGCGCTCAACATGATCGTCAGCGGCGAAGCCATCAAGAGCGAAATGCTGGCCATGTTGCCTGGTCAAAAGCTGTTCGATGCGATGGCCCAATCGGCCGAAACCCTGGCTGAAGAAGCTTTGGCCATGGCCCGCAAAGTGGCCGCAGCCCATGCCGATGGTTCACCTTTGCCTTTGGTCCGCAATCTGCCTTGCAAGCACGTCCAGGGCGATGCTTACTTCCAGTTTGCGCGCAACATGGTCAAAGGCATGGCCAAAAACCTGCCAGCACCTGTCAAATGCTTGGAGGCCGTGGAAGCCGCCACCAAGAAAAAGTTTGAAGACGGCATGGTCTTGGAGCGTGAGATTTTCACGGCCTTGATGATGACGCCCGAGAGCAAAGCGCTGCGCCACATCTTCATGTCCGACCGTGCGGCCAGCAAGATCCCTGATGTGCCCGAAGACACCCCCAAACGCGACATCAAGTCCATCGCCGTGATCGGCGCTGGCACCATGGGCGGCGGCATCTCGATGAACTTCTTGAACGCGGGCATCCCCGTGAAGATCCTCGAAATGAAGCAAGACGCGCTGGACCGTGGCGTGGCCACCATCCGCAAAAACTACGAAGCGCAGGTCAAAAAAGGCAAGCTCAAGCAAGAGAAGTACGACGAGCGCATGGCCTTGTTGTCCACCACGCTGAGCTACGACGACATCGGTCAGGCTGATTTGGTGATCGAGGCGGTGTTTGAAGAAATGGGCGTCAAAGAAACCGTCTTCAAAAAGCTCGACGAAGTGATGAAGCCCGGTGCCATCTTGGCTTCCAACACCTCGACGCTCGACGTGAACAAGATCGCATCGTTTACCAAGCGTCCGCAAGACGTGATTGGCATGCACTTCTTCAGCCCTGCCAACGTCATGAAGCTGCTCGAAGTGGTGCGTGGCGCGCAAACTGGCAAGGACGTGCTGGCCACCGTGATGGCGATCGGCAAAAAGATCAAGAAAACCTCGGTAGTTTCTGGCGTGTGCGATGGCTTCATCGGCAACCGCATGATCGAGCAGTACAGCCGCCAAGCCGGTTTCCTGATCGAAGAAGGCTGCACTCCCGCCCAAGTGGACAAGGCGGTCGAGAAATTTGGTTTTGCCATGGGCCCCTTCCGCATGGGCGATCTGGCCGGCAACGACATCGGCTGGGCCATCCGCAAGCGCCGCTACCAAGAAAAGCCAGGCATGAAGTACAGCAAGACGGCTGACTTGCTCTGCGAGATGGGCCGCTATGGTCAAAAAACCGGCGCAGGCTGGTACGACTACCAAGCCGGCAAGCGCGACGCGATCCCCAGCCCCGTGGTGGTCGAGATGATCGAAAAGCACCGCGCCGCCCAAGGCATCACGCCACGCAAGATTTCCGACGAAGAAATCGTGCAGCGTTTGGTGTTCTCGCTGGTCAACGAGGCTTGTCACATCCTGGAAGAGGGCATTGCCAGCAAAGCCAGCGACATCGACATGGTCTACATCACCGGTTACGGTTTCCCGTTCTGGCGCGGTGGCCCCATGAACTACGCCGACACGATTGGCCTGTTCAACGTGGCCGAAGCCATGAAGCGTTTCGCCAAGAACCCGCTCGACGACGCCCAATTTTGGCAACCCGCACCTTTGTTGGCGCGTTTGGTGGCCGAAGGCAAGACATTCAACTGATTTTTTAAATTTTTGGCGGGACAGATCATCAGCTCTGTCCCCCACATGAAAGGACCATCATGACGAATGCTGTCATCGTATCTACCGCACGCACACCGCTGGCCAAAAGCTGGAAGGGCGCCTTCAACATGACCCACGGGGCTACCCTGGGTGGTCACGCGGTGCAACACGCTGTGACCCGCGCAGGCATTGACGCCGCCGAAGTCGAAGACGTGATCATGGGCTGTGCCAGCCCCGAGGGCGCCACCGGTGCCAACATCGCCCGTCAGATCGCGCTCAAGGCCGGTCTGCCCATCTCGGTGTCGGGCATGACCGTCAACCGTTTTTGCTCCTCTGGCTTGCAAACCATTGCCCTGGCCGCCCAGCGCATCATCGCTGGCGAAGGTCAGGTCTATGTGGCCGGTGGTGTGGAAAGCATCTCTTGCGTGCAGCAAGAGATGAACACCCACATGATGCAAGACTTGGCTTTGGCCAAGATGAAGCCCGAGATCTACTGGAACATGCTGCAAACCGCCGAACAAGTGGCCAAGCGCTACAAAATCGGCCGTGATGTGATGGACGCGTATGGTGCGGCCAGCCAGCAAAAAGCCTGCGCTGCTCAAGCCGCCGGTTTGTTCAACGACGAAATCGCCCCCATCACCGTCACACAAGGCGTGATCGACAAGGTCATGGGCATGACCACCAAGCAAGTGACCGTGAGCGTGGACGAAGGCCTGCGCGAAGGCACCACGGTGGAAGCCATCAGTGGCTTGCGCTCGGCTTTGCCCGGCGGTTTGGTCTCGGCCGGTAACGCCAGCCAGTTCTCGGACGGTGCAGGCGCTTGCGTGCTGATGGACGAAAAGCTGGCCGAGCAGCGCGGCTTGAAGCCGATGGGCCGATTCCTCGGCTTTGCCGTGGCCGGTTGCGAGCCTGACGAAATGGGCATTGGCCCCGTGTACGCCGTACCCAAAGCCTTGGCGCGTTTGGGCCTCACAGTGCAAGACATCGATCTGTGGGAACTGAACGAAGCGTTTGCCGTGCAGGTGCTGTATTGCCGCGACAAGTTGGGCATTCCGGCCGATCGCCTGAACGTCAACGGCGGTGCGATTGCCGTGGGTCACCCCTACGGTGTGTCGGGCCAGCGCCTCACGGGCCATGCCCTGATCGAAGGCAAACGCCGTGGTGCCAAGCGCGTGGCGGTGACCATGTGCATTGGCGGCGGCATGGGCGCCTGCGGCATTTTTGAAGTGCTGTGATGCGCGCTTGCGTTGACGCCTGATCAACGCAAAAGGCGGTTGGCATTGAGCTGGCCGCCTTTTTTTTATGGTTTGAACCTGGATGAATTGCCATGAGTTTGCGTCCCACCGTTGATTTTTTGCTGCACGACTGGCTCAAGGTCGAAAGCCTGCAAAGCCGCGAGCGCTTTACCGACCACTCGCGCGAAACTTTTGACGCCGTGCTCGACACTTGCGAGCGCATCGCCCGCGAGAAATACGCCCCGTTCAACCGCCTGGTGGACACCCAAGAGCCCCACTTTGATGGCGAAAAAGTCACGCTGCCCCAAGCCACCCACGACGCTTACAAGGCCTATGCCGAGTCGGGCATGCTGAGTGCCGCGCAAGACTACGAAGTGGGCGGCATGCAGCTGCCCTACACCGTGGAGGCTGCAGCCAACGCCTTTTTTGCCATGGCTTCGGTCAGCATCGGCTCGGGCATGCTCACCAGCGGGAACGCCAATTTGCTGATGGTGCACGGCACCGATTTGCAAAAGCAGGTGTTTGCTTTGAACGAATTCAGTGGCCGCTTTTCGGGCACCATGTGCCTGAGTGAGCCGCAAGCGGGCTCGTCGCTCAGCGACGTGATGACCCGCGCCACCCCCGATGGCGCTGACTTTGAATCCGACGCTTTGGGCGCACGCTATCGCCTCAAGGGCAACAAGATGTGGATTTCATCGGGCGAGCACGAATTGAGCGAGAACATCATCCACCTGGTGTTGGCCAAAATTCCCGATGCAAATGGCCAACTGGTGCCGGGCGTCAAAGGCATTTCGCTGTTCATCGTGCCCAAAAAACTGGTGGACACCGATGGGCAATTGACGGGCGAGCGCAACGACGTGGCGCTGGCGGGCCTGAACCACAAATGCGGCTGGCGCGGCACGACCAACACGCTGCTGAATTTTGGCGAGGGCAAGTACCCTGTGCGAGGCGAGGCCGGAGGAGGCTTAGACGGCGCCGGAAGCGGCGCCGTGGCTTATCTCGTCGGCAAGCCCGGCGAAGGCCTTCGCTGCATGTTCCACATGATGAACGAAGCCCGCATCGGCGTGGGCATGGCCGCCACCATGCTGGGCATGGCGGGTTACTACGCCAGCTTGGACTACGCCAAAAACCGCCCCCAAGGCCGTCCCAGCGGGGCCGGGGGCAAAGACGCGAGCCGCCCGCAAGTGCGCATCATTGAGCACGCCGACATCAAGCGCATGCTGCTGGCCCAAAAAGCCTACAGCGAAGGCGCTTTGGCACTGGCGCTGTACAGCGCCCGCTTGGTGGACGAGCAACACACTGGCACGGCCGAAGACGCCGATGTGGCGCGTTTGCTGCTGGAGGTGCTCACGCCCATCGTCAAGAGCTTTCCCAGCGAGTGGTGCCTGGAAGCCAACAGCTTGGCCATCCAGATCCACGGCGGCTATGGCTACACCCGAGACTTTCCGGTGGAGCAGTACTGGCGCGACAACCGCCTGAACATGATCCACGAGGGCACCCACGGCATCCAGGCCATGGACCTGCTGGGCCGCAAGGTGCTGATGGAAAACGGACGCGGCTTGCAACTGTTGGCCGAACGCATGATGGCCACCGCCGCCAAAGCCGAAACCTCATGGGCGCCCGAAGCTGCCGCTTTGCGCGATGCCTTGAAGCAAGTCGGCCAAGCCACTCAGCAAGCCTGGGACGGCGCCGAGCCAGCACAGGCCTTGGCCAACGCCGTGCCTTATTTGCAAGCGTTTGGACACACCGTCATTGCCTGGATTTGGCTCGACGTGGCCCACAGCTTGGGCGACGACAACAGCGCAGCGGCCCAAGGTCGCCGAGCCGCTTGCCGTTACTTCTTCCGTTATGAATTGCCCAAGATCGGGGCTTGGCTCAACGTGGTCAAAAGCCGAGATCCGACCTGCGCCGACCTGCCAGAGGAGGCCTTTTGATGATCCGTCACATCGTGATGTGGAACCTGCAAGACCATGCCGAAGGGGCCGACAAGGCCACCAACCTGGCCAAAGCCAAAACCTTGCTCTTGTCGTGCGCCCAAGTCGTGCCGGGCATCCAGACTTTTGAAGTGGCCACCGCCACCCCCGGCATGGACTGCACCAACGACTTGGTGTTGCACATGTTGCTCGATGACGCGCAGGTGCTAGCGGCTTACCAAAATCACCCGCAACATGTGGCCATCAAGCCGTTCATGAAGGCCGTCGTCAAAGAGCGTCGCTGCATGGATTACCCCCTTTAAAGAAGGTCCGAAGACCTCACCCACTGGAGACAACGCATGAAATTTTCACCCTTGCGAGGCACTGTGATGGGCTTGTCCTTGACCGCCGCAGCCACCGGTTTGCTGGCGCAAACGCCCAACTTGCCGACGGCCGCGCAGACCGACCCCGTGACTTTGGGCTGGATGGAGGGCTCACCACCGCCTGCCGACAAAGTGATCCGCTTTGCCGATGGTTCGGGCTACAAGTTTCCGCAGACACGTTGGAGTTTTTCGAACTTCCGGCAGCTGATCCCCACCACACAAGTCTCGCGTGGCATGGGTGCGCCAGCGCCTTTGCCTCGCGCCTTGCGCAACGACCTTGATGCGGTCAGCTTTGTTCCTTTGGGCAAAGACACCCCCATGACCTGGGCTCAGGCCTTCGATGCCAACTACACCGATGGTGTGGTCGTGTTGCACAAGGGCCGCATCGTGTACGAGCGTTATGCAGGTGCCTTGCGCCCTGAAGGTCAACACATCTCGATGTCGGTGACCAAATCCTTTTTTGGCACCCTGGGCGCGATGCTGGTGGCCGAAGGCAAACTCGACGAGAACGCCCAGGTGTCCCGCTACGTGCCTGAACTCAAGGACAGCGCCTTTGGCGATGCCACCATCCGACAGGTGTTGGACATGCGCACCGGCCTGAAGTACAGCGAGAACTACCTCGACCCCAATGCCGAAATTTGGCAGCACACCCGCGCAGGCGGTGTCTTGCCACGTCCGCCGGGCTACCAGGGCCCTCAAACTTTTTACGAGTTTTTGCAAACCGTGAAGAAAGAGGGCGAACACGGTGGCTCGTTTGCCTACAAGACCGTCAACTCAGACGCTTTGGGTTGGGTGATCCGCCGCGCCACTGGCCAATCGATCGGGCAACTTTTGTCTGATCGGATCTGGTCGCGCTTAGGCATGGAACAAGACGCCTATTTCACCGTGGACAGCGTGGGCAATGAATTTGCCGGCGGCGGCCTCAACGCCGGTCTGCGCGACATGGCCCGTTTTGGCGAAATGATGCGCAACCAGGGCAAGTTCAATGGACAGCAGATCATTCCCGCCTCGGTGGTGCAAGACATCGCCAAGGGCGGCGACAAGAGCGCATTCCCGCAAGCGAGCTTTCCGACATTGCCGGGCTGGTCTTACCGCAACATGTGGTGGGTCTCGAACAACGAACACGGCGCTTATTCAGCACGGGGCATCCACGGGCAGGCGATTTACATCGACCCCAAAGCCGAGATGGTGATCGCCCGTTTTGCCTCGCACCCCATGCCCAACAACCCCTTCAATGACCCCAACTCTTTGCCCGCCTACATGGCACTGGCCAAGCACTTGATGAAATGAAAGACAGACAACATGACACGCACCATCCAACAACTTTTTGATCTGACCGGCCAAGTGGCTCTGGTCACTGGTGGCTCTCGCGGCCTGGGCCTGCAAATGGCCCATGCGCTGGGCGAGGCGGGCGCCAAGATCATGCTCAGCTCGCGCAAAGCCGAAGACTTGGAAGCCGCTGCCGCTGAACTGAAAGCCGCTGGCATCGAGGCCCAATGGATCGCTGCCGACTGCGGCAAAGAAGAAGACATCCGCCGCTTGGCTGCCGAGACCGTGCAGCGCATGGGCCCCATCGACATTTTGGTCAACAACGCCGGTGCCACCTGGGGCGCACCCGCTGAGGAGCACCCAGTGAACGCCTGGGACAAGGTCATGAACCTGAACGTGCGGGGCTATTTCATCCTCGCACAAGAAGTGGCCAAGCTGTGCATGATCCCGCGCAAAAAAGGCCGCATCCTGAACGTGGCCTCGATCGCCGGTCTGGCAGGCAACCCGTCCGAGATGAAGACCATCGCCTACAACACCTCCAAAGGCGCCGTCGTCAACTTCACCCGCGCCTTGGCAGGCGAGTGGGGCGAGCATGGCATCACCGTCAATGCGATTTGCCCCGGCTTTTTCCCCAGCAAAATGACCTACGGTTTGCTCGAAAAATTGGGCGCCGACAAGATGGCCCAAGGCGCACCGTTGCGCCGCTTGGGCGATGACGAAGACCTCAAAGGTTTGACGTTGCTGTATGCGTCTGCCGCAGGCAAGCACATCACCGGTCAGTGGATGGCCGTGGACGGTGGCGTGAGCGCCATCATTGGCGGCTGATCGCTGACGGCCACCACATGAGCATTCCTTTCGGCGCCAAGATCCCGTTTGTGGACCATTTGGGGTTCACCCTCGAGCAATTCGAGGGTGGCCAATCCAAGCTGCTGTTTGCGCCGCACCCCGAACACTTCAACTCATTTGACGTCACCCACGGTGGTGCCGTCATGACATTTCTGGATGTGATCATGGCCACCGCTGCGCGCAGCGTGGAACCTGAAATGGGCGTGGTCACCATCGAGATGAAAACCAGCTTCATGCGCCCAGCCAAAGTCCCCGCCGGTCAAGCGCTGGTGGGCCAAGGCTTTTTGAAGCACCGCACCCGCAGCATGGCCTTCACCGAGGGCAGCGTGTTCGACGCCCAAGGTCAGCTGTGCGCCCATGCCACTGGCACCTTCAAGTACGTCACAAGGCGCGAGAACTCGTCGCCTTCTACCGATTAATTCACCCACTTTCACTGGAGACACACATGCCCATCAACCACCGCATCGTTTTGGACAACCGCCCACAGGGCGAAGCCACCGCCCGCAACTTCAAAATGGTCGAGCTGCCCTTGCCCGAACTCAAGGACGGTGAAGTGCTGGTTTGCCACCACTTCCTGAGCCTGGACCCCTATATGCGTGGCCGCATGAACGAGAGCAAGAGCTACGCCGTACCCCAACCTTTGGGTGAAGTCATGATCGGCGGCACCGTGGGCGAGGTGGTGGACAGCCGCCACCCCAAATTCAAAGCCGGTGACCAGGTCGTGGGCATGGGCGGCTGGCAAGAGTACAGCGTGGTCGATGCCAACGTGATCGGGGCCCTGCGCAAAGTGGACACCACCCATGTGCCGCTGTCGCACTACCTGGGCGCAGTCGGGATGCCCGGCGTGACCGCCTGGTATGGCTTGGTCAAGATCATCAACCCCAAAGCCGGTGAGACCGTCACCGTGAGCGCGGCCAGCGGCGCGGTGGGCAGCGCCTATGGCGCTTTGGCCAAAGCCCGTGGCTGCCGCGTGGTTGGCATTGCTGGCGGCAAAGACAAATGCGATTACGTGGTCAATGAGTTGGGCTTTGACGCCTGCATCGACTACAAAGAGCACAAGGATTACCTGAGCTTGTCCAAGGCGCTGCGCGAAGCTTGCCCCAACGGCATCGATGGCCACTTTGAAAACGTGGGCGGGATGGTGCTGGACGCGGTGATGTTGCGCACCAACGCCTTTGCCCGCATTGCCGTGTGCGGCATGATCGCCGGCTACGACGGTGCGCCCCTGCCCATGAGCAACCCCGCCTTGATTCTGGTCAACCGCATGAAGATCGAAGGCTTTATCGTCAGCGAGCACATGGAAGTGTGGCCCGAAGCCCTGCAAGAGTTGGGCACCTTGGTGGGCACCGGCAAACTGCGCCCCCGCGAATCGGTGGCCCAAGGTCTGGCTGCTGCGCCTGAGGCATTCTTGGGTCTGCTCAAAGGCAAAAACTTCGGCAAGCAATTGGTCAAGCTGGTCTGATCTGACATGGCCGATTTGATCCTGCACCACTACCCGACCTCGCCATTTGCCGAGAAGGTCCGCTTGATTCTGGGCCACAAGCAATTGGCCTGGAAGAGCGTGTTCATCCCGATGATCATGCCCAAGCCCGATGTGACAGCGCTCACCGGTGGCTACCGCCGCACCCCGGTGCTGCAAATCGGTGCGGACATTTACTGCGACACCGCATTGATCTGCGAAGTACTGGAAGGCCTGGCCCCAGAGCACACGCTGTTCCCGCCAGCAGTCAGCGGTGCAGCACGCATCGTGGCGCAGTGGGCAGACAGTGCTTTGTTCACAGCGGCCATGGCCTACAACTTCCAGCCAGCTGGCGTGGCACAGGTTTTTGCGGGTGCGCCTGCTGAAAACGTTCAAGCCTTTGTGGCTGACCGCGCCGCCATGCGCGGTGGCGCAGCCCGCATGTCGTCCACCGACGCGACCACCACGTACAAGAGTTATTTGCGCCGCATCGCCAGCATGCTGCATGGCCAAGACTTTTTGCTGGGCTCACAGCCTTGCGTGGCCGATTTCGCGACTTACCATCCGATCTGGTTCACTCAGAACATCACTTCCGCTGTGGCGGGCGTGCTGGACGCCACGCCCGAGGTGTTGGCTTGGCTGGAGCGCATGAAAGCCATCGGCCACGGCCAAAGCGAAAAAATGTCATCGGCTCAAGCGCTTGAAATGGCGCAAGAGGCGACACCGGCCGCTTTGACCGCCGATGTTTTCCAAGACGATCATGGCATCGCCTTGGGCGGCACCGTGGTCATTGCGGCCGACAACTTTGGGCTGGAGCCGACCGAGGGCGAGCTGATCGCCGCTACCCGCACCCGTTACACCCTGCGCCGCACCGATGAACGTGCGGGCACGGTCCATGTTCACTTCCCCCGCGTGGGATTCACACTCAAAAAGGCTGCCGCATGATCGAGAACTTCAAAGGCAAAACCGCCGTGTTGACCGGTGCCGGTTCCGGCTTTGGTCTGGAATGCGCCCGCATTGGCGCCAAGCTGGGCATGAACCTGGTTTTGGTCGATGTGCAGCAAGACGCGCTGGACAAAGCCGCCGCAGAGATGTCCGCACAAGGCGCGCAAGTGCTGGCCCGCAAAGTCGATGTGGCCAATGCCCAAGCCATGGAACAGTTGGCAGCCGATGTCAAAGCACGCTTTGGTGCACCGCATTTCGTGTTCAACAACGCAGGCGTGGGGGCAGGGGGCTTGGTTTGGGAAAACACGGTGGCCGATTGGGAATGGGTGCTGGGCGTCAACGTTTGGGGCGTGGTGCACGGCGTGCGCTTGTTCACCCCCATGATGCTCGAAGCCGCCAAGACCGATCCAGCCTACCAAGGGCACATTGTCAACACGGCCAGCATGGCTGGCTTGCTGACACCGCCCAATATGGGCATCTACAACGTGAGCAAACACGCCGTGGTGTCCTTGACCGAAACCCTCTACCAAGACTTGCAATTGGTGAGCGACCAGGTCAGCGCCAGTGTCTTGTGCCCTTACTTTGTGCCGACCGGCATCAGCCAAAGCCACCGCAACCGACCAGCCGATCTGGCGGCTGAAAAACCCACCGCCAGCCAGCTGATCGGCCAAGCCCAAAGCGACAAAGCCGTGGGCAGTGGCAAAGTGTCAGCGGCCGATGTGGCGCAAAAAGTGTTCGATGCGGTCGCCAGCGGCCAGTTTTACATTTACAGCCACCCACAAGCGCTGGGCAATGTGCAAAGCCGCATGGAAGCCATTGTCATGGGCAACAACCCGCCCGACCCGTTTGCCGCCAAGCCTGAAATTGGCGTGGCATTGAAGGCGGCATTGCGGGGCTGATCTCCGCGCCCAGCTTCGAAGGTCAGTGAAAGTGGCCTTCGAAGCAGTGTCTAAGTTCGTGACCAATGACGGCGTGGTTGGTTGTCTTGCCGGTGATGATGGAACACTGTTTGGCGGTTTTATCCCAAAAAGCACAGGCCAATGGCGGTGTCAAGTACGCGGCGTCTTTGCTCATGCCGATGGCTTTTGCACAAATTTGGGCCACATCGTCACGTGTTTCCCAAGTCACCTTGACCTCGTTCATGATGCGTTTGTGAGGCGCCAAGGGCGTGAATTCTGAATACTGCTCCATCGGCAAGGTGTGACATCCTGTCAGAAGTGCGAACCCGATCAGCATGAAGCCAGAGCAAACAACTCTTCTCAAATTAGCAGTTTTCATGATTCATCCTCCCGTTGATGTTTTAAACATCTTAAATTGTCATTTATGACATTTAATGTAATTTTGAGGACTAAAACAGTCAATAGTGATTTATAGACAATAAATTCATCAATTGACCATTTCTAATTAGAAAACGCCATTAGATCTGTCAAAAAATAGAAAAATAGCCAAAGCGTCCACCGTCTTGAAATCATTGGGATCCTCATGGCTCTGTGGCAAACTCGCTCGCTTCGTCTTATTCACACCCCGTACGCATGCAAAAAATCATGGGCCAGTTGGCCGCTGAGATCCGGATCCGCCCCGACCAAGTCAAAGCCGCCGTCGAGCTGCTGGATGGCGGTGCCACAGTGCCTTTCATCGCCCGTTACCGCAAAGAAGTCACCGATGGCCTGGACGACATCCAGTTGCGTGAGTTGGAAGCGCGACTGGGTTACCTGCGCGAACTGGAAGACCGACGCGCAGCCGTGATCAAAAGCATCACAGAGCAGGGCAAGATGACGCCCGAATTGCTGGCCGCCATCGATGCCGCCCCGACAAAACAAGAGCTGGAAGACATTTACCTGCCCTTCAAACCCAAGCGCCGCACCAAGGGCATGATGGCCCGCGAAGCCGGGCTGGAGCCGCTTGCCGACAAGCTGTTTGCCGACCCCACACTCGACCCCCACGCCGAAGCCCAAGCCTTTGTGCTGGCCTCAGGGGCGATTGAGGGGGCTGACTTCAGCACCACGGCCGCTGTTCTGGATGGTGTGCGCGATCTGCTCAGCGAACGATGGGCCGAGGACGCGTCGCTGGTGCAAGCCCTGCGCGAATGGCTGTGGAACGAAGGCCTGTTCAAAAGCAAGCTGGCCGACGGCAAAGACGAGAACAACGCCGACGTGGCCAAGTTCCGTGACTACTTTGACTACGACGAGCCGATTGGCCGCGTGCCTTCACACCGTGCTTTGGCCGTGTTCCGTGGCCGTGCACTGGAAATGCTGGACGCCAAATTGGTGTTGCCTGTCGAACCCGAGCCGGGCAAGCCCAGCATCGCCGAAGGCAAGATTGCCATGCATTTGGGCTGGAGCCATGCGGCCCGCCCCTCAGATGACCTGATCCGTAAATGCGTGGCCTGGACCTGGCGCGTGAAACTCAGCCTGTCCACCGAGCGCGACCTGTTCACCCGCTTGCGTGAAGAGGCCGAAAAAGTCGCCATCAAGGTCTTCAGTGACAACCTGCGCGATTTGCTGCTGGCCGCGCCCGCAGGCCCCCGTGTGGTCATGGGACTGGACCCGGGCATCCGCACGGGCGTGAAGGTGGCCGTGGTGGATGCCACCGGCAAACTGGTGGACACCTCTACCGTGTACCCCCATGAGCCCCGCAAGGACTGGGAAGGCTCGCTCTTCACTCTGGCCAAGCTTTGCGAAAAGCACAACGTGAACCTGATCGCCATTGGCAACGGTACCGCCAGCCGCGAGACCGACAAGCTGGCGGGCGACCTGATCAAACAACTGGCCCGCCTGCGTGATGGCGTGGAAATTCAAAAAGCCGTGGTCAGCGAGGCGGGCGCTTCGGTGTACAGCGCCAGTGAATTTGCTTCACAAGAAATGCCCGATGTGGATGTGAGCCTGCGCGGTGCAGCATCCATTGCCCGGCGTTTGCAAGACCCCTTGGCGGAGCTGGTCAAGATCGACCCCAAAGCGATTGGCGTGGGCCAGTACCAGCACGACGTGAACCAAAGCGAGCTGGCCAAAACGCTGGACGCGGTGGTGGAGGACTGCGTGAACTCGGTGGGCGTGGACCTGAACACAGCCAGCGTCCCCTTGCTCACCCGAGTGTCGGGTTTGTCGGGCAGCGTGGCCAAGGCCGTGGTGCGCTGGCGCGATGCCCATGGTGTGTTCAAAACCCGCCAAGATTTGCTCAAAGTGACCGGTTTGGGCGCCAAAACCTTCGAACAAAGCGCGGGCTTTTTGCGCATACGCGGTGGCGACAACCCGCTCGACATGACGGGCGTGCACCCCGAAACCTATCCTGTGGTCGAGCAGATCATCGTCAAAACCGCCAAGCCCATTCAGGACATCATGGGCCGCTCGGAGGTGCTCAAAACGCTCAAACCCGAGCTGTTTGCGAACGACAAATTCGGTGCCATCACCATCCAAGACATCTTGGGAGAGCTGGAAAAGCCTGGCCGCGACCCGCGCCCAGACTTCAAGGTCGCACGCCTGACCGATGGCGTCGAAGACATCAAGGACCTGAAAGAAGGCATGACCTTGGAAGGCACCGTGAGCAACGTGGCCCAGTTTGGCGCTTTTGTTGATTTGGGCGTGCACCAGGACGGCCTGGTCCATGTGAGCCAACTGGCCAACAAGTTCGTGAGCGACGCCCGCGAAGTGGTCAAGACGGGCGACATTGTCAAAGTGAAGGTGCTCGAAGTCGACGTGGCCCGAAAGCGCATCAGCCTGACCATGAAGCTGGACGCTGCACCTGCAAGGCGCGATGGCCCGAGAGACAACAAGTTTGAAGGGGCAGGGCGGGACAACCGCCAGCGTGGTGGTGGTTCAGGCGGGGGTTACACCTCGCCCCCCGCAGCCGGTTCGGGCTCGGCCATGGCCAGCGCCTTTGCCAAACTGCAAGGCCTTAAAAAATAAACCCCATGAAAGCCCTCCACATCCACGCAGGTCCCAAGGCGCTGGCCCACATCCGTGAGCACGGACTGCGGCCAGAGCACATTGGTGTCATCCCGGGTGCGGCGGGCGGCCCCAAAGGGCTGATCCTGGGCGCTCTGGACCGATTCATCTTTGGCGAGTGGCTGGCCCAAAGCACGCAAGCTGTGGACCTGGTGGGTGCATCCATTGGCGCGTGGCGCATGGCGACGGCCTGCTTGAATGACTCGGTCGCAGCATTCGAGCGGCTGGAGCACGACTACATCCACCAGCACTACGAACCATTGCCGGGCAAAAAGCGCGTGAGCGCCGAGCAGGTGAGCGAGGCCTTTGGCCAGAGCCTGCAAGCCTTTTACGGCGGCCGCATCCATGAGGCGCTGAACCACCCGCGATACCGCCTGCATATCGTGACCTCACGCGGGCGGCACATCTTGCACCGCGAACACCCTGTGGCCACGCCACTGGGCTACGCCGGGGCCTACATCACCAACGCCGTCAGCCGACGAGCACTGGGCGGCTGGCTGGCGCGGGTGGTGTTTTCTGTGCAAGGCGTAGCCCTGCCTTTTGACGCGCAAGACTTTCGCACCCAAACGGTGGCCTTGACCGAGGGCAATTTCATGCCCGCGCTGCAGGCCAGCTGCTCCATCCCGTTTGCCTTGAAAGCCGTCCATGACATCCCCGGCGCACCCGCTGGTGCCTATTGGGACGGCGGCATCACCGACTACCACCTGCACCTGAACTGGACCGCGCCCACCCAAGGCCCCGAACGCGCCATCGTGCTGTACCCGCACTTCCAGCAAAACGTGGTGCCCGGCTGGCTCGACAAAGCCCTGAAATGGCGTCACGGCGCGACACCTTTTTTAGACCACACCATCGTCCTGGCCCCCAACCCCGAGTGGGTCAAAACCTTGCCGGGCGGCAAACTGCCTGACCGCACGGATTTCATGACCTATGACCGCGATTTGGCGGGGCGGGTGAAGGTGTGGAGCGCGGCGGCCAGCGCGGCGCAGCAGATGGCGGATGAGTTGGGGGCGTGGTTGACGCAGCCCGACCTGGCCCGCCTTCAGCCCTTGTGAACAGGCTGAGATAATTCCAGCATGAATTCCGCGACCCCGTTCCTCACCGCTGCCCTCTACAAATTCGTCGATCTGCCTGACTTCGCCGATCTGCAAGTGCCTTTGCAAGCCTGTTGCGAGGCCAACGACGTCAAAGGCACGCTGCTTTTGGCACACGAGGGCATCAACGGCACGATTGCCGGGCCCGAGGCTGGGGTAAGGGCGGTATTGGCGTTTTTGCATGCCGATCCGCGCTTGGCCACGCTTCAGCACAAAGAGTCGTGGAGTCCCAAGCCGCCGTTCACCCGCATGAAGGTCAAGCTCAAAAAAGAGATCGTCACCTTGCGCGTGCCCGAGCTGGACCCCAACAAGACCGTGGGCCAATACGTCAAGCCCGCCGAATGGAACGCTTTGCTGGCCGACCCGGACGTGGTGGTCATCGACACGCGCAACGACTACGAAGTGGCCATTGGCACATTCAAGGGCGCGATCAACCCGAACATCAAGACCTTTGTGCAGCTGCCCGCCTGGCTGGACGCCCAAGAAAACCTGCAAGGCGAGTCTGCCAAAAAGACCAAGGTGGCCATGTTTTGCACCGGCGGCATCCGCTGCGAGAAATCCACCGCGCTCATGAAAATGCGCGGCTTTGAGGAGGTTTACCACCTCGAAGGCGGCATCCTCAAATACCTCGAAGAAATCCCGCCCGAGCAAAGCACTTGGGAAGGCGATTGTTTTGTCTTTGACGAACGCGTGAGCGTGAGCCACGGGCTGGGTTTGGGTCACCACGAGCTGTGCCGTTCATGCCGCTGGCCGCTGAGCGAAGAAGACAAGCAGTCGCCTCATTACGTCTTGGGCGTGAGTTGCGC
Source organism: Limnohabitans lacus (assembly GCF_030053395.1). Taxonomy (GTDB): domain Bacteria; phylum Pseudomonadota; class Gammaproteobacteria; order Burkholderiales; family Burkholderiaceae_C; genus Limnohabitans_A; species Limnohabitans_A lacus. The sequence goes on along the minus strand of NZ_JASGBH010000004.1, from coordinate 45,474 downwards.
CCACTGCCACGACCAGCGCACGCCCGAGCAAAAAACCAAACTGGCAGAGCGCCAGCGTCAGGTGGAACTGGCCGAAGCGCGGGGCGAGGTCCATGTGGGCGCCAAGATGCCTTCGCCGGAATAAGGCACGCCAGCTTCATGGCCAACAGCAACGAGTTCATCGATTTTTTGCACGAGGTCTTTGAAGACTTGGGCCCGATCCAGGCCAAGCGCATGTTTGGTGGCTACGGCATTTACCACGATGGCTTGATGTTCGGCCTGGTGGTGGCCAACCAGCTTTACCTCAAGGTGGACGATGAAAATCGCCATTTCTTCGAGGCGCAAAAGCTCGGTCCCTTTGTCTTTGCCATGAAGGGCAAGCCGGTCAAGCTGTCTTACCACCTGGCCCCAGAAGCCATCATGGATGAGCGCGAACTGGCCGCCATGTGGGCTCGGCGATCTTGGAATGCGGCTTTGAGGGCGCAATCGCTCAAGGTGCTGCAAAGTGAACGCGCCAAAGGGCGGCGCAAAAAATTCCCCCTAGCTTGAGCATTAACTTCTGATCACAAATGACGCAGCTTCCTTGGGTGCGTCGGTCAGATTTGCAGACAGAATCGGGCTCATTGCATTTTTGTCAACAGGTGATGTTTTGAGAGTTTTGTCGCATGCACGCCCTAAATTTGCCGGCTCCAACATTTTTGTTCGCTCTGTGGCGATCTTGGGCCTTGTACTCATGAGCGCTTGTTCCCCCTCGACACCCGCCAGCACGGTGCCCATGACGGGGCATGGCAAGGACACGCACGGCTGCATAGGCTCTGCAGGCTATGTGTGGTCGCCCGCCCAACAACGGTGCATGCGCCTGTTCGAAGAGGCTTTCGCCTTCGATCCGCACATGGACAACCCGGACCAGACCCTCAGGGCTTTTGTGGTGCTGGGCCCAGAAACGGACAAGCCTCAAAAGGCCGATTTGTTTTTGCCCAATGGACCATTCCCGATGGCGCTCGACGTGGTCAAAACCACCTCAGGCGACATGCGGCCGGTCGTCTTGCGCAATGCGGCCGAGCAAGTCGAGGTCGTCCGCGTCAAGGACATGTACGTCCTGAGTCTCCATGGGCAGGTCAAGTTCACCCACGAGGCCGAGATCGACAGCCCACTGGGCAAGATTTGAGCGTTGCGCGAGATCAGAGGCTGCTCAGCAGCATGTCTCGGTACTCACCCGCCGAGGCGATGCGTGGGTTGGTCTTGTGGCAGTGGTCGGCCAGCGCACCGGTGATGACCTGATCGAACAGACTTTCCGTCACGCCCATCGCGCCCAAGCCAGTGGGCAGGCCCAAACGGGCGTTCATGTCTTTGATGGCCTCGGGGATGTCCGAGCCGCTTTGCAAGCCCATGGCTTGGGCCATGCGGTTCAAGCGATTGTCTTTTTGCACCGTTTCTGCAGACGCGTTGAAGGTGACCACGGCAGGCAAGAACATGGCGTTCAAAGTGCCGTGGTGCAGGCGTGGGTTCACGCCGCCCAGGCTGTGGCTCAAAGAGTGCACACAACCCAAGCCTTTTTGGAAGGCCATGGCGCCTTGCATGCTGGCGCTCATCATGTTCAGACGCGCCTCGCGGTCTTGGCCGTTGGTGGTGGCGCGTTCGATGTGCGCCCAAGCGCGTTGCAGACCGTCCAGCGCAATGCCGTCGGCGGGCGGGTTGAAGGGCGCGGCCATGAAGGTTTCCATGCAATGCGCCACCGCGTCCATGCCGGTGGCAGCGGTCAGCATGGGCGGCAGGCCCAGGGTGAGCTCGGGGTCGCAAATGGCCGCTCTCGGGACGATGAACCAGCTGTGAAAACCCAGTTTGCGGCCGTCATCGACGATCAAGATCGCACCCCGGGCCACTTCGGAGCCGGTGCCGGCCGTGGTGGGCACGGCGATCAGCGGGGCCACCCGGTCGGTGATCTTGAGCGAGCCACCCTCGATGGTGGCGTAGGTCTTGAGCGGCCCCTCGTGCGTTGCGGCAATGCTCACGCCCTTGGCGCAGTCGATGGACGAGCCGCCACCCAAGGCGATCAGGCCGTCGCAGTTGTGTTGCTTGTAGACGGCGGCAGCGGCACGCACCGCGGCCTCGGTCGGGTTGGACGGCGTTTGGTCGAACACGCTGACCTGAAGACCGGGCAGGGCGGCGAGGGCTTTGTCCAAAATGCCCACCGCTTTGACGCCCGCGTCGGTCACGATCAGGGGGCGGGTGATGCCCACGCGCTCGCATTCGGCTTTGAGCAGGCTGATCGCGCCAAAGTCGATCTGGATTTGGGTGACGTAATTGATGAAAGACATGCAAAGTTCTCCAAAGCGTGAGCAGGTGACAGACCCCTTGTGCGGGGCGTTGTACGATTTGCGTTCATTTTGATTCAGGAACCGCCTTTGTCCATCCGGCCCAACGCCAAGCCCGTCACGTTGGCAACACCCGGATCGGGCCCAAGCCAGCCCTCATGAGCAGCCACCACACCAACCCCAGATCCTTGTTGAACCCGGCCACGCGCACGCTGATCGACCGCGTTCAGCGTGCAGGGCGCCCGCCCATGCACGCCATGACGGCCCCTCAAGCCCGCACCTTCTATGACATCGGCGGGCCGATTCTGGACCTGCAGCCTGCGCCCCATGTGGACCGGGTTCAGGACATCAGCATCCCGGCCCGCGATGGACACGCCATGCCTGCACGCCTGTACGCCCCGCACAGCGACACGGCCTTGCCCGTGCTGCTGTACCTCCATGGCGGCGGTTTCACCGTGGGCAGCCTCACCACGCACGATGTGTTGTGCAGACAACTCTCAAGGCATAGCCACTGCGCCGTGGTGTCGCTGGACTACCGGCTTGCGCCTGAGCACCGCTTTCCCACGGCCGTGCACGACGCGTGGGACGCGCTGAACTGGTTGCTCCAACACGGCGACAGCCTGGGCCTGGACAACACGCGCTTGGCCGTGGGCGGCGACAGCGCAGGCGGCACTTTGTCTGCCGTGTGCGCCTTGATGGCCCGCGATGCAGGCTTGAAGCTGGCTTTGCAGCTGCTGTTTTACCCAGGCTGCGGCTCCAAACAAGACACCGCTTCGCACCACACGTTTGGCGAGGGTTTCATGCTCGACAAGGAAACCATTGCCTGGTTTTTTGACGGCTACATCGACCAGGCCGACAGAGGCGACTGGCGCTTTGCCCCCGGCAACGCCCCCGACCACAGCGGCCTTGCCCCGGCCTGGATGGGCTTGGCCGAATGCGACCCTCTGGTCGACGAGGGCGTGCGCTATGCCGACACGCTGCGCATGGCGGGCGTGCCTGTTGATCTGGAGATTTACCGGGGCGTGATCCATGGCTTCATCACCATGGGCCGCGCCATCCCCGATGCTCTGAAGGCCCATGCCGATGCGGGCCGGGCTTTGAAACACGCTTTTGAAAGTTGAACCCATGAAACGCCAAGATTTTCGTTTTTCTCACCGCATGCGGGTGCGCTGGGTTGAAGTGGACATGCAAAAGATCGTCTTCAACGGTCACTACCTCATGTACTTCGACACGGCCGTGACCGACTATTGGCGCAACCTGGCCATGCCCTATGCCGACACCATGCACCAACTGGGCGGCGACCTGTACGTCAAGAAGGCCAGCGTCGAGTACCACGCCAGCGCCGAGATGGACGACTATCTTGACGTTTGCATGCGCTGCGAGCGCATCGGCAACTCGTCCATGACTTTTGTGGGTGCGATTTTCCGGGGGGATGAACTGCTGATCACCAGCGAGCTGGTTTATGTCTACGCCGACCCGGTGGCCAAAAAGAGCCAGTCCATCCCCGCCCCCTTGCGCGAGATGCTCGAAGGTTTTGAACGCGGCGAAGACATGGTGCAGCTGCATCTGGGTTCTTGGCACGACTTTCAAAAGCTGGCCGCGCCGCTTCGCACCGAGGTGTTTGTCGAAGAACAAAAAGTGCCGGCCGACATGGAATGGGATCACGACGACGAGACCGCACTGCACTGCGTGGTCATCAACCGCATGGGCATGGTTCTGGCCACAGGCCGTCTGTTGCAACACGCACCGGGCGTGGCCCGCATTGGCCGCATGGCCGTCAAAAAACAGATGCGCGGCAGCGATCTGGGCCGACGCGTCCTGCATGCCCTGATGGCCGCCGCCAAAGAACGCGGCGACACGCAAGTCGTGCTGCATGCGCAGTGCAGCGCCGAAGGCTTCTACAAGCGCTCAGGCTTTGTGCCCCATGGCTTGATTTTTGAAGAAGCCGGTATCGCGCACATCGAGATGGTTTGTCAGCTTTGAGCGAACTTCAGTTGAATGCTCAGATGTCTGCCAGCAAAGCGTAGGGCAGGGGTTGAATGGCGAGTGTTGCCCCGTCGGCGCTGCCCAGTCGCCAGCCTGTTTCTTGGCTTTCCAAGGTGCCACTGACCAAGGCGACAAAGCCTTGCCCATCGGGCCTGGACGCTGCGCAGACCACCGTGGCACAAGCTTGTTCGGGATCTGTCGGCGTGAAAACCTCTTGACCAGCGTCAAGCGCCACGGGGCTGTGGACCAGCGCTGTACGCCGCTTCAAGGTGCCGCGAAACTGGCTTCGGGCCACGACTTCTTGACCGGGGTAGCAGCCTTTTTTGAAGTTGACGCCCCCGACCGATTCGTAATTGAGCATTTGCGGTACGAAGGCCTCAAAGACAGGCTGGGTCAACAAGGTGACGCCGCTCATGACCTCGGCCCATAGCCAAACATCCGTCGAGATGTCTGCCAAGGACGGCAAGGTCAACGCTGTTGGGGCCACCCACAGGGCACGTGACACGGCCACACCGCCCACAACAGCTGGGTAAAGGGCCACAGTGTGAGCCCCCTCCAGGACCACGGTGTGCCAAGGCGACGCTTCACTGATCAAGGTTTTGGCGCTGTCGCCGAGTAAACCGCGCAGCTGCCACTGACTTGAGGCATCGCTCAACTTGACCTTGGCCCGCAGCACAAACATGGACAGGCGCTTGAGCGTCTGGGCCAGCAAATCGAGGGGCATGACCAGCAGCACGGTGTCGGGCGCCGTCTTGGTGAGCACAAAACTGGCTTGCATGCGGCCTTTGGCCGAGCAAAAAGCAGCCAATCGAGATTGCCCCACCGGCAAGAGCAACACATCGTTGGTCAATTGGTTGTGCAGGAAGTTGGCTGCATCTTCGCCTTGCGCCTGGATCACGCCCAGATGGGGCAGGGCGGCCGAGCCGTTGAGCATGGGAAAGTCTGCAAAGGGGGTCATCGGGTTTGACATGGTGATTGACGTGAGGTGAACGGCCCTGCGAAGCCGAAGAAGCCCTGAATTATGATCAAGCCTCGTTTGAACTGGGCCGTTGCGGCTATTTTCACGGTATTTCAAAAGGCCTCGGGTGATCAAAAGTTTGTTCAAGGGTTTGGTGGTTTTGCTCGTGTTGGCTGTGGCGCTTGCCGCCGGCGCATACCACTGGGTGAACCAGCCGATGGGCGCTCGCACCGGCCAAGCTGAAACACTGGATTTGTCCATTGAGCCGGGCGCCGCACCCAAAGCCATCGCTCAAATGGCCGTCGATGCCGGGGCGGATGTGCCGCCCTGGGCTCTGTACGCATGGTTTCGCCTGTCGGGCCAATCGCGCCAAATGCGGGCTGGCAGTTACGAATTCAGCGGTCAGACCACGCCCGCTAGGCTGTTGTCCATGCTGGTGCGCGGTGAAGAAAGCCTGCGCACCGTGACGATTGTGGAAGGCTGGAACATCCGTCAACTGCGTCAGGCCCTGGCCAAATCCGACCAACTCAAACCCGACAGTCAGACCTTGGACGATCAGGCTTTGATGGCGCAGTTGGGCCGCCCCCAATTGCACCCAGAAGGCCGTTTTTACCCCGACACATACAGCTACGCCAAAGGCAGCAGCGATCTGGCCGTCTTGAAACGGGCCATGAGGGCCATGGACAAACAACTCGACAAAGCCTGGCAAGTGCGGTCGCCTCTGGTGTCTGTCAAATCACCCGAAGAAGCTTTGATCCTGGCCAGCATTGTGGAAAAGGAAACGGGCAAACCCGCTGACCGGCCACAAATTTCGGGCGTGTTCAACAACCGCCTGCGCATCGGCATGCTGCTGCAAACCGACCCCACGGTGATTTACGGCATGGGTGCGGCATTTGATGGCAATTTGCGCCGCAAAGATTTGCGCACCGACACGCCTTGGAACACCTACACCCGCAACGGCCTGCCACCCACCCCAATCGCCATGCCCGGCAAAGCCGCTTTGCTGGCCGCTGTGCAACCCGCCAAAACGCAAGCGCTGTATTTTGTGGCCAAGGGCGACGGCAGCAGTCATTTCAGTGCCACGCTGGACGAGCACAACCGGGCCGTTAACCGTTACCAGCGTGGCCAACGCCAGTCTGCGGACTGAGTTAGCGGCGACAATCGGACTTTTACTTTTGACCACTTCATGACACGCGGTTTGTTCATCAGCTTTGAAGGCATCGACGGTGCGGGCAAATCCACCCACATCGACAGCGTGGCCGCGCTTTTTCGCCAAGCGGGCAGGGCGGTGGTGCTGACCCGCGAGCCGGGCGGAACCCCTTTGTCAGAAAAGCTGCGCGAGTTGGTGCTGCACGAGCCCATGAACGCACTGACCGAAGCCTTGCTGATGTTTGCCGCACGCCGCGAGCATTTGGTTCAGGTGATTGAGCCTGCTCTGGCCCGGGGCGATGTGGTCTTGTGTGACCGCTTCACCGATGCCACTTTTGCCTACCAAGGCGGTGGCCGTGGTTTTGACTGGCAAGTGCTCGGCCAGCTCGAGCGCATGGTGCAGCAAACGCCAGGGGGCATGTTGCGCCAACCGGATCTCACCGTTTGGTTCGATCTGGACCCGGCCATTGCGGCCGAGCGATTGGCCTCGGCCCGCGTGCCCGACAAATTTGAGTCTCAGCCCGCTGACTTTTTTGCGGCGGTGCGTGCGGGTTATGCGCAGCGACTGTCTGAAATGCCCAAGCGTTTCGCCCGCATTGACGCGGCCCAAAGTCGCGAAGCGGTGGGGGCTGATGTGGCCATGGTGATTCAGCCCTGGCTCGACAGGAGCTCGGTATGAGCGCTGTTTTGAATGCGCCTTGGATCGCTCGCCAGACCCGCGATCTGCTGGCCCAACGCGGCCACGCCTGGCTTTTGCAAGGGCCATCGGGCTTGGGTCAATACGAGCTGGCCTTGGCGCTGGCCTCGGCCTGGCTGTGCGAAAAGCCCAGTGAGCAGGGTGCTTGCGGCGACTGCCCCAGCTGCCACGCGATTGCGGTGCGCACCCATGCCGATCTGGCCGTGTTGATGCCCGAAATCCAGATGATGGAACTGGGCTGGCCGCTGTCTGAAAAGGCGCAAGCCGACATTGACGACAAAAAACGCAAACCCAGCAAAGAAATCCGGGTCGAAGCCATGCGCGATGCGGTGGAGTTTTCGCAGCGCACCGATGCCCGAGGGCGCGGCAAGGCGGTCCTGGTCTTCCCGGCCGAGCGCATGAACATCGTGACGGCCAACGCTTTGCTCAAGACCTTGGAAGAACCGCCGGGCCATGTGCGCTTTGTGCTGGCCACCGAGGCTTCGCATTTGCTCTTGCCCACCATCCGCAGCCGCTGCCTGGCCCACACCATGAAGTGGCCTGAGGCCAACGAAGCCCTGCCTTGGCTCCAAGCCCAAGGCGTGCCCGAATCCGTTGCGCAGGCTTTGCTGCGCAGTGCAGGCGGACGGCCGTCCGATGTTTTGCGCCAGGCCGAAAGCGGTTTGTCGCCCGAATGGTGGGCGGCCTTACCCAAGGCCATGCACCAAGGCGATGCGCGCCATTTGGACGATTTGAGTCCCGCTCAGGCCATTGATGCGCTTCAAAAACTCTGCCACGACCTGGTTTTGCGCCAGTCTGGGGCTGTGCCCCGGTTTTTCCAGGACACCCAGTTGCCTGCCAGCAAGGCCTCGGTCATGGTTTTGACCGATTGGTTCAAACGCCTGATGCAATCGGCGCGCACTGCTGAGCACCCCTTCAACGCCGGTCTGATGTTGGAATCGCTGACCGCCGACGCCCAACAAACCCTGCGCTCGCAGGTCTGAACTGATGTACACCGATTCGCATTGCCATTTGACCTTTCCCGAGCTGCAAAGCCAGTTTGAGAGCATCCGCACCGCCATGCAGGCGGCGCAAGTGACCCGTGCCTTGTGCATTTGCACCACGCTCGAAGAGTTCGACACCGTGCATGCCTTGTCCATGGCGCACGACAACATTTGGTCCACCGTGGGGGTGCACCCTGACAACGAGGGCGTGCGGGAACCCAGCTTTCAAGACCTGCTGGACGGCGCAGCGCGCCCCCGCGTGGTGGCGATTGGCGAAACCGGTCTGGACTACTATCAGATGGACGAGCGCAAAGGCGGTCGCACCGTGGCCGACATTGCATGGCAGCGTGATCGCTTTCGCACCCACATCCGGGCAGGGCGTCACACCCAATTGCCGCTGGTGATCCACACCCGTCAGGCTTCTGACGACACGATCGCGATCCTGAAGGAAGAGGGCGAAACGGGTGGGGCAGGCTGCGCCGGTGGAGTGTTCCACTGCTTCACCGAAAGCCAACAGGTGGCCCGGGCTGCATTGGACCTGGGCTTTTACATCTCCTTTTCTGGCATCCTGACGTTCAAAACCGCCGCTGATTTGCGAGAAGTGGCCAAGTTCGTGCCCGATGACCGTTTGCTGATCGAGACCGACAGCCCGTACCTGGCGCCCGTGCCTTACCGGGGCAAGACCAACAACCCATCGTATGTGCCATTTGTGGCCAAGCAATTGGCCGAGTTGCGAGGTTCGAGTCCAGAGGCCATTGGAGCGTTGACCAGCCAAAATTTCAACCGTTTATTCTCTAAAATTTCAGTAACTTAAAGTGATGTCTAGCTTTAAATATTTTAAAAAGTTAATTGTTTTAATTGGATATTTTTTCATATTCAAGAATTCACTTGCAGGTTCCTATGAGGATTTTTTCAAAGCCTTGCGGCTTGATGACGCCAAGACTGTCTCATCACTTTTAAACCGTGGTTTTGACCCCAACACATTGGACGAGCAAGGCCGTCACGGTTTGATGCTGGCATTGCAAGTGCCGTCACCCAACGCGGCCGAAGTGCTCATTCGATCCGAAAAAACCAAAGTTGAAGTGCGCAGCGACAAGGACGAAAGTCCATTGATGTTGGCCGCTTTTCGGGGTCAAAAAGGCTTGGTTGAACTGCTCATTTGGCGAGATGCCGATGTCAACAAGACCGGCTGGACACCCCTGCATTACGCGGCCAGTGGCGGCCATGCTGACATTGCCAAGTTATTGATCGACCACAGTGCCTACATCGATGCTGAATCTCCGAATGGAACCACGCCCTTGATGATGGCGGCCATGTACGGCACACCCGACGTGGTCAAGTTGCTGATCGATGAAGGTGCTGATGCCACCCTTAAAAACCAATTGGGCATGACCGCTTTGGATTTTGCCAAGCAAGGCAACCGCAAAGATGCCATTCAAATTTTGCAGAACCTTCCAAAGGTGAGTCAAAAGCCATTGCCAGTGCCTGATTCATCTGGATTGGGCAATCGTCAGTCGAACGATCGCGGTTTGGTGATCACCCCCGTTAAATGAACATTAGGAAGCATTCGACCTCCTGTTATTAAGTTCGTACGATGTATATTATGGGTCCGTAAGATTTGCTTGTCTTATCTTATGCGTCCATAGTAGCTAAAAAAGCAAACTCTGACGTTTCACCGGCTCTGCAACTTTCCCTTGGACATGGTCAACCAAGGGGATTTACATGGCAACGATTGTTGTATCGCTGGTTTCAACAAAGGGCGGGGTGGGCAAAACCACTGTAGCCGCAAATTTAGCAGGTCTCACTGCAGCTCTGGGTCTTCGAACCCTACTGATCGATGGCGACGTTCAGCCATCTTTGAGCAAGTATTTCTTGATGGATAGGCCAGCCAGCACTGGAATGGCTGAGGTCATCTCTTCAGGTGGCCTGATCACAACACGGGACATCAGCCACACAAAAACCCCCAACTTGGACATCATCTTGTCCAACATGACTGATGCCACGCAAAACTGGCTCAAGCAGCGGGAAGACCGGCTCATCTTGCTCAAGCGAGCAGTTCGCCAACCGGTCGTGCGCGACAACTACGAAATCGTCATCATCGACACACAGGGCGCTACCGGCGAGCTGCAACGAACAGCAGCCATGGCAGCCGACATCATGATCAGCCCAATCAAGCCCGATCTGATGAACTACAGCGAGTTCCTGTCTGGAACTCTCGAGATGATGCAGCAGCTCAATGCGATGGCAGATCTCTCGGCTGAGCTGCGCTCGGGGGTTTTGTGCTTGCTCATCAACAGTATGGACCGCACTCGCAACAGCATGGGCGTAGCCCAAGCGGTGCGCAACGATTTTCGGCAACACCCCAATGTCCGCTTGCTCGACACCGTGGTCCCCGCGTCGACGGTCTACCCAACGTCGCGCAGCATGAATTGCCCGGTGCATTTATTTGACAGACCGAACGGCAACGGGCGCAGCGGCTATGAAGTCATGCATCAACTGTTGCATGAGTTGCTACCGCACCTCAAAGGTATGTGGGCGGACGGAGTCCCTCCGGGAGCGCAAGAGCCAAAAACCACAGAAGGAGTCTGAAATGGACATCCTGCAGCTTGAAATCGATGTCGCCCGCGACGAGTTAACCCGTGTTGCTATCTGGTGGGACGCCGATAAATTGGAGCTTGGTGACTTTCAGTTTTCTGGTTCTGAGGTCAATGAAGTCTTGCTTGCCATTCGTCGGATCAAAGAACAAAGACTTGCCCAGCTGATCCGCTTGCAAACCGAAGGGGCCACGTCATGAACAGCCCCAAGCGTCTGTCTGCGGAACAAATAACGGCCATGACGGCCGCGGCCTCGCACCGCGTGATTGCTGCAAAGTCACCGTCAGAAATCCATGTCACATCCATCATCCAGTTGGCTGTGAATGAAGTTCTTTTCTACGAGAAAAACCCGCGCCGTCACGATAACCCCAAATACGATGAGATCAAGGAGTCAATCCGCGCTCGTGGTTTGGAGTCTGCGCTCTACATCACCAAAAGACCAGGCAGCCTGCAGTACATGCTGGCCCGGGGTGGCAAAACACGCCTGAAGGCCCTGCAAGAGCTGGCTCAGGAAGATCCGCAAAAGTGGGGCAAGCTGGACTTTCACGAAATCCCGTGGGTCAGCGAGTCAGAGATTCTTGCCGCCCACCTGGTCGAAAACACGGGCCGCGAGGCCATGTGTTTTTGGGATCTTGCAGAAGGCATCGCCACCTTGCGTGACCAGATTGCCCTTGAAACAGGTAAACCTGTCAGCGCGAGAAACTTACCTGAGTTGCTCACCAGTCGTGGTGTCAAGGTTGAACGTCAAACAATCAATGCTGCAGATTTCGCCCTGGAGTATTTGCAGGCTCTGGGCGCATGGAAGCCGCATCTTGGGTTTGACCATGTCCACAATACATTGCGCCCCAAGCTCACCAGTATGCAGGACCTGTGGGCTCTTGACTCATCGCGCCATGGTGAAGACTTCAAGGCGGTGTTGGACCAGGCCGTGGCCGCATGCGTGGCTGAGCACACCCAGTACAGCCCTGAAATCCTGCTGAGCGCCGTGGTGAGCGCTGTGGCCACGGCCTTGGGCGTGTCGACACAAGGGATGCTGCAGGCCATGCACAGCCACCAAGCCAGTGCCATCCGCACCTTGGATGAGTTCCATCTCATCGCTGAAGCGCCCGCTTCATCGGGCGAAGGCGCTGCAACGGGTGAACAAACCCCGCAGGATCAGGTTTCCACGACAGGCGCTGGTGATCTGTCTGACTCTGCGGGCAACGGTAACCCTTCAGAGCCTGCACGCGCCCCAACTCCCAAGCCCGTACTTTCTGATGCCGCCCGGCAAAACCTCAATCGCTTGATGGGCTCTGGCGCTTCTCGCGCCACCGATGTGCCAGGCATCCCCGGTGTGTCAGTGGCCCGAGGCCTGATCCCTCGCGCCCCCAAGTCTGCATCTGCCCCGACAGGACAAGAATCCTTGCATGGCGGACCGCTGACGCAAGCTGAGCTGGATTTATTGGAAAAAGAAGGCAACAAAGGACTGGCCAAGAAAGTGCTCTGGTCTGAGTTGCTGTCTTTTGGCGATGTTGCTGGCATCACGCATCTGATCCATGAGGCGCTGTCTCCTCATATGCCCTACACCTTTTACGTCGAGCTTCCAGAACCTGGCCGACTGGGTGACTCACCTGAAGATATCGCCGTGCAGGCTTGGTGGTTTTTGGCGGCAATCTCTGGGCAAGGGGATGGCCACATTCTGCCCGCCTTGGTCGGGCCGGACGCACCAGTATGCGCATTCAAGGAAACTGGCCCCGAAAGCTTTGCCCATGCCATCTTGGTGCGTGAAGCACTGCTCGATGCTGTGGCCACTCGCCTGGGCGGTCAAGAAATCCCAGGATTTAATCTGCTCATGATGCTCATCACGCGCCGGGATCATCCGCTGCATCGGTATGCCATTGCCCTGCTGGATGCCTGTGCAAACTGGAATGCGGCCTTGGGGAGTCGGTCATGAGCGCAGTTCCTGCCCATTTGTCCAAGTCGGCCAGTGAGCCGACCAATTCAGTGACTGCTGAATCACCGCACGTGGTGTCCATCATGTCCCCAGCCGTTGCACGGGCCGTTCTGGCCGAGTTGATGCTCAAACCAGAAAAACTCCCTCAGGCCATGCGCTCTGCGCTGTCTAAGACCGATGGCGACACGGCCGTGATGGCGGCCTTGGAGCGAATGACCGTTTGGGCCGACCTGTCAGCCTTGGTCGTTTCGGCCCTGCATGCAGAAGAGCGTCAGCGCCGCACGGCCTCGTTGACCTATTGCATTTTGCGACAGGCGCATTTTGGGCTTTTGTATCAGTTGTTCAAGGTCAGCCGCTACGAAGTCAGGCAGCTGCGCATGGAGCTTGGGGTTTCTGGGGAAACACGTCCAAAGATCATTGCCGACTCGGAATTGACCGAGATCCATCAAGTTTGGCAACAGGTGAGCAAGGAGTTCACACAGTGCGATGCCGATCGCTGGATCAGTTTGGCTGAACAGTTCCCCCAGCACGGGCTCAACAGCCTCTACCAGGTCATTGTGAAGGACGGTCGTGATGGTGCGAATTAATTCTCCAATTCTGGGATGCACGCAGATGGGCATGGTGCACTCGTCATTGACCATGGAGCAGCAGATGTTGCTTCGAACACTGCGGGACAAGCAGCGTCCCATGTCGGCGTTTGAGCTGACCAACCACTGGATGCCGACCTGGAGCCTGCAGGAAGTCAACAAATTCATGCATGACCTGGTTCAGTCCGGACACGTTCAGTCACATGGGCGCGAGACAAAGTTGTACTCGATCGCCATCCATGAATCAGATACGAAAGCGAGTTCCACATGATTAAAGAAACATACCCCTACCGCTTTACACCCACCATTATTCACGCACCTGAGTCAAAGTCGACCCTTGCCCAGCTGGTTAGTGCTTGTGCTGATGATTGTGGTGGGGTCGTGGCGTTGTTTGGAATTTCCGGTTCAGGGAAATCGACGATCGCATTGGATTACGCCAGCACCACCAAAGGGATTCAGTATTTTGATGGGTTATCCCCAAATCATCACGATGGCCTGCTGCCAGCGTTGAATGGCATTGTTGTCATTGATGAAGTGTGGCAATTCAAAAATGCGCGTGATGTGATTGCCGCACACGTCAACAAAAATAAAGGAGTTGTCGTCGCAGTTGCATGCCGTTTGTCCGAAATCGAAATGCTGTGTGGCGACCACCTCAAAGCTGCGATCGAAGTTTCACGCGGCGACATTGGAGTGGGCGGTTCTATGGCTCATGCAATGGCTGGTGCGCAACCACAGAAGAAGAAAAAGCGGAGCAGCGGGGTGATCAGGTATCGCAGTCCAAGCGGTCATACGTGGACCGGTGTAGGACGGACACCCAAATGGCTCCAAGCGCTTGAGATGTGTGGCCACCCCATATCTGAATTTCGAGTCAGCAGCCCAGACGACCAAAAATACATGAAGGACTGACCATGCGCGATACAGATGATCAAAGCAAGATTTTGGACAAGATCAAAAAATGCATGGCGCTCACGAGCAGCTCCAATGAGCATGAAGCGGCCATTGCTTTGCGGCAAGCCCAGAAGTTGATGGAGCTGCATGGCATCAGTGACCTTGATGTCAAAGCGGCCCAGGCAGATGAAATGCAAGCCAAAGCCGGTGCTCGGAACCGTCCAGCTGGATGGGAAAACGAGTTGGCACAAACTGTCTCTGCCGCCTTTGGGTGTCGGCTGCTTTTTCACCCGCGTTGGGATGCAGGGCACTGGGGTTTTATTGGCTGCGGGCCAGCGCCGGAAATCGCTCAATACGCATTCACTGTGCTTCTGCGGCAAATCAAAAAAGCGAGAGCTGAGCACATCCAGACCAAGCTCAAGCGCTGCAAATCCGTGACGAAGACGCGAAGAGCCGATTTATTCTGCGATGGCTGGGTGCGCTCAGTGAGCGGCACCATCAGTGCACTGGCCGACAACACGCCACACGCCGAAGCTGTGAATGCATTCTTGGCTGTGCGTTATCCGGAGCTGGTGCCACTGAAAACGCAGAACCGCAATGAAGGAAAACACCTCAGCGACCGAGACTTGGCCGATTACTGGGCGGGCAGCGTGCTGAGCAAGGATGTCCGGTTGAACCATGGCATGGGTCACCAATCTTACGATTGCGCAAGGATCGGGTTATGAGCGATCTGTCAATTCCTAGTCATAAGGCCCCACTTTCACCGTCGTCTGCTTGCATCGCATTGGCGTTGATGGTTTCGTTGGCGATAGGGCTAATTGTTCTGGTCGTTTCGTACTCCCCGCGAAGCGGCTTCGTTAACTGTTCGATGGCTTCGTTCCATCCTGATTTAAACCTTCCGGTGCGCCAGGCTTGCCGAAAATACAACGAGGCTCCTCAATGAAAAATTTCCCGCATCGAGTCCTTGGCAAGTCAAACGCCAGGCGCAAAGTTAATGCGATAGAAGAGCGGGGCAATCCAGGCGGCTTGGTCAAGTGCATTGACGAACGAAAACAGGGATCAGGGCAAACGCCGCGCACCGGTGTGGCCAACTGGAGACAGTCGATCAAATGGAATGCTGAGGCGGGGCGCATGGGCGGCCAAGTTGACTACTTTGAAAGGATCACAGCATGAACAGAGATTGAAAACACAGGTCGTCAATTTCACACTCACACACACATGATTTTTGGAGATATTCAATGATTTATTTTGCTTTGTTCACTATGTTTGCTGGAGTTTTGACTTTCTTATTGGTGTTGGATCAAAAAACTGCAATTGCAGCAATGCTCAGCGCCATATTTGCATGGGCTTATGTGGCGGTGGACGTGGGAGTACCAGCGAAACTCGTTGGTTACGCTGTTTTGTTTTTCATCGCTACTTTTCTGTTGTTCCAAGTCATCGTGCCAAAGTTAAAAACAGAAGTGGCCCGACAGAAGAGGCCCGAATAACAGGCAGCACGAAATGAAACTGTCTCCCGTTGAAATCCTCAAGCATCTTGGTTTTGACGTGCCTGCAGATGGCGTTGAAATCAGTCCCCACAACGCTTACTTCATGACTGCTGCGCTTCAGTTTGCTGGCCAGACTATTGACCCAGATCGATTACCTGCCCCTTTGCCGATCATTCTTCGCTCTTATTTCAATTTCCGACAGTGTGACAGTCGTCTTGAAACGGGCGTGAGAGGGGCAGGCGATCGTGGCTGAAAACACCAAAATAGAGTGGGCAGATCACACATTCAATCCTTGGGTTGGATGCACCAAGGTCTCGCCCGCGTGTGACCACTGTTACGCGGAAGGCTGGGCCAAGCGCAGCGGGATGGTGAAGTGGGGTGTTGATGCACAGCGTCATCGCACCAGTGACTCCAACTGGAGACAGCCGATCAAATGGAATTCCGAGGCGGGGCGCTTGGGTGTCCGTTACCGGGTGTTTTGTGCATCGTTGGCCGATATATTCGACAACACCGTTCCGCAAGAGTGGCGTGCTGATCTTTTCAAACTGATTTTGCAAACGCCAAATTTGGACTGGCTTTTATTGACCAAGCGAATAGGCAATGCACAAAACATGTTGAAGCAAGCGGGTGATGCCGCTTTGGTGGCCACCTTCGGTGCAGCCATATCTACGTCGTTTGCATTTTCATTCCCGAACGTTTGGTTGGGCGCAACCCTATGCAATCAGGAAGAAGCCGACAGGGACATCCTGAAACTATTGGACACCCCAGCTGCAAAGCGGTTT
Source organism: Limnohabitans lacus (assembly GCF_030053395.1). GTDB lineage: Bacteria > Pseudomonadota > Gammaproteobacteria > Burkholderiales > Burkholderiaceae_C > Limnohabitans_A > Limnohabitans_A lacus. The sequence goes on along the minus strand of NZ_JASGBH010000004.1, from coordinate 29,136 downwards.
CTGAGCATGGAGCCATTGCTGGGGACAGTCGATCTGACCCAGGTGCAAAGCGGTGCGCGTGTCCTTGATGTGCTCCAAGGTGGTGGATTCCACGAAACACATTTTGAGCCATTGCCCCCCGACCATCACCCATGTATTGATTGGGTCATTGTTGGCGGTGAATCAGGTCATGGTGCCAGGCCCATGCACCCGAAGTGGGTCCGTTCGCTGCGTGATCAATGTTTGACCGCCGCCGTTCCCTTCTTTTTCAAACAGCACGGCGAGTGGCAATTTTGTGACGAAGGTACGGCCATTCTGGCCACCAGCAAGCGTACGGCTTATGTGCGACGTGACGGCACATTTCATGATGGTTCCCAGGGTGTTGACTTCTTCGCAGGTGAAGAACAAACAGTTTGGGTGGGTAAGAAGGCGGCTGGGCGAATGCTCGATGGCCGTGAATTTAATGAGGTTCCTCAATGAAAAATTTCCTGATGCAAATACTTGGCCAATCAAACGCCAACCGCAAAGTGAAGGCGATAGAAGAGCTGGCCATAGAGCGGGGCAGCACAGGCGGCTTGGTCAAGCGCATTGATGAAAACAGGGAACTCCTCGAGCTTTTACATGAGCGGGTTCCTGAGTTTGTGACATCTCACCCTTGGCTGGTCGGGTGGATCAGAGCCAACGATCATTTTTTCACGCAGCTGGAGGGCATTTTGGAAACCCACCAAGCGATGCGTATGCCGAAAGACTACCCACGGCCGTGGCCAGGGTTTGACATGACCCAACAAACTAATCAGCCAGATCACAAATTCGTAGCCCCGGTCGCTGAACAAATCATGTCTGAAGACAAGCCTCAACGAACACATGCAAACAATTTGGATTTTGAAGGAAACGAGCACCTCAAATCGCTTGTTGAGGCGATGCAAGGAACGGGTTTGTTTGAGGTTTTCCATGTCTCAAAAGGACATGCCCTTGAGGCAAAACAAAACCCGTGGTCATACACCAGAGCGCCATCCATCTCATTTTGGGCAACGGCTAAGGATGCAAGATCACTTTTAAATGCGCTCGGTGAGGTCGTACCAGATCTCGGCAGGTGCAAGTCTCGACTGCAATCAGGGCGTGTGTGGCATGTGGATGCGCGCTTCACATATGAACATCATGAATTTGAAACCATTTGTCGGCTTGCCAGTCATGAATTTGATTCCGCAGCAGAAAATTTGAACAAATCTATTCGGTTTTTTGGTCTTAACCGCAGTGGTGTTGATGGTGACTTTGATTCAATGCGAAAACTTATTCAGCAGCGGTTCCCAAAACTTGATTAATAAGAAAATGAAAAACAAAAAACCTGTAATTTGCACGCTGGTGAGCAGTGCTTTGCTTTTTACTCTCTCCAAATTTTCTTTTTCGGCTACCCACCCGAAAGGATCTTTGGTCCCACATTCGGTGCATGGATTTGCATCGGATGCAATAGGTTTGCCGCAAACATGGCATTTGATTAATCGAATGCGTTGAGCTGTCATGGGAAGTCTCTCCTTAAAGGTTAGGGATGGAAGTCGGGTGGTGGGCGCTGGCTTGGTAACTTCGCGCCCTCCACCATCATACCCATTGGAGAGACTTCCCACCCCTGCGATCCATGCAAACGCATGGATGCACTGGATCATGGCGAACTCATTCTAAAGAACTCAATATGAAAACTTACGCTGAACTGTATCCAGGAACTGATCCCAATTGCCCGGCAATCCTGGCACCGATTGAAGCTGGCGTGCGCCCGCTTTGCGATGCACTGAATGCCTTGCCCGACACCTACACCTTGTGGTCGTGTGAGGGCCATCCAGAGGAGGCAAGCACGCCATTTGTCACGTTCATTGCGCCGCAAGAGACCGCCTTCAAGTTGGCGAAGGCGATTGAATGCTCGCCATTCCTGAAATTCAACTGGGCGTTGAACACTTGTTTGTTTCGAGAAGACGGCGCTCTCCAATACACCATCAAACCCAATGACAGACGCCTCATCAGGAGCGGTCTGACTTGGTGGCCCAGAAAGCAATGGTCACATGCTGAGATGTGTATTGAATTATCGAATCTTGCTCAGCTGATAACGCATCGGTTTGACGATGGGTTTTCAGAACTGATAAGTCTCACCACAGGACAAAACATGACTGCAAAAATCAAAAAAGATGAGGCAAAAAACCTCGCAAAAAGAGCTGTCTTATATGCTTTTTCTTATGGTTTGATCCGTTTGAAGAAATCAACCATGGTCAATGATAACTATCTGTTTGGCTTACTTGCTACGCCATTGATTATGATGATTGTCATATCCAAAATTTTTTCAGAAAATATTTGGCCGCAAATTGCTTTTTGTATTTATTTAATTGGCGGCGCATTTATTTTGCTGAATATTTTCAAAGCAAAAGACCCGGAAGAAACAATGAGTTTTCTTGGCATTAAGAATAATTGGATCATTGTACTTTCTATTGCGGCATTTATCTCGTTGACGTTCGGTGGCATATTTTATTCACAGCACACCCTTGGTCAGGACATTGACGAAATGATTGCAATTGCGGACAGCGCTGATTCTGGAGCGGCAAGCGTAGACTCGGAGAAATTTGGGTTTCCGCCGGCATCAGAAATGGCCAAATTCTTCCCAGATTCGCTACTTCTTATAAGGTATGAGCAGTGCGTAAAAAACCCAAAAGTTCTGATGCGTTTAGTCAAACACGAATTATCAGATGAAAGAACAATCCGAGATTATTCAAAGACGGTCACAGCATGGCCAATTCCACTGGGATACATGGTCTACAACGGAGATTACCCATCAGGGACATACACCTATGCTTTTGCTTTCGGGAAAACCTTTGAAGATCAAAGCTACAAGTTGAAAGACCTGATAGTTTTTATGCCGGCTGATGAATCCAAGCAAAAAGACCGAGTTCTCCAGCATTTGACACTCGTTGATTCATTGTGCCGAAATTTGTGAAGCTTTCAAGGCTGTCTGAAATTATCTTGGAAGTAATTATGGGAAGTCTCTCCTTTAAAGTGGGTGGGGTGGAAGTCGGGTGGTGGGCGTTCTGTCGGCAAACTTCGCGCCCGCCACCATCATACCCCCCAGGAGAGACTTCCCACCCCTTCGGAAATAGCCCATAGATGCCCGTTAGATTGAACAAAGGAATTCCAAATGAATCAACCTGTAGACCTGCTCCATGCCCTGGAGCATGAATCCGAATTGGCACTGTTGGTGTCTCAGCCACCGATAGCCTTTCACCGCACCTTCGTTGACATCACGCAATCTGCGCTGGCTGCATTGCTGCTCTCGGCGTACCTTGAGCAGCAAGAAAATGCCTTGTCTCAAGATGGGTGGTTTGAGGTGAATGCGACCGAGCTTGAATATCGAACTGGATTATCTCGGCGTGAACAAATAACCGCTCGCAAAACGCTGTTGGATAAACACATGATTCAGGAGCGTAAATGCGCTTTCCCGGCTCGCCTTGAAATGCGCATTGACTTCGACAGGGTCTCACATGAAATCCTATTGGCAGCCAGGAGACGAACACAACGATCATCGGCACCGGCATCTTTCAGTCCCAGCTCCAATCCATCCTCCATGGCCACGCCGTGGGCCAGAGCGCACTGACCGGCATGACAAGCACTTCACCCCCATCCCCAACACAGGCAGTGGTGCCTGGGTCTGCCCAGGTCAATGCACCAGTGCCAGAGCAAGGAGCAGGGGCTGGACCGCTTAAAACGCCAGTCACGGCGTTTTTGGAAGCCAGCAAGCCCATTGCCTTCAACATCAACTTTGCTCGCATCACGGGCGATGCCAAGGCCGCCTTGTTCTTGAGTCAACTGGTCTACTGGACACGCCGTGGCACGGATGTCTTGGACAACGATGGCTGGGTCTTCAAAAGTCGAGAACAGTGGGAAGCCGAAATCGGGCTGAGCAAACACGAACAGGTCACGGTCCGAAACACACTGGTCCATCTGGGACTCATCGAGGAAGCCAGAACAGGCGCTCCCGCTCGCAACTGCTACCGAGTTGTGCCTGGCGTGCTGGGAGCCCACCTTGCGCAGCTGGTGCGCTCAGAGCCTGTGCAATGGTCGCTGCTGGATATCCGGTCCGACACACAACACATACGCAGCATGCTGGGTCGAAATTTTGCTTTTTACCGAGTGCTGATGGGCATCACCAGCACCTGCACAAGCGCCATCTACTTGTCCAAGGCCCTGGCCATCCAGCGCCGCTTTGTAGATCGTCAACCGTTGGCCAACAAAGATAAGGTTCAAACAGCGCAGCTGCCATGGGACACCGATTGGTTCCGTATGGCGGTGGACAGCACGCAAGATGAAACCGGATTGTCGGCATCGCAGCAACGCGACGCAAAGCACAAATTATGCCAACTTGGGCTTTTGCATGAAGCCTTGATGACCCATCCCAGAAAGCAGATCTATTTGCGCATCGACATGAAGATGCTCAACCAGCTGCTGGTCCATGCAACGCAAAACCCATTCAACCCTGCCGCAGGTCAAAACCGGGCAACTGACAAACATAGAGATATGAGTGCTTCGGATGATTGCGTCAATTCTGCCAAGTGGCTAAGCCTTAGCCACTTGGCAATTTTACCGCAACCAATACCCGAAGACCCAGTCATCGGGCCATCATCAGACCCGCCTGAGCTATCAGATCCCGCCGCATGTCAAAACCGGGCAACAAGAATGACGGATTCCGACAAACTTGATGTCCGGTTTCCGCAAGGTAGATGGCCGGTTTTAGCACGACCAATGTCCGGTTTTGACGTGCTCAGTTGTCCGGTTTTGACAGGCCTACATGCGCACGCGTCGCGCGTGCGCCAAGACTACAAAGAAGACTACATTGAAACAACCACCACAACCGAAGCTCCGGCAAAAGTCGAGCTGGTGCCTACAAAACCGGACATTTCACCGCCAAACAGTCGAAACATGCCGGTAGCGCTTCAAGCAAGGCCAGTGGGATCAACCACCGATGAAGTGGTGGTGGTTCCTCTTTTGAAGAAGCCTGAAGCAGAGCAGAGGACTCAAAGCTCAAGCTGGATCTGGCCTGACGCGTTGACCAAAGTTGAGCAAGAGCAGGGCGCTCGAATTTTGAACTCGCTTGCTAAAACCGGACAACTGGACGACGCGCAAATCATCCTTGACGAGTTGGCTGGCTGCCTGGCCAGAGGGGGTGTGAAATCAAATCTGAGCTATTTGCGGCGATTGGTTGAGACTCACCAGACAACGCCAGGAGGCCTCGTTTTTGAACGAGCGCAAGACGTTCGAATTCGCAGGGAGCGTCTTGAGGCCTTGGCTCAACGGTCAAAGTCCGACCAGGTCAATCAGGGCGAAGTGCCACGCAAAACCGATTCCGCAACGACTTCTGTCCCCGTCGAACGCACTGAGGCCGCCAAGGCGGGGTTGGCCAAGGCACGCGAGATGCTGGCGGCACTCAAACACACCAAGGGATCATCATGAACACGACCGTGACACCAGAACGACCGCTGCAAACAGGCGACCTGTCAGATGCAGCTGTGCAGGCCTGGCTGGACTTTGTCGCCATGCCAAGCCATGAGCGGTGCTTGCGCCTGACCTGGATGGCTGAGTCGCGTGCGCAGGCGGCTGTGCTGTGGCGGGTAAGCGAGCACCACCGGATGACCAAACGACTCGGAACCGATTTGTCGTACAAGTCCATTTCGGCCCACGACATTGCGCGGAGGTTTGGTCTGCTGTTTGGTTGCTCACAGCGGTCAATTGGACAGGCCTTAAGTGACTTGCTGGATGAAGGAATGCTTTTGGCTCGGCCTCACGTTGACAACGTCACGCGCAAGCTCTGGCTTCATTGGCCCGCATTGCAAGAGCGGTGGCAGTCGACTGAGTGGCCAGATCGCCAATGGCTGGAGCTCAACTGGATTGCCAAGAACAAGGCGGAAATGGTGGTGCTGCATTCGCTGCAAAGCGCCTTGGTGGATGGCCAACAGGACATTCAAGTGTCGCTGTCGCCAAGAGAATTAGAACGCCTGTATCGCCCTCAGTTGGGTGCTGGCGTTGACTCCAGCGCCATATCACGCGCCGTCAAAGCATTGACTGCAGCAGGTGCAATTGAGCAGCCTGAGGAGCTCGGCATAGCACGCGGTGTGCGTTTGGTGCCGGGACAAGTTGAGGCTCAACTCCAAGCCTTTTATCAACAAGATCTACAGAAACTCCTGGGGTAATCATGAACACAGTGTTCACATTTCAATTTGAAGATCATGACGTCCGGGTAGTCATGGACGAACAATCAAATTTTTGGTTTGTTGGTCGTGACATTTGTTTTGCACATGGGCTTAAAAATCCTAATGTAGTTATGCGGTATTCCAAATCAGACTGGATTCCAAAATATTTGTCAATTAAAGATCGACTTGGGCGAGATCGAGGTGTTCGAGTTTTGACGCTTGCAGAAACTTTGGAGCTGACCAGGCGATTGGCGGTGCCAGTGCCCAAATTTGAGTTTTGGGTGGTCAATGAAGTGGTACCTCAACTGCAATCTCTATCGACCAAGACTGAAGCCTGATTAATGGTTAAATTTTTTGGATATCCGGATTTTCAAAAGTTTTTGGGTTGAATCGTAAGGGTCAGCTGAAGTGCCCCGGTTAAATTGAAGGAAAGACCGTGCCAGCCGGTTGCTGGTTTTGATGAGCAAAGCTCAAGGGAGAGAGAAATGCAAATTGCAGAGGAAGTCAAAGAAACCTACTTTGATCGCAACGCACCGTGGCTTATTCCGGCCTGTTGCGTATTTGTGATCGTAACAACGCCGCTGCTGGTGGCGATGCTGGGTGTTCATATCCCTCTGCCAGGCTGGTCAATTCAGGTGATGGTTGGTGTCGGGAGTTTGCTGACAGGATTTCGCAGCATGCAGGTAGATACATTTTCAGCGAGGTTCATTCGAATCGTTTGCCTTGCGGTTGTTATTTTTTTACTTCTTATGCAGGTGTTTCTGTAATTCAACGAGAATGAAGGCTGAGTAATGGTTAATTTTTTTACAGCTTGAATGCAAGGATAAATGTGTATGAATAACAGATTAAAATTTAGTGATATAGTGAATTTAATCATTGGCGAAATAAAGTACTCTGATTCGCTCGATAAAGACAAGGCGGAAAATGTACTTCGTCATCTGGAATCACTAAAGCAATTTGAGCTGAATCTTTCTGCGTTGAGTTTGGCAATTATGAATATTCGGAGTCTGGCTCAGAATGGTTGTCGAGAAGACTCCACAATTGAAGAGAAAATTAAATCGTTGGTAGAGATTGAATCTTTAGCTGATCGAATGCACAATGTTCCTGGGTTCATGTTGGAAGGCATTGAAAGCGATGCATTGTATTTATACCGTAATGGAATAGATCAAAATTGGCCTACTGGACTTATAGCGGGACAGAGATGTATTTCATCTGTATTTCATCCAAATCCATCGGCAATCCTACAAGATTATGAGGAGCTTTCACTATCGACTGAAGAGTTTGATTTATTAACTATTGAAAAGGATTGAGTCATGGCTATTTGTATGAATATTTTCGGATTTTCTTATGCGCTGACACAGGCAATTTTGATTTTGCTGTTTTTGTTGGTGATAGTTCCTGTTGTGGTAATTAAAATTTGGATGAGATTTAAACTGGAATCAGTTAATTGGATTATAATTCTTGCCTGGATGTATACCTGCATTGGGTGGTATGCTGGAACGAACAAATATTACCATGATTTTTTATTGAACTATCTGCCTCGCTTAACCTGTGGGTTTGTATTTTAAATCTAAATATCATGTATTATCTTTTTGAAAAACAGAGTGAAAATTCGAAGATCGGAAATAATAATTCCAATCGCACCGAAAATAAACCAAATAAACATAGCAAAAACGGTGTGTATCCATGTTCCATTAAATAAAATATGGTAAAGGACAAACATACAAGAAGTTAACTCTCCTAGCGTTAGAATGATAACTCCAATCGCCTTCAGTGCAAATTTTCTTGATTCAATGGGGTATACAAATGAAAAAACTCCATTGGAAAATATTATTGAAACAAAAACAATTGCAAAGAATTCAAAGTCCAGCCCACCATTGAATATTATTTCTATAATTCTAACTATTTGCGATTCGTGAAGCAATTGTTTTTTTGATGCAATAATTAAACCTACGGTAAGCCATCCATAGACAGATGTCATAAAAATATAACGCTGTACCGCTTGCTTGATACTGGAAGATTCACTGATAACTGACAAATCCACTTTCATGGTGTTCCTTCTGTTGAATGATTGTGACTGTGCCTGCAATCATTGGCTGATGCCGTATAGTGTCTGCTTGGTATTTTAGTCAACCATTGGGCTTGTGTTTCATCATCGCCACCCAGGCCCAGCTTCTTCGGCCACACATGCCGTCAACCCAGCAATAAAAAACCCCGCATCAGCGGGGTTCGAGAGGGGAGATCAGCCCAGAGGGCTGAGCCTCTATCGCATGTGTCTCTGGATGTTGACAGCGTGACTCAAGCAATCAAATACAGCGAGCGATCTTTGCCCTCGAGCCATTTTGGGGCTTTGCCGCGTCCCGTCCATGTTTGGCCGCTAGTCGAGTCTTGGTATTTCACCGGAACTTTTTTTACATTGTCGCGCTTACCTGATTTGCCTGCACGTGATGGAAAAATATCTTGAGCCGTCAGACCGTATTCGGCCACGATGCCACGAATTTTTTCTATGGCAGTGGCGATTTCAATTTGCCTGGCTTGTGCAATGGCCTGCTCGAGACTTTCGCGTTGGGCCAATAATTCTTTGTAGCTTAAGGTCATGTTATGTCATGATGAGTGAATGGATATTCGAATATACACAATCGACTTTGGAAATGCCAGACATATTTTCGTAAAAGAATATTTTTTCACGTACACAGTCAGTCCATCTGGTTTGCTGTTGATCGACCTATCAAAGCTCAGATTCAAAATAGAAGAAAGTAAGCAGATAAATTCGGATTATCAATCTTCCGCCTCGTGGCACCAGTGATCCGCTTCGCTACTCCTGGTGCAAGGTTGGTATGCAGCTTGTGCCGCAGGGCGGGGTTTCAATCGAATACAGATCTTGGTCTGCGGGGGAAATGAGCGCATGCCCGAATCTTCCCCCGGCTCTGGCTGGGACCGGCGCGTCGGTCATCTTCGATGCCCGTCACCTGCGCTTCGCGCGTCGAGAGCTGGCCTGGCCACCCGGCTGCGATGGCAAGCCATCCTGTCGCAGCCGGGCGGCCAGGCCAGTTCTCGTCAGGTGCGCCTGCTGAGGCTGGTCACGGCATAAAGCCGTTCGTGTCGTCCCTTCGGGACCCACTCTCTATTTATACGTGCCCAGCCTCAGCTCCCAGCCATTTCCGGGGGCTGCTTCGGGCATGCGCTCATTTCGTTGTGTTGGCACCGGGTGCATGGTGGTTTGAATTCTCCAAAGGAATGTTTCCACCGCTGACATTTTCGGAGTGTTCACATGCAAACGAACCGCATCATTTTGGGCGACTGCTGCCGCGTCATGCCCACGCTGCCCCCGGCTTGCGCCGATTTCATCCTGACCGACCCGCCTTATTTGGTCAATTACAAAGACCGCGAGGGACGCAGCATCAAAAACGACATCGAGGCCGATTGGCTGATGCCTGCCTTTCGGGAGGCGTATCGAGTGCTCAAGCCTGATTCGTTGTGCGTCAGCTTCTACGGCTGGACCAAAACTGATTTGTTTTATGCCGCCTGGAAGGCCGCAGGGTTTCGCATCGTTGGGCACATCACTTTCCCGAAGCGTTATGCCTCGGCTTCGCGTCTCATGCGCTACAGCCACGAAAACGCCTATCTCTTGGCAAAAGGCAGCCCCCGCCCACCTGAACACCCGATTGGTGATGTGATCGATTGGAATTATTCGGGTAACCGCCATCACCCAACAGAAAAGCCCCTGAGCGTGCTCACGCCGCTGATTGAGTCGTTTTGTCCCCGTGGTGGGTTGGTGCTGGACCCATTTGCTGGCTCAGCTTCAACCCTGGTTGCCGCCCGCTCAGTTGGCAGGCAATACCTGGGCATTGAGTTGGACCCAACTTATCACGGCGCGGCCGTGCGTCGGCTGAACGGATACAGCGCAGGCCAAGCGGCCTACCTTGACCGAGAGCGGGCAACTTCTGCAAGCGTCTGTTACATGGAGCGTGCAGCATGAGCGCCGAAATCGAAAACCGTATTTGTGACTATTTGCGCGGCTATGGACGACACGACCTATCGGCACTGGAGAGCCTGGCGCAATTTGAGCTGTGGGGCGTTGTCGCGCAGTGCGAGCTGTTGGCCCGGGCATCGAGGTTCATCAAAATTCTTGATGAAAACGAGTTGCGTGCTGTGGCTGCTGGTGAAGTCAACCTGGTGGACCTGGCGAGGTGGGTTGCCGCTGAATTGAAAGGCAACAAACCATGACTTACCTGGTGGACGTTTGCAATGATGCGATCAGCTTGCGCTTGTCGTTGACTTCTGAACAGTTCACCGGTCCAGCCGGACCGGTGACTGTTCTCAAGTTGCCCATCCCCTTGAGTTTTGCGTGCAAAGCACGGAACTTGTCAGAGTTAGGCGGTGGCGAACTTGAGGTGGTTTATGTCTTCAAACGCATCGACATGGACCCGCTTGGGTTTGATGCTTTTGCAAGAAATTTGTGCCGGGACACCGATTGGCTGGAAGGGTTGTTCCTGGCCATTCCCGTGGCCAATGCGAGGGCTTGCGTCATGGTGGTGGCCACCGGGCGGCCGATTTTGTTTATTGATACGCAGGGCTATTCATACGCTCGGTATGTTGCGAGGTTGGGATGAACGACGAAGAAGAACTTTCCGAATTTGATGCGGTGGACTATTGGCTTTTTGAGCGCATGGTCCCCGGCCCGTGGGCGCTGCTGACGGCCGCAGAGCGAACACAGCTTTCGGAGCTGGCACGGCAGCGGTTGTCGTTTGAAACGCTTGAAGAGCGAGGACGAGACCGGCTGGATTTTCAGGAGGTGGCTGTTTGGACTGTCCGGGAGGCTTTGGCGAGGGCGTTCTCCTCTGTCAATGCCGACTCGCTGCGCGAATCGGCGGTGGTGGCCATAGCTAAACCAGTGCTGGGCGCAGGCCACAGGATGTATCGCCTTGATTTGTACGGCAATTTGCCGTAGTATTGCACTTGGAGGACAAACTATGCCTGCTGCCATTTCTACTGCCCGACTCGAAGCCCGAATCAGCACTGATTTGCATTCGTTGCTCAAACGTGCCGCCGAACTTCAGGGTCGGACCATGACCGATTTCGTGATTTCAGCAGTCCAAAACGCTGCACAGCACGCCATCGAGCAAGCTGACGTCATCCGTCTATCGCTTGCCGATCAGGAATGTTTCGCGCAGGCTCTGTTGTCGCCGCCGAAACAGGCCCCAGCGTTGGAGCGTGCCTTCGTTCGTCGCAGCAAGCTCTTGCGCTCTGAATGAGTCAAGCACCGTTTCAGCTTGCGCCGCTTGATGCGGCACATGATCGCAGCGTCTTCCGCAGTGATTCGGAGCCGCTCAATCGTTACTTCCGTGAACAAGTCGGTCAGGACATTCGACGTCGAGTCGCAGCCTGTTTCGTAGCATTGGCAAATGGGCAGAAAATCGCTGGCTATTACACCTTGGCATCGGCAAGTCTATTGCTGACCGACCTTCCGGCCAGCACCGGTAAGAAGCTACCACGCTATCCGACTGTGCCAGCCGTTCGTATGGGCCGCTTGGCTGTCGATCAGGCATTCAAAGGGCAAGGTCTTGGTGGTGCTCTGTTGGCTGATGCTCTTGACCGTGCGGCCCGATCAGAAATTGCAGCCTTCGCTCTGCTGGTGGACGCGAAGGACGAGCGTGCTGCTGCGTTTTACCTGCATCACGGCTTCATGGCCTCGCCCGATTCGCCGCTTACCCTTTTCTTGCCGTTGGCAACCGTCCGGCGGTCTTAACCCTGGAGATGATGTTGGGTGCACTGGGACCGCAGGGTGTCAGTTGCTTCGCAATGGTCATTCTCTTGGAGAAGGCTAAAGCCCTCTCCGCCGCGCTGCACATCGCTTCGCTCAGTTCAGTTCCACTTTGCATCCTCTGTGAAAGCCGACTCGCTGCGTGAATCGGCTTTCTGTGCTGTCGCGGTGCCGTGTCAGGCGGACTTCACTTCGCTGAGCAAATCGGGGTGGCGTTCGAGCAGCTTGAGCAATTTGACCAGGGCCAGCGGGGGCTTGGTCTTGCCGTTCTCATAGCGCGAGAAGGCATTAACGCCACCGCCAAAGAGTTCTGCTGCCTCACGCTGGCCGAGGTCGAGCTTCTTGCGCACGTTGACGATGAATGTAGGGTCAACAATGGCCGCGTTCACCTGCTTGTTAAACGCCTGCATTTCGCGCATGACGCGCTCAGTTTCGTTCATGTCAGTGATGGATTCATCACAAGCTGGGCAAAAGTCAGCCGTCACCGCAGGAAGCACGGTGATTTCACCCTTGTAGGTATAAGGCAGATCGCGGGTGTCATGGATCAATTCGGCCGCACCGCAAACAGGACATTTCATGGTCATAGCTCCTTGAAGGACACAATCAATACGTCATCAATAACCGTCAATTTGATGTACACGTCGCCCACTTGCGTGCTGGGACGGTACACGTCTTGCCACACTGTGTGATCAGCATGGGTGGTCATGCTTTTGTAAAAATCAGCTGGCGTTAATGCTTGAACGACGGCCAGCATGTTGGGAACATTCAAACCCAATGCCGTTGCTCCGACCCGGGCGGAATGGGTTGCCCGAACTTTGCCGGCAGCCACCAAGGCCCGAATCACCGGGAGTTTGCAGTGTGGCGTAGATTTTTCCATTGGCGAATTATAACCTATTTGGTTAAATTCAGTTCGGAAAATCGCTTCGCTCAGTTCCGCTTGGCATCCTCTATCAATGCCGACTCGCTGCGCGAATCGGCGGTATAGGCTAGCGCCTCACTTACCCTCGGCAGGTGTGCTGGCGTTTCGATTGCTGATTCGATCGCAAAGGGCGACCATCTCGGCGATCTCGCTATCCGTCAAATTGAACTGCGCCAGTTTCGACAGTGCTTGCTGCGCGACGCTTTCCATTGCTATCACTTGAGTCGGCATCGATGGCAAACCACCAGTCTGCTCAAGTAGTCCGTATTCGTCGGCGCTCAAACGTTTGCCCGGGGGAGGGGAGTCCTTTACTTGGCGCTTGAGGCCTTGCTGGCTGGTCAGGATTTTTTGATCAAGCTGCCGCTTGCTCTTTTGGCGTGCTCGGGCCAGTGACGTTTTGAATGTGGCCAACGTCGGTACTTGCCCCATGTGGGCAAGCTGCTGGCAGATCGAGTCCTGGTAGACACCGAAGGCAATCAACTTTTCGATTTCATCCAGGTTCTCGAATATGTGGCTTGAGAGGGATTGATTGGCGGCGCGAGGCTTCATTTTGAGGGGACGGACAGCAAAAGTGGCCGATGAGAAATTTTGGCATTGAAGCGGCCTTTGTGGTGTTCTTTTCCTGCCATTTTTTTGAAGGACACGGCATCCATGTGTCACGTTTGAGCAGGCTGGGGCTGAAAACGAGTCCGATGTGTCTCGACGTGGCTGAAAGTGTTGCAGATGTGCCATTTTTGAAAAATCGAAGATTTCCAAAGTAAGTCGAAGTCGAAGAAGACCGAAAACCAGACACTTAAAACACTCTCTAAATAAAGTGCAGGATAGGCCAGCGGGCCAGTTTAGGGACAACTTTGTCCCATTTGTTCAATCGATTTTTTGGGGGGAGCCATTTTGCTTGGCCACAGATCAATTGACTGCAATTGAAGATGACGAATGTTGATACCTGTTGACACGGCTGGATGTGGCGTATACACTTGTATCAACATTTCAATGAGGTGTCCAAATGACAGCAGCAGTTTCGGTTGAGCAGACGGTTCAGGAGTGGGGCAATGGCCTTGCGGTGCGTATCACCGCCCCGGTGGCCAAGGCTGCGCGTTTTACTCGCGGCCTGCCAATCCATGTAGAGGTGGTTGAAGGTGGCGTGTTCCTGCGCACTGCAGGCAAGCCCAAGTTGACACTGGCCCAAAAGCTCAAAGCGTTTGACCCGGCCATTCACGGCGGCGAAGTCATGGCAGCCGGCCGCGTCGGCGCTGAAGTGTTCTGATGGCGACTCCGAGCAAGCTCTGGGTGCCAGATCGCCGCGACATGATCTGGATAGATTTCAATCCACAGGTCGGTGCGGAGATGAAGGACGAGCATCCTATGTTGGTGTTGTCTTCCAAGGCGTTCAATGAGCGTACCAATCTCGTTATTGGACTGCCAATGACTCATGCGCCTAGCAACGAAACCAATCCTTTTGCTGTCAAGTTCACATCACCCAAGGGAGAGGTCTGCTACGTGCTGGCGCATCAGCCCAAGTCATTCGCCTGGCGCGACCGTGGTGCTCGACCGCACGCTTGGAAACAAGTGCCCCCAACGGTATTTGAGTCGGCATGCGAAGAGCTGAACGGCATCATTTCGATCTGCGTCTAAACACACAAGGAAACCTACATGTCCTGCATCTACTACCGCGCGCTGCTGGCCGCATGCATGGCGGCTGTCGCTGGCGCATCGGTGGCCGAGCCTGCCGCAGTCAAGTTCACTACGAGTAGCACACTCATGGCCGGCCCAACGGCCGACGCTGGCTTTGCAACGTGCCAACCGCTACGTGGAGATCTCGCCGAGATCACCGGCAGCCCGCAGAAGGCCTATGGAACCGAGGTGTTCCCGCTTCGCGTCGTCAGCGGGCGCTGCGCCGGCACCAAGGGCTGGGCGGGCGCCTCGCGCATCGAGGCGACAATTGCGGCGCCCACGTCCTTGGGCGACGCCCTGCAGTTCAATAGCTCCGACAGCCTGTTCGAGTCGCTGACGCCGATGACAGTCAAGGCTTTCTGCCAGCCTCTGCGCGGCGATACCGCGCAGATTCTTGAGTCGTCTCGCTTCTCCGGGACCGATGTTTACCGGATCACGGTGCTCTCGGGTCGCTGTAAAGGGGCGATCGGCTGGGTCGGTGCTGCGCGGCTCGAACGTGCGGCAGCGGTTCGCACGCAGTGACCTGTTCTTATCGCAAAGAAAATGTAGGAAAGAGTATGACCATGGAAATGATGATTGCAATTCTTGCCTTGTCCGTGGCGACTGCGGCGCTGGGAGTCACCCTTGCAAGACAAGCCGCGAAAAGTCACTTTTCGGCAACATGTGAGGCACGGATGGAAATCGGTCCCGATGGCCAAGAACGTGAAGCTTGGTCATTCAGTGCTTGGCGTGCGAAAACGTTTATCGGGGCCACGGTTGGGCGCGTCTATGTGGCATTTGCTGAGGCCCAATTCAACCATGCGCAGCGAAAACGCCGCGAAAACCTCGTTCAGAACTGAAGGGAAAACTTGAGGACCGTCATGCAAGACCAGTTACTTATGCGAGCCAACGCATGGCGTCATGAGGCATACCTTGCAACCGCACATGCGCGAGCAAAGCAAAGTGCTGTCAACGTCATCTTGTCTGTTATGACCAATGTAGTGACATACGCCCTCAACCCCGAGCGATTCGGTCTTGGGCCGCCAAGAAATACAGCCACAAAGTACAGACGTATTTGGGAAGAAATGCTCAGCGACAGCGACCCACTTCACAAATTAGTGGCTGAGACATTCGATGGCTATCTTGCTGGCGACGATTCGTTCTGCAAGTCGCTGATGCCAAATTGACAATTTTGGGGGCTCGGTCTTTTTGGCTTTTGATTGTGTTATTGAGTGCGTTCACGCTTTCGTTCTTGATTTGGAAGCTAGCAGAACTTGGTGGATGGAAGGAGCGTTGAAATGTCAGTAAAAAATTGGCTTTCGAGTGGGTTCGCTGCTGCTTCACTGATCTGTGTCATCGTTTTTATGGGGCAATGTACAGGTCGAACGATAGCGGAAAGTTCAATTGACCGTCTTCAATTGCTTTGGCCTAATTTTTCGGATTTATCGGACCGAGATCGGGCAATGTTGTTTGCGTTATCGCTCCAATGTGGATTGCACGACCGCCCGATGGAGCAAGGACAAGTCGCTGACTGTCTGACCTCTGCGTTGAGAGATCCGACGATCCGAGTGCCGCCTGATGAAACGATAGTGAGCGTGACTTGGAGGATGAACGAATTGTTTGCGGTTGCTTCACTTCCTACAGCAAAGCAATTTCGTTGAATGGCGCTGCTAAGCAGAGTAGGGGTACCCACACGAAGGAAACGAAGTTGAGCGCAACTTCGGAGCCCACATTCCAACACTAATCGAGCTGATCGAGTCAGGGCGGATTTGAGGCTTTACCAACATCAAAATCCGGATACCCGAAATTTTTACAACATCATCTGGAATTGACCAATACCAGACGCGGGCCGGGCATCAAATTCCTCAATCATTGCTTTGACTTCTAAGCGCACTGGGCTTGTGAACGTCATTTGGCGCAATTCATCAACGTATCGCCGTTCAAGCCAAGTCCAAAAATTGATCTGGGCAATGGCCGTTTCTCGCGCGATGAGGTTAGGTGAGTTCATGATGATGTGATGGCTTGGGGCTTGGCTTTGTGCAATGATTGACCAGAACACTTAATGCTTGACCATGTGGAGGCTGAGATGGGAGTTACCGAATTACCGGCGTCAACCGCGACAAACCAAATGTCCAACACTTCTTCGCGATATTTTCGCTATTGTGCATGGTGCTGCAAAGAAAGGCCGCCTGAGGGTGGTGTAGATATCAGCCAGGGACAATGGAAATGCAGTGTGTGTTGGCTGCGCAAAGCGCGGTTACCGGTCAAAAGCGTGTGAGCGTGCCGTAAATTTTGGGCTGATAGCCCCTTATCTCGGCAATCCAAGATGGATCTTGATGGCGTCTTCCACCGCCAGCATATCTGCTTTGTCCAAGCTTGAAAGTTGGCTTTTTAGCCTCGTTTTGTCTGCCGCCATGATTTGGTCGGCCATGGCTTTGCTGGACTGTCCTGCAATACTGACCAATGCCTCGCCTGGATAGGCCCTACCCGTATTACTCGTCAATGGGACAACGACAACTCTGGCCAAATTCCTATTGGCGGCATCGTTGCTGACGATGACCGAAGGTCGGGTTTTCTTGATTTCCGTGCCCATGGCTGGATCAAATTCAACCCACCAGACTTCACCGCGTTTCATTGGCCATGTCCTTCGAGAGAGCGCTGGTCCACTCCATCGCTTCGGCTTCACGCCCTTGGTCCTGCGCCATGGCCTTGTATCCGTCATCAAGGGATCTGCCCAGGACGTGTGGGCGAAGCAAATCCTCAATGAACTGACTCATTTTGCGTTTACCGATCGTTCGCCAAAGTCCTTCGTAGACCGCCTCATCGAGCGTGATGGTCATTTTCTTGTGCATGATTGCTCCAAAAACGTTATACGTATACATTGTACGGCCGTGCGCTCCAAGCCGAAGCCCCACGAAACAAGTCCAGGAGGCTAAGTTGTAAAACCCCCAAGGTATCTTGCAACTTGTTCGCCAACAAAAAACAAGTTGTTTGTAGCGCGTTTTCTGATAATATGCTTTTTGTCTAGCTTCGTCTGCGGTTTTTAGGGGGCTCAATCCGCAGACTTTCGGACGCTCAACATCCTCTGTAACCCGCATGGCTACTGGCTTTGCGGGTTTTTTATTGTCCAAAACAGACAGCCGTCTACTCGCCGTGTTGCAGCCCCGTTCAGCCGCCCTTCGAGTTGCTGAATATTTGGGCAATATTTCAGCAAGCTATTGTTTTTATTGAACTTTTCACAAAACACCCTGTGAATAATATCTTGTAATTTATTTGGGGGGTCTCGCACAGTTGTTTGTCGCGAGATTCTTGACAAACGCTCAAAGTTCATTCCGTGCACTGGTTGACCCCGGTGCACGGTTTGCTGATCTCCTCAGCGGACCATGTCCTTGAGCCGGGGATTGACCTCCCCGGCTCTCCTTTTATCGAGGGCCATGGGCTCGCGCCTCGTGGTCTTCTTGCGGAGAAACCCATGAACACCCACACTGCCTCACGATTGAAACACGTTCAGTCGATGGTTCTGACCACTTGCATATCAATCGCTACATCGCCCGCCATCGCTCAGGTCACGGTCAGCTCTGGTGGTGGTGGCTGGGTATCAAATAAGTTGAATATTTTGTACGCGGTCCTTACAGGCATCACGGGTCTTTTGATGATCATTGCCTGGACGTTTGCAGGTTACAAATTCATGTACCACGAGCAAACCAAGTTGACCGACTTGAAAGGCTTGTTCATCGGTGGTCTTTGCTGCGGTGGTGCCAGCTATTTGTCATCCACCATGCTCAGCTGAGGCAAGGCCATGCCTGAATGCCGAGTATTCAAGGGTGCAACTCGCCCGCCCATGATCGGCGGGGTGCCCTTGGTGCCGATCGTCGTTTTGTCACTGACCACGCTCATGCCATTGGCCATCTTTGTGATTGCGCGGATTTACGTCATGGTACCGGTCTTTATCCTGATCTTTTTGACTGGATTTCTCTGGCTGCGCCTGATCAGCAAAAAAGATGGCTGGCGCTTCAAGCAAGAGTTCTTGCGCTTTCGGTTGCGTGCCCAAAAGGGAAATCCGCAAATTTGGGGCGGCATCAGTTACAGCCCATTGCGCATCAAAAAACACAAAGCGCCATGACAGCCGCACGGCACGCTGGCCGTTATTTCGTCGCTTTGATGGTCTCCTTGTGGTGTCCGGTTTTACCGGCCAATTCAGGACTGAATGCCGAAGCCAGCGGCCGTTTGGAAGTCTCCTTTTCTCCCAATGAGGGCGCTCAGGCCTTGGTCATCAAAACCATTGCCACAGCTCAGCGAGAAATCCACATGCTGGCCTACAGTTTTACAAGTTCGCCTGTGACGCAGGCTTTGTTGGCGGCTCGCAAGCGGGGCGTGGACATCAAACTGGTGGTCGACCAAGCGCATAACTTGAATCAAGACCACAGCGCAAAGGCGCGATCCGCATTGTCTTCACTGGCTACAGCAGGTGTGGACGTCAGGGTCACCAACGCATTCGCCATTCACCACGACAAGTCCATTGTGGTGGACCGCAAACATGTCCAGTTGGGCAGCTTCAATTACAGCGCCGCCGCGGAAAGCAAAAATTCAGAAAATGTGCTGGTCAATTGGGACAACCCAGCCTTGGCAGCCATTTATCTCAAGCACTTCACGCGCAACTACGCGCAGTCGGTGGTTTTCCGTGCGGGCTACTGACACCATCGTCGACAACAGGGATGCACGAATTTGTATCCGCCTGGGCAGCCTTTGTGGTGTGCTCAAAGCGCTTTGCATCCAACAAGACGTATCGCTCAACGACGAAATCCGTGACATGGTCGCGGCTGTGCTGGCCAAGCCCGATGCCCTCAATCTTCAGGTCATAGATGACGATGACCGCATCAGAGTCAATCTGGGGGCGTTGAGGGCTGACTTTGCGCAATGGTGCAAAAGCCACGGATTGACCGAAAAAGCAGGGTTGCGCTGGGTGGTTGCACAGAAATTTGAGCAGTTGATTGGGAACCTGAAGAATGATCCACAGCGGCAGATCCCATCGGCCCCGGCAGAAATTGGACTTATCTCTCCGCCAGGTCAAGCCATTGTTGGCATCCAAGAAGAGGCTCACGAGCCATCCAGACTGCGCCTAAGGCTCAAAGCCAGTGAATTGGAGGCGGTCACGCGGTTGGCTGAGCAAAGACGGGTCAGTCCTCAGCGCCTGGTCACTCAGTTGTTGAGGGCCTTTTTGCTCAAGTCTGCGGTTTTTAGCGAACAAGAGACGGTGGATATGGGGGCTGTGAATTTGTCGCTCATGCGCATTGGAAACAACCTCAACCAGATTGCCAAGCAACTGAACGCGCAAGCAGTCAGTACCAGTCGACCAGGTGAGGGCGCTTATTCGGAGTTTGAGGCGACCCATTTGGAGATTCGCCAGTGCCTTGCGCAGCTCGACTGCCATGTCAAAACGTGCGCCAACGCCTTGGCACTCTCGCGTGAGCGCTGGCGCATCGAGCTCAAGGATTGACCATGGCCAGCAAAGTGTATGTCGACCGCGTTTTGGTGCATTGGGGTGAAGAGTTGCTCTGGGACGACAACCATCGCAGCGTGCAAAAGAAAGCAGTCCTTTCCAACCCCTTTCGAGCAAGCAGTGCTCATTCTGGGGGCGCTGGAGCGGCCGCGTCCGCAGCGACCGCTGCAAGGGTCCGTGCTCACGTGGCTGCCATGGTTCGCCAGGCACCGCAGGTGATGGTCAAAATCACGGGTGGTGGCGCGGATATGCGGCGCATTGGTGCCCATATTGACTACATCGCTCGAGGCGGACGTTACAAAAAAAAGGGCGAGGACGAACTGGAGATCGAAACGGACGATGGCCAAACGGTCCAGGGTGAAGACGCTCGCCGTCGTCTCAAAGAGTTGTTTGCTTTCAGCGGCACGCCCATCCCCGCTGAAGTCCAGGATTTCAAGGGTGACACCACGCTCGTGCGTCGGCAGCGTCGTGAGGCCTTAAACATGATTTTGTCGATGCCGCATGGAATCAATCGGGAGCAAGTCAAGGCGGCAGCACGGGCAACTGTCAAAGAGCTTTTTGGGGACAACCACTTGTACGTCATGGTTCACCACGAGGACACCGATCACCAGCATACCCACGTAGCGGTCAAGATGGCGGGACACGACGGCAAGCGACTGAACCCCAAAAAAGCGGATCTGGAAAACTGGCGGCTGATTTTTGCCAAGCACCTCAACAGCCGAGGGATTGATGCGGTGGCCACCAGACGGCGCGTTCGGCTCCAGCGCAAAAAAGGAGAAAGCCAAGCGGTCCGTCAAATCAAAGATCGGGGTGAAGAGCCGATGCGCGAGCTGACTTCCCAAACTCAGGCGGCTCACAAATTCAGGGCGCAAGAAAACGAAAAAACGGTCTCTCACGCCTATGTTGAGATGGCCAAGGCACTGGCCACCAGCGAGCAGACCGAGGACCGTCAGTTGGCCAAAGGCCTGCAAGGCTATTTGGAGCAACACGGCGTTCAGGTGCGTTTGCGCAGGCAGCCAGGCATTCGTTGAAAGCACACGCCATGCTGATGCCCGAACTCATGCTTTCTCTTGCGCTTGCTTGTGCGCCCATGGTGCATCCTGACACTGCACTGCGTCTGGTCAAACATGAAAGTGGCAACAATCCGTTTGCCATCGGCATCAACGGCCCATACAGACTTTCCCCTCAACCCACATCCCGCGAGCAAGCGGTGGCCACAGCCAAGATGCTGGTGGCCGCAGGCCTGTCGATTGACATGGGCTTGGGGCAAATCAACTCGCGCAATTTGTCATGGCTTGGATTAACGGTGGAAACCGTCTTTGACCCCTGTCTCAATTTGCGAGCCATGCAAGCTGTATTGCTGCAAGGTTATCAAAAGGCCTCCAAGACCTACGGTCCCGGGCAGCAAGCTCTGGTGGCCGCACTCAGCTCTTACAACACCGGGCATCCAGAGCGTGGCGTTCGAAATGGCTATGTCGCGTCGGTGTTTCGAACCCGTGTTCCCCCGGTAAGCCGGTGGCCTGAAAAATCAATTCATGTGCAAACCCAAGGAGAGCCATGAATACGACAGATGACTCCTTCGACAGCCCATTCGATGGCCTATTTGACGGCCCATCTGGACTTTTGCGGCAAAGCTACGCAGGAGCGGTGCGCCAACGTTTGCTTGAAATTGAGCGAGCCGTTCAATCTGGCCAGAGGCACGAGGTCATCATGCTGCGCATGCAGCAAGCAGGCATGAGCGCGTCTATGGGAACTTTCAGAAAAAGTTTGTCCCGTGCAAGGATCTGGTGGCGCAGACAACTGTTCATTCAGATGGACGGCAAGGCGGTGTGGTGCCCTGCGAAAGTGCAAAGCAGTGCCTTGCCAGATCACCCAAGCAAAACGCAACCAGAAACAGGCCTCAGCGGCCCATCACCCCTACCAGCTGCTCATCAGTTGACGGTCACAAGCGCTTCGCCTGATTTGCGCAAACCGCAGCCACAGCCTGCAACGGATGCAATTGATGCTGCGCGGGCCCAAGCGCCACGTACCAAATCGGCTCCAGACGCACGGCGTGCGGATCTTGACCAATTTTTCAAACCGAAATCTGTGTTCGCCAAAACTTGATCTGAAAGGTCTCTCATGAAAATCGCTGTTTTGAACTTCTCTGGCAATGTGGGCAAATCCACCATTGCCAGGCATTTGCTCAGCCCCCGTATGCCCGGTGCGGGCATTGTTGCTGTTGAGACCATCAACGCAGACAGTGCCAGCGACAACACGATCCGTGGTGCCGATTTCGGAAAGCTGCAGCGTGATCTCCAGCTCGAGGACGATGCCATTGTCGATGTGGGGGCAAGCAACGTGGAGCAGTTCTTGGCGCTCATGCGCCAGTACCATGAAAGCCACGAGGACTTTGATTTGTACCTGGTGCCTGCGGTACCGGCTTTGAAGCAGCAGCGCGACACCACCGAATGCATTGTGGAGCTGGCCAATCTGGGCGTGCCTGCTCACAAAATCTTTGTGGTGTTCAACCTGGTCGAGCCGGGGCTGGATGTGCAAACCACGTTTGAGCCTATTTTTAACTTTGTGGATGCCATGCACCTGTGCATGACAGATCCACAGGCGGTCATCTACAAAAACGATGTCTTCGCGTTGATCAGGAATTCTGGCGATTCATTGTCGGACGTGGTCAATGATCCCACCGATTTCAAAGCTGCCATCAAAAACGCCAGTGATCCAGCAGAAAAATTGGCCTTGGCCGAGCGCTTGTCCGTTCGGAGACTGGCTGTGGGTGTCAATCAGAATTTGGATGCCGTGTTTGAGCGAGTGATGCTGTCATGCCAGGCTGGGTAAGGGGGCATGAACAGGGTGAGGATGACTCGGGCAGTGGCTACCCTGAGGCAGGGGGCGTGGATGCTCGTGGCGATGCTTACGCGGCATCTGCGGCGCGGGCGCTGGGATCGCAAACGACTGCACCGGCCATCCCAAGCAAATCAACCTTGACACAAAGTCAACGCGATGAATTGATCGCCGAAATCTTGGGCGATGTCGTTGATTTGTCTGACCAGGTCAAGCAGGTGGCAGGACAAGTTCAAGCCCTTGGGCAAGCGTTGAGTGCCAACGATTTTGTACGCTGGCGAAACACCTTGGATCTCAAGATGAGCGAATTGGCCGATGTCAATTTGTCCGAACAGTCGGCCAAACGGTTGGGCTCCTTTGCGCAGGCCTACATTGAACAACTCTCGCGCGAAACCAACACCATGGTGACTTTGCAGGCCAAACGAGCTGTGGCCGATACCTTGGCGTTTAACCAGTTGTTTGACAAGCTCAATCGGGATTGGTTGCTCAGGTTGGGGGGAATTGGTGCTACGTCCTTTATTGCGGCATTTGTGGGCGCCTTACTGGCCCATATGGCTTGAAAATCATGAAAGGTTACATCGTATGAAACACAAACCAATTCTTCGCATGGGGTTGGCGGCGGCTTTGCTGGCTCACTTAGCCGCGGCGCCTGCACAGGCACAAGGGCAACTGGATGGGGACGCAAAACTCGCCTGCGAGGCATTGTTGTGCTTGGCTGCAAGCGCCCGCCCGTCAGAATGCTTGCCGTCGATTAGAAGGTATTTTTCTATCAGTTTCAGGCGATTTGGTGACACGCTGCGCGGTCGTCTGAATTTCCTGAACATGTGCCCGATCGTTTCGCAGCCCCACATGACTGCTTACAAAAACTCCATCATCCATGGGGCAGGGCGCTGCGATGCTGCCAACATCAATCAGGCCAATTTCACGAGCATGGGTGATGGCGAGTCCTATATCGGGAATGTCATGCCAACGTATTGCGTGGCTTATTACGGAAATGGCTTGCAACAAGCAGTCGCACCCGTGTACGTGGGCACCCCCATGCAAGGCGGCCATTGGGTTGAGGCTCAAGACTACCCGCAAGCCTTACAGGCACACAACGACATGTTGGCCAAAGCAGCAGCTGCTGCGGCCGCTGCGCAACAAAGCAACTGATCGATCACTTCATTCAAGGGGGCTCCATGAAGCGCGTTTATCGGATTGGCTCCAGGGAGTTTTACCCAGGGGACGAAGATTTTCAGCAAATTCTCGCGCATGCGTATGCCAATGGGACAAGGCCACTGTGTGGATGCAACCGGATCTCGCCGGTTGAGCTGTACGTGGCCAAAATCGCCAGCCGTGCAATCTACGAATTACGTAGAATGCCCAAAGCTGGTTCAAAACATGCCAGTGATTGCGACCACTACGAGCCGCCACCGGGTTTGAGTGGCTTGGCGCAAGTGCAGGGCCACGCAATCTTGGAGGACGCCCTGACAGACACGGTGGAACTGAAACTGGATTTCGCCCTGTCAAAAATCAGCGGTCGCACGCTCCCCACACCTAAAGACACGCCGGCCGACAGCGTCAAAAGTGATGGGACCAAACTGACGCTCAGAGGTCTTTTGCACTACCTTTGGCACACGGCTGGATTGGATAAGTGGTACCCGGCCATGCAGGGCAAACGGACCTACGGCACGATGTACAAATACATCAACCAGGCCGCGACCGGCAAAGTGGCCAAGTCACAGCCCTTGGGCGACATGTTGTATGTGCCAGAGCCCCATGACCCAGCGAGAGAGGCGGATATTCGCAGTCGCCGGATGCTTCGACTGGCTCAACTGGCTAGCAGTTCGGGCACAACCACGCGCCTAGGTCTGGTGGTCGGCGAGCTGTACGAGCTGCGTCCTGCTCAATTTGGGTATCAGGCGGTCTTCAAAGGGGCCATGGATTGCCCATTCAGGGTCAATGAAGACTTGTACAAACGCATGATCAAGCACTTCAAAACGGCACTTTCCATGTGGGATCAAAACCTGACGGACAGCCACTTGATCTTGATTGGAACGTTCACGGTTGACTCGGCAGGTATGCCATTGCTCAACGAGGTGGCAGCCATGAATGTGACGCAGAACTGGATACCCTTTGAGTCGATTTACGAGAAAAGCCTGATCGACCGCCTGACGGAACAAAAGCGCGTATTTTGGAAATGTCTGAGGTTCAATTTGCCCATCAGTGCGCACATGGCCAATGCGGTGCTCACCGACACAAGCGTTGCTACAGCGCTGTGCGTTTTGCCACCAGGAGGCACAGAGGAAGACCAAGATGAGCTGGTCAAACAGATCGGTTCGGACGATATGCCGTTGTGGTTTTGGCGGGCGGGAGAACAAGAGATGCCTGAGTTGCCGAAAAAGGCTGACAGCAATGCTTAGCCCGATCCGTTTTCGGAGTACGGCCACTGTGGTTGCCGGTCTGACAGCCCTGTGTTCGTCTTTAGTCTTTGCGCAAGGCGCGGATCACTCAAAAGTCGATGCTGGTCCCAATTGTTTGATCTTGGGAGATTCGATCGCAGTCGGGACCGCACAACAGGCAAGATGCATGGTGGCCGCACTCAATGGAATCAGTACCAAGCAATGGGTGCGACAGTTCTCGGCAACTGTTGAGCCTATCGCCTCTGCGTTTGAGGTGGTACTGATCTCTCTTGGCTCAAACGATGGAAAATTACCAGACCCAATGACATACCAGTACCTTGCCCGTGCCAGAAAGTCGGTGGCGCACGCCAAGCGCGTAATCTGGATTGCGCCTGGTCCCCAGTTTCCGGCTCGAGCGCAAGTTCAAGCCGTGGCCATGATGCACGGTGATGTGGTTTACGAGCGGCCAGTGGAGCAGCTGCACGCTGACAGCGTGCATTTTTCTAAGGCCGGTTACCAGCGGATTGCCAGCCTTGTTTTCAAACAGTGATCTGCGGCGCTGCGCATTGTTGTCGAAATGCCGGAGTTGCCCACGAAGGCTGACGGCAATGTTTAGTCTGATCCGATTCCTGGTTAAATAACGAGCCAGGTAGTTTCCCGTGGTGTGGCGTATTTTGTCGTTATTTTTTTCAAAGTCAGTCAGAAAGAGGTGGTATACCCGATAATCTCGCAGGTGCAAAAATGGTCACTTGATCTGTACTGGGCTTGCGATGCAAGTCGAAATACACACTCAAAGAAAGCACAAAGTGGTAGGTCCAAAGTCAAAACCGCGTCGATCTGGTCAATCGAAAAATGAAGGGCTGACAGAGCAACTTGTTTTTAAAGCCATGAACAGGCTGGGCTATTACGATGGGGGTCAAGCGATCATTGTCGAGCCTAAAAAGTCAGCCAAACCCCAGATCCAAAAACTCTTAACTGCTGCAAGTAAACGCAGCGGTGGAACGGGTCCTGGCTATCCCGACTACATCATCAGAGACGAAAGTCAAGAAGATGTTGTGGTCGTTATCGAATGCAAGGCGGACATCACAAAGCATGTCAGTGACAGTCTGGATCGGTATGCGGACTACGCCGTTGATGGCGCTCGACTGTATGCCGACTGTATTTCCAAAGCATTTGACGTGTTGTATATCGGGGTCAGCGGGCAAACTCAGGAAGAGCTCACGGTCTCCCACTACGTCAAGCTACGAGGTGAAAAGGATCACAAAGAAATTCTTAAGGGGTGCGGTCTGCAGGCATTCCCGACTTACCTCGAACAGCTTAAAAATCAGCGGTTCAGGGTTGACTATTCCGCTTTGCTTGAATACGTGGGTGGACTCAATAAACAGCTGCACGGCAAACGCATTCCAGAAAAACAAAGAGCCATCCTGTTCAGCGGCATCTTGTTAGCCTTGGAGGATGCCACTTTCAGAAGGTCCTACCGGCTTCACGCCAATTCTGAAGACGTGTTGGATACGATGATCCAGCAACTGTCCAAAATTTTAGAGAAAGCCGCATCGAAATCGATGGACAAATTTGCCGGTCTGCGTGACGAATTTTCTTCTATTCGTCGCAGTCCAGCTTTGATTCGTGATGGTTATTTCAAAGAGTTGGTGCAAGAAGTTGAAGAGCATGTTTACGCATTCGTCAAGGGCAATGAGTACCATGACATCGTCAGTCGCTGTTATGTAGAGTTTCTCAAGTACGCCAACGATGACGGCAGCCTTGGTATTGTGTTGACACCGGCTCACATTACCCAGCTGATGTGCGACTTGGCGGGCGTCGGTAAAGACTCTGTTGTACTGGACAATTGCTGCGGTACGGGTGGATTTTTGGTGGCGGCCATGGGCAAGATGGTGGCAGCCGCCAATGGCGATAAAGACAAAATTGATCGTATCAAAAAGCAGCAATTGGTGGGTGTGGAGTACCAACCACACATTTTTAACCTCGCCGTCTCCAACATGATTATTCATGGGGATGGGAAATCCAATATTTTCCATGAGGACTGCTTCAAGTCCACGAATCTTGTTAAACCATTCAGGCCCACTGTTGCGTTGCTTAACCCCCCATTCAACGATGGCAGTGGCATAGATGAGTTGCAGTTTGTCGGGCAGGCCCTTGGATGTTTGGAGCCCAATGGCATAGCGATTGCGATTGTGCCTATGAGCTGTGCCATGTATGACAGTGGTCAGGGGCTGGCGGTCAAACAAAATCTTTTAAAGCTTCACTCACTTGAAGCCTCTATGTCGTTGCCAAATCAACTCTTCAACGACAAAGGCGCAAACACGTGTGCATTGGTGTTTCGCGCACATGTTGCACACGACCCAAAGAAAAAAACTTGGTTTGGCTACTGGCGCGAAGATGGCTTTGTTAAATCCAAACGCAGGCGTGAGGACAGCGCGGGAAGATGGCAGGCAATTCGAGAGCAATGGCTAGATGCTTTCCTCAACAGAACCGTTGTCACGGGCTCCAGTCTTTTGCACTCGGTTACAGCTGAGGACGAATGGTTGTGCGAAGCCTATCTGGAAACAGATTACAGCACCATAACGCAAGCAGATTTTGAACGTGATGTGATGCGTTTTGCCCTCTACAACCTCATGCTTGAAATTCAAAGTCCGGGAAGTTCTGAGGCACTCCATGACAAGGCTTGATGATCTATTCTTGATCAAAGCGGGATTGGTCAGCAGTCGCGTCACGGTATCCAATACCAAAACCAAATCCAGCATTGCTTATTTGAGACCAGCAAAAACCCAGCAAAGAACACTGGCTGGATGGGTTGAGCGCAGTTCGGTGCCCAGCGAACACAGGCATCCGATCTATACGCTCTTTGTATCGACGGATGGTGAAGGTAGTCACACGTATGCCTATGTTTCCACCTTTGAGTTTGTTGCCAACAGTAATGTTTGCGTTCTCCTACCCAAGCGGGAAATGTCTCTGGCGGAAAAGATTTTCTACGCCAAAGCGATAACGCTCAATCGAGGCAAATTTTCTTATGGACGCAAACCAAAAGGGGAGCGCCTTAAATCCATAGAGCTGCCAAACACCCCGCCTGATTGGGTTAAAAATCCAATTGATTTCGATTCAACTTTTGGGGGTCTTCCGAATTTTCCGGTTAAGGCAATTCAACGGCGTCACCTCAAAGCTGGCACATCTACTGTGAGCCTGTGTGAGTTGTTCGAGGTCAATTACGGGACGAATCTGGAACTCAATGCTATGGATGTCAATCCGCATGGCATCAACTTTGTGGCCAGAACATCGCAAAATAACGGTGTGAGCGCTAAGGTCCAAAAACTCTCAGAAATGGAGCCTACTGAGGGCGGTGTTTTATCGGTAGCTGGGGGAGGTTCTGTTCTTGAAACCTTCCTGCAAGTTGAACCTTTTTACAGTGGAAGAGACCTTTTTTACCTTCGCCCTAAAACGAAGATGTCTGTTGATGTCATGCTCTTTTACGCAACATGCATTAAGGCCAACCGCTACAAATACAGCTATGGCAGGCAGGCGAACAAGACTCTGCGTGATCTGAAACTCCCGGCTATTGAGTGTGTTCCTGCATGGGTCAATGGTGCCTTCGAGCGTGTCTCTGTGAAGATCAAGGTGCTTACCGCAGAAACGCTACAAGCAGTCATTCTGGCACCTTCAGATAAATTTATTGGTGATGGTGTTGACTTGGCTGAGTGGATTGCAGAAGGCCGGGCATGAGTTTTGTCTTGGCCAACTCGGTTTCCATACCCCTGATGGTCAGTCCAAATTCCCCCACCCGTGGCCACCCCAAATTCCCCCAGGCAGCGCCCTCAGATTATGACGCGTCAGCTTGGATGACCAAGCGCGCCGCCGCCTCCTTGAGCCTATAG
>NZ_JASGBH010000003.1 GCF_030053395.1 Limnohabitans lacus | reverse complement strand
AGGAGTTGACTATGATCGAAAACAGATTGAATCACCGGCCCAGAAAGCGGCTGGGATTCAAGACACCACACGAGGTGTTTCACGCCTCGTTAAACCGTGTTGCAGTTCGTCCTTGAATCCGCCCCATTCAGGCGTTGGGGGTAATTTCAAAAACCTGGCGCAAATAAGCCAAATACTTTTCGTCATCGCACATGCCTTTGCCGGGCGTGTCCGAGAGTTTGGCCACGGGTTGGCCGTTGCATCGGGTCATTTTGATGACGATTTGCAGCGGTTCGTAGCCGAGGTCGTTGGTCAGGTTGGTGCCCACACCAAAGGCCAACTGGCAGCGACCTTGAAATTGTTGGAACAATTCAATGGTGCGCGGAATGGTCAGGCTGTCACTGAAGATCAGGGTCTTGGTCTTGGGGTCCACCCGGTTGTGCTGGTAGTGCGCAATCATGCGTTCGCCCCAGCTGAACGGGTCGCCGCTGTCATGGCGCGCCCCGTCGAACAACTTGCAAAAGTACAAGTCGAAGTCACGTAAGAAGGCGTTAAAGCCATAGACATCGGACAGCGCGATGCCCAAGTCACCCCGGTACTCTTTGGCCCAGGACTCGAAAGCAAAAATCTGGCTGTCGCGCAGACGCGGGCCCAAAGCTTGTGCGGCTTGCAGGTACTCGTGCGCCATGGTACCCAGCGGGGTCAGGCCCAAGAGGTAGGCGTAATAGACATTGCTGGTGCCGGCAAACTGACCTTGGGGGCCTGTTCCCAAACGGGCCGACAACACGCGCAGCACTTCCTCGTGCCAGGCCCTTGAAAAACGTCGACGCGTGCCGTAATCGGCGATCTTCAATGTCTCCAGTCCTGCGCCCTGCAACTGTGCAATCTTCTGGTCCACGCGGCGACGGCCTTCCATCAGGTCGGGCACCTTCTGGGTGTTGCGGAAGTACACCTCGTTGACGATGGCCAACACCGGAATTTCAAACAGGATGGTGTGCAGCCAAGGGCCCTGGATGGTGATGTCGATTTCGCCACTGGGCAGGGCCGTCACCTGGATGTATTTCTCGTTGAGCTTGAACAAACCCAAGAAGTCAACAAAGTCGCTCTTGATGAAGCGCAGCGAGCGCAGGTACTGCAGCTCGGACTCCTTGAAGTTCAAGCTGCACAGCGAGCGGATTTCTTGGCGGATTTCGTTGACAAAAGGGGCCAGCGCGACGCCGGGGTTGCGGCACTTGAATTTGTATTCGACCTGCGCGCCCGGAAACTGGTGCAGCACGACCTGCATCATGGTGAATTTGTACAGGTCGGTGTCAAGCAGACTGGTGATGATCATGATTTGTCTCTGGCGGCTGGGGCCGCTCGGGGTTTGAGGCAGTGTAAGTGATGGGCGGGATCAAGCCTGCGGGACAAGCCGCCCACTGACCAGCACCAGAACACGGTCTGCCCGATCGGCGAGGATGTTGTTTTGCTCGGCCACCAACAAAGTGACGCCTTCTCGGGCCAATTGCAGCAGCGCATCGCGCATGGCCGCCACCAGCACCGGGGCGATGCCCTCGCAAGGCTCGTCCAGCAGCAGCAATCGGGGGCCGGTCATCAAGGTACGGGCCAGGGCCAGCATTTGTTGCTCGCCACCGCTCATTTGGCTGGCGGGGCGTTGCAGCATGGGCTGAAGTTGCGGGAACAATTGCATCACACGGGCGTAGCGCTCGGCCGGTGTCCCTTGCCCTTCGGCCAAGGCAGCGATCCACAAATTGTCATGCACCGACAGGCCGGTGAACAACCTGCGGTCTTCGGCCACAAAGCCCAGGCCAGCTTGGGCGCGGCGGTGCGCAGGCCAGGCCTGAATGGCTTGTCCGTCCCAAGTGATGTCGCCTTGAACCTGCGGCCCGATGCCGATCAAGGCTTGCAGCAGCGTGGACTTGCCCGCTCCGTTGAGGCCTTGCAGCACCACGAGTTCGCCCTCGCCCACCTGCAGACTCACATCGAACAGCGCCTGCGCGGGGCCATACCAAGCGTTCAGATGGGCAACGGCAAGCACAACATGCCCTTCACGACTGGGGCTGACGCAAGGTGCGACTGAGCAAAATGACGGGGATCAGGCCCACCAACACCAGCGCCAAAGAAGGCAAGGCGGCTTCACCCAAGCGTTCATCACGGGCCAATTGGTAGGCCACCACGGCCAAGGTGTCGCTGTTGAAGGGCCTGAGCACCATGGTCGCGGGCAGCTCTTTCATGACATCGACAAACACGAGCAGCATGGCCGCCACCGTGGTGCGTTGCAGCAGCGGTGCGTGCACGCGCCGCAGCAGCCCCCAACCGGTCACTCCCAAGGTGCGGGCGGTGTCGTCCAGGCTGACCGGTATGCGGGCATAACCGCTTTGCACCGACTGCAGGGCCACCGCACAAAAGCGCACCAGATAGGCCCACACCAGCCCCAGGGCCGTGGCGGTGATCCAGGCACCTGCTTGAGAAGCCGGCCAGGTCTGTTGAATCCAACCCACGGGCAGCAGCAAGCCCACCACCACCACCGCACCGGGGATGGCATAGCCCAGCCCCACCAGTTGGGTGGCGCTGCGGCTCAGGGCGTCGGCACGGGTGCGCACACTGAAGGCCAAAGCCAGGGCCACGCCCACGGCCAGCAGCGCAGTGAACGCCCCCAGACGCAAACTGGTCCAGGCCCATTGACCAAAGCGTGACCAGGGCAACTCGACAGCTTCGGCCCACATGGCGTGGCACAAAATCAACACGGGCAGGACAAAACCCAGCAGCACGGGCAATGCGCACAGCACCCAAGCCAGCACACGCGCGCTTCCCATCAGCTTGACGGCTTGCGCCTCGGAAGCGCCCTGGCGAGAGCCACGCGCCTGGTTGAAACGCATGCGCTTTTGGGCCCGCTGCTCCAGCTGGAGCAGCGCCACCACCACGACCAGCAGCAAGGTCGCCAGCTGGGCAGCCGCGATGCGGTTGTCCATGGCCAGCCAAGCTTTGTAAATGCCCGCCGTGAAGGTCTGGATGCCGAAGTAACTGGACACGCCAAAGTCGGCCAGGGTTTCCATGAGGGCCAAGGCCACCCCTGCAGCCACCGCAGGACGCGCCAGCGGCAAAGCGATCGCGCGGATGCGCCTGGGCAGGGGCGCACCCAGCAGGCGGGCCGCCTCCATCAAGCCACCGGCCCGCTCCACCAAGGCGGTTCGGGCCAACAAATACACATAGGGGTAAAGCGACAAGGTGAACACCAGCGCCGCGCCCCACACGCTGCGCACATCGGGCCATAGCCGCCCTTGCAGACCCAACAGATCTCGCAAGCTCACTTGCAAGGGGCCGCTGAATTGCAAAAAGTCGGTGTAGGCATAGGCCACCACATAAGCGGGCATGGCCAGTGGCAAAAGCAGCAGCCATTCAAAGGTGCTGCGCCCCGGAAAATCAAACAAAGTGACCAAGGCGGCGGTGCACAGGCCCAGCACCGTCACGCCCACAGCGACCATCAGGCACAAGCCCAGCGACGTCAGCGCATAGTCGGCCAGCACGGTGCGCGCCATCTCTTGCAGGATCTCGGCACTGGCCCCGCCCCACTGCCACCAAGAGCCGAGCACGGCCAAAACCGGCAGCGCCAAAATCAGGGCCAGCACGGCAAAGAGCAAAGAGGGGATACCCGGCAAACCACGGGTCAAAGTGCGAAACATACTGCAAGCTATTGTAGAAGCCACGCCCTGTGCTGCTGGGGCTACTCGCCAACAACCGCCTCGGCTGTGGGCCCAACTTGCCTACAATCCAAACCATGTTTCTCTCACTGAACCACCTCGACATCCAATACCCAGGCCGCAATGCGCCCACCGTGCAAGGCATCCAGCTGGGGTTGAGCAAGGGTCAAATTGGGGTGCTGATTGGGCCTTCGGGCTGTGGCAAGACCACCTTGCTGCGCGCCGTGGCGGGGCTGGAGCCGGTGTCGGGCGGCCAGGTGGTGCTGTCAGGCCGGGTGGTCAGCGAGCCGGGGCACACCGAGCCTGCAGAGCAGCGCCGCATCGGCATGGTGTTTCAAGATTACGCGCTGTTTCCCCATCTGGACGTGGCCCGCAATGTCGGCTTTGGCCTGAACCACTTGCCCCGCGCCGAACGCCAGCGACGCGTGAGCGAGGTGCTGGACCTCGTCGGTCTGAAGGGCAGCGAAAAAAGCTTTCCCCATGAGCTGTCGGGCGGGCAACAACAGCGGGTGGCCTTGGCCCGTGCGTTGGCCCCTCAACCTGATTTGCTCTTGTTGGACGAACCCTTTTCCAACCTCGATGTGGACTTGCGCGAACGGCTGGCCCACGAGGTGCGCAACATCCTCAAAGCGGCCAACGCGACCGCGCTGCTGGTCACGCACGACCAGCTCGAAGCCTTTGCCATCGGCGATGTGATCGGGGTGATGCACCAGGGTCAGCTTCAGCAGTGGGACGACGCCTACAGCCTTTACCACCGACCCAGCACCCGCTTTGTGGCCGAGTTCATCGGCCACGGCGTGTTTGCCCCGGCCACCCTGCAAGAAGTCGGCACCCACGTGGTAGTACACACCCCCGTGGGCGATTTGAGCGATGTGGCCGAATGCGCCCTGCCCAACGCCTTTGAAGGCGGCCAGTGCGATGTGCTGCTGCGGGCCGATGACATCGTGCACGACGACGACGCGCCGGTGAAGGCGGAAATCATCCGCAAAGCATTCAGAGGCTCAGAGTTTCTCTACACCCTGCGCTTGGCCACGGGCCAATTGCTGATGGCCCATGTGCCCAGCCACCACGACCACAAGCTGGGCGAGTGGATCGGCATCCGCGCCGAAGTGGACCATGTGGTGACCTTCCAACGCGCCAGCGTTGAGGCGACCCCAAGACCCTGAGCGGCCAGCGGAGGCCGCAAGGTCTCAGGCCTTGTAGGTCTGGATGTCGAATTCCCGTCCCAGATACAGCTCACGCACTTGGGGGTCTTGCGCCACGGCTTCGGGGCTGCCATCGGCCACCAGGCGGCCTTGCATGAGCACCAACACCCGGTCGGCCACGCCAAAAACAGCGTCCATATTGTGTTCGGTGTAGAGCACGGTGGCGCCCGAATCGGCCACTTGGCGCACCAGCGCCATCATGACCGAACGCTCTTCGGGCGCCAGGCCGGCGGCGGGCTCGTCCAGCAATAGCAAGCGCGGAGCGTCCTGCATGTCGGGCCATCCGGCGAGCGCCATGGCCAGCTCCAAGCGTTTTTTGGCACCATAGGGCAAGTCGGCCACCAGGGCGTGACGAAGTGCTTGCAAGTCCATGGATTCGAGCAACGCTTGGGCCGCCTGTGGGCCGCGTTGATCGAGCCGGTCCCACCACGACAGCTGCCCCGCGCAGCGCACCAACTGCAGGTTTTGCAGCACCGTCAGGGCCTCAAACGTTTGCGCCACCTGGAAGGTGCGGGCCACGCCCCTTTGCAGCCGGGCTGCGGGAGGCAAATCCAACAAAGCATGCCCCGCCCAAGTGACTTGGCCGCTTTGCGGCTGTTGTTGCCCCGCCAGGCAGGCAAAGCAGGTTGACTTGCCCGCGCCGTTGGGGCCGATCAAGGCCACACACTCGCCTGCCGCCAGCTCAAAGCTGACGCCATCCAAGGCGCGTACCCCGCCAAAGTGGCGCTTGAGATCCTGCACTTGCAAAGCACTCATGCGGACCTCCTGCGCCAAAATTGGGCTGCTTGCTGCAAACCACCGGCCAGGCCACTGGGGGCCAAGACCATGACCAGCATGATCACCACGCCGAGCACACCGCGCCAATACGTCAGCCCTTGGCCAAGTTCCGCACCGCCCCACACCAACATCGCACTGCCCAGCACCGCGCCCCACAACTGGTGCACGCCGCCCAACAAAATCACCAACAAAGCATCCACCGACGTGGCCACCGAAGCCACCGAGGGGAACACCGCCCCTTTGACTGCAGCCCACAAGCCGCCGGCCAGGCCCGCGAGCGCCGCACTCCAGACAAACACCTGGTAACGCAAAACCGCCACAGGCAGTCCACTGGCGGCCGCCCGCAAGGGGGCATCGCGCAAAGCCTGCAAGGCACTGCCCCGGCTGGACCGGCTGGCCCTGGCCAGCAAGGCCACGGCGACCAGCAACAAGATCGCCAAGGCCAAGCCGAACCAAGGCCTGGCTTCATCCGAGATCAAACGCAAGCCGATCAGGCCGTTGTCGCCCCCCGTGAGCGAGACCCATTGGGTCACGCCCGCCCACACCATCTGCGCCAGCGCCAAGGACAGCATGGCCAAATACACCCCCGACAGGCGCACCACCAACACGCCAAACACGGCTGCAGCCAACAAGGCCACCAGCACCCCGCTGGCCAGCGCCAGCAGCAGGCCCCAACCCCAGCTCAGGTGGGTCAAGGCCGCAGCGTAAGCGCCCAGCGCAAAAAATGCGGCATGGCCAAAGCTGACCAAGCCCCCCAAAGCCATCATCCACTGCAAGCTCAAGCCAAAGAGCGCCATGACCATCACATCCTCGGCCAAGCTTCGGGCGTAGTCGCCCTGCCCGAGTGCCCAGCAAGCGCCCGCCAACAGCAGCGCCCACAGGGCCACACCCAGGCGGCCGCCGGGCGCGTGCGAGAACACCGTCACCGCCTCGCGTTGGTTGGCCTGCACCTGCGCGCCTGCCAGCCCTTGCGGGCGCAGCACCAGCACCACGGCCATGGTCAAAAACACCAGCACCAAGGTGGCCTGCGGCACAAAGCTCACCCCCAGGGCGTGGATCACACCGATCAGCACCGCCGCCGCAAACGCGCCGCCCACGCTGCCCAAACCGCCAGTGACCACCACCACAAAGGTCTCCACCACCACGCTCAAGTCCATTTGCAAGTTGGCCGGCTCGCGCGGCAGTTGCAAGGCACCCGCCAAGCCGGCCAAAGCGCAAGCGAGCATGACCACGCCCAGCATCAAGGGCGCCGGGCTCACGCCCAAGGCGTCGAGCATGTCGCGGTCTTGGGTGGCCGCTTTCACCCGCTGGCCCCACAAGGTGCGCTTGAGCAAGAGGTGAAGCCCCAGCCAGACCAGCGGCCCCAAGAGCAAAGTGAACAGCTGCCAGGTCGGGAAATACGCCTCGCCGATTTCAACCGCCCCCTTGAGGCCGGGAAAACGCGGGGCAAAGACTTCTTCAGGGCCAAAAAACCATTGCATCGCATCGTGCAAGGCCAGGCTCAGCCCAAAGGTGGCCACCAATTGGTAAAGCTCGGGCACCCGCCGCATGCGCCGCAGCAGCAAGACCTCGGCCACCGCCCCCACCAGCGCTGCCACCCAAGCACCCAGCAGCATGGCCCCGGCATAGCCCAGCGCCGAATCACCCAGCTGAGGCCACCAATGGGTGACCGCATGGGCCGACACCAGCGCCCCCAGCATGAAGAAACTGCCATGCGCGAAATTGACGATGCGGGTGACGCCAAAGATCAGCGTCAGCCCCGAGGCCATGAGGAAAAGCGTGGTGGCGTGGCTCAGCCCATTGAGCAGTTGAAGCGCCAAACTGTCCAGACCCAAACCAGCCCCTTTGTTCTCAGACGGTCAACCTATGCCACCCAGTGGGTGAAGTCTTGCGCCTTGACACGAGTGGTCTGGAAGGTGTTGACCAGGGCCGCCTCGTCGGCATAGCCCAGCGCCATGCCGCAGACCACCATCTCGTTTTCACCCGCGCCCACATGGGGCAAGATGATTTTGCTGAAGTTGTTCCAAGCCGCTTGCGGGCAGGTGTGCAGGCCCCGTGCACGGGCGGCCAGCATGACCGACTGCAAGAACATGCCGTAGTCGAGCAAGCTGCCCCGGCCCATCACTTTGTCGATGGTGAAGACCAGACCCACCGGCGCGTCAAAGAATCGGAAATTCTGTTGGTGCTGCGCATGCATGCGGTCTTTGTCGCCCTTGCCGATGCCCAGCACGCCATACAAACCAAAGCCGCACTCACGGCGGCGGTCGATGTAGGGGCTGACCCATTTCTCGGGGTAGTAGTCGTACACCTCGGCGTATTCGGCAGCCAAAGCCGGGTTGGCGCTGATAGCGTCGTGCGCTGCGCAGGTCTTGGCCACCAGTTCATCGCGCTTGGCACCCTGCAAGACATACACCTTCCAAGGCTGGGTGTTGGTGCCGCTGGGCGCGCGGGAGGCCACTTGCAAAACTTCCTCGAGCACGCTGCGCTCCACCGCTTGGGGCAAAAAGGCACGGGCCGAAAAACGGCTCAGGATGGCGGTGTCCACGCTGGCCGCATCGCTCACGCGGGCGCTGACTTGTTGGTCAATGTGGGGAATGCTCATGTCAAGGTCTCCAGATAGGCTTTCAATGCGGGGGGCAAAGGCACGGGACGGCGGGTTTCGCGGTCCACGTACACGTGTACAAAATGGCCTTTGGCCGCACACAGGGGCTCGTCCTGGGCGAACAAGCCCACTTCGTAGCGCACGCTCGAGGTGCCCAACTTGGCCACGCGGATGCCGGCATCGATGGTTTGCGGAAAGGCCAGCGGGGCAAAGTAGTTGCACTGGGTCTCGATGACCAGGCCAATGGTGCTGCCGCCGTGGATGTCGAGCACGCCTTTTTCAATCAGGGTCGCGTTCACCGCGGTGTCGAACCAGCTGTAGTACACGACGTTGTTGACATGACCGTAAACGTCGTTGTCCATCCAGCGGGTGGTGATGGCGCGAAACGCTTTGTAGGCATCGCGGCTTTCGGGCTGAGGTTTGGCAGGCGTGTTCATCGCCTGAGATTGTGCCAGCGTTGCCAGTAGCCCAAGGCCACTTGCCAGGTCTGCATTTGCACCTGCACCGTGGTCTCGATGTCGTGGCCATAACCGCCGCCCATGCACATGACCACCGGCAAGCGCCGCTGCCAGGCCCAGTCCATGACCACACGGTCTCGCGCCTGCATGCCGTCTGCGCTGAGTTTCAAGCGCCCCAGCCGGTCGCCCTCGTGCGGGTCGGCCCCCGCCAGGTAAATCACCAGCTGCGGGTCAAACCGGTCTTCAAGCGTTTGCAAGGCTTGGTGCAAGGCCTCCAAATAAGGGGCATCGGTGCAGCCGTCGGGCAGACCCACGTCCAGATCACTGGGCTCCTTGCGGAAAGGGAAATTCTTTTCGCCGTGCAGGGACAAGGTGAAGACGGTGGGGTCGTTGGCAAAAATCGCGGCAGTTCCGTTGCCCTGGTGCACATCCAGATCGATCACCGCCACATTCATCTTCTGGCGCTCAAGCCGCCAGGCCTCGGTCTGCATCAAGCGGGCCGTGACGGCGATGTCGTTGAACACACAAAAACCGCCCCCCTTGTCGGCAGAGGCGTGGTGGGTGCCCCCGGCCAGATTGCCCGCCACGCCCTGCGCCAGGGCATCTCGGGCTGCGGCCACGCTGGCGCCCACCGAACGGCGGGCCCGCTCGGCCATGGCGGGGCTCCACGGAAAACCAATCTCGCGCTGAACGGCGGGGTCGAGGCTGCCCGTGGCCACGCCCTGGATGTAGTCCGGGGTGTGCACCAGCGCCAGCTCGCCTTCGCTGGCGGCGGGGGCCTCGCGCATCACCACGCCGGGCAGCTCTTGCGTGAGCCGGTCGCGCAGACGGCTGTACTTGCGCATCGGAAAGCGGTGGCCTTCGGGCAAAGGCAAGACAAAGTGATCGGCGTAATAAGCGTGCATGGCGTTCCAAGGACAGCGCCCGATTCTAGAAAACGCTCTCTAAACTGCATGAAAGACGGTCTGTACCCCTTGCAAACCCCGGGACAAACCCTAAAATTCAAACCATGCTGCACTGCAACAAAGTTGTACGGCCCCGGCCAGTTTCGGCGCAGTCCCTTTGAAACTTTTATTGGAGATTCTCATGATGACCGCTGAACAAATCGTCGCCTCGCACAAAGCCAATGTGGAAACCCTGTTTGGTTTGACCGCCAAAGCCTTCGAAGGCGTGGAAAAACTGGTCGAGCTGAACCTGACCGCTGCCAAGGCTGCGTTGGACGAGTCCGCCAACAACACCCAAGCCGCTCTGAGCGTCAAAGACGCCCAAGAGTTGCTGGCCATGCAAGCCAACCTGTTCCAGCCTTTGGCTGAAAAGACCGCCGCTTACAGCCGTCACCTGTATGACATCGCTTCCGGCACCGGTGGCGAATTCACCAAAGCTTTCGAAGCCCAAGCGGCCGCTGCTCAAAAGCAGTTCGCCACTTTGGTGGACAGCGCCGCACAGAACGCCCCAGCCGGCTCCGAGCAAGCTGTGGCCATGATGAAGGGTGCCGTGACCGCTGCCAACACCGCTTTCGAATCCGTTCAAAAAGCCGTCAAGCAAGCCACAGACCTGGCTGAATCCAATTTGGCAGCTGTTTCAGCTGCCGCTCCGAAAGCTGGCAAGAAGAAGTGATTTTTCACAGGCGGCAGGTTTTGCAAGGACTTGTCGCTTGATTTGCAAGTTGTCTCCTCGGATCCTTTTGAATTTCATCTGGGAAACAGGGATCCCTTCAAGGGCTGATCGCAAGATCAGCCCTTTTTTTATGCCTTGGCAAGAGTCGCCTTCGCGGTACGAACCTTGACGGGCTGATCGCTCTGCCCGCTCATCAATACCCGACTTCAAAGGCCGCCAAACGCTCCTTGAGTTTGGGCAACTGCGCCAGCATGGCGACCCGGCCCGCCTCGATGGACCGGCGACGGGCGCTGAAATCGGCGCTTTTGACCCCAGACAGCGCCGGACGGATGACCACATCGGCCTCTTTGAGCGCCAAGGTGTTGATGCTCTTGCCCATGATGGTGAAGGTCTGCATCAGAATCTGAAAGGTGTCGTCCGCTGGATTACCCTCTGGGTCACTGGAGATGTCCACCGCGATCACAAAGTTGGCACCCATCTCGCGGGTCTGGTGCACCGGCACCGGGGCAACCAAACCACCGTCGACGTATTCACGCCCCCCGATGCGCACCGGCTGAAACACCGCCGGCACCGCGCTCGAAGCCCTTACGGCCGAGCCGGTGTTGCCCCTGCGGAAGGTGATGGCTTCGCCGCTGCGCAAATCGGTGGCCACAATGCCCAGCGGGATTTTCATCTGCTCCAGGCTGCGGCCGCCCACCTGGTGGTTGACGTACTTGGCCAGGGCTTCACCCCGCAAAGCGCCCCGGTTGAGCAAAGGCACCATCCAATCGGTGATCTCGGCTTCTTCCATGGTCTCCGCCGCTTTGCGCAGCTCGGGCACAGTTTTGCCACTGGCATACAGCGCCGCCACCAAGCTGCCGGCTGAAGTGCCCACCACATGGCTGGGCCGCAAACCGGCTTCTTCCAAGACCTGGATCACGCCCACATGGGCGAACCCCCTGGCGGCCCCACCACCCAGCGCTAACCCCAAATGCACGGGCTTGCGTGGGGGTGCAGGCTGCACCACCACAGACGGACTGCCCACAGGTGCGCTGATGACGGGCTGACTGGTCGGCACATCCGGGCTGACGGCCACCGGGCTCACGCTGGCGCACCCACTCAAAACCAAGGCGCTCACCAACGCGCCGAGCATGCCCAAACGGCATGTCCAGGCTTTGTTCTTCTTCATGACTTCCCCAAATTCCAAAAAGTTATTGATAATGATTCGCATTTGAGATAAAATTCTCTCACTGAAATTAAAAAAATTGAGAGCATCACCATGCGCCTCCTGACTTCCGCCATCGCCGTGTCTTGCCTGATCGCCTCATCTTTGGCGTTTGCGCAGGACAGAGTGGTCAACATCTATTCCGCCCGCCACTACCCGACCGATGAAGCGCTGTACAGCGACTTCACCAAAGCCACCGGCATCAAGATCAACCGCGTCGATGCCGACGATGCGGGTATTCTCGCTCGCCTGAAAGCCGAAGGCTCGGCCTCCCCTGCGGACGTGATTTTGCTCGTGGACGCCGCCAGACTTTGGCGAGCCGAGGTCGATGGCCTTTTCCTGCCCATCAAATCCAAGCCCCTGGAAGACGCCATTCCCGCCAACTTGCGCGCCAAAGCGGCGGACAACGGGGGCAACGCTTGGTTTGGGCTGTCCACCCGCGCTCGCGTGGTGGTCTATGACAAGCTCAAGTTCAGCAAGGCCGATGTGGACAGCTACGAAAAGCTCGCCGACGCCAAATTCAAGGGCAGTTTGTGCATCCGTTCAGGCTCTCACCCCTACAACCTGAGCCTGTTTGGCGCCATGACCGAGCACCTGGGCCCAGCCAAAACCGAAGCCTGGCTCAAAGGCTTGGTGGACAACATGGCCCGCAGCCCCAAAGGCGGTGACACCGACCAGATCAAGGCTGTGGCCGCAGGCGAGTGCGGTGTGGCGGTGACCAACACCTACTACCTGGCGCGCATGATGCGCTCGGCCAACCCGGCCGACAAAGCCGTGACCGAAAAAATCGGCGTGGTCTTTCCCAACCAAAGCAGCTGGGGCACCCATGTGAACGTGGCCGGTGGCGCTGTGGCCCGTTATGCCAAGAACAGCGACAACGCCATCAAGTTCCTCGAATACCTGGCCAGCCCCAGCGCCCAAAACCACTTTGCCAATGGCAACAACGAGTGGCCGGTGGCCAAGGGCGTGAGCTTTGACAACCCGGCCCTCAAAGCCATGACCGGCGGCAGCTTCAAAAGCGAGCTGATCCCGATCAGCGCCGTCGGCATGAACCAGGTCAAGGTCCAGCAGATGCTCGACCGCGTCGGCTTCAAGTAAACCCCTCATTTTTCAGCAGCCAGCCATTCACCCCGGACCTGCCGGGGGTGATAGCCAGCCATCGCCTTTTTCCTCGAAAACCTCGGTTTTCGACCGCCTTGGATTGGACATCACCATGCACACCACCTCTGCCAAAAACACCTTTTTGCCTCTGGCCGCACTCATGCTGGCGGGCGCCGTCAGCCCCACCGCGCAAGCCCAATCCGAACGGGAGATGGGCACGGTGGTCATCAAGGACACCCGCATCGAAGACGCCAAAAGCGTGCTGCGCGTGCGTGACACCGAAATCGGCAAAGGCCGCCAAGCGCTGCGCGACATTCCACAAACCATCACGGTGATGACCGAGCGGCTGATGAACGACCGCAACCTGGACGACTTCCGCGAAGTGCTCAAAACCACCGCGGGTGTGACCTTTCAGGCGGGCGAGACCGGCGAAGAAGATGTGCGCCTGCGCGGCTTCTCGCTGGGTCAGGCCGGCGACATTTATGTGGATGGCCTTCGCGACGCACCACTGATCGAGCGCGACACCTTCAATCAGGACCGCGTCGAAGTGCTCAAGGGCTCGGCCTCCATGCTGTTTGGCAAGGGCTCCACCGGCGGCGTGGTCAACCAGGTCAACAAAGCCCCCCAACTGATCGAGCAGCACGAGATGAACCTGACCGTGGGCAGCGGCAACCAGAAGCGTTTGACGGGTGATTTCAACTGGGTCACCGGTGAAGATGCGGCTTTTCGCCTGAACGCCATGACGCACCAAGCCGACAACTGGGGCGCCAAGGTGGACAAGAAAGGCATTGCGCCGACTTTCCGCTGGGGCATTGGCCACCGCGATGAATTCAGCGTGGGTCTGTACCACCTGGAAACCAACGGTCGCCCGCTCTACAACCACCCTTGGTTCATCCAGAGTGGCGTCATCGTGCCCACCTTGCCCGCCCGGAACTACTACGGGCTGGCCAGCGACTCCCTGCGCACCGAAAGCACCTACGGCACTTTCAGCCATGTGCACCGCTTGGGCGCCGACAGCCAGATCAAGACCCAGCTGCGTCATGGCCACTACGAACGCGACCTGTGGGCCAGCGCCATCGCGTTTGTCACGCCGATCAGCAGCTTGTCGGACATCACGGCCAGCACCGCGCTCAAGCGCACACCCAAGGGCCGTGTGGGCGTGAGCGATTTGACCCAGTTGCAAAGCGACTACTCGGGCAAGCTGCAAGCTTGGGGCCACACGCATCAACTGATCTCCGGCGTGGACGCTTACCGCGAAGACGCCCAGCGCAACCAAAGCTTTGCCGGTACCGCATCGGGCTTGACCACCACCGTGGGCACGCCCAACGACGGTGCCTGGCGTGCCGACACGCGGGGCAGCGCCTCCATGAACACCTTCAAGGCCCAGGGCTTGGGGGTCTATGCGCAAGACACGGTTGAGCTGGTGCCGCACATCAAATGGGTGGCGGGTTTGCGCTTTGACCATTTCCAGGGCGACTACCGCGACCCCAGCGGGAACCGCTTTGCCATGAGCGAAAACCTCTGGAGCCCGCGCACCGGCTTGATCTTCCAGCCGAACGATCTGAGCAGCTACTACGTCAGCACGGGCACCTCGTACAACACTTCGGGCGACACCTACCAGTTTGCCCTGGGCAGCTTTGCAGAGGGCGGGGCCAATGCCAAACTGGCCAACACCCCGCCCGAGAAAAGCCGCAACCTCGAGTTGGGCGGCAAGTGGGAAATTTTCAACAAAAAAGCCTCGCTGGGCGTGGCCCTGTTCCACTCCGAAAAATACAACGAACGCAACACCGACCCCGACGCC
This sequence comes from Limnohabitans lacus, assembly GCF_030053395.1. Classification (GTDB taxonomy): domain Bacteria; phylum Pseudomonadota; class Gammaproteobacteria; order Burkholderiales; family Burkholderiaceae_C; genus Limnohabitans_A; species Limnohabitans_A lacus. Next base: position 381,849 of record NZ_JASGBH010000003.1, on the reverse strand, counting down.
GCAGCGGCGCAAATGCTCTTGTCGGGCAAGCGCCACGCCAGCGGCATGGAGTTCAATCTGGCCGGACGCATCTCGCCGAAATGGGAAATTTTCTACAACCACACCTGGATCCCAAGCGCCCGCATTGACGAGAGCAACATCACCAGCGGAAACGCCCAGCGCCTGGGCGATCGCCCCGCCCTCACCCCCAAGCAAAGCGCCAGCCTGTGGACCAGCTACCTGCTGAGCAGCCAATGGCGCATTGCAGGTGGCCTGAACCACCGAGGCGCGCAATCGCCCGAAGGCAACCGCAACGTGGTGGCCGCCGCCTTCACCACGGTGGATGCCATGGCCGAATACAGCTTCAGCGAGTCCACCACGCTCAAGCTGAACCTGAGCAACCTGAGCAACAAGCGCTACGCCGACACCCTGTACCGCGGCTTTTACGGGCCAGGCGCGCCACGCACGGTGCAGCTGTCGCTGAAAACACTTTTCTAAACCCTGTTCTGAGGCCCCCTCATGCTGCTGCACTTGCCCCACATCTTGAGCTCGCAAGAGCTGGCCACGGCCCGCCAGCAGCTGGGCGATGACGCCCCCTGGACAGACGGCCGCAGCAGCGCGGGCCCGCAAGCCTTGAGCCAGAAAAACAACCAGCAATTGCGCCAGGACAGCGATGCGTCCCACAGGCTGCAAGCCATGGTCCTGCAGGCCTTGCAGCGCGAACCGATGTTTTTGTCGGCTGCACTGCCCAAGCGGATTTTCAATCCCCTCTTCAACCGCTACGGCGGGCAGACCAAGCACTATGGCTCGCACATCGACGGCGCCGTGCTGCGCAGCGCCAACACGGGCGAATGGGTGCGCAGCGACTTGTCGTGCACCCTGTTCTTGTCTGAGCCCAGCGACTACGAGGGCGGCGAACTGGTGATCGAAGACGCCATGAACAACGCGGCGGCGGCGCAGCGCCTCAAATTCGCCGCCGGCGATCTGGTGCTCTACCCCAGCACGCATGTGCACCAGGTGGAGCCGGTCACGCAGGGCGTGCGATTGGCCAGTTTTTTTTGGATCGAAAGCATGGTGCGCAGTGGCGAGCAGCGGCGCATCTTGTTTGATCTGGACATGAACCTGCTCAAGCTGCGCCAGCAACTGGGCGAAACCGAGGAAACCACCGCGCTGACGGGGGTCTACCACAACCTGCTCAGGCAATGGGCCAGCACATGAAGCGCATCGCCAACCTGCAGGACCACGAAGACGCCGCACGGGCCGTGCTGGACGATGGCGCTTGGGCCTACTTCTCTGGCGGGGCGGCCGATGAAATCACGCTGCGTCGCAACCCCAAGGCTTGGCAGCAATGGTCGCTCGCGCCGCGTGTCTTGCAAAACCTGCGGGGTGGGCACACCCATTGCCAACTGCTGGGTCAAACCTGGCCCTTTCCCTTGTTGGTGGCCCCCATGGCCTTGCAATGCTGGGCGCACCCCGATGGCGAAGCGGCCATGGCTTTGGCCGCCGCCAGCCAGCAATGCGGGATGGTGCTCAGCCACCAAACCAGCACCGACTTGCACACCGTCGCGCAGCTGGCCTTGAAAGACCCCGAGCGTGGCCCACTGTGGTTTCAACTCTACGCACACGGCGACCGGGGCGCACTTCTGGACCTGATCCAACAAGTGGAAACTGCGGGCTATGAGGCTCTGGTCCTGACCGTGGATGCGCCGGTCAGCGGCGCGCGTGACCGCGAGCGCCGCCATGCGCATTCACGTCCAGCCCACATCCGAGCGGTGCACGCGCAAGCTGCGGCGTCGGGTGCAGGCTTGTGCCAAGGCCTGGCCGACAGTGCCCCCACTTGGGACGATGTGGCCTGGCTGCAAAGCCACACGCGGCTGCCCATCTTGCTCAAGGGCGTGACCCACCCGCTGGACGCAAAGCAAGCCGCCAGCCTGGGGCTGGGCGGACTGATCGTGAGCAACCATGGCGGGCGCATGCTCGACACCATGCCCGCCACCGCAGATCTCTTGCCCCGCGTGGCCGATGAAGTGCAAGGCCAGATGGCACTGTTGGTCGATGGCGGCATCCGGCGCGGCACCGACATCTTCAAAGCGCTGGCTTTGGGCGCGGATGCGGTGCTGGTCGGTCGCCCTTGCATTTACGGCCTGGCCCATGCCGGGGCGCAAGGCGTGGCCCATGTGCTGCGCCTGCTGCGCGATGAGTTTGAAATTGCCTTGGCTTTGTCGGGCTGCGCCACCTCACAAGCCATCACTCGGCAACACCTGTGGGCCAGCACGCCATGAAACAGCCCGCCAATTCACCGCAGCCCCACTTGGCGGCACCAAAAATCAGCGGCAGTCGACCAGACGTTCCCGTTTACAACAGCCAAAACTTGTTTGCCGCTGGCTCTGTGATCTACATCGACCACCAAGGTGAGAGATACCGCCTGCAACTGACCCGCCAAGGCAAGTTGATCTTGACCAAGTGACAAGCAAAAAAGCCGAACTGCAAGCAGTTCGGCTTTGCCTTTTCGGCCTGAACGATCAGGAGCGGATCAAGTGGTCAAAGGCGCTCAATGCCGCCTTGGCGCCCTCGCCCGCAGCGATCACGATCTGTTTGTACGGCACCGTGGTGCAGTCGCCCGCCGCGAACACGCCCGGCAAATTGGTGTGACCCTTGGCGTCCACCACGATCTCGCCGAATTTGGACAGCTCGACCGTGCCCTTCAAGAACTCGGTGTTGGGCACCAAGCCGATTTGCACGAACACACCGGCCAATTCGACATGGTGCTCGGTGCCGGTCGCGCGGTCACGATAGCGAATGCCATTGACCTTGCTGCCGTCGCCGGTGATCTCGGTGGTCTGGGCGTTGGTGTGCACCGTCACATTGGGCAGGCTGTTGAGCTTGTTCACCAATACGGCGTCGGCTTTCAATTGCTCAGCAAACTCGATCACGGTGACGTGTTCGACGATACCGGCCAGGTCAATCGCCGCTTCGATGCCGGAGTTGCCGCCGCCAATCACCGCTGTGCGCTTGCCCTTGAACAGCGGGCCGTCGCAATGCGGGCAGTAAGCCACGCCCTTGTTTTTGTACTCGGCTTCGCCGGGCACATTCACATTGCGCCAGCGGGCACCGGTCGACAAAATGACCGTTTTGGCCTTGAGGGTCGCGCCGTTTTCCATCTGAATGTGCACCAAACCGTCAGCCCCAGCCGGGGTCAGTTTGTCGGCGCGTTGCAAATTCATGATGTCCACGCCATAGTGGCGCACCTGCGCTTCCAGAGCCGCAGAAAACTTGGGGCCGTCGGTCTCGAGCACCGAGATGTAGTTTTCAATCGCCATGGTGTCGTTGGTCTGACCACCGAAGCGCTCAGCCGCCACACCCACGCGGATGCCTTTGCGGGCCGCGTACACGGCAGCCGCAGCACCTGCAGGGCCACCGCCCACGATCAGCACTTCATAGGGGTCTTTAGCGTCCAACTTGGCCGCTTCGCGGGTGGCCGCGCCCGTGTCGAGCTTGGCCACGATTTCTTCCACGCTCATGCGGCCGGAGCCGAACACCTGACCGTTCAAGAACACCATGGGCACGGCCATGATCTGGCGCTCTTCCACTTCCTTCTGGAAGGCGCCGCCTTCGATCACGACGGTTTTGACCTTGGGGTTGAAAATGGCCATGAGCGACAAGGCCTGCACCACGTCGGGGCAGTTGTGGCAGCTCAGGGACATGTAGACCTCGAAGCTGAAGTCGCCGTCCAAGCCTTTGATCGCGTCAATGACTTCGGGCTCGACCTTGGGTGGGTGGCCACCGGTCCACAGCAACGCCAACACCAACGAGGTGAACTCGTGGCCCAGGGGCAAGCCTGCGAAGCGCACGCCTTGGGTTTCACCCTCGCGGGCCACCACAAAAGACGGTTTGCGAGCGTCATTGCCGGAAGTGTCGAGTGTGACCTTGTCCGACAGGCCCACGATGGTTTCCAACAAACTCTTCATGTCGGTGCCGGTTTCGCTGTCGTCCAGCGAGGCGATCAGTTGGATCGGCTGGCGCAGCAAGCCAAGGTATTGTTGCAATTGGGTTTTGAGGGTGTCGTCGAGCATGGTTTTCTCCTGTTTCAGGCTGCACACATCCAGGGCCTCGCTTGTGGCAGGGCCTCAGAAAAAAGGGTTTGGGGGGAATCGTTGAGGACAACGCACACCAAGCTTGTGGCCTTGTTGCGCTGTGCTCAACGCCCTGCGTGGCAGGGGTTGTAGGAGCTTGCCCTGCAAGCGATCAAGGGGCAATCGCCAGCGGGGCTGGCTCCTACAAAGAGGCTGCTGGCAGGATCAGATCTTGCCGACCAGGTCGATGGAAGGAGCCAAAGTCTTGGCGCCCTCTTTCCACTTGGCGGGGCACACTTGGCCGGGGTTGGCGGCGGTGTACTGGGCAGCGGTCAGCTTGCGCAGGGTTTCGGACACGTCACGTGCGATTTCGTTGGAATGGATTTCCAGAGTCTTGATGGTCAACTCGGGGTTGATGATGAAGGTGCCGCGCAGTGCCAGGCCTTCTTCTTCGATGTGCACGCCAAAAGCGCGTGTCAGGGCGTGTGTAGGGTCACCGACCAATGGGAACTTGGCTTTGCCCACAGCAGGCGAAGTCTCATGCCACACTTTGTGCGAGAAGTGGGTGTCGGTGGTGATGATGTACACCTCGGCACCGGCTTTCTGGAATGCAGCGTAGTTGTCAGCTGCGTCTTCGATTTCTGTAGGGCAGTTGAAGGTAAAAGCAGCGGGCATGAAAATCAGCACGTTCCACTTGCCTTTGAGGCTTTGCTCGGTCACTTCGATGAACTTGCCGTTGTGGAAGGCTTGGGTTTTGAAGGGCTGAACTTGCGTGTTGATCAGGGACATGGTGTTTCCTTAGGTTGGTTGAAAAAAACTATCGAATGAGAAAACTCATTGGGTTGAATCATAAGTCGAATCAGCCGCCTCCCGCGAGACAACGCCATTGGAAGTTTCAATGACGGTCATAGCCACAGAACTTTCTCAACGAGGCCAAACTGACGAACGCAAGGCGGCGATGGCCATCAAAAGCCAAGCCAATATCCAAGCGCTGCCGCCCCAGGGCACGGCAAAGCGCAAGGCATCAAAGCCCCATACGCTGCGGGCATAGATGTTGAAACTGAACATCACCGTCCCGGCCAGCATCAGTCCACCTGAGGCGAGCAACCAACGTGAGGGACCGCGCCAGCCCAGCGCCAAGCCCACCACCACCAAACCCAGCGCGTGAAACTGCTGCAGCTGCAGCGCCGACTGCACCATGGCCGGAATGCCACCCGCAAAGACTGGCAAATGGGCGAAAGCGGCGCTCAAAGCCACGCTCAAACCGGCACTGACGGCCCCGGCAAACACAAAAATTCTGGCGGACATGCGGCAAAGCTCCTAAGCATTGAACTGCCGCATTCTCGCCCAGGCACGCAAGGCCCCTCACACCAAAGGCCGTCGGTATCCGCCCGACTGACCACGCGGCGACAGGACCACTTGCCACAACTGGTTGTCCCGCGCCCTGAACGTGCCTGCACAGCACAGCAGGTAATAGCGCCACATGCGGTAAAACCGCTCGCCGTACGTGGCCGCCAACTGGGGCCACGCTGCTTCAAACCGCTCGTGCCAAGCCATCAAGGTCTTGTCGTAATCGGCTCCCAGGTTGTGCCAGTCTTCCAGCACAAAATCACGCTCGCTGACCTCTGTGATGTCCGATGCCGCCGGCAATGCGCCATTGGGAAAGATGTAGCGCTCGATCCAGGGGTCAATCGCATCGCCGGATCGGTTTTTGCCAATGGTGTGGAGCATCAACAAACCGTCACTGCGCAAGCTGCGGTGGACCAGGTCAAAAAAACTGCGGTAATTTTTAGGGCCCACGTGCTCGAACATGCCCACCGAGGCCACTCGGTCAAATTGCTGTGCGCCCTGCAGATTGAACTTTCGGTAGTCGCTCAACTCAAAGCGCACTGGCAAGTTGCCAGCCTTTTCCGCGCCCCAGCGGGCTTGCTCTTTGGAGACCGTCAGGCCCAAGCACCGCACCCCGTAATGCTGGGCAGCAAACAGCATCAGACTGCCCCAGCCGCAGCCAATGTCGAGCAAGGACATGTCTGGGCGCAGCTGCAGCTTTTGGCAAATCAAATCGAGTTTTGCTTCCTGCGCGGCCTCCAGCGTCCTGGCCGTCGCCCAGTATCCGCAGCTGTAGGCCATGGACGGGTCCAGCATCGCCTCGTAGAGGTCATTGCCCAAGTCGTAAAGAACTTCGGCCACGTGCCAGGCGCGGTGTTCGGACTGCAAGTTCGTCAAACGCGCCTTCAAAGACGCCCAGATCCAGCCCGCCCGCCCCACCTGCTGGTCCAGCCGCGCCGCCAAAACGCGTGCGATGAACTCGTCCACCGCCCCGCAGTCCCACCAGCCGTCCAGGTAACTCTCACCCAGTCCCAAGCTGCCTTGCGTCAGGATGCGGTCAAAAGTGGCCGGGTGGTGCACCTGAATGTCCCAAGACCGGTTGCCGCCCACCGCGATCCCGGCGGTGGCCAGCAGCTGGGTGGCTCGGCGCCAGTTCTCGTCGTCGTGCGCCAAGCGCTGCTCACCCCACACCAAGCTGCTGTCCATGATGGTCTCCTGTCGTGTTGTGCCAAAGCCCATGCTGGCCCTGAGCCAGCCTTCCCACAATCCACCCTTGGATGTAGCGCGGCTCATGGAAAACCGTTAATCGATGAGCGCCCATCTGTCCGTTGGGGGTTCGAATGTGCATAATTGACGTTTACGTAACGTCAACCGAAACAGGAGTGAGACATGGACATTCAAGGCAAGGTTTTCATCGTCACCGGCGGCGCATCGGGCCTGGGTGAAGGCACCGCCCGCATGCTGGCGGCCAACGGCGGCAAGGTCGTCATCGCCGACATGCAAGCCGAAAAAGGCGAAGCCATCGCCAAGGAACTGGGCGGCGCCTTCGTCAAGTGCGATGTGAGCAACGAGGCCGACGGTCAGGCCGTGGTGGCCCAAGCCGTGGCCATGGGCAAGCTGATGGGCCTGGTCAACTGCGCCGGCATCGCCCCCGCCGAAAAAACCGTGGGCAAGAACGGCGCACACAGCCTGGCCGTTTACACCAAGACCATCATGGTCAACCTGGTGGGAACCTTCAACATGATCCGCCTGGCGTCTGAGGCCATGTGCAAAAACGAACCCGAAGCCACCGGCGAGCGCGGCGTGCTGATCAGCACCGCCAGCGTGGCCGCCTACGACGGCCAGATCGGTCAAGCGGCTTACGCCGCATCCAAAGGCGGCGTGGTCGGCATGACCTTGCCCATTGCCCGCGACCTGTCGCGCAACGGCATCCGCAACATGACGATTGCCCCCGGCATCTTCGGCACGCCCATGCTGTTTGGCATGCCCCAAGAAGTGCAAGACGCGCTGGCTGCCGGCGTGCCCTTCCCCAGCCGCCTGGGCACCCCCCAGGACTACGCCAAACTGGCCAAACACATCATCGAAAACGACATGCTCAACGGCGAAGTCATCCGCCTGGACGGCGCGATCCGACTCGCACCGAAGTGATCTGAGCCAATGCCTAACGCGACAGGCCCTTCGGGGCCTGTCGCCGTTTTGAAGCTAGCATGCAGTGAAACGGAGGCCTCATGAACAAAACCCTTTCCTTGAGCTTGATCAGCCTGGCGCTGCTTGGCGCTTGCACCTCGCCATCACCGAACGCCCCCTTGCGCTACAGCGTGCCCGAGCAGCCCGAAGCCGCCAGTGGCGTGACCGCCAAGCCGGGTTGGGCCTATGGCCGTCAGGCGGTGGCGGCGGCCAATCCGCTGGCCACCGATGCGGGTTTGCAAATCTTGCGTGCTGGAGGTTCGGCGCTGGACGCGGCCATTGCCGTGCAGATGGTGCTGGGCTTGGTGGAGCCGCAGTCGAGCGGCATTGCGGGCGGGGCTTTTTTGTTGCACTTTGACGGGCAAAAAGTCACGGCCCACGACGGCCGCGAAACCGCGCCCGCCACCGCCCAGAGCGACCTGTTCTTGGGCGCAGACGGCAAGCCACTGCCATTTGACGAGGCCGTTCTCAGTGGGCGCTCGGTGGGTGTGCCCGGCGCCTTGCGCATGCTCGAAGCGGCGCACCGCCAGCATGGCCAGCTGCCTTGGGCGCAGTTGTTCACACCCGCCATCACTTTGGCCGAGCTTGGCTTCAAGGTCAGCCCGCGACTGCACACGCTGCTGCAAACCGACCCCCACCTGAAAAAAGACCCACTGGCGGCCCGTTTTTTTTACACCGCTGAGGGGCAAGCTTGGCCGGTGGGCCATGTGCTGCGCAACCCCGAATACGCCCATGTGCTGCGCCGCATCACCAACGAAGGCAGCCTTGCCCTGCACGAAGGCCCAGTCGCCCAGGCCATCGTGCAGCGGGTTCAGTCGCCGCCACGCCCGGGCAGCCTGAGCCTGCAAGACCTGCGCGACTACCGGCCCCGCGAGCGCGAGGCGCTGTGCTTTGACCACACGGCCCAGGCGCGGGCCTTGCGCATTTGTGGCTTTCCGCCGCCGTCTTCGGGGCAAATCGCCATCGGGCAGATCTTGGGGATGCTGTCCCGAGCGAGCGCCCAGGGGCCTGAGTTGGCGGGCGGCCTGCCCTCCCCCGACTTTTTGCACCGCTACACCGAGGCATCGCGCTTGGCCTTTGCCGACCGAGCGCAATACGTGGCCGATCCGGACTTTGTGAGTGCCCCCGCTGGCGACTGGCGCAGCCTGCTGGCCCCCGCCTATTTGGCGCAGCGCAGCCAACTCATCGGTGCGCAGTCCATGAAGTTGGCCACACCGGGTCAACCTTCGGGCACCGCCACGTCGTGGGCGCCCATGCCCGCACAAACCGAATACGGCACCAGCCACATCAGCGTGGTCGATGCCAAAGGCCGCGCTGTGGCCATGACCACCACCATTGAAGCGGCCTTTGGCGCACGCCGCATGGTGACGACCGACCCTGCGCGCCCGGGCGGCTTTTTGCTCAACAACCAATTGACCGATTTCAGCTTTGCCCCAGCCGATGCGCAAGGCCGCCTGATCGCCAACCGGGTGGAGCCCGGCAAGCGCCCGCGTTCGTCGATGTCGCCCACCCTGGTGTTTGACCCAGCCACCGGCCAGTTGCTCATGAGCGGCGGCAGCCCTGGCGGGGCCCTGATCATCCACTACACCGCCAAGCTGCTCACAGGCACCTTGCATTGGGGCCTGAACGCCCAACAAGCGGTGAGCCTGCCCAACTTTGGCTCGCTCAATGGCCCCACACTGCTCGAATCCAAAGGCTTTCCGAGCAGCACGGTGGATGCCCTCAAAGCACGCGGCCACGACGTGCGCGAAATGGAAATGACCAGCGGCTTGCAAGCCATTGAGCGCACGCCCAGCGGCTGGTTTGGCGGCGCAGACCCGCGCCGCGAAGGTGTGGTGCTGGGCGACTGACGTTAGCCCAAGGCTCAAGAAAAACGGCAGCCGAGGCTGCCGTTTTTTTGGGGGCGGGCTGTTTGCCCGCATAGATCAGTAAGCCTGACCCAACTGGCCCAGGATGGCTGGGTTTTCCAAGGTGGAGATGTCTTGCGTGATCTCTTCGCCTTTGGCCAGCGAACGCAGCAGGCGGCGCATGATCTTGCCGGAACGGGTCTTGGGCAAGTTCTCACCGAAGCGGATGTCCTTGGGTTTGGCGATCGGGCCGATTTCTTTGGCGATGTGGTCGCGCAATTGCTTGGCGATCGCTTTGCCTTCGTCGGTGTTGGGCAAGGCGCGCTTGAGCACCACAAAAGCGCAAATCGCTTCGCCGGTGGTGTCGTCAGGACGGCCCACCACAGCGGCCTCGGCCACCAGCTCGGTGCAGCTCACCAGTGCCGATTCGATTTCCATCGTGCCCATGCGGTGACCGGAGACGTTCAGCACATCGTCGATGCGGCCGGTGATGGTGAAGTAACCGGTTTTCTCGTCACGGATCGCGCCGTCGCCAGCCAAGTAGTACTTGCCCTTGAAGTCTTCAGGGTAGTAGCTCTTCTTGAAGCGCTCGGGGTCGCCCCAAATGTTGCGGATCATGGATGGCCATGGGCGCTTGACGACCAAAATGCCGCCTTGTCCATTGGGCATGTCGTCGCCGGTTTCGCTCACGATGGCGGCCTGGATGCCAGGGAAAGGCAGTGTGCAAGAACCTGGGACCATGGGGGTCACGCCAGGCAGCGGGGTGATCATGTGGCCACCGGTTTCGGTTTGCCAGAAGGTGTCCACGATGGGGCAACGGCTGCCGCCCACGTGCTGGTGGTACCACTCCCAAGCGGCAGGGTTGATCGGCTCGCCGACCGAACCCAACAAGCGCAGGCTGGAGAGGTTGTAGCTCTTGGGGTGCACAGCGTCGTTGGCTTCTGCGGCCTTGATGAGCGAACGGATGGCCGTGGGCGCGGTGTAGAAGATCGAGACTTTGTGGTCTTGGATCATCTTCCAGAAGCGGCCTGCATCAGGGTAAGTGGGCACGCCTTCGAACACGATCTCGGTGCCGCCCAAGGCCAAGGGGCCGTAGGTGATGTAGGTGTGGCCGGTGACCCAGCCGATGTCGGCCGTACACCAGAACACGTCGTCAGCCTTCAAGTCGAAGGTCCACTTGGTGGTCAGCGCCGCGTGCAGCAGGTAGCCGCCTGTGCTGTGCTGCACACCTTTGGGTTTGCCGGTGGAGCCGGAGGTGTAAAGCAAGAACAGGGGGTGCTCAGCACCGACCCACTCAGGCTCGCAGGTGGTGGCTTGTTGATCGGCCACATCGGCCATCCACAGGTCACGGCCTGCGGTCATGGCGATGTCGGCGCCCGAGCGCTTGACGACCAAAACGTTCTTGATGGCTTCGCAGCCGCCCAGGGCGATGGCTTCGTCCACGATGGATTTGAGGGGCAGCAGCTTGCCGCCGCGCACCTGGTTGTCAGCAGTGATCACGGCCACGGCGCCGGTGTCTTCGATGCGGTCGCGCAGCGACTGGGCGGAGAAGCCGCCGAACACCACCGAGTGGGTCGCGCCGATGCGGGCGCAGGCTTGCATGGCGGCCACGCCTTCGATGGACATGGAGATGTAGATGACCACGCGGTCACCTTTTTTGATACCCAAAGATTTGAGTGCGTTGGCGTACTGGCAGGTTTTGGCCAGCAGCTGGCTGTAGGTGACCTTGGTCACTTCACCGCCGTCGGCTTCAAAAATGATGGCGGTCTTGTCGCCCAAGCCTTTTTCGATGTTGCGGTCCAGGCAGTTGTAGGACACGTTCAAGGTGCCATCTTCAAACCATTTGAAGAAAGGCGCATTGGATTCGTCGAGCACCTTGGTGAAAGGCGTCTTCCAGGTGATCAGCTCTTTGGCCAAACGACCCCAGTAGCCCTGGTAATCGGTTTCGGCTTCTTTGCACAAAGCTTCATAGGCAGCCATGCCTGAAACATTTGCGTTTTTTACAAACGCTTCGCTGGGTTGGTACAGGGCATTGGCACTCATCAGAAATGTCTCCTCAATGACAAAAAACGTGTTTGACTGCCGCAAATGTCGACGGTAGCTCTTACTTAGCACTGACTGACAACAGCCTTGCAAGGTAGAACGTCTTTCCGACGCCAAGGCTACTAAAATCTGAGGTTTACCAACCGCACGGTCATCACGACGGATCCCACATGTCCAAACCGACACAGACTGGCCATCGCGCCTTGCGCCCCCTGCCCAATTTCATCTTTGCCAGCCGCTGGTTGCAGCTGCCTTTGTACCTGGGCCTGATTGCCGCTCAAGCGGTCTACGTCTTCCATTTTTGGGTCGAGCTGGTCCACTTGCTGGAAGCCGCATTTGGCAACCAACACGCCCTGCAAGCCTTGATCAGCAGCATTGGCTACAAAGCCGACACCTCCATCACCAGTCTGAACGAAACCGTCATCATGTTGGTCGTGTTGGGCCTGATCGACGTGGTCATGATCTCCAACCTGCTCATCATGGTGATCGTGGGCGGTTACGAAACCTTTGTCTCGCGCCTGGACCTTGACGGCCACCCCGACCAGCCTGAGTGGCTCAGCCACGTGAATGCCTCGGTGCTCAAAGTCAAGCTGGGCACGGCCATCATCGGCATCAGTTCGATCCACCTGCTCAAGACTTTCATCAACGCGGCCAACTACGACGAAAAAGTGCTGATGTGGCAAACCATCATCCACATCGCCTTTCTCCTGAGTGCGATCGCCATCGCTTGGGCAGACCGCTTGATGTCGCACCACGACAAAGCCGCGCATTGAACGCTTGATTTCCTGATTTATTGACTCTCCACTGGATCACCACACCATGACCACCCTGATCAAACAAGACGACCTGATCGAATCCGTCGCCGCTGCGCTGCAGTACATCAGCTACTACCACCCCGCTGACTTCATCTCGCATTTGGCCAGCGCCTATGAACGCGAGCAAAGCCCCGCAGCCAAAGACGCCATCGCGCAGATCCTGACCAACAGCAAAATGAGCGCCTATGGCCATCGCCCGATCTGCCAGGACACCGGCATCGTGAACGTGTTCCTCGAAGTCGGCATGGACGTGAAGTTCGACGGCTTCACCGGCAGCCTGGAAGACGCCGTCAACGAAGGCGTGCGCCGTGGCTACAACCACCCCGACAACATGCTGCGCGCATCGGTCGTGTCTGATCCGCACTTCAACCGCAAGAACACCAAGGACAACACCCCCGCGGTGATCTTCACCAAGATCGTCCCCGGCCACCATGTGCATGTGACCGTGGCGGCCAAGGGCGGCGGCAGCGAGAACAAGTCCAAAATGATCATGCTCAACCCCGGTGACAGCATCGTCGACTGGGTGCTCAAAACCGTGCCCACCATGGGCGCTGGCTGGTGCCCGCCCGGCATGCTGGGCATTGGCATTGGCGGCACCGCCGAAAAAGCCGTGCTCATGGCCAAGGAAAGCCTGATGGACGACCTGGACATGTACCAACTGCTCGAAAAATCCAGCAAAGGCGAGAAGCTCGACCAGGTTGAAGAAATGCGCCTGGAGCTGTACCACAAGGTCAACGCCTTGGGCATTGGCGCTCAAGGCTTGGGCGGCCTGACCACCGTGCTGGACATCAAGATCAAGATGTACCCCACCCACGCTGCCAGCAAGCCCGTGGCCATGATCCCCAACTGCGCGGCCACACGCCACGCACACTTTGTGCTCGACGGCTCAGGTCCCTCCTACCTCGAAGCGCCCTCTCTGGACCTGTGGCCCAACGTCGGTTGGACAGCCGACACCGAAAAGAGCCAGCGCGTGGACCTGAACACCCTGACGCCCGAGCAAGTGGCCGCATGGAAACCCGGCCAGACTTTGCTGCTCAACGGCAAGATGCTCACAGGCCGCGATGCGGCGCACAAACGCATCCAAGACATGCTGGCCAAGGGCGAGCCCCTGCCCGTGGACTTCAAGAACCGCGTGATCTATTACGTGGGCCCCGTGGACCCCGTGGGCGACGAGGCCGTGGGCCCCGCAGGCCCCACCACCGCCACCCGCATGGACGGTTTCACCGAAATGATGCTGGCCAACACCGGCCTGATCGCCATGATCGGCAAGGCCGAGCGCGGCCCGGTCGCCATCGAAGCCATCAAAAAGCACAAGTCGGCATACCTCATGGCCGTGGGCGGCGCGGCTTACCTCGTGTCCAAAGCCATCAAGCACGCCAAAGTGGTGGGCTTTGCCGACATGGGCATGGAAGCCATTTATGAATTCGATGTGGTCGACATGCCTGTCACGGTGGCGGTCGATGCGGGCGGCACCAGCGCCCACATCACCGGCCCTGCTGAATGGCAAAAGCGCATCGCCACAGGCGAGTTCAAAGGCATTGGCGTGACCGCTGCCTGAATGTGATGCGGCGGTGACCCGCAAGTCAACGCCCTCACCCGATTCATGACCGAATCCCCCATCGGCGTTTTTGACAGCGGCATCGGCGGCCTGAGCGTGCTGCAGGCCCTGCAAGCCGAGCTGCCCCACGAACACTTTGTGTACTGGGCCGACAGCGGTCATGCGCCCTATGGCGAAAAAAGCGATGTGTTTGTGCGCCAGCGCAGCCTGGCCATCGCGCGTCATTTGGTCGAGCAGCACCGCATCAAGGCCTTGGTGGTGGCCTGCAACACGGCCACGGCGGCGGCCATCCACGAGCTGCGTGTGCAATACCCGCGATTGCCTTTGATTGGGGTCGAGCCGGCCTTAAAGCCGGCCGTCGCATTGAGCCAAACCCGGCGCATCGGCGTCATTGGCACCCGGGGCACTTTGGGCAGCGACAAGTTCCACCGCCTGCTCTCCAGTCTGCAGGGGCAAGCCGAATTTGTCGTGCAGCCCTGCAATGGCTTGGCGCTGGCCATTGAAGAAAGCACGCACACGGCTGTCAGCGCACAGTCCTCCGAAAAAATCTCCGCCCTGCTGCGCAACTACACAGGGCAAATGGGCACGTTTGGCTCAGCTGCGGGGCAAATGGACACGCTCGTGTTGGGGTGCACCCATTACGTGTTTGCGCAAAACGAATTGCAAAGCCTGCTGGGCCCGGGGGTGCAACTGGTGTCCACCGGCGAGCCCGTGGCACGCCAAACACGGCGCTTGCTGGAAGCTGCTGGGCAATTGCGCCAGGGGCCATCGCCTTTGGCGGCATCAGCACGTTTGACGCTCATGAGCAATGGCGAATTGAGCGGCTTGCAAGCGGCGGCATCGCGCTGGTTGCAGCTGCCCCATTCGGCCTGTCACAAGGCCGATCCGAGGGTCTGATCAGGTCTCAGCCTGTCCCAGCGCCATTCGGCGTCCACGCGCCACATTCACGGGCATCAGCAAGATCAAACCCAGCACGAACAGCAGCGAGGTTGAACCAATGGCCAAGCGCTGGTTGCCACCGCTGAGCCAGGTGATGAGGCCATAGCTCAAAGGACCCAATATGCTGGCCAGTCGGATGGCAAAAGTCCACAGACCAAAAAACTCACCCAAACGTGCAGGAGGCACCATCAAGCCCGCCATGGCCCGGCCAGATGACTGGCTCGATCCCATGCACACACCGGCGATGGCCGCAGCCCACCAAAACACTTCTTTGGTGCTCGACAAGGCGGCGATCACGCAGGTCAAAATCCAGCCCAGCAGCGTCAAAGCCAGCGCCAGTTTGTGGCCAATGCGGTCTTGCGCATAGCCAAACACAAAGGCTCCCACAAAGGCCGCGATGTTGAGCACGAAGATCAGCACCATGGTCTCTTGCGGCTGAAAGCCAATCACCTGCTCGGCATAAATGGCCGCCAGCGAAATCGCCACCGCCACGCCTCCTTGGTAGGCCACGGCACAAGCCATCAAACGGGTGAAGTCTTCGTAGGGGCGCGCATCTTGCAGCGTCTGCTTGAGCTGCTTCAGGCTTTGGAACAGGCCCACCACGGGCGCATGGGGCTGCAGCGGCGAGTGTTCTTTCATCAAGGCAAAGGTCACGCTGGCGGCCAAGCCATAAACGGCGGCCGTGATGAGCATGGTGATGGGCACAAACTGGCTGCCGCTTTCGCCCCGCGCTTGCGCGGCCAACACATAGGCCAAGCACACGCCCAAGGTCAACATGCCGCCGATGTAACCCAGCGCCCAGCCCCAACCGCTGACGCGCCCCATGGCTTCGGGTTTGGCCAACTCGGGCAAGAAGGAGGCCGTCAAGGACTCCCCGAAAGCGTAAAAGGTGTTGGACAAAATGAGCAGGCCCAAGCCCAAGGCCACCTGCCCTGGCCCCACCAATGCCAAGGCTGCGGTGCTCAACACACAAGCAGCGGTCACGGCCATCAGCAAACGTTTTTTGCCGGCCGTGCGGTCTGCCCAAGCGCCGAGCCCAGGCATGGTGAGCATCACGATGGCGTAGGAGATGCTCAACCCCACCGTCCAGGCCAGTGTGGCCCATGACGCGCCCTGCGCCACACCGCCCACAAAATAGGCGGCGAACACCGCCGTGATGACCACGGTGGTGTAGCCGGAGTTGGCGAAGTCGTACATGGCCCAACCGAAAACCTCTCGAAGTCGAACACCGGGGTTCAGCGCATCACTTGAGAACAGGGCTTTCATGGCGGGGGCTTTCCGTGAAAGTGTCAGTGCAAGTGCCGGGGTCGGCGGTTGCCGCCACCATGGCCGCTGCCGCCCGAACCTTTAGGCGGTTTGCCGATGTCGAGGGAGCTGACCAGGTTGTCAAAGCGCTGGCTGAACAATTTGTCGATTTCCGAGACAACGCCGCCGAGCTCGGCGCCATCAAAGTGCCGCTCCATCATGTTGATCACATCGTGCACCAGCAAAT
Organism: Limnohabitans lacus; assembly: GCF_030053395.1. Classification (GTDB taxonomy): domain Bacteria; phylum Pseudomonadota; class Gammaproteobacteria; order Burkholderiales; family Burkholderiaceae_C; genus Limnohabitans_A; species Limnohabitans_A lacus. Next base: position 365,587 of record NZ_JASGBH010000003.1, on the reverse strand, counting down.
CGCGCTGCGCTTGCATGATGGCGCCGGGGTCCGGACCGACAAACAGCATCACGAAATCGTCACGAGACTCGCCGCCGTTGGCTTCGTCCTCGTCATCGAAATCGGTGTCATAGAAAGTGACCTCGATCTGGGTGCCTGCGGCAGACAGTTCATTGAGGTTCATGCACAGGTCGTCCAGGACCATGCGGAAATCTTCATCGCCGCGCACCGTCCAGCACATGTGCAGGACATGGGTGTTCACATCAAAACGGATGCCAGGCTCTTCCTCGTAGAGGCTCAGCGAACCTTCACTCAAGGTGCGTGCGCCTGCGTAGTGCCAAAGCGGCTTGAGCGCTTCTTGCACGGCTTTGAGGTCGGTGCCGGGTTTGATCGGCACATCACCATGCACGTGGATCTCAAACGGTGCGTTGTCGTGGTTCATGATGATGCTTTGCTAACGGTGGTGCCCCGAGCCGGAATCGAACCGGCACGCCCCTTTTACGGAAGCAACGGATTTTAAGTCCGGTGTGTCTACCAGTTTCACCACCGGGGCTGGGTCTCTATTGTGCCTTGATAAAGCGACTTTTCCGGGTTCAGCCCATCTGTAAATTGAGCATCGCCAAGACGTAAAAAGACACGACAGCGATGTAGCCCACCAGCCAGAACAAAGAGCGGAACTTGGCTTTGTCTTTCAGGTAACAAGCCACGTAAGCCACGCGCGCAGCGGTGAAGAGCAAACACAGCAAATCCACCACCATGGGCTCGACGCCGGTCAACAAGGCCAGCACCACGCCCACGGCAAAAAACGGGAAGGCCTCCAAGCAGTTGGCTTGCGTCGCGTTGGCGCGTGCGCGGTAGCCCGTTTGCTGCGTCATCCATTCGCGGGGGTTGTGGTTGTCATAGCCTTTGGCGCCAGCTTTGGCGATGCCCGCACAAATCACGGGCATCAAGCCTGCTACCAAAATCGCCGCATAAGAAGTGATCATCTTTGTCTCCTTGTGAACATCCATGGCCAACAGGGCCTCAAGCACCAACAAAAAAGCCACTGAATTTCAGTGGCTTGGCATTCAGATCGACAACGAAGTCGAATCCGAAAGAATCAACCGCCTTTTTTGGAGCGCTTGCCAGGGTTCTTCTTGCTGCGGGTGGCAACGCCACGCTCCAAGCTCACGCGCTGGCCGCGGCCGTGGGTGCGCAATGTCACGCCGGGCAATGCTGGCAGTGGAGGTGTGAATTTACGATCTGCTTCGGTAACGATTTTGTTGCCCATCTCTGGCTCCAGGAAAATAATGCAAAGCGTTATTAAGCCACAAGAATGTGCTGATTTTCGGGACTGACAAGCAATCAGCACAATCGCCCTGCCCTAATATCTTTGGGTGTCACCCGCTGGCTGGACAAACCGACCCTGTATGCACCACGATGGGCCTCATTCACCCACCCAGCAGAGGGCACCCCATGAGCACACCCACATTTGAGAGCTTCACAGACCAATCCTTGGACGAAGGCTTTGACGAAATCATTGTCCGAGAATGGGCGCCGCAACTGGAACTGGCCACCCACACCCACCCCTTTGACGTCAGCGCCTACGTGGCCCGAGGCGAGTATTGGTTGACGGTGGGCGATCAGGTCAAACACCTCAAAGCCGGAGACTTCTTCAGGCTGGCACGGGATGTGCCCCACGCTGAGCTCTACGGCGCGGAAGGTGCCACGGTGTGGGTTGCTCGGGCCAATTGATTCAGCCCAATATAGAAGCCGCCACAGCTTGCGCTGTAGCGGCTTTGTTTTTGGAGGCGCGACCCAGAGTCGAACTGGGCTAGACGGATTTGCAATCCGTTGCATAACCGATTTGCTATCGCGCCAAATCTCGAGAAATTTTACAAAAAAGGGAAGCTTTGGGCTTCCCTTTTTGCTGAAAGACGTTGGTACTTCTTTCAATGTTTGGAGCGGGAAACGAGGCTCGAACTCGCGACCTCAACCTTGGCAAGGTTGCGCTCTACCAACTGAGCTATTCCCGCATTTGCAAGACTCAAATTATACATCGCTTGTCTTGTCTTTTGGAGACATGAAAGCCTTAATTTGAATTTTTCTGGAGGCGCGGGCCGGAGTCGAACCGACCTACACGGATTTGCAATCCGGTGCATAACCGCTTTGCTACCGCGCCAGATTTCAAGAGAGCAAACGCCTGAAAAAAACCGACAAAAAAGGGAAGCATTTGCTTCCCTTTTTGGCTGAAAGATGTTGGCACTTCTTTCAATGTTTGGAGCGGGAAACGAGGCTCGAACTCGCGACCTCAACCTTGGCAAGGTTGCGCTCTACCAACTGAGCTATTCCCGCGTAACAGTGAATTCAGCATTGTATGCTTTGTTCGCTGCAATAATAGAATTATAGCGCCATTTCCCACCCCTTTTGGACAGAGGCAGGAAATTTTGCATCAATGTTTCACGGCTTCGGCTTTGGGGCTGGCAGCAACAGCCGTGACCGCTGCAACCTCTTCCTCGCTCAAGGGCACGGGCTTGGCTTCCAGGGCCACGTCCAGCACCTGGTCGATCCACTTGACGGGCACGATCTCCAGACCATTCTTGACGTTCTCAGGAATGTCTTGCAAGTCTTTGACGTTGTCTTCGGGGATCAACACGGTCTTGATGCCACCCCGCAAAGCGGCCAGCAGCTTTTCCTTGAGACCGCCAATGGCGGTGACTTCCCCACGCAGGGTGATCTCGCCGGTCATGGCCACATCGGCGCGAACGGGAATGCCCGTCATGGCAGAGACCATGGCCGTGGTCATGGCCGCACCGGCGCTCGGGCCGTCTTTGGGCGTGGCGCCATCGGGCACGTGGATGTGCAGGTCTTTCTTTTCAAAGACTTCGTCCTTGATGCCAAGCAGTCGTGAACGGCTGCGCACCACGGTGCGAGCCGCTTCCACCGACTCTTTCATCACATCACCCAAAGAACCCGTGCGGGTGATGACACCTTTGCCGGGCATCAAGGCCGCTTCGATGGTCAGCAGATCGCCGCCCACCTCGGTCCAAGCCAAACCGACCACTTGGCCGACCTGGTTCTTTTGCTCAGCGCGGCCGTAGCTGTACTTGCGCACCCCCAAGAATTCATTGAGGTTGTCCACCGTGACTTGAACCTGTGGCTTCATCTGCTTGAGCAACAAGGCCTTGACCACCTTGCGGCAGATCTTGCCCAGCTCTCGCTCGAGCGAACGCACACCGGCTTCGCGGGTGTAGTAACGCACCACATCGCGAACAGCATCTTCGGTCACATTCAACTCTGCGGGCTTGACGCCGTTGTTCTCCAATTGCTTGGGCAACAGGTACTTCATGGCGATGTTGGTCTTTTCGTCTTCGGTATAACCCGACAGGCGAATGACTTCCATGCGGTCCAGCAAAGCCGATGGGATGTTCATCGAGTTGGAGGTCGCCACGAACATCACGTCGCTCAGGTCAAAGTCGACCTCGACGTAATGGTCGCCAAACGTGTGGTTTTGCTCGGGGTCGAGCACTTCCAGCAAAGCACTCGATGGGTCACCCCGGAAATCGGTGCCCAACTTGTCGATCTCGTCCAACAAGAACAAGGGATTCTTGGTTCCGACCTTGTTCAGGTTTTGCAGCACCTTGCCTGGCAAAGCGCCGATGTAGGTGCGGCGATGGCCGCGAATTTCGGCCTCGTCACGCATACCGCCCAAGGCCATGCGCACGTACTTGCGACCCGTGGCTTTGGCGATCGACTGGCCCAGCGAGGTCTTGCCCACGCCGGGAGGCCCCACCAAGCACAAGATGGGGGCTTTGACCTTGTCCACGCGTTGCTGCACAGCAAGGTATTCCAGGATGCGGTCTTTGACTTTGTCCAGACCGTAGTGGTCCTGATTCAAGACGTCTTCGGCATTGCCCAGATCGTGCTTGAGCTTGGTCTTTTTGCTCCATGGCAAGCCCGTCAGAACCTCCAAGTAGTTGCGCACCACCGAGGCTTCGGCCGACATGGGCGACATCAGCTTGAGCTTTTTGAGTTCGCCCTCGGCCTTTTTGCGGGCCTCGGCCGACATCTTGGCGGTCTTGATCTTTTTCTCGATCTCTTCGATGTCCGCACCCTCTTCGCCTTCGCCCAGTTCTTTCTGAATGGCTTTGACCTGTTCGTTCAGGTAGAAGTCGCGCTGGTTCTTCTCCATTTGGCGCTTAACGCGGCCACGGATGCGCTTGTCCACGTTGAGGATGTCCACCTCGTGTTCAAGCTGTGCAAACAGGTTTTCCAAGCGGGCTTTGATGCTGGCCAAATCCAGCACTTGCTGCTTGTTTTCAAGCTTGAGCGGCAGGTGTGCGGCGATGGTGTCGGCCAAGCGGCCTGCATCGTCAATGCTGGAGATCGAAGTCAGGATCTCGGGCGGGATTTTCTTGTTGAGTTTGACGTACTGATCAAACTGCTGCATCACGGCGCGGCGCAGGGCTTCGATCTCGCTGCTGGGCTCGGACTGCTCGGCAGCAGGCTCCACGGGCGTGACCGTGGCCACAAAATGGGCCTCGCCGTCCACGATGGATTTGACCATGGCCCGTTGCTGGCCTTCAACCAGCACCTTGACGGTGCCGTCGGGCAACTTGAGCATTTGCAAAATGGTCGAGACGCAACCGACATCGAACATGTCGTCGATGGCCGGTTCGTCCTTGGCGGCGGTCTTTTGGGCCACCAGCATGATGCGGCGCTCGGCAGCCATGGCCGATTCCAAGGCCTTGATGCTCTTGGGTCGCCCCACAAACAGAGGAATCACCATGTGAGGAAACACGACCACATCGCGCAAAGGCAACATGGGCAGTTCGATCGGGGTGGGCGGCAAAGGTGTGTGTCCAGACATGGTGTCCCTCGGTTCAATTAGCTGCACATGGATGCTGTTCCAGCGATTTCAACCCGTGGCGTGGCAGGGGTATTGATCGCCGGGTCACACATGGGGTTCAGGCCTGTTTGGCCGACTCGCGGTAAACCAAAAGTGGTGGCTTGTTGTCGTCGATGGCGGACTCGTCCACCACGACCTTTTCGACGTTGACCGCATTGGGCAACTCAAACATGGTGTCGATCAGTGCTTGCTCCATGATGGAGCGCAGGCCACGGGCGCCCGTTTTGCGGGCCAGCGCCTTGCGGGCGATGGCGGTCAGGGCATTGGGGCGCACTTCCAGCTCAACGCCTTCCATGGCCAGCAATTTGGTGAACTGCTTGACGACCGCATTCTTGGGCTCAGTCAGGATCTGCACCAAAGCGTCTTCGGTCAACTCGGCCAGCGTGGCCACCACGGGCAGACGACCGACCAACTCAGGAATCAGGCCGAACTTGATCAAATCCTCGGGCTCGACTTCAGTGAACACTTCGGTCAAAGAACGCTGCTTCTTGCTTTTGACAGTGGCGCCAAACCCAATGCCGCCCGATTCGGTGCGGCTTTCGATGACCTTTTCCAGACCGGCGAACGCGCCACCGCAAATGAATAAGATGTTGGTCGTGTCGATTTGCAAAAAGTCTTGGTTGGGGTGCTTGCGGCCGCCTTGTGGGGGGACGCTGGCCATGGTGCCTTCGACCAACTTGAGCAAGGCTTGCTGAACACCCTCACCCGACACGTCGCGCGTGATGGAGGGGTTGTCCGACTTGCGGGTGATCTTGTCGATCTCGTCGATGTAGACAATGCCACGCTGGGCACGCTCAACGTCGTAATTGCAAGTCTGCAACAACTTGGCGACGATGTTCTCGACGTCTTCGCCCACGTATCCAGCTTCGGTCAAGGTGGTGGCATCGGCCATCACAAACGGCACATCCAACATGCGGGCCATGGTCTGGGCCAGCAGCGTTTTGCCCGAACCCGTGGGGCCGATCAGCAAGATATTGCTCTTGGCCAGCTCGACATCGTCTTTCTTGGCGCCGTCTTTGTGCTTGAGGCGTTTGTAGTGGTTGTACACCGCCACGGCCAAACTGCGCTTGGCTTTGTCTTGACCAATCACGTAGTTGTCGAGGTTGGTTTTCAAGTCCAGAGGGGTGGGCAAACCGTCTTTGGCGGCATCGGCCACGGTGGTGGTGGCCAGTTCATCGCGCACGATGTCGTTGCACAAATCAATGCATTCGTCGCAGATGAAAACCGACGGACCTGCGATCAGCTTTTTGACCTCGTGCTGGCTCTTGCCGCAAAAGGAGCAGTACAGGTTTTTTTCAGTGCTTGAGCCTTTTTTATCGGCCATAAAAGTTGCCTCGGAATCCGGATATTCGTCAATGATAACGAAAGAAAAACGGCGCTCACCTCGCAAGGTAAACGCCGTCAGATTGTGCGCCGGTCAAACCGGCTGCCATCAGGAGCGCTTGGAGATCACCTGATCGACCAAACCATAGTCTTTGGCCTCATCGGCAGACAGGTAATAGTCGCGCTCGGTGTCCAACTCGATCTTCGACAGCGGCTGGCCGGTGTTTTCGGCCAAGATCCGGTTCAGATGAGCACGGGTTTTGACGATTTCGCGTGCCGCGATTTCGATCTCGGTGGCCTGACCACGGGCACCGCCCAAGGGCTGGTGGATCATGATCTTGGAGTTGGGCAGCGAAAAACGTTTGCCCTTGGCGCCCGAAGACAACAAGAACGCGCCCATGCTCGCGGCCATGCCGTTGCACAGCGTGGACACATCGGGCTTGATGAAGTTCATGGTGTCGTAAATCGCCATGCCGGCGCTGACCGAACCGCCAGGCGAGTTGATGTACAGCGAGATGTCCTTTTCAGGGTTTTCGCTCTCCAAGAACAGCAACTGGGCCACGATCAGGTTGGCCATGTGGTCGTTGACCTCACCCACCAAAAAGATCACGCGCTCCTTGAGCAGACGCGAATAGATGTCATAGGCGCGCTCGCCACGGCCCGATTGCTCGACGACCATGGGCACCATGCCCAAATTTGTGATGTCCAGTGCGCTCATCTTTTCTCCAAGAATTTCTAAGGTGACTTTAACCCGAGTTTCAAACCCACCAATGAGATGGGGCTTGTCTGCCTGACTGCAAGCCCGGCACAAGCCCCATTCTTCAGTGGTTCAAAGACCGATCAGCCTTGTTGGCCCATCAGCTCTTCGAAAGAGATGGCCTTTTCGCTGACCTTGGCTTGTGCCAAGACGAAATCGGACACATTGCTCTCGATGACCACGGCTTCGACTTCAGCCAAACGCTGGTTGTCACTGTTGTACCAACGCACCACGTCTTCAGGACGCTCGTAGCTGGCGGCCAGCTCTTCGATGTGGGCTTTGATCTGCTCAGGCTTGGCATGCAAGGTGTTGCCACGCACGACTTCGGCCACCACCAGGCCCAAGCGCACGCGCTGCTCGGCTTGAGGACGGAAGATGTCGTCAGGGATAGGGGCCTTGTCAGCGTCCTTGACACCGCGCTGCTTCAAATCGGCGCGGGCGCCTTCTTTCAAGCGCTCGATTTCGGACTGAACGATGGACTGGGGCAGATCCAGTTCGGCCTTGGCCACCAAAGCGTCCATGGCGGCTTGCTTGTTGCGGGCCAGCAGGCGGAATTTCACTTCGCGCTCGAGGTTTTTGCGGATGTCAGCGCGCAGGCCTTCAACGGTGCCATCGGCGATGCCCAAGGACTTGGCCAAGGCTTCGTTGACTTCGGGCAGGTTGGCGGCTTCGAGTTTCTTGACGGTGACCAGGAAGTCGGCGGTTTTGCCAGCGACGTCTTGACCGTGGTAGTCAGCGGGGAAAGCCAAGGGGAAAGTCTTGCTTTCGCCGGACTTCATGCCGCGCACAGCGTCTTCGAATTCTTTAAGCATCTGGCCATCGCCCAAGATGAACTGGAAGTCTTCGGCTTTGCCGCCGGAGAACACTTCACCGTCGATCTTGCCTTCGAAGTCGATGGTGGCGCGGTCGCCGTCTTGCGCAGCGTCAGCTTGTGCGCGCTGAGCGAAGGTGCGGCGCTGCTTGCGCAAGATGTCCACCGTCTTGTCGATGGCCGCGTCAGAGACTTCCGCCGTCAGTTTTTCAACTTCGGTGTCGGCCAGGTTGCCGAGCTTGACTTCGGGGTACACCTCGAAAATGGCTTCGAAATTCAGCTCGCCTTCAGGCGCGCCTTCTTTTTCAGAGATGCGGGGCTGGCCAGCGACACGCACTTGGGCTTCGTTGGCGGCCACAGCAAAAGCCTCACCGACTTTGTCGTTGAGCACTTCGTACTGCACCGAGTAACCGTAGCGCTGGGCCACAACGTTCATGGGCACTTTGCCGGGACGGAAACCGTCCATCTTGACCGTGCGGGCCATTTTCTTCAGGCGTGCATCGACCTCGGACTGGATGGCCGTCACAGGCACAGTCAGGGTGATCTTGCGTTCCAGCTTTTCAAGGGTTTCAACAGTCACTGTCATCGTCGTTCTCGGTTAAATGAATTTCTCTCATGCCACAGGGTTGCCCCAGTGACCCAAAGTCGGTTGGTGCGCGGGGCGGGACTCGAACCCGCACAGTGTTGCCACCGTCAGGACCTAAACCTGGTGCGTCTACCAATTTCGCCACCCGCGCGGATCCAAACAAAAAGGGCGAACAGGTCGGGATGGATGCCACCCGCAGACCTGACCGCCCGTTTGAAATCGGTCAACTTTCTATTTTAGCCGTTCCCAACCCCGTTTTCGGGGCCGGTCGGTGCTGGTTTTCCCCGCTTGGGGTGGGGTTTCAAACGCTGGCCAAGCGATCCGCAGGTCGCGGCACACGGAACCAGGCGGCGTACATGGCCGGCAGCGCCAGCAAAGTCAGCGCCGTGGCCACGATCAAGCCGCCCATGATGGCCACCGCCATCGGGCCCCAAAACACGCTGCGCGACAGCGGGATCATGGCCAGCACCGCTGCGGCGGCCGTCAACACGATGGGACGCAAGCGGCGCACGGCAGACTCCACAATCGCCATCCAGGGCTCCACCCCCGCAGCGCGGTCCTGCTCGATTTGGTCGATCAAGATGACCGAGTTGCGCTGGATCATGCCCATGAGCGCGATCACGCCCAGCAGTGCCACAAAGCCAAACGGCCGGTTCAGCGCCAGCAAAGCCGCCGCCACACCCGCCATGCCCAAGGGTCCGGTCAAAAACACCAGCACCGAACGGCTGAAGCTTTGCAGCTGCAGCATCAAGAGCGTGAAGGTGATGAACAGCATGATGGGCACACCCGCCGCAATGGAGGCGGAGCCTTTGGAGCTTTGCTCCACGGCGCCAGCCACCTCGATGCGGTAATCGGCCTGACCTTGGGCCAGCCACTCGGCCTGGAGCTTTTTCAACTCCGGCTGCAGCTGGGCCGTCACCGTGGCCCCTTGCACGCCCTCAGAGATGTCCGATTGCACCGTGATGGCGTATTGGCGACCTTCGCGCCACATCACGCCCGGCTCCCAGCCCAGCACGGGCTTGGCAATTTGCACCAGCGGAATCGATTTGCCCGAAGCGGTGGGCACGTAGGCCAGACCCAAGTCCGACAAGGCATCGCGCTCTTGAACCGGCTGACGCAAGACGATGTCGATCAATTTGTCGCCATCGCGGTACTGCCCCACCGGCGAGCCCGACAACAAGGTGCGAGAAGCCTGAGCAATGGACTGGCTGGTCACCCCCAAGGCGCGGGCCTTGGCTTGGTCCACTTCCAGGCGAACGGTTTTGACCGACTCGTTCCAGTTGTCATTGACACCCCGTGTGCTGGGGTTGCGGCGCATGACCGCTTTGACTTCTTCGGCCTTTTGGCGCAAAGCCGCTGGCTCGGTCCCGACCACGCGGAACTGCACCGGATAAGGCACAGGTGGCCCGTTGGGCAGCAACTTGACCCGGCCACGCACCTCGGGAAACTCCTGCGCCAGCAAGGCCGGCAGCTTCACGCGCAGGCTTTCACGCGTCTTCAGATCCTTGGGCAAGACGATCAGTTGCGAGACGTTGGTTTGCGGAAAAACCTGGTCCAAAGGCAGGTAAAAACGCGGCACGCCCGAGCCCACCCAAGTGGTCACCGAGCTGACGCCCTCTTCTTGCGCCAGGCGCTTTTCCACCCGTTTGGCCACCTCTTCGCTGGCCACAAAAGGCGAGCCTTCGGGCAACCACAGGTCCACCAAAATTTCGGGGCGGCTGGAGTCAGGGAAGAACTGCTGCTGGACCTTGCCCATGCCCAGGATGCCCAGGGCAAACAAGGCGATGGTGATGCCAATCGTCTTCCAGCGGTGCGTCACGCACCAAGTCACCCATTGGCGGAAGTGCCTGTAAAACGGCGTGTCGAACATTTCGGCCGAGTCATGGTGCGCACCCGCCACCACATGCGCTGGCGGCTTGAGCAGCCAAGCGCCCAGGTAAGGCACAAAGTAAACCGAAGCCACCCAGCTGACGATCAGCGCAATCACCGTGACCGCAAAGATGGCAAAGGTGTATTCGCCCGTGACCGACTTGGCGATGCCAATCGGCAAAAAGCCTGCCGCCGTGATCAAGGTGCCCGTGAGCATGGGCATGGCCGTGAGTTCGTACGCAAAGGTGGCCGAGCGGAACTTGTCGTAGCCCTCTTCCATTTTGCGCACCATCATCTCGACCGCGATGATCGCGTCGTCCACCAGCAGGCCCAGCGCAATGATGAGCGAGCCCAGCGAAATTTTGTGCAGGCCAATGCCAAAGTAATTCATGGCCAAAAAGGTCACCGCCAACACCAGCGGGATGGTGATGCCCACCACCAGCCCCGGGCGGATGTCGAGCGTCCAGCGGCGCCACAACGGGTTGTGCCCTGGGCGCTTGTGCAAGCCCAGCGCCAAGAAGCTCACCGCCAAGACGATCACCACCGCCTCGATCAGCACCTTGATGAACTCGTTGACAGATTTGGACACGGCCGAAGGCTGGTCTTGGATCTGCGTGAGCGTCAAGCCCACGGGCAAGCTGGTTTCAATGTCCTTGATGCTCGCTTGCAAGGCGTGGCCCAAAGCGATGATGTCGCCGCCCTTGGCCATGCTCACGCCCAAGCCAATGACTTCTTGCCCCTCGTGGCGCACCTTGACCGACGGAGGGTCCACATAGCCACGGCTGACCTGGGCAATGTCCGACAAGCGAAGTTGTGACCCCGAAGCACCTCGGATCGGCATGGCGCGCAAATCGTCCAGGTTCTGGAACTGCCCGCCTACGCGCACCTGCACCACATCGCTGGGCGACTGGATGGTGCCGGCGGATTCCACCGCGTTTTGTTGACCCAACTGGGCCAACACAGCGCCCATGTCCAGGTTCATCTGAGCGAGCTTTTTCTGCGAAATCTCGACGAAAACTTTTTCGTCTTGCACGCCAAACAATTCGACCTTGGCCACATCGCGCACACGCAAAAGCGTTTGGCGCACACGGTCAGCCTGCAACTTGACTTCGGCTGGTGTGAACCCTTCGCCGCTCAGGGCGTAAATCACCCCATAGACATCGCCAAAGTCATCGTTGAAAAACGGCCCCACCACGCCCAGGGGCAAGGTGGCGCGCATATCCCCGATTTTTTTGCGCACGGTGTACCAAACCTGGGGCACTTCGCCCGGCTTGGAGTAGTCCTTCAACTCCAAAATGATTTGCGATTCGCCAGGCTTGGAGTAGCTGCGGATCTTGTCGGCGTAAGGCACTTCTTGCAGGGTGCGCTCGAGCTTGTCGGTCACCTGCTCGGCCACTTGCTGGGCCGTGGCCCCGGGCCAATAGGTGCGCACCACCATGGCTCGGAAGGTGAAAGGCGGGTCTTCGTCTTGCCCCAGCTGAAAGTAAGACGACATGCCCAGCACCATGAGCGCCACCATCAGGTAGCGCGTGAGGGCCGGGTGCTCCAGCGCCCAGCGCGAGAGGTTGAATCGGGTATTGGTCTCTTGCATGGGGCTCACCGCTTGGCTGGCTGTTCAGCAGGCTGGGCGGCCGCGCCGTATTCGCTCACCTTTTGACCAGCGGTCAGCACATGCACACCCGCACTCACCACCTTCTGGCCAGGCGTCAGGCCCGACACAATGGCCACTTGGTTCCCTTCGATCGGACCCACTTGCACGGCTTGCGAGCGCACGCTCATGCTGGCCGGATCAAACACCCACACTGCCGTGGCATTCCCATCCTGGCGCAAAGCGCTGGTGGGCAGTTGGATGGCCGCGGCCTGACTGCCTGGCAACTGGCCCGCCAACACGTTGACGGTGGCCCCCAAAGGCAGCTGTTCGGCTTTGTCCAGCGCCAGCTTGACCAGGTAGGTCCGAGTCACCGGATCGGCACTGGCGCCCACCTCGCGCACACGGCCCTGCAAGACTTGACCTGTGCTGCTGAGCACGGCCTGCATGGCCTGCCCAGGCTTGATCGCCAAAACAGCTTGTTCAGACACCGAAAACACCGCATCGCGTGGGCCGTCGTGGGCCAGGCGCACCACGGGCTGGCCTGCGGCCACCACCTGACCGATTTCGGCTTCGATGCCCGTCACGACACCGGCGGTGGTCGCATTGAGCTGGGTGTAATTCGCTTGGTTGGTCTGGGACTGGGCCTGCGCTTTGGCTTGGGTCAGGGTCGCTTCTGCGGCCTTGAGGGTGGCTTCGCGACGCTCCAGTTCTGCGCCACTGATGAAGTTTTGCGCCTTGAGCGATTCGTAGCGCTTGAAATCGGACAGGGCCAAGTCCCGCTGGGTTTGTGCCGCGCTCACTTGGGCCATGGCCGCTTGGGCGCCCAGTTGGTAATCTTGCGCATCGATTTGCGCCAGCACCTGACCGGCATTCACGCGCTGGCCCACCTCGGCTTGGCGCTGGACCAATTTGCCGCCGACCCGAAAGCCCAAACGCGATTCGATGCGGGCGCGCACCTCGGCGGCGTATTCGCCTTGCACGTTCAGCGCCGAGCCGCCCACGGTCAACAACTTGACCGCGCGAATCGGCTCTTGGGCAGCTTCTTGACGGGAACAAGCCGACAAAGCCAAAGCGACACCAACAGCGGCGATGGCGCTCATCGGCCAGCCCGAACGGCCTCTGGTGACGTGGGTGGAGTGGTGATGCATGACTTCGTCCCTGAAAAATTAATGACTGACTGGTTAGTAATCTAATCAAAGCGATGATCTGTGTCAAGCGACAATAGGGATTGACCATGCCCAAAAACGCCCTTTTGACCCGCGACCAACTGCAGCTTTTGCGCGGTGTTTCGCGCTCTTTTTACCTGACGATCCGACTGCTGCCTGCCGCTTTGCAAGGCCCTATCGCGGTGGGCTACCTGCTGGCACGCGCGACCGACACCGTGGCCGACACCACCCACATGCCTGCAGCCGAACGACTGGACTTGCTGCAAGGCTTGGCTGCCAGCTTCGATACCTTGGCAACGCTGCCCACCGCGCTGCAAGACCAAATCAAAACCTTTGCCCAGCGGCAAAGCGACCCGCACGAACAAGCCCTGATGCACGCCCTGCCCGCTTGCCTGCAACTGATGCAAGACCTGAGCACGCCTGACCAGCGCAGCGTGCGCTGGGTGCTGGGCCACATCACACGCGGGCAGGTGCTGGACGTCGAGCGCTTTGGACAAGGGCCAGCAGCATTGATGACCGAAGCAGCCCTGGACGACTACACCTGGCTCGTGGCCGGATGCGTGGGCGAGTTCTGGACCGAGCTGTGCGAGCGCCACCTGCCCGGCTTTGCCACCCAAAGCGCAGACGCCATGCGCCTGGCGGGCCGCGCCTACGGCATGGGCTTGCAACGGCTGAACATCCTGCGCGACGCCGGGGCCGACTTGGTTGCTGGCCGCTGCTACCTGCCCGAAGAACGCCTGAGCCCCTTGGGCCTGAGCCCAGAGCGCCTGATCACGGCCGCACGCACGGGTGACGCGGCCACGCTGCAGCAACTGGCCCCCTTGTGGAGCGATTACCTGCAGCAAACCCACCAGCAACTGAGCGAAGGCGTGCACTACAGCCAGTGCCTGACCAGTCGGCGCCTGCGCTTGGCCTGCGCCCTGCCCGCCTTGATCGGTGCGCGCACCGTGGCCCTGTTGCGCCAAGCCGGCCCACAAGCGCTGACCCAACGCGTGAAAATGCCGCGCCACGAAATGCGTACCTTGCTGTGGCGATTGCTGTGGCGACTGGCATCGCCCGATGCCGTGGCCCGAGAATTTCAGCACCTCTCGCAGTGAGACAATCCCAGCCCATGAGCCCGCAAGACTACGTCCAGCAAAAAGCCGCCGCCTCGGGCAGCAGCTTTTATTACGCCTTCCTCTTTCTGCCGGCCGAGCGCCGCGCCGCCATCACCGCGTTTTATGCCTTTTGCCGCGAAGTGGACGACGTGGTCGATGAAATCAAAGACTCCAGCGTGGCCGCAGCCAAGCTCGGCTGGTGGCAAAAAGAAGTGCAACAAGCCTATGCCGGCCAGCCCAGCCACCCGGTCATGCAGGCGTTGATGCCGCACACCCAGCCCTTTGGCATCGAAAGCCGCCACCTGATGGCCGTGATCGACGGCTGCCAGATGGACCTGAACCAGACCCGCTACTTGGACTTTACGGGCCTCACAACTTACTGCCATTTGGTGGCTGGCGTGGTGGGTGAAGTCGCCGCCCGCATTTTTGGCCAGACCGACGAGGCGACCACGGCTTACGCGCACAAGCTGGGCCTGGCCTTTCAGATGACCAACATCATCCGTGACGTGGGCGAAGACGCCCTGCGCGGACGCATCTACCTGCCGCTGGACGAGCAGCAACGCTTTGGCGTCAAAGCGCAAGACCTGATGCAGCGCGACTATTCAGACCGCTTCACTGCGCTGATGAAGTTCCAAACCGACCGTGCACACGCCCTGTACGACGAAGCCCTGGCACTGTTGCCTGCGGCCGACCGCCGCGCCCAAAAGCCGGGCCTCATGATGGCCAGCATCTACCGCACCTTGCTGCGTGAAATCGAAGCCTCGGGCTACCAAGTGCTGCACCAGCGCATTGCGCTCACGCCGCTGCGCAAGCTGTGGCTGGCGTGGAAGATGCAGGCGCTGGGTCGGTTTTGAAGCGACCTCAGTGGGCACCCTCTGACCCTGAAACTTGAGTCCATCGCCAACAGGGGCTCAAAGGCACGCGCCTACTTCAAGCCTCGCGCCTGAGCCTGCGCTGGCCGAACCAAACAAAGTTTGAGCCAAGCCGACACCGCTGGGTATTGCGCCAGCAGCGCAGCGGCTGGGCGCACCCAGCTGGCGACGCAAGCCACGCACACATCGGCGACGGTGAAACGGTTAGCGGCCAGGTAAGCCTCGCCTTTGGCGTTTTGGGCTTGCAGGTGGGCTTCGAGCACGGCCAACGGCACTTTCAATCGGCTTTCCGCTTTGTCGGCCAACTCGGGTTTGCGCTGGTCTTCGGGCATGGCCATGCGGTGCATCAGCACGGTGAGCGCATCAGATTCCAGCTCGGACACGGTCCAAAAACTCCAGCGCAAGGCCTCGGCCTCTTCGCGGGGCGTGGCAGGCGCAATCGTTTGGCCGTCAGCCTTGCCGTGCACGCGGGCAATGTAGAGCGCGCAAGCCATGCTTTCCCAAACGGTGACTGCGCCTTCGGGGCGCTCGTCGATCAGCGCCGGAATGTGGCCGTTGGGATTGATCGCCAAAAACTCCGGCGTGCGGGTGGCGCCACCGGCATAGGGCGTAGAGACGAGTTCAAACGGCACGTCCAGCTCCAAAGCCGTCCACAAGGGGCGTTGTGCACGGGATGCGCCGATGCCGTAAATTTTCAAAGTCATGTTGGTCTCCTGTTGGGTCGGTCGAAGTGGGCTGTTGCCTGTAGCTTGGCGGTTCAGCGCCAACGCTGTGTCATCCGGAACGAATGTCGGTGCTGAAGCCGCCGACCTACAAATGGTGCTCAAGTGGGTCGAAAGCTTCAGCTGCCACTTGGGTGGTTTCAGCGCAGGCACTTGTCGTGGCTGAAGCCAACGATCTACGCCAAGTATTCAGGCCAGCAAGCACACAGTTGGTGCAAGTCTCGCACCTCCAGGTGCGGGCGGGTGTCTCCGTGGCTCCAGTCGTGGCCTTCGCGGTTGAGCCAAGCCACTTGCATGCCTGCGGCCAGCGCCCCCACGCAATCGGCGTGGGCGTCGTCTCCGATGTGCAAGACTTCGTGCGGGGCCACGCCTGCGGCCTGGGCACCGGCCACAAAGACCCGCAAATCCGGCTTGGCCACCCCCATGGACTTGGCGCTGACACTGGCATGAAAGTGCTGGCCAATGCCCACGCGGTGCACATCGGCGTTGCCGTTCGACAGCGCCACCACCGGGTAGCGCTGGCTCCAGAACGTCAAGGCGGGCAGCGCATCGTCAAACAAATCGACCCGCTGGCGTTCGGCAAAAAAGACCTCAAACGCGGGCTCGGCCAAGTGGCCCGGGTCACCGGCTTGCAGCATCAGCGCGCGGATGGCCTCTAGCCGCAAGAATGACAAATCGTGTGCCCGGTCGGCGTGGCGGGCGTTGATCTCGGCGCGCACG
This sequence comes from Limnohabitans lacus, assembly GCF_030053395.1. Lineage (GTDB taxonomy): Bacteria > Pseudomonadota > Gammaproteobacteria > Burkholderiales > Burkholderiaceae_C > Limnohabitans_A > Limnohabitans_A lacus. The sequence goes on along the minus strand of NZ_JASGBH010000003.1, from coordinate 349,206 downwards.
GCTTTTTTGACCTCGGCTTGGCCAGACAGCGCCGCTGTGGCGGGCGCGTGCTGCGTCAGCCAGTCGGTCAACACCTGTTCAGCGCGGTGAATGGTGGGCCAGACGGGCCACAAGGTGTCGTCCAGATCGAGGGTAATGGCGCGGATGCGGGAAATATCAAGCATGGTGAGGGAGAATACCCGACATGGCATTCAACAAAGAACCCTCCTTCCAGCATGGTCAGGCCGCCAAAACGGCTGTTCTGTATTGCAACCTGGGCACACCCAGTGCACCCACCGCCCCTGCATTGCGCAAATACTTGGCCGAATTTTTGGGCGACAGCCGCGTGGTCGAGATCCCCAAACCCATCTGGTGGCTGATCCTGCACGGCATCATCTTGCGCGTGCGCCCCAAGAAATCGGCCGCCAAATACGCCAGCATCTGGACCGAAGGCGGCTCGCCCCTCAAAGTTTTCACCGAACAACAGGCCCAGTCATTGGGCACCGCCCTGCATGAGCGCGGCCACAGCGTGACGGTGCGTTACGCCATGCGCTACGGCCAGCCGTCCATCCCCGAGCAACTGGACGCCCTCAAAGCCGAAGGTGTGCAGCGCGTGCTGATCGTGCCTGCTTACCCGCAATACAGCGGCACGACCACGGCCAGCGTGTTTGATGCGGTCTACCGCTGGGGCCTGAAAACCCGGCTGGTGCCGGAGATGCGCTTTGTCAACCGCTACCACGACGACCCGCGCTACATCGCCGCGCTGGCCCAAACGGTGCGCGAACACTGGGCCACCCACGGCCAAGCCGAGAAGCTGGTGATGAGCTTTCACGGCGTGCCCGAACGCACCCTGTACCTGGGCGACCCATACCACTGCGAGTGCATGAAAACCGGCCGCTTGCTGGCCGAGGCGCTGGGCCTGTCCAAAGACCAGTACAAGCTGACTTTCCAGTCGCGCTTTGGCAAAGCCAAGTGGCTGGAGCCCTACACCGAGCCCACGCTGATCGCCCTGGCGCAGCAAGGCGTCAAAAAAGTCGACGTGATCTGCCCGGGCTTCACCGGCGACTGCTTGGAAACGTTGGAAGAAATCCAGCAAGAAGCGCAAGAAGCGTTTTTACACGCCGGCGGCGAAGGCTTCAGCTACATCCCCTGCCTGAACAACCATGCGCAGTGGATCGAGGCGTTGGCCGACATCAGCCTGGGCCACATGCAGGGCTGGGATTTGTCAGCGCCCGACGAAAAGGCACTTCAGGCCAGCCGGGCTCGGGCTTTGGCGGCGGGATCGCAAGTCTGACGTTCAGAGCTGCGCTGACTCACTGAGAGAACGCGCAAGACTGCAGCTGCTGCAGGGTCACAAAGTCCAAGGCACGCAGGTGCGTGGACTCCAAAACCACGGGCGGGGCGAGGCCGACATCAAAGGCCTCTTTCCAGCGCAAAGCGCATAGACACCATCGATCGCCCGGCTTCAGGCCCTTGAACCGGTATTCAGGGCGGGGGGTCATCAAGTCGTTGCCGCGCGACAAGGAATACTTCAGGAATTCATCCGTCATGCGTGCGCAGATGACATGCGAGCCGGTGTCGTCTTCCTGCGTGTTGCAGCACCCGTCCCGAAAATAACCGGTCAGCGGGTCATAAGAGCAGGCCATCAGCGCTTGCCCGAGCACGTTCAAAGCTTCTGTTTGCATGTTGATTTATTCCATAAGGTGGGAGCGGGCTCAGACATTTCATGCCCGGCACAAGTGGCCGTCGGAGAGCCACTCAAGCCGCGCCGTCGTTTTTGACTTTCACAGGCTCTTCAGCCGGAAACGAAGGCTTTGAAAGTGCCTGCGGGTCTGGGAAACACATTTTTTCGCCATCCCATCTTTGGCCGCACCAGCAATAGCCATCGGGGTTGATGATGCAAGTGCCTGTGCCGCAGCAGCGTTCGTCTTCCATGGTTTGCTCTCCTTTGGTCACCGCACAATCGGTCTGGCAATGTCTCACAGACCACGAAACACCGCTGCGTCAAGGGTTAAGTCAGCCCATCAAATAGCCGTGCGCCACCAACGCCGACCTGACCTGCTCTGGGGATTCAAAGCGGATGGCTTGCCAACCGTGCTCATGGGCGGCGTCGATATTGTGTTGCACATCGTCGATGAACACAGGCTGGCCGCGCAATGGCCAACGCGCTTGCGCGGTGGCAAAGATATCGGGCAATGGTTTGATCTGCTGCACATGCGCTGAAAAGATGCCGCCCTCAAACTGACTGAAAAACGGGTTCACCCGCACCAGATGTTCGGCATAGCCTGCAGGCATATTGGACAGGTAATACAGGCGGTGGCCTTGCGCTTTCAGCTCGTGGATCAAGTCCACCGTGCCTTGCATGGGCAGCAGGTGCGTGGGGATGCTGGCGATCAAGTGGCGCACATCGGCCTCGGCCAGCCCGGTGCGCTTGGCGATGCGCTTCGCCAGCGGCTCGGGCTCGATGCGGCCCAAGTCAAACTGCGCCCAGTCGGCGTCGGGGTGAAAGGTCTGAAAAATCTGGCTGGCCCACTCACGGGCCTCGGCTTCATTGCGCACCTGCTCGGGGAAAAACTCTTGCAGCAGCACCAGCGGCTGCCAGCGGAACACCACACCGCCCAGATCGAACACCACGTCTTGGCTCATGACTGCACTTTCATTCAAACCGCCACCACCGAGACACCACGACCCGGCAAGCTGAGAGCCAGCACTTGGCCGATGCGCCAGTCGCGCTCAACCTCGGGCGAGACCACAAACACCGGGCCCAGCGCGGTGTCAAAGCTCAGCTCCACAAAGCTGCCCAGGTAAGACCATTGCTTGAGCTCGGCAGACAAGCTGCCCTGCAAGGTTTCACTGCCCAGCAGTTCGCGCCCAACCAACCAAGCTTCGGGCCGCACCGCTGCACGCACCGCGCCTGGGGCCACCGCATGGCGTGGCAACAAGCGAAGAGGACCCACCTGCACCGAACCATCGGCCAGCGATTGGCCGTCAAACAGCACCGCCTCGCCCATGAAGCCGGCCACAAAAGCCGATGCGGGCCTTTCGTACAGGTCTTGCGGCGTGCCCGCTTGGGCGATGCGTCCGGCCTCCATCACGATGATCTGGTCGCTCACGGCCAGGGCTTCGCTTTGGTCGTGTGTGACGTAGGCCACCGTCAAGCCCAAGCGCTGCTGCAGGTGACGGATTTCGTCCCGCATTGAACGGCGCAGGCGAGCGTCCAGGTTGGACAGTGGTTCGTCAAACAGCAAAACCGCGGGCTCCAACACCAAGGCGCGGGCCAAGGCCACGCGCTGCTGCTGACCGCCCGACAGTTCACTGGGCAAGCGCTCTTCGTAGCCCGCCAGCCCCACCAGAGCCAGGCTTTTTTGGGCCCGCTCCAAGGCTTCGGTTTTGTGCACACCGCTCACGTCCAAGCCATAGCGCACGTTGCCGATCACATTCATGTGGGGGAAGAGCGCGTAGCTTTGGAACACCATGCTCACATTGCGCTCGGACGGGCCCAGGTGCGTCACGTCCACGCCGTCGATCACGATCTGCCCGCCTGTGGGCGCTTCCAGCCCGGCGATCATGCGCAAGGTGGTGGTTTTGCCGCAGCCCGACGGCCCGAGGATGGTGGCGAGGCTCCCCTTGGGCACGACAAAGTCGATGCCCTGCACCACCAGCGGCGAGTCAGCCCCGCCATAGCGTTTGGTGACTTGTTTGAATTGAATGCCCATCGCGTTAAACCTTTGTTTCTTGCTGCAGCGCGGCACGTCGCCCCAGCTGCCGCTGGCCCACCAGCTTTTGAATGCCCCAGGTGATGACCGACATGAGCACCATGAGCACCGTGCAATATGCCAACGCCACGCCATAGTCGCCATTGCCCACGCGGCCAATGATGTAGGTGGTGGCCAACTCATACTGCGCCGTGACCAAAAAAATCACCGCCGACACCGTGGTCATGGAGCGCACAAAGCTGTACACCAGCGCCGCCACCAGCGCGGGCTTGAGCAGCGGCAGCACCACCCGGCGCAACGTGGTGAGCGTGCTGGCCCGCAGCATTTGCGAGGCTTCGTCCAGCGAGCGGTCCAGCTGCTTGAAGGCCGCCGTGCCAGCCCGCACGCCAACGGGCAAGTTGCGGAACACAAAACACAACACGATGACCAAACCAGTGCCCGTCAGTTCCACCGGCGGCACGTTGAAGGCCAGGATGTAGCTCACGCCCAGCACCGTGCCCGGAATGGCAAAAGTGAGCAATGCAGAAAACTCAAACGCCGCCTTGCCCCGGAACTCGGTGCGGGCCAGCAGCCAGGCCATGAGCAAGCCCGAGCCCGCACAAATGGGTGCGGCCATGGCCGAGAGGCTGAGCGTGGTGAACAGCGACTTCCAGGCTGTGCCCGCAAACACCCAGCCAAAGTCACCCATCTGCACGTCGAAGGCCGTCTTGAAATGCGCCAGTGTGAAGGTGAAGTCGCGCCCCCAGGTCTGCACAAAGCCGCCGGCAAAGGCAAACAAATACACCACCACGGTGAACAAGAGCCACGGCCCCGCCACGCCACGGCACACGCGCAGCACCGCTGGCGGCAAAGCCATGGCCACACCCGCATCGCCCTTGCCCGAAACGGTGGTGAAACTGCTGCCCGAGAGCACCCGGCGCTGCACCAAAAACACCGCCAGCGCAAAGCCCGTCAGCACCAGCGCCAGCGCGGCCGCCATGCCGGGGTCCATCGCCGCGCCCACGATGGCAAAGAAGATCTCGGTGGACAGCACCGCGTACTGCCCGCCCACGATGATGGGGTTGCCAAAGTCGGCCATGCTTTCGATGAAGCCCACCAAAAACGCGTTGGCCAAGCCGGGTTTGAGCAAGGGCAGCGTCACCGTCCAGAAGGTCTTCATGCGGCTGGCCCGCAGGGTTTGCGCGGCCTCTTCCATGCTGGGGCTCACACCCTGCACCACACCGCGCATGATCAAGAAGGCTATCGGCGTGAAGGCGAACATCTGCGCCAGCCAGATGCCAAACACGCCATAAAACCAGCGCCCGGGCTCGATGCCCAAGGCCCACTCCAAACCCTGGTTGAACAGACCCGCACGGCCAAACAAAAGAATCAAACCCAAGCCCACCACAAAGGGCGGCGTGATGATGGGCAGCATGGCCAAAATGTTGAGCGGCTTGGCCAAGCGCGTGCCGCCCCGCTCAGCCCACAGGGCCAGAAAAGTGCCCATGATGGTGGTGCCAGTGGCGGTGATGAAGGCCAACCACAAGGTGTTCCAGGCCACGCCGCAGCGCCCTGCCCCCTGCACACAGCCCAGACCCCATATGCGCTCGGTGGCCACGCGGTCCAGCAGGTGCACCATGGCATAGGCTCCGATCTCGTCCACCCAAGCGGCCACCAAAGAGCGCAGCACCGGGTAGACCACAAACAGCGCCAGCAAAGCGCTGCACAGCACCACGGCAGCGGCCACGAACACATCGCCACGAAACGCGCCCAGCCGCGCCAGCGCCGCGCCCAGCAAAACCACCAAGCTGAGCAAGACCACGGCAGCGCCCCAGCCCATGCCGTATTGGCCGGTGGGCAAAGCACCCCACAAGGCTTCCAGCGACTCGAAGGACCAGCCCGTGGCCCCAATGACGAAGCCACTGCCCAGCAAGCCCAACAGGCCTATCAAGCTGCCCAACAGCAGCAGCCCGCCTTGTGCACGGGCAGGCCAAGGCCGCGCTACGGCCAGGCCGCATAGCAACAAACCCACCAACCCCGACCACAACCAAGGCCGCCCATGCTGCGCCGCCTGGACCCAGCCACTGGCCGTTTCGGCCCCGGCCCAGATACCGGGCAGCGCCTCGACCAAAGACATTTGTTGCAGGAAATACCAAGGCAGCAGCGCGAAGCTCAACAAGCCCAGCAGGACCCACGCTTGCAAAGCGCGTTGTAAACGGAGCGCAGGATTCATCTCAAGCAGTCATTCAACGAGGCAGGCTGTTGACGTCTTTTTCCCAGCGCTGGATCAGGCGCTTGCGCTCGGCCGTCTGGCCGTATTTGGCGTAGTCGTAGTGGATCAGCTTGATCTTGCGAAAGTCCGGCACACGCGGGTCGACCTTGGCCTCTTTGTGGGATGGCAGCTGAAACTGCAAGGTGGCCGCCGCCAGCTCTTGGGCCGACGGGGTCAAGGCCCATTCGTAAAACTTCTTGGCGGCCTCCAGGTTGCGGCTGCCGCGCACGATGGACATGGAGCCGATCTCAGCGCCCGTACCGTCGGCTGGGGTGATGGTCTCGATGGGAAAGCCTTGGGCTTTTTCACCGGGGCCGTCGTGCACAAAGCTGATGGACACGGCCGTCTCGCCCCGCGCCACCGCCTTGATAGGGCCGGTGCCAGAGCGGGTATAAGTGCCGATGTTTTTGTGCAGGCCCTTGAGGTACTCAAAGGCTTTGTCTTCGCCCATGAGCTGCACCAGCGTGGCGATCATGGTGTAGGCCGTGCCGCTGGATGCTGGGTTGGCTGACTGGATTTCGCCCTTGTATTCGGGCTTCAGGAGGTCGCCCCAGGTCTTGGGCACGGGCAGTTTTTTCTTGGCCAGCAGCTCGGTGTTGTAGCCAAAGCCCAGTGGGCCAGAGTAAATGCCCACCGTTTTGTAGCCCGATTGCGCGGCTTGCTTTTGGGCCCAGTCGTGCAGCTTGGGCAGCGTGGGCGATTTGTATTCGAGGCTCAGGTTTTGCTCGGCCGCCTGCAGGTGGGGGTCACCGGTGCCACCAAACCAGATGTCGGTTTTGGGGTTCGCTTTTTCTGCGGCCAGCTGGGCAATCGCCTCGCCCGAGCCCTTGGCGGTCATGTTGACCTTGATGCCTTGGCTCTTTTCAAAAGTGACCGCAATCATGCTGCACCAGGCCGCTTGGGCCGAGCAGATGATGTTGACCTCGCGGTTTTGGGCTTGTGCGCCTGTGGCGATCATGGCCACACAAGGGATCCACTTGAAAAAACGCATTCACGACTCCGGAACTGAAATGCCATTGTCCTTGCAAAACGCCCTTCAGTTCAGCGTGGAAATACCCATGCTCAATCGCCCGCGATGAAGCGCTGCACCCACTCCATTTGCTGCAACACATTCAGCGCGGGGGCGTGGCCACAACCGGGCACCTCGATGTGCTTGAGCAAGCCCAAGGCACCCGGGCCACGCCTGCGCATTTCGTTGACCGTCTCGGGCAGGACCAGGTCCGATTGCGCGCCACGCAAAAGCATCACGGGCAGCTTGAGCGCGTCGTAGTGGTTCCAGATCAGGTAGTCGTTGGGATGCGCCGTGAACTGCATCACCATGGCCGGGTCGTAATGCGGCGTGACGCGCCCATCGGGCAAGCGGCGGGTTGATGTTTCGGTCAAGCGACGCCACTGCGCATCGCTGAGCCACCCATAGGGTTTGTAGACCTGGCGCAAAAAGGCTTCGAGTTCGGTCACCGTGGCAAAGGCCGGGGGCGTGCCCGCATAGGCTTTGATGCGGTCGATCGCTGCCTGGGCCAGCTCAGGTGCGTTGTCATTGAGCGTGAGGCTGAGGATGCGGTGCTTCAAAGTGGGTTCCAGCAAGCCCGCCGCGCACAGCGTGCCAATGGCCCCGCCCATGGAGGTGCCGACCCAGTGCACAGCGCGCAGCTGCAGGCTGTCGATCAGTTCGCGGGCGATGCGGGCGTAAAACGCCAAGCAATACTCTTGCTCGGGGGCGCTGCTCCACTGCGACAGGCCTCGGCCCACCGTGTCGGGGCAAATCACGCGCCAGCCGCGAGCACTCAGGTGCGTGGCCAGCTCGTCCATGTCGCGGCCTGTTCGGGCCAGCCCGTGCCAGGCGATCACGGTGCCTTTGTCGGCCTTGCCCCAGTCGGTGTAATGGATTTCAAGCCCAGCGCAGGTGATGTAGTTGGATGTGAACGTCATGTCAGCCTCATGCCTGTTTAGACGATGCCAGGGCCCGCAGTGCGGCGCGGGTGCGCAAGCGGCCCACCACCCCGGTCGGAAAGTAATAGACCGACAGCACAAACAGCAGACCCAGCCAGAGCAGCCAGCGGTCGGGCGAGAGCAATGCCGACAGCAAAGGCAGGGCAGCCGTGGCCTCGCTGCCCAGTCGAAGCAAGTCTTGCAAATAGCTTTGCGCCAGCAAGAACAGCACCGAGCCGATGGCCGCGCCATAGATGGTGCCCATGCCGCCAATCACCACGATCAGCAGCACGTCCATCATGATTTCAAAACTCAGCGAGGTGTCCGGCCCGTTGTAACGCAGCCAAAGCGCCAGCATGGCACCGGCCACACAGGCATACAGCGCCGACAACACACTCGACAGGGTGCGGTACACCACCACGCGGTAACCAATCGCCTCGGCGCGGAATTCATTTTCACGAATGGCTTGCAGCACGCGGCCAAAGGGCGAGTTGACGATGCGCAGCAGCGACAACAGCATTCCCACAGCCAGCACAAACAACAGGTAGTAGCAGAGCAAACGCCCATCCAGCGACACGCCGAGGAAGGGCTCTTCGCTGAACTCGGTGCTGGGCAAGAGCAGCTCGGGCAGCTTGAAGCTCAGGCCATCTTCACCGCCCGTGAAATCGGACAACTGCGAGGCCAGCGTCTGAAAAGCTGCCGCCACGGCCAGCGTGATCATGGCGAAAAAGATGGCCCGCACGCGCAGTGAAAACAGGCCAATGGCCAGAGACAACACCAGCGTGAGGGCCAGCGACAAAGCAAAGCCTGCGGCCAAAGCGCCCCAGGTCGGCCCCCAGGTGTTTGAAGAGATGGCAATGCCATAAGCGCCGATGCCAAAGAACATGGTGTGCGCAAAGCTGACGATGCCGGTGTAGCCCAAGAGCAGGTCAAAGCCCGCCACCAGCACCACAAAAATCAGCACCTTGGCCGCGACCGACAAGGCCTTGACACCGGGGAACAGAAAAGGCGCAAAGGCCAGACCTAGCAAGGTGAGGGCCAGCAAGACGGCCAGCAGGCGGCTGCGCGGCTGGTCGTTGGAAATCAAACGGTTGAACATGTCCGGACTTTCAACGGTTGGCCACGGGGTACACACCCTGCGGACGCCACAGCAGGATGCCTGCCATCAGCGCGATGTTGGAAAACAGCGCCAACTTGGGGGCCAGAAAGCCGGTGTAGTTGGCCATCAGGCCCACCAGCAAAGCCCCGATCAGCGCCCCACCCGTGGAGCCCAGCCCGCCGATGATGATGACGATGAAGATCAACACATTGACCTGTGCGCCCATCTGCGGCACCACGTTTTGCTGGTAAAGGCCCCACATGACGCCGCCCAGCCCGGCCAGCGCGCTGCCCACCACAAACACACCCACAAACAGGCGGCGGATGCGGTAGCCCAGCGACTCGACCATCTCGCGGTCTTGCACACCCGCGCGAATGAGCAGGCCGATCTTGGTGCGGCCCAGCACCCACATTTGCGCGACAAACACGGCCAAGCCCACAGCCACGGCCAACAGGCGGTATTTCTCGATGGCCGCATCGCCCCAAAACACCGATCCTCGCATGGCTTCGGGCAAAGGCAAGGCGATTTGCAGCGGCCCCCAGATGACCTTGATGAGTTCCTCACCAATGATCATGCCGCCCATGGTGATCAGGATCTGCTTGAGGTGCTGGCCATACACGGGCCGCACGATGAAGCGCTCAAACGCCAGGCCCACAGCGGCGGCCACGGCCATGGCGATCAACATGGCCGGCAGCACCGCCACCATGTTGCGCCACCACTCGCCCGAGCCGGTCCAGTCGCCCATGGCGCCCAGCACACTGGTGGCCACAAAAGCGCCCAGCGCGATGAACAGGCCGTGGCCGAAGTTCAGCACGTCCATCAGGCCAAACACCAGCGTCAGGCCCGAGGCCATGATGAAGATGATCATGCCCATGGCCAGGCCCGCCACGGTCAGCGTGAGCCAGGTCGAGCCCGACCCGATCAAGGGCCAAGCCAACAGCGCCAACACAGGCACCAGCAGCAAAGGCCGGGTATCGATGTCTTGCAGGAATTTCATAAAGCCAGTCCCAACAAGGATTGCTGCAATGCCGTGTCTTCGGCGAGCGCCTGCATGCGGCCCGCGTGCACCACACGGCCGTTGTCCATCACGGCCACGGTGTCGCCCAGCTGCTGGGCGAAGTGGATGTTTTGTTCCACCAACAAAATCGTCACGCCGCTGGCCTTGAGTTGCTGGAAGGCCTCGATCATGTTCTGGATGATGGCAGGGGCCAGGCCCTTGCTGGGCTCGTCGATGATCAGCAGGTCACGCGGCTCCACAATGGCCCGCGAGACGGCCAGCATCTGCTTTTGCCCGCCGGACAATTTGCCTGCCGGGTGGTTCCAGAACTTCTCCACCGCGGGGAACAGTTTGAAAATCCACTGCAAACGCGCCTCGTCCATCTGCGCCGCATGCTGTGCGTTGCGGGCGGCCAGCAGCATGTTTTCTTTCACGGTCAGGTCCGAGAAGATGCCCATGTTTTCAGGCACATAGGCGATGTTCTTTTGCGCAATCGCAGGGGTATTCAGCTGCGTGATGTCTTCACCGCCAAAGGTGATGCGCCCTAGCGAAGCCTGCCACAGGCCCATGATGGTGCGCAGCGTGGTGGTCTTGCCCGCGCCGTTGCGGCCCAGCAGCATGGTGAGTTCGCCACGCGGCACCACCAAGTCCACGCCGTGCAGGATGTGGTACGCCCCGATGTGCGTGTGCACGCCTTCGAGGGTTAACAGGTTCTGGCTCATGCGGCCTCCCTGGCTTTGCCCAGATAGGCCTCTTGCACGATGGGCGACGTGATCACCTCGTTCGGCTCGCCATCGGCCACCAAAGCGCCGTTGTGCAGCACGATGATGCGGTCGGCCAACTCGCGCACCACGTCCATCTTGTGCTCCACCAACAAAATGGTTTTGGTCTTGTCCTTTTTGAGCTGCCGGATCAAATCCAGGATCACCGGCGCTTCGTCGTGGCTCATGCCTGCGGTGGGCTCGTCAAACATGTAGACCGAGGGTTCAAGCGCCATGAGCAGCGCCACCTCCAGCTTGCGCTGGTCACCGTGCGGCAGGCTGGCCACCGGAGCATCTTGCTGCGCGGTCATCGACACGGATTGCAAAATCTCCACAGCGCGGTTCGTCAAAGCCGCGTGATCGCTCCAGATGCTCCACAGGTTCAGGCCCCGGCGGTGAGCGCCCTCTTTCGTGGCCTGCACGGCCAAGCGCACGTTCTCGAGCACCGACAGGTTGGGGAACAGATTGGTCAGCTGAAACGCCCGGCCCAAGCCTGCGCGGGTGCGGGCCGAGGCGCTCAGGCCGGTCAACTCGCGACCGTTCAGGTGCACAGCACCTGCCGAGGCAGGCAACTGCCCCGAGATCAGGTTGAAGTACGTCGTTTTGCCCGCCCCGTTGGGGCCGACGATGGCGGTCAGCGTGCCGGGTTCAAAGCGGCAGGAGACCGCATTGACGGCCACATGACCGCCAAACCGCACGGTCAGGTTTTGGGTTTCAAGCATGTGATCAGTTCAAAAAAGGGCGAACCCGTCAATTCAAAAGAACGTGATTTTTGTAGGTCGGGGCTAAAGCCACCGACCTACGCGCCATAGCCACACATTTGTAGGCGCTTGCCCTGCAAGCGATAACTGAACCACCACATGGATTCATCGCCAGCAGGGCTGGCTCCTACCCGCTCACCGTCTGTGGGCGCTAGGCCTGCAAGCGAGCAGCAAACGCCGCATCGCGAGCAGGCAGGCCCTCAAGGTCAACGCTTGTTGCGGATCGGCACGTTCATTTCTTCAGGCTTGATCTCGCGGATCAGCTCGGGCACGCCCCAGGCGAAAGCCGGGTCCACTTTGATCTTGAAGTGGTACATGCTTTGCATGGCTTGGTGGTCTTCCTTGCGGAAGGTCATCTTGCCCTTGGGCGTGTCAAAGCTCATGCCTTCCATGGCGCCGATCAGCTTGTTGGCGCTGGTGTCACCGTTGGTTTTCTTCAATGCTGTGACCAAGGCCATGGCCGACGAGAAGCCGCCAGCGGTGAAGAAGTCTGGCGGCGTCTTGAACTGGGTGTAGTGCATCGACACCATCGCGTCGTTCACCGGGTTCTTGGGCATCCCGAAGTAGTAGTAGGCCGCGCCTTCCATGCCCGGGAACTGCTTGTAAGACACCATCGCAGGCAAGATGTTGCCGCCCGTGGCGATCTCGATGCCGTAGCGCTTCAAGTCCATGTCGGCGATCTTGAAGGGGTTGCCACCGGCCCAGATGATGAAAATGATCTTGCGGCCAGGCTGACCTTTGAGCTTGTCGATCATGCGCTGCGCACCGGCGGTGAAGTCGGTGGTGGCAGGCGGCAGGTACTCTTCGTGCACCAGCTTGGATTTTTTCAGGGCCTCCTTGAAGGCCTTGACGCCGTCACGGCCAAAAGCCGAGTCTTGGGCCATGGTGACGATGCTCACGCCATCCTTGTCCACCGCCACGGCGTTGGCAATCGCGTCCTGGCTGCTGTTGCGGCCGGTACGGAAGATGTATTTGTTCCACTTGTCACCGGTGATGGAGTCGGCCACGGCGGGCTCGACCAGCAAAATCTTTTTGTACTCTTCAGCCACGGGCAGCATGGCCAAAGCCACGGGCGAAGCGGTCGGGCCCACGGCCAGGTCCACTTTGTCGTCGCCGTAAGCAGCGGCCAACAGGTTCTTGCCCAGGTCAGGCTTGCCCTGATCGTCTTTTTCGATCACCACAATCTTGCGACCACCCACGGTCATGGTGCCACCCGTGGCGTAGTCCAAGCCCATCATCAAACCGACTTGGGTCTGCTTGCCATAGGCCTCCAGCGGGCCGGTCTTGCTGTAGATGTGGGCGATTTTGATGTCTTTGCCCTGGGCCATGGCGGCGGGGGCGATGGCGGCACAAACGCTGAGTGCGGCCCAAGAAATGAGGTGTCGACGGATCATGCAGGTCTCCTGAGTAGTGCTAGTGCAAATGTATCTTTGCACAAGCCGTGCCAGGAGGCCAGTCACCGAGGTGATGGGCTAAGTGCTTGTCAGCGCTGGAAATTGAAGAAAGGTCTTGCCATGATGCCCCTGATGAGCGTCCATTTATCAGACATCCAAATGTATTTATTTTAAACAAACGCCCAATATATAGACAATCAATCCAGTCTTTGGTAAAGCTTGGCCCGCGACATGTCCAGCAACTTGGCCGCCGCGACTTTGTTGCCAGAAGTGGCTCGCAAAGCCGCCTGAATGGCTTGGGCTTCCAATTCACGCACCTGCTGATTCAGCGGCCTGAGCAAGGCCTGTTGATCCGCTACTCCGACAGCTCGCTCTGAAGCGCTCACCGCATGGGGCGCCTCAATATGGGCCAAGCCCGAGGCCTGCAAAACCACTGCCGCCGCTTCGTCGTCGATCACCGCGCCTTCGCCTCGCAAGAGCAGCTGCTCGATCACGTTGCGCAGCTCGCGCACATTACCGCGCCAGTGCTGGGCACAAAGCAGCGCCAGGGCCTGCGGCGTGAATTCCGGATGCGGCAGGCCATTGCGCAGGGCCAGCTCCTCGGTCATCACCTCCAGCACCGCAGGGATGTCGCTGGCGCGGTCCCTCAAAGGCGGCACGCGCAAAGGCAGCACGTTCAAGCGGTAATACAGGTCTTCGCGAAAGCGCCCTTCCCTCACCAGCTGCACCAAGTCACGTGAGGTGGCCGCGATAACGCGGGCATCAAAATGCTCCAGCCGGTTGGAACCCAAAGCTTCGAATTCGTTTTCTTGCAAGGCGCGCAAAAGCTTGGCTTGCAGGCCCAAAGGCATGTCGCCAATCTCGTCCAGGAACAAAGTGCCACCATCGGCCAGCTTGAACTTGCCCACCCGGCCCTTGCGGTCCGCACCCGTGTAGGCGCCCGGCGCGACACCAAAAAATTCGGCTTCGAGCAGCGTTTCAGGCACCGCCGCGATGTTGATGCTCACCAAAGGACCCCGTGCGCGCGGCGATGCGGCATGGATGGCGTGGGCCAGCAATTCCTTGCCGGTGCCTGTCTCGCCCAACAGCAAAACAGGGCTGCTGGATTGCGCTGCCCGGCGTGCCTGGCGCTTGAGGTCGGACACCACCGCACTGCTGCCGACGAAGCTGGCAAAGCTGTGTTTGGCCTGCCGCAAGCCCGCGTTGGAGCGGCGCTGCACCGCCAAGGCATCACGGGCTTCGTCAAGCTCGCGCTGCATGAGCGCGAACTTGGCCATCAAGGGCTGGAGGTTCGATTGCGGCTGGTCAAACAAAACCACGCCCAAAGCCCCAATGACCCGGCCCGCATCGTCACGCAAGGGGTAGCGGCTGACCACGAAGGTGCCGGCCTTGTTGGTCAGCAAATCGATCAGGATGGGTTTGCCGGTTGCCAGCACCTGGTGCATCAAGGTGTTTTGAACGACCGCTGAGACGGTTTGCCCCACAAAATCTTCTTCGCGGGTGAAACCCAAGGCGGGCAAAAACCGGCGGTATTGGTCGTTGATCCAAACCACACGGCCAGAACGATCCACCAGCAACATCCCTTCGCTGGCATTGGCAAAAACATCAAAAAGAGAGCGTGCCGCCAGATTCAGGATGCTTTGCGCATCTTTGGGCAGGTCGGTCAGCAGTTCCGAAGGTGAAGATGGCATAGGTTCATTCTAAGGGTGGGGTCTGAGAACGACCGCTTCTGCGACTCGACAGTGCCACACTCACTGAAGAGCATACTTTTGAGCGCACCCCAGAGGCCAGCGCAAGATGGATACGCCAATTGGCGTATATCCCATGATGTAAAAGAAATTAACATCAATTCATGAATTTCGACGATTTCAGAGGCCATGTCTATTTGATCGATGACGATCCATCGATCTGTCGCAGTCTGGCGTTCACACTCAGTTCGTCCAATTATTCTGTCCAGACTTTCGACAGTCCCCAGGCCTTCTTAAAAGACTCCCTGCCGATTTCACCCGCAGTGATTTTGTTGGACATGCGCATGCCCGGTATGACAGGCACCGAGTTGCAAAATACCCTGCTCCAAAGCGGTCGAGAAACGCCCATCATTTTCATCAGCGGGGAAAGTCAACCCTCCGAAATCATCAATGCCATGAAACATGGGGCCATTGATTTTCTGCTCAAGCCCTTCAGCATGGAATCGCTGATGACGGCCATTGAAAATGGCTTGAACAAGGACCGTGCCCGCCAACAGCAATTGGTGCGCGTCATGGACATTCGGCAACGGTTCAGCCGCTTGACTGAAAAAGAGCAAGAGATTTGCCGATGGATGATCAAAGGCTACGGCAACAAGGAAATTGCAGAGCTCAATGGATCGGCCCCCTCCACCGTCAAACTCCATCGCAGCCGCGTGCTCGACAAAATGGGTTGCGAGACCCTGCCTGAGCTGATCGAGTTGTCGATCGATGACAAACGCCGGATCTTCGAAGTCTTCGGCTGAACATCCCCGCTCCAAATGGTGGCAAGGCTCTCATCGATGCCCCCTACGCGCTTGAATTTTTCTTGAATGGCCTGGATTGGCGCAGGATCCTCATGCCATGGGACAAGATGCGCGCCATCCACAGGTTGGGCTCATCAGCCACCCGCAAAGTCGCTGTTCTTGATCAATCATGAAAGCTTCCCTCAAAACAATGCCGCAACTCATGCCCTAAATAGTTGTAGCCCGTCTCCAAGGGGGTGACGATGGTGCACTCTAGGCGCCGGGTATTCCAATAAGCGCAGGCCATCGGGCGCGAGGTGGGCGTGACTGGAATCCCCGTGATGCGTGCGCAGTACTCATACCCGTCTGCCCTCACCAGGTATTTGACTTTGGGCTCAGGGATGGTCCTCTTGGCCAAAGCAGCTGGCATGAAGCGCACCTGATCAACCACTGGCGGCTGCAAGGTTTGGCAAGCGCCCAACCCCAACAAAGCGCAGCAGGCAATTGAACGCACAAGCATTCGAGCGACGAAGGGGTTCCCAGAGGTCTGCAAGTTCATTGACCTGTCATGCAGCGAACAAACAAATGCCCCAGCTGCGAATGCGTGGTGCTGTTGGTGGTCACGATGGTGCAAGAAGCATTCTTGCGATGCCAGTACACACAACCCTCCGGACGCGCAAAAAAACCATCCTTGGGTTGCGCCTGTTCGCAGAAGGTTTGTGCATTCGGCCTGACCAGCCACGACACCACAGGCTCAGAAATGGTCCGTTGCTCTGAGGTGGGTGGCTTGAAAATCGAGAAATCGAGCAAGCTATCCGCTCGTGCTGCGAGACCGAAAAAAGCACCCATGACCGTGAGACCTGCGAAAGTGACCGAAAGGAGCTTGTTTTTCATACCTCAACACCACATCCTTTGTTGAGTCACCAAGAAATGAAACCGACATCCAAAAAGATATCGGAGTATCTTGAATGAAATTCTTCAAAATCAAATAACCCATTTGGCTTACACCCAATGATCAAAACCATCAATTTGTAATTTGGGTCCCCGTGACGATCTTTTATAGTGTCCGCATGCATGTTTCACAAGATTCCCTCGCAGGCCCCTTACAGGGTCTGAAGGTCGTTGAACTCGGCCAACTCATCGCCGGACCCTTTGCGGCCAAGACGCTGGCCGACTTTGGCGCAGACATCATCAAGATCGAGCCGCCAGGCAGCGGCGACCCGCTGCGCCAATGGCGCTTGCTCAAGGATGGCACCTCCATCTGGTGGCAAATCCAGTCGAGGAACAAGCGCTCTGTGGCCTTGGATCTGAAAGAGCCACAAGCCCAGGACATCGTCCGGCAATTGGTGCAAGACGCCGATGTGCTGATTGAAAACTTCCGCCCCGGCGCCATGGAAGGGTGGGGGCTGGGTCCCGACGCCTTGCAGGCCATCAACCCGCGACTGATCATGCTGCGCATCAGCGGCTATGGACAAACCGGCCCCTACCGCGACAAACCTGGATTTGGCGTGGTGGCCGAAGCCATGAGTGGCCTCAGGCACCTGACGGCCGAGCCTGGCCGAGTGCCCGTGCGTGTGGGCATCAGCATTGGCGACACCCTGGCCTCACTGCACGGCGTGATCGGCATCTTGATGGCGCTGCACGAACGCCAGCGCAGCGGCCAAGGCCAGGTGATCGATGTGGCGCTCTACGAAGCTGTCTTCAATTGCATGGAAAGCCTGCTGCCCGAATACAGTGCTTTTGGTGCCATCCGGCAGCCCGCCGGCAGCGCCCTGCCCGGCATTGCCCCCACCAACGCCTACCGCTGTCAGGGCGATGCCTATGTGTTGGTGGCAGGCAACGGCGACAGCATCTATAAACGTTTGATGCATGCCATTGGCCGCGATGATTTGGGCCAAGACCCAGAACTCAAGGACAACGCCGGTCGCGTCAAACGTGTACAGGAAATCGATGGCGCCATCGGCGCCTGGACGGCAGAACGCGACATTCTGGAAGTGCTCAAGGTATTGGACACGGCGGGCGTGCCCGCTGGACGCATTTACAACGTGGCCGATATCGCGGCCGACCCGCACTACCAGGCGCGCGGCATGATCGAAAAAATCGACCTCGACGATGGCACAGAACTGTCACTGCCCGGCATCGTGCCCAAGCTCTCACGCACCCCAGGCGGACACCGGCGCAATGCCCCCAGCATTGGCCAAGACACGGATGCCGTGCTGCAAGAAATGGGACTCAAAGCCGATCAGATCCAAGCGCTGCGCGACAAGGGCATCGTGGCCTGACCTCAAGGTGAGGCGAATTTCAGCGCACGCTCGAAATAGCCCAGCTCCAGGTATTTGCCGGGCTCTGGGGCAACGCCGCCCCACTGCCCCTCGATCTCAGCACGCAGCGCCAAGGCATTGCGAAATCCAGCCATGTCAAACCGGCAATCGCGTGCGAGCCCATATCCAGGCTGGATCAAACCCTCGTAGCTTCGGCTGGCGACCTCCTCGCTCAGGTTCAGTCTCTTGCGAAGCACGGCAATCACCTCTGCGCGGTTAGCGGGGTCAAGGGTCATTCGGCAGCCCTCGATGTAAGCGGCCAAATACCGCTCAAGCGCACCACTGTTTGAATGGGCCCAGGAACGCATGGCAATGGGC
Source organism: Limnohabitans lacus (assembly GCF_030053395.1). Classification (GTDB taxonomy): domain Bacteria; phylum Pseudomonadota; class Gammaproteobacteria; order Burkholderiales; family Burkholderiaceae_C; genus Limnohabitans_A; species Limnohabitans_A lacus. The sequence continues at coordinate 331,210 of NZ_JASGBH010000003.1, read as the reverse complement.
GCGATCGCCTGGTAAGGCCCGTAAATGTCTTTGACCAAGCCAAAGCTTCTCGCCCCTTGGCTTTGCGCCAGGTAAGTCCACGGCGGGTTCAGCATGCCCACGGCATGGTCTGGGCTCTGTGAAAACGCTTTGATCCGGCTTTCTGTACCGCCAATGGGCAATAGACGGTAATCGCGCCCATCGATGAGGCCTGCATTTTTCAAGATCTTGCGCGCCACCAGTGCGTAGGCGGTGTTGGGTGCATCCACCACCATCGCCTTGCCGCGCACATCAGCCAGCGTGCGGATCTCAGGGCGAACAAACAGCTCCAGCAAGCCGCTGTCGCCACCCCCGACAATCACCGCATCCACTTTGGCCACCTCGACCATGGCCACGGCATTGTCAGCGGCCGTGTGCGCGATGTCGCTGCGGCCCGCAGCCAGTCCAGCACGTTGTTCAGAAGAGTTGGGCGTGAACTGCAATTCGATGCGGAGGTTGCGCTTGGCGTAGGCACCCTTTTCTTCGGCCATGTAGATGGGAATATTCGTGGCACTGCGAAAGACATTCACGCGAAGCGTGGCAGGGTCATTCGCGGGGGGCTTCGAAGCGGTCCCGGCACAACCGACCAGCCATGCAGAAGTCGCCAGCATCAGAAAAGACGTGAGCTTGAATGTCATCGTGTCGCCTCTTTAAAGAAAAAACCACAGAAAGTATGGAAGGGGCTCGTGCTGATTTCAAGTGATCAAGTAGCCACCATCCACAGGTAACACCACACCCGTCACAAATTTCGCCTCAGGACTGGCCAAAAATAGCACAGGCCCAACCAGGTCATCGGGCGTGCCCCACCGCTTCATAGGCGTTCTGGCCATGATGGGGGCCGAACGCGCCGGATCGTCTTGAAGGGCCTGGGTCAGCGGCGTGGCGATCCAGCCAGGCGCAATCGCATTGACACGAATTCCCTGCTCCGCATAAGCGATGGCCAATGATTTCGTCAGCTGAGCGATGCCGCCTTTGCTGGCGCTGTAAGCCGGCACGAGCCCACCGCCAAAAAAGGACAGCATCGAGGCCGTGTTGACGATGGAGCCACTCTTGTTGGCCAACCCTTGGCGGGCTGCCGCGCAAAGCCGCAGGGTCCCGACGAGGTTGATGTCCAGCACCTCTTCGAAGACCTCCGGCTCATGCTCCTGACCGCGGCGGATGATGCCGGCGCAATTGACCAGCACATCCAAGTCACCGAGCTCAGAGACCAACTGGGTCACTGCAGCCCCGTCACGCACATCCAATTGGACAAACCTCACCGTTGTGGGTAGGCGGCCCATGGCCGCATGAACCTCGGCCTCGGTAGCGCCCGTTGCTGTGACGGTATCGCCTTGCTTAGCAAAAGCCCGTGCGATGGCCTCACCAATGCCGCTGCTTGCGCCTGCGACCAAGACATTGCGTGGTGTCTTCATGATGGAATGCCGAGAGTTGAGCTGATGCTTAATTTACCTGAGCACCAAACCAAGGGGTGTCACATCAGCTCCAAAGAAAAAGCCCGTGAGACGAATCTCACGGGCTTTGCTCTGGCGGAAACGGAGGGATTCGAACCCTCGATGAGGCTCTACACCCCATACTCCCTTAGCAGGGGAGCACCTTCGGCCACTCGGTCACGTTTCCAGTGGGTCAAATTATAGCTTAGGCTTGATCCAGATCGAAGGCTTTGTGCAAAGCACGCACGGCCAATTCCATGTATTTTTCGTCGATCACGACCGAGGTCTTGATTTCGGATGTGGAGATCATCTGGATGTTGATGCCCTCTTCGCTCAAGCTGCGGAACATCTTGCTGGCCACGCCGACATGGCTGCGCATGCCGATGCCAACGATCGACACTTTGCAGATCTTGGCATCGCCAGACACTTCGGTCGCACCCAGGCTGGGCAAGACTTTTTCTTTGAGCAAGTCGATGGTCTTGGCGTAGTCGTTGCGGTGAACGGTGAAGCTGAAGTCGGTCTTGCCGTCTTTGCTCAGGTTCTGGATGATCACGTCCACTTCGATGTTGGCATCGGCCACAGCGCCCAGAATTTGGTAGGCAATGCCAGGCTTGTCGGGCACACCCAACACGGAGATTTTGGCTTCGTCGCGGTTGAAAGCGATGCCGGAAACGACGGCTTGTTCCATTTGTTCGTCTTCCTCAAAAGTGATCAGGGTGCCAGAGGCGGCTTCTTCGTTGATGTCGATGTCCCAGGGCGTGAAGCTCGAGAGCACGCGCATGGGCACTTTGTATTTGCCCGCAAATTCGACCGAGCGGATTTGCAAAACCTTGGAGCCCAGCGATGCCATCTCCAGCATTTCTTCAAAGCTCACGGTCTGCAGGCGACGCGCTTCGGGCACCACGCGGGGGTCGGTGGTGTACACGCCGTCCACGTCGGTGTAGATCAGGCATTCGTCCGCTTTGAGGGCGGCAGCCACGGCGACAGCCGAGGTGTCGGAGCCGCCACGGCCCAAAGTGGTGATGTTGCCTTGCTCGTCCACCCCCTGAAAGCCCGTGATGATCACGACTTTGCCAGCGTTCAGGTCCGCGCGCACACGCACGTCATCGATGGACTCGATGCGGGCTTTGGTGAAAGCGCTGTTGGTCTTGATGGGGACTTGCCAGCCGGCGTAGCTCACCGAAGGCTGGCCTTCGGATTGCAAGGCGATGGCCAACAGGGCCGACGATGCTTGCTCGCCAGTCGAGGCCAACATGTCGAGTTCGCGGCTGTACGAGGTGTCGGGTTTGGCGGGTGCCAATTCTTTGGCCAAGCCGAGCAAGCGATTGGTCTCGCCGCTCATGGCGCTGGGCACCACCACGATCTGGTGACCCGCACGCGCCCATTTGGCCACGCGCTTGGCGACATTGCGGATGCGCTCGGTCGAGCCCATCGAGGTGCCGCCGTATTTGTGAACGATCAAAGCCATGTGAAGTTTTAAAGAGAGGGAATTTGCGCCGAAATCACTTTCAGCAAAACCCTAGATTGTAGCCTTCGGCCTGACACTGAATTGACCCCATATGCCCGCTGGCCCCATTCAGGCGGGCAACCAGATCAATACGGGACCTTGGCGGACAACATGCCCTGACCCCACTTTGATGTTCATTTTGTGCCCTCGGGTCGTGCAAGCGGCCACCTGGCCGAGCAGTTCGTGCAGTTGCGCCGCAGAGGGGGTGGTGCCGTGCACCAAGCGAAGCCAATGGCGCAACACCAATGCCTGCCGAGCGCGGCTGAGGCTTTGAAGAACACGAATTTCAGGCGGATCGCCCACCAGAGCCAGGTCCTGTTCGGCCACTTCGTTGAGCACCTCTTGAGCCTGCGCAGCGTGCGTAGCACTGCGGGCGAAAGTCTCTCTGAACGCCGGTAAAGCTTCTTGCAAGACTGGCAAGACCCGCGCACGGATGCGGTTGCGGGTGAACTGCTCGTCGCGGTTGGTCGGATCCTCCACCCAGGACTGGCCTCTTTGGTGCAAGTACTCACGCAAGTCAGCCCCTGGCACAGCCAGCAAAGGACGATGCCAACTCAAGCCCAAGCGCTGCCAGTGCGCAGGCATGCTGGCCAGCCCCGGCAAGCCAGCCCCGCGCGACAAGGCGATCAGCAAGGTTTCGACCTGGTCGTCGGCATGCTGGGCCACCGCCACATCGCGCACTTCGGGCCATGCGGTGGTGACCGCATCGGCCAAGGACAGGTAACGGGCCTGACGGGCGGCATCTTCGGGGCTTTGGCCTGGGGCATGCCCAGCTTGAACACGGCGCACCTGCAAAGGCACACCCAAGCCATCACACACCCGCTGGCAGTGCCGCTCAAAATCATCGGCGGCCGCTTGCAGGCCATGGTGGATGTGGACCGCCCTCACCTGCCCAGGCCAGCGCTCGGCACAAGCCAAAAGCAAGGCGGTCGAGTCCGCACCGCCACTGAAGGCCACTGCAAAAGGAAGGCCCGGGCTGAAATCAGCCAGGGCCTGTTCGAGGGTTCGAGCCATCTGTGCGAAAGCCTTGTGGCTCGCTTGCCGGTGTTACTTGCCGGCTTTGGTGTCGGTGAAACGACCGTAGCTGTTGAGGCGCTCGTAGCGACGCTCTTGCAACTCTTTGGGCTTGAGGTCAGCCAATTGGCGCCAGGCATCGCCCAAGGCGCGTTTGAGCAAGGCGATCATTTGCTCGTGGTCGCGGTGGGCGCCGCCCACGGGCTCGCTGACGATCTTGTCAACCAAATTCAGCGCTTTCAGGCGGTGGGCCGTGATGCCCAAGGCTTCGGCGGCCAGCTCGGCTTTTTCGCCGGTCTTCCACAGAATCGAGGCGCAGCCTTCGGGGCTGATCACCGAGTACACCGAATACTGGAGCATGAGCACCTGATCTGCCACCGAGATGGCCAATGCACCGCCGGAGCCACCTTCACCAATGATGGTGGTGATGATCGGCACTTCCAGCTGGGCCATCTCGAAAATGTTGCGGCCAATCGCCTCGGACTGGCCGCGCTCTTCAGCGTCGATGCCGGGATAGGCCCCAGGCGTATCCACAAAAGTGAACACGGGCAGTTTGAATTTCTCGGCCGTCTTCATCAGGCGCAAGGCCTTGCGGTAGCCCTCGGGCTTGCTCATGCCAAAGTTGCGCATGGTGCGCTCTTTGGTGTCGCGGCCTTTTTGGTGGCCCAGCACCATGCAAGCCTGGCCGTTGAAGCGGGCCAAACCACCCACGATGGACAGGTCATCGGCAAAGTGACGGTCACCGTGCATCTCGACAAAGTCGGTGAAGATGCCGTTGATGTAGTCCAGCGTGTAGGGGCGCTCAGGGTGACGCGAGATTTTGGTGACTTGCCATGGGGTCAAGTCGCTGTAAATGTCCTTGGTCAGTTGCTGGCTTTTCTTGCTCAGCTGATCGATCTCCAGGGTGATGTCCACCGCTGACTCGCTTTGCACATAGCGCAGCTCTTCGATCTTGGCTTCGAGTTCGGCAACGGGTTGCTCAAAGTCGAGAAATGTTCTTTTGGCCAAGTTTGACTCCTCTGTTCATCAACGGGCGGACAGCACGTCCTGCCCTCAATACGCCACTGGAACCGGGTCCAGCGAGCGCCAAATATACCAAGTTGCCACCGTGCAATACGGGCTCCAGGCCTGGGCCACCTCGCGGGCATCGCTGCGGCTGACCGGCTCGCCCGAGAAATAGTTGCGGCTGATGCCGTTGATCAGACCCACATCGTCAAGTGGCAGCACATTGGGCCGCATGAGGTGGAAGATCAAAAACATCTCGGCCGTCCAGCGACCAATGCCACGGATGGCCACCAACTCCTCAATGATGGCCTCGTCGTCCATCGCTTGCCAGTCTTTCACGTGCACGGTGCCATTGCTGAAATGCAAGGCCAAGTCGACCAGGTATTCCACCTTGCGGGCCGACAGGCCCGCCGCACGCATGTCGTCCACCTTGAGTTTGAGCACGGCGGCGGGCGTGAGCTTTTTGGTCAGCAGCGAGAATTTGTCCCACACGGTTTGGGCGGCTTTGACCGAAATCTGCTGGCCCACGATGGAGCGCGCCAAGGTCACAAAAGCATCGCCCCGCGTTTCCAAGATGGCATTGCCAAACTGGGGGATCAGCTTTTTCATGACCCGGTCTTTTTTGGCCAGGTGCGCGCAGGCCAGCGCCCAGTACTCGGGCGTGACGGGGCTGACCGTTTTGGACGCAACGCTCACTGAGCGGCCTCCCAGGTGGTGCCGGTGGCCGAGTCTTTCAAGACAATGCCCTGCGCCAGCAAATCGTAGCGAATGCGGTCGGCCTCGGCGAAGTTTTTCGCCTTCTTGGCATCGGCCCGTGCCTGAATCTGCGCCTGAATGGCGGCTTCATCCAAGCCCGCGCCGGACTGCAGGTAAGCGGTCGGCTCGGTTTGCAGCAAGCCCAGCAAGCCACCCAAGGCCTTGAGCAGGCCCGCACGCTCGGCTGACTGGCTGCGGTTGACCTCGCTGGCCAACTCAAACAACACCGCCACCGCATCGGGGGTTCCGAAGTCTTCGTCCATGGCCGCTTTGAAGCGTGCAGCCATCGGATCGACCCAGTCGATGCGCACATCGGCCGGTGGCACCGCTTGCAACGCGGTGTACAGGCGCTTCAAGGCCCCCTTGGCGTCGTTCAAGTGCACATCGCTGTAGTTCAGCGGGCTGCGGTAGTGGCTGCGCACCACAAAGAATCGCACCGTCTCGGCATCAAATTCTTTGAGCACATCACGGATGGTGAAAAAGTTGCCCAAACTCTTGGACATTTTTTCGTTGTCCACATTGATGAAGCCGTTGTGCATCCAGGTGCGGGCAAAAGGCTGGCCGTTGGCCCCTTCACTTTGGGCGATTTCGTTTTCGTGGTGTGGGAACTGCAAGTCGGCACCACCACCGTGAATGTCAAAGGTCTCGCCGAGCAATTGGCAAGCCATGGCCGAGCACTCGATGTGCCAGCCGGGGCGGCCTGATCCAAATTCGCTGTCCCATTTACAGTCAGCCGGCTCGGTGGCCTTGGCGCTCTTCCACAACACAAAGTCCAGCGGATCGAGCTTGCCGCCCTCTTCGGCGTTCACGGCCACGCGTTCGCCAGCATTCAACTCGTCAAGCGACTTGCCCGACAACTTGCCGTAGCCAGGGAATTTGCGCACCGCATAGTTCACATCGCCATTGCCCGCGCGATAGGCCAAGCCTTTTTGCTCCAAGGTGCCGATCATCGACAGCATTTGGGGCACAAAGTCGGTGGCGCGGGGTTCGTGCTGGGGGCGCTCGATGCCCAAGGCATCGGCATCCTGGTGCAGCGCGTCGATCATGCGGTCGGTCAGGTGGCGGATGGTTTCACCGTTTTCCAAGGCGCGCTTGATGATCTTGTCGTCGATGTCGGTGATGTTGCGCACGTAAGTGACCTTCAGGCCACTGGCTTTGAGCCAGCGCTGCACCACATCAAAAGCGATCATCGACCGGGCATGGCCCAAGTGGCACAGGTCATACACCGTCATGCCACACACGTACATGCGCACATGGCCAGGCTCGGCGGGCGTGAACTTGGACACCGCACGGGTGAGTGTGTTGTAAATGCGCAGACTCATGACAAATCAGGGAACGTTCGGAAAACAAAAGCCACCATGCTGCGCCTTCGGCGCGCGGTCAAATCAATGCTGGAAATCGGACACATGGATGGCTGTCGTACACGTGGACAGCGGCTTGAACAAGCAAGGCCAAAAACAGGGCCTCCGCTACAATGGCCGTCAGTATAGCCTTGCCAGGCCTCTCTCGGCTGTTTTCAGCTCCCCCTGACCCACTCCTGATTGCTGCATGCGTCCTCTCATTTCTTTGGCTTTGTCTTGCGCCCTGATGGCGTTCAGTGCCGGAGCTTGGGCCGACCTGTACAGCGAGGTCAACCGCCTCATTCAAACCGGCCAATGGGACAAAGCCCAAAAGCAGGCCGAGGCCCGACTGAAAACCGCCCCCACCGATCCGCAGATGCGTTTGCTGCTCAGCCGCATTCAGGACGCGCAAGGCCAAACCCAAGCGGCCATGGAAACGTTGCAGGGCCTGACCCAATCTTTTCCGGAATTGCCCGAGCCGCACAACAACCTGGCGGTTTTGCTGTCCCGGGAAAACCGGCACGCTGAAGCCTTGGCTTCTCTGCAAGCGGCCGTGCAGGCCCGCCCTGACTACGCGATGGCCCTCGAAAACATGGGCGATGTGTATGCCGCATTGGCCAGCCAAGCCTATGGCAAAGCCTTGCAAATCACCCCGAACATGCGCCATATCCAGAACAAACGCGCCGGCATTGACCAAATGCTCAAATCCGCGCCCTGAGCCCGCTTGAAACCATGAACATCTCTCGCTTTTTTGCCGCATGCGCCCTGGCCACAACGGTTTTGACCAGCGCTTTACTGCCCCCCAGCGTTCAGGCCCAGACCCAAAGCGTGAGCAAAGTACGTATCAGCACCTCGGCAGGTGACATCGAGGCCGAGCTTTACGCCGACAAAGCCCCCCGCACCGTGGCCAACTTTTTGCAATACGTCAAAGACAAGCACTACGACGGCACCATTTTTCACCGCGTGATCGCCAGCTTCATGGTCCAAGGCGGCGGCTACGACGCCAAGTACCAGCAAAAGCCCACCCGCGCACCCATCGAACACGAAGGTCGTAAATCCTTGGCAGCGGGCCTGCGCAACAGCACCGGCACATTGGCCATGGCCCGCACGGGCGATCCGCACTCGGCGTCTTCGCAGTTTTTCATCAATGTGGTGGACAACGCTTTTCTGGACCCCACACCGATTCCCGATGGCGATCCGGTGGCCAAATTTGAATACCAAGGCCGCGTGTACGAAAACGTCGCCCGCTCACAACTGGTCAACGCCCCACAGCTGTTTGGCTACACCGTTTTTGGCAAAGTCACGTCCGGCATGGACGTGGTCCAAAAAATCCGCAACACGCCCACGGGCGCAGGCGGACCCTTCCCGAGCGATGTTCCCAAAACACCGATCGTCATCCAATCCATCACTTTGTTGAAATAAGACCATGAGCAATCCTCAAGTTGAACTGCACATCGCCGGCCATGGCGTGATCACCCTCGAACTGGACGCCGAAAAAGCCCCCAAGTCGACCGCCAACTTCTTGGCCTATGTGAACAAAGGCCACTACAACAACACGATTTTTCACCGTGTGATCCCCGGCTTCATGGTCCAAGGCGGCGGCTTTGAGCCCGGCATGGAACAAAAGCCGACCGACGCGGCCATCGAGAACGAAGCCAACAACGGCTTGAAAAACGACAACTACACCGTGGCCATGGCCCGCACCCAAGCGCCCCACTCCGCCACGGCACAGTTCTTCATCAACGTGGCCGACAACGGCTTTTTGAACCACACCGCCCCTTCGCTGCAAGGCTGGGGTTACGCCGTGTTTGGCAAAGTGGTCAAGGGCACCGAAGTGGTCGACCAGATCAAAGGTGTCAAAACCGGCCGCAAAGGCTTCCATGACGACGTGCCCAAAGAAGACGTCATCATCGAAAAGGCTGTCGCGCTGTAAGGCCAGCCCGCCATGCACGCGCTGCCCCCAACGCCGGCCATCGGCCAGCTCAAAGCGCCCGCGTCATGGCAAACCGTGGACCTGATCTCGGACCTGCACCTGCAAGCGTCCGAGACGGCCACCTTTGAGGCCTGGCGCCACCACATGGCCACCACGCCCGCCCAAGCCGTCTTGATGCTGGGTGATTTGTTTGAAGTCTGGGTGGGCGACGACGCTGTAGCCCATGATCCTTTTTGGCAGCAATGCGCCGCGGTTTTGCAACAGACCGCCCCCAACCACCATGTGGGCTTCATGCCGGGTAACCGGGATTTCCTCGTGGGCCCTGCTTTTTTGGCGGCCTGCGGCGTCCACGCGCTGAACGACCCCACCTTGCTGAGCTGGGGCGATCAACGCATCTTGCTGAGCCACGGTGACGCCCTTTGCCTGGGCGACACGGCCTACCAAAGTTTTCGCCAGCAAGTGCGCTCGGCAGCTTGGCAATCTGAATTTTTGGCCAAGCCACTGAACGAGCGCCTGGCTTTGGCCCGCGCCATGCGCACGCAAAGCGAATCGCAAAAACAAAGCGGCATGGATTACGCCGATGCCGACACCGCCCTTTGTGTGCAATGGCTGTCGCAGGCCCAGGCCAATCGGCTGATCCACGGCCACACGCACCGCCCTGCCGACCACCTGCTGGGTGACGGCCTCAAGCGCCAGGTCTTGAGCGACTGGTCATTGGACCATGCGCCCATGCGCGCCCAGATTTTGCGGCTGCATGCGGATGGCAGTTCAGAGCGCATCGACTGGCGCTGAACCACCTCGCACCATGCAAAAGGCCGCTCACTGAGCGGCCTTTTGACTTGTCAAAACGCCTTACGGCATGGGCATCAACGGCGCAAGAGGTTCTTCAGAACGTTTTGCAAACGACGTGCCGTGTTGGCCTCATGCGGACCAGACAAAACCTGGGCCACATCCTGACCCCAAGTTTCAGCGGGGCCTGGCTGGTTGCGCTGGGTCAGCAACTGCAGTTGCAAAGCGCGGCGCTCGTTCAGGTGCTCGGCGGGCGTGGGGACCTCGGCAGCCATCTCCAGACGCAACAAGGCGGTCGCAGCCGGTGCTGCGGCTTGGGCACTGACGGCTTGTGTCCAGGCCTGACGGGTCGCGGCATTGATGGCCTTGCCCAACTCGTGCGCGCTGGGCAGTGCATCGGCTTGGCGGTCTTGCCACGCGCTCATCAGGCGGGTCAAGGTCTCGCCATGGGCTTGGGCGGCCAGCTTGCGCAGCGACATCTCGGCGCGTTCCATGGCCTCGCGCTGGGCGCGGAAAGCGGTATCGCCCAAGCGGGGGGCGCGTTCGCCACGGTCTGCGAAATCGCCACGCGGGAAACGGTCACCACGCTCGCCCGTGCGGGGGCCGCGATCGCCGGTGCGACCAGGACGGTCGCCTGTGCGATCACCTGGACGAGCGTTGCGCTCACCAGGGCGGCCATCGCGGCGACCATCACGCCCTGCCGGGGCTTCGGTTTTCTTCTGACCGGGGCGGTCATCGCCGCGCACGGCCACCACGGGCTTGGCCGATTTGGGGGCGACCACGGGTGCGGGCGCCGCTTGTTCTTCAGCCGATTCGGCCACAACCTCTACCGCATCTGCGGCATCCGCACTTGGTGCATCGCTGGAAGCATCAGTTTCTGCAGAAGCTTGCGCGCTGGCTTCGGGCACTAACGCTTCAGCCGTTTCGACCGCAGCTTGGGCAGCCGGAGCGGCTTCTTGGGCGTTGGCCTTGTCGGCCGCCTCTTGGGCTTGGCCACGCAATGCGGCGTCCAAAGCCGCCATGGCGGCGCGGATCTTGGCCGCATCGCCGCTGGCGTTGGCGGCATCCAAAGCCTTGGAGGCTTCGATCACGGCGCGGTCGCGGGCGCTCAGTGCACCCGCAGCTTGCTGTCGTTCGGCACCTTTGCGCTGGAAGGCTTCGTCCAAAGGCGCACGGAAGACTTCCCACAATTTTTGCTCGGTCTTGCGGTCCAAAGGCACCGCTTGGGCTTCGGTTTGCCAGCGTTGCTGCAAAGCTTTGACCGCATCCACACGCAAGGGGGCAGCGCTCATGTCTTTGGCTTCGGCGATCAAGGCCTGACGGCGCTCGATGCTGGCTTTTTGGGCACCATCCACGCGGGCTGCGGCGGCTTTGATGGTGGCTTTCCATTGCGACTGCATCTCGGCGAAAGACTTTTCGCTCAAGTGACCGGCATTGCGCCATCGCTCGCCAAACTGGTGCAAGGCTCGCAACTGAGCACGCCAATCGCTGCTCTCGGCATTGGCCACGGTCCAGGCTTTGACTTCTTCCATCAAAGCGACGCGTTGGGCGCGGTGAGCAGCCGATTCCTGCTTGATCTGATCCAGCCAGGTCTGCACGGCTTTGTAGGCTTCGTTGCAGGCAGCATCAAAACGCTTCCACAAGCCGTGGTTGGGCAAGCCGCCTTGGTCGGTCTGCTTCCAGCTTTCGCGCAGTTGGCGCAGGTTTTCCTGCATCTTGCGACCACCCATGGCGGGTGTCTTATCCTCACCCAACAAGGCTTCGGCCTTGCTGACCAGTTCCAAACGGATCTGGTCAGCGCGCCAGCGCTGCCAGCCTTCGAGCTCGCCTGCCGCGGTCAATGCGGCGTGCACGCGGGCGTCGAGTGCGGTGTCCAGATTTTTGCCATGGGTCTTGAGTACAGCGCGCAAAGCCACTGCTGCACCAGCGCTGGCTTTGCCGTGGCCTTCGGTGACTTCTTTTTCAACGGCTTCGAGCACTTCGGTCACAGCGGCTGTGGCCTGCTCACGCATGGCTTGACGCTGGGCCGGGTCGATCTTGGGTTTGGCGGCCTTGGGGGCATCGGCAGGTGCTGCGGCTGCGGCTGCGGCTGCGGTTACGGTCTCGCCACGCAGGCGGCGAATCTCATCGGCCCACACCGGCACGGGAGGCAATGGGGCTGCGGCATCGGCTTGCGCAACGGCTGCCAGGGTCAGGGCTGCGGAGAAACCATCCCACACGGCTTGCAGCTGGCTGCGAGCGGTTTCGAGCTGACCCGGATATTTCAGGTCCACGCTGGGCCATACCGCGTTGTGCGTGAGCGCATCGGCCTGGGCTTGCCACTGGGCCACATCGGCATGCAGGCCGGTTTGGCCCGATTGCGCTTCGGTCAAGGGCTTGGTTGACAACACTTCAATGCGCTGGGCCAGCAAGACAGCCGCTTCGCGCTGCACCATCACTTGGTGCTGAAGGTCTTCCACGCCTTTGACCACTTCGGCCAAACGGAGCTTCAAGCTGGCCAAAGGTTCACGCGACAGGGGTGCGCCAGCCTTGGCCGCATCACGCTGCCAAGCCAGGGCATCGGCAATGTTCAGACGAGAGGCTTGCAACATTTGCTCAGCCTTTTGCGCCCAGTCGCTGGCCAGGGCTTCTTGACCATGGGCGCGTTTGATTTCGTCGATTTTTTCCTTGAGGATCTTGGCGACTCCTTTGTCGCGGGAAGACAGTTCGCGGTAGACATCGTGCATGAGGGCTTCCGAGGGTTCGGTCAACAGCCATTCACGCAAACGCGCACCGCGCTCGCCCGAAGTGGCGGCAGAAAAAGCCCCACCGGTCAGTTGGTCAAGGGATGCGAGGTCAAGGGGCTTGGAAGAAGTCACGGTCAAAACGCTTTAAAAAATACAGCACATGCCAAACACGGCATCACGGTCTGACTCAGGAAATGAGCCACACCTTTCAACCGGTATTTTCGCCGGTAATTGACTCGCGCCCTGCGAAGCAGCGCAATCGCCTGCAATCTCTGCGCAAGACCGCCATGCCAAGCCTTGTTTATACCCAATCGAAGCATTCAAATTCAAATGATATTCTTGACGGGTTATGAATTATTCCTAGAATTCTTTCGATTCTCACAAATATCACGCATTTGTTCTGCACCTCTTTCAAAGCATGCAGACAACCGAACGACAAAGCGTCCAGCTTTGTCCCTGACATCAACCCCACCGTGAGGCGGCAAAGCCTGTGCATTGCACAGTCGCCATTTCCATGACTGCAAATGCCCCACTTACACGCCTTTGGCTGGTTCTTCGAACCTTGGTCAAAGACGTGCGCGACGGGTTCATCGAAATCAGCCGCCACAGCCTGGCCCTGGTGGGGCTGGTGGTGGTGGCGGTTACTTTGACCTTCGTGGCCCGCCCCGGCTTGCAATTGACCGTCAATGAGTTGGTGCTGGGCTGGCTTGAAATGCGCCAAGCCGATTCAATGGACCCGCCCACCAACGACGCCGCTTACCGATCGACAGCCACCTCGGTCAAGGGCCTGCCGAAAAACCAACTGGCCATCACGTATTGGCTCAGTCGCCGTTACAGGGTGTCGCCTGAGCCGATTGCCGCTTTGGTCACCGAGGCCTGGGTCGTGGGTGAGCGCAGCCAGATCCCTCCCACGTTGTTGCTGGCCATCATGGCGATCGAATCCAAGTTCAATCCTTTCACGGCGGGCACCCAAGGCGCCATGGGGCTGATGCAAATCGATCCCGCCGCACCACGCCATGATTTCTCCCCTTTTGGCGGAAGACTGGCCGTGTTTGACCCTGTGACCAACCTGCGAGTGGGCGCCCGCCACTTGCAAGATTTGATCCGCCAAAGCGAATCCATTGAAGAAGCCCTTCGGCAATATGCGGCAGCCTCGGGTCAAAGCGATGAAAACCTCTACGTTGAACGCGTGCTCAACGAACAGAAATTACTGGAAAAAATGCTTTGATGCCGTCACCGCGATGCGGTCCTGGCGGTGCTGAGCATGCCGCAAAGTGGCAAAAACTGACCGTCACCAAACCGGTCTCGGCTACACTCAAGGGGTGCGCAACTGGCGATAGGAGTGTTGACCCTCGATGAGGCAGCCCACTCTGACGTGGACCGTGGTGACCCCTTGCATAAGACTCACCCCAAACCACTGGGAAGCGCGCAGCCCCCAAGGCGGCCACGCTGGCCCCGACATGGGTTTTCAGCCGTTCGCCTGGGCAGCCCTTGTCAACAACACCTTTGTTTGAGCCAAGGTTCCATCTCTTTTGAAGGACTGCCATGTACGACCGCAACATTCTGATTGAACAAGCCGACCCCGAAATTTTCGCCGCCATCCAGGCCGAAAACGCGCGTCAGGAACACCACATCGAGCTGATCGCCAGCGAAAACTACGCTTCGCCCGCCGTCATGGCCGCACAAGGCTCGCAGCTCACCAACAAATACGCCGAAGGCTACCCTGGCAAGCGCTACTACGGTGGCTGCGAATTCGTCGACATCGCCGAGCAACTGGCCATAGACCGCATCAAACAGATCTTTGGTGCCGACTGCGCCAACGTGCAGCCGCACTGCGGCGCATCGGCCAACGAAGCCGTCTTCCTGGCGTTCCTCAAACCCGGCGACACCATCATGGGCATGAGCCTGGCCGAAGGCGGTCACCTGACCCACGGCATGCCGCTGAACATGTCGGGCAAATGGTTCAACGTCGTGAGCTACGGCCTCGACAAAAATGAAGCCATCGACTACGACGCGATGGAAGCCAAAGCCCGCGAACACAAGCCCAAGCTGATCGTCGCAGGCGCTTCGGCCTACTCCCTGCACATCGACTGGGCGCGCTTTGCCAAAGTGGCCAAAGAAGTCGGGGCGATCTTCATGGTTGACATGGCCCACTACGCAGGCTTGATTGCGGCTGGCGTGTACCCCAATCCCGTGCCCCACGCGGACGTGGTGACCTCGACAACCCACAAGAGCTTGCGCGGCCCACGCGGCGGCATCATCTTGATGAAGGCCGAGCACGAGAAAGCCATCAACAGCGCCATCTTCCCTGGCCTGCAAGGTGGCCCATTGATGCACGTCATTGCGGCCAAGGCCGTGGCTTTCAAAGAAGCGCTGGCGCCTGAGTTTAAGGCCTACCAAGCCCAGGTGATCAAGAACGCCCAAATCGTGGCCGAGACCCTGACCCAGCGCGGTTTGCGCATTGTGAGCGGCGGCACCCAAAGCCACGTCATGCTGGTGGACCTGCGCGCCAAGGGCATCACCGGCAAGGAAGCCGAAGCCGCTTTGGGCGCTGCCCACATGACGATCAACAAAAACGCGATCCCGAACGACCCCGAAAAGCCGTTCGTCACCAGCGGCGTGCGCATCGGAACTCCCGCCATGACCACCCGTGGCTTCAAGGATGAGGAAGCCCGCATCACGGCCAACCTGATCGCTGACGTGCTGGACAACCCCAAAGACGAAGCCAACATCGCCGCCGTGCGCGCCAAGGTCAACGCCTTGACCGCACGTTTCCCGGTCTACAAGTAATCTGGAAACACAGCGATGAAATGCCCCTTCTGCGGTCACCTCGAAACCCAAGTGGTTGAAACACGGTTGGCCGAAGACGGGGGCTTCATCCGGCGTCGCCGCCAGTGCGGCGCCTGTGAAAAGCGCTTCACGACCTACGAGAAACCTGAAGTCACCTTCCCGGCCATCGTCAAAAAAGACGGTCGGCGCATCGAATACCAACGCGACAAACTGCGCGCCAGCCTGAACTTGGCCCTGCGCAAGCGCCCAGTCAGCACCGAACAGGTGGATGGGGCCATCGAACGCATCGAAGAAAAACTGCTGGCCCTGCCCAGCCGCGAAGTCGCCTCCAACCGCATAGGCGAGTTGGTCATGCGCGAATTGAAAAAGCTCGACAAAGTGGCCTATGTGCGCTTTGCCAGCGTGTATCGCAGCTTTGAAGACATCGACGACTTCAAGACCCTGGTGGACGAAGTTCGCTGATCCGTTCAGCACGTTTGAGGCGTATAAGTCTCGACACGAGGCCTGCCCAGCGGATTGACCACCACTTGCCAACCCTTGGGTGATGCCGGCAAACAAAAGCGCCACGTGCCCGCCATGAATCCGCCATTGACCGTCTGGCTGCGCCCCAGAGCTCCATAAGAAAAATAGGCTTCAGCGGTGTTGCTGACATTCAGGCGTGCAGCGCTCCACAACGCTTGCTTGACCTCCAGCAAGGGCTCATCAGGCTCTCTTCGGGCATTGCCATTGGCATCCACAAACACGAGCCAACCTTGCTGCCAGTTGTCCGACGCGTCGCACTCGACATCGCTAGCACGGGGGCACAGCGTCACGGTTTGTTGCCTTCGCAAAGCTTCAGAGCGCGCCAAAGACATGCTGTTGAAAAAGCTTTCAGCCAAGGACTGCAACCGATGCTGCTGTCGCAAAGAGGCCAGTGATGGCGCGGCCAATGACACCAACACAGCCACAACAGCGAGCACCACCAGCACTTCCAAAAAGCTAAAGCCACGGTGTCGAACGAATGGCGATTTTTTCTTTTTAAACACATTGTTCCTCCCGCAGGAAAGATTAATGCACTGCCCACTACTTGCCAAGACCTGTACAAGGGATGACAGGCCATTCACAATGCGTAAAAAAGATTCAGGGAGGAGGCCCGCATGCGCCGTGCAGGAATGGACGCGTCAACGCCACGACTGGCCCGAGGTTGGACGCTGAGCGAGTTGCTCATCAGCTTGTCACTCATGAGTGTCTTGGCGGCAGTGGCAGTGCCGACTTACCAACAACAGCAACGACAAACCAGACGCAGTGATGCGCAGGTGGCACTGCAGCAACTGCAATTTGAACAAAGCCAGTGGCGCAGCACGCATGAAACTTATGCGCCGTCATTGGCTGACTTAGGACGCGCCCACAACCTCTCTGCGCAAGGGCATTACCAAATCCGCATCAGCCAATCGAGCGCCCAAAGCTACACCCTGGAGGCGCACGCCCAAGGTGGTCAAGCCCATGATCAATCCTGCAGCCCCATGCGTTTGACATGGCAAGACAGTGGCACAGTCATCCTGAGCGCGGGGATCCATCCCAGCAGTGATCCAGACCGTTGCTGGCGGCAATGAAGATGAAAAAATCCCCCCAGCAAAGCGGTGAAACGCTCATGGGCCTGTTGGTGGGCCTGGCCATCGGGCTTACCGTCTTGGCCGCGGGCACCCTGATGCTGGCGCAGCTGATGCAAGGACATCGTCGCAATCTGCAAACCAGCCACCTGCAACAAGATCTCAGGGTGGCCATGGACTGGATGGCGCGTGAACTGAGACACGCCCAATATTCCGCAAAAGCTTGGCAGACCCGCTCGCCCACCCGCTGCATCGATCCTTTTTGCGATGACTCAAAAGACTCCGATGGCTACGAAGACTTCAGTATTTTGAAAGACTGGATCGATTTCTCCTTCGACAGGAACCACAACGGGGAAAAAGACGACAATGAATGCACGGGGTTTCGATTGGCCGACAACGCCGTCATGGTCAAACGATCATGCAAGGACGGTGGTCAATGGCAACCAATGACCAGCCCCCAGAACATCGTCATCACAGACATGCATTGGGAACTGTTGTGCACCTTGACCCAAGGCTGGTTTCACCGATCGGTTCGCCTCTCGGTCTCCGGACACTGGCCAGGAAACGCATCTCAAAAAATCAGCTTGGAGCAGACGATCGAACTTCGAAACGATCTGCCTGCTGTGGTCCAAGAAAAGTTTTGCACATGAAGCCTACTTTGATGCGTGCACAAACTTCAGGCGCTATCACCTTGTTGATGGCCACTGGCTTGGTCTTTCTGGCCGCATTGGCCACTCTTTACAGCAGCCGCAGCGTTTTGATGGACAAGTTGGCAGGCCACAACCATTTGGAGGCACAGCGCTCGCAGATGGCCGCGCAATCTGCCTTGGCTTGGGCGCAATCGGACATCGCGATGCGCTCGCCGCAATGGTTGCAAGTCTTCGCAAGTCCTGCCAACTGCCCCGCGGACAGCAGGACACCTCATTGGCAATGTGTGGGGTTGCAAACGCCGTCACACCCTGAAATGCCAGACCATCTGAACACAGTCACCTTGGTGCGTGATCTGATCATGTCGCCGCATGTTGTCCAAATCAGAGCACGAACTTCGTCCATCTCAAGCAAAAGCCAAGCCTCGGTCCGCGAAAGTTTGTTCATCCCTGTCATCTCGCCAGCACCTGACAATGCCCCCAATGCAGGACTGATCATCAATGGCTGTCTGAGTGAGGCAACTGGTGCCAATATCCAAGTGTGTCCATTGACCTCCAGCAAGGGGAAAATTTGCGTCGACAATGCCGTTGCATCTGCCATCCAAAGCCATTACGTGGTGGATACCAACCGCAACGGCAGCATCTCCACCTCAGAAAAAACCGCCTGCATGGCCTTGAGCAGCCAGAGTTTGCCGGGCGGCGGCAGCCGAAGCGGCCCTAACTCTGCAAGCTCTCGCACGCCCTGCAACAAAGCGGCTTGGCGCAGCGTATTGGGCGACATCAGCGCGCAACAACTGCAAGCATGGTCTGCCGCCCAAGAAGCCAACGGCCTGTCAGCTTGGAGCACCCCGCAGCGCACGGTTTACTGGATCGACAGCCCCGCCGATTGGACCTGGAGTGTCGGCTCGGCCGAAGTGCCAGCGGTCTTGATCTTTTCGAGTCAGGCCTGCGCGGTGCGCTGTCCTCGCATCAGCGCCAATGCACACATCCACGGCAGCGTGATCCTGGATGCGGGGTGCGACGATGAAAAAATGCGCGGCTGGAAAGGTGGCTGGATTGAAGGTCAACTGGTGGTGGAAGGTGGCATCCCCGAGTGGCAATCGGGCATTGTTTGGGCACGTCATTACGGGCGCGATGCCTACATCCTGAACTGGCCCGATGGCATCGACACCTCCAGGGTTCAACGCATCAATGGAAGTTGGTCTGAATGAGCCATCACACCCGATCGGAAGCAGGCATGGCTTTGATCGAGGCCTTGATGGCCTCAGCCGTCCTGGGCATCGGCATGCTGGGCGCCATCCAGCTGGCACTGACGGCGTTTCAAGCATCTCAAGACAGCCGCCAACGCGCAGTGGCCCAAATGCTCGCTCAAGAGGCCATGGACTGCGCAACGGTCAACCGAGGGGCATGCACTTTGCCAACGGTTGTGAACACAGCGTCGACGCGCTTCACCCGTCAGATCAGCACCACGCCACGCGGCAGCGGCGACCTCTTCGATGTGAAAGTCACTGTGTCTTGGCCATCCACATGGGCAGCCAAGACAACATCAGGCACTTCTGAAGTGGCCATGGATTGGCACAGCAGTTATGCTCAAGTCCCGACTTGGGTTGGCGTATCCTTGCCCTGAACTGTTGCTTATTCACCGTGACTTCTACCGATCTGATCTTCGACCCTGTAACCCAGCCCCCCATGCATCGTGCACTGGCATTGGCGCAGCAAGCTTTGTGGCTGACCTCGCCCAACCCCCGTGTGGGCTGCGTCATCACCGCGCCCGACGGCACCGTGCTGGGCGAAGGCCACACCCAACGCGCAGGCGGGCCGCATGCCGAGGTGATGGCCTTGCGTGATGCCGCTGCGCGCGGCCACAGCGTGCAAGGCGCTACCGCCTGGGTCACGCTGGAGCCTTGTGCACACCAAGGCCGCACGGGGCCCTGTTGCGAAGCGCTGGCCGCTGCGGGCATCGGGCGCGTGGTCGCGGCGATCACCGACCCCAACCCCCAAGTGGCCGGTCAAGGCATGGCGCGATTGGCTGCAGCTGGCGTGCAAACCGAAACGCTGGATTCGCGCAGTGACGAAGCCCAACAAGCCCGCGAGCTGAACGTCGGATTTTTCAGCCGCATGGAACGTGGACTGCCCTGGGTGCGCATGAAAATCGCCGCCTCACTGGACGGCCAGACCTCGCTGCAAAACGGCCAAAGCCAGTGGATCACCAGCGAAGCCGCACGCACCGACGGCCATGCTTGGCGGGCGCGTGCCTGCGCGGTGCTCACCGGCATTGGCACGGTGCTGGAGGACAACCCGCGTCTGGACGTTCGGGGCCACAACACCCCTCGCCAGCCGCATTTGGTGATTGTGGACAGCCGCCTGGAAACCCCCTTGGACGCGCGTCTGTTCGACACGCTCAGGACAGGCGATCAAGCTCGGCAGATCTGGATTTACAACGCCGCCAAAGGTCTTGAAGCAAAACGTGCGGCCTTGCAACAACAAGGCGCCACCGTGATCGACATGCCCGGCCCTGGCGGCAAGGTCGATTTGGCCGCCATGCTGCGCGACTTGGCCCAGCGGGAAATCAACGAGTTGCATGTCGAAGCCGGTCACAAGCTCAACGGCTCTTTGATCCGCGAAGGCTTGGTGGACGAATGGTTGGTGTATTTGGCCCCTCAACTGCTGGGACCGGGGCAAGGCATGGCCAATTTGCCGGCCCTGACGGACTTGAACGGTGCCGTGAAATTGGCCTTCCACTCCGTAGCGCAGATCGGGTCGGATGTGCGATTGCTGCTGCGCCGCAGCTAGACGTCCACGGGACAGACCCGAGCCGCCTGCCACCATCACAATCAAGGTCTTATTGCCGGAGCCCTGAATTGAACCTCGCCCATTTGCTGCAACGCCAAGCCCGCATGGACGCCCTGCGGCCTGCCATCTTGCATGGCACCGAAGTGGTGGCCACCTACGGCCAGTGGGCTGAGCGCTGCGCCCACCTGGCGGTGCAGTTTCGAACGGCAGGCTTTCAGCCGGGTGACCGCGTGGCCCTGTTCATGCGCAACCATGTGCGTTACCTCGAAATCGTCTTTGGCGCCTGGTGGGCCGGTTTGGCGGTGGTGCCCATCAACGCCAAACTGCATGTGCGCGAAGCGCAATGGATCATCGACAACGCCCAGGCCCGCTGGGCCTTTGTGACGGCCGACATCACCAGCGAGGCTGGTGAAAACCTCACCGGCTTGGAGCACGTGATCGACGTGGACAGCGACGAAGCCAATGACTTGTGGCAACTGCCTGCAAGCCAGCAAGACACCCCCATCACCGACCGCGGAGCCGATGACTTGGCCTGGTTGTTCTACACCAGCGGCACCACCGGCCGCCCCAAAGGCGTGATGATCACGCACCGCAACCTGATGACCATGGGGCTGGGTTATTTCTGCGATGTGGATACGATTGATGCGCACGACACCATCGCCTACGCCGCGCCCATGTCGCACGGCGCAGGCATTTACGCCATTCCGCACCTGATGGCCGGCGCTCGGCACATGGTGCCGCCGTCGGGCGGTTTTGATCCTGCCGAGCTCTTTAACTTGGGCCAGCAAGTCGGGCCGCTGACCATGTTTGCCGCGCCCACCATCGTCAAAAGACTGGTCGACCATGCCCAGGCCCAAGGGCTGTCAGAGCATGCTTGCGGCCAATCCTTCAAGACCGTGGCCTATGGGGGCGCGCCCATGTACGCGGCCGACATCCAACGGGCTCTGCGCATCATGGGGCCGCGCTTTGTGCAAATTTACGGCCAAGGCGAAAGCCCCATGGTGGGTACAGCCTTGTCGCGGCACCACCTGCAAGACACGGCGCATCCACGCCACTTGCAACGGCTGGCGTCCATAGGCGTGGCGCAAACCCCAGTGAACATCCGAGTGACCGATGCGCAAGGCCGAGACTTGCCCCTGGGCGAGGTGGGCGAAGTGCTGATCCAGGGCGACAGCGTGATGGCCGGCTACTGGCGCAACCCCGAGGCCACGGCCCAAGCCATTCAAAACGGCTGGCTCTTCACCGGCGACATGGGTTGCCTGGACGCCGACGGCTTTTTGACCTTGAAAGACCGCAGCAAAGACATGATCATCAGCGGCGGCTCCAACATCTACCCCCGCGAGATCGAAGAAGTGCTGCTGCATGCCCCCGGTGTGGCCGAAGTGGCGGTGGTCGGTGCACCGGACCCTGAATGGGGCGAGGTGGTGGTGGCTTTTGTGGTGCCACAAGCGGGGCACAACCTTGACACCGCCGCGCTGGACGCGCTGTGCCTGCAAGAAATCGCCCGCTTCAAGCGACCCAAACGCTATGTCTTGTTGGACGCTCTTCCCAAGAACAACTACGGCAAGGTGCTCAAGACCGAGCTGCGACGGCAGCTGGCCTGAGAGGGTCTTTCAAGGACCATGTCGGGGCTGCAACCCTTCAAAAATTCAAGGTCTTTACACCTTGAGACGTCCCCAGCAAACACACCTGCGCTTTTTGCCATGCAAAAACGCCCACCGTCACCACGCCGGGCCACTGGCTGACTTCGGTCTCGAAGGCCACGGGGTCGGTGATCTTCAGGCCTTTGACGTCGACGATGTGTTGGCCGTTGTCGGTCACCAGCGCTTGCCCGTCTTTCATGCGTACCACCGCACGCCCGCCCATGGCCGCGAATTGGCGCATCACACGGGCCGTGGCCATAGGGATGACTTCCACGGGCAAGGGAAAGGCGCCCAGGGCGTCCACCAGCTTGCTCTCGTCAGCGATGCAGACAAACTGCTTGCTTTGGGCTGCCACGATTTTTTCGCGGGTGAGCGCGGCACCGCCGCCCTTGACCATGTGCCCCTGGTGGTCGATCTCGTCCGCGCCGTCGATGTAGACCGACAGGCTCTCGACCTCGTTGCTGTCGAACACCGGAATGCCCAAGGCCTTCAATCGCACGGTCGACGCTTCGGAACTGGAAACCGCCCCTTTGATCTGGTCCTTCATCGTGGCCAGCGCGTCGATGAATTTGTTGACCGTAGAGCCGGTGCCCACACCGACGATCTCGCCGGGAACAACGTATTTCAGGGCCGCTTGGCCCACCAGGGCTTTGAGTTCGTCTTGGGTCATGGGGTCAGATCTGAATGGAAAAGGGAACGTGGGCGGAGGTTTGAGACAATGGGACCCATGTCTTCAAAGCCTTCGATGACCGGAATTATCCAATGTCCCTGATCCCTTACGCCCTCGCCCGCTCCTTTTTGTTCAAGATGGACCCCGAAGAGGCCCACGAACTGACCATCGAGGGTCTGGCCCGCACCCAGAACACACCGCTGGACCGCGTCTACCGCCAGCCCTTTGTGGCCCAGCCCATCACGCTGGCCGGTTTGCAATTCCCCAACCGCGTGGGCCTGGCCGCTGGCCTCGATAAAAACGCCCGCTGTATCGACGGCCTGGGCGCCATGGGCTTTGGCTTTGTCGAAGTCGGCACTGTCACCCCCAAGGCGCAGCCGGGCAATCCCAAGCCCCGCATGTTCCGCCTGCCTGAAGCCAATGCGCTGATCAACCGTCTGGGCTTCAACAACGATGGGCTGGATGCCTTCATCGCCAACGTCAAACGTTCCAAGTTCCGCCAGCAAGGCCGACTGCTGGGCTTGAACATCGGCAAAAACGCCGCCACGCCCATTGAAAACGCCACTGACGATTACCTGATTGCGCTGGCGGGCGTGTACCCGCATGCCGACTATGTGACGGTGAACATCTCCAGCCCCAACACCAAGAACCTGCGTGCGCTGCAAAGCGATGAAGCGCTGGATGGCCTGCTGGGTACCTTGGTCGCACGACGCGAAGAGCTGGCCGCAGAACATGGTCGCCGCGTGCCCATGTTCCTCAAAATCGCACCCGATCTGGACGAGATGCAAGTGAGCGTGATCGCCGCCACTTTGCAAAAACACGGCATGGACGGCGTGATCGCCACCAACACCACGCTGGCCCGCGGCGCAGTGACAGGGTTGCCGCATGCCGAAGAAACCGGTGGTCTTTCAGGGGCACCAGTTTTTGAGGGCAGCAACCGCGTGATCCGCCAGCTGCGTGCAGCTTTGGGCAAGGACTTCCCCATCATCGGTGTGGGCGGCATCCTCAGTGGCCACGACGCGATCGCCAAAATCGAAGCCGGTGCCGACGTGGTGCAGATCTACACGGGCCTGATCTACCAAGGCCCAGCGCTGGTCACGCAAGTGGCAAGCGCACTGCAGCAAATGAAGCGTTGAAGCAAAAAGCCCTGGGGCTACAGGCCAAGCCCCGTGCGCTCAGTCCTTGAAATACACCAGCTGGTGCGTGCTCGCCAGCAGTTGGCCTTCGGGACTCCAGAGTTCGCCCGTCTGGTCGAAATAGCCGTGGCGGTAATTCAGGGCTTTGGCCACGCCCAGCACGTGGCGCGTGCCCACCTGCGCAAGCAAGGCGCTGTCGGCGTGGAAATAGGTGGTGAGAGAGACCGTGCCAATCAAGGCGCGGCGGCGGCGCCGGACGAAGATGCGCGGGAAAAAGCTGTCGCTGATGGCTGCGAGCGAGGCGAAGTCCATCGGCCGCTCGGGTTCATCACGCACCCAAAGGGTGGAGCGCGAGTGGGTTTGCTCTTGTTCGTCGAAAGCCGAAGGAAAAGCGCCTTCGACAAAACGCATGTCGTAACGCTGTGGCCAAGCGGGCATGCCCTTCACGGGCATGCGGGGCATGGCTTCAGGTGCAGGCACATTGGCAGGCATCACGGCCTCCACATCCGACCAGGTCTCGCGCCGCACGGCAAACACCGCCGTAGCGGTGGCCACCACGCCATCGGCTTGGTGGGCTTCGATGATCCAGTGCTGGGTCGAGCGGTTGGTGCGCACAGGCCGCGCCACAAACCGGATGCGCCCATCGGCCACCGGGGCCGCAAAGTTGACCGTGAGCGCCACCGGCTCGCCCAGGCGCTCGGGGTGCAGCATGGCCGACTGCAGCAACTGCGCCGAGGTGGTGCCACCAAAAGGCCCGACCATGTTGGCGTAGGCCGGATGGGTCGCGCCTGTGAATTCGTGGGGTGCGTTGTGGACGGCACAGGCGTGCAGGTCAATGGCTTCGTCGAAAGGGTGCATGCGCGTGATGATAGGCGCGCCCAGACACACTGCACTGTCCCAAAAGCGATCAGGCCAGGCGTGCGCAAACCTCTTCGGCGATCGCCAACGAACTGGTCAAGCCTGGCGACTCGATGCCCAGCAGGTTCACCAGACCAGGCACGCCGTGCTCGGACGGGCCCTGGATCATGAAGTCAGCAGCCACCTCGTCAGGGGCATTGATCTTGGGGCGCATGCCCGCGTAACCGGCTTGCAAAGCCCCATCGGCCAAATCAGGCCAGTACTTGCGAACCTCGGCATAAAAAGCATCGCCCCGGCGCGGGTCCACTTGCAAGTCTGAAGGGTCATCAACCCATTGCACGTCTGGCCCAAATTTGGCCTGACCACCCAAATCAAGCGTCAGGTGCACGCCCAACCCGGCCGCTTCGGGCACGGGGTAAATCAGCCGCGAAAAGGGCGCCTTGCCCGCCAGCGTGAAATAGTTGCCTTTGGCGTAATGCGCGTGCGGCAGCAGGTTGTGATCCAACCCGTCCATACCCCGCGCCAACGCCACGGCGTTCAAGCCAGCGGCGTTGACCAGCACTTTGCAAGCCAACTCGGTACCGTCTTGTGTGGTCACGCGGATCGGGTGTGTGGCGGTGCCGTGCTGGAGTCCGATGTGCTGCACGGGCGAAACCAGCGCCAGCAAACCGCCTGCGTTCTCCATGTCACCTTGCAGGCTGAGCATCAGGCCGTGGCTGTCCACCACACCCGTGCTTGGCGAGAGCAACGCCGCTTCGCAGGCCAGTGCGGGCTCCAATGCTTTGGCCTGAGCAGCCGTGATTTTTTGCAAATCGTGAACACCGTTGGCTGCCGCCTTGGCCACGATGCTGTCCAGCGCCTGAACCTGCTCAGGGCGAGTGGCCACGATCAGCTTGCCCAGCCGCTGGTGAGCGACGCCGCGCTCGGCACAGTAGGCGTACAGCAGACCCTTGCCTTGTACGCACAGGCGCGCTTTGAGCGAGCCTGCAGGGTAATAAATACCCGCGTGGATGACCTCGCTGTTGCGCGAACTGGTGCCCGTGCCGATCGCGTTTTCGGATTCCAGCACCATGACCTCGTAGCCCGCCAGCGCCAGCGCCCGCCCCACAGCCAAGCCGACCACGCCGGCCCCGATCACAACCGCATCGATTTGTTCCACAGCCACCTCACACGTTCAGGGTATCCATCCGATTGTGGCCGATGACCCTGCAGGCCCATGCCAAGCGACTGACACCCGCAAGACAGACACTTGCAGCGCGCACGGGCAGACTGCCAAGCATTCAACAAGGAGACCTTTTCATGTCGCTGTTCAATCTCAAAGGCAAAGTCGCCATCGTCACCGGCTCCAGCCGAGGCATTGGCCGATCGATTGCGCACCAACTGGCCAAGCAAGGCGCCAAAGTGGTCGTTTCAAGCCGCAAACAAGACGCCTGTGAGGCCGTGGTCAAAGAGATCCAGGCCGCAGGCGGAGAAGCCATGGCGATTGCCGCCAGCATCTCCAGCAAAGAACAGCTGCAAAACCTGATCGAGCAGACCCGTGCGGCTTGGGGCTCGATCGACATTTTGGTGTGCAATGCGGCCACCAACCCCTATTACGGCCCCGCCACGGGCATGAGCGATGAGGTGTTCGACAAAGTCATGCGCAACAACGTGCTGTCCAACACCTGGCTGTGCAACATGGTCTACCCCGACATGAAAGCCCAAAAAGACGGCGCCATCGTGATCATCTCGTCGATTGGCGGTTTGCATGGCTCGGCCGTGATTGGCGCCTACAACATCTCCAAAGCCGCCGACATGCAACTGGCGCGCAATCTGGCCGTCGAATGGGGCCCCGACAACATCCGCGTGAACTGCGTGGCACCGGGCTTGATCAAGACCGACTTTGCCAAAGCCTTGCACGAAGACCCGGTCCTGAGCACGAAGTACAACAACGAGACCCCCCTGCGCCGCATGGGCGAGCCCGACGACATTGGCGGCGTGGCGGTGTTCTTGGCCAGCCCCGCAGGGCAGTACGTCACAGGACAAACCATCGTGGCCGATGGCGGGATGATGATTCGCTGACGCTGTGCGGAAGAACTCACCCCTGGCCCATCATCTGGGCCGGGGAGCTCCTGTGCGGCGCGACTGGCCGAACTTTTCAACTGCCCGTTTGTGCCTGCACACGTTTGCGGGCAATGGCGGATACACCTTGCTCGTTGAGCATCCACTGCACCGGTTCAGCCGACAGTTGCACCGCCAAACGGGTGGCATGCCACTGCACCTCGCAAGCAGGTGATTTGCCCATCAACGCCAACACCCAAGGCGGCATGAGATCAAAAGCGCATTGCAAGACCAGCGTCATCCAGGGTTTGTCGTGCAAAGCGGTGGGGTAGGTCTGAATGACATCCAAAATTTCTCGGGCACGCGCATCAAAACGGAGCACCTCCGCAAAACCCCTCAACTCGGATTGCGTGCGGGCATAGGTCACAGGCAAGTCCACTGCACCCAACAAATGCCCCACTTGGGTCATTTCTGAAATGTATTGGTCACACTCTCGCGGCGACAGCGGCTGCCTGGCCAAGTGTTGGTAGGCCCCCAAGAACGAAGCCACCTCAACCAAGTGCACCCACCGAATGAGCTCGGGCTCATTGGCCACGTAAGGCTGGCCCTGCAGGTCGATGCCACGAATGTTGGCGTGGATGGCATTGACCTGGCCAATGGCTTTCAGTGCCATTTCTTGACTGCCATAGGTGGTGGCCGCGACGAAATAGGCTGTCCGGCCCAAGCGAGCTTTGAGATGATGGCGAAAGTCAGAGTGATCCCACACCGCCGCCAGAGCACGCGGATGCAAGGACTGCACCATGAGCGAGGACAAGCCGCCCACCATCATGGCGGTGAAATGGGCGTGCACCCGCCAGGCCATGGACTGCGGGCCAAACAGACCCACATCGCCTGCAGGGCTGGCAAAGTCGTCCAGCGTCGCCTTGGAGCCCGTGATGGCACGTACACGCCCGCCGATCGCGTTGAACGCCAAGGTTTTGAGTGCATGCGCGAAAGTCATTGACGGTGATTTTTGCCGACAAATCTCTTGCAGCGGGGCCACCAGCCCTTCAGGTCAAATTTTCAACCCTCAATCTACGCAAACTCTACTCAAATGCCCAGTTTGAGCAGGAGGACATGGGTTTGAGGGAACATGTGCGCACCCCCTTCGGCAAGACCTTGCGAAACAAGTCCACTATGAAGCCTTCTCAAGCCAGTTCGGGCGTTGTTTTTTGGTTCAGAAACGACCTGAGACTGCACGACAACCCCGCCCTTCAACAAGCCATTGCGCTGGCTGTGCAGCGCCGCACTTGGCTGCTGCCGGTGTATGTGCACGACAACGCGCTGCAACTGACCAGCCCTTGGGGTTTTGTGCGCACAAGCGACCACCGCTTGGCCTGGACCGCGATGGCGGTCCAAGATGTGGCGCAGCAGTTGCTCGCGCTCGGTAGCCAATTGCTGCAACTGAGTGGCGAACCGATCGAGGTGTTGCGTGCGCTCATGACGCAACTGAACGCCAGCACACTGGTGTGCGAAGACATTGCGGCGCCCTATGAGCAAGCGCACATCCAAGGCTTGAAAAAGTGCGGACTCGATGTCCAAGCGGTTTGGCAATCCACCTTGATGGCGCCCGATCAATTGCCCTTTGCGCCGCACGATGTGCCCGATACGTTTTCTTCATTTCGGCGCGAAGTCGAGCGCCACCCGTTCACGCCGGCCAAACCCGTACCAAGGGTCCAAGCCATGCCCGCTCTGCCCGAGCAAGCATCCATCGAAGCACTGGCGGCGCTCTCTGTCGTCCCGAGCACCTGCGCCCCACTGAGTGACCCACGATCGGCGTTCCCTTGGTCACAAGCTGAGTTTCATGGTGGTGAGCGTTCGGCACTGGCCCACCTCGTGCAGTACTGCAGCCGTGGTTTGCCACACAGCTACAAAGCCACCCGCAATGGGCTTTACGGGTCCGACTACTCCACCAAGTGGTCACCTTGGTTGGCCACCGGAGCCTTGTCTGCGCGTCAGGCTTGGGCCGCTATCCAAGCCTTTGAGTCGCAGCAAGGCGCCACTGAAAGCACCTATTGGATCGGATTTGAGTTGCTCTGGCGTGACCACTTCAGATGGCTTCACCTCAAGCACGGTGAGCGCATGTATCGGCGGCGCGGCTTGTCGGACGCGCCAATCCAGCCACGCGAGAACAATGCCCGCGGCTTTGAGCGCTGGCGCACTGGCCAAACGGGCCATGCACTGATTGACGCGGGCATGCGCGAACTCAACGCCACAGGCTACACATCCAACCGCCTGCGGCAAAACTTGGCCAGTTACTTGATTCATGACCTGCGCTGCGACTGGCGTGCGGGTGCCGCTTGGTTTGAATCGCAACTGATTGACTTTGACGTTTACAACAACCAAGGCAATTGGCTGTACCTCAGCGGTCGAGGCACCGACCCCAGAGGCTCCAGGCGCTTCAATCCCGATAAGCAGGTACTGGACTATGACGCTGACGGCGCTTACCGTGAGCTCTGGCTTTAAACGCTGTTTTGACCACCCATCTTTCCTCAACTGCTGGAGCCATGGCCTTCATGCGCATGAACTCACACACCCTTCTCGCTTTGCTGCTTGGACTTTTAGGAACGGAAACGGCCATGGCCATTGAAGAACCGACTTACGACACGATCGTCTCGCAAGCGCCTTTTGAGCTGAGGCACTACGCGTCCACCCTGATCGCCCAAGCCGTGGTCAACGGCGACATGGACGCAGCGAGCAGCAAAGGCTTTCGCCTGATTGCCGATTACATCTTTGGCAACAACCTGGCAGCAGACACAGGGCAAGCAGCCAAAATTGCCATGACCGCACCCGTGACCATGGCGCCCCAGTCCGCCAAAATCGCGATGACGGCCCCTGTCACCATCGAGCCGCAGTCTGGCGACACCAGCCTTGCAGGAGCCCATACATGGCGCATCCATTTCGTGATGCCCCGCCGCTACACGATGGCCAACATCCCCAAGCCCAACAACAGTGCGGTGACCTTGCACGAACTGCCGCGCCAATACATGGTGGTGCACCGTTACTCGGGCTTCAACACCGTGGCACGGGTGCAGGAGAAAACCAAAGAGACATTGGCCTGGGCCAAGCAACAATCCCTCCAAGTGATCGGCACACCGCAACTGTCACGTTACGACCCCCCTTGGACATTGCCCCTGTTCAGGCGCAATGAAATCATGGTGGAAGTGGCCGCACCCTGAACACCCGCACGCCCACGGCGCATGAACGTTCCAAGCCTTGAAGAAGGCCCCAAAAACAAAAAGCCCGCACAGCGGGCTTTTTGACGTGAAGGAATCTTCGATCAGCCGAAGTTCTTCTCAGCAAACGACCAGTTCACCAAGTTGTTCAGGAAAGTCTCCACGAACTTGGGACGCATGTTGCGGTAGTCGATGTAGTAAGCGTGTTCCCACACATCGACGGTCAACAAAGCGGTGTCGCCTGTGGTCAAAGGGGTGCCAGCGGCGCCCATATTGACGATGTCCACCGAGCCGTCGGCTTTCTTCACAAGCCATGTCCAGCCCGAGCCGAAGTTGCCCACGGCGCTCTTGACGAAGGCTTCTTTGAACGCGGCGTAGCTGCCAAACTTGGCGTTGATGGCTGCAGCCAGTGCGCCTGTGGGCTCACCGCCGCCTTGGGGCTTCATGCAGTTCCAGAAGAAGGTGTGGTTCCAGATCTGGGCAGCGTTGTTGTACACGCCACCGCTGGACTTCTTGACGATTTCTTCGAGGCCCATGTTCTCGAATTCGGTGCCTTTTTGCAGGTTGTTCAGGTTCACGACGTAAGCGTTATGGTGCTTGCCGTGGTGGAACTCCAATGTTTCCTGGCTGTAGTGAGGGGCCAAAGCGTCGATCGCGTAAGGCAGTGCGGGCAAGGTGTGTTCCATGATGGGATCCTCTTGTTGTTGCGGTTGAAAACTTGTACCGGTGCATTTTAGGGGCATGGGCATCCCCCCTTGGTGTTGCGGGTCACTGAGGGGCATCCTCCCAGCGCGTTACACAGGGCCCGTGCCCCCAGCTTCATGGGGATCCGCCCGGAAATCAGCCATCGGCCCCTGACTCGGTTCAATGGGTGGCGATGCCCATCAACCCTTCACCAGCAAAGGCACTTCGCCATCGGCCAAGGTGGCCTGAACGCTCTGCCCAGGCTGAAATTGCGCAGCCTTGGTCAGCGCATGGCCGTTTTCATCGCTGAGCCAGGCATAACCACGGTCGAGCACGCGGTGCGGGTCCACCGAAGACAGGCGCAAAGCGGCGCGCTCCAGGCCTTGTGCACGTTGCGCAAGCTGCTGGCCTCGGTTGAATCCCAAACGGTCATGGAGCCGTTCCAACCGGTGAACGCCGCCTGTCAGCTGGCTTTGCACACCCGATTGCAAGCGACTGGCCAAACGATCGAGCCATTGGGCGTGTTGGCCCAGCACCGCTTGCGGGCGACTCAGCCGCGCAGCGACAGCGGCCAAGCGCTGACTCTGGCGGTCTTGCTGACGCGCCAAGCCCACACCCAAGCGCGTGGCCACACTGTCCAGACGCTGAGCGTGCCGGTCTTGCTGGCGCAACAAGCCGCGGTTCAGCCGGTTTTCCTGGTCCGACAGCGCTTGCAGTGCCACACCGCGGTCGGCAGCGGCCATCTCAGCGGCGGCGGTGGGGGTGGGGGCACGCACATCCGCCACAAAGTCGGCGATGGTGAAGTCGGTTTCATGGCCCACGCCACAAACCACAGGCACCGGACTTTGAGCAATGACCCGGGCCAGGTTTTCGTCGTTGAAGGACCACAGGTCCTCCATCGAGCCGCCGCCGCGCACCAGCAAGATCACATCCACCGGCGGCGCAAGGGGGTTGTCTTCGGCGGTCAGGGCGTACATGTTCTGCAAGGCTTGCACCAAAGTGGCGGCGGCCCCGGCACCTTGCACCAGGGCTGGCGCCATCAAGACCGGAATGTGGGGCACCCGTCGCTGCAAGGCGGTCATCACATCGTGCCAAGCGGCCGCGCCCAAGGAGGTCACCACCCCAATGGCACGAGGCTGTTCAGGCAATGCACGTTTGTGGATCGGATCGAACAAGCCTTCGGCTTCAAGCTTGGCTTTGAGGCGCAAGAACTGCTCGAACAAAGCGCCCTGCCCTGCGCGCTCCATGGATTCGACCACCAATTGCAAGTCGCCCCGGGCCTCGTAGACGCCCAGGCGGCCTCTGACTTCCACCAACTCGCCATCTCGCGGTGAAAAACCCATCAGGCTGGCGGCACGGCGGAACATGGCGCAACGGATTTGGCCGGTGTCATCCTTGATCGAGAAATAACAATGACCACTGGCTGCGCGTGAGAAGCCCGAAATTTCGCCGCGGACCGCGACAGGATTGAATTGAGCATCCAGACTGTCAGCCACGGCGCGGCACAGCGCAGAGACTGTCCACGCACGAGGCTTCAATTCGTCAAAATTGCTCATCAATGTCGATTTCATAGGGTTTAGAAGACCATTTTGATTGCCATGCGGCATCACTGCAAGGCTCAGTACTCCACAAGTCAGCTGCAGCGGCACTCAACGGCACACTTCGAACAGGACCACGCGCACCACCGCTCCAAGTCATTGATTTAATTGGTTATTTTTTGAAAATTCAGAGAAAACCCTGATAAACCACAGGAAACTCAAGTATTCAAACCTGTTCTCGCAGACAAGTTTTGCACAAAGTTATCCACAGAAAAAAGAGTCTTCAGGCCGAACTGCAGCCATGAACAATTCGACGGCCCCCTTCGTCCATAATCTCAAACGTTTGCGACCTTTGTCCATCAGGAAGGAATTGTTTTGTTGTCCATCATACAAGCCGCAGGTTGGCCCATCTGGCCTTTGATTCTGTGCTCCATCTTGGCCGTGGCATTGATCCTTGAGCGGCTTTTTCAGTTGCAAACCAACAAGGTCTTCCCCCCCAAGGTGATGGAGCAAGCCATGGAGGCCACACGGCGCGGTTTTCCAAGTGAGGAAAGCCTGCACCAGCTCGAGAGTGCCGGCCTTTTGGGGCCGGTGCTGGCCAGCGGATTGCGATGCCTTCAAAAAAATCCGCAAGCCAGCGATGAAGATGTGAAAACCAGCATGGAGATGTCTGGCCGCATCGCTGCGCATCACTTAGAGCGTTATTTGCCCACCTTGGGCACGATTGCCTCCGTGGCGCCACTGTTAGGTTTGCTGGGCACCGTGGTCGGCATGATTGAGATTTTTGGAGCATCCACACCCGCAGCCAACCAACCCGCTCAATTGGCGCATGGCATTTCCGTGGCCTTGTACAACACGGCATTCGGCTTGATTGTGGCCATTCCGACCTTGATGTTCTGGCGGTATTTCAGGGGCATTGCGGATCGCCACCTTCTGGCACTTGAAGTTTCAGCGGAGCGTTTTGCACGCCATGTGGTTCAACTTCGCAACTGAGAAAGTGCATTGTGAATTTCAAGAAAAATCGGCGAACCCCTGAGCCCGAAATCAACCTGATCCCTTTCATTGACGTGCTGTTGGTGGTGCTGATTTTCTTGATGTTGACCACCAGTTGGTCGCGACTGACCGAGATCAACCTCAACTTGCCGTCGGCGGATGCCCAAAAACAAACCGAACGCCCGAACCAAATCATTTTGAGCGTCACGGCCCAAGGCCAATACGCCATCAACAAATCCCCCGTAGGCGGCAGCTCGGTCAGTGCCTTGACGGCCTTGTTGATCCCCTTGGCCACCAAAGACGCCACTTTGGTGATCAGCGCTGACGCCATGGCCAGCCACCAATCGGTGGTCAATGCCATGGAAGCAGCGCGTCAAAGTGGTTTATCGCAAATCACTTTTGCAACCCAGTCCAGTGAGTCTTCGGGCCCCTAAGGCATGAACCTGTCCCACTGGTTTCGGCTGCACCTGCCCCAGGTTTGGCTTCGCCGCGGACCGATCGCTTCGATCTTGTGGCCTTTGTCTTGGCTGTATGGCGGGTTGACAGCGCTGCGAAACCTGGCCTACCGATTGGGTCTTTCGCCCACCCACCGACTGCCGGCCTTGGTCATCGTGGTAGGCAATGTGGTGGCCGGCGGCGCGGGCAAAACACCCATGACGATCGCGCTGGTCAAACACCTGATGGCCCAGGGCTTGCGTGTGGGCGTGATTTCACGTGGACATGGACGGCAAACCCGCAACACCCGCGCCGTGACCGCTGACAGCTTGCCGCAAGATGTCGGCGATGAGCCCTTGTTGATCCACCAAAGCACAGGGGCTCCCGTCTGGGTGGGGGCTTTGCGTGCAGCGGCTGGGCTTGAACTTCTCAAAGCCCACCCCGATGTGCAAGTCCTGGTTTGCGACGACGGGCTCCAACACTTGGCCCTGGCACGCGACATCGAAATTTGCGTCATGGACGAACGCGGTGTTGGCAATGGCTGGCTGCTGCCAGCCGGCCCCCTGCGCGAAACCTGGCCTCGGACGGTGGATTTGCTGGTCCACACCGGGTCATCGACTGTGACAGGGGGCTTTCAGGCACACCGGCAATTGGCCGACCATGCGCTGACTTGCGACGACCAAGAAGTGCCGCTGGCCTGCTTGAAAAACCAGCCTCTACAGGCCGTGGCCGGTCTGGCCAGGCCAGAAGCCTTCTTTGAAATGCTGCGCCAAAGCGGTTTGCAACTGAGCACCACCCTGGCCCTGCCTGACCACCACGACTACAGCGACTGGAAAAGCACGGAACCCGGCTGCACCTGGCTGTGCACCGAAAAAGACGCCGCCAAGCTGTGGCCACACGAACCCACGGCATTGGCCGTGCCTCTGCAGGTGTCCCCTGAAAGCCGCTTTTGGGAGGCGCTGGACGCCTTGGTGGCGCAGCGACTCCAACGCTGACAGCCGAGCGGCCACCCCGCTGTGGCCGTTATCATTGGCACATGGATACCAAACTGCTTGAACTGCTGGTCTGCCCGGTCACCAAGGGCCCCTTGAACTTCGACCGTGAGAGCCAAGAACTGCTGTCTCGCAGCGCCCGATTGGCCTACCCCGTGCGCCATGGCATTCCCATCCTGCTGGAAAACGAAGCCCGCACCTTGAGCGATGAAGAGATCGCCAAACTGGCCGCCGATCGCCCCTCACTCTGAGTTCAAGCCATGACAGATGCCCTTCTGCCCACGGGATTCACCGTGGTGATTCCGGCACGCATGGCTTCGAGCCGCCTGCCTAACAAACCCCTGGCCGACATTGCCGGCCTGCCCATGGTGGTGCGTGTGGCCCAACGCGCCCTGCTGTCCAAAGCCCGCCACGTCGTGGTGGCCGCCGATGACGAACGCATCGTGCAAGCCTGCCAAGCCCATGGCATTCAGGCCCTGCTCACGCGCCAAGACCACGTCAGTGGGAGCGATCGTCTGGCCGAAGCTTGTGAGTTGCTGAAATTGGCCGACGATGCCGTGGTGGTGAATGTCCAGGGCGATGAGCCCTTGATACACCCCGTGCTGATCAACGATGTGGCCGATTTGCTGATGCAACGGCCCGAAGCCAGCATGAGCACGGCCGCCCACGCGATTGCCCTGCTCGAAGAATTCACCAACCCCAACGTGGTCAAAGTGGTGCTCGACGCGCGGCAAATGGCCCTGTATTTCAGCCGCGCGCCCATTCCGTGGTGGCGTGATGGCCAGGCCCCGGGCGGCTTCAAGGGCTTGCCCAGCCCAGCACCGCTGCGCCATGTTGGCATTTACGGCTACCGGGCAGGCTTTTTGCGCCTGTTTCCCCGGTTGCCGCCGGCTCCCGTCGAAACCATGGAATCGCTGGAACAGTTGCGCGCCATGTGGCACGGTCACCGGATTGCCGTGCACATCACCGATGAGGCCCCCGGCCCCGGCGTGGACACCCCCGAAGATTTGGACCGCGTGCGCGCCCTTTTGGCGGCGTAAGCCAGCTTTGAGGCTCGCGTGATATTCTCAAGAACAATCGTCAGGCCCACCTGACCACCAAAATTTCAAGCTACAAGGACTTCCCATGAGACTGATTCTGTTGGGCGCACCCGGCGCCGGCAAGGGCACACAAGCCACTTTCATTTGCCAGAAATACAACATCCCTCAAATCTCCACCGGCGACATGCTGCGCGCAGCCGTCAAGGCAGGCACCCCTTTGGGTCTGCAAGCCAAAGCCGTCATGGAGTCCGGCGGTCTGGTCAGCGACGACCTGATCATCAACCTGGTCAAGGAACGCATCGCCCAGGCCGACTGCGCCAACGGCTTCCTGTTTGACGGCTTCCCCCGCACCATCCCTCAGGCCGACGCCATGAAGGCGGCTGGTGTCAAGCTCGACTACGTGCTCGAAATCGACGTGCCTTTTGACGCCATCATTGAACGCATGAGCGGCCGCCGCTCGCACCCGGCTTCGGGCCGCACTTACCACCTCAAGTTCAACCCACCCAAGGTGGTAGGCATGGACGACGTGACCGGCGAGGCTTTGGTTCAACGCGCCGATGACCAAGAAGAAACCGTGAAAAAGCGCCTCGATGTGTACAGCGCTCAGACCCGCCCCCTGGTGGACTACTACTCCAACTGGGCCAAAGCCGATGCGGCCGCTGCCCCCAAGTACCGCGCCATCAGCGGCACCGGCAGCGTGGAAGACATCACCGCACGTGCTTTCGCAGCACTGGCCAACTGATCCCAAACGCTCACTTGCAAAGCCCGGTTCGCCGGGCTTTTTCAATGGCGTGCACGCTTCAAACCGCTGTTTTGCGATGCAAGGCCAGCATCAAACTGATGCGTGCCTTCAGTGGGCTCAAGCCCGCCATGTCTGGCCAAGCCGAGTGCTTGCCAACAATTCGCCCCTCTTGGCAACGCGTGCTGCTTCGCACTTGAACGCCTTGTTTCTGTGCATCTTCTAAAGCGGCTTGCACCGCGTGGTGCACCGTGCCATTGCCCGAAGCAGCCACCACCAAACCTGCCACGCCGGACTGAACCAAGGCATCCACCACGCGGCGACTTGCACCGGCATGGCTGAGCACCACATCCACCACGGGCCAATGGCTCACATCATTTTCCAAAAAATCTTTTGAAAAATCGATGTCGCTCGGGGCGTCATCCTTGCTGTGGGTTGCAGACCAACACACCTGGCCCTCTGACACCCAGCCCCAAGGACCGGCATCGCCCGAACTGAAGGCATCCAAACGGTAAGGATGGACT
Source organism: Limnohabitans lacus (assembly GCF_030053395.1). GTDB lineage: Bacteria > Pseudomonadota > Gammaproteobacteria > Burkholderiales > Burkholderiaceae_C > Limnohabitans_A > Limnohabitans_A lacus. The sequence continues at coordinate 294,366 of NZ_JASGBH010000003.1, read as the reverse complement.
TTTTGAACATGGCGGGCACTGTGGATCAGACCCGCGCACACCACACTGACGCCTGCGGCCTGGGCCTGAGCACTCACAGCGAAGGCATCGCGTAAATTTTGCGGGCCATCGGCCTCGTCAGAGCTGGCCGGGCGCATGGCGCAGACCATCACCACGGGTTTGTGGGGGTGCAAGACCGCCTGCAAAAACCAAGCGGTTTCTTCGATGGTGTCGGTGCCATGGGTGATCAGCAAGGCGCCCACATCAGGCTGTGCCAGCCAATGCGCGCAACGTTGAGCCAACAGCTGCCACGTGGCGTGATCCATGTCCTTGCTGTCGAGTTGGGCCACCTGCTCGAGCACCAACTGCCGGCCATTCAACAGGTTTTCAAGGTCTGGCAATGCGGCCGTCAGCTGCGCCACGCCCAGCTGAGCTGCGGTGTAGGCCACCTGCTCTGAGGCGCTGGCGGCAGTGCCAGCAATGGTGCCGCCTGTGCCCAAAACAACCACTTTTTCAATTTTTTTTGCCTGACCCACTTGCACAGCCCCAAAAACTGGTTAAAAATACAGTCACTGGATGAAAAAACAGTTTCACCCCACTTCTCAAGGAAGACGCCATGATCGACAGCCCCAAACTCACGCCCCGGCAGCAAGAAATTCTGGAACTCATCCAGAGCACCATTGCCAACACCGGCGCGCCACCCACTCGGGCTGAGATCGCCAACGTTTTGGGCTTCAAGTCGGCCAATGCTGCAGAAGAGCACCTGAAGGCCTTGGCCCGCAAAGGCGCCATCGAACTGGTCAGCGGCACCTCGCGCGGCATTCGTCTCAAGGGCGGTTCACGCAGCAGCCTGCGGGCCCCGTCCGATCTGTTCAGCCTCACCCTGCCCGGCCTGGCCCAACTGAGTTTGCCACTGATCGGACGCGTGGCCGCCGGTTCACCCATTCTCGCCCAAGAGCATGTGGACCGAACCTACCAAGTCGAAAGCACCCTGTTCAGCGAACAACCCGATTACCTCTTGCGTGTGCGCGGCATGTCCATGCGCGACGCAGGCATCATGGACGGCGATTTGCTGGCCGTCAAATCCACCAAAGACGTGCGCAACGGTCAAATCGTGGTGGCCCGCCTGGGCGAAGAAGTCACCGTCAAGCGTTTGCGCAAAACGGCCCACGGCATCGAATTGCTGCCCGAAAACCCCGATTACCAGACCATCGTGGTCAACCCCGAAGAACCCTTCGACATCGAAGGCCTGGCCGTGGGTTTGATCCGCAACACCTTGCTCATGTAAGGCCCTTTTCCGACGGCCATTGCACCAGGTGGCGGGCGCTGACGGTTTGAACCAACAGCCCTGATGCAATTGGCTTTTTCAGCAATCCTGCCTGTGTCCAACCTCCATGCTTTTGAAAGGTTTCACATGGGAATCGCTCTTCTTGCTCTTTCAGGTCTGTTTCAAGGACTGACTTCGTTTCACCGTGCTGCCCCCGCTCCACGCCAGCGGCCAGCTGTTCGCGTACACCCGGCCTGGACGGTGCGCCGCCCCAACTGCCCCACCATGGCCGGCGTCCTTGCAGCCAAAAAGCCTGTAGCCCAAGCCCCGACATTGCGCGTGTTGCGGGTGGCCGAATCAGAACCACGTTCCGACTGCGCCGGCCGCATGGTGATCTCAGGTCGCATGGCCGATGTCTGTGCAGAGTTGGACCGATTGGTGGCCATGGAAGCTGCACAAGGCCGCCATTGAACGCTCTTTGACGGCGCAAAGGCTGCCCGGACCCAAGCTGAGCGTTCTGCCCCAGGGCATGGGGCAGAACTTCAAGGCAAGAATTCAGCAAATGGTCTGATCAGACCACTTGCCCACCTTCAGCGCAAGGCACAATGGAGGGATGAACATTGTGATCCTCGACGACTACCAGGATGCGGTCCGCAAACTGGACTGCGCTAGCAAGCTTGAAGCCTTCCCAGCCAAGGTTTACACCAACACCATCAAAGGCATCGGTCAGCTGTCGGTGCGCCTGAAGGACGCCGATGTGATCGTGCTCAACCGTGACCGCACCGACATCAACCGAGCCTTGGTGGAAAAACTCCCCAAACTCAAATTGATTGCACAAACCGGTCGCGTTGGCAGTCACATCGACCTGGCAGCCTGCACTGAACGAGGTGTGGCTGTGGCTGAAGGCGTGGGTTCTCCCGTGGCACCGGCTGAGTTGACCTGGGCCTTGATCATGGCCGCCTCTCGCCGTTTGCCCCAGTACATCAGCAACCTCAAGCATGGTGCTTGGCAACAATCTGGTCTCAAATCCAGCGCCATGCCGGCCAACTTTGGTTTGGGCACTGTGCTCAAAGGCAAAACCTTGGGCATTTGGGGTTACGGCAAGATCGGCCAACTGGTCGCAGGCTACGGCAAAGCTTTTGGCATGACAGTGAAAATATGGGGGTCTGACGAATCGCGGGTTCGTGCCGCGCGAGATGGCTTTGAGGCATCCAGCAGCAGAGAAGCCTTTTTTGAAGAATCGGATATTTTGAGTATTCACCTGCGTCTGAATGAAACCACCACCGGCATCGTGAAAGCAGACGATCTGAGTCTGATGAAGCCCACGGCTTTGTTTGTGAACACATCCCGCGCTGAACTGATCGAATCCAATGCCTTGATCAGCGCTTTGAACCGTGGCCACCCAGGCCTGGCTGCGATCGACGTGTTCGAATCCGAACCCATCTTGCAAGGTTCAGCCTTGCTGCGACTGGAAAACTGCATTTGCACACCGCACATCGGGTACGTCGAGAAAGACAGCTACGAGATGTATTTTGGAGCGGCCTTTGACAATGTGGTGAATTTCATCAAAGGCACACCCACCAACATCGTCAACCCTGGCGCTTTGCAAGTCAGGCGCTGAGTTTTGAACACCGGTTCGCGCATGCGCCAGCGACTGCCCCAAGTCCTTTGGCCCATGATGTTTGGCAACGTGGTGATCGGCACCGGCGTCATGATGGCCGCCGGCACCCTCAACGACATCGTCGCCTCTCTTTGGGTATCGGTCAGCACGGCTGGCCAATTGATCTCCAGCAGCGCCTTGCTCGTCTGCTTTGGCGCCCCGCTGTTGGCCGCCGTTGTGGCCGGTTGGGACCGTCGCAAACTCTTGGTGGGCAGTTTGCTTTGGTACGGTCTTTGGCATCTTCTGGCGGCACTGGCGCCGGGCTTTTACAGCCTGCTCGGCTTTCGCGCCATGGCCATGGTGGCCGCAGCCATCTTCACACCGCAGGCGGCCTCTTGCATTGGATTGCTGGTCAAGGAGCAACAAAGAGGCCAGGCCATGACCTTCGTGTTTTTGGGGTGGTCTGTGGCTTCGGTGCTGGGCATGCCATTGGGAGCCTGGATCGGCGGACACTACGGCTGGCGTTGGTCCATGGGCCTGATTGCCGCGTTGTCCTTGCTCGGTGCTGCTTGGCTGTGGCGGCAAATGCCAGCCAAAGTCTTGCCCCCAGCCCTGTCAACTGCTGCCTGGCGGCAGACACTGTCCTCACGCACCATCTGGGTCACATTGAGTGTCACCATGATGTTTGCTGCCGGCCAGTTTGTGCTTTTCAGCTACCTGGCGCCCTATGTCAAAGAGCGCTTTGATGTCAGCCCGTCCGAGTTCAGCCTGATGCTGTTGGCCTATGGCAGCATGGGTTTTATCGGCAATGCGCTGCTGTCACGCTTCATTGACCGCATCGGGGCTTCTCGCTGCATCTTGATTTCATTGTCTTTCATGTGCCTGTGCCTGCTGATCGCTCCTGGGGTCTCAACCGCTGCGGGGATGGCTGTTGCACTGTGTTTTTGGGGCCTGGGAGGCTTTTCTTCCAACTCAGCACAGCAGGCGCGATTGGCTGGACAAGCACCCTGGCTGGCATCGGCCTCTATTTCATTGAACACATCGGCCATGTACGCGGGCCAAGCTATCGGTGCAACCGTGGGAGGTTGGACGATTGTTCACCAGGGGATGAGCGCTTTGCCCTTCGCAGGGCTCATGGGACTGCTTGGCGCCATCGGGCTGAGCCTGCTGGCCACACATTTCGCCCAAACACATCCCTTACGCCAACCTGAAAAGCCCCCAATCTGAGGCCATAATGGCCGTCTCGCCGGCAGGTTACAAAGCCGTTACCGCACGGACCGCCTCGGCGTTTTTCTGATCCCGTTATTTGCAAGCATCCACTATGACTCTCGCATTTTCCAAAGTCGCCATCATTGGCGCCGGCGCCATGGGCCGGGGCATTGCCCAAATCGCAGCACAAGCCGGCAGCCAAGTCTGGCTGTACGACACGCAAGCCGAAGCCATTCAAAAAGCACGCGACGCGGTGTTCCAGCAATGGGACAAGCTCCAGGAAAAAGGCCGCTTGACGCCTGAAGCCGTGGCGGGTCACAAAAGCCGTTTGCAGGGCGCCACCAGCATGCAGGACTTGGCCGAATGCGAGTTGGTGGTCGAAGCCATCGTTGAAAAACTCGACATCAAAAAGAGCCTGTTCACCGAATTGGAGAAAGTCCTAGCCCCCAGCGCGGTCTTGGTGACCAATACCTCGTCACTCTCGGTCACGGCCATTGCAGCGGCCTTGCAGCGCCCCGGCCAGTTTGCCGGCTACCACTTCTTCAACCCTGTGCCGCTCATGAAAGTGGTCGAGGTGATTGCCGGCTTGAAAACCGACGCCGCGGTCTGCCAACGCCTGTCCGACTTTGCCCGCCAGATGGGCCACACGCCCGTGCAGGCCCAAGACACCCCGGGCTTCATCGTCAACCACGCCGGCCGCGGCTATGGAACTGAAGCCCTGCGCATCGTGAGCGAAGGCGTGGCCGATTTCGCCACGATCGACCGCATCTTGCGCGACCAGGTCGGCTTCAAGCTCGGCCCCTTCGAGCTGTTCGACTTGACCGCTCTGGACGTGTCGCACCATGTGATCGAATCGATCTACCACCAGTATTACGAAGAGCCCCGCTACCGCCCCAACGTGATCACCGCCCAGCGCTTGGCCGGTGGTGTGGTCGGCAAGAAGGTCGGCGAAGGCTTCTACAAATACGTGGACGGCGCAGCCCAAGTGCCCGCCGAGCCCGCCGTGCCTGTGGTGGACAACATCCCCCCTGTCTGGGTCTCACCCCGCGCAGCACGCCGCATGGAATTGTTGCAATTGCTCAAAGACCTGGGCGCCAAAATCGAAACCGGTGCATCGCCCTCGCCTGAAGCACTGACACTCGTCGCGCCCTTGGGCTTTGACATCACCACCGTTGCCGTGGTCGAACGCCTGGATCCAGCCCGCACCGTGGGCATCGACATGCTGATCGACGACGCAGCCACCAAGCGTCGCGTGCTGGCGGTCAACCCCGCCACCCGCGCTGACATGCGCGATGCAGCGCATGCATTGTTCGCACGCGACGGCAAAGCCGTCTCGGTCATCCGCGACAGCGGCGGCTTCATCACGCAGCGCGTGGTCGCCACCATCGTCAACATCGCCTCCGACATCTGCCAGCAACGCATCTGCACCCCCGAAGATTTGGAAACCGCCGTCACCTTGGGCCTGGCCTACCCCATGGGTCCTTTGGCCATGGGCAACCGCTACGGCCCAACCAATGTGCTCGAAGTGCTCTTCAATCTGCAAACGGTCTATGGCGATCCACGCTATCGCCCCAGCCCTTGGTTGCGCCGCCGCGGTGCCATCGGCTTGTCGCTGATGCACACCGAAGACTGATCTTGGTGGGGACAGAACTTCGGATCTGTCCCCAGCGCTTAGAGGAACACACATGACCGCACAACTGCTCAGCACCAGCGAAGGCCAAACCCTGGTCTTGACCCTCAGCAACCCCGAGTTTCGCAACGCCTTGGGCCCAGAGATGTACGCCGCAGGCGTCGAGGCACTCAACGTGGCCGAGTCCAGCGCCGATGTGCGCAGCGTGGTGATCACCGGGGCCAACGGCATCTTCAGCGCGGGCGGCAATTTGCAGCGTTTGCAAAACAACCGCCAGCTGCCGCCGGAGCACCAAGCGCAAAGCATCGAAGGTCTGCACAACTGGATTGAAGCGATCCGCACCTTTCCCAAGCCAGTGATCGCCGCCGTTGAAGGCCCTGCCGCCGGCGCTGGCTTTTCGCTGGCCTTGGCCTGCGACATGATCGTGGCCGCGCGCAACAGCGTCTTCGTCATGGCCTACAGCTCGATCGCTCTGTCACCCGATGGCGGCGGCAGCTGGAGCTTGACGCGTGCCGTGCCGCGCCAGCTGGCCACCGAGTTGCTGATGTGTGGTGAGCGCATTGGCGCAGAACGCTTGCAGCAATTGGGCGTGGTCAACCGCTTGAGCGATGCGGGGCAAGCCCTGCAATCGGCCTTGCAACTGAGCGCTCAACTGAACGCCCGCGCACCCAATGCTTTGGCCAGCATCAAAGAACTTTTGTCGGATGCAGACACCAGCAGCTTGAACGCGCAATTGGCCCGTGAGCGCGACAACTTTGTACGAAACTTACATCACAATAACGCCGGCATCGGCATCGCTGCGTTCTTGAACAAGCAAACCCCGCAATACGAGTGATCGCCTGGTCCCCCAGGCGACAAAAATCCCATTCCCAGTCACTGAAAAGACAGCCCATGGACGAACCCATTCTGACAATGGAAGAAAGAGAAGCGATCAACAACGGTCGCTGGTTTTCAACCCTTTCACCATCGCTTCGGCACGACATACTTCGATGCGCTTACGTCAAACGATTCAAGGACGGCGACATGCTCGCTGCTCGGGGCGATCCGCCCGAGCAGTGGATCGCCTGCGCCAAGGGTGCGGTGCGCGTGAGCTCGACCTCGGTCTCGGGCAAGCAAATCACATTGACCTACGTGGAGCCGGGCATTTGGTTTGGCGATGTGTCGATCTTCGACGGGGATCGCCGCACGCACGACTGCTATGCACACGGCGAGACGACCACCTTGAATGTGGCCAAGGCCGACTTCAAGAAAATCTTGTCGCAACACGTGGAGTTCGCCGAAGCGATGCTGCGCTTGCAATCGCGTCGCATTCGCCAGCTCTACGGTTTGGTGGAAGACCTCAACACCTTGCCACTGCGTGCACGCTTGGCCAAGCAACTCAACCACTTGCTGCGCAGCTACGGCACGCCCAGCTTGTCGGATGCCAAAGCCATTCGCATCAGTTTGCAACTGGCGCAGGAAGAACTGGCGCAGCTGCTGGGGGCATCGCGCCAGCGGGTCAACCAGGAACTCAAACAAATGGAACGCGAGCACATCATCCGCATCGAGCCGGGTGGTCTGGTTGTGTTGGACCGCGAGGGCTTGTTGGCCATCGTGAACGCGGATCACTGAACCGCTATTCTTTTCAATCACCGCTGAGAGCAGCGGAAACGGGTGCCCCATGAGTGCTTTTGATCATTTCGTGGGGACCCGGCCTGTCACGGGCTCCCACGCCTTCGACATCTCGGCCTTGGAAGCTTGGCTCGCTGCCAAGCTGCCTGGCTTTGCTGGCCCATTGAGCGTGGAAATGTTCAAGGGCGGCCAGTCCAACCCCACCTACAAGCTCATCACGCCATCCAGGCAATACGTGATGCGTGCCAAACCCGGCCCCGTGGCCAAGCTGCTGCCCTCAGCGCATGCCATCGAGCGTGAATTTGCGGTGATGCAAGGCTTGCACGGTACCGATGTGCCCGTGGCCCAAATGCATGTGCTGTGCGACGACGAGTCCATCATCGGCCGCGCCTTTTATGTGATGGAGTTTGTGCAAGGCCGTGTGCTGTGGGACCAGTCCCTGCCCGGCATGAGCACGGCCGAGCGCGGCGCCATCTACGACGAGATGAACCGCGTGATGGCCGCCTTGCACAAGGTCGATTTTGCCAAGCAAGGTCTGGCCAGCTATGGCAAACCCGGCAACTACATCGAGCGCCAAATTGGCCGCTGGAGCAAGCAATACGTCGCCTCCATCACCCAACCCATCCCCGAGATGGACAAGCTGATGGCCTGGTTGCCCGAGCACATCCCCGCCAGCGCCAAAGACGACTCGCTGGTGAGCATCGTGCACGGCGACTACCGTCTGGACAACCTGATGTTCCACGGTTCAGAAGCGCGCGTGCTTGCTGTTCTCGACTGGGAACTGTCCACCTTGGGCCACCCCCTGGCCGACTTCAGTTACCACTGCATGGCCTGGCACATCAAGCCCGGCACATTCCGCGGCATCGGCGGCCTGGACTTTGCGGCTTTGGGCATTCCCTCCGAAGCCGAGTACATCCGCCGCTATTGCGAGCGCACCGGTTTCACCACCCCCGAGGCTTTGGCCAAGGACTGGAACTTTTACCTGGCCTACAACATGTTCCGCATCGCGGCCATCTTGCAAGGCATCGCCAAGCGTGTCGAAGACGGCACCGCATCGAGCGATCAAGCCAAAACATCTGGCGCCGGCGCACGGCCCATGGCCGAGCTGGCCTGGCAATTCGCCTGCCAAGCCTGATGACCTTTTTTTCACCCGCCCCTCACTTCAAGGAGACAGACCATGGATTTTGAATACACCCCCAAGGTCAAAGACATGCAGGCCCGATTGCTGGCATTCATGGACGAACACATTTACCCCAACGAAGCGAGGTTCTTTGAAGAGATCGCTGAAAACCGCGCCAAAGGCAACGCCTGGATCCCCACCAAGATCGTGGAAGAACTCAAGCCCAAAGCCCAAGCCGCTGGTCTGTGGAACCTGTTTCTGCCCAAGTCCAAGCGTGCACCGCAAGGCCTGTCGAACCTTGAGTACGCACCGCTGTGCGAGATCATGGGCCGCGTGCCTTTTGCCGCTGAGATCTTCAACTGCTCGGCACCCGACACCGGCAACATGGAAACGCTGGAGCGCTACGCCAGCGAAGAACTCAAAGACGAGTGGCTCGAGCCCCTGCTGCGCGGCGAAATCCGCTCGGCCTTCTTGATGACCGAGCCCGATGTGGCCTCCTCGGATGCCACCAACATCGAATGCGAGATCCGCCGCGATGGCGACGACTACGTCATCAATGGCCGCAAGTGGTGGTCGTCCGGTGCCGGTGACCCACGTTGCGCCGTGTACATCGTCATGGGCAAGACCAATCCCGATGCCGGTCGCCACGAACAGCAATCGATGATCGTCGTGCCCGCCAACAGCCCAGGCGTCACCGTGGTGCGCGCTTTGTCGGTGTTCGGTTATGACGACGCCCCCCACGGCCACATGGAAGTGATCCTGAAAAACGTGCGCGTGCCGGCCAGCAACTTGCTGCTCGGCGAAGGCCGTGGTTTCGAAATCGCCCAAGGTCGCCTTGGCCCTGGACGCATTCACCACTGCATGCGCACCATTGGCTGCGCTGAACGTGCGCTGGAATTGATGTGCAAACGCCTGAACAGCCGTGTGGCCTTTGGCCGTGAAGTGGCCCGTCAGACCGTCTGGCAAGAACGCATCGCCGAAGCCCGCTGCATGATCGAGCAAGCTCGCCTGTTGACGCTCAAAGCCGCCTACATGATGGACACCGTGGGCAACAAGGTCGCCAAGGCCGAGATCGCCATGATCAAGATCGTGGCCCCGCAAATGGCTTGCCAAATCATCGACTGGGCCATCCAGGCCCACGGCGGCGGCGGCGTGTCGCAAGACTTCCCGCTGGCCTATGCCTACGCCCACCAGCGCACTCTGCGCCTGGCCGACGGTCCAGACGAGGTGCACCGCAACTCGCTGGCCAAGCTGGAGCTGGCCAAGCACCTGCTCATGCCCGGCGAAGTGGAGATGCCGGTCACACGCGGCAGCTGATTCACCACAAGCCCCCGCGCAAAACGGCCTGTTGCACATCGGTGTGGCAGGCCGTTTTTTTGCGATCATCCCCCTTTTGACCTCTTTGGAAAGCCTGAACCCATGATCGATCTGTACACCTGGCCCACACCCAATGGCCACAAAATCCACATCATGCTCGAGGAGTGCGGCCTGCCCTACAAGGTCCATGCCATCAACATCGGCACCGGCGACCAATTCAAGCCAGCCTTCCTCAAGATCAGCCCCAACAACAAAATCCCCGCCTTGGTGGACTCGGATGGGCCAGACGGCAAACCCATCGCCTTGTTCGAATCGGGCGCCATCTTGCTGTATCTGGCGGCCAAAACCGGCAGGTTCTTGCCGCCAAGTGACCGCGCCAAATACGATGTGCTGCAATGGCTGATGTTCCAGATGGGCGGCTTGGGCCCCATGTTGGGACAGGCCCACCACTTTCGCATCTATGCCCCCGAGAAAATCGACTACGGCATCAACCGCTACACCAACGAAGCCAAGCGCCTGTACGGTGTGCTGGACAAACAGCTCAAAACCCATGACTGGATTGCGGGCGGCGACTACTCGGTGGCCGACATGGCCATCTTCCCTTGGCTGCGCAGCTGGCAAAACCAGGGCATCGATTGGGCCGACTTCCCGCACGTCAAAGCCTGGTTTGACCGCATAGCCGAGCGCCCTGCGGTGCAAAAAGCCGTGCAGGTTTTGGCCGATGCGCGCAAACCTTTGCTGGACGACAAGGCCAAAAAGGCCCTGTTTGGTGCTTCTCAGTACAAAAAACGCTGAAGTTTTTTGAGCCCCCAGCCAAGATGGGGGCATTTGCTGGTTAGAATAAGCGCAGTCGGAGCGTAGCGCAGCCTGGTAGCGCATCTGCTTTGGGAGCAGAGGGTCGCGAGTTCGAATCCCGCCGCTCCGACCATTTCTCAAGACCCGTGAGGGCACTGAACATCAAAGGCCCGTCAGGGCCTTTTTTGTTTTTACAACTGTCCGTAGCTCAGTTGGATAGAGCAACAGCCTTCTAAGCTGTGGGTCACAGGTTCGATTCCTGTCGGACAGGCCACCCCTCCCCGCACCCGTCCCCGGCCCAGGCAAGAAAGATGCGTTTTTTTGCATCTCCCGCCCCGGAACCCGGGAATCCCCCTAGGCAAGGCCATGATTCTTGTGCAACATAATGCATGACGCAAGCATTTTTCCTCCGCTATGCTTTGCTTGTGCGCGCCTCGATCCGGCTGACGCCCCCTTGATTTGCATGACCTGGAGACCTTTGAAATGACCCAACCAACATCCCGCCGCCAAATGCTCGGCCAAGGCGCCGCCCTGGTGGGCGCTGCATCCACCGGACTTTTGCTGCCGCCAAGCGCACTGGCCCAAACCGGCAAGATCCGCGTCGGCTTCATGCTGCCCTACACCGGCACCTTTGCCCAACTGGGCGTGGCCATCGAAAACGGTGTGCGCATGGCCATCAACGAGCAAGGGGGCAAGCTCGGCGGTCGTGAGATCGAGTGGTTCAAGGTCGATGACGAATCCGAGCCCTCCAAAGCCATCGAAAACGCCAACAAACTGGTGCAACGCGACAAGGTCGATGTGCTGATCGGCACTGTCCACTCGGGCGTGCAAATGGGCATCCACAAAGTGGCCCGCGACAGCGGCGTGATCAGCCTGATCCCCAACGCAGGCGTGCACATTGCCACCCGCGCCCAGTGCGCCCCCAACGTGTTCCGCACCAGCTTTTCCAACAGCCAGCCGACCATGGCGCTGGGCGAAGCCATGGTCAAGCGCGGCCACAAAAAGGCGGTCTGGATCACCTGGAAATACGCCGCTGGCGACGAGGCCTTTGAAGGCTTCAAAGAAAGCTACACCAAGGCAGGCGGCACCATCGTCAAGGAATTGGGCCTGCCCTTCCCCAACGTCGAGTTCCAAGCTTTGCTGACCGAAATCGCTGCGCTCAAGCCTGATGCTGTGGCCTGCTTCTTCGCTGGTGGTGGCGCGGCCAAGTTCCTCAAGGATTACGCTGCTGCAGGCCTCAAAGGCAAGATCCCGCTGTATGGCTCGGGCTTCCTGACCGAAGGCGTGCTCGATGCCGCCGGCCCCGCAGCCGACGGCGTGCTCACCACGCTGCACTACGGTGACGGCATCGAAACCAAGCGCAACAAAGAGTTCCGCTTGAACTACGCCAAAACCTTCAAGATGCAGCCCGATGTGTACGCCGTTCAAGGCTACGACACCGGCTTGCTCTTGGTGCAGGGCGCCAACGCGGTCAAAGGCGATGTCAGCAAAAAAGCCGACATGATCAAGGCCATGGAAGTGGCCGTGATCGACAGCCCCCGTGGCAAGTGGACCATGAGCAAGGCCCACAACCCAGTGCAAGACATCTACCTGCGCGAAGTGTCCAGCAAAGAAAACAAAGTCATCGGCGTGGCCGCCAAAGCCCTGGCCGACTCTGGCGCCGGCTGCCGGATGTAAGACACTCTAGGCTTGTCTGAACGGCAGGCCCTTCTCGTGAACGGCGGACTGGTTCCGCCGTTTTCACACCCGCTGCGCAAAGACCCACCCCAATGGACCTCGTCAATTTCTCCATCCAGCTGCTCAACAGCGTCCAGTACGGATTGCTGCTGTTCATGCTGGCCGCTGGCCTCACGCTGATCTTCGGCATCATGGGTGTGGTCAACCTCGCGCATGGCAGCTTCTACATGCTGGGTGCTTTTCTGGCCTGGTCCTTGTCGGGCCTGCTGGGCAGCTTCACGCTGGCCATCATCGTGGGCACGGTGCTGTCGGTGGTCTTTGGCCTCTTGCTTGAGAAGTTGCTGTTCAAACACTTCTACCACCGCGACCACCTCGACCAGGTGCTGCTGACCTTTGGTCTGATCTACGTGTTTGAAGAACTGCGCTCCATGGTCTGGGGCGACGATGTGCACGGTGTGCAAATCCCTGAAGCCCTGTCGGCCTCCATCGCATTGACCGACACGCTGTCTTATCCGGTGTACCGCCTGTTCATGTCGGGCGTGTGCCTCTTGCTGGCTTTGGCTCTGTACCTCTTGATCTCGAAAACCCGCTTGGGCATGAAGATCCGCGCGGGGGCTTTCAACCACGAAATGACCGAAGCCCTGGGTGTGAACATCAGCCTGATCCACGCGGTGGTGTTTGCACTGGGCGTGGGCTTGGCGGCCATTGCCGGCATGATCGCGGCGCCGATTTCCAGCGTCTACCCCAATATGGGCTCGCAAGTGCTGATCATGTGCTTTGTGGTCGTGGTCATTGGCGGTATCGGCTCGGTACGCGGCGCCTTGATCGCTGCACTGCTGGTGGGCCTGGTGGACACCTTTGGCAAAGTCCTGCTGCCCCAAGTCTCGGGCATGCTGGTGTATGTGCTCATGGCCGCGGTGCTTTTGTACAAGCCCGAGGGCCTTTTCAAACAATGAGGCCATCATGAGCGCACCCCAAACCCATCTGGAAATCTTGCCGCGCAGCGTGCAGCTGCTGCTCGTGCTGGGCCTGGCGGCCCTGATCGCCTTCCCTTTTGTGGGCAGCAACTTCTACATCGACATGGTCAACCGCATGATGATCCTGGCCATCTTCGCGATGAGCCTGGACCTCTTGCAAGGCGTCACCGGTCTGGTGTCGCTGGGCCATGCGGCCTACTTTGGCATCGCCGGTTATGCCCTGGCCTTCTTGACGCCATCGGGCGAACCGGTGAGCCTGTACACCAGCTTGCCGCTGGCCGTGGGGGGCTCGGCGCTGGCTGCGCTCATCATCGGCTTTCTGGTGGTGCGCACCCAGGGCATCTACTTCATCATGGTCACCATGGCCTTTGCGCAAATGGTGTTCTTCGTGTTCTTTGACAACAAGGCGCTGGGCGGCTCGGACGGCTTGTTCCTCAACTTCAAACCCGATGCGGTGCTGGTCGATCTGGAAAACAAACAGGTGTTTTACTTCTTCACCCTCACCTGCTTGGTGGGCGTGTACGCCTTATTGCGCCGCCTTTTGTGGAGCCCTTTTGGCCGGGCGCTGTCGGGCATCCGCGTCAACGAGCACCGCATGCGGGCCTTGGGCTTTGGCGCTTTCAGCCACAAGCTGGCCGCCTTCACCTTGGCCGGGGCCCTGGCCGGTTTGGCCGGTTATTTGTGGGCGGCGCAAAGCGGTTTTGTGAACCCCGAACTCATGGGCTTTCACATGAGTGCGCACGCCATCATGATGGTCATCTTGGGCGGCATGGGCAATTTTGCGGGGGCCATCATCGGGGCCTTCAGTTTTGAAATGCTGCTGCATGTCTTCAAAGACCTGCCCGATCTGGGCACATTCAAAACCGGCAAGCACTGGCAAATGTGGATGGGCCTGTTCATCGTGGCCTTGATCGTCTTTGCCCCCAAAGGAATCTTGGGCCTGATCACCCGCCTGATCTCCAGCATCTTCGCACGCAAGGAGGCTCACCATGAGTGAACGCCAAACCCTGCTGTCGGCCCGCCAGCTGACCAAGCGCTTTGGCGGCCTGGCCGCCGTCAACGATGTCAATGTCGATTTGTGGTTGGGCCATATACACGCCGTGATCGGCCCCAACGGCGCGGGCAAGTCCACACTGACCAATTTACTCTCGGGCGACTTGCCGTCCACCAGCGGCAGCATCACCTTGGACGGCCATGACATCACCGGCTGGTCGCCCGAGAAAATCTCGCGCCACCGCTTGGGCCGCAGCTACCAAAAGACCAACATCTTCCATACCTTCAGCGTGTGGGACAACGTGCGCCTGGCCGCGCAGTCGCGTGTGCAACCCTCGCCTTTCAACCCCCTGGGCTGGCTGCGTGAGGCCTCCCAATTGAAGGCCGTCAACGAGCGAGCTGAACGCGCCATCGAGTTGGCCGGTTTGCAGGGCCGCCGCCAAACCATGGCCGGTGCTGCCAGCCACGGCGAACAACGTCAACTCGAAATCGCCATGACGCTGGCCACCGAGCCGGTGGTGCTGCTGCTGGACGAACCCTTGGCCGGCATGGGCGTGGCCGAAGCAGAGAGCATGGTGCAGCTCTTGCTGCGCCTGAAAAAAGACCACGCCATGATGCTGGTCGAACACGACATCGACGCGATCTTCACCCTAGCCGACCACCTGACGGTGATGGTCAACGGACAGGTGATCGCCAGCGACACACCCGCTGTGGTGCGCGCCAACCCCAGCGTGCAAGCGGCCTACTTGGGTGAAGAAGTGAGTGAAGAAGTGGGTGAGGGACATTGAGATGAGCGAACTCTTGATCAAAGCCCAGGGCCTCAACACCTTCTACGGCGCCAGCCACATCCTGCGCGGCATCGACTTCCAAGTGGGCCGGGGCGAGACCATTGGCCTCATGGGCCGCAACGGCATGGGCAAAAGCACCTTGCTCAAGTCCATCATGGGCATCGTGCCGCCGCAAAGCGGCAGCGTTCACATCAAAGGCCAGGCCATGAACGGCCGCCCCACTTTTGAAGTGGCACAACTGGGCATCGCCTATGTGCCCGAAGGCCGGGGCATCTTTGGCAACCTGAGCGTCAAAGAAAACCTGGTGATGGCCGCCCGCCCAGGCCAAGCCAGAGCAGGCGCTGCCAGCGGCGCGGGCCACCGCGACTGGACTTTCGAGCGCGTGCTGGAGACCTTTCCACGCCTCAAGGAGCGCTTGAACCACGGCGGCCAGCAATTGTCTGGCGGCGAGCAGCAAATGCTGACCATCGGCCGGGCCTTGATGACCAACCCCGATGTGCTGATCCTGGACGAAGCCACCGAAGGCCTGGCCCCCTTGATAGCCCGCGAGATCTGGCGCATTTGCAGCCTGATCAAAGAAAGCGGCATCAGCGCCATCATCGTGGACAAGAACTGGAAACACGTCACCCAGATCACCGACCGCAACGTGATTTTGGTCAAAGGGCAGGTGGTGTTTGAAGGCTCGTCGCAAGCGCTGCACGACGACCCCAGCGTGCTCGAGCAACACCTGGGTGTTTGAGTCACACAAGGGTCTTCACCGAATCACGTGAAGAACTTGGCATGCCAAAATGATCTGGAAGAAATTCACAGGTTTGCACACGGCATGTTTCGCAACGCAGTCATCACCGGCGCATGTGGCGGTCTGGGCCAAGCCCTGGCCCTTCGGCTGATCAACCAAGGCGCCCACGTGGCCTTGGTGGGCATGAACACCAGCACCTTGCAAACGCTGGCGGCTCTGGCCCCCGAGCGCTGCCGCATCTACACCCCCGACGTGTCTGACGCAGCCGCCATGCAGGCCGTGGCCAACGACTGGCTGCAAGTGGGCACGCCCGATCTGGTCATCGCCAACGCAGGCGTGGCCGGTGGCTTTGACACCACCGAGGCCTCTGACCTGGCAGTCATGCGGCGCATGCTCGAGATCAACCTTCTGGGCGTGGCCACCACTTTCCATCCCTTCCTGCGTGCCATTCAAGACAGCGGTCAAGCGGCTGCATTGGTGGGCGTGGCCAGTGTGGCGGGCTGGCGCGGCATGCCGGGCAACGGCGCCTATTGCGCCAGCAAAGCCGGGCTGATCGCTTATTTGCAAAGCCTGCGTGCCGAGCTGCGCCCCAGCCGCATCACGGTGCACACCATCAGCCCCGGCTACCTGCGCACAGCCCTCACGGCAGGCAACACTTTTGCCATGCCCGGATTGCTGGAGCCCGATGCGGCTGCACATGCCCTGCTGCAAGGCGTGGCGCAAGGCCGTGAACACATCGTCTTGCCAAGGCGCATCGGCTGGCTGTCCAAAGTCTTGTCACTGCTGCCGGCCCCATGGCATGACCGCATCCTGCTGGGCCAGCCGCGCAAGCCGCGTGCAGGCCAGGCGGGCGCCACCCCCATTCCGGGACTCGACACCCGATCACCTTGAGCCATGGCATGACCCCAACTCACGAACAAATTGCCCTGATTGGCGCGGGCCCCTCGGGCCTGTCGGCCGCACGGGCGCTCGACAAACACGGCGTGGGCTTTCAGGGCTTTGAGATGCACACCGATGTGGGCGGCCTTTGGAACATCGGCAATCAGCGCTCCACGGTGTATGAATCGGCCCACCTGATCTCCAGCAAACACATGACGGAGTTCAAGGAATTCCCGATGCCCGCAGGCACCGCCGACTACCCCAGCCACCGCGAACTGCTGGACTACTTTCAGGCCTACGCCAAGCATTTCGACCTGAAACGCCACTACCGATTTGGCGTGCGCGTGGTGCGCGTCGAGCCGGTCAGCCAAGCAGCCGACAGCCTTTGGCGTGTGACCATCGATGCGGGCAACGGCGTGCTGGAAACGGCCGAATACAAAGGCGTGGTGATTGCCAACGGCATCCTGGCCGAGCCCAATATGCCGCAGTGGCCTGGCCAATTCAGCGGCCAGTTGATGCACACCTCGGGCTACAAAAAAGCCGAGCAGTTCAAGGGCCAACGTGTCTTGATCGTGGGGGCGGGCAACTCCGGCTGCGACATCGCGGTGGACGCTGTCCACCACGCCCAAAGCGTGGACATCTCGGTGCGCCGAGGCTACTACTTCGTGCCCAAATACGTGTTCGGTCAACCCGCAGACACCGTGGGTGGCAAGATCAAATTGCCACGCTGGCTCAAACAAAAAATCGACACGACCTTGCTCAAGTGGTTCACCGGCGACCCGACGCGCTTTGGCTTTCCCAAGCCCGAGTACAAGATGTACGAGTCCCACCCCATCGTGAACTCCCTCATCCTGCACCACATCGGCCATGGCGACGTGAAGGTGCGCGCCGACATCGCTCGAATGGACGGTCACACCGTGCACTTCAAGGACGGCAGCCAAGCCGACTACGACCTGATCATGGCCGCCACCGGCTACAAGCTGCACTACCCCTTCATCGACGACCGGCTGCTCAACTGGCAAGGCATGGCGCCTCAGCTCTACCTGAACATGTTTGCACCGCACTACCAGCGCCTGGCGGTGCTGGGCATGGTTGAAGCCGCAGGCCTGGGTTGGGAAGGCCGCGCCGAACAAGCCGAAGTCATGGCCCGCTACTTCAAGGGTCTGCAAGAAGGCACGCCGCAAGCGGCCACATTCATGCAATCCTGCCAAGGCCCGTCGCCCGACTTGTCCGGTGGCTACCAATACCTCAAGCTCGAACGCATGTCCTGCTATGTGAACAAAGAGGTCTACCGCCGCACCATGCGCGAAACCGCTGCCACCTTGGGCTGATGCCCACCCACGAAAGCCCACCATGCTGCCTGTTGACGACATCCGCCTGAACTTCAACCCCGCATCGCTGGCCGTGCTCAACGTCGTGCTCGGCTTTTTGATGTTCGGCATTGCGCTGGACACCCGCCTGGAAGACTTTCGCCGCTTGCTGCGCATGCCGGTGGCGTTTGCTGCAGGCATTGCAGCGCAGTTTTTGGTCTTGCCGGCCATCACCTTTGCCTTGACGCTGGTGCTGCAGCCCTCCCCCAGCATCGCGCTGGGCATGATCTTGGTGGCCTGTTGCCCACCGGGCAATGTGAGCAACATCCTGACGCATCGAGCCAATGGCAATGTGGCGCTCAGCGTGTCGATGACCGCCGTGTCCAACGCCATCTCGGTGTTGGCCATGCCGCTGAACTTTGCGTTTTGGGGTGGCATCCACCCCACCGCCTCCAAACTCTTGACCAGCATCGCGCTCGACCCGGTGCAAATGTTCGTGCACATCCTCTTGATCATCGGCCTGCCCTTTGTGCTGGGCCTGGCTTGCGTGCACCATTTTCCAGTGTGGACGGAGCGCTTCAAGAAACCTCTACGCATCCTCAGCTTTGTGGCGCTGATCGGGTTCATCATCGGCGCCATTGCGGGCAACTGGCGTTACTTCCTCGACTATGTGGGCTTGGTGCTGCTGGCCGTGGTGTTGCACGATGCGCTGGCCTTTGGCACCGGCTGGGTCATTGCCCGCCTGGCACGTTTGAGCGACTACGATTGCCGCGCTGTCTCCATCGAAGTGGGCATCCGCAACGCGGGTTTGGGCTTGGTGCTGATCTTCAGCTTCTTTGACGGCCTGGGCGGCATGGCTGTGGTGGCGGGCGTTTGGGGCTTTTGGGACATCATCGCCGGCCTGATCCTGGCCGGCTGGTGGGCCCGCAAACCTTTGACCAGCGGCGGCCCGGCCGCCACTTCAGCTTGATCGCGCCACAGGCCCGCCGGGTCCTGATCACAGGGGCCTCGGGCTTTTTAGGCCAGGGCCTGGTCCGCGCCTTGGCCGATCGTGGCCTCTGCCAAGCCGTGGTGACGTTGGATGTGCGCGAAGTGCCGCCAGCGCAGCGCCAGCCCGGCATCACCTACATCACCCAAGACGTGCGCGACCCGGCGCTGGCCGAGACCCTCGCGGTGCATCACATCGATACCGTGGTGCACCTGGCCTCGATCGTCACCCCCGGCAAAGACTCCAACCGAGAATTTGAATATTCGGTCGATGTGGGCGGCACGCAGAACGTGTTGCAAGCCTGTGTGCAGCAAGGAGTGGCGCACATCGTGGTGTCATCGAGTGGCGCAGCTTACGGCTACCACGCCGACAACCCCAACTGGCTCACCGAAGACATGCCTTTGCGCGGCAACGAAAGCTTTGCCTACAGCCATCACAAGCGACTGGTCGAAGAGATGCTGGCGCAATACCGCCAAAGCCATCCGCATTTGGAGCAAACCGTGCTGCGCATCGGCACCATCTTGGGAGAACGGGTGGACAACCAGATCACCGCCCTGTTTGAAAAACCACGCCTTTTGGCCATTGCGGGCAGCGACAGCCCCTTTGTGTTCATCTGGGACGAAGACGTGACCGGTGCCATCTTGCATGCGCTCAGTGGCCATGCGCCCAGCGGCTGCTACAACTTGGCCGGGGACGGTGCCCTGACGATCTTCGAGATCGCAAAGCGCCTGAACAAGCCCACCCGCGTCTTGCCCGCGTGGTTGTTGCATAGCACTTTGTGGCTGGGCAGCCGACTGGGCATCAGCCGCTACGGCCCCGAGCAGCTGGATTTTTTGCGCTACCGGCCAGTCTTGCTCAACAGCGCGCTCAAAACACGTTTTGGCTACACCCCCATCAAGACCAGTGAACAGGCCCTGGCCGCTTATATCGGCAGACGAGCCATAACGCGGAACTGAAAAAGTTTGCAGTCCAACACGAGCGGCAAGAAACTTGTCACCCTCCCTTTTGAGTTGAACGCAACATCTTGTTGCGCTGCCAATCCGGTCGCATGAGTTTTGTGCTGCGAGAGCCCAATCCCTGCAAGCCCACAGAGCCTAAAGCCCGAGAAGCGCTCAACGATGGGCAAGTCAGACCATGATGTTTCGCTACAGCAGCTGCAAACATGGGCTCTGTTGTCGTGCCCAACTCGCGTGACAAATCATCTGATACAGCGCACAAAGGCTCGAATCCATTGGCATAACCGCCTTGTCCCTTGTGGTTAACCCCTTCAAACTCCATGGCGGCATAGGTGATGCCGCAATTGTCTTGGGCGATAAACCCATAGGGTTTGCCACACGTGGTGCCGCCAATTTGCACCACTTCGACATCGATCCCCCGCAAGCCGTTGATGATGGACTCACTGGCTGAGCATGTTTGATTTGTGGTCAAAACATAAATTTTGGACAGATTCAAAGCTTCAATGGCTTGGCCATCAAAATCAGTACTGTAGAAAGGCAAGCTTTCGTCATCTGAAGTTCGTTTGTCACTGTGGCGTGCCTTTTCAAAAGTCTTACCCGATGTCTTGCTTGGCCCCGCTACACCGTATGCCAGGGCACTGGCCAGAGCCAGATAACCACCGCTGTTGTAGCGCAAATCGATCACCAATTGATCAATGTTTTTTGCTTTGAAATCACTCATAGCAGCTCTCAGCGGAGCCTGAGCCGACTCCACATGGCTGTTGAAAAGCAAATAGCCCCATTTGACATTCATTGAATCAATCACCACTTTGTGCTCGGCCTGTGGCAACACCGCCGTGGTTGCGCTCAATGTGAATGTTTGCGTGACCGACTGGCCATTGCGTTTGACCACAAACCTGCGAATTTCCGAACTCGATGGAAACACGCGTTGATCCACCGACGTGGCGACAGCAGGATCGTCAACCTTAAAGCCATCCACACTGATGATCTCATCCCCGCGCTGAAGACCGGCTTGGATTGCGGAGCCACTTTGTGTGCCTGGATAAACATACGATACCCAAATGCGTCTTGAACTCCCGCTACCTTCTTCACTGAGTAGCCACCCATACCCCAGTTCCTCACCTTGAGCAAATTGATTCCACGAATAAGTGGTTGTCATAAAACTGAATTGATCGACTTTCACCCCAGTCGATGTGTACTTCGGATTCAATTGGTCATCAAAATAATTGATGATCGACCTGGCGAAATTTTGCCAAGCGGTTCCGCCTGTAATGTTGTACCTTGAATCACTGGCACTGACCACAGGAATGTCTTTGTACCAGAGGTAACGCTCATTCAAAAAGGCACGAATCCAGTTGCGTTCATCAGCCAAGGTGCCTGATTGGGTGGGTACCAATGCATCTACCTTGAGAATATTGTCGGCTGAACAAATTTGTGCCAGTTGACTGGATGTTTTTTCCGCAACAGCCGCATAGTCCGCACTGCCACTGCCACTGCCACTGCCACTGCCACTGCCACCGCCACCGCACGCACTGAGCACACAAATGAATGGAATAACCACCAAATAAGCGCGCATAGGTCTCCCTCAAAATGATTATGAATACTTTTCATGTATTTTATTTATAAAAAGTATCCTAGCAGATCATTCAGAGCAACGGTCGCAATTCTCTTGCAGCCTCCCAGAGCAGTGGCAGCCATTTGTGCGTGACGGCTGAGTCGGTCAACTGCTCTGGGCCGCCCACCACATTGAGCGCCGCCAAAGTTCGGCCTTGCATGTTGCGCAGTGGCACGGCCAAGGCATGGATGCCCAACTCATGGGCATCACGGGACAAGGCGTGGTCTTGCGTGCGCACCTGGTGGATGATCTTCTTGAACGTGGGCATGCCCACTTCGGTCTGCGGCGTGATCCTGGCCAAGCTTCGCCCTTTGAGCCAAGCGGTCAAATCTTCCTTGGGCAAATTGGCCAGCAAGACCTGACCCGTGGAGGTGGCGTGTGCAGGCAATCGTGCCCCCAGATGCAGGCCATAAGCCAAATGCCGAACCGGCTCGGCCACACCCGCGCTGCGCGCGACGATCACACACTCGTCACCATCAAGCACCACGGCCGAAAACGAGGCCTGCGTTTGCAAGGCCAGCCGATTGAGTGTGGGCTGCAAAGCACGGGGCAAACGTGAAGTCGCCATGTAGCTGCCCGCAAAGCGCAGCACCCGGGCCGACAACCAGTAATGGCTGCCATCAGTTTCCAAATAACCCAGCTCGGCCAAGGTGAGCAAATGCCGCCGCGCCGCAGCACGGGTGATACCGGTGCGCTGCGCCGCCAGCGTGGCATTCAAACGTTGGCGTTCGGTGTCAAAAGCTTCCAAGACGGACAGCCCTTTGGCCAGTCCTTCGATGTAATCGGCTTTGGCGATGGTCATGGATCAGATCACTCCAGAAGAATGTCGGGGCTCAAGCCGCCGACCCGAAAGACGCCCTTTTCGAGCTGTCAAGCGGCTACGGGCCCGAACGGCGTCTTTGCATGGTTCGGTTGAGCCAGATCAATTTGCGCGATATTCGCACATCAATGCCAATCATCGCACAATCTCTGAGCCCAGCAAAGACTGCATGCCAAGGCCTTGCCTAAGCTGGTGGACATTGTTTTGAGACACTTCGACGGAGACACCCCATGAGCACCACACGCACCCAAGTGGCCATCGTCGGCGCAGGCCCTTCTGGCTTGTTGCTGGGCCAGTTGCTTTTTAAGGCTGGCATCGACGCCATCATCGTCGAGCGCCAAAGCGGCGACTATGTCCTCTCGCGCATCCGTGCGGGCGTGCTGGAGCAAGTGACCATGGACCTTCTGGACGAAGCCGGAGTGGGCCAACGCATGCATGCCGAAGGCTTGATCCACGGTGGCTTTGATTTGCTTTTCAAAGGCGCTCGGCACCGCATCGACATGAACAAGCTCACGGGCGGTAAAAACGTGATCGTCTATGGCCAGACCGAAGTGACCCGCGACCTGATGGACGCACGACAGGCCGCCGGCTTGCCCACGGTTTACGAAGCAGAAAACGTTCAGGTGCATGACTTTGACAGCGCCAAACCCCGCGTGACCTACGAGAAAAACGGCCAGCTGCACACCATCGAGTGCGACTTCATCGCCGGTTGCGACGGCTTTCATGGCGTGTGCCGCGCCAGCGCGCCCAAAAGCGCCATCAAGGAATTTGAAAAGGTCTATCCCTTCGGCTGGCTGGGCGTCTTGTCCGACACACCGCCTGTGCACCACGAACTGATTTACGCCAACAGCACCCGTGGTTTTGCCTTGTGCTCGCAACGCAGCGCCACGCGCAGCCGCTACTACCTGCAAGTGCCGCTGACCGACAAGGTCGAGCAGTGGTCTGACGAGGCCTTTTGGGCCGAGCTGCGCAACCGCCTCGACCCCGAAGCCCGCGAACACCTGGTCACCGGCCCCAGCATCGAAAAAAGCATCGCCCCTCTGCGCAGCTTTGTGACCGAGCCCATGCGCTTTGGGCGCATGTTTTTGGCCGGAGATGCCGCACACATCGTGCCACCCACCGGCGCCAAGGGTCTGAACCTGGCCGCCACCGATGTGAAGTACCTGTCCTCGGCCTTCATTGCTTACTACATGGACAAAACCGAAGCGGGCATCGACGCCTATTCAGAGCGCTGCCTGCGCCGCATCTGGCGTGCCGAGCGCTTCAGCTGGTGGTTCACCAGCTTGATGCACAACTTCCCAGAAAACGGCGACATCGGACAGAAGTTCCAGGATGCCGAACTCGATTACCTGATCCACAGCGAAGCAGGCTCACGCACCATGGCCGAAAACTATGTGGGCTTGCCGCTTAATTTTGGAGAGTGATCGCGTGACAGATGGTTGGCACGCGACCCGGTAAGGGCCTGCACAAGCCATGACGGACCTGAAGGTCCGACCTACGGGACTGGTTTCCAGTGCGGTGTCTTCATCGCCAAAACTGCACAGGTGACAGTGCCCCGTCAGCCGCTTGACCATAATTCGCTGGAATCATTTCAAGGCTCCTGCATGTCCTCACTCAAGCCCCTGCGCGGTGTCCGCGTTCTCAGCCTCGCCCTCAACCTGCCCGGCCCTGCAGCCCTCATGCGCTTGGCGCAAATGGGAGCCAGCTGCACCAAGGTCAACCCACCTGCGGGCGACCCGATGCAGCACTACACCCCCGAGGGTTACGACCTGCTGCACAAGGGCGTCAAACACCAAACGTTGGACCTCAAAACCGCTGCAGGTCAGGCCGCACTGCACAAGCTGCTGCCCAAGACCGATGTGCTCTTGACCTCGTTTCGCCCCTCGGCTTTGACCAAGTTGGGTCTGAGCTGGAAGGCGCTGCAAAAACAATACCCTGCACTCAGCCTGATCGAAGTGGTGGGCGCGCCTGGCCCACTGGCCGAGATCCCCGGCCACGATCTGACCTACCAGGCCGAAGTCGGCTTGGTCAACGGCATGGACCTGCCCCCCAGCCTGTTTGCCGACATGGGCGGCGCACTCATGGCCAGCGAGGCCACGCTCAAAGCGGTGATCACCCAAAAAAGCAGCGGCAAAGGCTCGCGCCACGAAGTGGCTCTGTCCACGGCGGCCGCGTGGCTGGCCCTGCCCCGCCAGTTGCGCATGACCACACCCGACGGCGCTGTGGGTGGCGCGCACGCGGGCTACCGCATCTATGCCTGCAAAAACGGCCGGGTGGCGGTGGCCGCGCTCGAGCCCCACTTTGCCATCAGCCTGTGCGAAGCCGCTGGCGTGAAGCTGGCCCATCCGGTCAAAGACCTGTTCAAGCCCGCCACCCGCAAAGCCATCGAAGCTTTCTTGGCCGGACAAACTCGGGCACAACTGGACAAGCTGGCCACGGCCAAAGACATTCCGTTGATGACCCTCAAGTGAGCCGAGGGCCAAGCACCGGCCCGATCATCGGCCCGTGAATTGCGCTGCGCGTTTCTCCATGAAGTGCGCCACGCCTTCACGAAAGTCTTCACTCTCAAAACTGCGGGCCATCTCTGCGTTGGCTTGGCGCGTGTTTTCTGCCAGCGTCTGGAACGGCGCGTCGTACTGCTGGCGCTTGATCACCGCCATCGAGCGCGGCGACACGTTGTCCACCAAGTCGCGCGCGTAGGCATAGGTGGCGGCTGACAAAGCCTCGGGCGCAAACACCTTGTTGACCAAACCCATGGCCTGCGCCTCAGGGGCCAGCACTTTGCGGGCCGACAGCAACAAATCCATGGCGTTGGCGTGGCCCACGATGCGGGGCAGCATCCAGCTCAGGCCGTGCTCGGCGATCAAGCCGCGCCTTGAAAACGCGGTGGTGAAGACCGCGTTGTCCGCCGCGAATCGAATGTCGCAATACAAGGCATGCACCAAGCCAATGCCAGCGGTTGCGCCGTTGAGCATGCCGATCACCGGCTTGGGGATCGCCGGGTAAAACCCATAACGCGTCTGGTAGTCCAGCCGCTGGTTCACATCAAAGGGTTTCGTCCAGGTGGTCGCGGTGATGTCGCTCGGGTCCAGCCCTTTGAGCAAGTCCATGTCGGCCCCCGCGCAAAAGCCGCGGCCTGCCCCCGTCAGCACAATGGCGCGCACACCATCGTCAGCCGCTGCAGCGTCCATGGCCTCGCGCACCTCGCGCTCCATCACAGCGGTCCAGGCGTTGAGTTTGTCTGGCCGGTTCAACGTGATGGTCGCGATGCGGTGATCCACGCTGTAAAGGATGTCTTGGTAGCTCATATCAGGGCCTTTCGATGGACAGGAAACAACTCAATCCGTGCGCTTGCCACGGGCCAAAAATGCTTGTGTGGCGGGTTGGTCGAGCAACTGCTGGCTCCAGCGCTTGAGCACCTTCTCTAGGCGCGTCGCCGCCACACCCAACTGCACCATTGCCACGCCACCATTGACCGATTCGCTGTAGTCGGCGATCAGTCCGTCACGCAATTCAAAGCGGCTGATCCCGTCGATGACCACCTGCCGCCCCGCGAACTCAGGCACCTTGGAGGTGAAGCTCGACAAAGACCGCGCATAGGCCACCTGCCCATGGCAGACCGGATCGAACATCTCCCAGCGGTAATCGGGCCCTGCATCGCGGTGGAACAGGTCGCGCATCATGTGCGCGATGTCTGCCCGGCCCGTGTGGTCGCCGTAGATGTAGTCGTGGTACACGCCGTCCGGCGTGAAACACTGCGCAAAGGCCTCGCCATCGCCCGCTTCGGCCGCGGCCGAAAACCGTTTCAACAAAGCTTCAAAAGCGGCTTGTTCCATGGTCTTGTCTCCTCAGAGGTTTCTCTTCGATCGGCTCAGGTGTCTGGCAAAGGGTCAGGCAAGCGCTGGAGTGTGCGCACCTTGGACGCGGTGATGATCACCGCCTGCACGCCAAAGCCGAGCACCACGCACCACAGGCTGACCGAGGCGGGAAAGTACACCCCCAACACACCGCCCAGCGCCGCGCCCAGTGGCCGTGCACCCGTGCTCGACACGATGATGATGGACGTGACCCGTCCGATCATGGCGCGTGGCGTGACCGTCTGGCGCAAGGTGGTCGAGGTGATGACCCAAAGGATCGGACCCGCACCGTACAAAAAGTAAGACAAGGCGGCCAACCAACCGTAGGGCCAAAACAAGGTCAAAGCCATCGTCAAAGCCGACAGGACCGAGACATACGGCCCCACCAAAATCGCGCGGCCAAAGGGCAACGCCGCCACCACGCGCGGTGCCAGCAAAGACCCCACGATCATGCCCACGCCGTAGCAGGCCAGCGTGACCCCCACGCCGCTGGCGTCCAGCCCCAGGTCGTGGATGGCATAGGGCACGTAAGCGGCTTGCAGCATGAACCAAGAGATGTTCCATGCCACCGAACAAAACACCATGGGCCTGAGCAAATCGCTTTGCCAAACCCACTTGGCGCCGTCTTGCAACTCCAACAAGGGGTGCCTTGCAGGCATGGCCGCCCGCGCCGGCTCAGCAATACCGCGCAAACACAGCACCGCTGCCACCGACAACATGCCCGACAGCACAAAGGCCGCAGGCGCCCCTGTCCAGGCGATCAGTGCACCGGCCAATGCAGGCCCTGCTGCAAAGGCGGCACTGCGGGCCAGCTCCAAACGGCCATTGGCCCGCGCCAGCCCCTCCACAGGCACCAAAGCCGGCACCAGCGATGGCGCAGCCACACTGAAGGCCACCGTGCCCACCGCCGCCATGAAGCCGATCACCGCCAGCGCCATGATCGACACCTGCCCCGTGAGAATCAAGGCCAACAAAAGCAACAAGGCCAGCGCCCGCAAAGCCTCGGCCAAGGCCATCAGGCGTGTGCGCGACGTGCGGTCGGCCAGCAAACCCAAAGGCATGGACATCAGCAAAAACGGCAAGGACTGAACAGACGCCAGCATGCCAATCTCGCCAGGCCCCGCCTGAAGCATGAGCACCGCCACGATCGGCACCGCCGCCAAGCTCAACTGTTCGGCCGATTGGGCCAAGAGGTTGGACATCGCCAGTCGCTGAAATGAACCTGAAAAAGCGGAAGACATCAAAAACCTTTCAATGTTCACCATGCTAGGCCCTGCCTGCAAGGCCAGCAGTCGCGCATGCTTCAGGGGCAGATACGAGCGCTGGGGCAAAGTTATCCAGGCGGCCAACGTCAAAGCAGAGTGATCACCGCTGGGATGCGGGCCGCGATTTGCGACAATACGGCCCATGCATTCAGACGCTTGGTTGGATTACTTGACGCTGCTGGCCTATCGCTTGGCCGGCTACGCCACGACCAACCTGATCGATGACCCGGCCATGCTGGCGCTGATTTTTTGCTGAACGCTTGGAGCCACCGCTTGATGCGGATGGGCCCCAAGTTTTTCAGACCGCGTCCACTTCGATCGCCCCTCGGCGGATCTGATCGCGCTCCAGACTCTCAAACAAGGCCTTGAAGTTGCCTTCGCCAAAGCCCTCGTCGGCCTTGCGCTGGATGAACTCGAAGAACACCGGCCCCAGCAAGGTCTGGCTGAAGATCTGCAGCAGCAATCGCTTCTCGCCATGGGCGGTCGAGCCATCCATCAAAATGCCCCGTGCCTGCAACTCAGGCACCGGCTCGCCGTGGCCAGGCAAGCGCTCTTGCAGCATCTCGTAATAGATGTCATTGGGCGCGGTCATGAGCGGGATGCCCGCCATCTGCAAGGCATCGACGCTCTTCAAAAGGTCGTCTGTCAGCAAAGCAATGTGCTGGATGCCCTCACCGTTGAACTGCATCAGGAACTCTTCGATCTGCCCGCCCGTCTTGCCCGACTCTTCGTTGAGCGGAATGCGGATCAAGCCATCGGGCGCGGTCATGGCCCGGCTGGTCAGGCCCGTGTATTCGCCCTTGATGTCAAAGTAACGGATCTCTCGGAAGTTGAAAATCTTCTCGTAAAAGCCGCCCCAAAACGCCATGCGACCCTTGTACACGTTGTGCGTCAAGTGATCGATCAAGTTGAAGCCGTGGCCGGGCGGATGGCGGTCCACACCCTCGATGAATTCAAAGTCGATGTCGTAAATGCTCTTGCCGTCTTCGTAGCGGTCGATCAAATACAGTGGCGCACCGCCAATGCCCTTGATGGCGGGCAGGCGCAATTCCATCGGCCCGGTGGGCACATCCACCGGTTGTGCGCCCATCGCCAGCGCACGGGCGTAGGCCTGGTGTGAATCCTTCACCCGAAAAGCCAGCGCACAAGCGCAGGGGCCGTGCTCCGAAGCAAAGTACCCCGCCAAGCTCTTGGGCTCGCGGTTGACGATGAAATTGATATCGCCCTGGCGGTACAGCACCACGTCTTTGGACCGGTGCTTGGCCACCAAAGAAAAGCCCATTTTTTCAAACAAGGGCTCCAGCAAACCGGGCACCGGCGAGGCGAACTCGACAAACTCGAAACCACACAAACCCATGGGGTTCTCAAACAAATCAGCCATGAACATCTCCAGTCATCCACAGGGCCATGCTGCGATGCGTGCGCGGCCCCAATTGAAATTGGTAAAAAAAGATTTTTGTAGGTCAGAGCTTCAGGTCTGAGGTGGCGCTTGTACGTCGCCAACTTGTCGGGGCTCCAAGCCGCCGACCTACAAGGGAAAGATCACAGCCACTGCGGCGGCGCGCAAGGCTTGCCCCGCGTGCTGCGCGCGAGGTGAATGCCGACGATCAAGACTTGGATGCTCATGGGGTTTGCAAGCAGAGGGTGGCTCAGTGTGCCTCGCTTTGCGCAATCCGTCTAGAGCGAAACGCATGACCTGAAGCAACAAAACACGCCGTGGACACTGCTACCCTGACAGCATCCATCACAGAGGCTCAGATGACGACAAACACCACCGATCTCAAGCACTCATACGAAGTGCAGCAACTCGAACTGCTGCGCCAGCACCGCAAGGCCCATCGGCAAAAGCACGGCATTGCGCCCATCTTGATCGCCGAGCACCTGGACGTGCCGCCGCCCTCGCGCGGCCAAAAGCTGGCCGACATCGTGGCGTCCACCGTGGGCTCCTGGCGCTTCATCATCATCCAGAGCACCGCCATCGTCTTTTGGATTGTCGGCAATGTGTGGACAGGCCCCCATGCCTGGGACCCGTACCCCTTCATCTTGCTGAACTTGCTGCTGTCGTTCCAAGCGGCCTACACGGCGCCGGCCATCATGATGAGTCAAAACCGCCAATCCGAGCTGGACCGCCGCCACGCGCAAAACGATTACGAGATCAACGTGAAGGCCGAGCTCGAAATCGAGCTCCTGCACGAAAAAATCGACATTTTGAAAGAGCAAGAACTCCTGGCCCTGACCGAAGCTGTACGCGAGCTGTCTCGGCAGGTACAAACCTTGTCAGCGCAAGGGCCAACACCGAGTGATCAGAAGGTCTAGGTGCCTGAACTGGGGCTCACGCCTTGGCAGCAGGATTTCCCCAAGGGGTCATGCGGATGATGAGCACGGTGCTCAGGCCATACACGGCCATGCCTGCACCCACCAAGGCAAAGATCATCCAAGCCGGTGCTTGCAGATAAGCCAGCAACGAACCGCCCACAGCCACCACCAACAAGCGCAGCGCACCGGCAAGGACCGGTCCCACGGCCTTGCCTGCGCCCAAAGAAGAAAAGTACAGCGACAAGCCCAAACCAAAAAAGCCATAAAACGGTCCGGCCCACGCAAAGTAACTGGCTGCCGACTCTCGCACTGACGGGTCCTGCGTGTACAGCGTGGTCCACACGTCGGGCACCCAAGTGACGGCCAGCCCCAACGCACCCAATAAAACCGTGGCCACAGCCGCCGCCGTCCAAGCCGCTTGGCGCGCACGGGCAATGTTGCCTGCCCCGATCGCCATGCCCACCACGGGCACCGAGGCCACACCCACCGCAAACGCAATCGGCACCAGCAAAAACTCCAGCCGCGTGCCGATGCCATAACCGGCCAAGGCCTGCGTCCCAAAGCTGGCCACCAAACGCGTCAAAATCAAAATGATCAACACCGTCTGAAGCGGCGAAATGCAGGCCACGGCACCCACGCGCAAGATGTCCATCAGGTGCTGACGGTGCAGCGTTGTGCTGCGCATGCGCAAAGTGATCTTGCCGCGGCCCGAAGCCAGATAGCCCCATAAATACAGCGCGCCTGCGGCATTGGCCAGCACACCGCCAGCGGCCACACCTCGCATGCCCCATTCAGGCAGCGGCCCCCAGCCCAAGCCCAAAGCGCCGCCCAGCAAGACCTGCGCCAAGGCCACCGCAAACAAAGTCACCGAAGGCACTTTCATGTTGCCACTGCCGCGAATGACCGACGACAGCGTGTTGACGATCCAAACGAACACCGAGCCTGCGAAAGCCACCTCGCCATACGCCACCGCCTGGGCCAACGCCTCTCCCTTGCCGCCCAGCGCCGACATGAAGGCCGGGCCACAAACTTCCATCATCAGCATGAACGCCAGGCCCATCGCCATGCCGATCCACAAAGCGTGCACGGCCAGCACATTGGCCCGACTGGCATCGCCCGCGCCCAACGCACGGCTGACGGCCGATGACACCCCACCGCCCATGGCCCCGGCCGACAACATGGTTTGCAACATCACAAAGGGAAACACCAGCGCCATGCCCGCCAAAGCGGGCGCACCAAAGTGCCCGACATAACTGGTCTCGGCAATAGCTGCCAGCGCCGTGGCCAGCATGGCCACCATATTGGGCAAAGAAAACCTGAGCAAGATCGGCAAAATCGGCCCGGTCAGCAAAGGGTTGGCGGGTGGCGCTGTTGACATGAGGTTCCTGTGGTGACGGGTGGTGGACTTCATTTTCTGGGCCCATTGACGATCGATGTGACGCGGGCATTACACCTGGGTTGAATTGACCGCCCGTTTGCAGAATTGACAATTTGATCGGCGACAATCGAGGCTCTGACCGTGAACACCATGCAAACCAAGACCTCCTCCCTCATTCCTGTCCTTTTCGCCGTCGCCGCTGGCGCTTTGACACCCTGCTCGGCCACCTTCGCTGCCAACCCCAAAGCCACCAAGCCGGCCGCCCATCAAAAGGCCGGTGCGGGCAAAAAAGCCGCTGCCGCTGCTGCCGCCAACGCGCTGCCACCCTTGGCCGCTGAATCCGCCTTGGCAGACAACGCCCCTGCGCTGCCCGCCAAAGCTTGGCTGCTGATGGACTACGACTCTGGCCAAGTGCTGGCTTCGGCCAACGCCGACGAAGCGCTGCCCCCCGCGTCGCTCACCAAGATGATGACCAGCTACATCGTCGAGCAGGCCCTGCGCGCGGGCAAACTCAAGCCCACCGACCTGGTCACCGTGAGCGAAAACGCCTGGTGCCGTGGCACCAGCGCCGAGTCGTGCATGTACCTGCCGCTGAACAGCCAAGCCACCGTCATCGACATCCTGCGCGGCATCATCATCCAGTCGGGCAACGATGCCTCCAAAGCGATTGCCGAGCACATGGCCGGCTCCGAAGCAGGCTTTGCCAAACTGATGAACGCCGAAGCCCAACGCCTGGGCATGAGCAAAACACAGTTTGTGAACCCCACCGGCTTGCCCGACCCGGCGCACAAATCATCGGCCCGTGACCTGGCCATCTTGGCGCGTGCCATCATCAAAGACGGTGCCGAGTACTACCCCATCTACGCCGAACGCGAGTTCAAGTACAACGGCATCAAGCAAGGCAACCGCAACGCCCTGCTCTACACCGACCCCACCGTGGACGGCCTGAAGACCGGCCACACCGCCGAAGCCGGTTACTGCTTGGTCACCTCTTCCAAGCGCAACGACATGCGTTTGGTCTCGGTCATCCTCAACACCCACAGCGCCCAGGCACGTGCTGACCAAACCCGCACACTGCTGGGCTGGGGTTTTGGCAGCTTCGAAAAAGCCACCCCCATTCAGCCCGGGGCCGTGGTCGGCACCGCCAAAGTCAGCTTCGGCAAAGCCGACACCGTGGCCGCAGGCCTGAGCACACCGTGGCTTTTGACCGTACCACGCGGCACCCAAGTGCAAACCACCGTGGAACTCAAACCCGGCCTGGAAGCCCCTGTGGCCAAAGGCGCTGTGATCGGCAAAGTGATCGCCACATCCAATGGCAAACCTGTGGGCGAAGCCCCACTGGTGGCGCAAGCCGAAGTCGAACGCGCAGGCTTTTTGCTGCGTGGCTGGCAGCATTTGATGAAGTTGTTCGGCAAGTAAACGCCAACACCAAGGCACCTTCGGGTGCCTTTTTTCATGGGTGGGCCGCTTTAGACCAAGGCCTGCCTCGCCGCCACACGCGCGCGCGCGCTGCGTGCAGTTTTTTGTAGCTGTCAAGCAATCGCTGGTGCCGGTCCAGGCCATCGAGCTGCAGGCTGGTGGGCGTGAGGCCATGAAAGCGCACGCTGCCGTCCACCGAGCCGATGGCCGCATCCATGCGCTCGTTGCCAAACATGCGCCTGAAGTTCAGCTCGTAGTCCGCCAAGTCCAAGTCCTCGCCCAGCGTGACTTCCAGCACCACGTTCAGGGCTTGGTAAAACAAGCGGCGCTCCACCGTGTTGTCGTTGTACTGCAAGAACGCGCCCACCAGGTCGTGGGCCTCTTCCAGCTGCTGCAAGGCCAGGTGAATCAAGAGCTTGAGCTCCATCACCGTCAGCTGCCCCCACACCGTGTTGTCGTCAAACTCGATGCCGATCAGCGTGGCGATGTCCAGGTAATCGTCCAGCTCGTTGTTCTCCAAGCGATCCAACAAGGCCTCCAAAGCCTCGTCGTCCAAGCGGTGCAGGTTCAGCACATCGGCGCGGAACAACAGCGCTTTGTTGGTGTTGTCCCAAATCAGGTCATCGACCGGGTACACCTCGGAATAGCCCGGCACCAAGATGCGGCAGGCGGTGGCGCCCAGTTGGTCGTGCACCGTCACATAGGCCTCTTTGCCCATGGCCTGCAAGATGCCAAACAGCGTGGCGGCTTCTTGGGCGGTGGCATCGTTGCCCTGCGCCGAAAAGTCCCACTCCACAAACTCGTGGTCAGCCTGGGCGCTGAAAAACCGCCACGACACGATGCCGCTGGAGTCGATGAAGTGCTCCACAAAGTTGTTGGGCTCGGTCACCGCGTTGCTGATGAAGGTGGGCGCGGGCAAGTCGTTCAGCCCTTCAAAACTGCGGCCTTGCAGAAGCTCGGTCAGGCTGCGCTCCAGCGCCACCTCCAAGCGGGGGTGCGCACCAAACGACGCAAACACACCGCCGGTGCGCGGGTTCATCAGGGTCACACACATCACCGGGTACACACCACCCAGCGAGGCGTCTTTGACCAAGACCGGAAAGCCCTGCGCTTCCAAGGCCTCAATGCCTGCCACGATGCCGGGGTACTTGGCCAACACGTCCTGCGGCACGTCGGGCAAGGCCATTTCGCCTTCCAAGATCTCGCGCTTGACGGCCCGCTCAAAAATCTCCGACAAGCACTGCACCTGCGCTTCGACCAGCGTGTTGCCCGCGCTCATGCCGTTGCTCACAAACAGGTTTTCCACCAAGTTGGACGGAAAGTACACCACCTCACCGTCGGACTGGCGCACATAGGGCAGCGCACAAATGCCACGCGAGGGGTTGCCCGAGTTGGTGTCGAACAGGTGCGAGGCCTTGAGCTCGCCGTCGGGGTTGTAAATGGCCAAACAGTGCGCGTCCAACAAGCCTTTGGGCAGCGCGTCGCGCTTGCCGGGCTGAAACCAACGCTCTTGCGGGTCGTGCACAAACTCGGCCTGCGCGAGGTCTTCGCCAAAAAACACACCCGCGTAAAAGTGGTTGTTGTTCAGTCGCTCGATGTATTCACCCAGCGCCGAGGCCAAGGCGCTCTCTTTGCTCGAGCCCTTGCCGTTGGTGAAGCACATGGGCGAGTGCGCGTCGCGGATGTGCAGCGACCACACATTGGGCACCAGGTTGCGCCACGACGCGATCTCGATCTTGATGCCCAAGTTGGCCAAGACCGCCGTCATGTTGGCGATGGTCTGCTCCAGCGGCAAGTCCTTGCCGGCAATGCGGGTCTGCGCCTGCGCATCGGGGCTCAGGGAGAGCAAGGCCTGCGCGTCAGCGTCCAGGTTGTCCACCGCTTCAACGATGAAAGTGGGGCCCGCTTGAATCGCCTTTTTGACCGTGCAGCGGTCGATGGACCGCAAAATGCCTTGGCGGTCTTTATCGGACATATCGTCCGGCAACTCGACCTGGATCTTGATGGTCTGCAGGTAGCGGTTATCGGGGTCCACGATGTTGTTTTGCGACAGACGGATGTGCTCGGTGGGGATGTCGCGCGTCTGGCAATACAACTTCACAAAATACGCGGCGCACAAAGCGGAAGACGCCAAAAAATAATCAAACGGCCCCGGCGCCGAGCCATCGCCCTTGTAGCGAATGGGCTGATCGGCCAGCACAGTGAAGTCGTCAAACTTGGCCTCCAGGCGCAGTTTGTCGAGAAAGTTGACTTTGATTTCCATGGAGATTCCAAAAAAGTGTCGTTGACTGTGACTGAACAGGCGGGTCGGTCGTCATCTGGCACCAACTCGCGCGCTGATCATCTGCTCAATGATTCAACTGCCCCCAAGCCTTCTCCAGCCGCTTGATGCTGACCGGCTGCGGGGTGCGCAGTTCTTGTGCGAAGAAGCTCACGCGCAGCTCTTCCAGTAGCCAGCGGAACTCCAGCATACGGGCGTCTTGCGCGCCTTTGCGTTCGGCCACCAGGCGCCAGTAGCGTTGCTCTTGGGGTTTGAGCTCTGTCAGGCGCTGGGCGTCGCGGGCCGGGTCGGCGCGGTATTTGTCCAAGCGCAGTGTGACGGCCTTCAGGTAACGGGCGCAGTGCTGCAGCTGCGGCCACGGGGTGGCGGCCATGAAGTTTTTGGGCATCAGGCGTTGCAGTTGCGCTGTGCAGTCTGCCGTCGCTTCGGGGGCGTTTTTGGTGTCCTTGATCTTGCGGGTGGCCGCGCCGAACTCCAGCAAGATGCTGCCCGCCAGCCGGGCCACTTCGTTGGCAATCAAGGTCAAGCGCCCGCGGCCCTCTTCGATGCGGCGCTTGAAGGTGGCTTCGTCGTTGGGCAGCGGGTCGAGCAAGAAGGCTCGGTCAAGCGCCACGTCGATGATCTGGGTTTTCAGCTCGTCGGCGGTGCCCAGTGGCATGTAGGCCACGGCCATTTTTTGCAGGTCGGGGATGTTTTTCTCAAGGTACTTGAGCGCATCTTTGATCTGCAGCGCAAACAGGCGGCGCAGGCCCGCGCGGTTTTTGCTGGCGGCCACGTCGGGCTCGTCAAAGACTTCGATGGTCACGGCGTCTTGCATGTCCACCAAGGCAGGGAAGCCGATCAGGGTCTGCCCACCTTTGCTGATTTCCATCAGCTCGGGCAGCTCGCCAAAGGTCCAGGTGGTGTAGCGCTGGGGGGCGATAGGTGCTTGTTTGGCCGGGGCGTTTTGGCGTTTGGATTCTTGCTTGGAATCCATCGGGGTCAGAGCCCGATTTCCTTCGGACAATCGGGATCCGACCCCATTTGATTTTGAGTCCGCAGGTGAGGCGCCCGCTGGGGCTGCCGCCACTTTCAGCTGCGCCAGCGCCTGAAACGCGCCACGCGCTTTGGCGCCAAGCTCGCCTTTGAGTGCGCCCAGGTTGCGGCCCATGCCCAGCTGGCGGCCGTGTTCGTCCACCACCAGCAGGTTCATGAACAAGTGCGGGCTCAGCATCTCGTGTTTGAAGTCGGTGCGCTTGACGTCCAAGCTGGTTTCGTCGCGCACTTTTTTGAGCAGCACGTCGGTGAGCGACCCGCTGCCAAACAGCTCGGGCGCCGACAGCTCAGCCGCCAAGCGGGTGGCCGATTCGGGCAGCGGCACAAAGCGGCTGCGCGGGCGCTGCGGCAGGCTTTTCAGCAGGGCCTGGATTTTGTCTTTGAGCAAACCGGGCACCAGCCATTCGCAGCGGTCTTCGCTGACTTGGTTCAGCACAAACAAAGGTACGGTCACGGTCACGCCATCACGGGCATCGCCCGGCTCGTGCAGATAAGTGGCCTGGCAGTCGGTGCCACCCAATCGGATCTGTTTGGGGAAGGCCTGCGTGGTGATGCCTGCCGCTTCGTGGCGCATCAGCTCTTCGCGGGTCAGCAACAACAGGCGCGGCTGCTTGGCGCTCTCATGGCGGTACCAGTCTTCCAGCAGGCGACCGCTGCATACATCGGGTGGAATCTGCTGGTCATAGAAGGCGTAGATCAGCTCGTCGTCCACCAACACGTCTTGGCGGCGCGACTTGTGCTCCAGCTCTTCGACCTTGGCGATCATCTTGTGGTTGGCGGCCAAAAATGGCAGCTTGGTCTCCCACTGGTCGCCCACCAGCGCTTCGCGGATGAAGATGTCTCGCGCACCGTGCGGGTCGATGCGGCCATAGGCCGTACGGCGGCCGTTGTAGACCACCAGGCCATACAGCGTGGCCCGCTCCAGCGCCACCACTTCGGCCGATTTCTTTTCCCAATGCGGGTCGAGCAATTGCTTCTTGAGCAAATGCGCACCGACCTGCTCCAGCCACTGCGGCTCGATGGCGGCAATGCCCCGGCCAAACAGGCGCGTGGTCTCCACCAGCTCGGCCACCACGATCCAGCGGCCCGGCTTTTTAGAGAGGTGCGCTCCGGGGTGTCGGTGGAACTTGATGCCGCGTGCGCCCAGGTACACGTCTTCGTCGTCGAGCTTGTAGCCCACGTTGCCCAGCAAACCCGCCAGCATGGACAGGTGCAGTTGCTCGTAGCTCGCAGGCTGCGTGTTGATGCGCCATTGGTGCTCGGCCACCACCGTCAGCAGCTGGGTGTGGGTGTCGCGCCACTCGCGCACGCGGCGCACGTTGACGAAGCTTTGCCGCAGGACTTGTTCGTACTGGCGGTTGCTCAGTTTGTGCGCGGTGCCGTGCCCACCACGGGCGTCGTTGATCCACTTCCACAGCTTCAGGTAGCCGGTGAACTCGCTCTTGTCGTCGTCAAACTTGGCGTGCTGCTGGTCGGCTTGGGCTTGCGCTTCCAGGGGGCGGTCGCGCACGTCTTGCACGCTCATGGCGCTGGCAATGATGAGCACTTCGTCCAGCGCTTGGCGGTGGCGGGCTTCCAAAATCATGCGGCCCACACGCGGGTCCAGCGGCAGGCGGGCCAGCTCTTTGCCAATCGGCGTCAGCTCGTTGTCGTCATCCACCGCGCCCAGCTCGGCCAGCAATTGGTAGCCGTCGGTGATCGCCCGTTTGGACGGCGCTTCGATGAACGGGAAGTCTTCGACCACGCCCAGGTGCAGGCTCTTCATGCGCAAGATCACACCTGCCAGTGAGGAGCGCAAGATTTCTGGATCGGTGAAACGGGGGCGGCCGGTAAAGTCTTTCTCGTCATAAAGACGAATGCAAATGCCGTTGGCCACGCGGCCGCAGCGGCCCGCCCGCTGGTTGGCTGCCGCTTGGCTGATCGGCTCGACCATCAGCTGCTCGACCTTGCTGCGCAGGCTGTAGCGCTTGACACGGGCGGTGCCTGCGTCGATCACATAGCGGATGCCGGGCACCGTGAGCGACGTTTCGGCCACATTGGTGGCCAGCACGATGCGCCGGCCGTTGGAGCTTTCAAACACCTGGTCTTGCTCGGCCTGCGACAGGCGGGCAAACAGCGGCAGCACCTGCGCGTTGCGCGTGAGCGGCTGGTGCGACAGGTGTTTGCGCAAGTGGTCGGCCGCTTCGCGGATCTCGCGCTCGCCGGGCAAGAACACCAAGATGTCGCCCCCTGCCCCGCCTTGCCAGAGTTCGTCCACGCCATCAGCGATCGCGTCGTTCAGGTCGTATTCGCGGGATTCTTCAAACGGTCGGTAGCGCTGCTCCACCGGGAAAGTCCGCCCCGACACCATGATGACCGGGGCCGGGCCATTGCGGGACGCAAAGTGCTTGGCAAAACGGTCAGCGTCGATGGTGGCCGAGGTGACCACGATTTTGAGGTCAGGCCTGCGCGGCAAAATCTGGCGCAAGTAGCCCAGCAAAAAGTCGATGTTCAGGCTGCGTTCGTGCGCCTCGTCGATGATGATGGTGTCGTAGGCCTGCAGCAGCGGGTCGGTCTGCGTTTCGGCCAACAAAATGCCGTCGGTCATGAGCTTGACCGAGGCGTTTTTGCTCAAGCGGTCTTGGAACCGCACCTTGTAGCCCACCACCTCGCCAAGCGGCGTTTTCAGCTCCTCGGCAATACGCTTGGCCACCGAGCTGGCCGCAATGCGGCGCGGCTGGGTGTGGCCAATCAGGCGGCCACGCTCGCCCGGCTTGGCATTCAGGCGCCCTCGGCCCAGCGTCAGGGCGATCTTGGGCAGCTGCGTGGTCTTGCCCGAGCCCGTCTCACCGCAGACGATGATGACCTGGTGCTGGTCCATGGCGGCCATGATCTCGTCACGGCGGGCAGAGACCGGCAGGCCTTCGGGGAACTCGATTTGGAGGGGGGTGTCGGACAAAGCGGAAACTTCTGTGAAAATCAATGCAAGAGCAGCTGGGGATTATCCCAGCCCCACGGCCACACTGCCCAAGAAGTCCAACAGCCCATGTCCACTGTTTTCAATTTCACCTTCGTGCCCTGGTTCCGGTCGGTGGCGCCTTACATCCACATGCACCGGGGCAAGACCTTTGTGGTGGGCATCGCGGGCGAGGCCATTGCCGCTGGCAAGCTGGCCCACATCGCACAAGACTTGGCCCTGATTCAAAGCATGGGCGTCAAGGTGGTGCTGGTGCACGGTTTTCGCCCACAGGTGAACGAGCAGCTGGCCGCCAAAGGCCATGAGCCGAAATATTCGCACGGCATGCGCGTGACCGACGAGGTGGCGCTGGACTGCGCGCAAGAGGCCGCAGGCCAGCTGCGTTACGAGATCGAAGCGGCTTTCAGCCAGGGCCTGCCCAACACCCCCATGGCGGGCTCCACGGTGCGGGTGATTTCGGGCAACTTCATCACGGCGCGGCCGGTGGGCATTGTGGACGGCGTGGATTTCCAGCACTCGGGTCTGGTGCGCAAGGTGGACGTGGACGGCATCATGCGCACCCTGGACATGGGCGCCATGGTGCTGCTCTCGCCCTTTGGTTTTTCACCCACAGGCGAAGCCTTCAACCTGACCATGGAAGAAGTGGCCACCAGCGTGGCTGCCGAGTTGCAGGCCGACAAGCTGATCTTTTTGACCGAGGTGCCGGGCATCCTCATCCACCCCAACGAGCCGGCCAGCGAAGACAACCCGATCGACACCGAACTGCCCTTGGCTGCGGCCAAAAAGATGTTGGCCGAGTCGCCCAACCCGACGCAGCCGACCGACTTGGCGTTTTACCTGCAGCACTGCGTGAAGGCCTGCGAAGAAGGCGTGGAACGCAGCCACATCTTGCCCTTTGCGGTGGACGGCGCTTTGCTGCTGGAGATTTATGTGCACGACGGCATCGGCACCATGGTGGTCGATGAAAAGCTCGAAGAGCTGCGCGAAGCCACCGCCGACGACGTGGGCGGCATCTTGCAATTGATCGAGCCGTTTGAGCAAGACGGCACCTTGGTGCGCCGCGAGCGCAACGAGATCGAACGCGACATCGACCACTACACCATCATCGAACACGACGGCGTGATCTTTGCCTGCGCTGCGCTCTACCCCTACCCCGAAGCCAAAACGGCCGAGATGGCGGCGGTGACCGTGTCGCCCCAGTCGCAGGGCCAAGGCGATGGTGAAAAAATCTTGAAGCGCATCGAGCAACGCGCCCGCGCCATGGGCCTCAAAAGCATCTTTGTGCTGACCACCCGCACCATGCACTGGTTCATCAAACGCGGCTTTGTGCAAGTCGACCCCGACTGGCTGCCCGAAGCCCGCAAACGCAAATACAACTGGAACCGCAAGAGCCTGGTGCTGGTCAAGAAGCTTTGACCGCTTGCCAGATCAGCGGCTGCGCCAAGCCTGCACAGCGATGACCGTGCCGATCACGGCAAACCCGACGAAGCACAGGAAAGACCAGTTGGCGATCGAGCCGCCCAGAAAGGTCCAGTCCACCTTGGTGCAGTCGCCGCTGCCTTTGAAGATCATGGGCACGGCGCGGCCGATGGGGAAGTTTTCGATCATGCCGTAGAAGTCACGGCCACATGTGACGATCTCGGGCGGGTACCACTGCAGCCAACTTTGGCGGGCCGCCACAAAGGCGCCGAACACGGCCTGCAGCGCCAGCAGAGCGCCCAACACGGCCAACCCACCCGGCTTTTGCAAACGCGACGCAATCAGGGCCACCACCAACACGCCGATCATGGCGTAGCGCTGCACGATGCACATGGGGCATGGGTTCAGGCCCACCACGTGTTGCAGGTAAAGGCCAAACGCCAACATGCCGATGCAGGCCAGCGCGATCAAGGCCATCCAACGCTGGAGGGTGATGGAAAACAGGTTCATGGGGGCTTTTCAAAACAAAACGGGAGCATTGTGCTCCCGTTGTGGTGGCGCTGGCGTGACGCCAATCACAAAGCCATCGGCCAGGTGCCTGAAATATCAGGCGTCGGCAAAAGCCCGCTCGATCACGAAGGCGCCAGGGGTGCTGGTGTTGCCTTCCTTCAGGCCGTTTTCTTCGCAGATGCGCTTGAGGTCTTTGAGCATTTCGGGCGAGCCGCAGATCATGACGCGGTCGGTCTCGGGGTTGAGTTTGGACATGCCCAAGTCAGCGAACAACTTGCCGTTTTCCATCAGGTCGGTCACGCGGCCTTGGTTTTTGTAGGGCTCGCGGGTCACGGTGGGGTAGTACAGCAACTGGTTTGTCACCATCTCACCCAAGAACTCGTTGGCGGGCAGCTCTTGCGTGATGTAGTCGTGGTAGGCCAACTCGTTGACCTGACGCACACCGTGCACCAAGATGACTTTTTCGAAACGCTCGTAGGTTTCGGGGTCACGGATGATGCTCATGAAGGGGGCCAGGCCCGTGCCGGTGGACAGCAGGTACAGGTTTTTGCCGGGCAGCAGGTAGTCGCACAGCAAGGTGCCTGTGGGCTTGCGGCCCACCACGATGGTGTCGCCCACCTGGATGTGTTGCAGCTTAGAAGTCAGCGGGCCGTCGGGCACCTTGATGCTCAAGAACTCGAGGTGCTCTTCGTAGTTGGCGCTGGCGATCGAATAGGCGCGCAGCAGCGGTTTGCCGTTGTCTTGGCGCAGGCCGATCATGGTGAAGTGGCCGTTCGAAAAGCGCAGGGCCTGGTCACGCGTGGTGGTGAAACTGAACAAACGGTCGGTCCAGTGGTGAACGCTCAGAACGCGTTCTTCGAGAAATGCACTCATGAAATCTTTTGGGTTGGGGGCCGGGGCAAGAGTCCCGTGGCCACTGAGGGGAGCTGAAAGCTTGCTACAGTTGCGTTTGGAATGACCGCGCGAGAAGTCGACCTGCCGCAAAACAGGCGGTATTTTCGCCCGAACCGCTTACAACTGGAAATACTGAGATTTTATATCCGTATAACCAGCGCTTCTTAAGACACCTCAAGGCAAGACACACATGGCACGCACCGTTCAATGCATCAAACTCGGCACCGAAGCAGAAGGCTTGGACTTCGCCCCTTATCCCGGCGAGTTGGGCAAGCGCATTTGGGAAAGTGTGAGCAAACAAGCCTGGGCCGACTGGCTCAAGCACCAGACCATGTTGGTCAATGAAAACCGCCTGAACCTGGCCGATCTGCGCGCCCGCCAGTACCTGGCCCGCCAGATGGAAAAGCATTTCTTTGGCGAAGGCGCGGACGCCGCTCAAGGCTACGTGCCCCCAGCCAACTGAGTTGAGCTCGCCTCTGCTTAGCAGCCCAACGCAGCCACCGCACGCAA
Source organism: Limnohabitans lacus (assembly GCF_030053395.1). Classification (GTDB taxonomy): domain Bacteria; phylum Pseudomonadota; class Gammaproteobacteria; order Burkholderiales; family Burkholderiaceae_C; genus Limnohabitans_A; species Limnohabitans_A lacus. Next base: position 252,256 of record NZ_JASGBH010000003.1, on the reverse strand, counting down.
AGCAGGCACTGGTCATCGGTGCCGGCTTGTCGGGTTCGGCCATTGCGCACAGCTTGGCCACGCGCGGCTGGCGCGTCACCGTCATCGACCAAGCCAGCGGTGTGGGCGCTGGTGCCTCGGGCCTGCCTGCGGGTCTGGCCGCACCCCATGTCTCGCCCGACGACAACGTGCTCTCACGCATCACGCGTGCGGGCGTTGCAGCCACTTTGCAACGCGCTGAGGCACTGCTCACCAGCGGCACCGACTGGGCCCTGACGGGCGTTTTGGAACACAACCTGGCCGGCAAGCGCAGACTGCCCACGCTTGAAGCCAGCGCCGAGCCCCTCAACGCTTGCAGCACCCAAGCCAGCACAGAACAAATCACTGCGGCAGGACTGCCCACCGGCACACCCGCGCTGTGGCATGCGCGGGCAGGCTGGATCAGGCCCCGGCAACTGGTGGCGGCGCAGCTGCAAACACCGGGTGTGCAGGTTCTGTGGGGGCGCAAGGCGCAACACCTTGAACGGCGCGGCGAGGATTGGGTCGTGACCGATGCCCAAGGCCAAACCTTGGGCCAAGCGCCCCTGCTGGTGGTGGCCAGTGCCTTTGACAGCCTGGCTTTGCTGCGCCCCTTGCCCGGCTTTGCCGTGCCGCTGAACCCTTTGCGTGGGCAAATCAGCTTTGGCCACATGCACGGCTTGACCGATGGCCAGCGCCAGCGCTTGCCGCCCTTTCCGGTCAACGGCCACGGCAGCTTCATCAGCAACGTGCCCACCCCGGACGGTCAGCCCGGCTGGTACATCGGCTCCACCTTTGAGCGCAACTGCGAACAGGCCCCCGTGCGCGAAGAAGACCACGCGGCCAATCAGCTGCGCTTGGCCACTTTGCTGCCCGACTTGGGCGCGGCCATGCAGCCCCAGTTTGGCCCCGCGCATGTGCAAGGCTGGGCCGGCTTGCGCTGCACCCTGCCCAACCGCCTGCCCGCTGTGGGCCCCATCGACAGCGAACAGCTGCCCGGCCTGTGGCTGTGCGCGGGCATGGGGGCACGCGGCATCAGTTTGGCAGTGCTGTGCGGCGAATTGACTGCCGCGTGGTTGTGCCATGAGCCTCTTCCCTTGGCGCCCGCTTTGGCCAAGCACCTGGCTGCCGAGCGCTACGTCGGCAAAGCCAATCCCCCATGAAAACAGGCCCTTGACGGGCCTGTTTTGCTTGAAGACTGCGAAGCTTTACTTCATCGCATCCGCCGGGCGGCGGGCCTTCACATAGGCATCGGTGGGTTGGTAAGCCTTGCCGTCGGCATAGCGCCACTGCACCATGGTGCCCTTGCCACCGCGCTGGTCGAGCTTGCCCACATACGCCCCCATGGTGGACTGCTGGTCCAGCGCACGGAACTCGGCCGGGCCAAAGGGCGTGGAAAACTTCAAGCCACGCATGGCCGTGACCAGCTTTTCGTTGTCGGTGGATTTGGCTTTTTGGATGGCCGCAAAGATGGCCTGCATGGTGGCGTAACCCACCACCGAGCCGACCTTGGGGTTCTCATTGAACTTCTTGTAGTAGTTGGCGGCAAAGCTGGCGTGCTCTTTGTTGTCGAGCTGGTCCCAGGGGTAGCCGGTCACGATCCAACCCTTGGGCGTTTCGTCTTTCAGCACTTCCAGGTATTCGGGCTCACCCGACAGCAGCGACACCACTGGGGTCTTGGGGAAGACGTTGCGCTGGTTGCCTTCGCGCACCAGCTTGGCCAAGTCCGCGCCAAAGGTCACGTTGAAGATCGCGTCGGGTTTGCTGGCCATGGTGGCCGTGAGCGTGCTGCCCGCGTCGATCTTGCCCTGGGCGGGCCACTGCTCGCTCACAAACTCCACATCGGGGCGCTTGGCTTTGAGCAGCTCCTTGAAGCTGGCCACGGCGCTTTGGCCGTATTCGTAGTTGGGCGCGATCGTGGCCCAGCGCTTGGCGGGCAGCTTGGCCGCTTCTTCGACCAGCATGGCCGACTGCATGTAAGTGCTGGGGCGCAGGCGGAAGGTGTAGCGGTTGCCCTTTTCCCAGACGATGGCGTCGGTCAAGGGCTCGCTGGCCACGAACAGGCGTTTGTTCTTTTGCGCATGGTCGGCCAACGCCAAGCCGATGTTGGACAAAAAGCCCCCAGCCAGCACGTCCACTTTTTCCTTGGCGCTCAACTCGATGGCGTGGCGCAAAGCCTCTTCGGGCTTGCCGGCGTCGTCACGGGCGATGACTTCGACCTTGCGGCCAAGCAAACCGCCTTGCGCGTTGATTTCCTCCACGGCCAACTGCCAGCCTTGTTTGTAGGGCTGGGTGAACTGCGGAATGGCCGAATAGCTGTTGATCTCGCCAATCTTGATGGGGGTCTGGGCGAATGCTGCGCTGCTGGCGGCCAAGGCCAGCAAGCTGGCCGTCCTCAGGTGCTGAATAAGGGGCTTCATACGGTTTTAGGGGGTGGTTAGCGTGAAAGGCGAGACTTTACCAGTCCGCCCCAACCCTGTCGCAACAGTGACATTTCAATGTGATCGAGCGCACTGGGGCCCTGGCCTCGTCGTTTGTTTGGCACCACTCAAACAAGCCGGTGTCGCCTAGATGCGGTCCAAACGGCGGGCTTTGAAAATAATCCTCAGCATGAAACAAACCGACCTGTCCCGATTCCATGTGGCCCTGATCTTGGGCGGCGCTGCCGTGATGCTCAGTTTGGCCATGGGCATGCGCCAAAGTTTCGGCTTGCTGCAGCCGCACATGATCCGCGAGATCGGCATCACAGCGGCCGATTTCTCGCTGGCCATCGCCATCCAGAACATCGTCTGGGGCATGACCCAGCCCTTCATGGGCATCTTGGCCGACCGGCACGGCGCACGGCCCGTGGCACTGCTGGGCGTCACGGTGTATGCCTTGGGGCTGGCGTTTGCGCTCACCGCCACGTCTGCCTGGGGCATCACTTTGGGCATGGGCCTGTGTGTGGGGCTGGCGCTGTCGTGCACCGCGTCCAACATCGCCATGAGCGTGACCGCCAAAGCGGTCTCACCCCTTAAGCGCAGCATGGCGATGGGATCGGTGTCCGCCTTGGGGTCACTTGGCTTGACCTTGGCCTCGCCCATGGCGCAACACCTGATCAGCACCTCGGGCTGGCAAACCGCCTTGATCGGCTTTTTGGCACTGGCCGCTGTGATGGTGCCAGCGGCCTTCATGGCCGGGCGTGCGGACCAGATTGAAGTGCCCGCCCCCTTGGGCGCTCAGCAAACCGTGACCGAGGCCATCCGTGAAGCCTTGGGCCACCGCGGTTACATGGTTTTGGCCATTGCCTTTTTTGTGTGCGGTTTGCAGCTGGTGTTCATCACCACCCACTTGCCCACTTACCTGGACATTTGCGGCATGGACCCCAGTGTGGGCAGCACAGCGCTGGCGCTGGTGGGCCTGTTCAACGTGATCGGCTCTTACCTGTTTGGCTGGCTGGGCGGCAAGTACTCCAAGCGCATGCTGCTGGGCGGCATCTATGTGCTGCGCTCGATCTTCATCGCGGTGTACTTCTTGACGCCCCCCACGCCCACCAGCACCTTGGTCTTTGCCGCCGCCATGGGCACCTTGTGGTTGGGCGTCGTGCCGCTGGTGTCCGGTCTGGTGATCCATTTGTTCGGTCTGCGCTACATGGCCACGTTGTCGGGCGTGGCGTTTTTCAGCCACCAGGTGGGCTCCTTCATCGGCGCGTGGGGTGGCGGTTTGATCTACAACCGTTTGGGCAATTACGACCTGGCCTGGCAAGGCGCCGTGGCCATTGGCTTGGCTGCGGGTCTGTTTCAAATGACCATGAACGTGAAGCCTTCCTCGCGCATTCTGGCCGAGCGCGCCGCAGCACAAGGCGCCTGAGTGGCGTCTTATATCGATTCAGAATATATCTACAACCAATAAATCGTTTGTTTTGGCATAAAGGACGTTTACAGTCCTGCCCATGATTGATTTGGGCTATGTCTTTGCAGGTTTCTTCGTCGGCACCATCGTGGGCCTGACGGGGGTGGGTGGTGGCTCCTTGATGACGCCGCTCTTGATCTTTTTCTTCGGGGTGAAGCCGTACATGGCAGTCGGCACCGACCTGTTGTTTGCGGCCTTCACCAAACTCGGCGGCACCGTGAGCTTTGCCCGCCAGCGCATCGTGCCTTGGCGTGTGGTGGGTTTGCTCAGTGCGGGCAGCATCCCGGCTTGCCTGGTGACCTTGGGCTTTTTGCACTGGGTGGGCCCGGCCTCGGCCCAAGTGCAGTCGCTGATGACCAGCACCTTGGGGGTGGCCCTGCTGCTCACGGCAGCCGCCATGCTCTACAAGGCTGTGCGCGGCCAACAAGTCCCTCGCCACTTGGCTGCCGCCGACGAGACCCGTGCCAGCACGCCTCGTCACTGGAGTCTGCCCGTGCTGTTTGGCGCCCTGATCGGCACCTTGGTCACCCTCACCTCGGTGGGCGCTGGCGCCATTGGCGTGACCGTGCTGTTGCTGCTGTATCCTCTGCTGCCTTTGCCACGCATCGTGGCGGCGGACATTGCCTATGCCGTGCCCCTAACCTTGGTGGCGGGCTTGGGCCATGCGTCTTTGGGTTCGGTCGATTGGCCTTTGCTGGCCAAGCTGCTGGCCGGTTCTTTGCCTGGCATCTGGCTGGGCTCACGCCTGACACACCACACGCCTGACCGCGTGATCCGCTCATTGCTGTCCGTGCTGCTGGCATGGGCTGGCACCAAACTCGTTCTGATCTGATTTTTTACAGCTCTTGATATGTACCAGTACACCGAATTCGACAAAGCCTTTGTGAGCGCCCGCGCTGCAGAGTTCCGCGACCAGTTGGGTCGTTGGCAGACGGGTCAATTGACCGAAGACCAGTTCCGCCCCTTGCGTCTGCAAAACGGCTGGTACGTGCAGCGCTATGCGCCCATGCTGCGCGTGGCCGTGCCTTACGGCGAAATCAACGCCGCCCAGATCAAGGTGCTGGCCAAGATCGCCCGCGAGTTTGATACGCCCGACGCCGCCTTGCTGGCCGAAGCGCAGGCCACGCAAGACAAAATCGCCGGCTTGGCCCCCAAGCTGACGACCAACTACGGCCACTTCACCACCCGCCAAAACGTCCAGTTCAACTGGATCCCCTTGGACAAGTCGGCCGACGTGATGGAGCTGCTGGCCACCGTGAACATGCACGGCATCCAGACCAGCGGCAACTGCATCCGCAACACCACCACCGACGAGCTGGCCGGTGTGGCGGTGGACGAGGTCGTGGACCCACGGCCTTATGCTGAGTTGATCCGCCAGTGGAGCACGCTGCACCCTGAGTTTGCGCACCTGCCACGCAAGTTCAAGATCGCCATCACCGGCGCCACCGAAGACCGCGCCGCCATTGGCTGGCACGACGTGGGCCTGCGAGTGACCACCAACGCAGCAGGCGAAGTCGGCTTCAAAGTGTTGGTGGGTGGCGGCATGGGCCGCACCCCCGTCAACGGTGTGGTGATCCGCGAGTTCTTGCCTTGGCAGGACATCATGAACTACCTCGAAGCCGTGGTGCGTGTGTACAACCGCTGGGGCCGCCGTGACAACAAGTACAAAGCCCGTATCAAAATTTTGGTCAAGGCCGAAGGCCAGCGCTACTTTGACGAGGTGGAAACCGAGTTCCGCGAAATCATCGAGCGCGACGGCGCACCCCATACCCTGCCTCAGGCCGAACTCGACCGCGTGAAAGCCGGTTTTGTGGACCCTGCGCTGAACTTGCCAGAGAACACCGACGAATGGTTGGCCCAAGCCGAAGCGGCGCTCAGCATCGAAGCGGCCAAGACGCCCGCCTTTGCCCGCTGGCTGACGCGCAACGTGCGCCCACACCGCAACCCGCAACTGCGCGCTGTGTCGCTGTCCTTCAAGCGTCCGGGCTATGCCCCAGGCGATGCCACTGCCGATCAACTCGACGCCGCTGCGGCCTTGGTCGAGAAATTCTCGGCAGGCGAAGCCCGTGTCTCGCACACCCAAAACCTGTTGCTGCCTTGGGTGCGCCTGGACCAGCTGCATGCCCTGTGGCTCGAAGCCAAGGCGCTGGGCGTGGCCCAGCCCAACATCGGTTTGCTGACCGACATGATCGCCTGCCCTGGCGGCGACTACTGCGCTTTGGCCAATGCCCGCTCCATCCCCACGGCCAGCGCCATCACCGAGCGCTACCAAGACCTGGACGAGCTGGAAGACCTGGGCCACATCGATTTCCACATCAGCGGTTGCATCAACTCCTGCGGTCACCACCACTCGGGCCACATCGGCATTTTGGGGGTCGATAAAGACGGCAAGGAGTGGTACCAGGTCACGCTGGGCGGCTCGGACGGTAAAGATCTGTCCGGTGCGGCCACACCCGGCAAGGTGGTGGGCCCCTCCTTCTCTTCGTTCGAGGTGCCCGATGTGATCGAAGCGATTTTGAACACCTACAAGCAGCTGCGCGTGAGCACCGGCAACGGCAAGCAAGAAGCCTTCATCGAGACGCTGCGCCGTGTCGGCCAAGACCCCTTCAAAGCCGCTGCCAACGCTGCCCGCCATCCGGCCGAGGAACAAACCGCCTGAACAGACACCTTGTAGGAGCCAGCCCTGCTGGCGATCCGGTCGTTCACAAAACCCCGTTTGCCGGGCAAGTTCCTACGGAGAAAACACCATGAAAATCATCAACACACAAGAACACCAAGCGGCACACGCCAACGGCGTTTTGGCACTCGCCAACGACGTGGACCCGCGCACGCTCGACCTGAACGGCGTCACCCGCATTGACTTGCAGTTCCCGGCCTTCACCGATGGCCGCGCTTACAGCCAGGCCTTTTTGCTGCGCCGCCGCTTGCGCTTTGAAGGCGAGTTGCGTGCCACGGGTGACGTGCTGATCGACCAATTGGTACAGATGCAGCGAACCGGCTTTGACGTGGCCGTGCTCAAAGAAGGCGTGGACGCCAGCGCCGCCCAACGACAGCTGGACCGCTATGCCGGTTTCTACCAAGGCTCGGCCGTGGGGACGCAACCCCGATTCGCCCAAACCGCATAAGGCCCTGTAGGAGCTTGCCCGGCCAGCAATGCGCCGCAAACCACCGGCTTGATCGCCAGCACAGGCTGGCTCCTACCAAGACACGAACATGACTTCCTCCTTGATTTCTTCCCGCAACGCACCGCTCAAGGCCACCGAGCAAAACGCCAAGGCCAGCGCCGACTTTGCCGCCAAGCTGGCCGAGACCCAGGCCCTGCTGCGCCGCGCCGCCGCCGAGTTCACCCCCGTGACGCAAGCCTCCAGCTTGGGGGCCGAAGACGTGGTGATCACCCACCTCATCAACAGCCTGCAGCTCGACATTCCGGTCTTTGTGCTGGAAACCGGTGCATTGCACACCGAGACTTTGGCCCTGCTGGAGCGCACCCAGGCGCATTCGCGTGCGCCCATCGTGGTGTACCGCCCGGTGCAGGAATCGGTGATCCAGTTCGTGCGCGACCAAGGCCAAGACGCGATGTACAAATCGATCGATCAGCGCAAAGCCTGCTGCGGCGTGCGCAAGATGGCGCCACTGGCCCGCGCCTTGACAGGCCAACGCGCCTGGATCACGGGTCTGCGCCAGGAGCAATCCACCGCCCGCGCCGAAGTGCCTTTGCTCGACACCAGTGAAGAAGCCACCAAAGGCTTGGCCAAATTCAACCCACTGGCGAAGTGGACTTGGGGCGACGTGTGGCACTACATCGCCGAAAACAAAGTGGACTACAACCCGTTGCACGACCAGTTCTTCCCCAGCATCGGCTGCGCGCCTTGCACACGGGCCATCAGCCTGGGCGAGGAGTTCCGCGCTGGGCGCTGGTGGTGGGAGGACGAGGCGGCCAAGGAGTGTGGCTTACACGTCAAAGCTTGAAGGATGTGATGTGTGACGGGCTCGCGGGCACAGTGGGCTCCTCAGAAGTCGCTGCGCGCCACACATCGTCGCCCCCTGCACCCCCGATCCCGCCACACATCACTTCGACCGCCTTTGGATATTTCTGAGCACCCCTTGCCCTGATTGAGATGAGAGAAAAAGCATGAACGCCATGACACAAAACGAGTTGCACACCCTGAGCAACAGCCACCTGGACGCACTGGAAGAAGAAACCATCTTCATCCTGCGCGAAGTTGCCGCCGCCTTCGAGCGGCCCACCCTGCTGTTCTCGGGCGGCAAGGACTCGCTGGTCATGCTCAAGTGCGCCGAGAAGGCTTTTGGCGCAGGCCGACTGCCTTATCCGCTCTTGATGATCGACACCGGCCACAACTTCAAAGAAGTGACCGACTTCCGTGACTTGCGTGCCAAAGAACTGGGGGCCGAGCTGATCGTGCGCAGCGTGGAAGACTCCATGAAGCGTGGCACCGTGCGCCTGGCCCACCCCGGCGAGAGCCGCAACGTGCACCAGTCGATCACGCTGCTCGAAGCGATTGAAGAGTTCCGCTTTGATGCGCTGATTGGCGGCGCCCGCCGCGACGAAGAAAAGGCTCGCGCCAAAGAGCGCATCTTTTCGCACCGCGACAGCTTTGGCCAATGGCAGCCCAAGGCCCAGCGCCCCGAGCTGTGGACGCTGTTCAACCACAAGCTGCAGCCGGGCGAGCACTTCCGCGTGTTCCCGATCAGCAACTGGACCGAGCTGGACGTGTGGCAGTACATCGCCCGCGAAAACATTGCCCTGCCCTCGATTTATTACACCCACAAGCGCGAGGTGGTTGACCGCCGGGGCCTCTTGGTGCCGGTGACCGAGTTGACGCCACCCAAAGACGGCGAAGAAGTGGTGGTGCGCGACGTGCGATTCCGCACCGTGGGTGACATCACCTGCACTTGCCCCGTCGAGAGCGATGCGGCCACGCCTGAGCAAATCGTGATCGAGACGCTGGCCGCCGATGTGAGCGAGCGCGGCGCGACCCGCATGGACGACAAGACGTCCGAGGCTTCGATGGAGAAGCGCAAGAAGGACGGGTATTTCTGAACACCCGCCCAGCCTGAATCGGTCCTGCGTCCGAATCAGCGCTCACGGCTGAACCCTTCGCGAGCAGGGCTCGCTCCTACAAAACACCGAAAAAAAAGAACCATGCACAACGAACAACACTTTTCTGCCCTCAAGTTCATCACCTGCGGCTCGGTTGACGATGGCAAGAGCACGCTGATTGGCCGCCTGCTGGTGGACACCAAGGCCGTGCTGCAAGACCACTTGGCTGGCGTGCAGCGCTCGGGCGAAACCGATCTGGCTCTGCTGACCGATGGTCTGTCTGCCGAGCGCGAGCAAGGCATCACCATCGACGTAGCCTACCGCTACTTCAACACCGAAGCGCGCAAATTCATCATCGGTGACGCACCCGGCCACGAGCAGTACACCCGCAACATGGTCACCGCCGCGTCCAGCGCCGACGCCGCCGTGGTGCTGGTCGATGCCATCAAGCTCGACTGGGCCAACCCCGACCTGCAACTGCTGCCGCAAACCCGCCGCCATTCGCTGCTGGTCAACCTGCTGCGCGTGCCCTCCATCGTGTTCGCCATCAACAAGCTCGACGCAGTGGCCGATGCCACTGTGGCCTACAAAAACATCGCGGGTGCTTTAAACAAGTTCGCCCAAGAAGCCGGGATCACCGTCACCGCCATGGTGCCCGTGTCGGCGCTGAAGGGCTGGAACGTGGTGACCACGGAAAACAATGATCAAACCGACTGGTGCGGCTACACCGGCCCCAGCCTTTTGAGCATCCTCGAAGACCTGCCTGTGACGCCCGCCGAGACCGATGTGGCTTTCAGCTTTCCGGTGCAATGGGTCGAGAAGTTCCACGACTCCGGCGTGACCACCCAAGGCCGCCGCGTGTTCTGGGGCCGCGTGGCCACGGGCAGTATCGAGCCCGGCCAAACCGTCAAGGTCTTCCCCAGCGGCCAGACCGCCGTGGTGTCCCAAGTACTGTCGGCCACCCGCCAACCCCAGGGCAAAGCCGCAGGCCACAGCGCAGGCATCGTGCTCGACCGCGAGGTGGATGTGTCCCGTGGCGACTGGCTGCTGGCAGCCGAAGGCGCGCCCGAAGGCCAGCGCCAGCTGAGCACCACCATCGCCTGGATGGACGACGAGCCCCTGGTGGCGGGTCGCCTTTACTGGGCACTGCACGGCCACCGCTGGGTCAAAGTGAAGGTGCAGCGCGTGGTGCACCGCCTGAACGTGAACACCTTGGCACAAGAAGAAGCCACCGAACTCGCTCCCAACGCGATTGGTCACGTCACCTTGGCCTTGCAAGAGCCTTTGGTCACCCTGCCCTTTGCCCAATCGCGCATTTTGGGCGCACTGGTGCTGGTGGACACGGCGACCCACAAAACGTCTGGGGCCGTGCTGGTGCATTGAAAGCAGTCCTTTGATGCGGGAACCAGCCCTGCTGGCGGTTTGACTCAAGTCGCCAGCGGGCCATCGCTTGCAGGGCAAACGCGTACAAATCGCCCGTCATCACTGAACAGCGGCCCACAGGGACAAGCGATCTCCTTTAAAATCACCATTCCCGCGCATGCCTGATTGCGCAGCCTAAATTCCGAGTCCATCATGACCCACGTTGTTTCCGAATCTTGTATCCAGTGCAAATACACCGACTGTGTGGACGTTTGCCCTGTGGACTGCTTCCGCGAAGGCCCCAACTTCCTGACGATCGACCCCGACGAATGCATCGACTGCGCGGTGTGCATTCCTGAGTGCCCGGTCAACGCGATCTACGCCGAGGAAGACCTGCCGGCCGACCAGCAGCACATGACCCAAATCAACGCCGAATTGGCCTTGCTGCCCACCTGGAAGAGCATCACCAAGCGCAAAGCCCCTCTGGCCACCGCCGACGAGTGGAAAGACAAAACCGGCAAACTGGGCGAGTTGATCCGCTGATCGCCCACCGCGATGCACCATGGCCGAACTGTTCGGCCATTTTTTTTAGAGCAAGCCATGTCATCACGCATTGAAACCGAAGCACTGGTCATCGGCGCCGGCCCCGTGGGCCTGTTCCAGGTGTTCCAGCTCGGCCTGCAAGGCATCGCTTGCCATGTCGTCGATGCCCTGCCCCATGTGGGCGGCCAATGCGCCGAGTTGTACGCAGACAAACCGATTTACGACATCCCCGGCATTGCGGTGTGCACCGGCCGCGAACTGGTGCAGCGTTTGCAGCAGCAAATGGCGCCCTTCAAACCCACACTGCATCTGAGCCAGCTGGTCTGTCGCTTGGAGCGCCAAGCCGATGGCCAGCTGCTGGTCGAAACCACCGCGGGCAGCGCCTTCATCGCGTCCACCGTTTTCTTGGCCGCTGGTGTGGGCGCTTTTGTGCCGCGCCAGTTGGTGCTCGACGGACTGGAAGATTTCCACGGCACGCAGGTTTTTGCCCAGGAGGCGGACCCCACACGCTGGAAAGGCCAGCATCTGGTGGTGGCCGGTGACGGCGACGCTGCTTTGCAAACCTGCCTGGACGCCTGCAAGCAAGCCGCCCTGGGTGGCGGTCCAGCCAGCATCACGCTCTTGCATCGGCGTGACCAATTCACCGCCCAGTCCGAACGCGTCGCCCTGATGCGCGAGGCCTGCGCGGCAGGCCTCATGCGCTTTGTGCCCGGCCAGCCCACAGGCTTGCGCCGTGATGCGGGCCGACTGGAGGCCTTGGAATTGCTCAACCCCCAAGGCGAGTCAGAATGGTTGCCCTTGGATGTGTTGCAGACCTGCCTGGGCCTGTCGCCCAAACTGGGCCCCATTGCGCAATGGGGTCTGGCCATGGAGCGCAAACAACTGGTGGTCAACACCGAGAACTTCGGCACCTCGGAGCCGGGCATTTTTGCAGTCGGCGACATCAACACCTACCCCGGCAAAAAGAAGCTGATCCTGTGCGGCTTCCACGAGGCCACCCTGGCCGCTTTTGGCGCTGTGGCCTTGCTGCGCCCCGCCGAAAAAACCCTGTTGCAGTACACGACCACGTCGACGCTGCTGCACAAGCGTTTGGGCGTTTAAGCCCTTCAAAATTTTTTGTGTAGGAGCCAGCCTTACTGGCGATTTGACGATGGTGGTGCGCAAGCTTTTCGCTTGCAAGGCAAGCGCCTACAGGTCTAGGGCGACGGCTCACTCGCACATAAGCAAAGCGCCTGCTGTAGAATCCGCCCGCCACGACGCTCAAGCGTTGTGGCATCCGCTAGGGGTGTTGAAGGCCGTGAGGTCTTCGACTGAGAAAGTCCCTTTGAACCTGATTGAGGTAATCCTCGCGCAGGGAAGCTTGTCAAAAGAACGGTGGTCGCCTTGGTGCGCAGCACGTTCCCAGCCAGCCGACCTGCCATTACGTTAAAGGAAACGTTGTGGCATTTTTTTCGCCCGTCTCTCGCCGGTCTCAGGACCGTTTTGTTTTTCGCGCCAGCCGACTGGCCAGTGCAGTGGCCTTGCTCACTGCGGGTTTGGCCCAGGCGCAAAGCGCCAACGAAATCACCATCACCGACACCGCCCCCTCGCAAGTGAGCGGGTTTGGCGATGTGCCTTTGAGCAAAGCGCCTTTCAGCGCCATCAGCTTTGACCGCCAAGTGCTGCAAGACCTTGGCGCACAGCGCGTGTCGGACGCCCTGCGCCTGGACGCCAGTGTGGCCGACAGCTACAACTCGCCCGCTTACTGGGACATGTTGAGTGTGCGCGGCTACACCTTGGACAACCGCTACAACTACCGCCGCGAAGGCTTGCCGATTTCGGCCGAGACCATGATTGGCATGGACAACAAAGAACGCATCGAGTTGTTCAAAGGCACCAGCGGTATCCAAGCGGGCACCAGTGCACCGGGTGGTTTGGTCAACTACGTGGTCAAGCGTGCCCCCAGCAGCAACGACGAAGTGATCCGCAGCGTGAGTGCCAGCTATGGCCCAGGCCAAAGCAGCAGCGTGGCGCTGGACTTGGGCGGTCGCTTGGGCGAAACCAAAGAATTTGGCTACCGCTTCAACGCGGCGTATGAAGACCTGAACCCCTACATCCGCAACACCCAAGGCCACCGCAACCTGATCGCCCTGGCGATGGACTGGCGCATCTCGGCCGACAGCAAGCTCGAATGGGAAATCGAAAAAAGCGAGCGGCAACAGATGGGGGTCAACGCATACAGCGTGCTGGTCAACCCGAACGACCCTAACGGTTTACCGTCGTTGCCTGCCACCGTGGACGGCACACGCAACATCACACGCCAATCCTGGTCCGTGCCCGGAGCCTTTGCCAGCCAAACGGGAAGCGTGCGCTTCAAGCAAAACCTGGGAGACAGCTGGCTGTGGACCACGCAATACGGAGGGCAACGATTGAAAACGGATGACCGTTTGAGTTTCGCATCCGGGTACAACTGTTATGGAGTACTTGATTCAACGCCCGGAACCACCAAGCTGTGCGACCGCTACACATCGGATGGACGATTTGAGTTGGCCGATTACCGCAGCAACGATGAGCAGCGACTGGTCGATGCCCTGCAAACCGAAGTGGCTGGCCAAACCCGCTGGGGCAGCACCACACACCACCTGTCCATGTCACTGACCCGGCAGCGGCAACTCGACAGGATGCCTGCCCTGCAAGCTTGGAATTCCGCTGGCGAAGGCAGTATCTACGGTGGCGGCACCAGCCAAGCATCCCCTATTCCTGGTTACCCCAACACCAACAAAAGCGAATACAGCACCGAAATTGCCATCAAAGATCGCATGGAGTTGAATGAAACAATGGCTGTCTGGGCAGGACTACGCAACACGTCATACAGCCGCAGCAGTGAGCAAAACGCTGCGTGCGATCCTATTACCTACGTCTGCACTCCCACTGCTGGCACCAACGCTTTCAGCAGCAAAGGCAACATCACCACGCCATGGATCGGCCTCACCCAGCAACTGGAACAGCACATTGTTTTCCTGTCGCATGGGCAAGGCATGGAACTGCAAGCGGTCCCCAACACACCCAGCTACAGCAACGCTGGCCAGTTGCTTAACGTGGCTCGCAGCACGCAAACTGAATTAGGCATCCGCAGCATGAACAAGGCTGATCAGGGCATGCCATGGAATTGGAATCTCAGCGTATTCCAAATCGAGCGCCCCCTCGCCTATGACGTCGCAGACGGAACTTTGATCAAAAAGGTCAGCGATGGCCAGCAAATTCACCAAGGAATTGACGCAGGTGTTCAATGGCGCTCAGCTTCTTGGTCACTGCAAGCGCAGGGCCAATGGCTCCATGCGGACATCGCCAATACAACCAGCAACACTGGATTGAATGGACAGACGCCAGTCAACGTCCCCACAATGACCCTGCGTGCCTTGGCCCAATACCGCTTTACAGAAGTGCCTGGCCTGCGCAGCAGCTTGCGCGTGAGTCACGAGGGCGAGCGCCGCGTGTTGGAAGACGGCAGCGTCACCCTGCCCGCGTGGACCACTGTGGACTTCGCCACGCATTACGACACGCGAATCCAAGGCACCCGAACACAATGGACGCTGGCCATTGACAACTTGGCAGACCGCCATTACTGGCGTGAATCACCCAAACAATTTGGACACTACTACCTCTACCCTGGCGCACCGCGCACACTGCGTTTGGCCGTGAAAGCCAGCTTCTGATATCGGGGCCGCAAGATTTTTCGAAAATCTGCGCGCCCCTCTCAAAAGCCCCTGAAAATGCCGCTATAATTTCGGCATTGTTCCTCAATAGCTCAGTCGGTAGAGCGCCGGACTGTTAATCCGTAGGTCCCTGGTTCGAGCCCAGGTTGAGGAGCCAAAAAAAGACAAGCCCCTGCATTCACGTGCAGGGGCTTTTTCTTTGCACCCATCTGCAATGAACCCTGAAAAATATAGCGCTTGAAATTGGCGCTGCCCTCAGGTGCTTGCAAGAACTTGCGCAACTGGCTTGGCGTTGCTCCAGATTGGACTGGACGCGTCCATTTTCAGAAAGTCTCGGCCTTGATGCGCCGTCCTCAAAGCCACCCTCAAACCAAGGTTGACACGGATTCCTAGAATGGCGTGATGCATCGCATCCTCAACGCTGTCGGCTTTCAATGTGCTTGGTGGGCCCTCATCGCAGGCGCAGACCATGGTCTGGACCTGTACGCCTGTGTCTTCGCCGCCGCCTTGGCCCTTGCACATTTGTGCTGGAGCGAGCATCGGCTGAACGAATGGCGGCTGGCGTCCACGGTGATGCTCTTGGGGATCGCACTGGACTCTGTGCTGCAAGCTTTGGGTGTCCTTCGTTTTGAAGGTTGGGCGGTGGGCTCGCTCAGCCCTGTCTGGCTTTGGATGCTCTGGCTGCTGTTTGGGATGACCTTGAACTCTTCCTTGTCGTTCTTGAAAAACAAGCCGCTGATCTTGTCTGCGGCATTGGGCGCAGTGCTCGGGCCTGCCAACTACATCGCCGGAGCCCAACTGGGTGCGGCCGCACTGGAGAGCACGCCGGGGCACTTGGCCGCGCTCGGTTTGACTTGGATGTTCGCCTTGCCCGCCATGGTGTTTTTGGCCCAACGCTCTTTACCCCACCCTGGGCCACAAACGACATGAGCACCGATTCATTCCGATTGCCTTTGTGCGTGCCGCTGAACACGCAGCAGACAGAGGACGGCTTGCGCCAGCTGCAAGGCTGGCACTGGGACCGCGAGCACGGCAGCATTGCCAAAACCTGGGTGTTTGACCGCTTCACGACGGCCGCCGAATTTTTTGCCCAGCTGGCCGTGTTGGCTGAGCAGCAGGATCACCACCCCGAAGTGACATCGGCATACACGCGCATGCAGGTGCGCCTGTGGACGCACGACGTGCAAGGCATCAGCTCAAGAGACTTCGCGCTGGCCCATGCGCTGGATGCGCTCGTGGCTGCGGTGTTTTCAAACCGTTTGAGCACACAGGACACACCATGAACATCAGGCCACTTCTTGCCCTGGCCGCAGGGCTTTTCGTATCGGCATTTGCTCTGGCCAGCGACCTGTCGGAAAAACTGCAGTCCAATGACCATGTCTTGTTGATGCGCCACACCTTGGCCCCTGGTGTGGGTGATCCAGCCCGTTACCAACTGGCCGACTGCAAAACGCAAAGAAACCTCAGCGCTGAAGGCCGCCAGCAAGCCTTGAATGTGGGGCATTGGCTGCGCAAGCAAGGCATTGCGCAGGCGGCTGTTTTTTCCAGCGCATGGTGCCGCTGCAAGGACACGGCCGAGTTGCTGAATTTCAAGGGTTACCAGGTCGAGCCGGCCTTGGCCTCCTTTTTCGACGAGATGCACCAAGCCAAGGCACGCACGCGTGATCTGGAACGCTTCATTGCTGCGAAGCTGGCCACCAAAGGCCGACAGGCCCTGATTTTGGTGACCCACCACGTCAACATTTTCGAGTTCATGGGCGAGAACATTGGGTCGGGCGACATGGTGCTGGCCAAGGTGAATGCCCAAGGAAAAACGCTGACTTACCAAATCATACCGCGCCCCGATTGAGCGGTTGCTCCTGAGGTCTCACGGAAAAATCGCAAAAAACATTATTAACAAAGAAATTAAATTTAAAATTTTTCATCACCATATAACTACAAATATCGATAAAAAGTTAAAATTCCACCCCTGCAGCACCATTGATTTTGACGCACGGGTTTTTTATGGAATTGACAGGATTCATCACATTGGCCATGGCCGTCGCCTTGGCCTGGCCTCGGGCCGAAGTGGCCCAGCAACGCATCGTGCTCTTGCCCTCGGCAGATGGTTCAAACAGCGCGGTGGTGGTGCAAGGTGCAGACGGTGAGCGTTTACTGAACACCCCCTATGCAGGCTTGGAGGTGATGGCTGCAGGTTCAACCCAGGCCGTCACATTCACCGAGTCCGAGGTTCGCGCAAGGTATGCCCCTGTGCTGGAGGCCCAGCCCCCACGCCCGACCAGCTTTTCGCTGTATTTTGTGAGTGGCTCGGACAGCCAATTGACATCTGAATCGGCGCAAACCCTGTCTGGCTTGCAGTCATTCCTGCAATCACGCCCTGCGCCTGAAGTCACGGTGATCGGTCACACCGACCGCACCGGCAGCGTCGCCATCAACGATGCTTTGTCTCTCAAACGCGCTCAGTCTGTGCGCGAATTGATCCGTCAAACCGGCATCGCGGTGGAGCACATGGCGGTCTTTGGACTGGGATCTCGCGAGCCCATCGCCGCAGGGGCGCAGGAGGGATTGAACCGCCGCGTCGAAATTCATGTGCGCTGAACAGCTGGGGTGAAAGCGGCATGGAACTGCTCAAGCAAATCCTGATCACAGGCAAGGGACGCCCGGCCGCACTGTTTATCTTGCTGTGGTCCATGACGATGAACATTCTGACGGAGCTGCCTGCGTCTTGGACACCGCTGCACAAACCTTGGAGCGTGATCCCCGAGTACTTTGGATCCCCTTTCGCCTCAGGAAGGCAATTGCTGTTTGATGGCTACCAAAAAGAGTATCCGCGCGTGCCTCTGGCTCAACCCGTGACGATCGTGGCCATTGACGAAAAAAGCCTGCAGGATTTTGGTCAATGGCCTTGGCCACGCTACAGGCTGGCCGAATTGATTCAGGCCACGGCCAAGTACCAACCTGCGGCGGTGGGCTTGGACCTGTACATGCCTGAGTTTGACCAAACTTCGCCACCCCAAGTGGCCAAAGGCTTGAAAGCAGAGCACCGCGCCTTGGCCGAACAGCTGCAGCGCTTGCCATCGAACGAAACCGTTCTGGCGCAATCCTTCAGACAGGTTCCCACGGTGCTGAGCGCCGCCGGATTTGACCAGCCGGCCTACACCACCACCTCTGGCATGCGGACCTGGCCTGTGCAGGTTGTTGGCGCAGAAAAGTTGCCTGCGTTTTCTCGCCGTTTTGAACAAGTCTTGGCCAGCCTGCCTGAGCTGCAAGCTGCTGCCAGTGGTCAAGCCCTGGTGAGTGTGGACTTGGAAAACGGCTTGGTCAGGCACGTGCCCTTGGTCATGAGCCTGGCCGATCAAGCCGTGCCCAGCCTGGCCCTGGAAATGTTTCGGGTGGCTACCGGCGCGGATGAGGTTCGAACGCACATCAATGACCGCGGCATCGCGTCCGTGGGTGTGGCCGATTTGTCTGTACCCACTTTGCCCAATGGCACCATCCCCTTGCACTTTGCCAAGCACCAAAGCATGGCCTCGCGCTATGTGTCTGCCAGCGATGTGATGCAAGGCAAAGTCGAGCCCAACATGCTGTCGGGCAAATTGGTCTTGCTCGGCTTGACCGGCTCCGGCCTGAACGACATGCGAACCACCGCCATCGGCGAGATGGTCCCCGGCATCGAGATACAAGCCCAACTGATCGAGTCTTTGTTCGATGGGCGTGTTTTGCAAAGGCCTCATTGGTTCAAATGGGCTGAGACGCTGGCCCTGTTGCTGGTGGGCAGCATCATGATCTGGTACGTGCCCCGCCCCCACTCCGTCTTGTCGGCCTATTTGCGCAAGGTGCCTAAGTCCAGCCTCTGGCTGACGCTGGCAACCAACAGTTTGATCATTTGGATCGGCTACCAAATTTTCATCCACACCGGCATGTTGTTCGATGCGGCGTCCTTCTTCCTGATCATCAGTGCCGTCATGGGCAGCTTGATCTCCACCGTGCTGGCTGAAATCGACAATTTGAAAAAGTCGCAAGAAGACGCTCGTCACGAAGAGGCCTTGCAACAAGCCCGCATCGATGGCGAACGCGCCATCCTGGCCCGATTGCCAAGCATCCAGACGTTCAGCTCGGATGCGAACACCTTCCATCTACCTTCTGAGCAGGACACACGCGCATGAAATCTCCCGTCCTTTTGATCGTTGCGACCTTGACGGCCATCAGCGCCTGGGCGACCGATGTGGCCGGCACGGTCAAATCTGTCAAAGGCCACGCGCACATCGAGCGTGGCAACGCACGCATCGATGTGGCCATTGGCACACACTTGCAGCGCCAAGATCGCTTGGTCAGTGGACCCGCCAGCAGCGTTGGCGTGACGCTCAGTGACAGCACCTTGTTAACGGCAGGCCCCAACTCGACCATCGAGCTGAGCCAATATGCTTTTGACCGCAGCACCCGCGCTGGCCACATGGACACCACAGTCAGGCGTGGTACTTTGGCCGTGGTTTCTGGGCAATTGGCCAAGAGTCAACCCAACCAAGTGGTCTTTCGCACCAGTACGGTGACACTGGGTGTGCGTGGCACGGAGTTCATCATCGACGTGGATGCGTCAACAAAATCAACGCCATGAGCCTAATTTGTCTCAAAGAATTGAATTCTGGTGTAAATTGTCATTCATGACAATTTCAATACAACCACCAAAGATGCAAGTATTGTCACATCCTCAATGCCCATCGGTTAGGGCCACACCATTCTTGAAAATGAAAACAATGGCAATGCATCTCTTGGCCCGAACAGGCTTGGCCTTGGCGGGCCTTGGGTTGGGCTTGCTGGGCTTGCCCGTTCATGCACTGAGCCTGGGCAACTTGACGGTGTCCTCGAATGCATCGCCCAGCTTCACGGCGAGCTTGCCGTTTTCAGACGACAAGCCCGTTCGATTGCCCGAGTTGCAAACCCGATTGGCGACCGATGCCGAATATGCGCAGTGGGGCCTGCCGATGTCGCCCGTGGTGCGAGAGCTGCGGGTTCGCGTCGTGCACGCATCCCAAACTGTGGGCACCGTGGAATTGTTTTCACTCAAGCGACTGCCACAAGACCATTTTGACCTGTTGGTTTGGGCCTCGTATGCAGGCCAAACCAGTCTGACCCATTACAAAGTCCATGTGTTGGATCTGCCCTCTTCGGTGAAGGGCAAAACGCTCAGCACCTCGAAAGCTGCCCTCCCGTCCACTTCGCAAGTCTCTGCGCAAGGCAAGATCCCGTCCACCGCGCCTTTGTTGCCCCCAACCGCGTCGATCAAGCCGTCGCCAGAAGCCGAAACTGCAGGACCGGCCAGCGCCCCGCCCTCCTTGACCGACCAGAAGATGGAAGCATCACAAGCGATGCCTGAAGCCCCAAGCGCTGCGCCAGGGGACAGTCCGGTTCAGGCCTCGACCCAAACCTTGCCAACTGACCAGGTTCCCTCAGATGCCGCCTACAGCACAGCCAGCGTGCTCGGAGGGCTTGCGCTGTGTGTGTTCGTCATGGGTTTTTTCATGGGCCGACTTCGCCAAGGTTCACGAAAAGGGATCGCGGCATCCTCACCAGTTCACGCAGTCAAAGCGCCATCGCAAACGTCACCTGCAGCTGTAATGCCCTCTGACAGCGATGGCAAAACCCACGCCCCCGCCCTCAGTCCTGCGCCAGTGGCATCGCCTGCTGAAGCAAGCAAGTCCATGGAGAACCTGCTCAAGGCCGAGAACATCATGGCCTCACCAAACACCTTGAGCATGCCCGCGGCCTCTGATCAGTGGATGCCGCCCCCGGAGAGGGCCCAAGCGAACACGCCGAGCCAGCGCCAAGCGCCTGGGTCATCCCTGACAACCCCACCTCGAGAACGCCTGGCCGCAGAAGCGATCGAGAACACCGCAGCCCAATCGCTGGTGGAATTCACCTCGGCACCAGCCCCCGATCTGGCATCGACGAACCTGCTCCCACGCCAACCAGCCACCGCGCTGCCCACACCCAAGCTGGCTCAAGGCAACTCTCGTGCCAGGAAAATTCGCAAAACCAAATCGGCGGCCGACTCTCACATCGACTTGGCCAAGATTTACCTGAGCATGGGCGATCCGACCACGGCACAAATGGTGTTGCAGCAAGTGTTGGCGCATGGCACAGAGGCCGAAAGAGCCCAGGCCGAAAAACTGATGCAAGAAATGGCTTGATCCGCTGGAAGCGGTCGCCCCTGAAAGTGGCTTATTGCTTGATCTTGCGGTAGAGCGTACGCAAGGTCACTCCCGCGATTTCGGCGGCTTTTTTCTTGTCACCATCGCAAAAATCGATCAGTTTCAAGATGTAGTCGCGCTCTTGCGCTTTGAGTGCGGTGAAAGCGTTGCCGGCGTCCTCATCACCCACATCCGCAACGCTGTTTGCCTCGGTGCTCAAAGGCGACGCGGCATTGAAGTGACGCGCCATGTAGGCTTGGCCTTGTTTTTGCCCCGCCATTTTTGCGGCCAAAAACTCATCATCGGCCATGTCTTGCGCAGACAAATTCTCCAGATCGTCATCTGCTGGAGCTGCCGTGGTATGGATGTGGTACGTGGTGCTCGCGTAAGTGGCGTTGTTGGGCGCGGTGAAACTTTGCTGAGATGCGGACGAAGGGGCATCACTTGATGGACTGTGACTTTTGGCCTGCGCATGGCTGACATAAGCCTTGAAGTCGGGCAACATTGAACGCTGGGATTTCTTCTCAATCACGCGCTCTGATTTACTCGATGGCGTGCCCGCATAGATCGACTGGATCACATGGTGCTCGGAGTAAACATCGGTCTCAAAAGTCCCCACCAATCGGTGGATGATGTTTCGCAACTCCAAGATGTTGGCGGTGAACTTGTGATGGCAAAGCACCTCCATGGCCTCAGGGGTCATTTGTTTGGCCGATGCATGCGGCATCTCCAGCAATATCGAACGCACCAGATCAGGAATGTCCTCACGTCGCTCATTGAGCGAAGGGGTTCGGATGGTCAAGGTATTGATGTGGTGCAACAAATCATTGCGGAATTTGCCATGCTCGACCATGGCCATCAGATCCTGGCTTGAGGACGTGATCAGTCGGAAGTCGCTGTTGTACGTATCGCTGGAGTTAAGTGGCGAATAAGTGTTGCTTTCCACCAAGCGCAAAAGCAGTGTTTGACATGGCCCGGGCAGCTCGCCCACTTCGTGCAAATACAAGGTGCCACCCTCAGCCAACGACACAGCACCTTGCCGCAATTGGTGGTTGTAAGGATTCAACGTCCCCAACATTTCTTGCTCAAACTTGCTCTCTTTGATGCCCAGACAATCGATTTGGACAAAATTGCCGCCACTGCGTGAGCCCACGTTGTGGATGGTCGATGCGGATTGACGTTTGCCTGTACCCACCTCGCCGACCAAAATGACCGGGTCATCCGATTGACTGGCCAAATGCAAACGACGCACAAAGCCATGGAACGCAGCGCTGGTCGGGCTTTTATGCAGTGCTAAGGAGGATTGATCTGAGACAAAAGGTGGCATAGCGGTCACACGTTGATGGCTGTGACAATTTTGTCACTGCTGACAATTTTACGACCTGCTGAACACTTTTGAACAGCAATTATTTTCAAACAGAACGTTTATCGGGAATTAAATGACATTTATTCACTATAAATGTTAAATTCAATTTAAACCCCAGAACCAATTTGGCCATTGTGGTGCTGACCCTGCTGATTTCCGACGGATTGACCTGGCAGCCGCCAACTTCATGAAGGCCTTTGCATCTGACAGCTGCTGGGCATGCGCACCTGCTCTGCCTTGATCTGGCGCACGACCTTGAAGCCATAACCAGAGCCCTCTACATCAAAGGGCACGCCGGGAGCGCCTTGTCTTTCCATCACCCCCACAGCCAAAGGCTGCTGAAATTGATGGTCTTCGGCGCGCATGCTGCCAGTTTGTCCAGCCATGCTGACGCGGGCTTTTTCAAGGGCCAAGGCCACCGCCACGGCCTCGGTGCTGCCCGATTTTTCGATGGCCTGGACCCAAGCTTCCACCATCAATTGCATGCGCAGGTGGACATAGTCCTCGGTCGGTTTGGGGAAACGTTGTCGAAAGGATTGGTAAAACTGCGCACTGGCTTTGCCAGGCACATTGGGCAGCCAATCGGCCACGGCGATCACACGGCCCAGGCCCGATTCCCCAATGGCGGCTGGCGCGCCCAAGGCATTGCCGTAGAAAGTGTAGAACTTGCCTTCATAACCCGCTTCACGGGCGGCTTTGACCATCAGCGTCAAGTCATTGCCCCAGTTGCCGGTGATGATGGCCTGAGCACCACTGGCTTTGATCTTGCTCGCATAGGGCAAAAAATCCTTCACACGGCCCACAGGGTGCAATTCGTCGCCCACGATCTTCACATCCGGGCGCTGCTGGGCCAGTTGATGCTTCGCCTCGCGTAAGACGGCCTGCCCAAAACTGTAGTCCTGTCCGATCAAATACACCGACTTGAGCTTTTTGTCCTCGCGCAGGACCTGCATGAGCGCGGTCATGCGCATGTCGGCATGGGCATCAAAACGAAAATGCCAGAAGCTGCACTTTTCATTGGTGAGCGCGGGATCGACCGCCGCATAGTTCAAAAACAAGACCCGCTTGGCAGGTTCCCGTTCGTTGTGCTTGTTGATGGCATCGATGAGCGCTGCGGCATTGGCCGATGAATTGCCCTGCAAGATCACATTTGCACCATCATCGATGGCGGACTTGAATGCCGACAGCGCTTCTTCGCTTTGGCCTTTGCTGTCATAGCGCTCCAACGTCAATGGGCGCAGACCTTGGGCGGTTTTGACGCCACCGCGCGCATTGACCCGCTCGACCGCCCAGGTGATGTTGCGCACCACGGTTTCGCCCGTGTTGGCAAAGGGGCCGCTCAGGCCTTCGATCAAGGCCAATTTGATCGGCTGAGGGGATTGGGCCATCGCCGGCATCAAAGCAAAAGCGGCGCACACGAACAAAACAACACGGCGGGCGAACATCGACAAACGCATAAAAAGATCCCGCTATCGGGTCGAGCAAAGTAGAAAGGGGCGGAGTTTAACGGAGCCCAAGGGCATGGGCGCCAAGGCCTTTCAGGCCAATTCGTGCAGTGGCCAACGCGGCTTGACGTCAAAGCTGTAGCGGGCCTGGGCCGTTTGTGCTCCGGACTGCAAGCGCATGGCTGCAGCCATGGCGATCATGGCGCCGTTGTCGGTGCACAGGTGCAATTCGGGGTAATGCACGCGGACACGGGCTTTGGCGCAGGCCGCATTGAGCTGCGTGCGCAATTCACGGTTAGCCCCCACGCCTCCGGCCACCACCAGGCGTTTCATGCCCGTGGCCTTGAGGGCGTTCATGGATTTCTTGAGCAACACTTCCACAATCGCCGCTTGGGTCGATGCGGCCAAGTCGGCCCGCTCCGGCGCGCCTTCGGTGTGGGCTGCGGGGCCGATTTTTTGGCTTTGGGTGAGCACGGCGGTCTTGAGGCCAGCAAAAGAAAAATCAAAATCACCGCTGTGCAGCAAAGGCCGCGGCAATTTGTAGGCCGCAGGGTTGCCCTGCTCGGCCAAACGCGACAAGCCAGGGCCGCCCGGATAGGGCAAACCCATCAGCTTGGCCGACTTGTCAAAGGCTTCGCCGGCGGCGTCGTCAATGGTTTCGCCCAGCAACGTGTAGCGGCCCACGCCGTCCACCCGCATGAGCTGGGTGTGGCCGCCGGACACCAGCAGCGCAATGAAAGGGAACTCGGGCGGATCGGCGCTCAAAAAAGGCGAGAGCAAATGCCCCTCCAGGTGGTGCACGCCCAGCACCGGCTTGCCCATGGCGGCCGCCAGTGCGCAGGCCACACCCGAGCCCACCAGCAGTGCGCCCGCCAAACCGGGCCCCCGGGTGTAGGCCACCACATCCACATCGGCCAAGTTGGCCCCGGCCTCTTGCATGACCTGTCGGGTCAGCGGCAGCACGCGGCGAATGTGGTCGCGGCTGGCCAACTCGGGCACCACACCCCCATAGGCCTGGTGCATCTCGATCTGGCTGTAGAGCGCGTGTGACAACAAGCGCGGCCATGCGTCGCCCGTGGTTTCAACCAAGGCCACACCGGTCTCGTCGCAAGATGATTCAATACCCAAAATTCGCATAACAGGTAGTTTAAGCGGGGCATGGGTGCAAGCTTGGCCCTTGGCCATAATCCTTGGAAGGCCAGCGCCAACACGCCGGCCACATGAAGCGTCAGCCCTGCTGCCCATATGCAGCTCGGGCGAATGATCGCCTGCAAGGCAGGCGCCTACATGCACTCACATTGAACTCACCATGACCACACTGCGACTGATTTCATCCATGGCCACCAAGCCGCTGCTGGCCGATCTGGTGGCGCTTTACAAGGCGCAAGCCCCAGGCGTTGAGGTTCAAGTCGAATCCGTGGGCGGTGTGGACGCGGCCAAACGGGTGCAAGCCGGTGAAGCATTTGACTGCGTGGTTTTGGCCAGCAACGCCATCGACACCTTGATCGCCGATGGCAAAGCCCTGGCAGGCAGCCGTGTGGACCTGGTCCATTCGGGGGTGGCCGTGGCGGTGCCCGCAGGGGCCGAACCACCCGACATTTCGACCGAAGGGGCCCTCAAACAGGCCATCCTCAGTGCCCGCACCTTGGGCTATTCCACAGGCCCCAGCGGCGTGCAACTGGCCAAACTGTTCGACCGATGGGGCATCACCGAACAGATCCAAGACCGCATCGTGCAGGCCAAGCCGGGTGTGCCCGTGGGCGGATTGATAGCCCAAGGTGAGGTGGCCCTGGGCTTTCAGCAACTCAGCGAGATGATGGGCGTTGCGGGCATCACCGTGCTCGGCCCCTTGCCCGATGCGGTGCAGATCACCACCACCTTCTCAGGCAGCGTGGCCGCCACCAGCGCCCAAGCGCAGGCTGTGCGCGACCTGCTGGCGTTTTGGGCCTCGGCCGTCACCCGCGACACCAAAGTGCGCCACGGCATGGTGGCGGCTTGAGCGCCATACCCATATAACCAACAGTTATCTGGTTTCCAGCACAATCGCCGGCATGGGAATCAGCCAATACATCAAGGACATCGGACGCGGCAAAGAAGGCGCCCGTTCGCTCGGGCGCGCGCAAGCCGCGGACTTGATGGGCCAGATCCTCGATCAACAGGTGAGCGATCTGGAGTTGGGTGCGTTTTGCATCGCCATGCGCGTCAAAGGCGAGACCGCTGAAGAAATGGCCGGTTTTCTGGACGCCACCCATGCACGCCTGAACAAAGTCCCAGCAGGCCAAGCCCCCACCGTGGTGCTGCCCAGCTACAACGGGGCGCGCAAGTTGCCGGTGCTCACGCCTTTGTTGGCCCTGCTGCTCGCGCGCGAGGGTGCGGCTGTGGTGGTGCACGGCTCGGCCACCGAAGACACACGCGTGAGCAGCCAGGCGGTCATGGCCGAACTGGGCATTGGCGCGGCCCAAGCTTGCACCACCGTGCAGGCAGGGCAAGTCATCTTTGTGCCCTCAGGTGTGTTGAACGCCGGACTTGACCGGTTGCTGGCGGTGCGCCGCGTGGTTGGTTTGCGCAACCCGGGTCACAGCTTGGTCAAGCAGATGAACCCTTGCGATGGCCCTGCCCTGATCGTGGGCAGCTACACGCACCCCGAATATTTGCAATCGATGTCGGCCACGTTTGCCTTGACAGGACAACACGCTTTGCTGCTGCGCGGCACCGAGGGCGAGCCGGTGGCCGATGCGCGCCGCACGCCGGCCATGGACGTTTTCAAGAACGGACGGGCACAGCGCGTGCAAGCCCAGCAAGAAGGCCCTTTGGGCCTAGTGCCCGACTTGCCCGGTACCGAAGCGGCTGCCACAGCGCGCTACATTGAAGGCGTCTTGCAAAACCTGTTGCCTGTGCCGCAACCCATCGCCCTGCAAGTCCAACACATCCTGCGCGAGGTGAACGCATGAACCAGTCACACCCTCCCCGCGGCAGCTGCACCCTGGTGGGTGCGGGCCCTGGCGACCCCGAACTGCTGACCCTCAAAGCGGTCAAAGCCATTGCCAGCGCCACCGTCTTGCTGGTCGATGACCTGGTCAATGACGCGGTGCTCGAACATGCCAGCCCTCAGGCACGCATCGTGCACGTGGGCAAGCGTGGTGGATGCAAAAGCACGCCACAGGCCTTCATCGACAAGCTGATGATCACCGCCGTGCAAGAAGGTGAACATGTGGTCCGCCTCAAAGGCGGAGACCCCTTTATTTTTGGCCGAGGTGGCGAAGAAGTTGAACACCTGCGTGCTGCAGGCATCGAGGTGCACGTGGTCAACGGCATCACCTCGGGCTTGGCAGGCATGAGCAGCTTGGGTGCCCCCCTGACGCACCGCGAACACGCGCACGGCGTGGTGTTTGTGACAGGCCATGCCAAACCCGGTGATGCAGGCACCGACTGGGTCCAATTGGCCCACACCGCGCATCAGGCCAAGCTCACGCTGGTGATCTACATGGGCGTGAGCAGCTTGGAGCACATCTGCCAAGGTTTGTTGCAAGGCCTGCCTGCACGCACCCCAGTGGCCGTGGTGCAGCAGGCCAGCTTGCCAAACCAACACCAGGCACTGACCACCCTCGATGAGCTGGTGAACACCGTGCAAAGTGAAGCCTTGCAAAGCCCCAGCATCATTGTGGTGGGCGATGTGGTGCAAGGTGCGCGAGCCTGGCAGAACCAGGACGCCGCTGAGCGCCAACGCGTCGCCTGAGCGGGCCTGGGGACCGGGAGGTCCGAACCACTAAACTCCCTGCATGAATACATGGGACGTTGTGATTGTGGGTGCCGGGGCTGCCGGCTTGTTTTGTGCTGGCGTCGCTGGCCAGCGTGGCCTGAAAGTCCTGGTCATTGACCACAGCAGCAAAGTCGCTGAAAAAGTCCGCATTTCGGGCGGCGGGCGTTGCAACTTCACCAACCGCTTGCTCGACGCAGCGGCCCCGCAAAAACATTTCATCAGCCAAAACCCGCATTTTTGCCGTTCCGCGTTGTCTCGGTACACACCGCAGGACTTCATCGATCTGGTCCAACAACACGGCATCCCCTTTCATGAAAAGCACAAGGGTCAGCTGTTTTGTGACAACTCGGCCGAAGACATCATCCGCATGCTGCTGGCCGAGTGCCAAGCCGGTGGTGTGACGATCTGGTCGGGCTGTGCGGTCAAATCCGTGGTGCACACAGACGCCTACACGCTGGAGACTGACCAGGGGCCCGTGCAAACCCCCTCTTTGGTGGTGGCCACTGGCGGTTTGTCGATCCCCAAAATCGGCGCCAGCGACTGGGGCTACCGCATCGCCGAACAGTTTGGCTTGCGACTGGTGCCGCGTCGCCCCGGCTTGGTCCCCCTCACCTTCGATGGCGAGGCTTGGGCGCCCTATGCACAGCTGGCCGGGCTGGCTTTGCCCGTCGGCATCGAGACAGGCGACAAGAAAAACCGCATGCACTTTGACGAAGACCTGCTGTTCACGCACCGCGGCTTGTCGGGGCCAGCAGTGTTGCAAATTTCCAGTTACTGGGCGGACAACTGCCCCATCCGACTGAACCTGGCGCCCGATGTGAATTTGCCCGAGCGCCTGCAAGAAGCCAAACTGCGCTCCAAGAAATTGTTGGGCAATGAATTGGCCAGCCTGGTGCCCAGTCGCCTGGCCGAAGCCTGGGTGAGCCAGGACACGGCCCTGCAACGCACCTCAGCCGAAGTGCCTGACAAAGCCCTGAACAAGTTGGCCCAAGCGCTGTGCAACTGGCAGCTGACGCCCACGGGCAGCGAGGGCTACAAAAAAGCCGAAGTCACCTTGGGCGGGGTGGATACGCGCGACGTGTCTTCACAAACCATGGAGTCCAAGCACCCTGGGCTGTATTTCATCGGCGAGGTGATCGATGTGACGGGCTGGTTGGGCGGCTACAACTTTCAGTGGGCGTGGGCCAGCGCACATGCATGCGCTCAGGCCTTACCCGTTCCCTCAAATACGGCTTAAAAAGGGCCAAAAAGCATGGTTTTCATGGCTATAATGATGGTCTTTGCTGGCAAACCCCCGTCTGCCAAATACTAGTTCGTGACGGGGAACCGCTGGTATCGGCTTACAAGGCGCGATCTTCCTTGTAAAAGCGACCGGCACACATTTTGGAAATTTGATTCAATGACCACCATCCGCGTGAAAGAAAACGAGCCGTTTGACGTCGCACTGCGTCGCTTCAAGCGCACCATCGAAAAACTCGGCCTGCTGACAGACCTGCGTGCCCGCGAGTTTTACGAGAAGCCCACAACCGAGCGCAAGCGCAAGAAGTCTGCTGCCGTCAAACGCCACTACAAGCGCGTTCGCAGCATGCAATTGCCCAAGAAGCTGTACTAAGCACTTCTTTTGTTGACCCGAAAGGGTCCGCAAACAAGCCCGCAAGAGGACGCTCAGGCGGGCTTTGTTGTTTCTACACCCCTCTTTTTGCCACACTCCAGGAGCCTCTCATGAGCCTGAAAGACCAGATCACCGAAGACATGAAAACCGCGATGCGCGCCAAAGACAGCGAGCGTCTGGGCACCATCCGTTTGCTGTTGGCCGCCATGAAGCAAAAAGAAGTCGATGAGCGCGTGGTGCTCGACGATGTGGCCGTCGTGGCGATCGTGGACAAATTGATCAAGCAACGCAAAGACTCGATTGCGGCGTTTGAGCAAGCCGCTCGGCAAGACTTGGCAGACAAAGAAAAAGCCGAAATGGCCGTGTTGCTGGCTTACCTGCCCGAGCGCATGTCGGCCCACGAAGTGACTGCCGCCGTGCAAGCCATCGTGGCCGAGCTGGGTGCCAAGGGCCCCGGCGACATGGGCAAAGTCATGGGCGCAGTCAAAGCCCAATTGGCAGGCAAGGCCGACATGGGCCAGGTGTCTGCCGCTGTGAAAGCGGCCTTGGCTGGCTGAACACGGCCATCCCTGCAAAAGCAAAACGGGAAGCCTGAGGCTTCCCGTTTTGCTTTGTGCAGCACCTGCTCAGCTGCCCGCAACCTTCATGCGGTTGACCAGCACCGAGCCGATGCTCTTGGCCCCCATGTTGTAGACATCCGAGCCAATCGCCTCGATGCCCATGAACATGTCTTTGAGGTTGCCCGCGATGGTGATTTCATGGACCGGGTAAGCGATCTGGCCGTTTTCGACCCAAAAGCCACTGGCGCCGCGCGAATAATCACCGGTGACGTAGTTCACGCCCTGCCCCATCAGCTCGATCACAAACAGGCCTGTGCCCAACTTTTGCAGCATGGCCTCCAGATCATCGCCTGGCTGCGTCAAGCGCGAGGTCATCGACAAATTGTGCGAGCCACCGGCGTTGCCGGTGGTCTTCATGCCGAGTTTGCGGGCCGAATAGCTCGACAGGAAATAGCCTTCGACGCGGCCACCCTTGACCACTTGACGCGCCGCCGATCGCACGCCTTCATCGTCAAAGGGTGAGCTGCCTTTGCCGCGCAAAACAAAAGGGTCTTCATGGACATCGATGTGCTTGGGAAACACTTTCTTGCCCAGGGAGTCCAGCAAAAAGCTGCTCTTGCGGTACAGCGCCCCGCCGCTGACGGCCTGCACAAAGCCCCCCAACAAGCCTGCTGCCGCAGGCGACTCGAACAGCACCGGGCATTCGGTTGTGGGGATCTTGCGTGCGCCCAAGCGCGACAAGGCCCTCTCTGCGGCATAACGGCCCACCGCCTCGGGCGAGGCCAATTCGTCGGCCGAACGCATGGAGCTGTACCAAGCGTCGCGCTGCATTTCGGCGTTGCGGCCAGGCAGTTTGGCAATCGGCGCGACCGAGATGCTGTGGCGTGAGCTGGCATAACCACCGCGAAAACCATGCGTGTGGGCACTGAAGAAATGGCTTTGCTGCGCGGACACGGCCGCGCCATCACTGTTGGTGATGCGGCGGCTGGTTTTGAGGGCTGCCGCTTCGCATTGCAAGGCCAGCTTGGCCGCTTCTTCGCTGTTGATGGTCCAGGGGTGGAACAGGTCCAGCTCGCGGTATTGGGTCTCGATGTCCGCTTCATCGGGCAAACCGGCCGTGGGGTCTTCGGCGGTGAAGCGGGCAATGTCAAACGCGGCTTGCACGGTGCGCTCAATGGCGGCTTTGGAAAAGTCCGAGGTGCTGGCATTGCCACGGCGATGCCCCACATAGACCGTCACCCCGAGCGATTTGTCGCGGTTGCGCTCCACGTTTTCCAGCTCGCCTTTGCGCACACTGACCGACAGGCCGCATCCTTCTGAAGCTTCGGCGCCTGCATTGGTCGCCCCCAGTTTTTTGGCATGACGCAAGGCGGTGTCAACCAAGGACTCGAAGTGGTCGCGCGAGTAGCTGAAGCCGTCGTGGGGTTCGGAAGTGGAAGCTTTGGCGGGTGCGTTTGGGTTCACGGCATAAGTCTCAAAACAGAGGGTGGACGCGAAGCCCACAGTGGCCGCTATGATACTTGCCACCCAGCACCTGCGCTGCCCTTGAGAACGAGTTCCCCCAGTCATGTCCCGTAAACCCAAAAAAGGCTATTTCGTCCGTGGTCAATTTGTTGCCGAAGGCAGCGAACTGGACCTGGAGTTCAAACGCGAACTCAAGTTTGGACTGGAAGGCCCCAGCCGCACCGAACTCAAGCGCGAGAGCACCGAACTGCAAGAGCTGGGCACGCAGCTGCTGACGCTGCGCGCCGACCTGATGGCCGATCTGCCGCTGACCGACAAGCTCAAAGACGCCCTGGCCGAGGCCAAACGCATCACCAACTTTGAAGGCAAGCGCCGCCAGATGCAGTTCATCGGCAAACAAATGCGCCTGCAAGAGCCCGAAGTGCTGCAAGCCGTGCGCGATGCGCTGGAAATCCAGCGTTTGGGCAGCGCCAAGGACACGCAAGCCCTGCACTTGGCCGAAGCCTGGCGCGACCGCCTGATCGCCGACGACAACGCCGTGGGCGAGTGGATCGCCCAATACCCGCAAACCGATACACAGCAGCTGCGCGCCTTGGTGCGCCAGGCCCGCAAGGACGCGGTGCCCGTGTCCAATGCGGCCGTCTCGCAAGGCCTGGCGCCACGCCAAAGCCGGGCTTACCGCGAAATGTTCAAACTGGTGCGCAGCATTTTGAGTGGCAGCCAAAGCGATGACCGTTCCGAGGAATCCGACGATGAGTGAAACCAGCCATGACGCCGTGAAGATCGGCATCGTCTCCATCAGCGACCGCGCCAGCACCGGTGTTTACGAAGACAAGGGCTTGCCTGCATTGCAAGAGTGGCTCTCACGGGCATTGCTCAACCCCGTCACTTTCGAGCCCCGTCTGATCCCCGACGAAAAAGAGCGCATCAGCGCCACCTTGATCGAGTTGGTCGAAGCAGGCTGCAGCTTGGTGCTGACGACCGGCGGCACCGGCCCAGCCCTGCGCGATGTGACCCCTGAAGCCACCCTGGCCGTGGCCGACAAGGAAATGCCCGGCTTTGGCGAGCAGATGCGTCAAATCAGCTTGAAATTCGTGCCTACAGCCATTTTGTCGCGCCAAGTGGCCGTCATTCGTGGGCAAAGTCTGATCATCAACCTGCCCGGCCAGCCCAAGTCGATTGCGGAAACCCTGGAAGGGCTCAAGGACACCGAAGGCAAGCCCGTGGTGCATGGCATTTTTGCGGCGGTGCCCTATTGCGTGGACCTGATTGGCGGCCCCTACATGGAAACCAACGACGCGGTTTGCAAAGCCTTCCGGCCTAAAACTGCTGTTCGGCCTGCACGCTGAGACCTCTTTGGGTCGGCCACCAACGATCAAAGCAGTGCCCCCGCAGGTCAGCAGTTTCAACTGCGACGCTCTGGGTCCCGGCGCAGGCCTCATGTCGGGACTGAAGCTACCGAGTTACAACCGGGCCCTCAACAGAGGCTCGCCCTCTGTCTTTAGGTATAATCCATTTTTCTCGGCAAGAGCGACAGCAGCACCTCCGGCTAGACCACCGCCATCAGCGCGAAGCCCCCTTTGGGTCGGTCACCGTTCCGCAAGGACTGCATTCCAAATGTTCGCCCCTCCATCTTGCCATTGCAGTTTTGACGCCCATATAGGGCGTTGACGCTGTGTCTTAACAAGCCCGCGCCGGGATGTATTTGGCGCTGACTGTGTCTGTTTCCTTGTCTGTTTTGAAGTCTTGAGGTTGTTCATGCCCGCTCAAAAGCCGAAGAAGCCTGCCCAGGCCCCCGCCAAATCGAAAACCGTGGCCAAAGCCGCACCTGCCCCCAAAGCCCCAGCGCCCGTCGCCAAGGCCAAGGCCAGTGCCAAAGTGACTGTCAAAGCACCGGCCAAGCCGGCCGCCAAAGCAGCCACTCCAGCGGTCAAATCCACGAAGACCCCGGCCACACCTGCCAAGAAAGCCGCCTCCGTGCCTGCCAAGAAATCTGAAGTGACCGAAAAGAAGACGCCTGCCAAGGCCAAAGCCGCCGAAGCCGAAGTGGCGGTGAAGAAGACCAAAGCCGCCAAAGCGGCTGACGTGACCGAAGTACCCGCCAAAAAACCTGCGGCCAAAAAAGCCGTGACCGGTGCCAAGCGTGGCCCCAAGAAAAAAGGCAGCATCGCCGAGCCTTCATTCGATGACGAAATCATCGACATTGAAGAGGAAGTCGAAGCCGAACCCGTCTCGGACACCGCCGAGAAGGTCAAACCCCTGCGCATGAAGATCAGCAAGGCGAAAGAACGCGCCTTGATGAAAGAATTTGGCCTGGACGAAACCGTCCTGACCGAAGCCGAAATGAAGCAACGCCGCGATCGCCTCAAAGCCCTGATCAAACTGGGCAAGACGCGCGGCTACCTCACCAACGGCGAAATCAGCGACCACTTGCCCGACAAGCTGGTCGATGCCGAAACCCTGGAAGTGGTCATCGCCACGCTGAACGATCTGGGTGTGGCGGTGTACGAGCAAACGCCTGACGCCGAAAGCCTGATCATCACGGACAACGCGCCCACAGGCTCGACCGAAGAAGAAGCCGAAGAAGCCGCTGAGGCCGCACTGTCCACCGTGGACAGCGAATTCGGCCGCACCACCGACCCCGTGCGCATGTACATGCGCGAAATGGGCACCGTGGAGTTGCTGACCCGCGAAGGCGAGATCGAGATTGCCAAGCGCATCGAAGGCGGCTTGATGGACATGATGGCTGCGATCAGTGCATCGCCAGCCACCATTGCCGAAATCCTGAACATGGCCAACGACATCCGCGAAGGCAAGGTCGTGATCTCCACCATCGTGGACGGTTTCGCCAACCTGAACGAAGCCGATGACTACGTGGCCGAAGAAGACTTCGACGAATTCGACGAAGCCGACGACGACGATGGCAAAGGCGGCTCCAAAGCGCTGACCAAAAAGCTGGAAGAACTCAAGAACCAAGCGCTGGAGCGTTTTGACCGCATCACCGGCCACTTCGAAAAAGTCCACAAAGCCTATGACAAAGAAGGCTGGGGCACGCCCGCTTATGTGAAGGCTCAAACCGCCTTGTCGGAAGAGCTGATGACCATCCGCTTCACCGCCAAGACGATTGAAAAGTTGTGCGACATGGTGCGTGGCCAGGTTGACGATGTACGCAAAAAAGAGCGCGAACTGCGCCGCATCATCGTGGACAAATGTGGCTACCCGCAAGACAACTTCATTGCCGACTTCAGCGGCCGCGACAAAAACGGCAAGCGCATTGAATCGCACCTGCTGAACCTCAAGTGGATCGAAAAGCAAGCCGCTGCAGGCAAGAGCTGGAGCGCGGTGATGGGCCGCAACATCCCGCCTGTGCAAGACATCCAGCAAAAACTGATGGACCTGCAAAACAAAGTGGTGGTGCCGCTTGATGAGCTCA
Source organism: Limnohabitans lacus (assembly GCF_030053395.1). Classification (GTDB taxonomy): domain Bacteria; phylum Pseudomonadota; class Gammaproteobacteria; order Burkholderiales; family Burkholderiaceae_C; genus Limnohabitans_A; species Limnohabitans_A lacus. The sequence goes on along the minus strand of NZ_JASGBH010000003.1, from coordinate 217,878 downwards.
AGGACATCAACAAGCGCATGAACGCGGGCGAACGCGCCAGTCGCGATGCCAAAAAAGAGATGATCGAAGCCAACTTGCGCCTCGTGATCTCGATCGCCAAGAAGTACACCAACCGTGGTCTGCAGTTCCTCGATTTGATCCAGGAGGGCAACATCGGTTTGATGAAGGCCGTGGACAAGTTCGAATACCGCCGTGGCTACAAGTTCTCGACCTATGCCACCTGGTGGATCCGTCAGGCGATCACCCGCTCGATCGCGGACCAGGCCCGCACGATCCGCATCCCGGTGCACATGATCGAGACCATCAACAAGATGAACCGCATCTCGCGTCAGCACTTGCAGGAATTTGGCTTCGAGCCCGATGCCTCCATCCTGGCCGAGAAGATGGAAATCCCAGAGGACAAGATCCGCAAGATCATGAAGATCGCCAAAGAGCCGATCTCCATGGAAACACCGATCGGTGACGACGACGACAGCCACCTGGGCGATTTCATCGAAGACAGCACACACACCGCGCCCATCGACGCGGCACTGCAAGCCGGTCTGCGCGATGTGGTCAAAGACATTTTGGACAGCCTCACGCCCCGCGAAGCCAAAGTGCTGCGCATGCGTTTCGGCATCGAGATGTCCACCGACCACACGCTGGAAGAAGTGGGCAAACAGTTCGACGTGACCCGCGAGCGCATCCGCCAAATAGAAGCCAAGGCGCTGCGCAAGCTCAAGCACCCCAGCCGCTCAGACAAACTGCGCAGCTTCATCGACTCGATGTAAGCCACACAGCTTTCAAAAGCACCAAGCCTCCCGACTGCGAAGTCGGGAGGCTTTTTCCATTCAGCGCGACTGGGCTTTGTTGCCGTAAGGGCAATGGTTGGGCCGGGGACCGACTTGTGGGTGCAAGCGACAGGTGTTGGGCCGCTTGTCGTACACCGTGCAGCGGCGCGTTTTGGCGTCCAAAAACTGGCAGTCACCGCTGGCGCGACGCGCCAGACTGAAGATGCTGTTCTTGAAGTTGAAGTGCTCGATCAGGCCCGCTTTGGTCAAGCGTTTAGCGATTTGCTTGGGCTCGTCGTGTTCCGCCTCGAACGGGTCCACCAACTCCAGACGCACCAGGTCCGACAACTTGACCTCGACAGGCATGGTGCAGCAGTTGGCTGCACAGGTGTCACACAGGCCGTTTTTGTAACGGGTCCAGGTTTCGCAACGGTCAACGTCGACAACTGCAATGGGGGATCTCATGCCAGGGATTATCCCCGGATGCGCACCGCCAACTTGCCAAACTGCTGACCGCTGGCCAAACGGTCCAGCGCGGTATGAATGTCGTCCATGGCGTAGGTGCGCTCAATGAGCGGCTTGACCCCGTGGCGTTCGCAAAACTGTGTGAGTTGCTGCAACTCGTCCAAATTGCCCAAGGTCGAACCCAGGATCTGCAGCTGGCGAATGAACACGCGGCGCAAATCGGCCCCGGGTTGGTCGCCTGTGGTGGCGCCACAGGTGACGATGCGACCGCCGCGCACAGCCGATCGCAAGGCGCTGTCCCACACGGCTTGACCCACGTTCTCGAACACCACGTCCACCCCGCGCTTGCCTGTCAGGCGCATGACCTCTTGCACCACGTCTTGCGCATGGCTGTGGATGGCCGCGTCGGCCCCCAGCGCCAGCGCACGGTCCAGCTTGTCTGGGTGGGTCGAGGTCACGAAGACCCTGGCGCCCATGGCTTTGGCCAATTGCAAGCCGGCCAAAGACACGCCGCCGCCGATGCCAAAAATCAGCACCGTCTCCCCTGCTTTCAATCGGGCGCGGCTGGTCAGCATGCGCCATGCGGTCAGGTGGTTCACGCCCAGCGCGGCGGCTTCTTCAAATGTCCAGCCCGTGGGCATGGGCACCAGGTTGCGAGCCGGCACGCTGATGAACTCCGACAAAGTGCCGTCGCGGTGCTCGCCCAACAGGCTCATGCGGGTGCACAGCACCTCTTCGCCGCTTTGGCAAAACTCGCAGATGCCGCAAGTCAAAGCGGGGTACACCAGCACCTGTTGCCCGATGTGCAGACCGTGGTCCCCCTCGTCCAACGCTTCGATCACACCCGCGCCATCGAGCCCCATGGTTTGGGGCAGCGTGTGGGTGATGCCCGCGCCGCTGTCACGCATGTACAGATCCACCCGGTTGAGCGTGGCGGCGTGCATGCGCACCAGCACTTGGCCCGCTGGTCGCTCTGGCATGGGCCGGTCACCCACGGCCACCACGTCGTTGCCACCGTGACCGGTGAGGTAAACCGCTTTCATCGGAAATCCTTGCGGGATCAGGCCGCCTTGGCCTGTCCCCAGTAATGGAAGGTCATGGGCCGGGGCCCGGGCAAATAGGCCGATTGTGTGTCGGCTGCAAAGCCTGCTTCTGCCAGCAATTCGGGAATGTCCCTTCCCAACTGGCAGCCACCGGCCAAAGGCCCCCACAGGGGCTGAAGCCGGTCTTGCCACCGGCGCACGTTGGGATCGGGCGCACGGCCATGCTCGCAAAACAGCAGCTGACCGCCCGGCACCAAGACCCGGCGCATCTCGCGCAGGGCCTGCACCGCATCGGGGATGCTGCACAAGGTGTAGGTGCAGACCACGGTGTCAAAGCTGGCATCGGCCGTGGGCAGCTGCTCGGCCGACAAGCCCATCAGCTCGACCGCAATGCCGGCCCTTTGGCTGCGCTTTTGGGCCAAGCGGTGCATCTGAAGGGCTGGGTCCACGCCAACCAAGCGGGTCACGCGGCTGCGGTCGTAAAACGGCAGGTTGCGTCCCGTGCCCATGCCTACTTCAAGCACACGGCCTTGCGCTTGGGGCAGCAATTGCCGACGCTGCTTTTGCACCATCGGCAGGCCGCAGGCCATGTCGATCATGTAGGGGAGCACCACGCGGTCGTACCAGTTCATAGCGCTCCTTGCGGACCTCAGCCCTTTTTGGCCACCAAGGTCAAGATGTCGTAGCTGGCCACGACTTCGCCCAGCTGGTTGGTCACTTCCACATCCCAAGCCACCACGCCTTGGCCCACGCCGTTGGCGTCTTTCTTTTGGCGGTCGATCTTGCGCTTGGCCGTCAAACGGGCCTGGATGGTGTCGCCAATGCCCACAGGCTTGACGAAGCGCAGGGTGTCGAGGCCGTAGTTGGCCAGCACCGGGCCGGGCGCGGGCGAGACAAACAAACCCGCTGCGGCCGACAGCACGAAGTAGCCGTGTGCAATGCGCTTGCCAAACGGCGAGTCCTTGGCGGCGATTTCGTCGAAGTGCATGTAGAAATAGTCGCCCGACAGACCGCCAAAAGCCACGATGTCGGCCTCGCCCACGGTGCGGCGGTGGGTCAGCAGGCTCTCGCCAATTTGCAATTCTTCAAAGTAGCGGCGGAAGGGGTGAACTTCGGTTTCGATCAGCTTGGCGCCGCGCATGTACTCGCCTGTGACGGCGGCGATCATGGTGGGCGAGCCTTGCAACGCAGTGCGCTGCATCAGGTGCTTGACGGCGCGGATGCCGCCGAGTTCTTCACCACCCCCTGCGCGGCCAGGACCGCCGTGCTTGAGGGGTGGCAGCGGCGAGCCGTGACCGGTCGATTCCACAGCGGCTTCGCGGTCCAAGATGTGCAGGCGACCGTGCAAGGCAGCGGCCACAGGGATCACGCGGGCAGCCACTTGCGGGTCCTTGGTCACGAGCGTGCCCACCAAGCTGCCCTGACCGCGTGCGGCCAGTTGCAGCGCTTCGTGGATGCCGTCGTAAGGCATGAGGGTGCTGACGGGGCCAAAGGCTTCCACGTCGTGCACGCTGTCGGTGTGCAAAGGTTTTTGGCACAGCAGCAGCGTGGGCTGGAAGAAGGCACCGCCTTCAACGCCCTGCCCCACCGGCTTGAAATCGGCACCGCCACCAAACACCAGCTCGGCACTTTGGCGCAGCAGGGCCACACGCTCGGCCACGTCGGCCTGCTGGGCGTGCGAGGCCAGTGCCCCCATCTTCACGCCCTCGACCGATGGATCGCCCACCACCACTTTGGCCAGACGCGCTTGGAGCTTCTCGGCTACGGCGTCCAGGTGCTGGCGCGGCACGATGGCACGGCGAATGGCGGTGCATTTTTGCCCCGCCTTGACGGTCATTTCGCGAGCGACTTCTTTCACGAACAAATCAAACTCTTCGTCGTCGGGTGTCACATCAGGCGCGAGGATGGCGCAGTTGAGCGAGTCGGCCTCGGCATTGAAGGGGATGCTGTTTTTCACCACATTGGGGTGCACACGCAGCATGGCGGCGGTGTCGGCCGAGCCGGTGAAAGTGACCACGTCTTGGCCGTTCAAGCGGTCGAGCAAATCACCCGTGGAGCCAATCACCAGCTGCAAAGCGCCTGCGGGCAAGATGCCCGATTGCTCCACCAAGCGCACCATGGCTTCGGTCAGGTAGCTGGTGGACGAAGCGGGTTTGCCGATGCAAGGCATACCAGCCAAAAAGCTGGGCGCGAATTTTTCAAGCAGGCCCCAGATGGGGAAGTTGAAGGCGTTGATGTGCACCGCGATGCCGCCGCGCGGCACCAAGATGTGCGTGCCCGCAAAGCCGCCCTTTTTGCCCAAGGGGAATGCCGGACCTTCGTGAATCAGGTTGCCGCTGGGCAGCTCGTTGCTGCCCATGCTGGCGTACGCGAACAAGGTGCCCGCACCGCCTTCGATGTCCACCCAGCTGTCAGCGCGTGTCGCGCCCGTGTGGGCCGAAATCGCGTACAGCTGCTCTTTGTGCTCACCCAGGTATTTGGCCAGAGCCTTGAGGCGCTGGGCGCGCTCTTGAAAATCCAGCTTGAGCAGATTGGGCAGACCGACGGTGCGTGCGAAGTGCACAGCATCGCCGAAGTCGATCGCTTCCGCATGGGTTTGGGCGACTGTGGCACCGTTGATGGCGCTGCGCAGGGCTTGCGCGCCTTGTTGGCCGATCCATTGGCCACCGATGAAACTTTGCAGGACTTGGGACATGACAATGCGCTTTCCGTATAGGTCAAAACTCGGCCAGAAGGAATTAACCAACCGAGCGGTCGGTTAATTCTAATCGGTTTAAGCGGGCCGCACAGACGCTCGACACAGGGGTTTCCCCTGTGTCGAGCCACATCGGTTCACCTCGAATGCCATCAAAAACTGGGGGCGCTGTGAACAGACCATGGGGCTTTGGGTTTCTCTTTCTTTTGCACCCCACAGACAGGGCACCTGGCCTGTTGTCGCAAAAACCGACGCAAGGCCTGGCCAATGCCAAAAGCCTTGCCCAGACGTGCTGATGTGCATGATTTGGCAACAACACCCCTTTCATCCATCGCGGCATCGGCAAATCGGCGGTGTGGCCAATCCCATGGCAAGCCGAGACCCAGGGTAAATACTAACTCCTGGGTTTCGGATTTGACTTGCGAAATAATATGCGCACATATAATATGCATGCATTCTTTCAACGTGAAATTGAGGAGACCCCATGAGCACAGCGCAATCACAACTCCCCGTCATCGTGGCTGGCGGTGGCATTGGCGGCTTGGCCGCTGCCTTGGCTTTGGTGCGCCAGGGCTTTGAAGTCACCGTGCTGGAGCAAGCCCCCGAGATCGGTGAGATCGGTGCAGGCATCCAGCTGGGCCCCAACGCCTTTCATGCGTTCGACGCATTGGGCATCGGCGACAAAGCGCGTGGCCGTGCGGTTTACACCGATTACATGGTGATGCACGACGCGATCGACGAGTACCAAGTGGGCAAGATCCCGACGGACGAAAAATTCCGCCAACGCTTTGGCAACCCCTACGCCGTGATTCACCGCGCCGATGTCCATTTGTCGCTGCTCGAAGGCGCGCAAGAAACCGGTCAAGTGCAGTTTCACACCAACACCCGCGTCGTGCGCATCGAGCAAGACGACAGCAGCGTGACGGTGTGGGACCAAAACGGCAAGGCTTTCAAGGGCTGCGCTTTGATCGGGGCCGACGGCGTGAAGTCGGTGGTGCGCGAGCAGTTTGTGGGTGATCCGGCCCGCGTGACGGGGCATGTGGTGTACCGCGCTGTGGTGGACAAAAAAGACTTTCCACAAGACCTGCAGTGGAACGCCGCAGCGATTTGGGTCGGCCCCAATTGCCACCTGGTGCACTACCCCCTGCGCGGTGGTGAGCAGTACAACGTGGTCGTGACCTTCCACAGCCGCGAGCAAGAGGAATGGGGCGTCAAGGATGGCAGCAAAGAAGAAGTGCAAAGCTACTTCCAGGGCATCTGCCCCAAAGCACGCCAACTGATCGACCTGCCCAAGACCTGGAAGCGCTGGGCCACGGCCGACCGCGAGCCGATTGGCCAATGGACCTATGGCCGCGTGACCTTGCTGGGCGACGCCGCCCACCCCACCACCCAATACATGGCGCAAGGCGCCTGCATGGCGATGGAAGACGCCGTCACTTTGGGCGAAGCCCTGCGCACCCACCACAACGACTGGCCCAAAGCTTTGGACATGTACCAACGCGCCCGCGTGGCCCGCACGGCCCGCATCGTACTGTCGAGCCGCGAGATGGGCCGCATCTACCATGCCAAGGGCGTGGAGCGCCTGGTGCGCAACGACCTCTGGCGCGGCCGCAGCCCGGAGCGCTTTTATGATGCGATGGCGTGGCTTTACGGCTGGAACGTGAGCAACTGCCTCGATGCCGCACAACACACCTGATTGCACGGAGACCAGAACATGAACGACCTCGGACGACTCGAAGACCTGCCCCCCGACTATGTGCAAGACCTGCGCGAGCTGAACCTGGTGCCGCTGTGGCCCAGCCTGCGCGGCGTGCTGCCGCCCAAGGTGCCCACCCGCCAGACCCAGCCCACCTGCTGGGCTTACAAGGACATCAAGCCGCTCTTGCTCAAAGCGGGCGAACTGACCCCGATTCAAAAAGCCGAGCGCCGCGTGCTGGTGCTGGCCAACCCGGGACACGGCCTGGACAAAATGCAGGCCTCTGCCGCCATGTATTTGGGCATGCAGTTGCTCATGCCCGGCGAGTGGGCCCCCAGCCACCGCCACACGCCCAACGCGGTGCGCATGGTCGTGGAAGGCGAAGGCGCATGGACCACGGTGGACGGCGAGAAATGCCCCATGAGCCGGGGTGATTTGATCTTGACGCCCACCGGCCTGTGGCACGAGCACGGCCACGACGGCACCGACCCGGTCATTTGGCTGGACGTGCTGGACTTGCCTCTGGTCTATTACATGGAGGCCAGCTACCACATCAACGGCGACCGCCAGGCCGTGCAGCCAGGCCGCAGCGACCAGCAATACGCCCGTGGCGGCGTGGTGCCCTCGCATGTGTTTGACCGCAGCAAAAAGGCCTACCCCATGCTGCGCTACGCCTGGAAAGACGCCAAGGCGGCGCTTGAGTCGCTGGCCGCTGACAACGCCGAACTGGAGCAGGTGCAAGTCACTTACACCAACCCCGAAACCGGCAGTGATGCAGAAAACATTTTGGGCTTTTACGCCCTGATGCTGCGCCCCGGCCAGAGCCTGCGCCTGCCTGCGCGCTCACCTGCGCAAGTCTTCCATGTGATCGAAGGCGCGGTGCAAGCCCAAATCGTGGCCAGCACCTTCACATTGGCCGAGGCCGACACATGCTGCGCCCCCGGCTACGAGGCTGTGACGCTGAAGAACCTGAACGCCAACCAACCCGCCTTCATCTTTATGGCCGACGAGTCGCCACTGCACCGCAAACTCGGTGTCTACGAGAACCGCGGCTGATTTTTTTCTTTTCATTGCCAACCATGACCTCCTACCTCTTCACACCACCCGCCGTTCAATCTCTGCCCATCCGTGGCCAAGCAGAGCGCTTCCCGATCAACCGCATCTTCTGCGTGGGCCGCAATTACCATGCGCACGCCGTCGAAATGGGCCGCCCCGTCGACAAGAGCGTGGAGCAGGCCTTCTACTTCACCAAGTCGCCCCAGACCTTGGTGGAAAGCGGCGCGACCGTGTCTTACCCACCCCGCACCAACAACTACCACTTCGAGATGGAGCTGGTGCTGGCCATTGGCAAAGCAGGTTTCCGCGTGAGCGAAGCCAATGCGCACGAACTGGTCTATGGCTACGCCGCCGGTCTGGACATGACGCGCCGTGACCTGCAGCTGGTGGCACGCGACAAAGGCCGCCCTTGGGACACGGGCAAGGACATCGAACAAGGCTCGGTCTGCACCGAGATCGTGCCCATGCCCGGTGTGGTGATCGAGAGCGGCGCGATCGCTTTGGAAGTGAATGGCCAAACCAAGCAGTCATCCAACGTGGACAAGCTGATTTGGAACATCCGCGAAATCATCGCCGACCTGTCCACTTACTACCACCTGCAGCCTGGCGATTTGATCTACACCGGAACGCCCGAAGGCGTGGGCGCCGTGCTGCCTGGCGACAAGATCACCGGCCGGATCGAAGGCCTGGCCGAAGTCGCGCTGACGGTGGGTGCTGCTCAATAATGCCGTCTTGCGCGGCGTGCACTTGCACCCCGCGCAGCCGACCCATCACAGGACTGGACCCATGAAGCTCTACAACTTTTTCCGCAGCAGCACCTCGCACCGCTTGCGCATTGCCCTGAACCTCAAAGGCATCGCCACCGATTACGTGGCCGTGGACTTGCGGGTCGATGAGCAACTGAACGCCCCCTTCAAGGCCGTGAACCCTCAGGGCCTGGTGCCCGCCTTAGACACCGGTGAACAGCTCATGATCCAGTCGCCGGCCATCATCGAATGGCTGGAAGAAAAATACCCCACACCCGCCCTGCTGCCCGCTGACGCCGATGGGCGCGCACGGGTGCGGGCCTTGGCCGCCATCGTGGGGTGCGACATTCACCCCATCAACAACCGCCGCATTTTGCAGACCCTGCGCAAGCAGTTTGGCGCGAGCGAAGACGCCATCAACGCCTGGTGCGGCACCTGGATCAGTGACGGATTTGACGCCTACGAAGCCTTGCTGGCCGCAGACACGCAACGCGGTCGCTTCAGCTATGGCGATGCGCCCAGCATGGCCGATGTCTACTTGATCCCCCAAGTGGAAAGCGCCCTGCGCTTCAAAGTCGACATGAACCGCTGGCCCCTGATCAGCGCGGTGGACAAAGCCTGCGGCGAACTGGCGGCCTTCCAAAAAGCCGCGCCATTGGCGCAACCCGACGCGGGTTGAGCAACCGTGGCGCCCAGCTGACAGCAGAAGTCACGCTGTCAGCTGGGCACAATTTGGCTGCGGATAATGCCAAGGGTTTCAATTTGACCCGAGATCCAAAGTGTTAGAGCGCCTGGTTTACCGTTCCAAAGCCACCCACAAGCTGGGCAGTCTGCATTTGTTCAACCTGCTGAGCCTGTGCCGCGAAAGAAACAAGCGCATGGACATCACCGGCCACCTGCTCTATACCGAAGAAATTTTCGTGCAATGCATCGAAGGGCCCAGCGCATCGATCGAATCCCTTTGGCAAAGCCTCAACCGCGATGAGCGGCACCACGACATCGAATTGCTCGCGCGTGGCCCTTTGCAAGAGCGGCGCTTTGCCGACTGAAGCATGGCGTTTTCCAGTTACGCGCACTTCAACAAGTACAACATCTCCGGCTTTTTCCCCGTCGACCGCGACGGCATGAACGACGCCGCCAAGCGTTGCACAGGCGACTGACTGTTCAGGCAAACACCTCGGTATCGACCTCGCTGTTGGCTTGGTCGTTGTAGCGGTCGCCCACCACGGTATTTGGGTTGATGAGCGCTTCCAGGCGGTTCATCAAGTCCGCACCGAGCTGCACATCCACCGCCGCCAAATCGTCCAGCAAATGGTCCACCGAGGTGGTGCCGGGGATCGGCAAGATGTCTTCGCCCTTGTGCAACAACCAAGCCAGCGCCAGCTGAGATGGGCTGCAGCCGGCCTCTTGTGCCAGCGCGTTGTAGGCGGGCAAGAGCTTCAAATTGGCGGCGTAATTAGCAGGCGCAAAGCGCGGCATGGTGCGGCGAATGTCTTTGGCATCGAGCGCGGCGATGTCCAACGGGCCGCACAAAAAGCCCCGCGCCACCGGACTGAAGGCCACAAAGGCCGTGCCCAGTTCACGGCAAGCTTGCAAGACCGCGATCTCGGGGTTGCGCGTCCACAGGGAGTACTCGGTCTGCACGGCCGCAATCGGGTGCACCGCATGGGCCTTGCGCAACGTGTTGGCCGACACCTCCGACAGGCCAATGGTCTGGATCTTGCCCTGGCGCACCAGGTCGCTCAAAGCGCCCACGCTGTCTTCGATCGGGACTTGCTTGTCCCAGCGGTGCAGGTAGTACAGGTCGATCACATCGGTTTTCAGGCGGCGCAGCGCGTCTTCGCAGGTCTTTTTGATCGTCTCGGGCCGGCCATCGATCACCCGCACCTGGGTGCCATCGCCCCGGTCCACGCCCTGCATGCCGCATTTGCTGGCCAAGGTGAATTTTTGGCGGTGCGGCTTCATCACCTGGCCTACCAGCGTTTCGTTGGCGCCAAAGCCATACAGGGCGGCGGTGTCAAAAAAATCCACGCCTTGGTCGAGCGCGGTGAGCAGGACACGCTCGCCTTGTTCGGCAGACACGGGCGGGCCATACGCGTGGCTGAGGTTCATGCAGCCCAGGCCAATGGCGCTGACGTTGAAGGGGCCTAATTTGCGGTGTTTCATGCAGGCATGGTAGTGGCAAATCGCGCAGGCACCTGCCCGTCTTGATCAGCCCATGCACAAACATCGCACCTCAGTGATCGATAATCGCACGGACACACCGGAGCCCTCATGCCCATAGCAGAACCCACCGAACTCGATGCCCGTGACTGGATCGCTGGCCTGGAAAAAGGCCTGTCCATCATCGAGGCATTTGACGCGGCGCACCCCCGCCTGACGGCCACAGAAGCCGGTGCCCGCTGCCACATGACCCGTACGGCAGCACGGCGGTATTTGAAAACACTGGCGCATTTGGGCTATGTGGGCACCGACGGCAAACTGTTTTGGCTGATGCCGCGCATTTTGCGGCTGGGCCATGCCTACCTCGAGTCGGCCCGCTTGCCGCGCCTGGTGCAACCCTTCTTGCAACGGATCACAGCGGGCACCGAAGAGATCGCCTACCTGGGCGTGGTCGATGGCGACGACACCGTGTTCATCGCCCGCAGCGACAGCCACCGCCACACCTCTTCGGGCTATTTGCCTGGCTCTCGCGTGCAGGTGCAGGTCACAGCTGCAGGCCTTGCGGTGTTGGCCAGTCTGGACACCGAAGCCATGGACCAGTGGCTCGACCGCCATGAACTGCGGGCCTTCACCTCGTACACCCTGTCCAGCAAGGCGGAGTTGCGCAAAGCGCTGCTGCAGTTCAAACGCCAAGGCTGGGCTCTGTCAGAGCAGCAGCTGGAGCTGAACTTTCGCGGCATCGCCGTGCCCTTGCTGGACCGCAACAACGTGCCCCATGGCGCCATCAGCGTGACCATGCCCATCAACCGCGAGGTGACCGACCACGCGCTGCACCGTTTGCTGCCGGTGATGCAAGAGGCTGCACGCAGCCTGCGGCCACTGCTCTGAGTCGGGGCCAAGGCGTCAGGCTTTGGGGCTGGCCGACATGGGCGCAGCATTGGCAAACAGCCACGGCATGCTGTGGGCATCGAGTTTTTCCAGGCCCGCTTCGTTGAGCAAGCCATCGCCGTTTTCAAGCAGTCGGGAGTTGGCCGAAATCAAATGCCCCTGCGGGTCTTTGAACCACAGCATGTAGGGCTGGCGCGCCAGCATCTCTTGCTGCTGGCGTTCTCGCTCCAAGGTTTGCTCGGCCTCACGGCGCTCTTGGGTCACATCGATCAGCACCAACTGACACTCCTGGCCCTCTTCATCCAAAGTGGCTTCGATGCGCAAGATCATTTCGCTGCGCCGCTCGGTACCATGCAGGCTCAACTCGCAATGGCGTCGGCATTTGCCACTCAACACTTCTTGGTGGAATGCGGTGAAAACGCTTCTGTCTTGGGCACTCAAAAAGTCCAGAAAATCATGCGCCTGTGTCTGCGAACGCTGCACCCCGAGCATGATGGCGCCCGCCAAATTGGTTTGAACGATGCGGCAATGCGCATCCAGGCTGACAAAGCCCACAGGTGCAAAGTCGTAGGCGTCTTGGTACTTTTGCAAACGCATGCCATCAACCGAACTTGAAGCCACAGCCGCTGTCACGCCCTGGCTCGCGTGGCCAAAAGAATCGAGCAGACGGTCAAACAGCTTTTGGTTTTCTCGGCTGACCAAGGCATAGCATTCGCACACGCCTTGGGCCAAACCATCGGCATCGCAGATGCCGATTTTTCCGCGCCCACTGGTGACCCAGCCTTCGGCTTGCAGCTTGCCCAGCGCTTGCGTGACCGACTCGCGCCGAACGCCCAGCATGTTGGCGATCATCTCGTGCGTGACCCTCAGCTGATCGCCTGGCAGTGCGTCGTGGTTCATCAAGAGCCAGTAGCACAGCCGTTCGCTCACGCTGTGGTGGCCAATGCACACGATGTTTTGAGACATCTGCATGATCAAAGCTTGGACATAGGCCAATGCCAGTTGTTGCAACTCAACGCTGCGGCCCAACTCTTCCAAAAACACAGGGGCCGGCATGCGGTAGGCCTGCCCCCCGCACTGCACCATGACACGGTGCTTCATGGTCTGACTGCCCAAGGCCAAGGGCACGCCCAGCATGCCATCGCGTCCAATCATGGCCAGCTCAGAAGAGTCACCGTCCTGGGTTTGCGACACCATGGACGCGGTGCAGGTGGTCGGGAAATAAACAAAATCCAGCGGCCCATCCGCTTCAAAAATCACCTGCCCCGAGCTCAACTCCACCGGCTTGAGGTGCGACGACAGCGGGGCATAGCGGCTCATGGGCATGCCGGCCAAGATGCGGTTTTGGCGGGCACCTTCAACGATCGGGTAGTTCATAGCGTTCTTTCAGTGATTCACAGGCTTTCATGGTCCCGTTCTGAGCGCTGGCGCACCATTGGCCCATCGGTGAAAAACGCTATCCATCTGTGTCTATACCGCCCGGACTGGGCCACTACACCCTGCCATCACTGCCCTGCGCGCAATGGTCAGCTGTGCCTGCTTGCGAGAAGATCGCGCCCGGCCCTTACCGCAACAGGCAGGGTCTGAAAATTTTTTGACCACACCACAAGGAGTTCAACATGGGCGGCATCCTCGGGCTGACCAGCGACCGCAACTTGTCGGCGCACATGCTGCACGGCTTGGCGCAATTGGCCGGTGACCCCGCCGATGCTTATGGCGTGGCCCTGCTCACGCCGGCCGCCAACGCCAGCCAAGCGCCACGTTTGCGGCGCTTGGGCAGCACCGAGGGCCTTGATGCGCTGAACCAGCATTTGCGGGTCATGGACCCCCTGTCAGAGGTGAACACGGCGATTGCGCACACCCAAGGACGCGCAGATGGCGCCGTCCCAAACCATTGCCTGCCAAGGTTCAGTCAAGGGCCTCAAGCCCTGATCACCGCGCCCGCACGCACCGCGGTGGTGTTCATGGGTCCGCTGCTCAATGCCCCGGAACTGCGCGCCGTCTTGGCGCAACGTTTTTATGCCTTGCGCAGCCATGCCGAGAGTGAGTGCATGGCCCACATCATCGATGCCACCCATCAAGGCGATGCCGCGCAAGCGGTGCAGCGGGCGCTCGCTCTGGTTCAAGGGCCCTATGCCCTGGCCGTTCTTTTTCAAGGACAAGCGCAGCGCATCATCGGCGCGTGTTCAGGCTTGCCGCTTTGGTTGGGCTTGGGGCCCACTTTTGTGGGTCTGAGCAGCGACCCCGTCGCCTTTCCTGCGGAAACGCAGCAACTGCTGCGGGTGCAAGACGGCAGCTTGGTGGACATCCAAGGCCTGTCGTTTCAGATTTGGGGGTCGCGGGGATCGCCCAGATTCACAGCGCCATGACCCAAGGGGCCCTAACGCCCCTTGTCGCCAACGCCCATTCGCCTCAAACCGCAGCGGCCGAGGTGGTGTGCGCACCGCCCAAGAACAGGCGCTCCATTTGTGGATCGGCCAAGATTTCGGCGGCCGATTTGTAGAGCACCAAGCGGCCCGACTCCAGCGCAATGGCGTTGTCCGAATACTTGAGCGCGCTCTTGACGTTTTGCTCGACCATCAGCACCGTGGTGCCCTGGTCGGCCAGCTTGCGCAGCAGCTTGAACACGTCTTGCACCACGATGGGCGACAGGCCAATCGAGGGCTCGTCGATCAACAGCACTTTGGGGCGCAAGAGCAAAGCGCGGCCGATTTCCAGCTGCTTTTGCTCGCCGCCCGACAAGGCCGAGGCACGCGAGTTCATGCGCTCTTTCACGCGTGGGAAAAACTCCAGCACTTCTGGGATGCGTTCATGCGTGGTTTTCATGCCCAAAGTGATGCCGCCCAGCTCCAAGTTTTCATACACGCTGAGCTGGCCAAACAGGTTGCGGCCCTGGGGCACAAAAGCAATGCCATCGGCCAGCAACGCTTTTTGGGTGGCGCCGGTGATGTCTTTGCCGTTGAGCAAAACCTTGCCTTGGCGAGGCTTGAGCAAGCCGAACAGGGTTTTGAGCACGGTGGATTTGCCCGCGCCGTTGGGGCCGATCAAGAGCGTGATCGAGCCTTTGGGCACTTTGAAAGACAGGTTGTTCAGGATCATGAAATCCTTGTAACCCGCGACCACGTCGTCGAATTCGATGCAGGTGTCGTTTGTTGCGGTCATGTCAGTTCCCCAAATAGGCGTCCAGCACCTGCTTGTTGGCGCGGATTTCGTCGGGCGTGCCGATGGCCAGCACCTGGCCCTCGACCATCACCATGATGCGGTGGCACAGGTCCATCACGAAGTCCATGTTGTGCTCGATCACCACGAAGCTGCCTTTGCGTGTGCGGTTGAGCTCTTTGAGCAAAGTGCTGATGCCGCCCACCAAGGACGGGTTCACACCAGCACAAGGCTCGTCGAGCAAGACCAGATCGGGCTCGCTCATGAAAGCCATGGCGATGTCCACCAGCTTTTGCTGCCCATAGCTCAGCTCGCCGGCCTTTTTGTCGGCCACATGGCGGATGTGGAACTGGTCGATCAGCGCATCGGCCTTGTCGCCCAGACCGGAATCGGTGGGCGCAAACATGCGGCTGAACATGCTGCCTTGGTGCTCTTGCGCGGCCACAATCAGGTTATCGCGCACGGTCATCTTGCCAAACACCTGCAAGGTCTGGAAGGTGCGACCCACGCCCCGGCGGTTCAGCTCCAAGGGGCCCAGTTGCGTGACGTCTTCACCGTTGAGTTCGATCTGGCCTTCGTCAGGGGTGATCTGACCCAGCATGCTGTTGAACAAGGTGGTCTTGCCCGAACCGTTGGGGCCGATCACGCCGAAGATCTCGCCAGGGCGCACTTCGAAGGACACACCGCCCACGGCTTGAATCGCACCGTAAGCCTTCTTCATGTTGGTGACTTTGAGGACGGGCTGGCTCATGCTTTGACTCCTTGGGCAGCGCGAGCAGCCGAAGCCTCTCGCGATTGGCGGCGCGCCTTGAGGCGGTCAGGAATGCTGAGCAAACCATCGGGCAGCCAGATCATGAGCACCACCACGGCCGCACCGAACACGAACAAATACCAAGCTTGCGCAAAGCGCAGCCACTCGGGCAAGACCACGCCAACAGCCGAGCCGAGAACCGGGCCCAAGAAATAACCCGGGCCGCCGACCACCACCATCAGGTACATCATGATGGACGCGCCCACGGTGAACAAAGCCGGGTCAATGAACTGCACTTGCGAGGCATACAGGCCACCGGCCACACCGGCGTACACCGCGCCAATCGCAAAGCTCAGCAGCGTGTAGCTGCGGGTGTCGATGCCCAAGCTCTCAGCGCGGATGGGGTTGTCGCGCAGCGCCGTGAAGGCCTTGCCCCAGGGCGAGCGCAGCAAGCCCCACAAAAGCAGCGCCAGCACGATGGTGAAGCCCAGCACCAGGTAGTAATACGCCAAATTGCCATCGAAGCTGATGCCGCCCAAACTGGGCCGTGCGATGTTGTTGATGCCGAAGGTGCCGCCAGTCAGCCACTCTTCGTTGCGCATCACCAGCCACAAAGCGGTGTTGAAACCCAGTGTGGCAAAGGCCAAGTAAATGGTCTGCACACGCAGCGCCGGAAAGCCCAGGGCCAGACCGACCACAAAGCAAAACAAGGCCGCCACCGGCAGGCCGAGCCAAAAGCTCAAGCCGGCCTTGAGGAAGATGGCCACGGTGTAGGCACCAATGCCAAAGAAGGCGGCGTGGCCCAGCGACTTTTGACCGGCGTACCCCACGGTGAGGTTCAGGCCCATGGTCGCGATGATGAACACCAGCCAGGTGGTGAACATGTGGATGCCGTAGTTCTTGAGGAAATTGGGCACGATGATGAGCGCCGCCAAAACGACCAGCGCAAACAACAGGTTGAGCTTTTTCATACTTTGCGCTCCTCTTTCTTGCCGAGCAGGCCTTGGGGCTTGAACAGGATCACGACCATGAAAATGATCAAGGCCACCGCGTCTTTGTAGGCGGGCGAGATGTAGGCGGCAGCCAGGTTCTCGCACACACCGACCAGCAAGCCGCCCACCAGCGCACCGCGCGAATTGGTGAAGCCGCCGATGATGGCCGCAAAAAAGGCTTTGGTACCCAAGCCCTCACCCATGTCGAACTTGGCGAGGTACGTGGGCGTCACCAGCAAAGCCGCAGCAGCGGCCAAGATCGCGTTGATGGCAAAGGTGTAGAAAATCATGCGCGGCACATTGATGCCCAGCACCGAAGCGCTCTCGGTGTTTTGCGCCACCGCCTGCATGGCGCGGCCCGTCACGGTTTTGCTCAGGAAAGCCTGCGTCACCAGCACCAAGGCCATGGCAAACACAAAGGTGCCCACATCACCGGCCGAGAAGGTCACGCCCATCACCTCAAAAATCACGTCGGGGAACACTTGGGGGAAGGGGTGGGGCTCGGCGCTGTAGCCCGCACGCACACCGTTGCGCATGGCGATCGACAGGCCAATGGTGGCCACGACGATGGGCATCATGCCGTACTTGAACAGGGGGTCCACCAGACCGCGTTTGAACAACCAACCCAAAATCAGCACCGACAGCACGATGGACAAGGCAAAGGCCACATACAGCGACAGGCCTGAGCCCATCAGCATCACCATCATGAAGGCGGGCAGCATCACAAATTCGCCTTGCGCGAAGTTGATCGTGCCAGACGCTTGCCACAGCAAGGTGAAGCCCAAGGCCACCAGCGCATAGATGCTGCCAGTGGCCAAGCCACTGAAAAAGAGTTGTAAAAAGTCGGTCATGGGAGAACTCCGAAAACGGGAGGCGCAGGCATCAAAAGCCGCCTGCGCGGGCTGGATCAGCCCGAATGGCCTGAAAAAAAGCGGACCCCACAGGAGCCCGCCTTGTTTTCAAAACGTCAATTACTTCTTGGCGTTCAGAGGAGGCAAAGTCGCGTTGATCACGGGCTGTCCACCCTTGACTTCGATCAGGAAGCTCTCGCGGTCCAGATCGCCTTTGTCGTCAAAACACACATCCATCAGGATGCCAGGGTGTTGCTTGGCGCTGAAGCAGCTGTTGCGAATCGCCGCAGCGGCCGCTTTGCGGTCGATCTTGCCGGCTTTCTCGATGGCGGCCTTGAGCACGTACATGCCGGTGTAGCCTTTGATGCCGTTGTGGTCCGACTCAGATTTGTATTCGGCCTTGTACTTGGCACCGAAAGCCTTGAACGCTGGGGCATCGACCGTCAGACCTACGTGGGCCAGTGCGCCGTTGGCGGCTTCACCGGCCAACTCGATCACTTTCTGGCCGGTCAGCGTGGTTTCGCCAATCAGCATTTTCTTGACGCCTTGCTTGCGGAACTCGCGCAGGGCACGGGCCGACTCTTCTTCGTTGGTGTACACGAAGATCGCGTCGGCATCGGTCTGCTTGGCCTTCAACACAGCCGCAGAAAAGTCCACTTGACCGGCGTCGGTGGAGATGTCGGCCACGATCTTGGTGGAAGTGCCTTCGAGCAACTTGGTCAGGGTGTCACGACCGCCTTTGCCGAAGTCGTTGTTCACATAAACGATGGCCAAGGTCTTGGCTTTGGAATTGATGAACTTGGCCAACTTAGGGAAAGACACGCTCTGACCGAAGGCGGTACGGAACACATAAGGGTTGCCTTGTGCGGTGACTGCAGCGGCTTCACCGCCGGTGAAGTTGGGTGTTTCGCCTCGCTTGGATTCGGCCATGGAGACCATGATGGAGCCGGAGTACACGGGGCCAAAAATGGCAAACACGTCGTTGTCCACCGCTTTTTGCGTCAGGCCTTTGGCCACGCCAGGGTTGGTCTGGGTGTCTTCGGTGGTGTAGCTGATTTTCTTGCCCAAGATACCGCCAGCGGCATTGATTTCCTTGATGGCCAGTTCGGTACCGTTTTTGAACAATGTGCCGGCGGTGGTGCCAGGGCCCGACAGCTCAACGATGTTGGCGATCTTGATGTCTTGGGCTTGGGCCAGGCCAGACACGGCCAAGGCGGCACAGACGGCCAGGGTTTTCAGGGTAGCTTTCACAGAGGTCTCCTCGTTGGTGGAATCAGGCCAGCTTGCACGGCCAGTGGGTTGAAAAACGTTTTTCCATGCAGGGCAAGGTGTTGAAAATGTAGTGGTCATTTCCATAGGCATCACGGGCAGGCCGGGGTAGATGGGTCAATCACCGAACAAAAACGTGCGATGAACGAACGTATTAGGGGTTAGACCCGAGGGCCATGGGCGAAGCCAAGGCATGACGGGTCGCCAAATAGGCAAACACCAAGCCCGGGCCAATCGTGATGCCGGGGGCGGGGTACACACCGCCCATGATGGAATTCATGTCGTTGCCAACGGCGTACAAGCCCTCGATGACTTGCCCTTGCGCATTGAGCAGCTGTGCGTGCTCGTTGGTCTGCAAGCCTTGCGCCGCGCCAATGTCGCCGGGGTAGAGCTTGACGGCGTAATAAGGCCCTTCGCTGATCGCACCCAAGTTGGGGTTGCGGCCACCGGCTGCGGCGTCGCCAATGTTCTGTTGATAAGCCGTCTCGCCGCGTTGGAACTGTGTATCCACACCGGTTTGGGCAAAGGCGTTGTTGTCGGCCACCGCTTGGGCCAAACCCTGCGCTGAGATGCCCAGCTTGTCGGCCAGCGCTTGCAGGCTGGCGGCTTCGGTCAAGTAGCCGTCGGCCAAGAACGGGGCCAGCCCCTTGCCACCGGGGCGCACCATGCCCATGCCGTACTGGCGCAAGGCTTTGGCATCGGCCACCATGTAAGCGGGAACGGCTTGCCGGGCCGCCTGCATGCCCAGCGCAAACAGGTGGTAAGAGGTGCTCTCGTTGACAAAGCGCTCGCCCGCCTGGTTGACGGTGATCATGCCGGGCTTGGCGCGGTCCATCACGAAATGCGGGAACACCGCGGTGCTGCCATCGGGGCGTTGGCGCAAAGACACGGGCGCCCAGAAGGCCGGGCTTTGTGCGCCCTGCCCTTCGACGGCGCCCAAGCCCCGTGCCAAAGCCAGCGCCTCGCCGGTGTGGCCGGGTGCAGCGGGGCACCAATCGGCGGGAATGCCGGGCAACTTCTGTGCACGCAAGGCCGGGTCGCGGTTGAAGCCGCCACTGGCCAGCACCACGCCATGCTTGGCCACCACACGGGCCTTGCCGGTGGCGCTGCTCAAGCGCACCGCCACCACGCGGCCGCTGGCGTCACGCTCCAGCGCATCGACCGAGGTTTTCAGCGCCAGCGTGGCGTGAGCGTGCTGTGACAAGCCATGCAACAAGCGCCCCACCAAGGCGTTGCCCATCACCAAGCGAGTGCCCCGGGCATGGCTCAAGCGATCGCGCAAGTGACGCCCCAGTATGCTGAGCGCGTGCTTGAGCGATGCCCAAGACTTCGTCATCGCCAGCAAGTGGTTGATGTCGGTGCGGTCCACCATCATGCCGCCGAGCACGGTGAACTCGGGGATGGGTGGACGCAGCAGCGGGAAGAGTTCACCCAGCAAACGGCCATCAAAAGGCACAGGCTCCAAAGCGCGGCCATTCAAGGTCGAGCCGGGCAGGTCGCTGATGTAGTCCGGGTGCTTGGGGTAAGGCCGGTATTTCATGGACGAGTGCGCTTCGATTTTGGCCACGGCGTCGCCGCCGTGCTTCAAAAAGGCTTCGCGCAAAGCGGCAGGCGCTTGCGCGCCCACCGCATGGTTAAGGTAAGTCGTCACGTCGGCCAGCTTGTCGCTGGGGTTGACGGCTGCAGCATGGTGGGTTCCCGGCGCCCAGGTGGTGCCTGCCGACCAGGCGGTGGTGCCGCCCACGAACTCGGTGCGCTCGACCACCAGCACCTTGGCGCCGTCGATGGCGGCAAACACCGCCGCCGACAAGCCCGCGCCACCCGCACCGATGACCACCAGGTCAAATTCGACACCGTCCTTCAAACCATCCAGACCGTTCTTCAGAACTTGCATCTCAGGCCCCCATCAAAAATTCGACCATCAGGTCTTTCACCTGCGCAAACATCTCCGTGCCCGTGAGGGTGTGGCAACCCAGCGCCCGTGCAGCGGCGATCATCGGCGTCACGGCGGGCGCGGTGATCACACAGCCCACCCACATGTCCGGTGTGAAGCGGCTCACATCGATCGGGTGCGGATCACCCGCTTGCATGCCGATCGGTGTGGCGTTGATCGCGATGTCAAAACCTGTAGGGTCGCTGCTACCGGCCACCACGGTGCACTGGCCCAGCGAGGCCAGGCGCTGCACCAGCGCGTCGCGCCGAGCCCTGTCTTCGTCGTGAATGGCCAGCTCGCGCACGCCGCCCGTGGCCAGCGAATACGCAATGGCCGAGCCGGCACCGCCTGCGCCCACCAGCAATGCTTTTTGACCCTGCAGGCTGCAGCCCTTGAGCGCCAAGGCTTTCACATAGCCCAGGCCGTCGAACATGTCACCATGCCAGCGGCCATCGGGGTTGCGGCGCAAGGTGTTGATGGACTTCAAAAACGCGCCCCGGTCCGAAGTCGTGGCGCACAGCTCAAAGTAAGCGAATTTGTGCGGCACGGTGACGATGATGCCGTCCACGTTTTTGCACAGCGACACACCTGCCGTCCAGACCGCCAGATCGGCCGGGGCCACATGGGCCGGGATGCACACCGCATTGAGCCCTGCGGCCTGAAAAGCCTGGCTCACACCCGAGGGCGATTTGACCTGGGCAATCGGGTCGCCCACGATGAAATGGATGCGCGAAGCGCCGTCAAGGTGCAAGGGCTGTGTCGGGTTCATGGCCGCGATGATACATAAAAACGGAATTTGATTCCACTTTTGAATTTATTTCCAAAAATCAATATACTCGGGCCATCGACGCACCCCACTGCACACGCAACAACACCCATGCACAAGTTCCCTCTGGCCGTGATTGGCGCTGGCGTGATTGGCCAGACGCACATCGAACGCATCCTGAAAACACCCGAGTTCGCTCTGGTGGGGGTGGCCGAGCCGGACGAGGCGGCTCGCCAGTGGTGTGCCGAGCGCAACATCCCCACCTTTGAAAACCACCCTGCCCTGCTGGAAGCCACCCGGCCGCAAGGCGTGGTGATCGCCACGCCCAACGCCACCCATGTGGAGGTGGCCGCCGACTGCATGGCGCGCGGCATCGCGGTGCTGATTGAAAAACCGGTGGCCGACACCTTGGCCGCTGCCGAGCGCCTGATCCAGATCGCGCAAGACACCGGCGTGCCGGTGCTGGTGGGGCACCACCGCCGCCACAACCCGATCTTGCAAAGGGCCCGTCAAATCGTTGCCGACGGTCGCCTGGGCCAGGTGCTCAGCGCCAACGTGATGGCCAACTTCTACAAGCCCGAGGCCTACTTCGATGTGCCCTGGCGCCGCCAAGCCGGTGGCGGGCCGGTGCTGATCAACCTGATCCACGACATCGACATGCTGGTGTACCTGCTGGGCGAAGTGCGTGCGGTGCAAGGCAGCCTGTCCAGCGCGGTGCGCGGTTTTGAAGTCGAAGACACCGGTGCGGCCTTGCTCGAATTTGCCAGCGGCACGCAAGCGGTGATGACGGTGTCCGACACCACCGTCTCGCCTTGGTGCTGGGATTTTTGTGCCGGCGAGCAAGGCCAATACCCCCGACAAAATGTGCAGTCGCACTTTTTGTCGGGCACGCAGGGCTCGCTCTCGCTGCCCGATTTGGACTTGTGGCGCTACCCCGGCGAGCGCCATTGGCACCGCGAAATGGTGCGCGAACAAATCCGTGTGCACGACACCGATGTGTACGTTCAACAACTGCGGCACTTTCGCGCGGTGGCCGAGCGGCGCGAAACCCCCATCTGCTCGGCACTGGACGGCTGGCGCACTTTGCAAGCCACATTGGCTTTGCTGAAGGCGGCACGCACCGGTCAACGTCAAACCTGCCCAGCCTTCACGGCGTCAAGGAATCCCACATGAGCGGCGTTCTCGAACGAACTTTGAGCATCCTCGAATTGCTCTCGCAACACGGTGAAGGCCTGGAACTGGCCGCCATTGCCGATCAGCTCGACATCCCGCGCAGCGGCACGCACCGCCTGCTGACCGACCTGGTGCGCCTGGGCTATGTGCGCCAGACACGCGGCCACGGCGACTACCTGCTGACCACCAAACTGGTCTCCATGGGCCTGAGCTACCTGAGCAACAGCGGCATCGTGGACATTGCCCAGCCCCTGCTCAACCGCTTGGCCGAGGTGTCGGGCGAACTGGTGCGCCTCTCAGTGGTCGACGGCGAGCGCCTGACCTGGGTGGCCCGCGCCCAAGGTGCGCGCCAAGGCCTGCGCTACGACCCCGACATGGGCAGCGATGCACGCTTGTCGTGCTCGTCCTCGGGCTGGGCCTTGCTCTCGACGCTGAGCGATGACGCGGCCCTGGCCTTGGTGGCCAAACAAGGTCTGGGCCTGCCTGAACAGTTCGGCCCTGCCGCGCCCACCAGCTTGCAAGCCGTGATGGAGGCCGTGGCCCAAACCCGCGATCGGGGCTACAGCCTGACCACCGACACCTACACCGCAGGCCTGTCGGCCATGTCCGCACCCGTGCGCTTTGCAGGGCAGCCCGCGTTTGGCGTGCTGACCATCGCCGGCCCCACGGTGCGCTTCACCCCCGAAAAAATGCAAGCCTTGGCGCCCGAGTTGCAAAGCATCGCGCAGCAGCTGGCCGCGTCCAGTGGCGCATCGCCCTTCTTCAGCCTCACGGCCGAAACCGGCAGCGCCGCCCCCACCGATGGCCGCAAACCGATCTACGCGGTGTGATGTGCGCGAGCCGATGAACGCTGCAAGGCCCTCCACCGAACACTGCGACCTGCTGGTGGTGGGCTCGGGCGCGGGCGCGCTGTCGGCCGCCGTCACGGCAGCGCACCTGGGCCTGAAGGTCATCGTGGTCGAAAAAGAAGCGCAATACGGTGGCACCACGGCTTGGTCGGGCGGCTGGATGTGGGTGCCGCGCAACCCGCTGGCCATCGAGGCGGGCCTGGTCGAGCGCATCGAAAAACCGCTGTCTTACCTGCGCCGCGAGCTGGGCGAAAAATTCGACGAGTCCCGCGCCCTGGCCTTTCTGAACAACGGCCCGCGCATGGTCGAGTTCTTTCGCCGCCACACCGCGCTGCAGTTCATCGATGGCAACGCGATTCCAGACTTTCATGGCCACACCATCGACGCGGCGCTGGGCGGCCGCTCGATTTGCGCAGCGCCTTTTGATGCCCGCCCACTGGGCGATCGCCTGCACGACCTCAAGCCCCCGCTGCACGAGACCACGCTGTGGGGCATGGGCATCGCCTCGGGTGCGGAGCTGCGGCATTTTTTGAACGCCCTGCACAAGCCAGCATCCTTTTGGCATGTCACGAAGCTGGTGCTGCGCCACTGGCGTGACTTGTTGGTGCACCGCCGGGGCACGCGCCTGGTCAACGGCAATGCCTTGATCGGCGGGCTGGCCCAATCCGCATTCGATCAGGGCGTTCAAATACGCGTGAACAGCCCGGCTGTGCGTTTGCTGCAAAGCGAAGGCCGGGTCACCGGTGCCGTGGTGCAATCACCCAATGGCGAAGTCAGCATCCAAGCCCGCTGCGGCGTGGTGTTGGCCACTGGCGGCTTTCCACACGACCCAGCGCGCAAACTGCAACTGCTGCCGCATGCCCCCACGGGCCACGAACACTGGTCGGCCGGCAACCGGGGCAACACGGGCGACGGCCTGCGTTTGGGCGAGTCCGCAGGTGGCGTGGTGGCGGGCGACTTGGTGCAAGCAGCGGCATTGGCCCCGGTGTCTTTGGTGCCCCGCCCGGACGGCAGCATGGCGCATTTCCCGCACCTGATCGAGCGCGCCAAGCCTGGCCTGATCGCTGTCACGGCGCAAGGCCAACGCTTTGCCAACGAGGCCAACTCGTACCACGACTTCATGCAAGACCTGCTGGCGGCAACACCGGCCGGTCACAAGCCCGAAGCCTGGCTGATTTGCGACCACTTGTTTCTGCGCTACTACGGCCTGGGCGCGGTCAAGCCCGCACCCATGCCGCTCGGCCCTTGGCTGAAAAACGGCTACCTGAAACGCGGTCAAACCTTGAAAGAATTAGCCAACGCTTGCGGCATCGACGCCCCAGCCCTGCAAGCCACGGTGCAGCGCTACAACGCGCTGGCGCAAGACGGCAAAGACCTCGACTTTGGCAAAGGCGAAACGCCCTACAACCGCATCCAGGGCGATGCCATCAACGCCACTCGGCGCGGTCTGCGCAACCCCTGCATGGGCCCCATCGAACGCGGGCCGTTTTATGCCGTCAAAGTCGTGATGGGCAGCTTGGGCACCTTCGCCGGTTTGCGCGTGAACGACCACGCGCAAGTCACCGATGCCCACGGCCTGGCCATCCCCGGTCTGTATGCCGGTGGCAATGACCTCAGCAGCATGATGGGCGGCCACTACCCGGCCGGCGGCATCACGCTGGGTCCGGCCATGACCTTTGGCTTCATCGCCGCACACCACGCCGCAGGCCGCGATCCACCGTCCACCTGCGAATACCCGATCACCCACACGTCAACCGACAACTCGAAAGCCCAGACCATGTATTACGAACTCGCCACCATGACCCTGCCCTTTGGCTCTGCAGGCCAAGCCGCAACGAACGTGCAGGCCTTTGCCACGGCGCCTGAGGCCCAAGGCGAACTGCTGGGCTGCTGGTTCACCGACATCGGCGTGCTCAACCAGATGATCGTGCTGCGCGGCTTTGCCACGCTCGAGGCCTTGCAGGCCGAACGCGAGCGCACCCAGCAAAGCGCCAGACCAGAAACAGGCGACGGCCCTTGGGGTCCGTTTGGCTGCGGCGAGATTTTCCAAACGCTGGAGCAGCACAGCTACAAAGGCTTCCCCTGGATGAAGCCGGTGCGTCCCAGCGCCGAGAGCGGCATCACCGGACCGGTCTACGAAATCCGCACCTACGGCATCCAAACCGGCGGCGTGCAGCCCACCATCGACCTGTGGGAGCAGTACGTGCCCGCCCGCGACAAGCTCTCGCCTTGCGTGGTGGCCATGGTCGCGCTCGACGGCCCACTGCGATTCACCAACATCTGGGCCTACGACAGCCTGAACGCCCGCAGCCAAATCCGCGGCGAAGCCGTGGCCCAAGGCATCTGGCCCCCCAAGGGCGGACCCGCGCACCTGAGCACCAACATGGTCTCGACCATCGCCATGCCCACGGCGGTGTCGCCTTTGAAATAAAGACCATGACCCGCACCTACTCTCTCGCCTACCTGAGCTCGCACCGCTGCACACCAGCCGAGGCGATCGGTGTCGCGGCGAAAACCGGCTACAGCTTTGTCGGCCTGCGCCTGTGGCCCAACGCCGCAGGCGCGCCGCAGCAGCACCTGCTGGGCCAGCCTGCGGCCCTGCGTGAAACCTTGGCAGCTCAAGCCGACACCGGCGTGGGCGTGTTCGATCTGGAAATCATCCGCATTGGCGAGCAGTTCGACCCGCACACCTGGGATGCGCTGTACGACGCAGGCGCGGCACTGAAAGCCAAGGCCATTTTGGTGGCCGGAGACGACACCAACGAAGCGCGCCTGACCGACCACTACGCCCGCCTTTGCGAAGTGATGAAGCCTTTTGGCATGACCGCTGACTTGGAGTTCATGCCCTGGACGGCGGTGAAAGACGCCAACGCTGCGCTGCGCATCGTGCAAGGCGCAGGCAGCCCGGCCAATGCGGGCATCTTGGTCGATGCGCTGCACGTGGGCCGCTCGACCACCACACTCGAAGACATCCGCGCCCTCCCGCGTGAGTTGCTGCACTACGCGCAAATTTGCGATGCCCAAGCCGGTTTGAATTTCACGACCGAGCAAATGGTTCACACCGCCCGCTGCGAGCGCCTGCTGCCCGGTGACGGCACCATCGATGTGCAAGGCCTGTTCGACGCCCTGCCTGCCGACCTGCCCGTGAGCGTGGAGGTGGTCAACTTCGGCCGCGAAGCGAACACCTCGGTGCTGAACTGGGCTGCCGAATGCCTGGCCAAAAGCCGCCCCTTTGTGGAACGCTGAACCCTCACAATGATTTGGAGCACCCCATGGACTTTTCACTCAACGACGAACAAAAAATGATGATCGAAACGGTGCGCCGTTTCATCGCCGAAGAACTGCAGCCCCTCGAAGACGAGGTCGAGAACCAAGGCTTTTTGGACAAGGCCAAAGCGCAAGCCATCCACGACAAGGCCAAGGCCCTGGGCCTGTACGGCATGAACATGCCCGCCGAATTAGGCGGTGGCGGCCTGTCCAACATGGACCGCATCCTGTGCGAAGAGCAATTCGGCCACACCACCGACATCCTGATCCGACGCGCCTTTGGCAATGTGTACGAACCCCTGCTGCACTGCAAGGGCGAGCAGATCGAGCGCTGGCTCAAACCCGCTGTGGCGGGCACGCGCACCTGCGCCATCACCATCACCGAATCGGGCGCGGGCTCGGACGCTGCAGGCATCAAAACCAACGCCAAGAAAAACGGGCAAGGCTGGGTGCTCAACGGCACCAAGCACTTCATCAGCGATGGCGAGTGGAGCGACTTCTTTTTGGTGTCGGCCAAAACCGGCGAGAAAGAAATTTCGATGTTCATGGTCGACAAAGGCTTGACCGGTTTCACCGTGGGCAAGGACCAAAAGATGATGGGCCTGCGCGGCACGCCGCACCTGGAATTGTTTTTTGACAACGTGCAACTTGAAGACGCCGCCTTGCTGGGCGAAGTGGGCCAAGGCTTCAAGCTGGCCATGGGCGCACTCAATGTGGTGCGTCTGGCGCAGGTGGGCGCCCGCGCCGTGGGCAAGGCCACGCATGTGTGCGAGCTGATGCTGAACTGGGCCAACGAGCGCAAGCAGTTCGGCAGCAAGATCGGCGACTTCCAGATGGTGCAGCAGATGCTGGCCGACAGCGTGATCGAGATCAACGCCGCCCGCTGGATGGTCTACCACGCCGCCTGGATGCTGGACCAAGGCCTGGACGCGCGCGAGCAGATCGCCATGGTCAAGGTGCACGCCGCAGAAACTTTGGGCCGCGTGGTGGACCGTGCGGTGCAGGTGTTTGGCGGCATGGGCTTTTGCAAGGAGCTGTCCATTGAGCGCTATTACCGCGATGCCCGCATTTACCGCATCTACGACGGCACCAGCGAGATCCACCGGGGCGTGATTGCCAAGAGCGCGATGAAAAAAGGCGCTGTGCTGTTTGATGTGAACCGCTGACCTTTTGTGTGCGTGTGTTGTGCGCCTTGCGTGGGCCGGACAAAGGGGATGGGCGGCCTCCTCATACTGGGGTACCAGAAATCGTCGGCCGCCCATCCCCTTCATCCGGCTGTGGGTGCATCCGTAGGTCGGAGCTTCAGCTCCGACATGAATGCATCGTTGAAGCACAACGTCGGAGCTGAAGCTCCGACCTACAAAGACAACATCTCTGTGCAAACCAGAACGCCATCGTGATGGGGGGTGAGGGCCTCGGCCGATTTCTGGTACCCCAGTATGAGGCCGAGGCCCTCACCCCTCATCACGATGCAGCACACCACCCTGACACGAACTGAACAACACGAACGAGGCAAAAAATGCAAACCAAATTCATGACCGCCGCACAAGCGGCACAACTCATCCAAGACGGTGACACCGTGGGCCTCATGGGCGGTGGCGGCGGGCTGATGGAAGCGACCCATTTGTTTGAAGCGGTGCAAGAACGCTTCCTGAGCACACAGACACCAACCAACCTCACCGTCATCCACGCGCTGGGCATTGGCGACAAAAAAACCAAAGGCATGAACTGCTTCGCGCACGAAGGCCTGGTCAAACGCGTGATTGGCGGCCACTGGGTTTGGTCGCCCGCCATGCAACAGCTGGCCTTGGCCAACAAAATCGAGGCTTACATCCTGCCTGGCGGCGTGTCGAGCCAGCTCATGCGCGAAATAGGCGCGGGCCGTCCCGGCCTCATCAGCCACGTGGGCCTGGGCACCGTGTGCGACCCACGCCACGGCGGTGGCCGCATGAACGACGCCGCCCAAGACAACCTGGCCGAAGTCATCCAAATCGATGGCCGCGAATACCTGCGCTACAAACCCTTTCCCATCCATGTGGCCATCGTGCGCGCCAGCAGCGCCGACGAAGACGGCAACATCAGCTTCGAGCACGAAGCGGCCAACCTCGACGCGCAGTCGTTGGCCTTGGCCGCACGCAACAGCGGCGGCAAAGTCATCGTGCAAGTCAAAGAGCGCTTGCCCAAGGGCGCCCTGAAAGCCCGCGAAGTGCGCATCCCCTCGGCCTGGGTGGACGCCATCGTGGTGGACCCGCAGCAGTCCACCAGCTACGCCATCCCGTTTGATCCGGCCTTCAGCGGCGAGCTGACGGGCCAAGCGCGCTTGAGCAGCGAAGCCCAAGACCATGCCCGCGAAGTGGCTGCGGCTCAAGAAGCCTTCAGCGAAAGGCAGGCCGTGGCGCGCCGGGCCTACCAAGAATTGTTCAACACCGGCAAAGCCCGCCCGGTCATCAACTACGGCGTGGGCGTGCCCGATGCGGTGGCCAAACTGATCGCGGCGCGCAACGAGCAGCACCGCATTTACCAAACCATCGAGCACGGCACCTATGGCGGCACGCTGATGGACGGCGTCTTGTTCGGCTACGCCCGCAACGCCACCGCCATGCTGGACGCCGCGACGCAGTTCGACTTTTATGGCGGCGGGGGTCTGGACATTGCCTTTCTGGGCTTTGGTGAATTCGACGAAGAGGGCTCGGTCAACGTCTCGCGCTTGGGCGGCGTCACCGTCGGCCCCGGCGGCTTCATCGACATCGCGCAAAACGCCAAGAAAGTGGTGTTCTGCGGCACGCTGGCGGCCAAGGGCGTCAAGCTGGAAACCGGCGACGGACAGATGCGCGTGGCCGCACAAGGTGCGGTGAAAAAACTCGTCCAAAAAGTGGACCAAATCACTTTCTCAGGGCCGCAAGGTTTGGTGCGCAGGCAAGAAGTGCTCTACCTGACCGAACGCGCCAGCTTCAGGCTCACGCCCGAAGGCATCGAACTGTTCGAGATCGCGCCCGGCATCGACCTTCAGCGCGATGTGCTCGACCAAATGGATTTTTCGCCGCGGATAGCCCGTGACCTGAAAGTGATGGACAGCGCGCACTTCACCGCCTGAGGTAGATGCACCCTATCCCCCAACAAGTTCAGCGCCCACCAATACCAGACGCAGCACCCGACTCCTGTGGGTGCTGAGCTGTGTTCGGGGTTGGCTTGACCATGGTGATGACGCCAAAGGGGCATCGGCGGGCACACAGGCTGCAGCCCGTGCAGCCGGCTTGATCGTGCAAGACCGAATGCTTGCGAAAGCCATCGGCTTGCAGACTCAGCACATGGGGTGGGCACGCCGCCACACACCAGCCACAGCCAGTGCAGCGCGGGGTGTCGATGACGGGCAACTTCATCTTCAATCCAAAGCCGCGATGACCATGCCCGCTTCGTCGATTTGGGCGGTGGTGCTTTGCCCTACTTTGCGCGATGGGCCTGAAGAAAAGCCGACCAACTGAACACCCCCAGGCAAGCGCAGAGACACTTCACCGCCCTTGGCCGAGCGTGTGGCCCGCGTCACCACGCCGACCAAAGTGTTCTTGCCTTTGACATCGCCCGCGCTGGGCACCACCTGCACTGCCGTGGCTTTGCACAGCGCCAACACCGCCAAGCCCGGGCGCAGCCCCAGCAGCTGCATGCTTTCTCGGGTGATGCGTGAATACACCGCCGAACCATCGGCCAAGTGCAGCTGCACCCGCACCTGCCCTTGATGGGACTTCACAGCCCCGACCGTGCACGGAAACTGGTTGCGCATGCTGGTGCGCAGGGCAAAGGCCGCGCGGCCGGTGGCCACGTCGCCCCGGTCGATCAATTGCAGCACCTGCTGGCGAGCCTGGGCCATGGCGTCGGCGGCCAGAAGGACCTTTTGGCCGGCAGCGGTCAAGACCGCGCCGCCGCCGCCGCTGCCGCCCACCACCTTTTCCACCAAGGGCGTGCCGGCCAAATTGGCCAAGGTCTCCAGCGCTTGCCAGCCGGCTTTGTAGCTCACGCCTGCGCCCCGTGCGGCCTCCGAGATGGAGCCCACCTGGGCAATGCGGCGCAGGATGTCGATGCGTTTGTCGCTGGCTTCGTGGCCCAGAACGTCGGAAAGTGGCAGTGCTTGGGTTTTCATGGCAATGGTTTTTGGCTTGACCGCTATTCTGAATCAGAACAGCGCCCGGCATCCATGCTAAAGTTTCGCTATTCCATTTCAGAATACCGAAACTTTCCATGAACCGCTTGCTGATCGCGCTGTGTGCCTGCTTGTGGGCCGTGACGGGCCATGCCGACACGGTCTCGGTGGCGGTGGCCGCCAACTTCAGCGCCCCCATGCAAAAGCTCGCAGCCGCATTCGAACAATCGACAGGTCACAAGGTCAAGGTGTCTTTGGGCTCCACAGGTCGGTTTTATGCCCAGATCAAAAACGGCGCCCCCTTTCAGGTGTTTCTGGCGGCCGATGATGAAACGCCGGCCAAGCTCGAACAAGAAGGCTTGGGCGTTCAGGGCACGCGCTTCACCTATGCCGTGGGGCAACTGGCTCTTTGGAGTGCACAAACAGGCCTGGTGGATCCACAAGGCCAGGTGCTGAAAACCGGCGCCTTCCCCAAGATCGCCCTGGCCGAGCCCAAGCTCGCCCCTTATGGGCAGGCGGCGGTGCAAGCCATGACGCAACTGGGCCTGTTGCATGCGCTCCAGCCGCGATGGGTCTTGGGCGAGAACATCGCGCAAACCTACCAATTCGTGGCCACGGGCAACGCGCCCCTGGGCTTTGTCGCGCTGTCCCAGGTCTATGCCGAAGGTCGCTTCACACAAGGCTCTGGCTGGATCGTGCCCGCAGACTTGTACACCCCCATCCGCCAGGGCGCCTTGCTCTTGAACGCGGGCAAGGACCAGCCCGCCGCGCAAGCCTTCATGCGCTTCCTCCAAAGCCCAACCGCCCGCGCCATCATCCGGGCCCACGCCTACAAGAACTGAGCCATGGACACCGAAACCCTGCAAGCCATTGGGCTGACTTTGCAACTGGCCAGCCTGACCACGCTGGTGCTCTTGCTGCTGGCCACGCCCCTGGCTTGGTGGCTGTCGCAGACCCGCTCGCGTTGGCGTACGCCCATCGGAGCGGTGGTCACCTTGCCGCTGGTGCTGCCGCCTTCGGTACTGGGCTTTTACCTCTTGGTGGTCATGGGCCCACAAGGCCCGCTGGGCCAGCTGACGCAGGCGCTGGGCTGGGGCGTGTTGTCCTTCAGCTTCACCGGCTTGCTGATCGGCTCGGTGATTTTTTCGCTGCCCTTTGCGGTGCAACCGATTCAGCACGCCTTCGAGGCACTGGGCCCCCGCCCCATGGAAGTGGCGGCCACCTTGCGGGCCAGCCCCCTCGACGCCTTCTTTTCGGTGGCCCTGCCGCAAGCGCGGTCTGGGCTGATCACCGCCGCCATTTTGAGCTTTGCCCACACCGTGGGTGAGTTCGGGGTGGTGCTGATGATCGGCGGCAACATCCCCGGCCAAACGCGGGTGGTCTCCACCCAAATTTACGGCCACGTGGAAGCCATGGAATACGCCCAAGCGCATGTGCTGGCCGGTGGCATGGTCTTGTTCGCGTTTGCGGTGCTGATGGCCCTGGCCTTGCTGAAAAACCGACACGACCGGGTGCTGCCATGAGCGAGATGATCATTCAACTGCAACTGCCGCGGGCGGACTATGGCTTGCACGTGGACCTGCGCTTGCCCATGCAAGGCATCACCGTGTTGTTTGGCCCCTCGGGGTCGGGCAAGACCAGCGTGCTGCGCTGCGTGGCCGGTCTCGAAAAACCCCACAGCGCCCGCATCGCCTTGGGCGAGGGGGTCTGGCAAGACGATGCCCAAGGCCTCTTTGTGCCCACTCACCAGCGCGCCTTGGGCTATGTGTTCCAAGAAGCGAGCTTGTTCTCGCACCTGAACGTCATGGGCAACCTGCGCTTTGCCGTGCAACGCGCCCAGTCGCCAAAAGCGCAAGCCGCTTTGGACCAGGCGATCGAACTGCTGGGCATTGGCCATCTGCTGGACCGACCCAGCGCACAACTGTCAGGCGGGGAACGCCAGCGCGTGGCCATTGCCAGGGCCCTGGCCACCGAGCCGCGCCTGCTATTGCTGGACGAACCCATGGCCGCGCTCGATCAGGCGCGCAAACAAGAGATCCTGCCTTGGCTGGAGCGTTTGCGCGATGAGCTGCGCATCCCGATGCTCTACGTGACCCACTCGTCCGATGAATTGGCCCGGCTCGCCGATCACCTGGTGGTGATGGCGCAAGGCCGCGTCAAAGCCAGCGGCCCCGCGACCGAGGTCATGAGCTGCATCGCGCCTGCCGTGGTGGTGGGCCAAGATGCAGCGGCCTTGCTACAGGGCCACGTGACCGCGCTCGATGCCCCCTGGCATTTGGCGCAAGTGGCGTTTCAAGGTGGCGCTTTGTGGGTGCGCGACAGCGGCCTGCGTTTGGGGCAGTCGGTGCGTTTGCGGGTACTGGCCCAAGACGTCAGCCTGACCACCCAAGAGCCCCAGCACACCAGCATTCAAAACCACCTGCCCTGCGTGCTGGACGCGATGGCGCCCGATGCGCACCCCTCACAGTGTCTGGTGCGGGTGCGTTGCGGCCAATCGGTGCTGTTGGCCCGTGTGACTCGCCGGGCTTTGGACGCCCTGCAGTTGCAGGCGGGCAACGCCGCCTGGGTGCAGGTCAAATCGGTGGCGATTGTTCAGTGAGCGCCTTGCCGCGCCCAGGCCGGCAATGGGGCTGATTTGTGCAACACGTCCTGGTGCAGCCAGGTCGCACTCTTGCGGGCACGCTCGGCCACCGTCTCCAGCGGCAGTTGCTGGTAGTCGTCGTTGAACACTTCAAAGCTGTAGTCGCCCCGGTACCCGATGCGGTCCAGGCGCAGCACCAAGTCGGCCAGCTGCTCGCTGTGCACGCCCTCGCCTGGGAACACCCTGAAGGTGCGGGCCGTGGTCATGCGCTCTTCAAAGGTGGGGGTTTCTTGCCACATGAAGTCCGACAGCTGCACCAAAAAGATTTTGGACGGGTCCAATTCTTCGATGGCGTCCAGCTCTGTCTTGGCGGCAAAGATGTGGAATGAGTCGAGGCCGATGCCCAAATTGGGGCAATCGGCGCGGCAGACCACGTCCCAACTGGTGGGGAATTCGTTGACGGTGCGGCCCCAGGACAGCGCTTCGTAGGCAATCTTGATGCCCATGGGCACGGCCAGCATGGCCAGTTTTTTCAAGTCGGCCGCGATCTGGTCCAGGTCTTGTGTGGCGTGGCGCGAGGTGGACGAGCACGCCAACAAGACCTTGCTGCCGGTGGCCGCGCACATCTCGAGCATGGACTTGGCGATGTCGAGCTTGTAGCTGTGCAGGTGGCCGGACAGCCCTTCAAAATCGCGCAGCACCTGAAAGCCGGTGGGCCGCATGCCACTTTGGCGCACGGCCTCGACCGCGGCTTGAACACCCCCGGGGTGCGTGACCAGATCGCGGGCCATCAGCATCACCTGAGAAAAACCGGCGCCTTTCATGGCAGCCAGCTTGGCCTCCAGCGTGCCTGCCATGGTGATGGTGTCCATCCCGTA
This sequence comes from Limnohabitans lacus, assembly GCF_030053395.1. GTDB lineage: Bacteria > Pseudomonadota > Gammaproteobacteria > Burkholderiales > Burkholderiaceae_C > Limnohabitans_A > Limnohabitans_A lacus. Next base: position 183,753 of record NZ_JASGBH010000003.1, on the reverse strand, counting down.
GCCGTCGAGCAAGTTCATGGTTGGCCTCACTTGTGCACCAGCTCGAAAGCCACCGAACCCAGCGCAGCGCGGGTCAACGCCCCCCGGTCTTCGGGATGCAACTGGGTGGACTCGACAAACTCCACACCCCGGGCCTTGAGGGCCGCCACGGCCTCGGCCACGTTGGGCACACCAAAGCCAATGCGCTGCAAGCACTCGGGGCTTTCATCGCTGTCCATCCAGGGCTCGGGCTCGATCAGCTGCCATAAGAAGGTGCCGCAGGGGCTCTTCATCAGCTTGCCCTTGGGCAAAATGCCAAAGCGCTCTTCGTCGGGGATGCTGCTGAAGTCGAACATGTGTTCGTAATAGGTCTGCCAGTCGGCGCTGCGGGCCGCGCCGATGTACTGCACCACACCGAAGTAGCTCATGCCCGCCAAGGCCGGCGGGTTGGGGTCCACCGTGGGGATGGGCTTGAAGTCGATGTCGTAGATCGAGAACTCTTGCCAGCGGTCCACAAAGTAAAAGCGGCTGCCGCCCGGGCCGTGGATGGCCGGGATGTGCAGCTCCATCGCTTGCGCATGGCTGCCCACGCTCCAAGCGCCCAGCTCCATGCAACGGTTGTGCGCCTTGAGGGCATCTTGCACACGAAACGCCACCGCAGAAATCACGGGCTGACCGTCCACCGTGCCGCTCACGCGCGCATCGTCGGGGCTGGCGTTGACCACCAGGTTCATGGTGCCTTGGCGGTACAAAGTCACCTCGCGCGAGCGGTGCCGCGCCACGGGCCGAAAGCCCATGTTCTCCAGCACCTGGCCCAGCGCCTGCGGGCGGCTGGTGGCGTACTCGATGAATTCAATGCCCGCGATGCCCAAACGGTTGGGCATGTCGGGGACGGCTTCGCGATCCACTTTGTTCAAGGTCATCTGTGCACTCCGTAAGGCCATGTGTTCAGGTTCAATAGCGCAACTGGGCACCACGGCGCAGGACTTCTGCGGTGGTGGTGGGCAAGCCGAAATATTCCAGATAAGCCGGGATCTGTTCGTACAGCATATCCGTGCCCACCTGGGTGCGGCAACCGCGTGCTTGTGCAGCGGCCAAAAATGCGGTGGTCTCGGCCTTCATGACCACCTCGCCCACAAAGGTCGCGGGCGACAGGCGCGAGACATCCATGGGCAGAGGGTCGCCTTCGTTCATGCCCATGGGCGTGGCGTTGACGACCAGGTCGTGATCGGCCGGATCGTTCGAGCCGGTGCACACCTCGATTTGGGGGTAATGCGTTTTCAAGCGCTGGGCCAAGGCCTCACAGCTGGCGGTGTTCACATCAAAAAGGCTGATGGCCGCAATGCCTGCGCCCGCCAAGGAAGCGGCAATCGCACAGCCCACGCCGCCGGTGCCCACCACCAGCACGCGTTGGCCCGTCAGGTCAAGGCCCTTGCGCTGCACACCGCGCACAAAGCCTGCGCCGTCGAACATGTCGCCCACCAGGCGGCCATCGGCCAAGCGCTTGACCGCATTGCAGGCGCCGGCCACACGCACGGTGGCGGTGACTTCGTCGAGCAAACCCACGGTGCTGACTTTGTGCGGCATGGTGATCAGTGCGCCACGGATGTTCTCCAGCGTGAACACCGCCCTCAGAAACTGGGGGTAGTTTTCGGGCTTGCAGCCCATGGGCACCACCACGGCGTTGATGCCTGAGGCCTCAAAGTAGGGGTTGTAAATCATCGGCGACTTGAAGGTGTGCGTCGGGTAGCCGATGTGCGCGATGAGCTCTGTGTTGCCGTTGATCATTGCTGTTGCCAATGGGGTTCACTGCTTTCCGGCCGTGATTGTCCTGGCCCGCAAGGCCAATCAGATCATCGATCGGGCAACAGCAATCCGTTGATCGCGCATTCACGTGCGATCATTGAACGTAAAAAGGGTTTTCACCCATGCTTGCCCAGCGGAGCTGAGCAGGCGGGCTGTCAGCCAGCGGCTTGTGCGGCAGACACGCCTGCACGCAGCGCCAGCAAATAGCTGTCAGCGCCAAAGCCACAGATCTGGCCTTTGACGATTTCGGCGAAGACCGACTTGTGACGGAATTCTTCGCGGGCGTGGATGTTGGACATGTGCAGCTCCACGATCGGGCAGGTCAAGACAGCCAGCGCATCGCGGATGGCGTAGCTGTAATGGGTCCATGCACCGGCGTTGATCAGCACCGCGTCCACGTTGTCAAAGTAAGCCTGGTGAATGCGCTCACACATGTCACCTTCATGGTTAGTCTGGTAGCACTCGACCTGGGCACCCAGCTCTTGGCCCAGCTTTTGCAAGTTGGCATTGATTTCATCGAGGGTGATGGTGCCGTACTGCTTGGGGTCGCGTTTGCCGAACATGTTGTGGTTCACGCCGTGCAGCATCAAGACTTTCATGGGACTTCCTTTGGTCAACGGGGGAGGCTTCGCCAGATTTTGGCGAAGCCCGATCCCTGATTATTTACCCGATTTCTTGGCGGGGGCCGCAGCGGCCGAACGCACCTTTTCGATTTCAGCTTGCAGTTCCTTGACCAGGTCTTGACCCACGGTGACACCGTACTTGGCAGTCACAGGGCGCATTTTGTCGCGCAGCTTGGCCATTTCGGCTTCAGGCAACTGGGTCACTTGCATGCCGTTTTTCTTCAGGTTTTCGGTGATGCTGGCTTCCAGCGCACGGGCCTTTTCGCGTTGGAACTTGGCCGATTCGATGGCGGCATCGGCCACGATTTTCTTCTCGGCAGCCGACAGCTTTTCCCAGAACTTCTTGCTGATGATGACCGACTGGGGGTTGTACTGGTGACCGGTCAAAGCCAGGTGTTTTTGCACTTCGTACAACTTGGCGCCGTTGATGGTGGCCACAGGGTTTTCCTGGCCGTCCACGGCTTTTTGTTCCAGCGCCGCGTACAGCTCAGGGAATGGCAGTGGTGTGGGGTTGGCGCCCAAAGCCTTGACCCAATCCACGTTGATCGGGTTGGGGATCACGCGCAGCTTGAGGCCTTCGAGGTCTTCCACCTTGTTGATGGCGCGCTTGCTGTTGGTGATGTTGCGAAAACCCAGCTCGTAATACGCCAGACCAATCATCCCTTTTTCTTCCAGCTTGGCGTGCAGCTTTTTACCGAAAGCGCCGTCCACAGCCGCGTCGGCTTCTTTGCCACTGGCGAACATGAAGGGGAAGTCAAAAATGGCAAATTCCTTGACCTGCGAAGCGAAGATGCCCGAGTTCATCGAGGCCATCTCCAAAGTGCCCCCCTGGATGGCCGACACGTTGGCTTGGTCGCTGCCCAAGGCGCCGCCGGGGAACACGTTGACCTTGATCTTGCCGCCAGAGTTTTTCTCGACGATTTCCTTGAATTTCTCCATGCCCAGCACGATGGGGTGACCCGCTGCGTTCTGGTTAGCGAACTTGATGGTCTTGTCTTGAGCCGATGCCACGCCGGCTGCGGCCAAGGCCACGCTGGCGATCAGGGATTTGATGAATACACGTTTCATGAGTTGTCTCCAGAAAAAAGAAGGACGTACGCTGTGCATCAAGGGGCAGGTCGTCAGGCGTACCCGATCAGACGACCTCACCGAAAATCAATAGAACCAACGCGCCGGCACCATCACCAGCGCAGGGAAGGCCACCATGGCAAACATGATGGTGAACTGGGCGATCATGAAAGGCATCACACCCCGTGTGACTTCATCCATGCTGACTTTGCCCACACCGGCCACCGCGTTGAGCACGGTGCCCACGGGCGGGGTGATCAAACCAATCGCGTTGTTGATGATGAACAAGACGCCGAAGTAAACCGGGTCAATGCCTGCGGCCTTGACCACAGGCATCAGCACCGGGGTCAGCAACAAAATGGTGGGCGTCATGTCGAGCGCCGTGCCCACCACCATGGTGATGACCATGATCGTCAGCATCAGCAAACGAGGGCTGTCGAGCAGGGGCTGCAGCAAAGCGATCAACTCGGCCGGCAAATTGGCGACCGTGATCAACCAGGCCGACACCATGGCGGCGGCCACCAAAAACATCACGATCGCGCTCGTCTTGGCCGAGTTCACAAACAGCGGGTACAGGTCTTTCAGGCTCAACTCGCGGTAAATGAAGGTGGAAATCAGCAAGGCATAGACGGCCGCCACCACCGCCGCTTCCGTCGGGGTGAACACCCCAAACTTCAGGCCAAACACCACGATGAGCGGCAGCACCAAAGCCCAGGTCGCCTCGCGCATGGCCACCATGATTTCACCCATGGATTTGCGCGGGGGCACCTGCACCACTTCGCGCCGCGCCAACCACCACCAGGTGACCCACAGCGATGCACCCAGCATGATGCCGGGCGCGATCCCCGCCATGAACAATTTGGAAATGGACACATTGCCCGCCACGCCAAAGATCACAAAGCCAATGCTGGGGGGAATCACCGGCGCGATGATGCCGGCCGAGGCGATCAGGCCAGCCGATCGGGCCTTGTCATGGCCCGCAGCCACCATCATGGGCAAAAGCAGCGAGGCCAGGGCCGCCGCATCGGCCACGGCCGAGCCGGACAGCGCCGCCATGATCACGGCAGCCATGATGGTCACATAACCCAGACCGCCTTTGATGTGGCCCACGCAGGCCATGGCAAAGTTCACGATACGGCGCGACAAGCCGCCCGCGTTCATGATCTCGCCCGCCAGCATGAAAAACGGCACAGCCAACAAAGGAAAGCTGTTGGAGCCCTCGAGCAGGTTTTGCGCCAGGATCTGGGCGTCGAACATGTCCATGTGCCACATCAGCGCCACACCACAGATCAAGAGAGAAAACGCGATCGGGATGCCAATGGCCATGGCACCGAGCAAGGAAAAAACAAAAATAGCAATCGTCATGTCAGTCTCTCCTGCGCTCAGGCTTTGTGGCTGCCATGCGGCGACTCTTCGGATTCCTGAATCATGACCAGGTCTTCATCGCGCACCTGCCCGGTGAGCAAGCGAAACAACTCGGTCAGCAAAATCAAGCCGCCCAGCACCGCAAACACCACACCGGGTGCATAAATCCAGGCCATGGACACCTCCATCACGGCGCTGGTGCTGCCCAGATTGATCACGGTCTGCTGGTAGGCGCCACTGAACAACAACCAGCAAATGAACAACATGGCCAGGTAAGAAATGGCCAAGCAAACCTTTTTGCCGCTCGGGCCCAGCTTGCCCACCAACATGTCGGTGCCCAGATGGCCGTGCTCTTTGAGGGCAATCACCGCCCCCATGAAAGTCATCCAGACAAACAACCAACGAGACAGCTCTTCGGACAAAGTGATGCCCGAGTTGAAGCCATAGCGCATGACCACATTGCCAAACACCAGCACCACCATCACGGCCAAACACAGGGCAATGACGACATTCAGGGCTTTGCAAAACCCCTCAATGAATTTTTGAACCACCACACATCTCCCAAGAAGCATTGCTCATAATGTACGAACTGGTTAGTTTTTAGAACACAGGGATAACCCGTATGCGCGAAAAATACGTCGCCCTAGCTGTTATGCCGAAACGGAATGGCAGACAAAACGCAAGACCAGCTCGACCACGTGCTCGCGCTTGAGCGTCTCGGCCTTGCCCTGGCTGGCTTTGTCTTTGAAGATCACGCCAAAGGTGTGGCGGTTGGAGACGTTGAAAAACGTGAAGGCTGAAATCGCCGAATGGATGTCCACCGGGTCCAGCCCCGGCCTGAACACGCCCTGCGCCACCCCGCGTGCATAGACCGCCTGCAAAGATTGGATGGCAATCGAATTGAGCGACTGGATGTTTTGGCTCTGGCGCAAATAATCGCCCCGCTGGATGTTCTCGTTCATCACCAAGCGAATGAAGTCTTCGTTGTCGCGGTGGTGGTCGTAGGTGAACTCCACCAGGGTGCGCAGCGCTGCAAGGGGCGCCAGATCGTCCAGATGCAAATCGGCTTCGATCGCGCGCATGCGGCGATAAGCTTCTTCGAGCACCGCCAAATAAAGGCCGTCTTTGCTGCCGAAGTAGTAATAGATCATGCGCTTGCTGGTGCGCGTGGCCGCCGCGATCTCGTCGATGCGGGCACCGGTCAGCCCCTTGTCCGCAAACTCGTGGGTGGCCACCTCCAAAATGCCCGCCATGGTGCGTGCCGGGTCATTGGTGCGCCCCGTCTCACGCGTGATGGGCACCTCGGAGGGCTTGGGTTTGGCGGAATGTACCGGTTGGTTCATTTGGCGGAGTATAGACGCGAACACCGCCGGTGTGCGCCCTTCACGCCATCAATCGGGCGCCGACTCTTCTTCGGGTGCGCTGTGGTCAATTTTTTCCATGTTGTCCAGCAGCTTCAAGAAGTAATGCAGGGTGTGGGCCATGTCGCCCATCGAGAAATCTTGCAGCACCTGTTCGTAATAGGCCTTGATTTTGGGCTGCGCCAAATCGAGCCAGACGTGCCGACCTGACTCGGTCATCACCACCAAGCGCGAGCGGCGATCACGTCCATCGGTGCCCATTTCGATGTGCCCGTCACGCGCCATGCGGGTGATCAAGCCGGACAGGTTTTGCCGACTCACCATCAGGTAACGCGCCAACTCGCCCACGCCCATGCCTTGAGCCGCCTCTGGCCGCGACAAAGCGCCCAGCACCGCCCACTGCTGCGTGGTCAAGCCTTCACTTTGCACCGCCCTGCTGCCTGTTTTATGCAACATGTTGGCACATTGATACAACTTGAAAAAGATGCGATTGGCCATCTCCATCCGAGCGTCAACAGTTTTTTTCATAGGGAAAACGATAGGCTAATGAAAGCCAAAAAATCTTGCAGAGCAGTTTAAACCAAACACATAATAAGTCAACATGTTGTCATATGTTGGACAAAACGCCAAACGCAAACCCTTTATCTCAATAGGAGAAAAAATGAAAAACCTCGAAGGCAAAACAGTGATTGTGACCGGTGGCGGTGGCGGCATCGGCGGGGCGACGTGCCGCCGCCTGGCCGCAGAAGGCGCCAAAGTCGCGGTATTCGACATGAACATGGAAGCCGCCCAAAAAGTGGCCGACGCGATCCAAGCCTCTGGCGGCGTCGCGGCCGCTTTCGCCTGCAACATCACAGACCGCGCCCAAGTCGACGCCGCCGTGGCCGACACCGAAGCCCAGCTGGGCCCGATCGATGTGCTGGTCAACAACGCCGGTTGGGATGTGTTCAAGCCCTTCGTCAAAACCGTGCCCTCAGAGTGGGACAAACTGATCGCCATCAACCTCACGGGCGCATTGCACATGCACCACGCCGTCTTGCCCGGCATGGTGGCGCGCAACTACGGCCGCATCGTCAACATCGCCTCTGACGCCGCACGTGGTGGCTCCTCTGGCGAAGCGGTGTACGCCGCCTGCAAAGGCGGTTTGGTCGCCCTGTCCAAAACCTTGGCCCGCGAACACGCCCGCCACAACATCACCGTCAACGTGGTCTGCCCCGGCCCCACCGACACCGCCTTGCTGGCCGGTGTGGCCGAAGGTGCGCGCGACCCGGCCAAGCTGATCGAAGCTTTCCGCAGCGCCATCCCACTGGGTCGCCTGGGCCAACCCGACGATCTGGCCAGCGCCATCGCTTTCTTTGGCAGCGATGACGCGTCCTTCATCACCGGCCAGGTCATCAGCGTGTCGGGTGGCTTGACCATGCACGGCTGATCGGCCGACCTCAAACTCATTTGGAGCATCCCATGCAATTCGAAGACATCCTGTACGAAAACCGCAACGGCGTGGCCTGGATCACGATCAACCGTCCCGAAAAGATGAACGCCTTTCGCGGCACCACCTGCGACGAGATCATCAAGGCCCTGAACAAAGCCGGCTACGACCGCGACATCGGCTGCATCGTGCTGGCAGGTGCCGGCGAGCGCGCGTTTTGCACCGGCGGCGACCAGTCCGCACACGACGGCAACTACGACGGTCGCGGCACCATTGGCCTACCCATGGAAGAGCTGCACACCGCGATCCGCGACGTGCCCAAGCCTGTCATTGCCCGCGTGCAGGGCTTTGCGATCGGTGGCGGCAACGTGCTGTGCACGATTTGTGACCTGACGATTTGCTCCGAAAAAGCCATCTTCGGCCAGGTCGGCCCCAAGATGGGCTCGGTCGATCCCGGCTACGGCACCGCCTTTTTGGCGCGTGTGGTCGGCGAGAAAAAAGCGCGCGAGATCTGGTACCTCAACAAGCGTTACTCGGGCCAAGAAGCGGTGGACATGGGCCTGGCCAACATCTGCGTGCCGCACGAACAGCTCGACGCCACGGTGCAGGAATGGGCCGAGACGATTTGCGAGCGCAGCCCCACCGCCATTGCCATTGCCAAGCGCAGCTTCAACATGGACACCGCGCACCAGTCGGGCATTGCGGGCATGGGCATGTACGCACTCAAGCTGTATTACGACACCGAAGAGTCGCGCGAAGGCGTGAAGGCCTTGCAGGAAAAGCGCAAGCCCGACTTCCGCAAGTACGCCAAGTAAAAGCACAAACCGAGGACGTCCGATGAACCCGAACCCCTACATCAACGAAGACCTGCAGGCGCTGGCCGAAACCGTGCGCCGCTTTGCCGATGAAAAAATCAAACCCGGCTTTCTGGAGCGCGACAAGACCCGCGAGTTTGACCGCGCCTTGCTGCGCGAGATGGGCGAGTTGGGTTTCATCTGTCCCGAAGTGCCCGAAGCTTTCGGCGGTTTGGGCATGGGCTGTGTGGCCGCAGGTGTGATCCACGAGGAAATCGCCCGCGCCGACCTGAGCTTCTCGTACCTGAACCTGCTGGCCTCGCTCAACAGCCAGATCCTCTACAAGTACGGCCATCCCGAAGTGGTGCGCCCTTGGCTCGACAAGATCCGCGAAGGCCGTGCCATTTGCGCGATTGCGCTGACCGAGCCGCGAGGCGGCTCCGATGCGGCCAACCTGCGACTGAGGGTAGAGCGTGATGGTGATTTTTATGTCATCAACGGCGAAAAAACCTCGATCTCGGCAGCCGACCAGGCCGACATCACCGTGGTCTTTGGCCGCACTGGCACACCCGAGTCGGGCGCGCACGGCGTGACCGCCTTGCTGGTGCCCATGGACACGCCCGGTTTGACCACCAGCCGCTTTGACTGCCATGGCCAGCGCTCGATCGGCCGCGGCTCCATCTTTTTTGAAAACGTGCGCGTGCCCGCGAGCCACCGCCTGGGCGATGAGAACAAAGGCTTTGTCCAGGTCATGCACGGCTTTGACTACTCGCGATCACTGATCGGCTTGCAATGCCTGGCCGTGGCCCGAGCCGCGCTGGACGAAGCCTGGGAATACATCACCCAGCGCCAGGCCTTTGGCCAACCGCTGTCGGCTTTCCAGGGCGTGACGCACCCCTTGGCTCAGTACGACACCGAAGTCGAAGGCGCCCGACTGGTTTGCCTTCAAGGCTTATGGCTCAAGGACCAGGGCCTGCCCCACTCCGCCGAGGCCGGCATGGCCAAGTGGTGGGGCCCCAAGCTGGCCTATGACGTGATCCACCAGTGCCTGCTGTGCTTTGGCCATGGGGGTTACGACCGCGGCCTGATGGAGCAGCGCCTGCGCGATGTGCTGGGTTTCCAGATCGGAGACGGCACAGCGCAGATCATGAAAACCATCATTGCGCGCACCCGTGCAGGCCGCAAAAACGTGCCCGCCTGAGCCCCCCAACAACTAAAAAATTTCATCCACCCCAAGGAGACCCACATGGAATTCGATGCCGTTTTATTGCCCGCCCGACGCGCCACCATGATCGCGCAAGGCTTGTGGCATGACCGCACCATCAACCAGGACCTGGACGCCTGCCTGGCGGCCTGCCCTGACAAGCTGGCTTTGACCGCTTACCGCGTGGATGCGGGCGATGTGCGCCGCTTCACCTATCGCGAACTGGCGCAAATGGCCGACCGCGTGGCCGTGGGCCTGAGCCGCTTGGGCGTGCAAAAGAACGATGTGGTGGCCTGCCAACTGCCCAACTGGTGGCAATTCACCGTGACCTACCTGGCCTGCTCGCGCATCGGTGCGGTGATCAACCCGCTGATGCACATCTTCCGCGAGCGCGAGCTGAACTTCATGCTCCAACATGGCGAAGCCAAGGTCATCATTGCACCCAAAACCTTCCGAGGATTTGACTTCGAACAAATGATCACGGCCATTCAGCCAGGCTTGCCCGATCTGAAGCACATCGTGGCCGTGGACGGGCAAGGCGCCAACAGCTTCGAAGCCCTGCTCAGCGGCCCCGCCTGGGAAAACGAGCCCGATGCCGCCAGCATCTTGAGCGCACACCGCCCCGGCCCCGACGACATCACCCAACTGATCTACACCTCGGGCACCACCGGTGAGCCCAAGGGCGTGATGCACTCGGCCAACACCGTGATGGCCAACATCATCCCCTACGCACAGCGCTTGCAACTCGATGCCGAAGACGTGGTGCTGATGGCCTCGCCCATGGCGCACCAGACCGGCTTCATGTACGGCCTGATGATGCCCATCATGCTCAAAGCCAGCGCCGTGCTGCAAGACATCTGGGAGCCCAAGAAAGCGGTCGAAGTCATCAACACCGAAAAGGCCAGCTTCACCATGGCCTCCACGCCCTTCCTGACCGACTTGACCCGCGCGGTTGCCGAAGGCAAGACCCCTGTGCCCACGCTCAAAACCTTCCTGTGCGCCGGTGCACCGATTCCCGGCCCGCTGGTGGAGCAGGCCCGTGCTGCCCTGGGCACCAAGATCGTGTCCGCCTGGGGCATGAGCGAGAACGGTGCCGTCACGCTGATCGAACTGAACGACCCGGACGAACGCGCTTTCACCACCGATGGTCTGCCCTTGCCCGGTGTAGAACTCAAAGTGGTGGAGATCGATGCCTCTGGCCCCGCCCTGCCGGCCGGTCACGCAGGCAAGTTGTACCTGCGCTCTTGCTCCAACTTTGGCGGATACCTCAAGCGACAGCACCTCAATGGCACCAACGCCGAAGGCTGGTTCGACACGGGCGATCTGGCCCGCATCGACGCGCAAGGCTATGTCCGCATCACCGGCCGCAGCAAGGACGTGATCATCCGTGGCGGTGAAAACATCCCCGTGGTCGAGATCGAGTCGCTGCTCTACAAGCACCCAGCTGTGGCCATGGCCGCCATCGTGGCCTACCCCGACGAGCGCCTGGGCGAACGCGCCTGCGCCGTGGTGGTGACCAAGCCCGGCCAAAGCTTTGACATGCCCACCATGGTCGATTACCTCAAAGCGCAAAAGGTCGCGACGCAGTACATCCCTGAGCGCCTGGATCTGGTGGATGCCATGCCCGCCACCCCCTCGGGGAAGATCCAAAAATTCAAGTTGCGTGAACAACTCAAAGCGATGCTGAGCCCACGCTAAAGCGAAGAAAAAACGCACCATGTCCGAAGCAACTGCCAACCTGGCCCGCGCCACCATCCTGACCGAAATCCATGGCCGGGTGGGCATGATCCGACTGAATCGACCGGCGCAACTGAACGCGCTCAACGATGAATTGATGGACGCCCTGGGCACTGCGCTGCTGGACTTTGACGCCAACACCGAGATCGGTGCCATCCTCATCACCGGCAGCGACAAAGCCTTTGCCGCTGGAGCGGACATTGCCGTGATGGCCAACTGGTCCTACATGGATGTTTACCAGAGGGGCTTCATCACCCGCAACTGGGAAACCATTCGCCAAGTGCGCAAGCCCGTCATTGCGGCGGTGGCCGGTTACGCCATGGGCGGCGGCTGCGAGTTGGCCCTAGCCTGCGACATCATCATCGCGGCCGAATCGGCCCAGTTTGCGCTGCCCGAAATCAAACTGGCCATGCTGCCTGGCGCAGGCGGTACGCAGCGCCTGCCACGCGCCATTGGAAAGGCCAAGGCCATGGACATGTGCCTGTCGGCCCGCATGCTGTCGGCGCAAGAGGCGGACCGTTATGGCCTGGTCTCGCGTGTGGTGCCAGATGCTGAACTGCCAGCGGCCGCGCTGAAGGTCGCGACGCAAATTGCAGGCTACTCACTGCCTGCGCTGATGGCGATCAAGGAAGCGGTCAACCGCGCGCACGAAAGCAGTTTGAGCGAGGGCATTTTGTTTGAACGCCGTGAGCTGCACGCCCGGTTTGCCAGCGAAGACGCCCACGAAGGCATGCATGCCTTTTTGGACAAGCGCAAACCTGTTTTCCAGCACCGTTGATCCAATGTCCGACAAAGCCACTTTTGCTTGGGCTGATTCTTTGAACCTCGACGTTCAACGGGCCCAGAACAAGCGCCAAGTGCATCGCGCCAGCCCAGACCTGCACTGGGGCCAGACCGGACCATCCGTACACCGCATGTACTGCGACCTCAAACTCAAGGCCCACATGGGAAAAGGTGCTCAGAAATGGGTCTGAGCATCGCCGCCCATTTGCGCCAAAGACCTCGCTCGGTAGGCCTTGGGGGTGATGCCGATGTGTTTGCGAAAGAAGCGGCTGAAGTAGGCATCGTCCTCAAAACCGAGTTCAGAAGCCAATTGCTTGATGGGCAATGCGGTGTAAACCAGTTCGCGTTGGGCTTCCTGGATCAAGCGGTCATTGATGACCTGCAGGCTCGATTTGCCCAAGACCTCCCGACACAGGCGCGAGAGTTGCCCCACCGTCACGCCGACTTGGTTGGCGTAGCTTTGCAAGGAGTGCTCGGTGCGGAAATTCTTGTCGATCAGGCTGCGGAACTTTTCGATCTGACGGGCCTTGCGCGAGATGCTGTAGTGGGTGTGGGCGTCCGTCAGCTCGGACAATTTGCAAATGCGGTGGACTTGCACCATCAGGGCCAACAACAAAGACGTGCCTGCAGCCACCTGGCCTTCCGCAGGTGTGTGCGACTCCTGCTCCAGCGCCATGAACAAAGGCATGAGCTGGTCGATGTAGCGCATCTCCGACTGCAAAGAGAGCAAACGCGGCGTGCGTATGGTCTCCAGCAAGGGCGGCATCATCAAAGCCGCTGCCGACTCGAGCGCCTTTTGCATGGCCGTGACCACCGGGCCGTTGGTGTCTTGAGAAAACCTGAACCCGTGCACATGCCCCGCCGGGATCAGCATCACGCAGGGCGCGTGCAATGTTTGTTGCACATGCTCAATTTGCACATCCACATGCCCTTGCGTGAGGTACAGCACCTGGATGAAGGAGTCGTGGCGGTGGGGATGGATGAGCCAGTTGTACAAGGTCGAGCGCTGCGGAATCCATTCGAAATTGAATGCCGCCGATTCTTCATGGCTGCTCGAATCGCCATACAAATCGTAATTCGGGATTACCCTAGAAACCGCCATTTTCACACTCCAGTCCGCACGAATTGTCCTGTTCTTCGTTCGATTCGTCAAAAAATAATTCGCCCCCCATTCCAACAATCTCCAACAGAGATCAGGAACAAGGACAAGAACATGACTGGAGACAAGAGCTGGCTTGAACTGCAAGACCGCGTGTGTGTGGTCACGGGTGCAGCCAGCGGCATCGGGGCCTCGGTGGCCGAGCGCTTGACACAGGTCGGCGCACGCGTGGCGATGCTTGACCGCGACGCACAAGGGCTGCACAAGGTGCAAGTCAAGCTGCAAGACCAGGGCGCTCAGGTCATGGCCCTGAGCTGTGACATCAGCGATGCCCAAGGCGTGCAGGCCGCCGCAGAAAAAGTCCAGGCCACATGGGGTGCCCCCTATGCGCTGATCAACAACGCCGGCCTCTTGCGCTCGGGCGGGTTGGCCGATGTCAGTCTGGATGACTGGAACGCCGTGTTGGCTGTCAACCTGACCGGTTACCTGCTGTGTGCCCGCGCATTTGGCGCGGCCATGCGCGATGCGGGTGAAGGCTGCATCGTCAACATCGCCTCCATCTCAGGCCTGTTCCCACAAAGCCACAGCGGTGCGTACAGCGCCAGCAAAGCTGGGGTGCTGCAGATGTCGCGGCAACTGGCGGTCGAATGGGGTCCACAGGGCGTGCGCAGCAACGCCATTTGCCCCGGCATGATCCGCACCGCTTTGTCGGCCAAGTTTTACGAAGAGCCTGGCTTTGAAGCCAAACGCTCCGCCGTCACGGCCAGTCGCCGCATCGGCGAGCCACACGACATCGCCGATGTGGCGATTTTTTTAGCCAGTCCACGCTCGGGCTACGTCAACGGCGCCGAGTTGGTGGTCGATGGCGGCATGTCCTGCATGTTGATGGACATGGTGCCGCGCCCTGGCTACAACCAAACCGCTTGAGGAAACCAAGATGACAAACCCGATGGCATGTGACCTGTTGGTGGTGGGCTCTGGTGCTGCAGGATTGACCTGCGCCATCACCGCCAAAAAGCGGGGACTGAATGTGGTGGTGATCGAGAAAGAACCCGTGTTTGGCGGCACCACGGCGCTTTCGGGCGGCGTGCTGTGGGTGCCCCTGAACACCCATGGCCGCCAACAAAACCCCCAAGACACGCTGGACGCGGTGCGCACCTACATGATGCAAGAGACCGGCGCGTATTACGACGAAGCGGCGGTGGCGACCTTCTTGGATCAAGGCCCCAAGATGGTCGACTTCCTCGAGCGTGAGACCGCGATGCAGTTCATCCCCACGCTCTACCCGGACTACCACCCCGATGTGCCTGGCGGCGCTGCCATTGGCCGCTCCATCCTGGCCAAGCCTTATGACATCCGGGGTCTGGGCAAAGACATGCCGCGCCTGAAGCCGCCGCTCAAGACCATCACCTTCATCGGCATGATGTTCAACTCGTCCAATGCGGACCTCAAGCATTTTTTCCAGTTCACCCAATCACTGACTTCCTTTGTGTACGTGGCCAAACGGTTGGTCAACCACATCAAGGAACTGGTCCTGTACCAACGCGCCATCAACGTGACCAGCGGCAATGCGCTGGCCGCGCGTCTGGCCCAATCGGCGCTGGACCTGGGCATTCCGATCCTGACCTCGACGCCGGCCAAGCGGGTGTTGACCGAGAACGGCCAGGTGGTCGGCATGCAAGTGGGCGGCGAAGGCGGTGACCGCGACATCCGCGCAAGCCGCGGCGTGGTGCTCGCATGTGGCGGCTTTCCGCAAGACGTGCAGCGCATCGCCAAGGCTTATCCGCACCTGCAAAGTGGCGGGGAACACCTCTCCCCCACCCCCGAAACCAACACGGGTGATGGCGTGCGCATGGCCGAGACCGCCGGTGCCGATGTGGACTTGCGTTTCAAAGACGCCGCCGCGTGGATGCCCGTGTCCAAAGTGCCCTTTGGCAACGGCGAGTTTGGGGTCTTCCCTCACTTGTTGGACCGCTACAAGCCCGGCGTGATCGGCGTGCTGCGCAACGGCAAGCGCTTCACCAACGAATCGAACTCGTACCACGATGTGGGCGTGGCGATGATCGAGGCCTGCAAGGGTCAAAAGGAAACCGTGATGTGGTTGATCTGTGACAAGACCACCCTGGGCAAATACGGGCTGGGCTTTGTCAAACCCGCGCCCATGCCCATTGGCAAATACATCCGCAACGGTTACCTCTTTGAGGGCAAGACCTTGGCCGACCTGGCCCAAGTTACCGGCATCGATGCGGCGGGTCTAGAAGCGACCGTGCGCGAATACAACACGGGTGCCGTCAAAGGTGTGGACGAACAACATGCCCGAGGCACCACCGCCTTCAACCGCTACCTGGCCGACCCCAACCACCAGCCCAACCCCTGCGTGGCACCGGTCGAAAAAGGTCCGTTCTATGCGGTCAAACTGTTGATGGGTGACCTCGGCAGCTTCGATGGCATCCAGACCTCGGTGGTCGGCGAGGTCAAGAAAAACGATGGCTCCGTCATCCCAGGTCTTTACGCCGTGGGCAATGACCGCGCCAGCATCATGGGCGGCAACTACCCGGCTGCGGGCATCACGCATGGACCCAATATGGTGTTTGCCTATGTGACGGCCAACCACATCGCCGACAAGGTGGGCGCCTGACATGAGCACGATCATCAAGCCCTTGGTGGACCACCGCATCTACACGATTGCGCTGCGCAAGATGCCGGAGTTTCTGGACGTCTTCAACCGCTTGGCCATGCCCGTTTTGTTGGAAACCCTGGGCCACCCCATGGGTTTTTACACCAGCCTGGTGGGGCCACAAAACCAGTTTGTGCACCTGTGGGGCTACGACGATTTGACGGACTATGAACGCCGTGGCCGTGCACGTGACACCCATCCCGACTTCCCTGCGTATTTGCAAGCATCGGCGCACCTGATCACGGCGCAAGAGACCCGCCTGATCCGTTCAGCCCCCATGCCCTGCTGGAGCACTGCATGAGCAGCAGCCCATTGGCCATCGTGACCGGCGCTGCCGAGGGCATTGGCTGGGCCACGGCCCAGCAGCTGGCCCAGGCGGGGTGGACGGTGGCCTTGTTCGACATGAACGGCCCACGGGTGGCCGAGCGGGCACGCGCCTTGGGCGCCCAGCACTCGGGCTGGGCCTGCGATGTGACCAACGCGGACGAGGTGAAAGCACGTGTGAGCGATGTGGTGGCCCAGCATGGCCGCATCGATGGACTGGTCAACAACGCCGGGATCGCTGACCAAACCGCGCCGACATTGCAGCAAGACATCCAAGCCTTTGACCAAGTGTTGGCGGTGCATTTGCGAGGGGCCTTTTTGATGTCTCAGCAAGTGATCGCGCAGATGGTCCAGCAGCCGCGTGATGCACACGGCAACCGTGGGGCCCTTGTGAACATCGGCTCTATCGCCAGCTTTGGCGGTATCCCAGGGCGCAATGCCTATTGCGCAGCCAAAGCCGGTGTGCTTGGCATGACCCGGGCACTGGCCAGCGAGTGGGCGCGCCAGGGCATCCGCGTGAATGCCGTGGCCCCTGGTTACGTGAAGACCGCCTTGGTGGCCAGCTTGGTCGATCGCGGCGCGATCGACGCACAGGCCATTGCCCGCCGAACGCCCATGGGTCGCATGGCCGCCCCCAAAGAAATTGCTCAGGTGATCGCCTTTTTGGCATCCCCCATGGCCAGCTACATCACCGGTGCGGTGTTGCCGGTGGACGGTGGCTGGACCGCCTTGGGTGCGCCAGAGGCGGCTCTGGGCCCCCTTGAAGAAAATTAAAAGGAGACAACACAGATGTTGACGATCAACTTGTTCAACGGCCTGGTCTACGGTGCTTTGCTCATCGTGATGTGCTCGGGACTGGCCCTGATTTATGGCTTGCGGCGGGTGGTGAACTTTGCCCATGGCTCGCTTTACATGCTGGGCGCTTACTTGGGTTATTCCATTTCCCTGCACAGCAACTTCTGGGTGGCTTTGGTGGCGGCACCCGCCATCATGGCTTTGTTCGGTGTGCTGCTGGACCGCTATGGCTTTCGCCTGCTGCAAGACCGCGATCCGCTGACGGTGGTGCTGGTCACTTTTGGCCTGCTGCTGGTGATTGAAGACCTGGTGCAAACCACCTGGGGCAAAAGCAATCTGTCGGTGCCCGTGCCCGAGGCGCTGGCCTTCAGTGTGGACTTGTTCGGCACCCCCGTTCCGGCCTACCGCTTGTCGGTGATCGTGATCGGCTTGATGGTGGCGCTGGGCTTGAGCCTGTGGTTGCGCTTTTCCAAAGTGGGTTTGTTCGTGCGGGCGGCCAGCACCGACCCGGTGACCACCTCCATGCAAGGCGTGAACACCGACTTTCTGAGCGCCGGCGTGGTGGGCTTGGGCACTGCGCTAGCGGGCCTGGCCGGTGTGGTGGCAGCGCCCTTCCTGTCCTTGTCACCGGCCATGAGTTCTGACGTGATCATCGACTCGTTTGTGGTGGTCGTGATCGGTGGCTTGGGCTCTTTGGCAGGCGCTTTCATCGCGGCCTTGGTGTTGGGCATGGTGCAGGCCATCGGTGCGGTGTACCTGCCCGATGCCGCCGTCTTGCTGCCCTTTGTTTTCATGATCGGCATCCTGATCTGGAAGCCCTCCGGCTTTGCCGGCAGCCGCACTTGAGTGTCGGGAGTAGATGCTGATGAACTTGAAATTTTCTTCTCTGGGCGCCGTACTGGCCCTGATCTTGGGCGCGGCAGTTGCCTTTGGCGTGAGCTCGAGCACCCTGTTGTCGCTGCTCACGCAATCCATCATCTATGCGGTGTTTGCCCTGGGTGTGGGCGTGCTGCTCAAGCAAAACGGCATGGTCAGCTTTGGGCATGCCCTGTTCTTTGGGGGTGCCAGTTACTTGGTGGGCATCTTGCTGCAGTTGCAGATCGTGTCGGCAGAGTTGGCCATTTTGGTGGCCTTGCTGGGCGTCACGGTGGCGGCCTTTCTGATCGGACTGGTCATCGTGCGCGTGCCTGGCGTGGCTTTTGGCATGTTGACCTTGGCCATTGGCCAAATGTTTTTTCTCACGGCCTCACGCGCCAGGGGTTTGACGGGCGGGGCCGACGGCATGAACATCGATTGGCCTTCGCGTCTGTTCGGCTTCCCGATGTCGCAGATGCTCAAACCGGCCACCATGTTCTTGATTTGCTGGACCACTTTGGTGGTGGTGATGTTCCTGTTGGCTTGGCTGATGCGCACACGTTTTGGCGCCATCACCGAGGCGGTTCGCGACAACGAGGAACGGGCCCGTTTCATCGGCATCACCACATTGCTACCACGCGCTGCGGTGTACGCCCTGTCGGCCCTGGTGACTTCGGTGGCAGGCGTTTTGTCTGCGCTGAACACCGGATTCGTCTCCCCTGAAAGCCTGCACTGGAGCTTGTCGGGCGTGGCTTTGATGATGGTCGTCGTCGGGGGCTTCAAAGCACTGTGGGGGCCTGCCGTGGGTGCGGTGGTGTATTTCATGTTCAAAGACATCTTGGGTGAGCACGCCACGCACTGGATGACGATCTTTGGCATGGCGCTGATCACGGTCATCGTCTTCTCCCCCACCGGGGTGGCTGGGCTGTTTGACCGTTGGGTCTTGGGCAAAAAGCCCTCGGTCAAGGTCGGTGGCCACTGAGCGGGAGAACAAGATGACACATTACGTATTGCAAGCAGAAGACGTGGCCATCCACTACGGCGGGGTCAAAGCCGTGGACGGCGTGGCCCTGACTTTGGAAAAAGGACAAATCCGCGGACTGATCGGCCCGAACGGGGCGGGCAAGTCCACGGTGATCGACGCTATCACCGGACGGCGCAGGCTCACGCGCGGCAAAGTCCAGTTGCTCGGCGAAGACGTTTCGGCCCTGGGTGTGGTCGAGCGGCGCATGCGGGGCTTGTCCCGCAGCTTTCAACGCACCAGCATCTTCGGCCAGATGACCGTGTACCGACAGATCGAACTGGCGTCCCACAAGATGGGCGTGAAGGACTCTGCCGCCGATGCGGAAGCGGTGCTCAAAGAGCTGGACCTGTGGCCCATGCGTGACACCGCCGCCGATGACCTGGGCTATGGCGAGCAACGCCGTCTGGATCTGGGACTGGCTTTGGTGGGGCGCCCCACGGTGCTGCTGTTGGACGAACCCATGGCGGGCTTGTCGGTCAAGGAATCGCTGGACCTGGCGCAGCACTTGAAAAAACTCACCTCCAGCTGGGATGTTTCGGTGTTGCTGGTGGAGCACGACATGGACGTGGTGTTTGGCATCTCCGATGTGGTGACCGTGTTCGAGTTAGGGCGCGTCATTGCCAGCGGGTCGCCGGCCGAGGTGCGCGCCAATCCACGCGTGCGTGAAGCTTATTTGGGGAGCGCAGCATGAGCGCCTTGTTGAATCTGAAAAACGTCCACGCCTACTACGGTGCGGCGCACATCCTGCACGGTCTTGACCTGCATGTGAACCCTGGCGAGCGCGTGGCGCTCATCGGGCGCAACGGGGTGGGCAAGACCACGGTGGTCAACACCATCTTGGGCCTGGCCAGTCTGCAAGATGGGCATGTGGCTTTTGGTGGCAAAGCACACACCAAGCTGCGCGCCTACATGGCCGCCCAGCATGGCATTGCCGTGATTCCCCAAGGCCGGCGGATTGTGGCCAACCTGAGCGTCGAAGAAAACCTGATCCTGGGCGCTGCCGTGGGGCGCAAAGGCCCGTGGACGGTGGCCGAAATTTACAAGCTCTTTCCCATCCTGCAAGAGCGTGCCCACACACCGGGCACAGCCCTGTCGGGGGGGCAGCAGCAAATGCTGGCTGTGGGCCGGGCCTTGATGGCCAACCCCGAGCTGATCTTGCTGGACGAGCCCACAGAGGGTTTGGCGCCGGTCATCGTGGACCAACTGGCCGTCATCTTCAACCAGGTCGCTGAGCAGGGCACCGCGCTTTTGCTGATCGAACAGAACATGAGTCTGGTCGTGCGTGTGGCCAAGCGTTACATGGCCATGGCCAAAGGCGCCATCGTGGCGCAAGGCGAGGTGGTCAATTCACGCGATGGTTTGCACGACCTTGAGCGCCACGTCATGGTCTGAATTTTTTCTCAAACCGATGTCCGGACGGTTTCCGGCAACTTTCCAACAAAAGGAGACAAGCATGTTCAAACTCAAAACCATCCAGCGTTCCCTCGCCGCTGCGGCGCTGATGGCTGCACTGCCCATGGCAGCTGTGGCCCAAGGCAAAGAGCCGGTCAAGGTCGGCTTGGTGTCGTCCAAGTCGGGCGTTTTTGCGCAGCAAGGCGAAGAGGTCATGCGCGCCATCAAGTTCGCCATCGATGAAGCCAACGCCAAAGGTGGCGTGGACGGTCGCAAGATCGAAGTAAAGGAAGCCGACGACGAAGGCACACCGGATGCCGGTCGCCGCGAGGCTGAAAAACTCGCCCGCGAAGGCTACAACCTCTTGATCGGTGCGATCCCCTCGTCCATTTCCCTGGCCATTGCACAGAACCTGGACCGTTGGGACGCGGCTTACTTTGTGGTCGCCAGCAAGTCTGACAAGTTGACCGGCGACACCTGCAAGCCACGGAGCTTCCGCACCAACCACTCGGATGCGATGGACATCGCGATGATCAACGCTTGGGCCAAGAACATCAAAGGCAACAAATTTGCCGTGATCGCCGCCGACTATGTGTGGGGCCGCGACTCTGGCGAGTCCTTCAAAAAAGCCGCTGAAGCTTCTGGCAAAACCGTTCCGCTGAGCCTGTACGTGCCCATGGGCACCAAGGACTTCTCGCCTTACATTGCCCAGCTCAAGGCCGCCAACGTGGATGGCATTTGGGTGGCCGAGGTCGGTCGTGACGCCATCGCCTTCGTCAAGCAAGCCGAAGAATTTGGCCTGATCCCCAAAACGCCGCTGATTGGCCACTCGCTGATCTTGAACTTCATGATCAATGCCACCGGCAAGGCCCTGGAAGGCACGCCCGGCACCACCGGCTACACGCCCGACATCGACACGCCCAAGAGCAAGGCCTTTGTGGCCGCCTGGAAAGCCAAGTTCAACCGTCTGCCCACCGACAACGAAGGTCAGGCCTACAACGGTGCGCAGGTCATGCTGGAAGGCGTCAAGCTGTCCAAGAGCAACAAACCTGAAGAGGTCAGCAAGGCCCTGCGTGGCGCTCAGCTCGACACCATTTATGGCAACGTGACCATGCGTGCCGCCGACAACCAATTGGTCTTGCCCAACTACGTGGGCCGCGCCAAGATGGCCGATGGTGTGTTGCGCCCCGTGGTGGAGCAAACCTTCCCAGCGTCCATCGTTCCCGCACCTTCGCCACTGTGCAAGATGTGAAGCGCTGAAGATGTGAAGACCAAGCCGCCTGCGCTTCATGCCCAGGCGGCTTTTTTACGGGAGATCCGTCATGCATATTTTGGTGACCGGCGCGACCGGGGGCATTGGCCGAGGCATCTGCGAGGTGCTGGCATTGCAAGCAATGCCCGAACTGCAGCTGACCGTGGCCAGCACTCAAAACGGCGAACGCCTGGAAGCCTTGCTTCAGGCCCTGCGTGACCTGGGCGTTCAGGCCCATGGCGTGGTGGGTGATGTGACCCGCCCCGAAGATGCGCAAGGCCTGGTGCACGAAGCGCTGGACCGGGGCGGCGACTTGGACGCCCTGGTCTGCGTGGCTGGTGCATCAGGGCCCGGCAAGCTGGCCGATTTATCGGTGGCGCAGTGGGATCAGACCTTCAACCTCAACACCCGCTCGGTGTTCCTGATGGCACAAGCGGCTTACCCTTCGCTCAAGCGCACAAGCGGCAGCATCACGGCCATCGCGTCCATGTCGGGTTTGCATCCGCATCCGGGCTACGGCGCTTACTCACCGGCCAAAGCCGCCCTCATCATGCTGTGCCGTCAACTGGCCCAAGAGTGGGGTCCCGAAGGCATTCGAACCAACACGGTGTGCCCCGGCATGGTCCGAACCCCACTCACCGAATCGGTCTACCAGGACGTTGACACCAAGGCGCGGCGTGAAGCGCTGGTGCCCATGGGGCGCATTGGCCGACCCGATGACATCGGGCACGCCGTGCATTACTTGATCAGCGCCCATGCAAGCTACGTCAACGGTCAAAACCTCGTGGTCGATGGCGGCGTCGCCGACCACATGCTGAGCATGATCCCGGGCCGCCCCGGAAAAGCACCCTTGAAAGCCTGACATGAATCCCCAATACCTCACCCAATCATTTGGCCTGCAAAGCCGCACCGCCTTGGTCACCGGCTCGGCCAGTGGCATTGGCTTGGCGATTGCCACCGCCTTGGGTCACGCCGGTGCGCGTGTGCTGATCAATGACCTTCGCACGCAAGCCGCAGACGAAGCCGTGCAATCACTCCGCGCCCAAGGCATCCAGGCGCGAGCCGTGTGTTTTGATGTCGCCGATATGGCGGCGGTTCAGGCTGCGGCACACCGCCTGGAACAGGACGCTTGGTCGGTCGACATCTTGGTGAGCAATGCCGGCAACCAAAACCGCAAAGCGCTGGTAGAGATGAGCCGGGAAGAATGGCAACAGATCCAGGATGTGCATGTGGGCGGTGCGTTCAACTGCTCAAGGGTGTTTTTGCCCGGCATGTGCGCG
Organism: Limnohabitans lacus; assembly: GCF_030053395.1. Lineage (GTDB taxonomy): Bacteria > Pseudomonadota > Gammaproteobacteria > Burkholderiales > Burkholderiaceae_C > Limnohabitans_A > Limnohabitans_A lacus. The sequence continues at coordinate 160,906 of NZ_JASGBH010000003.1, read as the reverse complement.
CGCGGTTTTGGCCGGGTCGTCATGACGTCCTCGGTCTCAGGTCAGTCGACCATGCCGCTCATTGGTGCGTACTCCACAGCCAAAGCGGCCTTGGGCGCCATGGCCCGCGCGATCGCGGTGGAATACGGCGCCCGCGGCATCACGGCCAATGCGATTGCTCCTGGCTTTGTCCGCACCGAATTCACAGCCGGTCTGCAACAACGCGAAGGTTTCGAGGATTTCTTGCGCCAAGAAGTGCCCCAAGCGCGTTGGGCCACACCCGAAGACATTGCCCCTGTGGTCTTGTTTCTGGTGTCTCCAGCCGCCTCGTATGTGAATGGTCAGACGCTGGCGATCGATGGCGGCTTGCTCGCCCAGATGTGAGCCCCACCCCAATTCGACCCTCCCTGCGTCAGAGGTGACAGGGCTTGCCCTCGGTATATTCGACACTCGAAGACTATCCCTTGGAGCAAGCATGAAAACAATCGGCATGATCGGCATCGGCATGATGGGCCACGGCATCGCGAGCAATTTGCTCAAGCACGGGCAAAGCCTGTCGGTGCTGGAGCACCCCGGCAACCAGCCTCTGGATGCGCTGTTGGCGGCGGGTGCTCGCACCTGCGCCACACCCCAGGCCCTGGCTGCGCAGTCGGATGTGGTCATTTTGTGCGTGACCGGCACGCCCCAGGTCGAAGCGGTTTTGCTGGGCGATGAAGGTGTTTTAAAGGGCATGCGCCCGGGCACCATCGTCATCGACTGCTCCACGGCCGTGCCCGCCTCGACCGAAAAAGTCGCGGCCCTGGTGATCGCCCAAGGCGGACAGTTTTTGGATTCGCCCATGACGCGCACCCCCAAAGAGGCCGCCGAAGGCCGATTGAACTTGCTGGTGGGTGGCGATGCGGCTTTGTTTGAAACCTGCAAACCCATTTTGGCCTGCTTTGCAGAGAACATCGTGCACACCGGCCCGATTGGTTCGGGCCACCGCATGAAGCTCTTGCACAACTACGTGTCGCTGGGCACCGTGACCTTGTTGGCCGAAGCGGCCGCCTGCGCCCAACTCGCGGGCGTGGATGCGGGCACCTTTGTGGAAGTCTTGTCCAAAGGCGGCGGCTGGGGCGCAGCGCTCGACCGCATCAAGCCCACGTTGGCCACGGGCGACACCTCGGGCCTGCGCTTTTCAATGAGCAATGCGCTCAAAGACCTGAGCTACTACAACCAAATGGCCCGTGACACCCAGGCCGACCACACCGTGGCGCAAGCGGTCAAAAGCACGCTGGAAGCCGCCTGCCAAGCGGGCGATCCGAACGCGCTGGTGCCCGAGTTGATTGGGCTGCTGGTCAAGCGCCAGGCCCACTGAAAAAAACCCCTCTCGAGGGGCTGGCGTCAGACCAATGGCACGGTGAGTTTGTCGATCACCGCTGCGGTGTCCGGGCGCACGCCACGCCACCATTCAAAAGCCTCGGCCGCTTGCTCGGCCAACATGCCCACACCGTCGGCCAAACGCGTCACGCCCGCTTGCTGCGCCAGCTTGAGGAATGGCGTCAAACCCTTGCCATAGGCCAACTCATAAGCCAGGCAGCCCGGCGCAAAAGCCGATGCGCTCAAGGGAGGCAACTCGGCCGAGAGGCTGGCCGATGTGGCGTTGAACACCACATCAAAGGACTGCGCACCCAGATCGGCATAGCCCACACCGCGCACCGGCACGCTGGCGCTTTGGTGCTTTCGGGCCAAAGCCGCCAGTTCTTGGGCCTTGGCCACCGTGCGGTTGACAATCACCACCTCGGCAGGGCCCTGCGCCAACATGGGCAACAAGGCACCGCGCGTGGCACCGCCTGCACCCAAAATCAAAACCCTGCGGCCTTGCAGCGGGCAGCCCAGGTTGTGCACCACATCGCGCACCAGGCCCACGCCGTCAAAGTTCTCGGCATAGACCTTGCCCCCCTCAAACTTCATGGCGTTGACGGCACCGGCCATCTGCGCGCTGGGCGCCAAGTCGGTCGCATAGGCAAACGCATCCAGCTTGAACGGCGCCGTCACATTCATGCCCCGGCCACCGGCCGCACGGAAAGCGTCCACCGTCTGGGCGAACGCACCCAAAGGGCTGAGCACCTTGGTGTATTCAATGTCCTGCCCGGTCACCTGGGCAAAAGCGGTGTGGATGAGCGGCGATTTGCTCTGCTCGATGGGGTTGCCGATCACGGCGTAGCGGTCTGTCATGGCATCGGTCCGAAAAACACTTGCGTCAAGGCCTGAATCTTAGCCGCCCGGGAATTCGCGCTTGTGCCCCACCCTGTGGCGGTCGATGCGCTGACACCCCCGCGTCAGCCCCAAGCGGCCAGACGCCGTAGATTGTCTCCTTCCCCTTTGGAGACAAACCATGACCATTGCCCAATCCCTTCGCCGCAGCCTGTGGGCGGTGACCTTGTGCACCGGCCTGAACGCCACGGCCCAAGAAACCCCGCAAAGCGGCAGCTGGGTCGTCAAAGACTTCAAGTTCCACACCGGCGAGGTGCTGCCCGAGCTGCGGCTGAACTACACCACCTTGGGCGATCCCAAAAACGAAGCGGTGCTGATCCTGCACGGCACCACCGGCTCGGGCGCGGGCATGCTGGGCGCCAATTTTGGTGGCGAGTTGTTTGGGCCCGGTCAAATCCTGGACGCCAAGCGCTACTTTGTGATCCTGCCGGATGCGATTGGCACCGGCAAATCCAGCAAGCCTTCGGACGGCTTGCGCGCCAAGTTCCCGGCCTACAACTACACTGACATGGTCTCGGCCCAACACCGCTTGGTGACCGAACACTTGGGCATTCGCCATTTGCGCCTCGTCTTGGGCAACTCCATGGGCGGCATGCAGACGTGGATGTGGGCCATGAACTACCCCGACATGATGGACATTGCGGTGCCCATGGCCTCCCTGCCCTCGGCCATGTCGGGCCGCAACTGGATGTTGCGCCGCATGCTGACCGAGTCGATCCGCAAAGACCCGCTGTGGATGGGTGGCAACTACAAAGAGCAGCCGCCCAGCTGGCAGTTCGCTTCGGTGTTTTATTCCACGGCCACCAGTGGCGGCAACCAGGGCCTGCAAAAAGTCGCGCCCAGCAGCGACAAGGGCGACGCCTTGCTCAAGCAACGCCTGACACCGCCCCTGGCCGGCGATGCCAATGACCACCTCTTCCAGTGGGAATCGTCCAAAGACTACGACCCTTCTGCAGGCCTTGAAAAAATCAAGGCCACGGTGCTGGTGATCAACTCGGCCGACGACGAGCGCAACCCGCCTGAGCTGGGTATTCTCGAAAAAGCTTTGCCCCGCATCGCCAAGGCCAAGGCGCTGATCATCCCCGGCAGCCCCGACACCTTCGGTCACGGCACCACCGGCAATGCCCGTTTCTGGAAAAAAGAAGTGGGCGAGCTGTTGCTATCCGCCCCCAAACTGGCCCGTTGAAAGGCCTCACCCGTTCGGAGCCCAGGCTCCGAACGGTCAAGCCCTGATCAGGGGCACGATGTTGTCGCCGCCTGTGGCACCGAAAGCCTGCTCCTTGAGAACGGTCAGCTGATCGCGCACCTGGGCGGCTTTTTCGAACTCCAGATTGCGGGCGTGTTCCATCATTTGCTTTTCCAGCTGTTTGATGGCCTTGGCGATGTCTTTTTCGCTCATGTCCTCGACCTTGGCCTTTTGCAGCGCCGCTTGCTCCAAGCGCTCGGCCTCTTTGCCTGACTTTTCGCTGTACACGCCGTCGATCAGATCGCGCACTTTCTTGACGATGCTCTTGGGCGTGATGCCGTTTTCTTCGTTGAACGCGATCTGCTTGGCGCGGCGGCGCTCGGTCTCGCCCATGGCTTTTTTCATGGACTCGGTGATGCGGTCGGCATACAAGATGGCCTTGCCGTTCAGGTTACGCGCGGCGCGGCCAATGGTCTGGATCAAGCTGCGCTCGGCCCGCAAGAAGCCTTCTTTGTCAGCGTCCAAAATCGCCACCAACGACACCTCGGGGATGTCGATGCCTTCGCGCAGCAGGTTGATGCCCACCAGCACATCGAAAACGCCCAAGCGCAAATCGCGCAAGATTTCCACCCGCTCCACCGTGTCCACATCGCTGTGCAGGTAGCGCACTTTGACGCCGTTGTCTGACAAGTAGTCGGTCAGCTGCTCGGCCATGCGTTTGGTGAGCGTCGTGATCAACACGCGTTCACTCTTGTCCACCCGGATGCGGATCTCTTGCAGCACATCGTCCACCTGGTGCGTGGCGGGGCGCACTTCCACCAGCGGGTCCACCAAGCCCGTGGGCCTCACCACCTGCTCGACCACCTGACCGGCGTGGGTCTTTTCGTAGTCAGCCGGCGTGGCCGACACGAAGATGCATTGGCGCATGCGCTTTTCAAACTCTTCGAACTTGAGCGGGCGGTTGTCCAGCGCGCTGGGCAAGCGAAAACCATACTCCACCAAGGTGGTCTTGCGCGCCTTGTCGCCGTTGTACATGGCGTTGAGCTGGCCGATCATCTGGTGGCTTTCGTCCAGAAACATGATGGCGTCGGGCGGCATGTAGTCGGTGAGCGTGCTGGGCGGATCGCCGGGCGCTGCGCCCGACAGATGCCGGGTGTAGTTTTCAATGCCCTTGCAGTGGCCCACTTCGGACAGCATTTCCAAATCAAACCGGGTGCGCTGCTCCAGGCGCTGGGCTTCCACCAGCTTGCCCATGCCCACCAGCTCTTTGAGGCGCTGGTCCAACTCGATCTTGATGGTCTCGACCGCGGCCAAAACCTTGTCTCGGGGCGTCACATAGTGGCTCGAAGGGTAGACCGTGAAACGGGGGATCTTCTGGCGAATGCGGCCGGTGAGCGGGTCGAACAATTGCAGGCTTTCGATCTCGTCGTCGAACAACTCGATGCGGATGGCCAATTCAGAATGTTCTGCTGGAAAAACGTCGATGGTGTCGCCGCGCACCCGAAACTTGCCGCGCGAGAACTCCATGTCGTTGCGCTGGTACTGCATGCGGATCAGCTGCGCGATCACATCGCGCTGGCCCAGCTTGTCGCCCGAGCGCAGCGTCATGATCATGCGGTGGTAGCTCTCGGGCTCGCCAATGCCGTAGATGGCCGACACGGTGGCCACGATCACCACATCGCGCCGCTCCATGATGCTTTTGGTGCACGACAGGCGCATTTGCTCGATGTGCTCGTTGATCGCAGAGTCTTTCTCGATGAACAAATCGCGCTGGGGCACGTAGGCCTCGGGCTGGTAGTAGTCGTAGTAGCTGACGAAATACTCGACCGCGTTCTTGGGGAAGAACTCGCGGAACTCGCTGTACAGCTGCGCCGCCAACGTCTTGTTGGGCGCAAACACGATGGCCGGGCGGCCCAGCTGCGCGATCACATTGGCCATGGTGAAGGTCTTGCCCGAGCCGGTCACACCCAACAGGGTCTGGAACACTTCACCGTCGTGCACACCTTCGACCAGCTGGGCAATGGCCGTGGGCTGATCGCCCGCCGGTGGGTAGGGCTGGAACAGCTCGAACGGCGAGTCTGGGTAGTGGACAAACAGGCCGGCGGCGGGTTCGGTGGAAACTTCAGTGAGCTCGGTCATCGGAGGGGCCGTGCAGGCCGTTAAAATCAGGGACAACCCGAAAGCCTAACCGAGGATCGGGATTCCCGCCACCACTGAACAATTCCGAGGACTTTTCATGTCTCTGTTTTCTGCCGTCGAAATGGCCCCCCGCGACCCGATCCTGGGTCTGAACGAGCAATACAACGCCGACACCAACCCCAACAAGGTCAACCTGGGCGTGGGTGTGTATTTCGACGACAACGGCAAACTGCCCCTGCTGCAGTGCGTGCAAGCCGCCGAAAAAACCATGATGGCCACCCCTTCGGCCCGTGGTTACCTGCCGATTGACGGCATCGTGGCCTACGACAACGCCGTCAAGGCCTTGGTGTTTGGCGCCGACTCCGACGTGGTCAAGTCGGGCCGCGTCTCCACCGTGCAAGCCATCGGCGGCACCGGCGGCCTGAAAATCGGCGCCGACTTCCTGAAGAAAGTCAGCCCCAACGCCAAGGTGATGATCTCCGACCCCAGCTGGGAGAACCACCGCGCGATTTTTGTAAACGCCGGTTTTGAAGTCGAGAGCTACGCCTACTACGACGCGGCCAAGCGCGGCGTGAACTTCGAAGGCATGCTGGCCAGCCTGAACGCCGCCGCTGCAGGCACCATCGTGGTGTTGCACGCCTGCTGCCACAACCCCACCGGCTACGACATCACCGACGCGCAGTGGGACCAGGTCATTGCCGTCGTCAAGGCCAAGGGCCTGACGGCTTTCCTGGACATGGCTTACCAAGGCTTTGGCCACGGCATTGCCGAAGACGGCGCCGTGATCGGCAAGTTCGTGGCTGCGGGCCTGAACATCTTCGTGTCCACGTCTTTTTCCAAGAGCTTCAGCCTGTACGGCGAGCGCGTGGGCGCCCTGTCGGTGGTGGCCTCTGACAAGGAAGAAGCGGCCCGCGTGTTGTCGCAACTGAAAATCGCGATCCGCACCAACTACTCCAACCCACCTATCCACGGCGGCGCTGTGGTGGCAGCCGTGTTGAACAACCCCGAGCTGCGCGCCCAGTGGGAAAGCGAATTGGCCGAAATGCGTGTGCGCATCAAAGCCATGCGCCAAAAACTGGTCGACGGCCTCAAGGCCGCAGGTGTGCAGCAAGACATGGGCTTCATCACCAGCCAAATCGGCATGTTCAGCTACTCGGGCCTGACCAAAGACCAAATGGTGCGCCTGCGCAGCGAGTTTGGCGTGTACGGCACCGACACCGGCCGGATGTGCGTGGCCGCCCTGAACAGCAAGAACATCGACTACGTTTGCCAGGCTATTGCCAAAGTGGTTTAAAAACCGTCAAAACCACCCCAAAAACCGCCCTCGTGGCGGTTTTTTCATGGGGTCTCTCACATGACACGTGATTAGGGTCAACTCTCGAAAATTTTCGAGCCAAGTCCTGTAGCATTGCTGCACCGCACCATATTTGGTCACGTCACCAGGGAAATCGCCACATGCTTTACCAGATCTTCGAAACACAGCGCTCGATCATGGAACCTTTTTCCGATCTCGCGCAGGCCGCAGCCAAGCTCTACAGCAACCCGCTGAGCCCCATTTCGCAGACCCCATTGGCGCAACGCGTCTCTGCCGCGTATGCCCTGATGCACCGCCTGGGCAAAGACTACGAGAAACCCGAATTCGGCATCCAAACCGTCAAGGTCAACAACACCGACGTGGCCATCCACGAGCGCATCGAGATCGACAAGCCCTTTTGCGAGCTGCGCCGCTTCAAGCGTTTCTCGGACGACCCGGCCACCCTGACCCAGCTCAAGGCTCAGCCTGCTGTGCTGATCGTGGCGCCGCTGTCGGGCCACTACGCCACCTTGCTGCGCGACACCGTCAAGACCATGTTGCAGGACCACAAGGTCTACATCACCGACTGGAAGAATGCCCGCTTGGTGCCCATGTCCGAAGGTGAATTCCACCTGGACGACTACATCAACTACGTGCAGGAATTCATCCGCCACCTGCAGTCCATCTATGGCAACTGCCACATCGTGAGCGTTTGCCAGCCCACCGTGCCGGTGATGGCCGCTGTGTCGCTGATGGCCAGCCGTGGCGAAAAGACCCCGCTGACCATGACCATGATGGGCGGCCCGATCGATGCACGCAAGTCGCCCACCTCGGTGAACAACTTGGCCACCAACAAGAGCTTTGAGTGGTTCGAGAACAACGTGATCTACCGCGTGCCAGCGAACTTCCCTGGCGCCGGTCGCCGCGTGTACCCCGGCTTCTTGCAATACACCGGCTTTGTGGCGATGAACCCCGACCGCCATGCCAACAGCCACTACGATTACTTCAAAGACCTGATCAAGGGTGACGACGCCAGCGCCGAAGCCCACCGCAAGTTTTACGACGAGTACAACGCGGTGCTCGACATGGATGCCGATTACTACCTGGAGACCATTCAGACCGTGTTCCAGGACTTCAAGCTGGTCAACGGCACCTGGGACGTCAAGGGTGTGGACGGCAAAGTCGAACGTGTGCGCCCACAAGACATCAAAGGCACCGCCTTGATGACCGTGGAAGGCGAGTTGGACGACATCTCTGGTTCGGGTCAAACCCGCGCGGCACAAGACATGTGCACCGGCGTGTCGGACAAAGACCGCCTGCACCTGGAAGTGCCCGGCGCAGGCCACTACGGCATTTTCAGCGGCAGCCGCTGGCGCAAGATTGTGTACCCGCAAGTGGTGCAGTTCATCCAAAGCCATGCAGCCCCCGGGGCCAAAGCGTCCTTGTCCGCTGCCGCGCCTGCCAAGGCTGCATCGGTTAAAGCCGCAACGGCCAAGACAGCGCCCGTCAAAGCCAAGGCCGTTGCCAAGCCCGTGAAGGCGCCCGCCAAAGTGGTTACGCAGTCCACAGCCAAAGCGGCGGTCAAGCCCGTAGCGAAAAAAGCAGCGCCTGCGCAAGCCAAGGCACAGGCAAAGCCTGCAGCCAAGGCCAGTGCGCCCGTCAAAACCACCTGGGTTCAAGCCCAGAAAAAAGCCTGAGGCCCATGCCCGCTTTGCCAGAAACAGCGCCTGAGACCCAGGCGCTTTTTCAATGCCTGAACGATGCACTGCCGCAAACGCAGTGCACGCGCTGTGGCTACCCCGACTGCGCCAGCTACGCAATGGCCATGGCCCGTGGAGAAGCGGCCATCAACCAATGCCCGCCAGGCGGCCAAGCTGGCATCGAACGTTTGGCGGCGCTGACCGGCCAAGCCGCCCTGCCCCTGAACCCAGAGCACGGGGTTGAAGGTCCACGCCAAATTGCCATCATCGACGAGGCCTGGTGCATCGGCTGCACCTTGTGCATCAAGGCCTGCCCCACCGACGCCATTTTGGGGGCCAACAAACTCATGCACACCGTGATCGAGCCCTGGTGCACCGGCTGCGAGTTGTGCATCCCGGTGTGCCCTGTCGATTGCATCCAACTCGACAACGTGACGGGCCAGCAAACCGGCTGGGCAGCTTGGTCAGCCGAACAAGCGGGCACCGCACGCCAGCGGTATGAATCGCGCCAAAAACGCCTGGTGCGCGAAGAGCAGGCGCATCAACAGCAGCTGCAAGCCAAAGCCGAGCACAAACTGGCCGATTTGGCAGCGCACACCCACGGCACAGCATACGCCCCCGAGGTGGACCGCAAACGCGCCATCATCGAAGCGGCATTGGCCAAAGCAAAAGCCCGCCAAGCAGGAGCCTGACGGGCTTTTTGACAGAAATATCGGAGCTCAAGCGCCGACCTACGAGGACCCAGTCATGGGCATGGGCAGGTCGGTGGCTTCAGACCCTGCAGGTCGGACCTTCAGGTCCGACAAAGATCAATGCGCGTTGGCCGCCAAAGCCGCAAAGGCCTTGACCACTTCAGCAGGCGCCTGCACCAACTCGATCAACACGCCTTCGCCACCGATGGGGAACTCTTCGTTCGCCTTGGGGTGCAAAAACGTGATGTCAAAACCGGCCGCACCCTTGCGGATGCCGCCTGGCGCAAAGCGCACGCCTTGCGCTGTGAGCCAGTCGACGGCAACCGGCAGATCATCGATCCACAAGCCGATGTGGTTCAGCGGCGTGGTGTGCACGGCAGGCTTTTTCTCGGGGTCCAGCGGCTGCATCAAATCGACCTCGACCTTGAAGGGGCCAGTGCCGATGGCGCAGATGTCTTCGTCCACGTTCTCGCGTTCGCTTTTGAAGGTGCCGGTCACTTCCAGGCCAAACATGTCGACCCAGAGTTTTTGCAGGCGGGCCTTGTCAGGTCCGCCAATGGCGATTTGCTGAACGCCCAAGACCTTGAAGGGACGAGTCATTTATTCGAACTCCACGATCATCTGGTCCACCGTGAGCGATTCACCTTTGGCAGCGACCACTTTCTTGACCACGCCGTCTGCAGCAGCGAACAGCACGTTTTCCATCTTCATGGCTTCGATCACGGCCACGCGCTCACCGGCTTGAACCTTCTGGCCTGGTTGCACCGACACCTCGACCAACAGGCCAGGCATGGGCGAGAGCACAAAGCGGCTCAGGTCTGGAGGTGCCTTGAAAGGCATGAGCTTGTGCAGCTCGGCCATGCGGGGCGACATGACCAGCGCTTCGATGCGGGTGCCGTTGTGCTGCACTTGCAAAGCCAAGGGGTTCTTCAAAGTGCCGCGCTCGACCTGGGCCGTGAAAGGCTGACCATTGCAGGTGCCTTCGATGCGGATGTCGTTCAAGCGGGAGTTGCTTTGGATCGCGTAGGTTTTGCCTGCGACGGTGATCTGGGCTTCGCCATGCTTGCCGGCCAACTCGGCCACATGCACTGGCACATAGCGGTTGTTGCCGCCTTGGCCCAACTCGACCACGGCGTAATCCTGGCCGACCTTGACGTCATAGCCTGGCAGCTGACCGCTCAGGCCGGCCGCACGTTCACGCGACTTGCGGCGCACGAAGGCGGCCAATGCGGCCAAAAAGTCGTGGTCGTCGTGGGGCACGTCTTCGGCACGGAAACCGTGGGCGTAGTGCTCAGCGATGAAGCCGGTGTTGAACTGGCCAGACACAAACTTGGGGTGGGCCAGCAAAGCGGCTTGGAATGGGATATTGGAGCTGATGCCACGGATGACAAAGCCGTTCAAGGCTTCACGCATTTTGGCGATCGCTTCGTTGCGGTCTTTGCCGTGCACGATGAGCTTGGCGATCATCGAGTCGTAGAACATCGGGATCTCGCCGCCGTCTTGCACGCCAGTGTCCACACGCACGCCTTGCAGGTCGGCGGTGTTGCCTTGGAACATGGTTTGCTTGGGCGTCTGAAAACGCACCAAACGACCGGTGGAGGGCAGGAAATTGCGGAAGGGGTCTTCGGCGTTGATGCGGCACTCGATGGCCCAGCCGTCGCGCTTGACGTCGGCTTGTGTGAACGAGAGCTTCTCGCCTGCAGCCACGCGGATCATCTGCTCCACCAAGTCCAAGCCGGTGATGGCTTCGGTCACAGGGTGTTCCACCTGCAAGCGGGTGTTCATCTCGAGGAAGTAGAAGTCCTGGTCTTTGCCGACCACGAACTCGACCGTGCCGGCCGATTGGTATTGCACCGCTTTGGCCAAGGCCACGGCTTGCTCGCCCATGGCTTTGCGGGTGGCCTCAGAGATGAAAGGCGATGGCGCTTCTTCGATCACTTTTTGGTGACGGCGCTGGATCGAGCACTCGCGCTCGTTCAGGTACACCACGTTGCCGTGGCTGTCGCCCAAGATCTGGATCTCGATGTGGCGGGGCTCGAGCACGTATTTTTCGATGAAGACGCGGTCGTCGCCAAAGCTGTTGCGCGCTTCGTTGCGGCAAGAGGTGAAGCCTTCGAAAGCTTCCTTGTCGTTGAAGGCCACGCGCAGGCCTTTGCCACCGCCACCGGCCGAAGCCTTGATCATGACGGGGTAGCCAATGCCCTTGGCGATCTCGACCGCTTGCTCAGCGGTGTCGATGGCGTCGTTGTAACCAGGGATGGTGTTGACCTTGGCTTCGTTGGCCAATTTCTTCGATGCGATCTTGTCGCCCATCGCCGCGATGGAGAAGTGGCGTGGACCGATGAAGGCGATGCCTTCGTCTTCGCAGCGCTTGGCGAACTCGGTGTTCTCGCTCAAGAAACCGTAGCCAGGGTGAATGGCTTGCGCACCGGTGGCCTTGGCGGCCGCGATGATCTTGTCAGCCACCAGATAAGACTCACGCGAAGGCGCGGGGCCGAGCAACACAGCTTCGTCGGCCAGCTGCACGTGGCGTGCTTCTTTGTCGGCTTCGGAGTAAACAGCCACGGTTTGGATGCCCATTTTGTGGGCGGTGGCGATGACACGGCAGGCGATTTCGCCGCGGTTGGCAATCAGGATTTTGGTAAACATCTTGTTCTTCTCCTTGGCAATCACAGTGGAATGTTCCCGTGCTTGCGCCATGGGTTTTCAATCTTCTTGTCTTTGAGCATGACCAGCGAGCGGGCAATGCGCTTGCGGGTTTCGTGGGGCTGGATGACGTCGTCAATGAAGCCACGGGCACCGGCCACAAAGGGGTTGGCAAAGCGGGCTTTGTATTCGGCTTCTTTGGCGGCCAGCTTTTCAGGGTCGCCCTTGTCTTCGCGGAAGATGATCTCCACCGCGCCCTTGGCACCCATCACCGCGATTTCGGCATTGGGCCAAGAGAAGTTCACGTCACCGCGCAGGTGCTTGGAGGCCATCACGTCGTACGCGCCGCCGTAGGCCTTGCGGGTGATGACGGTGATTTTGGGCACGGTGCACTCGGCGTATGCATACAAGAGCTTGGCGCCGTGCTTGATGATGCCGCCGTATTCTTGCGAGGTCCCGGGCATGAAGCCGGGCACGTCCACGAAGGTGATGACGGGGATGTTGAACGCATCGCAAAAACGCACAAAACGCGCGGCCTTGATGGAACTCTTGATGTCGAGGCAGCCGGCCAGCACCAAAGGCTGGTTGGCCACGATGCCGACGGTCTGGCCGTCCACACGGGCAAAACCGATCAAGATGTTCTTGGCGTAGTCGGGCTGCAGCTCGAAGAAGTCACCGTCATCCACCGTCTTGAGGATGAGTTCCTTCATGTCATAAGCCTTGTTGGGGTTCTCGGGCACCAAGGTGTCCAGGCTCATGTCCATGCGGTCGGTCGGGTCACCGCTCTTGCGAACAGGGGCTTTTTCCTTGTTGTTCAGAGGCAGGTAGTTGTAGAGGCGGCGCAGCATCAGCAGCGCTTCCACATCGTTTTCAAAGGCCATGTCGGCCACACCGCTCTTGGTGGTGTGGGTCACGGCGCCGCCCAGTTCTTCGGCGGTCACTTCTTCGTGGGTCACGGTTTTGACCACGTCAGGGCCGGTCACGAACATGTAGGACGTGTCTTTCACCATGAAGATGAAGTCGGTCAGGGCTGGCGAATACACCGCACCACCGGCCGAAGGGCCCATGATCATGCTGATCTGGGGCACCACACCGCTGGCCATCACGTTGCGCTGAAACACCTCGGCATAACCGCCGAGCGAGGCCACGCCTTCTTGAATGCGGGCACCGCCCGAGTCGTTCAGGCCGATCACGGGGGCGCCGACCTTCATGGCCTGGTCCATGACCTTGCAGATTTTCTCGGCATGGGTTTCGGACAAAGCGCCGCCGTAGACGGTGAAGTCTTGGCTGTACACAAACACCAAGCGGCCGTTGATCATGCCGTAGCCGGTGACCACGCCGTCGCCGGGGATCTTGTTGTCAGCCATACCGAAGTCGGTGCAACGGTGTTCCACGAACATGTCCCACTCTTCGAAGGTGCCCTCGTCCAGCAAGACTTCGATGCGCTCACGGGCCGTGAGCTTGCCTTTGGCGTGCTGCGCGTCAATGCGCTTTTGCCCGCCACCCAAGCGGGCCGCAGCGCGCTTTTGTTCCAGTTGTTCGATGATGTCTTGCATGGTTGCTCTCTCTTTTCTCCAGGAAGATTCAGGTTAACTCTGCGCTTGGTAAGCGCTGAGCAGTTGACGGGCAGCAGTCGATGCGGCCAGCTGGCCCGCTCCGACTTGTTGACTCAGTTGGGGCAGCAGGCTTTGCACACGCAGCTGCGCTCGGAAGTTTTGTTTCAGGCCGGCGTCGATGCGCTCCCACATCCACGACAAGGCTTGCTGTTGGCGACGGATGCCAAAGCGGCCGTTCTTGTTTTGTATCGCTTTGAATTCGCTCACCGCGGCCCAGAAGGTGTCCACGCCTTGGTTCAGCAAGGCACTGATTTGAACGACCTTGGGGTGCCAGACGCTGTCGTCGCCGTGCATGTGGCCAGAAGACGCGTGCATGCCCAACAATTGCAGGGCGCTGGTGATTTGCAGCTGCGCACGGGTGGCGGCGATGGCATCGATGTCGGCCTTGTTGATGACCACCAGATCGGCGATTTCCATCACGCCTTTTTTGATGGCCTGCAAATCGTCGCCTGCATTGGGCAGTTGCAAGAGCACAAACATGTCGCTCATATTGGCCACGGCGGTTTCGCTCTGGCCCACGCCCACGGTCTCAACGATCACCACGTCGTAACCAGCGGCCTCGCACACCAGCATGGACTCGCGGGTTTTCTCGGCCACGCCGCCCAGTGTTCCGCTGCTGGGGCTAGGGCGGATGTAGGCCTGCGGATGCACACTCAAATGCTCCATGCGGGTCTTGTCGCCCAAGATGGAGCCGCCCGACACGGTGCTGGACGGATCGACCGCGAGCACCGCCACGCGGTGGCCTTGGCCAATCAAATACAGGCCCAAGGCCTCGATGAAAGTGGACTTGCCCACACCGGGCACACCGCTGATGCCTAAGCGAAACGACTGGCCCGTGTGCGGCAGCATGGCCGTGAGCAGCTCGTCGGCCAAGGCGCGGTGGTCAGCGCGGGTGGACTCGAGCAACGTGATCGATTTGGCCATGGCTCGGCGCTGCACCGGCGCAGTGCCATGCAGCAAACCTTGCAACAACTGATCAGGCGTCACGCTGGCGTTCCGCTGCGACCGCTCAGGCCACGGCCTTCTTGATCTGCTCCAGCACGTCCTTGGCGCTGGCCGGAATCGGGGTGCCGGGGCCGTAGATGCCCTTGACGCCAGCGTCGTACAGCATCTCGTAGTCTTGGCGCGGGATCACGCCGCCCACAAACACGATGATGTCGTCCGCACCTTGCTTTTTCAGCTCGGCGATGATGGCGGGCACCAGTGTTTTGTGACCGGCGGCGAGTGTGGACACGCCCACGGCGTGCACGTCGTTTTCGATGGCTTGGCGAGCGCACTCTTCGGGGGTCTGGAACAAGGGGCCCATGTCCACGTCAAAGCCCAGGTCGGCATAGGCGGTGGCGACCACTTTGGCGCCACGGTCGTGGCCGTCTTGGCCCAGCTTGGCGATCATCACGCGGGGGCGACGGCCGTGCTGGTCGGCAAAACCAGCGATTTCTTTTTGCAGTTGTTCCCAGCCTTCGGCAGAGTCGTAGGCAGCGGCATACACGCCGGTCACCTTTTGGGTGTCGGCGCGGTGGCGGCCATAGGCTTTTTCCAGCGCATCGGACACTTCACCCACGGTGGCGCGCAGGCGGATGGCTTTGATCGACAGGTCCAGCAAGTTGCCCTGGCCGGATTCGGCCGAGGCGGTCAAAGCGTCCAATGCGGCTTGCACCGCAGCGCTGTCGCGGCTGGCGCGGATGGCTTTGAGGCGTTCGATCTGGCCGTCGCGCACCTTGACGTTGTCGATCGACAAGGTGTCCACCAGGTCTTCTTTGGCCAGCTTGTACTTGTTCACGCCCACGATGACGTCTTTGCCGGAGTCGATGCGGGCTTGCTTTTCAGCGGCGGCGGCTTCGATCTTGAGCTTGGCCCAGCCGCTGTCCACGGCCTTGGTCATGCCGCCCATGGCTTCGACTTCTTCGATGATGGCCCAGGCCTTGTCGGCCATCTCTTGCGTCAGGCTCTCCATCATGTAAGAACCGGCCCAGGGGTCGATCACGTTGGTGATGTGGGTTTCTTCCTGGATGATCAACTGGGTGTTGCGGGCAATGCGCGAGCTGAATTCGGTGGGCAGCGCAATCGCTTCGTCCAGCGAATTGGTGTGCAGCGACTGGGTACCGCCAAAGACGGCCGCCATGGCCTCAATGGTGGTGCGCACCACGTTGTTGTAGGGGTCTTGCTCGGTGAGCGACCAGCCAGAGGTCTGGCTGTGCGTGCGCAGCATGAGGCTCTTGGGGTTCTTGGCGTCGAAACCCTTCATGATGCGGCACCACAGCAAACGGGCTGCGCGCATCTTGGCGATTTCCAAGTAGAAGTTCATGCCCACCGCCCAGAAGAAGGACAGGCGGCCCGCGAAATCGTCCACGTCCATGCCCTTGGCAATGGCGGTCTTCACGTATTCCTTGCCGTCGGCCAAGGTGAAGGCCATCTCCAGCGCCTGGTTGGCACCGGCTTCTTGCATGTGGTAACCCGAGATCGAGATCGAGTTGAACTTGGGCATGTTCTTGGCCGTGTACTCGATGATGTCGCCAATGATCTTCATCGACGGCTCGGGCGGGTAGATGTAGGTGTTGCGCACCATGAACTCTTTCAGAATGTCGTTCTGAATCGTTCCGGAGAGTTTGTCCTGGCTCACGCCCTGCTCTTCAGCGGCCACCACATAACCGGCCAGCACGGGCAGCACCGCGCCGTTCATGGTCATGGAGACGCTGACTTTGTCGAGCGGGATTTCGTTGAACAAAATCTTCATGTCTTCGACCGAGTCGATCGCGACACCGGCCTTGCCCACATCGCCCTCGACACGGGGGTGGTCGGAGTCGTAGCCGCGGTGGGTGGCCAAGTCGAATGCCACCGACACACCTTGACCGCCAGCGGCCAGCGCCTTGCGGTAGAAGGCGTTGGATTCCTCGGCAGTCGAGAAACCGGCGTACTGGCGGATTGTCCAGGGGCGCACCGAATACATGGTCGCTTGTGGGCCGCGCAAGAAAGGCTCAAAGCCCGGCAGCGTGTTGGCGTAGGGCAAGTTGGCCGTGTCTTCGGCGGTGTAGAGCGGCTTGACGATGATGCCGTCAGGCGTCTTCCAGTTCAGGGCCGACACATCGCCACCGGGGGCAGATTTGGTCGCTGCTTTTTGCCAGGCTTCCAGGTTGGAGGCGTTGAATTCAAAGGATTGGGACGACATGGCTCACCACTTTCGAGACAAAAATAACTTGCACTGATTTTGGCAGCCTGATGCTGCAAAAGCCCTTACAAGCTTCGTGATTCATAATTATTGATGCAGAATATTTTAACCGGCTTACAATCCAAAGCCAGAATCTGACCTCCATTTGTCCATGTCCGCCTTGTCCCTCGCCCCTCGCGCCCTGTATGAAGAAGTTGCCGAACTGCTGAGGCAGCGCATCTTTGCCCGCGAGCTGGAGCCGGGCAGCTGGATAGACGAGCTGCGCATTGCCGAGGCTTTGGGCATCAGCCGCACGCCTTTGCGCGAGGCCCTGAAGGTGCTGGCAGCCGAAGGCTTGGTCACCATGAAGGTGCGGCGCGGCGCTTATGTGACCGAAGTCAGCGAAAAAGACCTGCGCGACGTGTACCACCTGCTGGCGCTGCTGGAGTCAGACGCTGCCCGTGTGGTGGCCACCCGCGCCAGCGACGCCCAAATGGACCAGATCCAAAAGCTGCAAAAAGACTTGGAAAACGCCACAGGCGACCGCGATCGCTTTTTTGAGATCAACGAAGCCTTCCACATGCTGCTGCTGGAGATCGCCGACAACCGCTGGCGCGACCAGATGGTGGCCGATCTGCGCAAGGTGATGAAGCTCAACCGCCACAGCTCGCTGTTCAAAGAGGGCCGCATCGAGCAGTCTTTGGCCGAACACCGCGCGATCGTTCAGGCTCTGGCCGACCACCAGCCCGAAGTGGCCGCCGAGCGCATGTCGGACCACTTCATGAGCGGATTGCAAGCGGCGCAATAAAGCTTCCCGAACCTGAGCCCGCGCAAGGGCTCATCGCCAGCCGGGCTGGCTCCTACTTCACAGCGTGTGCGCAGGTCGGCTGCTACAGACCCAACATCAGTCCGCAGCTCGGTGGCTGCAGCCCCGACTAGAAGCCTGCTCCAAAGCCGGTATCGTCGGCGCTGAAGTGCCGACCGTACACGGCGTCCTATTTCAGTCGCTCACCGCCGCGCCTCGGGCCAAGGCCTCACGCGCTTGCTGCCAAACCTCTCGCGGTGGCAAGGGCTTGAGCTTGTGGTTGCTCCAGACCTGACGCCAGTAGCGACCACCCCGCTGGCCGTGGTAAAGGCCCAGCATGTGGCGGGCGATGGCGTACCAAGGACAACCGTCTTCGGCAAAGGCGCGCTCCATGTAGGCCACCATGGTCTCCTCCACCGCTTCGCGGCTGGGGACCTCATGCGTGTCGCCATAAAACTCGGCATCCCAGGTGCTCAGCAACCAAGGGTTGTAATAGGCTTCACGCCCGATCATCACCCCATCGGCGTGCTGCAAATGCGCCGCGATTTCGGTGTTGGTTTTGATGCCGCCGTTCACGGCGATCAACAACCCCGGAAAGTCTTTTTTGAGCTGATAAGCCAGCTCGTAACGCAGCGGCGGGATTTCGCGGTTTTCTTTCGGGCTCAAACCATCGAGCCAGGCATTGCGAGCATGGACGATGAACACCTTGCAGCCTGCCTCACTCACGGTGCCCACAAAGTCACGCACAAAGTCGTAACTCTCGATCTTGTCGATGCCGATGCGGTGTTTAACGGTGACAGGCACATCCACCACATCGAGCATGGCCTTGACACCATCGGCCACGGTGCGCGGCTCGTTCATCAGGCAAGCGCCAAAAGCCCCGCGCTGCACGCGGTCTGAAGGGCAACCGCAGTTGAGGTTGATCTCGTCATAGCCCCATTCTTGGCCCAGCTTGGCCGCATAGGCCAGATCGGCCGCATCGCTGCCGCCCAGTTGCAGGGCCACAGGGTGCTCTTCGGCGTTGAAGCGCAAATGCCGTTGCACACTGCCGTGACGCAAAGCGCCCGTGGTCACCATCTCGGTGTACAGCAAAGTGTGCCGCGTCAGCAGGCGGTGGAAAAAACGGCAATGGCGATCGGTCCAATCCATCATCGGGGCCACGGACAGGCGCCAAGGATTGAACCGGGGTTGCGGCGGAGAAACTTCAGACATGGGTGAGATTATCCCAGTCACTGACACTGTCCCAAGCCCCAAAGACAAACCCCGCCGAAGCGGGGTTGGAGTCAGGACATCCGAGTGGAATTAGCCCATGTGCAAACCACCGTTGACCGAGAAGTCAGCGCCGGTGGCGTAACCGCCCTCTTCGCTGGCCAGCCAGGCGATGATGGAAGCGATCTCGCTGGGCTTGCCCAAACGCTTGACGGGCACGGTAGCCACGATTTTTTCCAGCACGTCAGGACGGATGGCGTTGACCATGTCGGTGCCGATGTAGCCAGGCGAGACGGTGTTCACGGTCACGCCTTTGGTGGCCATTTCTTGCGCCAAGGCCATCGAAAAACCGTGCATACCGGCTTTGGCGGCCGAGTAGTTGGTTTGACCGGCTTGGCCTTTTTCACCGTTGACCGACGAGATGTTGATGATGCGGCCCCAGCCACGTTCGACCATGTCGGGCACGACTTGTTTGGTCACATTGAACATGGAGTCCAGGTTGGTGTTCATCACCGCGTCCCAGTCTTCGCGGCTCATCTTCAAGAACATGCGGTCCTTGGTGATGCCAGCGTTGTTCACCAACACATCGATCGGGCCGTGTTCGGCCTTGGCTTTGCTGAAAGCTTCGACGGTGGAATCCCAATCGCCTACGTTGCCCACGGACGCGTAGAAGGTGTAGCCCAGCACTTTTTGCTCGTCGAGCCATTTGTTGAAGTCACGGGTTGGGCCGCAACCGGCGATGACTTTGAAACCCTCTTTGTGAAGGCGTTGGCAGATGGCGGTTCCGATGCCGCCCATGCCACCTGTGACGTAAGCTACTTTTTGACTCATGTTTGTCTCCTGAAGATGAGTGTTGTGGGATCAATGAAGTCCGCACTGAATGCACCGATGGGCTGCCCTTATACAGCTGGGCGATGTGCCCCTCGATGCGGCCAATGCGGCGCAGGTTTTTAAACGCGTTCGATGGCCAAGGACACGCCCATGCCACCGCCGATGCACAAAGCGGCCAGACCTTTCTTGGCCTGTGTGCGCTGCATTTCGTGCAGCAAGGTCACCAAAATGCGGCAACCGGATGCACCAATCGGATGACCGATGGCGATCGCACCGCCGTTGACGTTGACCTTGGCGGGATCGATGTCCAGCGCCTGATTCACGGCGCAAGCTTGCGCGGCAAAGGCTTCGTTCAATTCGAACAGGTCCACGTCTTGGGCTTTCCAGCCGGCGCGAGCCAAAGCTTTTTGCGAAGCGGGCACCGGGCCCATGCCCATGGTGGCCGGATCCAGGCCGCTGGTGCCAAAGGCTGCAATGCGTGCCAGAGGCTTGAGACCCAAAGCGGCCGCTTTCTTGGCGCTCATGACCATCACGGCAGCGGCGCCATCGTTGATGCCCGAGGCGTTGCCAGCGGTCACGCTGCCGGTCTTGTCAAAGGCGGGGCGCAGACCGGCCAAAGCTTCGGCGCTGGTTTTCTTGTTGATGAATTCGTCGGTGTTGAACACCAGCGGATCGCCTTTGCGCTGGGGGATCAGCACGTCCACGATCTCGTCCTTGAACTTGCCCGCGTCTTGTGCGGCAGAGGCTTTTTGCTGGCTGCCCAGCGCCAGGGCGTCTTGCATGTCGCGGGTGATGCCGTGGGCCTTGGCCACGTTTTCGGCGGTGATGCCCATGTGGTACTGGTTGTACACGTCCCACAGGCCGTCCACGATCATGGTGTCGGTCATCTTCCAGTCGCCCATGCGCTGGCCGTCTCGGCTGCCATTCAAGACATGGGGGCTGGCGCTCATGTTTTCCTGACCACCGGCGATCACGATCTCGCTGTCGCCCCAGGCCACGGCTTGTGCAGCCAACATCACGGCCTTCAGGCCCGAGCCGCACACGGCGTTGATGGTCAAAGCGGGGGTTTCCTTGGCCACACCGGCCTTCATCATGGCTTGGCGGGCAGGGTTTTGGCCCACACCTGCGGCCAGCACCTGGCCCATGATGACTTCACCGATGGCATCAACGGGCAAGCCGCTGCGCTCGAGCAGGCCTTTGATGACGATGCTGCCCAACTCGGTGGCGGGCGTCTTGGCCAGTGAACCACCAAACTTGCCGACGGCGGTGCGGGCGGCTGAAACGATGACGATGTCTTCCATTTTTGTCTCCAATAAAAAATCAATCAGGCCTTGGCCTTCACATAGCGGCCTGGTGCCGCCTCGATGGCTTTGAACTTGCTGCCCTTGCCATAGGTTTTAGGCGATGCAATTTGCTTGCCAGCATGGCTTTTGAGCCAATCGGACCAATCGGTCCACCAGCTGCCAGGCTGCTCTTTGGCAGCCGCGATCCAGTCGTTCACGTCGGCTGGGAATTTGCTGCCTTCGCTGAGCCAGTGGCTGCGTTTTTTGGCGGCAGGCGGGTTGATCACACCGGCAATGTGGCCCGAGGCGCCCATGACGAAACGCTTTTTGCCCGGCAGCACTTGGGTGCTGGCATAGGCACCGCCAATCGGCACGATGTGGTCTTCGCGCGAGCCGTAGATGTAAACAGGCATGTCGACTTGGCCCAAATCAATACTCTCGCCGCACACGGTGACCTTGCGCGGTTTGACCAGGTTGTTTTCCAAATACGTGTTGCGCAGATACCAGGCGTAAAAGGGACCGGGCAAATTGGTCGAGTCGCTGTTCCAGTAGAGCAAGTCAAAAGGCGGTGGGGTTTCGCCCTTGAGGTAATTGCCCACCACATAGTTCCAGACCAGGTCGTTGGGGCGCAAAAAGCTGAAAGTGGAGGCCAAGTCCTGACCTTTGAGCAAACCACCTTGGCCCATTTGCATCTCGCGGAACTTGACGAAGTTCTCGTCGATGAACACGTCCAAGATGCCGGTGTCGGTGAAGTTGATCAAGGTGGTGAGGAAGGTGGCACTGGCCACGGGCTTTTCGCCTCGGGCATCCAGCACGGCCAGCGCGGTCGACAAGATCGTGCCGCCGACACAAAAACCCAGGGCATTGATCTTGGGGGCCCCGGTGATCTCTTGCACTGTGCTGATGGCTTTGATCGCGGCTTGCTCGATGTAGTCGTCCCAGGTCTTGTCCTGCATGGACTCGTCGGGGTTGCGCCAGCTGACCACAAACGTGCGGTGGCCTTGGCTCACCGCATAGCGGATCAGTGAGTTTTCAGGCTGCAGGTCCAAGATGTAAAACTTGTTGATGCAAGGCGGGATCAACAAAAACGGCTTTTCATAGACCTTGGCGGTCAGCGGTTTGTATTCGATCAGTTGGAAAAACGCGTTTTCAAAGACCACAGCCCCTTCGGTGGTGGCCACGTTCTTGCCCACCTCGAACAGGCTTTCGTCCGTCATGGACACATGGCCTTGCTGCATGTCGTGCATCAGGTTTTGCACGCCTTTGGCAATGCTCTCACCCTTGGTTTCGACGGCTTTCTTTTGGGCTTCGGCATTGAAAGCCAAGAAGTTGCTGGGCGCGGCAGCGGCCACCCACTGCTCGATCGCAAAGCGCACACGGTTGCGGGTTTTGTCATCCGCGTCCACCGCATCGGCCAGGCCCATCAGGGTGCGGGCATTGAGCAAATAGGTGGCGGCGTTGAAGGCGGCCACCGGGTTGGATGCCCAGGCATCGCCAGAAAAACGGCGGTCTTTGACTTGCAAGCTGTTGTGCAGGCTTTGATTCCACAACTCAGATGCGTCTTTGAAGTACTGGCCTTGCAGCGCCTGGAGCTTTTCAGGCGAGAATTTGAGGGCGGGTGCTGCGGCCTCGGGCTTGGCTTGGAGCCCGCCCAGATCCATGGTTTGAAAGTGCTGCATGGCCTGGCCCCAGCTTTTGGTGAGGTTCTGCTGGAACCCTTCGGACATTTGGGTCCAAAATTCGGGGGAAGAAGCGCTCATCCATGTCTCCTGATTGACTGCATTTATTGATTTCTGCTGGAGTCAGTATCTGTCAATTTGATGTCTCCTAAATTACAAGGCCACAACAAAATGTATTTGATCGTCATCGCTTGGCTGTACGTGACCTTGCTCATGGCATTGGCCGAAGCCTTTAGTACCCAAGGAACTGTCTTGGGGGCCATCATCACTTTTGTGCTTTATGGCGTGCTGCCCATGTCGCTGGTGGTGTATCTGGCCGGCACGCCTTTGCGCCGCAAAGAAATCCGCCGCCAAGAAGCCGCCGAGATGCCATCGGCATCTGCACCATCACCGGTCCAACCAGATGCAAGCGGCCATGCGGCCGGATTGACCGAGGACGCGACGGTCTCGGCGGTGCGAAAAGAACCTTGATGCCTGGCTGACAGTGCACCATGACGCTTGGCTGTCATTGCCAAAAATCTGAGTGATCCCCCAACGGTTCAAACGCAGCCGCGCCAAGCCCGCCAAGTCAGCCAGGTATTGACCGCCAGCTTGAGGGGCAAAAAACGCCTCGGCTTGGGGGTCAGCTTCACAAAAAGCGTGGCGCACTTCCGGCCCGACTTCAAAAGCCTGCGGCCCAATGCAAGGGCCCAACCATGCCAGGATGTCGCCGCGCACCAAGGAGGCAACTGCAAATTCGTCTGCGAGAGCGCCTGGCAGCGATGTCAACAATTGTTCGAGCACCCCCACCCCGCCCTGCCCCGCCAAACCGCGCCAACCCGCGTGGGCTGCGGCCACCCACTGGCCTGTGGCATCACACAGCAAGACAGGCAAACAATCGGCCACCATGATGGTGCAGGCCACCGCTGGACTTGTAGAGATGCACGCATCGGCGGCTGTGCCATCCGGTGTGTCCGCGTGCAGCGCCACATTGTGGATGCCGTGCACTTGTTGCAAAAAAACGGGGCGGCGGTTCAGCGCCGTTTGCAATAGCGCGCGGTTGTGTTGGACCGCATGCGCTTGATCGCCTACATGGTCGCCCAAATTCATGCGGTCGTAGGGGCGCTCGGACACGCCGCCATGACGGTCGGTCATCACGGCCTGAACGTTCGCGGGAGCTGGCCATTCAGGGCGCAGCCAAGACTGGGGAAAGTCAGGTTTCAATCATCGCTCCAATGGCCGAAAAGCTTCTTGGCAAAACGGTTCGGCATTGCCCAAAGTAACGGTCTCAGCATAAACCGAAAAACCAACGATGTCGGCACACAGAGGCGGTCAGCACCGCCATTTATTGTGTAATCAGCACATGCCCCAACGCTCCGAACCCGAACTGCCCTGGATACAAGAAGGCGAGCCCTTGCCGCCGGCGTCGCAAGCCTGGGGTCACGATTCGTCTGCGCCGGGCTTGTTGGCCGCAGGGCAAGACCTCACCGCGGGCCGCTTGATCGAAGCCTATGGGCAGGGGATTTTTCCGTGGTTCAGTCCGGGCCAACCGGTGTTGTGGTGGAGCCCGGACCCGCGCATGGTGCTGCCTGTGCAGCAATTTCGTTTCCACCGGTCCTTGCGCCAAAGCCTCAAACGCCATTTGATCAACCCCGGTTTTGAGTTGTGCTTTGACCGAGACTTTGCCCAGGTAATGCAGCGCTGCGCCCAGGCACCGCGCCGAGGGCAAAACGGCACCTGGATCGTGCCCGAGATGATCGCGGCCTATAAAAGCCTGCACCGCCTGGGCCATGCGCACAGTGCAGAGGTCTGGGTCGATGGGCAGCTGGTGGCCGGCCTGTATTTCGTGGCCTTGGGCCATGCGGTGTTTGGCGAGTCGATGTTCACCACCATCACAGACGGGTCCAAGCTGGCCCTGGCTGCCTTGGTCAGCGCATGCCTGCAGCACGGTGTGCCCTTGATCGATTGCCAACAAAACACGCGCCATCTGGCTTCGATGGGTGCCCACGAGATCACCCGCGCAGCGTTTGTGCAAAACCTTCAGGCGCAGCGTCAGCACAGTGACATCGACTGGGCCCATCAATCTCTATACTGGGACGCGTTGATGGCCTTGGACACACCGGATTGACGCACCTGAACGACCTCCCCTTGCAGGCCTTGCAGTTTTATGCAACGGCGCCCTACGAATGCAGCTATTTACCGCAGCGTTTGGCACGCTCGCAGGTGGCCACGCCCAGCCACCTGATCCAAAACGAGGTGTATTCCGAGCTGGTGGATCAAGGCTTTCGCCGCAGTGGCATGTTCACCTACCGCCCCTATTGCGATGGTTGCCAAGCCTGCCTGCCCCTGCGTGTGCGGGTACGAGAGTTCCAACCCGATCGCAGCCAACGCCGCGCATTCAAGCAGCATCAACATCTGCAGACACGGGTGCTGGATCTGCAGTTTGACCCTGAGCACTACGCTTTGTATTTGCGCTACCAAACGGCACGCCATGTGGGCGGCGGCATGGACCAAGACAGCGTGGACCAGTACAGCCAGTTTCTGCTGCAAAGCCGTGTGAATTCACGCATCGTTGAATTCAGGGAGCCCCCCGCAGCCGATGGACTCGGGGCTTTGAAAATGATCAGCATTGTGGATGTGCTCAACCAAGGCTTGTCCGCCGTGTACACCTTTTATGAGCCTGAAGACAAGGCCAGTTACGGCACCTATGGCGTGTTGTGGCAAATCGAACAAGCCCGCCAATTGGCCCTGCCCTATGTTTATTTGGGCTACTGGATCAACAGCAGTCCGAAGATGAACTACAAATCGCGCTTTTTGCCCTGCGACATTCGCTCTGAGGGACATTGGCAAGCTCTGGAATGACCACCTTGGCTTTTCACAGTATAAAATCAGTCGGACTTGGCAAGCCCCATGAAAAAAGAACAAACCCTCGCTCCTACCCCCACGATCCAGGTGATTGAACGCATGTTCTCGCTGATCGATGTGCTCGCCTCACGCGAGGAGGCCATCTCACTCAAAGAGATCAGCGAGAAAACCGGTTTGCACCCCTCCACAGCGCACCGGATCTTGAACGACTTGGCCACGGGCCGTTTTGTAGACCGGCCCGAAGCCGGCAGTTACCGATTGGGCATGCGCCTGCTGGAGTTGGGCAACTTGGTCAAAGGACGCCTGAACGTGCGCGATGCGGCCTTGGCGCCCATGCGAGAGTTGCACAAGCTGATCCAGCAACCGGTCAACTTGAGCATGCGACAAGGCGACGAGATCGTCTACATCGAACGGGCCTACAGCGAGCGATCTGGCATGCAGGTGGTGCGCGCGATCGGTGGCCGTGCGCCTTTGCATTTGACGTCGGTGGGCAAATTGTTTTTGGCCGCCGATGACCCGCTGCGGGTGCGCTCTTACGCCACACGCACCGGCCTGTCGGGCCAAACCCGCAACAGCATCACCCAGTTGCAAGTCCTCGAGCGCGAGCTGTCCCGCGTCAAGCAGTACGGCATTGCCCGCGACAACGAAGAGCTGGAACTGGGCGTGCGCTGCATCGCTGCGGGCATCTACGACGACCAAGGCAAATTGCTGGCAGGCTTGTCAATCTCGGCCCCAGCGGACCGCTTGGATGAAGGGTGGCTGCCCAAACTGCAAACGGCCGCCCGAGAGATCTCGGCCACACTGGGCTACAGCGAGGGACGTTAAACCCTCTCCCACAAAAAAAGGCCTCGCAAGAGGCCTTTTTTTGTGGGAGATGCGCGATCAGCTGGGCAACTGATCGGTCAGCGCCAGGTGCTTGGAGCCAGACAAAGAAGGCGATTTTTCCACCCAACGGCGCACACGCTCAGCATCGGCAATACGGCTGAGTTTGCCTGCTGAATCCAGGAACACCATGATCAGCTTGCGGCCTGACACTTGGGCTTGCATGACCAAGCACTGACCGGCTTCGTTGATGAAGCCTGTTTTTTGCAAACCGATGTCCCACTGCGGACTTTTGACCAAACGGTTGGTGTTGTTGTATTGCAAGGTGCGGTGACCCACGGCAATTTCACGGCCAGGCGAGGTGGACAGCTCACGCAAAACTGGTTCTTTGTAGGCGGCACCTACCAGCGTGGCCAGGTCATGGGCGCTGGACTGGTTGTTGCTCGACAAGCCTGTGGGCTCGACGTAACGCGTGTCTTTCATGCCCAAGGCCTTGGCGCGAGCGTTCATGCGAGAGACAAAAACATCCAGACCGCCAGGAAATGTTCGGCCCAATGCATGGGAAGCACGGTTTTCACTCGACATGAGGGCCAAATGCAGGAGATCACCTCGGCTAAGGACGCTGCCCACCGCCAAACGGGAAGAACTGCCTTTTTCGGTGTCCACATCGTCCTGGGTAATGGTGATCATCTCCGACATGGGCAATTGGGCCTCAGAAATGACCAGGCCGGTCATCAACTTGGTCAAAGACGCGATAGGCAAGACGGCTTGGTCGTTCTTGCGCAGCAAAACTTCACGCGTGTCTTGGTCAATCACCAAGGCCACGCTGGAGCGCAAATCCAAGGGGTCAGAAGTGGCATGCAAGCCCGCCTTTTGACCAAAAGACGCCCGCATGGGTGCTGCGGCGACCGAGCGTGCAGGGGCAAAACGTTTGGCGTTGGCCGAGCTGACCGTTGCTTTTTTGGCGACTTTGGCCTGCTTGGGCGCACTGGCAGTCACTGGTTTGGATTTTGTCGGTTGAGCTGATGCGTTGGCCAAAGCTGGCGCGCTCAACAAAACGCTCAACAAGCCTGCGCTCAACATCACAACAATTCGTGGTGTTGAGTGGCTGGAGAAGGAGGAAAAAACAGTGGGGATCAGGCGCATTGCAATGGTTTTAACAGCATTCACATTGAATATTACCTCAGAGTTTAATCAAATAAAAAAAGTCACGCAAGAACAATAACTTGCGTGACTTTTGTAAAGTTGAATAGTACTCCCTAAGGTTTCATTTCAACCTTGTGCGGCCACCCTGTCGGCCTTGCTTTGCAGTTTGTTGAGCGCGCTCAGATACGCTTTGGCTGAAGCCACCACAATGTCGGGGTCCGAGCCCACCCCGTTGACGACCCGGCCGCTGTTTTGCAAACGCACCGTCACTTCACCCTGGCTTTCGGTCGACCCGCTGATGGCATTGACCGAATACAGCACCATTTCGGCACCGCTTTTGACGATGGCCTCGATGGCTTTAAGGGAAGCATCGACCGGGCCGTTGCCGTCGGATTGACCATGCATTTCTTTGCCAGCCACGGTGAAGACCACCGACGCCTGAGGGCGTTCGCCGGTTTCGCTGTGCTGGGACATGGAGACAAAGCCAAACTGCTCTTTCTCGGCGGTGACGCTTTCATCGCTCACCAGGGCCAAGATGTCTTCGTCAAAAATTTCACTCTTGCGGTCGGCCAATTCCTTGAATTTGGCGAAGGCGTTGTTGATTTCGGTTTCGCTTTCCAGAACGACGCCCAAATCCTGCAAGCGCTGCTTGAAGGCATTGCGCCCGCTGAGTTTGCCCAACACGATCTTGTTGGTCGTCCAGCCCACATCTTCGGCACGCATGATTTCGTAGGTGTCGCGTGCCTTGAGCACGCCGTCTTGGTGAATGCCGGATGCATGCGCAAAGGCATTGGCCCCCACCACCGCCTTGTTGGGCTGGACCACAAAACCGGTGGTCTGACTGACCATGCGGCTGGCTGCCACGATGTGGCTGGCATCAATGCCCACGTCCAGACCAAAATAATCGCGGCGGGTTTTGACCGCCATGACCACCTCTTCGAGTGAGCAGTTGCCTGCGCGTTCACCCAGCCCGTTGATGGTGCACTCCACTTGGCGGGCTCCACCGATCTTCACGCCAGCCAAAGAGTTGGCCACCGCCATGCCCAAATCGTTGTGGCAATGCACCGACCAAATGGCTTTGTCAGAGTTGGGGATGCGCTCACGCAAGGTTTTGATGAAATTGCCGTACAACTCAGGCACGGCATAGCCCACGGTGTCGGGCACGTTGATGGTGGTGGCACCCTCCGCGATCACGGCTTCGAGCACGCGGCACAGGAAATCCATGTCACTGCGGTAACCGTCTTCGGGGCTGAACTCGATGTCCCCCACCAAATTGCGGGCAAAACGCACCGATTGCTTGGCTTGCTCAAACACCTGGTCGGGCGTCATGCGCAGCTTCTTTTCCATGTGCAAAGGCGACGTGGCGATGAAGGTGTGAATGCGGCCACTGTTGGCGCCTTTGAGGGCTTCGGCCGCGCGAGCGATGTCGCGGTCGTTGGCGCGCGACAAAGAACAAATGGTCGAGTCTTTGATCGCGTTGGCGATGGTTTGCACGGCTTCGAAGTCGCCGTTGGAGCTGGCTGCAAAACCGGCTTCGATGACATCCACGCGCAGGCGTTCCAGTTGACGGGCGATGCGCAACTTTTCGTCGCGGGTCATGGAGGCGCCGGGCGACTGCTCGCCATCGCGCAAGGTGGTGTCAAAAATGATCAATTTGTCAGACATATTCGCTCCTGGTCAAAACCCGCAATTCCATGCACCAATGCAAAAGGCCCGTTGCGGATGGCATACGGGCCTTTGAGGACAATGTTCGCGTGCGCTACACATCCCGCCCGTGAGGCGTTAGCAGTAGTGCCAGCAAAGATTTGTTCATGGGTTCACTTTAGCACAGAAAAATCAGCCACCTGTCATGGGCATGACATCACTGATGAAGGCCCCGCTCTTCGGGCTCGTCGGTCGAGGTGCTGATCATGCTGGTCGGCTGGCCTTTGGCTTTGCGCCAGATGTAGATGGCGTAGCCACTGAGGCCATAACCCACAAAAATTGCAAACAGCACCGTGGGCGGATCAATGTTGACCACCGCAATCCCCAGCGCCACCAAAACCAGTGAGACGAAGGGCACTGTCTTCTTCATGTGCATGTCTTTGAAGCTGTAAAACGGCACGTTGGTCACCATGGTCAGGCCGGAGAAAAGTGCCACAGCGAACATCCACCAAGCCACGCTTTGCGGATCAATGGCGTTTTCCATCATGATCCAGATGAAACCCGTCACCAAAGCAGCTGCCGCAGGTGAAGGGAGACCTTGGAAATAACGCTTGTCCACCACTGCCGTGTTGACGTTGAACCGCGCCAGGCGAAGCGCGGCGCAAGCGCAGTAAACAAACGCCGCAATCCAACCCCAACGCCCCAAACCCTTGAGGCCCCAGACGTAGGCAATCAGCGCGGGGGCCGCACCAAAGGAAACCATATCGGAAAGGGAATCCATTTGCTCGCCAAACGCGCTTTGCGTATTGGTCATGCGGGCCACGCGACCGTCCAGACTGTCGAGCACCATGGCGCACAAAATGCCCACAGTGGCCAAATCAAAACGGCCATTCATGGCCATAACGATGGCGTAAAAACCGCCAAACAGTGCGGCCAAGGTGATCATGTTGGGCAACATGTAGATGCCCTTGGATGGCTTGCGCGATGCCGCCGCGGTGTCGGCATCTTCGGATTTATCGATATCGTTGTTCATCATCCATTCCTGTCCTGATGCGAGTGGCGTTTTGCCCCAAGCCCTCAGTTTAAGCGAGTCTGCCAGCCATGAAAAAAGGCCACCGCAGTGGCCTTTTTCAGTTTTGCCCAGGGCAAATCAGTTGCGGGTTTGGTCAACCAGCTTGTTCTTGGCAATCCAAGGCATCATGGCGCGCAGTTGAGCGCCGACTTGCTCGATCGAGTGCTCGGCGTTCAAGCGACGGCGAGCCGTCATGCTGGGGTAGTTGGTGCGGCCTTCCAAGATGAACATCTTGGCGTATTCACCAGTCTGGATGCGCTTCAAGGCGTTGCGCATGGCTTCGCGCGACTTCTCGTTGATGACTTCGGTGCCGGTCACGTACTCACCATACTCCGCGTTGTTGGAGATGGAGTAGTTCATGTTGGCGATACCGCCTTCGTACATGAGGTCAACGATCAACTTGAGTTCGTGCAAGCACTCGAAGTAAGCCATTTCAGGGGCGTAGCCAGCTTCGGTCAATGTCTCGAAGCCCATCTTCACCAGTTCCACCGCGCCGCCGCACAGAACGGCTTGCTCGCCGAACAAGTCGGTTTCGGTTTCTTCTTTGAAGTTGGTCTCGATGATGCCGCCTTTGCCGCCACCGTTGGCCATGGCGTAGGACAGGGCCAGGTCACGGGCTTTGCCGGACTTGTCCTGGTACACAGCGATCAAAGAGGGCACGCCGCCGCCTTTGAGGTATTCCGAGCGCACGGTGTGGCCTGGGCCCTTGGGGGCAACCATGATCACGTCCAAATCAGCGCGGGGCACGACCTGGTTGTAATGCACGTTGAAGCCGTGAGCAAAAGCCAAGGTGGCGCCTTGCTTCATGTTGGGAGCTACGTTGTTTTGGTAGACCTCAGGGATGTTCTCGTCAGGCAACAAGATCATGACCACGTCAGCGGCTTTGACAGCGTCGTTGACTTCCATGACGGTGAGGCCAGCTTTGGCCACTTTGTCCCACGATGCGCCACCTTTGCGCAGACCGACGACGACTTTCACGCCGCTTTCGTTCAGGTTCTGGGCGTGTGCGTGACCTTGCGAGCCGTAGCCAATGATGGCGACGGTTTTGCCTTTGATCAGGGACAGATCACAGTCTTTGTCGTAAAAAACTTTCATGGGGGTTCTCCTTAGGAATAAACAGGTCAGTGAGTGGGTTTAGACGCGCAGGATGCGCTCGCCGCGCCCGATACCGCATGCACCCGTGCGCACGGTCTCCAAAATGGCACTGCGGTCGATCGCCTCCAAAAAGGCGTCGTTCTTGGTCTGGTCACCGGTCAGCTCAATGGTGTAGCTCTTGTCGGTGACGTCGATCACGCGGCCGCGGAAGATGTCGGCCATGCGTTTCATTTCTTCGCGTTCCTTGCCCACGGCACGCACCTTCACGAGCATCAACTCGCGCTCGGTGTAAGCGCCTTCGGTCAGGTCAACCACCTTCACCACCTCGATCAGGCGGTTCAGGTGCTTGGTGATTTGCTCGATCACGTCGTCCGACCCTGCGGTCTGGATGGTCATGCGCGACAGGCTCGGGTCTTCGGTGGGGGCCACGGTCAGAGACTCGATGTTGTAGCCACGCGCCGAGAACAAGCCCACCACGCGGGACAAAGCGCCCGCTTCGTTTTCAATCAGTACAGCGATGATGTGTTTCATGATTACAGGTCCTCCACGCCCAAAAGCATCTCGGTGATGCCCTTGCCGGCCTGCACCATCGGGAACACGTTTTCAGTCGGGTCCGTGCGGATGTCCAAGAAAACCGTGCGGTCCTTGAGTCTGCGAGCTTCGCGCAAGGCGGGCTCTACATCTTCCGGTTTTTCAACCAAGATGCCGACGTGACCGTAAGCCTCTGCCAATTTGACGAAATTGGGCAAGGCGTCCATGTAGCTGTGGCTGTAACGACCGGAGTAATCAATCTCCTGCCACTGGCGCACCATACCCAAGAAACCATTGTTCAGTGCCACCACTTTGATGGGTGTGTTGTACTGCAGGCAGGTCGAGAGTTCCTGGATGCACATCTGCACCGAGCCCTCACCCGTGACGCAGAACACTTCGCTGTCTGGTTTGGCCAGTTTGATGCCCATGGCGTAGGGAATGCCCACGCCCATGGTGCCCAAACCACCAGAGTTGATCCAGCGGCGTGGTTCGTTGAACTTGTAATACTGAGCGGCCCACATCTGGTGCTGCCCCACATCGGATGTGATGTACGCATCTGCATCCTTGGTCATGTCCCACAAGGTCTCAATGACTTTTTGGGGCTTGATGACTTGCGAATTGCTGTTGTCGTACTTCATGCAATCGCGTTTACGCCAGCCTTCAACCGTTTCCCACCACTGGGCCAAGGCCTGTGGATCGGGCTTTTGGCCAGACTCACGGATCATGCCCATGAGCTCGGTCAGGACGTCTTTCACGTCGCCCACGATGGGCACATCAACCTTGACACGCTTGGAGATGCTCGAGGGGTCAATGTCAATGTGGATGATCTTGCGGTCCACCGAAGCGAAGTGCTTGGGGTTGCCGATGACGCGGTCGTCAAACCGGGCGCCCACGGCCAGCAAAACATCACAGTTCTGCATGGCGTTGTTGGCCTCGAGCGTGCCGTGCATGCCCAGCATGCCCAAAAACCGGCGGTCGGTCGCGGGGAAAGCTCCCAGACCCATCAAGGTGTTGGTGACCGGCACGTTGAGCATGTCCACCAAAGCACGCAGTTCAGCGCTGGCGTTGCTCAGCAAAACACCGCCGCCGGTGTAAATGTAAGGACGCTTGGCCCCCATCAACAACTGCAAGGCCTTGCGAATTTGACCACCGTGACCTTTGCGCACGGGGTTGTAAGAGCGCATCTCAACAGACTCGGGGTAACCCGTGTAAAGGGTCTTGTTGAATGAAACGTCTTTCGGAATGTCCACCACCACAGGACCGGGACGACCGCTGCGTGCGATGTGGAAAGCCTTTTTCATGGTCTCGGCCATGTCTTTGGCATCCTTGACCAAGAAGTTGTGCTTGACGATGGGGCGGGTGATGCCCACGGTGTCACACTCTTGGAAGGCATCGAGACCGATGGCAGCAGTCGGCACCTGGCCGCTGATGATCACCATGGGGATGCTGTCCATGTAAGCCGTGGCGATGCCGGTCACGGCGTTGGTCAGGCCAGGACCCGAAGTCACCAATGCCACGCCCACTTCACCGGTGGCGCGGGCAAAGCCGTCCGCAGCGTGCACGGCGGCTTGCTCGTGTCGCACCAAAACGTGCTGAATCGTGTCTTGTTTGTAAAAAGCGTCGTAGATGTGGAGCACGGCTCCACCGGGATAGCCCCAGATGTATTGCACGTTCTCAGCTTGGAGCGCTTTGACCAGAATTTCTGCGCCGCGAAGCTCTTGTCCGCTGGCCGCGGGCTTTGCCGTTTCGGCTTTGTTCATGTCCATATTCAACCTTTGTGAATTTCTCTAACGAAAAACCTTGGGTGCCCCTGGGCTCGACTCTTTTGAAGTGGCTTTGGGACTTGAGACCACCGACATGGGCACCAAACTGTAAATGTGCCGGACGGTGATCCGTTTGCTTTTTTTCAATTGCAATCGCGCATTATCGCATTTGTACAGCCGGTTTCCAAAAACGCAGGTGATCAGCACAAAGCCTGACCCGCCCGGTGACATAATCGCCTCGTCTTCATGCAAGGCCCAAGCTGCGGCACTGCATGATCATTTCATTACAAACAGGCAACGGCCTCGTCAGTGCGAAGGCTGAACAATTTTGGCATCCGACTCAGAACTTTCAGATTTTCTGAAAAACGTGGAAAAAAAGGCGTTTAAACGCGCCTACTACCATGTTCGCGATGAAGATGCGGCCTTGGATATTCTCCAGGACAGCATGATCAAGCTGTGCACCAACTACGCAGACAAGCCCTTGGCCGAACTGCCCTTGTTGTTCCAACGCATTCTGTCCAACACGGTTTTGGACTGGTTTCGCAGGCAAAAAACCAAAAATGCGCTGTTTTCTAATTTGAGTGACTTTGACTCCGACGATGGTGGCGGGGATTTTGACCTTCTGGAAGTCAGCGCCAACAGCCAGGAGGCCGGCGCCGAGAGCGCTGAACAGTGGATTGGCAGGGTACAAACCCTCGAACACATCGAAAGTGCCATCATGACCTTGCCTCCTCGTCAACGGGAAGCCTTCCTGCTGCGTTATTGGGAGGAGTTGGACGTGGCAGAGACCGCGGCCGTGATGGGCTGCTCAGAAGGCAGTGTCAAAACCCATTGTTCTCGGGCCATTCAGGCGCTGAGTCAAACTTTGGAAAACCAGGGATTGAGACCATGAAAAACCAAAAAACTGCTGCAGAAATGAACATGGACCGCTTGGGACGACAACTTTCCGCCCAACTGAGCTTGGCCACGCCTGGCCTGCCCCACGACATTTCTGAACGCTTGCGGGTTGCCCGCCATTTGGCCATGGCGCAACGCAAGCCCGCCGTGCAACTGGGATTTGCCAAAAACACCCAGATCAACAGCAATGGCACCTTGACCGGATCCGGTGACGAGGGCCTGAACCTCTGGAGCTTTTTGGCGTCTGCCTTGCCCGTGCTGGCCTTGGTCATTGGACTGGGCGCGATCCAGTGGATCCAACAAGACAACCGCACCAACGAGTTGGCCGCCATTGACTCGGCGTTATTGACCGATGAATTACCCCCAGATGCCTATGCCGATGCAGGTTTTGTTAAGTTTTTGAAACAAGGGCTCAGCGACAGTGGCAAAAATGACTGAGATCCATCGACTTTCGTGGTCTTGGGCGGCCCTGCGCTTGGCGGCTTGCGGCATGCTCTTGGGCGCATGGCTGCTCACGGCCACTGCGCAATCACCCACCAGTTCTGCAGCGAGCGCCCCTGTCCTGTCGTCGGCCAGCAGCTGGCAACAATTGACACCACAACAAAAAAAGGCGCTCTCACCTCTGGCCAGTCAATGGGGCCAATTGACGCCGCAGCAGCAAAGCAAATGGCTGGCCATTTCGCAAAATTTCTCTCAATGGCCGGCCAGCGAGCAAGCCACCATGCACACCCGCATGGCCGATTGGGTGGCCTTAAGCCCTCAGCAGCGCAACCAGGCCCGGTTCAACTTCAATACGGTCCAAAGTCTGCCCAAAGAGGACAAAAAAGCTAAATGGGAAGCCTATCAAGCCTTGTCCGCTGAAGACAAACGCACGCTCGCCGTCGGCACACCTGCACCGTCCAAAAGTGCCGCCACCATCTCCAAGCCAGCAGACGCGGTTCGCTTGGTCGCGCCAACCACACGCAACATTGACAGCGCCAAGGACATCACCCGTCCTGCCGCCAGCGCTCAGCCTTTGGACCGCAAGACCCTCTTGCCACAGGCCCCCAAAGCGGTTGAATTACCGGCACCCACAGGCCCCGTGTCGAACACTGAAGGCTCATCCTCTTGACGAAGTCTGCTTCTGGGACAGCCGTCCCCACGAATTTGCGCGCCCCCTCCCTGAAACGAAGAATGGCTTGCTGGCTCTATGAAGGCATGCTGCTGTTTGGCGTTGTTTTCATTTCAGCTTATCTCTTCAGCGCCCTCAGCCAAACCCGACATGCCATGGATCACCGTCCAGGCTTGCAAGCCTTTGTTTTCTTGATTCTGGGCATTTACTTCACCTGGTTTTGGTCGCGTGGCCAAACCCTGGCCATGAAAACCTGGCACATCCGCGCTGTGGACACGCAAGGGCTGCCGCTCACCCAAAGCCGAGCCCTTCTGCGGTACTTGCTGAGTTGGTTTTGGTTCTTTCCGCCTCTGCTGATCACTTACCCCTTTGCTCTGCCAGCACTGGAAGTGGGCGTCATCACCTTGGGTTGGGTGGCGGTCTGGGCCTTGCTCAGTCGTTTTCACCCCCAAGACCAGTTTTGGCATGATGCATGGGCGGGCACCCGCCTGATTTCCGCCCAATAAAGATTTTTCTCCATGTCCGAAAACCCAACGCCCCCAGAGTCCGTCAACCCACAAAAAGCAAGAAGAGGTCTAAACCGCGTGCTTCATGCGGGCGGCTATTCGATCGAAGGGCTCAAGGCAGGATGGCACGAAACCGCCTTTCGACAAGAAGCCTTGGCGGCCGTCGTGATGCTCCCCCTGGCCTTTTGGCTGGGACAAAGCTGGGTAGAAACCGCCCTCTTGGCCGGATCGGTTTTGCTGGTCATGATTGTTGAATTGCTCAACACCAGCGTGGAGTCGGCGATTGACCGGATCGGGCCCGAATGGCACGACCTGTCCAAACGGGCCAAAGACATGGGCAGCGCCGCCGTCTTGCTGAGCCTGCTTTTGTGCCTGGGCATTTGGGCCGCCGCGCTCAAGCCCATCTTGGTGGGCTGAACCGAGACATGTCGCCCCCTAATTTTTCCATCTGCGTATATTGCGGCTCCCGTCCAGGAGACGATCCGCGCTTTGCCCAAGTCGCGCGCCAAGTCGGCCAATGGATAGGGTCGCATGGCGGCCAGTTGGTTTACGGAGGCGGTCGCAATGGCCTCATGGGCATCGTGGCTCAAGCCACGCTCGCCGCGGGCGGTCAGGTGGTGGGCATCATCCCCAGCGCCTTGGTCGAAAAAGAATGGGCACACCACGGCCTGACCGAGTTGCATGTGGTGGACACCATGCACGAGCGCAAACGGATGATGGCCGAGCGGGCCGATGCGTTCTTGGCCTTGCCAGGCGGGATCGGCACCTTCGAAGAGTTGTTTGAAGTGTGGACCTGGCGCCAACTGGGCTACCACGACAAGCCCATTGGCATCCTCAATTGCCATGGCTACTACGACGGCCTGACGGCTTTCATCGCCCAAGTCGTTCGGCACGACTTCATGGGTCAGTGGCAAAACGAGCTGGTCAGCGTTCAAAGCGATGCAGCGGCATTGCTGACTTCGCTGGTGGAGCAATCCGGCTTGAGTCTTCCTTCTCGGACAGAACTGATCTGAAGAAATAGACCCGGTTTGTGGCGCATCGCCAAGCCGGGTCAGCGTCCATCAGACGGCGGTATCGTCCTCTTCGCCGGTACGGATACGCACCACGCGTTCCACCGAAGTCACAAAAATCTTGCCGTCACCAATTTTGCCTGTGCGAGCGGCCTTGATGATGGCGTCCACGCAACGATCAACATCGTCGTCTTTCACGACCACTTCCACTTTCACTTTGGGCAAGAAATCCACCACGTATTCGGCACCACGGTACAACTCGGTGTGGCCTTTTTGACGACCAAAACCCTTGACTTCGGTGACGGTGAGACCGGTCACGCCACATTCGGCCAGGCCTTCGCGGACTTCTTCCAGCTTGAATGGTTTGATGACGGCGGTGATCTGTTTCATGGGAACATCCTCTGAGAAAAGTTAAGCGCGAAATTGATTGGTCATAGGATAACGCCAATCCTTGCCAAAACTGCGGTGGGTGACGCGA
This sequence comes from Limnohabitans lacus, assembly GCF_030053395.1. Classification (GTDB taxonomy): domain Bacteria; phylum Pseudomonadota; class Gammaproteobacteria; order Burkholderiales; family Burkholderiaceae_C; genus Limnohabitans_A; species Limnohabitans_A lacus. The sequence goes on along the minus strand of NZ_JASGBH010000003.1, from coordinate 123,527 downwards.
ATCCCCACGGGCGCTTGACGGCGCTTGTACTCGTTGAGCTTGATCAGGCGGGTGACCTTTTCCACATCGGCCCGCTCAAAACCATCTGCGATCAAAGCTTCAACGCCCTCATCGTTTTCCATGTAACGCTCAATGATTGCGTCCAGCACCTCATACGCAGGCAAGCTGTCCTGGTCTTTTTGATCAGGTCGCAGCTCGGCGCTCGGTGGCCGGGTGATGATCCGCTCCGGAATGGGCTGGCTGCCGGTGCCGTAAGGGTCATTCAGATTGCGCCAGCGGGCCAAGTCAAACACTCGGGTTTTGACCACGTCCTTGATCACGGCGAAACCGCCCGCCATGTCGCCATACAGGGTGCAGTAGCCAGTGGCCATTTCGCTTTTGTTGCCGGTGGTCAGCACAATGGCGCCGGTTTTATTGGACAAGGCCATCAGCAAGGTGCCACGGATGCGGGCCTGAATGTTCTCTTCGGTCGTGTCTTCTTTCAAGCCCGCAAACTGGCTGGACAAGGCTTGCTTGAAGCCATCAAACAATGGCGAAATCGCGATCTCGTCGTAGCGCACACCCAGACGCTTGACCATGTCGCGTGAATCGATCCAGCTGATGTCTGCTGTGTACGGCGAAGGCATCATGACCGCGTGGATCTTGTCCGCACCGAGGGCATCCACCGCGATGGCCAATACCAGGGCCGAATCGATGCCGCCGGACAAACCCAAAATCGCGCCCTTGAAACCGTTTTTGCCCAAGTAGTCACGCACGCCCAGGACCAAAGCGTCCCAAAGTTCGGCCTCTGTGGATGGCAAAGCCTCTACGGACTGGCCCGCACCGGTCAAGGCCACACGGCCCTGGCGCCAATCGGCTTGCACCACCATCTTCGCTTCACGAAAGCCCGCCGCTCTGGCCACCACTTGACCAGCGCCATCCAGAGCGAAAGAGCGGCCTTCAAAAATCACCTCGTCCTGCCCACCCACCAAATGGGCGTAGACCAAAGGCAGGCCACAGTCGGTCACGCGCTCGCGCATGCGTTGCTCGCGCTCGGCGCTCTTGCCCGCATGAAAGGGCGAGGCATTGAGCACCGCCAGGACCTGGGCCCCAGCGTCCCGCGCCAGTCGGGCGGGCTCATCAAACCAGGCATCCTCACAAATGAGCAAGCCCACGCGAATGCCATCGATCTCGAACACCCCCACGCCATCGCCGGGCGTGAAATAACGCCGCTCATCAAACACTTGGTAATTGGGCAATTCGCGCTTGTCGTAGCAGGCGACCACCTGACCTTCGCACAGCACCGATGCGCGGTTGTGGCGACGCGTCACGGCCACACTGCGCGAGCGCAGGCCACCGCCTTCGGGGTGACCCACCACCACGTGCAAGCCTTTTAACCCAGCCAGCCCCTGGGCCACTGTTTTCAAGGCATCATCACAGGCATCGATGAAGGCGGGGCGCAGCAGCAAATCTTCGGCGGCATAGCCGCAAATGGAAAGCTCAGGCGTGAGCACCAAGCGGGCGCCTTGAGCATAGGCCTCGGAAGCGGCATCGATGATCTTGCGGGCATTGCCCGGCATGTCGCCCACGACGAAATTGAGCTGAGCCACACAAATTTGGAGAGTCATACAGGTGCAAGAAGTGAGCTTGAATTATGTCATCCGGGTGCTCGATGATCTGGATGCCATCGACGCCTGCGCTTGGGACGCTTTGCTGGCCATTCAAGACGCCCCCACACCTTTCATGCGCCATGCCTATTTGTCGGCCATGCAGCGCAGCGGCTCAGCCTGCCCCGAGACCGGCTGGACCTTGAGGGTCATCACCCTGTGGCAAGCCAGCGCCAAGGGCGATACGCTGGCAGCAGCGTGTGCGGTTTATTTGAAAACCCATTCCCGTGGCGAATACGTGTTCGACTTTGCTTGGGCCGATGCTTACGAACGCCACGGCCTGGCTTATTACCCCAAGGCCTTGGTGGCCTGCCCATTCACGCCTGTGCCAGGCTCTCGCTTGCTGGCGGAATCGCCTCATGCGCGGCAAGCCCTGATGAGTGCCCTGCGCCAATGGTGCGAAGGGCAAGAATTGCCCTCCTTGCACATTTTGTTTGCCAGTGACGACGACCTCAAAGCCTGCCAACAAGCGGGCATGCTCGAGCGCAGCCAGGTGCAGTTTCACTGGCAAAACCAAGGCTGGCGAGACTTTGATGACTTCTTGGGCAGCCTGAACCAGGAAAAGCGCAAAAAAATCCGCCAAGAGCGGCGCAAAGTCCAACAAGCTGGCGTGACGTTTCGCGCCGTGCGAGGCCCCGACATGCAAGCCGATGACTGGGCCTTGCTGGTGCGTTGCTACCAGCAGACCTATTGGGAACACGGCAATCCGCCCTACCTGCAACCCGGCTTTTTCGAAGCCATGCAAAAAGAGATGCCCGAAAACTGGCTGCTCTTTGTGGCCGAACACGGTTCACAAGCGATTGGGATCAGCCTGATCGGCCTGCGACTGGACGCACAGGGCCAGCCCGATGTGGCCTACGGCCGCTATTGGGGGGCCTTGGCGCGGGTGGACTGCCTGCACTTTGAGGCTTGTTATTACCAGCCCATAGCGTGGTGCATCGCGCAAGGCGTGAAACGTTTTGAAGGGGGCGCACAAGGCGAGCACAAAATGGCGCGGGCGCTGTTGCCCACCCCCACGCACAGCGCCCATTGGCTGGCGCACCCAGACTTTTCAGACGCGGTTGAGCGCTATCTGGCGCGTGAATCGCAAGGTGTGTCCCATTACATGGACGAATTGCAAGCGCACTCACCCCTGAAGAAGGGCTGAAAACAAAAATGCCTGCAGGGCAAACCGTGCAGGCATTAGGGACTGCTCAGGGCTTGGCGCCCCGAGCCTGAAGGCATCAAGCCTTGTTGTAGTTGGCGATACCGTCCAGGATTTCCTGGTGTGCAGCGTCTTTGCCTTCCCAGCCTTTGACCTTGACCCACTTGCCTTTTTCAAGGTCTTTGTAGTGTTCAAAGAAGTGGGCGATTTGCTTGAGTTGCAGTTCGTGGATGTCGTCCAGGGTCTTGATGTTGGCATAGCTGGCCAGGATTTTTTCAGTCGGCACAGCCAACACCTTGCCGTCCATACCGCCTTCGTCTTCCATCAACAAAATGCCCAAAGCACGGCAAGGGACGACCACGCCAGGTGGCAGCGGGAATGGGGTCATCACCAGCACGTCCACGGGGTCGCCATCGCCTGCAATGGTTTGGGGCACATAACCGTAGTTGGTGGGGTAATGCATGGCCGTACCCATGAAACGGTCCACAAACAGAGCACCAGAATCTTTATCGACTTCGTACTTCACGGGATCGGAGTTCATCGGGATTTCAATGATCACGTTGAACGCTTCAGGAACTTTGCTGCCTGGGGTGACTTTGTTCAGGGACATGGGTGTCTCGTTGGAAAAGTTGAGGGAATGGAAATCCTAGGGATTAACCCCGATTTTACTTTCACAGGGCTTGCGCGACAGACGCAACCGAATCAAGGCTGCTGCCCGAGCTGTCTCGGGCGTGATTTTTCTGGTGCGCATCACGGCGCACAATGGCCCCATGCCATTGAACTTCATAGCCAACCAATCCGCGCCCGCCCTGAATGGGCAAACACTGGACGTCATCGACCCTTCGGACGGACAGGTGTTTGAACAAATTCCGCGCAGCCAAGCCGCAGACATTGACCAAGCCGTGACGGCCGCACGCGCCGCCTACAACGGCCCGTGGGGGCGCTTGTCGGCCGTGGAGCGTGGACGTTTGCTGATGGCACTGTCACGCAAAGTGAGCGAACACGCGCTTGAGCTGACCGCCCTGGAGCAACGCGACTGCGGCAAACCCACCAAGCAAGCAGCGGCCGATGCGGTGGCGCTGGCGCGGTATTTTGAGTTTTATGCCGGCGCCTGTGACAAGTTTCACGGTGAGACCCTGCCCTACCAAAACGGCTACAGCGTGATGACCTGGCGCGAACCGCATGGCGTCACCGGCCATGTGATCCCTTGGAACTACCCCATGCAGATCTTTGGTCGCAGCGTGGGCGGTGCTTTGGCGGCGGGCAATGCCTGTGTGGTCAAGCCCGCAGAAGATGCCTGCCTGAGCCTGATCCGCGTGGCGCAATTGGCCGCCGAAGTGGGCTTTCCTGCTGGCACCATCAACATCGTCACCGGCTACGGCCACGAAGTGGGCGATGCGCTGGCACGTCACCCGGGCATCGACCACATCAGCTTCACCGGCAGCCCCCGCGTGGGCACCTTGATCCAGCAGGTCGCGGCCGAGCGGCATTGCCCTGTGACCTTGGAGTTGGGCGGCAAAAGCCCGCAAATCATTTTTGAAGACGCCGATCTGGACGCGGCCATTCCGGTGGTGGTCAACGCCATCGTGCAAAACGCAGGCCAAACCTGCAGCGCTGGCTCACGGGTGCTGATTCAGCAAGGCATTTACGAGCCTCTGCTCAAACGCTTGGGACAAGCCTTCAGTGCCCTGCAAGTGGGCTCGGCCAGCATGAACCTGGACCTCGGACCTCTGATCCGTGCCAGCCAACTCGAGCGGGTCAAGGGCTTCTTGGACCAAGCCGCGGCCGATGGCATCGCCACCGTGGCGCACGGCCGCATCACCGACGGCGTGCCTGCGGGGGGCTATTACCAGGCCCCCACTTTGCTGCGCGATGTGCCTGTGCAACACCGCCTGGCTCAAGAGGAGGTTTTTGGACCCGTCCTTGCGGCCATGGCCTTCACCGACGAGGACCATGCCGTCCAATTGGCCAACGCCACCGAATTTGGCTTGGTCGCGGGCATCTGGACACGCGATGGCGCACGCCAGTTCCGCATGGCCAAACGCGTGCGCAGTGGCCAAGTTTTCATCAACAACTATGGCGCGGGTGGCGGCGTAGAGCTGCCTTTTGGTGGGGTCAAATCCTCGGGCTATGGCCGCGAAAAAGGCTTTGAAGCCCTGCTGGGCTTTACCACCCTCAAAACCGTGGCCATTCAGCACGGCTGAAAACCGTGATGGCGCCAAGGCTGGTGCTTGCCCGAGGGCCCTTGGGGTCTGGCCTCGGGCACAATCGAGCCCATGTCTGAACGCGTCATTCCGCTGGTTGACCAGCGCCACCCCAGCTTGCCCTTGCCCACCGTGGCCAGCCACGCCTTGAGCGCCACCCCTTTGGATGGTCTGCGCCGTCCTTTGACGGACCTGCGCATCAGCGTCACCGACCGCTGCAACTTCCGATGCAGCTACTGCATGCCCAAGGAAGTCTTTGACAAGGACTACGCTTACCTGCCGCAAAGCCATTTGCTCAGCTTTGAGGAAATCACCCGATTGGCCAAAGTGTTTGTGGGCCGTGGCGTGCGCAAAATCCGCTTGACGGGCGGCGAGCCCTTGCTGCGCAAGAACATCGAGATCCTGATCGCCCAATTGGCCGCCCTGCGCACACCGGACGGCCAGCCCCTGGACCTGACCTTGACGACCAACGGCTCTTTGCTGGCGCGCAAGGCCCAAAGCCTCAAAGACGCTGGGCTGCAACGCGTGACCGTCAGTTTGGACGGGCTCGATGACGCCGTCTTCCGCAAAATGAACGATGTCGACTTCCCTGTCGACGAAGTGCTCCAAGGCATTGAGGCCGCCAAAGCCGCAGGCCTGGGGCCGATCAAAGTCAACATGGTGGTCAAACGCGGTACCAACGAACACGAAATCTTGCCGATGGCTCGGCACTTTCAGGGCACCGGTGTGGTCTTGCGCTTCATCGAATACATGGACGTGGGTGCCACCAACGGCTGGTGCATGGACGAGGTGCTGCCCAGTGCAGAGGTCGTCCAACGCATCCACGCCGAACTGCCTTTGGTGCAACTGGGCCACTCGGCACCCGGCGAAACCGCCGAGCGCTGGGGTTTTGCCAATGCGCAAGGCCTGCACGACCCCAGCTTGGGCGAAATCGGTGTGATCAGCAGCGTGACCCAGGCTTTTTGCGGCGACTGCAACCGCGCCCGGCTGTCGACCGAAGGCCGTTTGTACCTGTGCCTGTTTGCCAGCCAAGGCTATGACTTGCGCCAGCTGCTGCGCGACCCGAGCCAAACCGACGAGGTCCTGGCGGCCACGGTCGATGCCATTTGGCAAGGTCGCACCGACCAGTACTCGGTGTTGCGCAGCCTGCGCGGCCCCGACACCGCCAGCGGCCCCGGCCGCCGTGTGGAAATGAGTTACATCGGAGGCTGATGGCCATGAACGCACACCCTCCTGCCATCACGGCGCTGATATTGGCCGGCGGTCGCGGCTCACGCATGGGCGGCATCGACAAGGGCCTGCAGAACTTTCGCGGCTTGCCTTTGGCCCTGCAAACCCTGATGCGTCTGCAAATGCAAAGCCTCCCGCCAGAGGAGATCCTCCTCAACGCCAACCGAAATTTGTCCGCCTACGAGTCACTGGGCGTGCCCGTCTGGCCCGACACCATCGATGGTTTTGCAGGCCCCTTGGCCGGTTTTCTGACGGGTCTGGAGCGTTGCGAAACGCCGCTGTTGCTCACCGTGCCGTGTGACTCCCCCCTGTTTCCGTTGGACCTGATCGAGCGGCTTTGCCAAGCGCTGGACGAACAAGACGCTGATCTGGCCATGGCCGCAGCGCCTGAAAGCGATGGCCAAGTTCGGGCACAACCGGTGTTTTGCCTGCTCAAAGTCTCGCTCTTGGAGAGCCTGGTGAGCTTCACCCACGCCGGTGGTCGCAAGATCGATGCATGGACAGGTCAGCACCGCTGTGCCTTGGTGCCCTTCAACGAAGATGGTGACGAGCCCCATGCATTTGCCAATGCCAACACCTTGCCAGAATTGCTGCAACTGGAATCCCTTTGAATTGCGGTGCCCATCTGGCACCGCTGACTGCCCATGACACAGCCTTCCTCACTCGCCGAGATTGCGCAACGCCTGCAAGGCTATGACCCACAAGCCCTGCCTGCGGGCCACGTCAACGCCTTTCTGGCGGAATTGGTCCAACCGGTCGCGCAGCAAGAAACCCTGCCTTTGATGCAAGCGCTGGGCCGCATCCTGGCGCAAGACGTGGTCTCGCCCATCAGCGTGCCCCCGCACGACAACTCGGCCATGGACGGCTATGCTTTTCGCGGCAGTGAACTCCATTCCGATCAGCCCACGCCTTTGAAGGTGGTGGGCACCGCCTTCGCAGGAGCCGCCTGGCAAGGCCAAGTGCAGGCGGGTGAATGCGTGCGCATCATGACGGGCGCCATCATGCCGGCAGGCCTGAACACCGTGGCGCCGCAAGAGCTGGTCAAAACCGAGGGCGATGCGGTGCTCGTGCCTGCGGGCCTCTTGCAAGCGGGCGACAACCGCCGTTTGTTGGGTGAAGACTTGATGGCCGGCCAAGTGGCCTTGTCCGCGGGCTCCCGCCTGAGCCCGGCGGCCTGTGGCCTCTTGGCCAGTTTGGGCCTGCCCACCATTCACGTCTGGCGCCAACCCAAGGTGGCGTATTTTTCCACCGGCGATGAAATCTTGAGCCTGGGCGAAGCGCCCCGCGAAGGCGCTGTGTATGACAGCAACCGCTACACCGTGGCGGGCATGGTGCAGGCGCTGGGTTGCGAGCTGATCGACATGGGTGTCGTGCGTGACGAACCCGCCGCGTTAGAACAAGCCTTTCGCCAAGCGGCACAGCAAGCCGATGCCGTCATCACCAGCGGTGGTGTGAGCGTGGGGGAGGCCGACTTCACCAAAGCCATGATGAAAAAACTCGGTGATGTGGCCTTCTGGCGCATCGCCATGCGCCCGGGCCGGCCCATGGCCGTGGGCCGCATCAGCGAAGCGGGCCATTCGGCCGTGTTGTTTGGTTTGCCCGGCAACCCGGTGGCGGTCATGGTCACCTTTGCCGCTTTTGTGCGCCCTGCCCTGCAACAACTCATGGGCTGGAAAGCGCCGGCTTTGCCGCTGCTCAAAGCGCGCAGCATGGAGGCCTTGCGCAAAAAACCGGGACGCACCGAATACCAGCGCGGCACCGTGAGCCGTAACGCCGAGGGCCAATTGGTGGTCAGCATCACCGGCAACCAGGGCTCAGGCGTGCTCAGCTCCATGGTGCAAGCCAATGGGCTGATCGTGTTGGGTCACGATCAGGGCCATGTGGCTGCCGGCGATGAGGTCGACGTGATGATGTTTGACGGGCACCTGTAAGCGCCCAACTCCGAAAGCAAAAAGGGGCTGAATTTCTTCAGCCCCTTTTCCATTGGAACAGCACACCGGATCAGTGGGCCGCGCCTGCAGGTTCGTCGTGCGCCACGGCTTTGTTGGGGCCGGGCACACTCTTGCGGGCCAGCAGAGAGTACATGGTGGGCACCACAAAAATGGTGAGCAATGTCCCGAGGCTCATGCCCCCCACAATGACCCAACCGATTTGCGTGCGGCTTTCTGCACCCGCCCCCTTGGCCAAGGCCAAAGGCACCGCGCCCAGCACCATGGCACCCGTGGTCATCAAGATGGGGCGCAAACGCTGGCCACTGGCTTTGACCAAGGCCTCCATGGTCTCAACGCCCTGCTCGCGCAGCTGGTTGGTGAACTCCACAATCAAGATGCCGTGCTTGGTGATCAGCCCGACCAAGGTGATCAGACCGATTTGCGAATACACGTTCAGCGAACCGCCCGTCCACTTGAGCGCCAGCAAAGCGCCGATCATGGACAAGGGCACCGAAAGCATGATGATGAAAGGGTCGATGAAACTTTCAAACTGCGCCGCCAGCACCAAGAAGATGAAGAACATGGCCAACACGAACACGATGACCAAGGCGCCTTGTGAGTTGCGGAATTCACGCGATGTGCCATTCAGTTCGGTGGTGTAACCGGGCTTGAGCACTTTGGCGGCGGTGGCATCCAGGAACTTGAGCGCTTCGCCCAAGGAGTATTCGGGCGACAAGTTGGCCGTGATCGATACCGAGCGGCGTTGACCGAAGTGGTTCAACTCACGCGGCGAAACACTCTCGCGAATTTTCACCAGCGCCGACAAGGGGATCATCGCTTCGTTGCGGCCCCGGATGTAGATGTTCTCCACATCATCGGGCGTGTTGCGTCCCGTGGCTTGGGTTTGCACGATCACGTCGTACTGTTCGGCATCCCGCTTGTAGCGGGTCACCACGCGACCACCGAGCATGGTCTCCAGCGCTTTGGCCACGGCATCGACGCCAATGCCCAACTCGGCCGCTTTGGCGCGATCGACTTCAATGCGCAATTCAGGCTTGTTCAAACGCAAGTCCACGTCGGGGGCGATGATGCCGGGGTTTTTGGCGATCTCGTCCATGATTTCCCGGGTCACCGCGTTCAGGTTTTGGTAGCTGTCCGAGGTCTGAATCACGAAGTTCACCGGGCGCTCACGGAAACCTTGACCCAATGAAGGGGGCGTGATGGCAAAGGCGTTCACCCCTGGCAGGCCACCAAATTTGGGGCCCAATTCGCGGGCAATTTCCAGCGTGGTGCGCGAGCGCTTCTCCCAATCCACCGCGCGGTAGATCACGGAGCCTTGGGCCACCGTGGGGTTACCGATGTTGGCAAATATGCGGTCAAACTCGGGGTAAGCCTCGCCCATGCGCTCGAGCACTCTGGCGTAGCGGTCGGTGTAGTCCAGGGTGGAACCATCGGGCGCGGTGACCGTGGCCAGCAAGGTGCCGCGGTCTTCCAAGGGGGCCAATTCCTGCTTCATGCTGGGGTACACCACAGCGATCGCCACACCACTGCCCACCATCACCAGCACGACAAGCCAACGCGCTTTGCGCAGCACCCAACTGAGCAAACGCTCATAAGCACTGGACATGGCGGTCAACAAACGTTCCATGGTGCGGTCAAACCAACCCGGATTGGGGTTGTGCTTGAGCAGCTTGGAACTCATCATGGGGGAAAGCGTCAAGGCCACGAAACCCGACACGATCACCGACCCGGCCAAGGCCAGCGCAAATTCGGTGAACAATTTGCCGGTGCGCCCTGGCGTGAAGGCCAAAGGCGCGAAAACCGCCGCCAAGGTCATGGTCATAGCCACCACGGCAAAACCGATTTCACGCGAGCCTTTGATGGCCGCAGAGAAAGGATCAAGCCCTTCTTCGATGTGGCGGTATATGTTTTCCAGCACCACGATCGCATCGTCCACCACCAGGCCAATGGCCAGCACCAGCGCCAAGAGCGTCAAAGTGTTGATGGTGAAACCCGCCAAAGCCATCATGGCAAAGGTGCCGATCAAACTGACCGGGATGGTGATGATCGGGATGATCGAAGCACGGAAGGTGCGCAAGAACACGAAGATCACCAAGGCCACCAACACCACCGCTTCCACAATGGTCTGGAACACGCTCTTGATGGACCGGTCAATGAACACCGAGTTGTCGTTGGCCACGGTGATGGTGATGCCGGGTGGCAAATCAGCCTCTAGGCGAGGCATCATGTCGCGCACACCTTTGGACAGCTCCAAGGGGTTGGCCGTGGCCTGTCGGATCACACCAGCAGCCACAGCATTTTGTCCACCCAAGCGCACATTGCTGCGGACATCGGCCGCCGCCTCTTCGACCTTGGCCACATCACGGATCTTGACTGGAAAGCCATTGACCGTCTTGATCACGATGTCGGCAAATTGACCGGCACGGGTCAAGTCGGTTTGCGAGGTGACCGTGAATTCACGGTTGCTCGACTCGATCCGGCCAGCAGGCAACTCCAAGTTGCTGCGGCGAATCGCATCTTCCACGTCTTGCGGGGTGAGCTTGAAGCCCGCCAAACGCTCGGCCTCCAGCCAAACGCGCATGGCGTATTTGCGCTCGCCATAAATGCGCACATCGGCCACACCCGTCACGGTTTGCAAGCGCGGTTTGACGACGCGGTTGATCATGTCGTTGATTTGCAGCGGGCTGAGCGTGTCGCTCGAAAACGCCAACCAAATCACGGGAAAGGCATCGGCCTCCACCTTGGCGATCACCGGCTCTTCGATCGCTTGCGGCAATCGGTTGCGTACGCGCGAGGTGCGGTCACGCACTTCGGCGGCCGCCGTGTCGGCATCTTTTTCCAGGCGAAAACGCACCGTGATCTGCGACTGCTCGGCTCGGCTGATGGAGGTGATGACATCGACCGCATCGATGCCCGCGATCGAGTCTTCCAGAGGCTTGGACACCTGAGACTCGATCACCTCGGCCGAAGCGCCGGGGTATTTGACACTCACGGTGACCGTGGGCTCATCGATTTTGGGGTACTCGCGCACCGACAAGCGGTCGAAACTGACGGCGCCGATCAGCAAAATCAGCAGCGACATGACGACGGCCAGAACCGGCCGGCGGATGGAGGTCTCAGCGAGTTGCATCTGCACCTCGCAGGCAAGGGTTAGGGCCAGTCACAGGTTGGGCGGCAGGCGCTGTCTTGGCCGGTGCAACAGGTGCAGAAATGGCTGCCGCTGCAGCTGTTGCGCCTGGGGGTGTCGATGCTGCAGGTGCCGATGCGGGCGCAGATGAAGCAGGCGCCGAGGCAGCTATCGCAGGCGCACCAGACGGCGCAGCGCCTGGTTTGGCACCCCCGGGTTTGGACATGTCCACCACCCGAACTGCCGTGCCATCTTTTTGCAAGCGCTGGTGGCCCGCAATCACCACGGTGTCGTCCAGCTCCAAGCCTTCCAGAATTTCCACTTTGCCGGGCTGGCGCAAACCCACTTTGACAGCGACGCGCTGCGACACGAGGGTGTCGGGCTTGTCACCGGGCACCACCTTGACCACAAAGGTGCGGCCGCCTTGCGGCACGATGGCTTCTTCTGGAATGACCAAGGCCGATGGGCGAGAGCCAAACACGGCATTGACCCGGGCAAACATGCCAGGGCGCAATTGTTGCTGGCGGTTGTCCACGCAGCCACGCACGCCGACCGAGCGGCCGTTGGCATCGATCAGGGGGTCCACCGCTTGCACAATGGCCGCAAAAGGACGACCGGGCAAGGCATCGACGGTCAGCTGTGCTTTTTGACCTGGGCGAACCTTGGACTGAAAACGCTCAGGCAAACGGAAATCCACCAAAACCGCATCGATGTCTTCGATGTTGACCACATCCGTGCCGTCTTTGAGGTAATCGCCCACGTTGACCTGTCGCAAGCCAGTGACGCCGTCAAAGGGCGCCACGATCTTCAAGCGATTCAAGGTGGCCGTGGCCAGATCCAATTTAGCCTGGGACACCTCAAGTGCCGCAGCACTTTCATCCAGCGAGCGTTTGCTGATGAAGTTCTGAGCCACCAGTTCCTGGTTGCGTTTGTGGTTGGCCGCAGCGATCGACATTTCGGCTTTCGCCTGAGAGACCTGAGCAGCCTGCAACTGATCGTCAAACTGCACCAGCAACTGGCCTTTGCGCACGCGCTGGCCGTCGTTGAACAAAATCTTAGAGACGCGGCCGGCCACCTCAGGGCGCAGCATCACCCCTTGGCGCGATCGCAAACTGCCCACCGCTTGGGTTTCGTCCACCAAGGTGATGGCCGTGACCTTGGCCACTTCAACGGCTGGGGCCCTGCCGCCGCCCGCAGGCGCGGCCACGGTGGGTTGATCCACCGAAGCGGGGCGCTGAAACCACCAGGCTGCACCTGAAGCCACGCACACACCGACCACAGCGATCAGGGCATATTTCTTTTGATAAGCCATTGCAAAAATCCCACATCAATGAAACGCAAACAGTTTCCGAATGTAACAGTCTGCCCCTCCAGGCTCACGAGGGAAAACGACAGGCTTGGCGTGCAAACAACGCCCAAAACCAGGATTTACACAGCGTTAACAAGAGGCGCCATCAACGGCCCAAGGCCTTGTCTACACCCTTGTTGGCCAAGGCATCGGCCCGTTCATTGCCAGGATCGCCGGCATGGCCCTTGACCCAGCGCCACTCGATTTGGTGTCCCGCACTGGACACCACATGATCCAGTGCCTGCCAAAGCTCGACGTTTTTGACCGGTTGTTTGGAGGCTGTGCGCCAACCCTTGGCTTTCCAACCGTGGATCCATTCCGTGATGCCCTTGCGCACGTATTCGCTGTCCAAGAACAGCGTGACCTGGCAAGGGCGCTTGAGGGCCTTGAGCCCTTCGATCACTGCCGTGAGCTCCATGCGGTTGTTGGTGGTGCCCAATTCGCCACCAAAAAGCTCGTGCACATGCTGGCCCGATTGGAGCCGAACGCCCCAGCCGCCAGGGCCTGGGTTTCCTTTGCAGGCGCCATCGGTGTGGATAACAACGTGATTCAAGAAATGTCTTTCGAGGCCGATTGAGGGCCGATGGGAGAGTCTGAGCGGGCCAATGGCACCGCCGTTGCAGCGGGCGATCGTACCGTGCGCCAGCGGCGGCCATCGAGCAAGCGGCCTCCCGGCACTCTTTTGGTGGCCAAGATCAGGTACACCCCACCCAAGATGGGCCACCAGCGCTCGCCCCAAGCGTCCAGGCCATCGAGCCGCTGCATCCAGCGCTCGCTGCGCAAAGCGGGGGTCCAGCCCGCAAAGCGGCTGACCTGCACCTCAAAACCCAAAAGGCGCAGCCAGTCACGCAGCCTGCGGTAACCGATCAAGTGGGCCGATTTGTCTTTTTGGTGGCGCTGCGCATGGTCGTATTGCCAGCCCCAAAAGCTCAAGGGGTTCAAGCCGGTGATGAGCACCTGCCCTTCAGGAATCAAAACCCTCGCAACTTCGCGCAAACAAGCATGGGGATCGGCCGAGCGTTCCAGCACATGGGGCAAAACCACCAAGTCGAGGCTGTCTGCAGGCCAAGGCCAGGCTCGGCTGTCAAAATGCAGATGGGCAGGCTCTGCTGCTTCCTGGTTGGCGGTTGCCTCCAGCGCTTGGGGTTCAAACTCGGGCTGTGCCAGCCAGCGATGGGGCATGCGGTTGCTGCGCAAGCCTTGCAAAGCATCCCAGCCCACTTGCAAGGCATGGTAGCCAAACACATCCGCCAGCAAGGTGTCCGCTTGCGCTTGTTCCCAAGCCAGCACGCGATCGACCACTGGCTGACCCAAATGGCCCAACCACGGTGCGTCTGAATACTTGCTTTCTATAATCGGGGACTCCATGAAACTCATCCCATTGCCCGCATTCACAGACAACTACATTTGGTTGTTGCACGATGACCACCATGCCTTGGTGGTGGACCCGGGCGATGCGGCCGTGGTGATGTCTTGGCTTGCCCAAAACCCCCACATCCAACTCGACACCATTCTAGTCACGCACCACCACGCGGACCACACGGGCGGCTTGCGGGCGTTGACCGAACAAACCGCAGCCAAAGTCTATGGCCCCGCCATGGAAGTCATGCCCCTGCCGGTTGAAGGCCTGCAAGGCGGCGACACCCTGCCTTGGCAGGGTCTGAGCTTTGAGGTGATCGAGGTGCCTGGACACACAGCAGGCCACATCGCCTTTTGGGCGGCAATCCCAGGCCAGTCACCGGTTCTTTTTTGTGGTGACACCTTGTTTTCTGGTGGGTGCGGTCGCTTGTTTGAAGGCACGCCCGCCCAAATGCTCGACTCACTGGACCGATTGGCCGCGTTGCCAGAAGACACCCAAGTCTGCCCAGCCCACGAATACACCCTGTCGAATTTGAAGTTCGCTTTGGCCGTTGACCCCGCCAATGCAGCGCTGACCGCCTACCACCAGGCTTGCACCCAACTGCGCCTCAAGGGTTTGCCCACCTTGCCCTCTCGCATCTCGACCGAGCAGGCCATCAACCCCTTTTTGCGAAGCCGCAGCCCGGCCGTCAGCGCGGCAGTTCAAGGGCGGGATGCTCAGGCACAAGACGAAGTCTCCACCTTTGCCGCTTTGCGGGCCTGGAAAAACGGATTCCAATGAACCACCCCACATCCTTGCGATCCATTCGCCGAGCTGTTTTGTTCACAGCTTGGCTGGTCTTGAGCGGGGTCCTGGCTGGCTGCGCCACGCCACCTGCACCAACACCGCCGGGCCCTTCAGCCTCAGCAAAAAAATGGGAGCCAGCCATCGAAGTGCCTTCGGCTGTCACGCTGGACGATGGCCGAGCCGTGTCCCTCAAGCCCAGCAGCAGCTTGGGGCTGACGCCGCCCACCGACATTTGGGAGCGGATTCGCCGCGGTTTTGCAATGCCTGACTTGGACGACGAGTTTGTTCGCAACCGCGAGCAGTGGTATGCCAGCCGCCCCGATTACATCTTGCGCATGACCGAACGTTCGCGCCCCTACCTCTTTCACATCGTTGAAGAGTTGGAGCGTCGCAACATGCCCACCGAGTTGGCACTGCTGCCCTTCATCGAATCGGCATTCAACCCGAATGCCGTGTCTTCGGCCAAAGCAGCCGGCATGTGGCAATTCATGCCCGCCACAGGCAAATACTTCGACTTGAAGCAAAACCTGTTTCGTGACGAGCGTCGCGACGTGCTGGAATCCACCCGTGCGGCACTGGACTATCTGCAAAAACTCTACGGCATGTTTGGCGACTGGCACTTGGCGCTGGCGGCCTACAACTGGGGGGAAGGCAGTGTCGGCCGCGCCATCGCGCGCAACAAGGCCCAAGGCAAACCCACCAATTACAGCGATCTGAACATGCCCAATGAGACACGCTACTACGTGCCCAAATTGCAGGCGGTCAAGAACATCGTGGCCCAGCCCGAAGCCTTCAACACCCAATTGCCGCTGATTCAGAACCACCCTTTCTTCAGGAGTGTGTCCATTGACCGTGACATCGATGTGGCCATGGCCGCGCGTTTGGCGGGCATCAGTGTGGAAGATTTCAAAACCCTCAACCCCTCGATGAACCGTCCCGTCATCTTGGCAGCCGGCACGCCTCAGGTTTTGCTGCCCTGGGACAATGCCACCAGCTTTGAAATCAACCTGCAAAACCATGCCAATCAAAAATTGGCCAGTTGGACGGCGTGGCAAGCGCCCCGCACCATGAAAGTCGATGAAGCGGCCAATTTGGTGAACATGCCGGTGGATCAATTGCGTGCGGCCAATGGCATACCGCCCAACATGCTGGTCAAGGCTGGCTCCACCTTGCTGGTGCACCGCAAAGGCCCACTGGACAGCGATGTGACAGAGCGCGTGGCGGACAATGCGCAACTGGCCTTTGCCCCGGAAATTGTTTTGCGCCGCATCTTGGTGACCGCCCGCAAGGGTGACACCCTGGCCAGCCTGGCGGCAAGGCATGGGGTGAGCGCAGCCAGCATGGCCACATGGAACAAACTCGGCCCCCAATTCAACCTGAAACCTGGTCAAAGTTTGGCCGTTCTGGTGCCCACATCTCAATCCCCCAGACTGAGCCCCAAAGCTGTGCCTCACAAGAAAACTTCGCCCACTGCGGCGCAGCGTCCAGCCCCCAAAGCTGTCAAGCGCTGACCGTTCTCAAGCGGCAAATTTGATTTTGGATTTGCTGGCAAAAGCGTTGGTGTACAAACGTTCCAACGCAAGGCGCCCCATCGGTCCGTACCCCTTCAGGCGGGCCTGAGCTCGCCAAGCATTGAGCACAGGATCGACATCGAACAGGCCGTCTGTGGCATAAGATTCGCGCAGTTTTTCGAACGCACCGAGGTAAATCGCCCTGTCACCCAGCCAATAGGCCGGGGGAGCGGTGCGCAAGATGTCTGCAGGGCCTGCTGTTTGCAACCATTTGAGCGCGTGGACAACTCCATCACTGAGGGCTTGCGCGATCTCGGGTTGACGTTGCAAAAATTCGCTGCGGGCCAACAAACACGCCCCCGGTACATCGCCCGTCATCACCTTTCGTGTGGCAGCCAAGGATCGCGCCTCACCCAAAACGCGCACCTCATTTTTTTGTTCCAGCCAATGCATGACAGGATCCGGGTTGCACAAAGCATCGACCGTGCCATGGCGCAAGGCCTCCACAACACCTGTCGAGGTGCCCACCTCCACAAAGCTCACATCCTCGGGCAGAAGGCCGTTTTGCAACAACCATTGACAGGCCATCCAATGGGTGGCCGAGTCCAGCGCAGAAACGCCAATGAGCGCCCCTTTGAGCTCCATGACCGAGCGCATATGGCTGCCCTTGCGCGTGGACACCCCCAAGGCGATTTGGGGCGTGCGACCAAACTGGACAAAGCCCTGATAGCTCACGCCTTTTTGCTGCAAGCCAAAAAGATGCTCAAACGCACCGGCCACCACATCGGCCTGTCCGCTCAAGGCGGATCCCAAGGCCTTGGAGCCCCCTTCTTGGGGCAGCCATTCCACGGTCAGCCCCGCTTGCCTGAAGTAACCCAACTGCTCGGCCAAGGTCAAGGGCAAGTGGTAAAGACTTTGACGAGCCGCCAAAGCAATGGTGACCCGCGCAGACGACCGCGTAGTCTCTGCAGCAGAGGACAAACCACTGGTCAGCGCGCCCAAAGACGCCAACACAAAGCAACGTCGATCACTCTTGAGCCCGGCCAAAAAACTCTCCACTTGAACATCTGAAATTGGATGCCTCAAGCTTAAATGTGCCGCGTCAAAACCGCATCGGGATCAATCCCGAGCGGGTTTTCACGTAATGGATAGCAAGTATGGGGGGAGGCAAAAATCAGCGACGATCGACCAGCGCATGGGCGATGGTGCCCAAGTCGACGTATTCCAGTTCACTGCCCGCTGGCACGCCACGCGCCAAGCGAGTGACCTGCAGCCCTTGCTGGCGAATCATTTCCGAAATGACATGCGCGGTGGCCTCACCTTCGGCCGTGAAGTTGGTGGCCAAAATCACTTCGCGCACCCAACCATCACTCACCCGTTGTTTGAGTTTGGACAAGCCGATGTCGTGGGGGCCAATCCCGTCCAATGGACTGAGTTTGCCCATCAAAACGAAATACAAACCACGGTAAGTGCCCGTGCGCTCGATGGCCGATTGGTCTGCCGGCGTCTCGACCACACACAGCTGCGTGCGATCGCGTGCGTCGTCCAGGCAGGTGTCACACAGCTCGGCTTCGGTGAAGGTGTGGCAACACGCGCAGTGGCGCACGTTGTCCACCGCGTTTTGCAAAGCGGCGGCCAATTGACGCGCAGTGGCACGGTCGTTTTGCAAAAGCTGAAAAGCCATGCGCTGGGCCGACTTGATGCCCACCCCTGGCAAGCCTTTGAGGGCTTGGACCAAAGTGGCAAGTGCGTGGGTATCAGCCATCTGCGCGTGTGCTGCTCAAAACCATCAGAAAGGCAGCTTCATGCCTGGCGGCAACCCGGCGGTGAGTTTGCCCATTTTTTGCTGGGACACCTCTTCAGCTTGGCGCACGGCATCGTTGAATGCGGCGGCCACCAAGTCCTCCAGCATGTCCTTGTCATCGGCCAACAAGCTCGGGTCGATGGTCACGCGGCGCACATTGTGCTTGCAGGTCATCAAGACCTTGACCATGCCCGAACCCGCTTGGCCTTCGACTTCGACGAAGGCCAGCTCGTCCTGGGCCTTTTTCAAGTTGTCTTGCATGGCTTGGGCTTGTTTCATCAAGCCGGCAAGTTGTCCTTTGTTGAACATGTTGGTTCCTTTGCTAGAAGTGTGAACTGAAGAAAAGGTCAGATCACCTGAAGACTGCCGGGCACAATGCGTGCCCCGAAATCGCGCATCAGGCTCTGGACCATGGGGTCGTTTTCGATCAAGGCCTGTGCGGCCACCATTTTGGCGGCAGCGGCAACGGCCATGCGTTTGGCAGGGCAATCGGCCACGGGACCCTGCTCCACTTGCAAACGCACATTGCCGTGGCCTGCGGCTGCCAGTGCATTTTGCAAGCGCTCCCGACTGGCCGGGTGGTTGAGCGATTCGCGTTCGATGCGCAGCAGCCACTGATCCGCATCGCGGACCATGAGTTGAGACTGCAATGCCAACTCACGCACCAGCGCGGTGATGGCTTCCTGCACCAGCAAGCCTTGCACGATGCCAAACCACACATCGCCTTCAGCGGTGGTCTGCAATGGTGTTGAAGCGGGCGCCTTGGGCACATCCACCCGCGCAGAATCCGATGCCTCGCGCACAGGCAAAGCACGCAAGGCCGCAGGCGGCGCAGACAACACAGGCTCCGGCAAACTGGCTTCGAAAGCGTCGGCGGCGTCATCGCTGGCGTAGTCGCGGGTGTCGGGCAAGTCTTCCCAAGGCGGCGGCTCGGACGCGGCTTGTTGGGGTGAAATCGCCTTGGGTGCAGATGCCACCGGCGTGACAGCCACGGGCTGTGCAATGGCGATCGGTTGGGCAAGAGGCGCGGAGACAGGCGAAGGCGCCTGAACGGCTGCAGGGGTCTTGGCAGGCGCGACGTCAGCTAGCGCTCGCTGGCTGGTTCGCGGACTTTTTTTTTCAGCCGATCCTGCTGGAGGTTTGAAGGCCAGCAAACGCAACAAGACCATGGTCAGTGCCGCATACTCATCGGGGGCCAAGCCCAGCTCGGTCCGCCCATGCAGGCACAGGCTGTAGAGCAATTGGGTTTCTTCTGCCGGCATGGCTTGTGCCAAATCGGCCAAGCCCTGGGTGTCTGGGTCTTCGCCGTCTTGTGCCATGCCAGGCACCATCTGCATCACGGCCATGCGCTGCAAGAGCATGGCCATGTCTTCAAGCGTGGCGGCTGCAGAGACACCCTGCAAGCGCAAAGCATTGACCTGCGCCACCACGGTTGCGCCATCGCCTTCGGCCAGCGCACGGATCAATTGCAAGACGTGACTGCGGTCAACGCTGCCCAGCATCTGCCGCACGCCCGCTTCTTGCAGCTGTCCATTGCCAAATGCAATGGCCTGATCGGTCAAGCTCAAGGCATCGCGCATGGAGCCGCGCGCTGCGCGGGCCAACAAACGCAAGGCTTGTGGCTCGGCACTCAATTGCTCGGTGGCCAGCACGCGGGTCAGGTGCTCGAAGACCGTCTCCGGGGCCATGGGGCGCAAATTGAACTGCAGGCAACGCGACAGCACCGTCACGGGCACTTTTTGCGGATCGGTGGTGGCCAACACGAACTTCAAATACTCGGGCGGCTCTTCCAAAGTCTTCAACATCGCGTTGAACGCGGTGTTGGTGAGCATGTGCACCTCGTCGATCATGAAGACCTTGAAGCGCCCTTGAACGGGTTTGTAAACCGCCTGTTCCAGCAAGCTTTGCACCTCGTCCACGCCACGGTTGGAGGCGGCATCCAGCTCGGTGTAGTCGACAAAACGGCCCGCATCGATGTCGCGGCAAGCTTGGCAAACACCACAAGGCTCGGCCGTGATGCCGCCTTGGCCATCTGCTCCTTGGCAGTTGAGGGACTTGGCCAAAATCCGCGACACGGTGGTTTTGCCCACCCCGCGAGTGCCCGTGAAAAGATAAGCATGGTGCAAACGCTGCTGCACCAAGGCATTGGTCAAAGCCTGCACGACATGCTCCTGGCCCACCATTTCGGTGAAATTGCGTGGGCGGTATTTGCGCGCGAGGACAAGGTATGACATGCAACCGATTCTATCGGGCCGCACAGCGATTCGAAGGCCTACCCGAAGAAAGCTTAAAGACCGCTCAAACCAAGGAAAAAGTCAAAGACCGCACAGAATGCGCCCGCTCCTCGCCTACAATCAGGCCTGACGGGCCTTCCCGCATGGTGAAGCGGCCAACCGGGTCAGGTGGGGAACCAAGCAGCCCTAACTGTGGAGCCAGTGCCGGGGTCAAGGCTCGTCAACTTACACCCTGGTCGTGAGTCATTTTTGTCCACCTTGCTGGCAAGTTGTGATTCACAAGCACCATGACAAAAGGCGCCCACTTGGACGCCTTTTCTTTTGGGTTTCACATCCAGCCGAAGAGGCCAAACGTTTGTTCCGGATGGTCAAGCCATGCGGCGACGCAGCGAGGGGAACGGCAAAGCCTTGACCTTGTTGGAGCTGACCAAACGAGGCGCTTGAGGCGCTGCACGCAGCAACTCGGCCACCAGGGCATCGGCATTCGCATGCGGGCCAACGCGGTTGGATTCAAAGGCCAAACGGGTTTGTTGGGCCATCTGGATCACAAAATTCTGAGGGTAATCCCGAACCGCGAAACCACGCAGGGCCATCACTTTCATGAAGGCATTGGCAGCCTCCTCAACGGCACACTGGTATTCCTTGGAAGTATCTGGCGTCATGTCGACCTCGTTCATTGGATGAAGTTACTCACACATCCTCAACGCGGCTGAATAAGAATCGGAATACACCGAACTCAACTTTTTTTGAAAATATTTTCCAAAACAGCCTGGGCAGCCCTTTTGCCACTGGCCAAACAGGCCGTCAAAAGGTAACCACCCGTCGGGGCTTCCCAATCCAACATCTCGCCAGCGCAGTAAACACTTGGCAGATTTTGGAGCATCAAACCTGAGGTCAGGCCCTCCAAAGCCACGCCACCGGCCGTGCTGATCGCCTCGTCCATGGGCCGGGTCGCTTTGAGCGGCACAGGCAAATTTTTAATCAACTCGGCCAGCTTCTCCGGGGCCGAGAGGGTTTCAGGCGCGCACAGCTCGTACAAAAGCCCCATTTTGACCCCGTCTAAACCCAATCTGCTTTTGAGGTGACTGGACAGGCTGCGGCTGCCTCGGGGCCATTTCAAAGCCGCAAGCACCTGATCTGCCGACTTGTCTGGCAACAAGTCCAAGCACAACTGAGCCTGCCCGTGCGCCAACAAATCGTCGCGCAGCAAGGCCGAAGCGGCATAGACCAAACTCCCCTCAAGGCCGCTTTGCGTGACCACGAACTCACCTTTGCGCTCCAAACGGGCTTGACCTGCCTGCGACGATGGCACCGTGATGGCCACGGATTTGATCGGATGTCCAGCAAATTTGCCCTGAAAGTGTTGGGTCCAGCCCTCGCCATGTCTTCCCAGCACATCAAACCCACAGTTGGCGGGCTTCAAATCATGGATGGGTACGCCGGCTTCACGCAATCGAGGCACCCAAGCGCCGTCAGAGCCCAATCGCGGCCAACTGGCACCACCCAAAGCCAGCACCGTTGCGCGGGCCTTGACGGTCAACTGCTGAACTTGCGGCGTCTGAAAAGTCAAGGCATCGCCCTGCCAACCCGTCCAGCGATGGCGCATATGGAACTGGACCGGCACCCCCGATGAGGGATGGCGCAGTCGGTGCAGCCAAGCCCGCAACAGGGGCGCGGCTTTCATTTCAGTCGGGAAAACACGACCCGAAGTGCCCACAAAGGTCTCAATCCCCAAACCATGCGCCCAATCACGGACGGCTTGTGCATCCATCTGATCGAGCCAGCGGCCGACCTGAGTGGCGCGCTCAGCGTAGCGTTGGCGAAAGGCTGCCGCGTCTTCTGAATGGGTCAAATTCAAACCGCCACGCCCCGCCAACAAAAATTTGCGCCCCACAGAGGGCATGGCGTCGAAGAGGTGCACTGGCACGCCCGCATGCGACAGAACCTCTGCGGCCATGAGGCCCGCAGGTCCTCCGCCAATGACAGCCACTTCTGCCGAAAGAGGTTGCGTAGGCATGACGGCAGAGGATTCGGTAGAAAAAGACATCAAAACTCAAGGTGGCAACACGCGCGTGACAGCGGCGCATGTCTGGATTCTGTCAAAATAGCCGCAACTTTAGCCGCATCTTCAATGTTCACAAGGAAAAGGCCATGGCCAGCGATTTGATCAAACACATTACCGACACCAGCTTTGACGCCGACGTGATCCAGTCGAGCCAACCCGTGGTGGTCGATTTCTGGGCTGAATGGTGCGGTCCCTGCAAAATGATCGCCCCGATTCTGGACGAAGTCGCTGGCGCTTACGAAGGCAAGCTGCAAGTGGCCAAGATGAACGTGGACGAGAACCGCGACATCCCCGCCAAGTTCGGCATCCGCGGCATCCCCACTTTGATGATCTTCAAAGACGGTCAATTGGCAGCCACCAAAGTGGGCGCCATGAGCAAGTCGCAACTGACCGCATTCATCGATCAGCAATTGGCTTGATGCCTGCGCACTTGCGGTGTGAACCGCAGGCCACGCTTTGGAAACCGGGTCATTTGCACCCGGTTTTTGTTTTTGAGCCGTCGGTTAAAAACCTGTCATAATTTCTTCAAGGCAAGCCCAACAGGGATATCTGCTTTGATCACCGGAAGATCCTGCCCCAGACCTCGGGCGGCAACCGGTTCTGAACTCCTCCACCCGGTTTACTGAAGACGATCCCTGACGGATTGTCGATATACAGGCCCAATTCCATGCATTTGAATGAACTCAAGGCACTTCATGTGTCCGAACTCCTGAAGCAAGCCGAAGCGCTCGAAATCGAGAACACCGGCCGCATGCGCAAACAGGAGTTGATGTTTGCCATCATCAAAAAACGCGCCAAAGCTGGCGAGCAAGTCTTTGCCGACGGCGTGCTGGAAATCTTGCCGGATGGTTTTGGCTTCTTGCGCAGCCCGGATTCGAGCTACACCGCCAGCACCGATGACATCTACATCAGCCCCAGCCAGGTGCGCCGCTTTAACCTGCACACCGGCGACATGATCGAAGGTGAAGTGCGCATTCCCAAAGACGGCGAGCGCTACTTCGCGCTGACCAAACTGGACAAGGTCAACGACGATCTGCCCGAGAACAACAAACACAAAGTCATGTTCGAGAACTTGACGCCCCTGTTCCCCAAAGAGCAGATGCGTCTTGAGCGCGACATCAAGGGCGAGGAGAACATCACCGCCCGTGTGATCGACATCATTGCCCCCCTGGGCCGCGGCCAGCGCGCCTTGATCGTGGCACAGCCCAAGTCGGGCAAGACCGTGATGATGCAGCAGATCGCCCACGCCATCACCGCCAATTACCCCGATGTGCACCTGATGGTCTTGCTGGTCGACGAACGCCCTGAAGAAGTGACCGAAATGCAGCGCAGTGTGCGCGGCGAAGTGATTTCTTCCACCTTTGACGAACCTGCAGCCCGCCACGTGCATGTGGCCGAGATGGTGATCGAGCGCGCCAAGCGCCTGGTCGAGTTGAAAAAAGACGTGGTCATCTTGCTCGACTCGATCACCCGCCTGGCCCGGGCCTACAACAACGTGGTGCCATCGTCGGGCAAAGTGCTCTCGGGTGGCGTGGATGCCAATGCCTTGCAGCGCCCCAAGCGTTTCTTTGGCGCGGCCCGCAATGTGGAAGAAGGCGGCAGCCTGACCATCATCGCCACCGCTTTGGTGGACACCGGCAGCCGCATGGACGAAGTGATTTTTGAAGAATTCAAGGGCACCGGCAACAGCGAAATCCACCTGGAGCGCCGCCTGTACGAAAAACGCGTCTTCCCGGCCATCAACCTCAACCGCAGTGGCACACGCCGCGAGGAAATGCTGCTCTCGCCCGAAGTGCTGCAAAAAACCCGCATCTTGCGTCAGTTCATGTACAACATGGACGAGATCGAGGCCATGGAAATGGTCTTGAAGAGCATGAAAGCGACCAAATCCAACGTCGAATTCTTCGACATGATGCGACGCGGCGGCTGATCCCCTATAATCAGCAGGTTTTGCGGAAAGTGCGCTCAGATAGGCTGAGGCGTGGCTACCGTGGTTTACTTTAAGGAAAAACCCATGAAAGAGGGCATTCACCCCAACTACCGCGAAGTGTGCTTCCAGGACATGTCCAACGGCTTCAAGTTCGTGACACGTTCTTGCGTGAACACCAAGGAATCCATCGAAATCGACGGTCGCGAGTTGCCATTGTTCAAGCTGGATACCACCAGCGAATCACACCCCTTCTACACCGGCACCCAAAAGTCGGTCGACAACATGGGCGGTCGCGTGGAAAAATTCCGCAACCGTTTCGGCAAGATTTCCACCAGCAAGTAATCCGCTGGTCGCAATCCCCACAAGGGCAGTCCGGGCAACCGGCCTGCCCTTGTTGCATTGGCTCCCCCCTTTTCCCGCATCTCAGACCTGCTATCTTGTGATCCTGTGAACCAGCCCACACCCGCCATCGTTGCCCAACACGCCGTGCGCCGCCTGCCGCGCTTGGCCTTGATCTTGCTGTGCGCCGCCTATGTATTGCCGGGCTTTTGGGGCCGTGCGCCCTGGAAAGCCAATGACATCGAGTCCTTTGGCTACATGCTTCAACTGGCCAAGCCTGCAGTTGGTGAATGGGTCAGTTGGCTCAAGCCCACTTTGCTGGGCCAGGCAGACGACAGCCTGGCTTTGTTGCCCTATTGGTTGGGAGCTGCAGCCATCCGCTGGTCGCCTGCCGGCTGGGAACACATTTTTGCTCGCATACCTTTCATTGGCATGCTGGCGCTCACGCTGGCCTCCACTTGGTATGCGGTCTATGCACTGGCCAGACACCCTGCAGCCCAACCTGTGGCCTTTGCCTTTGGTGGTGAAGCCAAACCCAAAGACTATGCCTGTGCCCTGGCAGACGGTGGCCTGCTGGCCTTGATGGCCTGCCTGGGTTTGGCCAGGCTGTCGCACGAAACCACACCTGCCTTGAGCCAACTGTGCTTGGCCTCCCTGCTCTTTTTCGGTCTGGCCACTTTGCCTCGCCACCGCATCCAAAGCGGCATGGCCATCGCCATCGGCATGCTCGGCCTGACCTTGTCCGGAGCACCCAGCTTGGCCCTGTGGCTGGGCATGGGTGGCTCATTGATCCGTGCTGTGGCCCAAACCGATCCCGAGCAACGCCGCTTGACCATGCTCGATTTGGGCTTGCTCGCTTTGATTTGCTTGCTGTGCATCACGACCGCAGGCGCACTCGACCTGTGGCGCTGGCGCGTGGTGCCACACCACTTGGTGGATGTGCACATTCTGGCCAAATTGCTGATGTGGTTCACCTGGCCGGCCTGGCCCTTGGCCTTATGGTCTTTGTGGCGTTGGCGCGGCCAATTGGCTCAAGGCTGGCGCTACCCGCACCTGGGTTTGCCCATCTGGTTCTCTTTGGTGGTCATCACCAGCACCTGGCTCACGGGCCTTTCGGACCAAGCCTTGCTGGTGTCTTTACCTGCCGTGGCCACCCTTGCGGCCTTTGCCTTGCCCACATTGCGCCGAAGCCTGAGCGCCTGGATCGACTGGTTCACCTTGCTGTTTTTCAGCGTTTGTGCGCTGATCGTTTGGGTGGTCTGGATCGCCATGCAAACCGGGGTCCCAGCCCAGTCCGCTTTGAACGTGGCCCGCTTGGTGCCCGGCTTTGTGCCTGAGTTTTCCGTCATCACATTCAGCTTGGCGCTGGCCGCGACGCTGGCGTGGGCGGGCTTGGTGAAGTGGCGCATCGGCCACCACCGCACCGCCTTGTGGAAAAGCATGGTGCTGCCAGCCAGCGGCGCAGCACTGTGCTGGCTCTTGGTCATGAGCCTGTGGCTGCCCATGCTGGACTTTGCACGCAGCTACGCGCCGATGGTGAAGAAAGTCACGGCCGTCACCGGCCCGGTGGACTGCCTGCAATATGCCGGCATCAGCCGAGCCCAAGGCGCCGCATTGCAGTTCCATGGCCAACTCAAACTGCTGCCCGCTCAAAAACCCCAAGAACACTGCCGTTGGTTGGTGGTGGACCGTGCCCATCTGCCCCTGCTTTCAACCAAACTCCAGCAATTGGGCTGGACCGAGGCCGGCAAGGCCCGCCGCGTTCAAAGCAAAGAAGAAAGCCTGTTGATCTTCAAACCCAGCGTGGCCTTGCCTTGATCGATGTCTGAGCTAGGCATCATCGCCCGCCATGCGGGCACCGTGCTCATCGGGCAGTTGGCCGTGATCGCTTTTGGCGTGGCCGACACCTTGATCGCCGGGCGCTACAGCCCTCAGGCTCTGGCGGTGTTGTCACTGGCCTCTTCGATTTACATCAGCATCTATGTGGCCCTCAACGGCATGCTGCAAGCCCTCTTGCCTGTATGGGCGCAATTGCGGGGGGCAGGCCGCACAGCCGACATGGGCCGATCGGTGCGGCAAGCGCTTTACATCTGCGCAGGCGCGGCCGTGATCGGCTGCACCGGCTTGTGGTTTTCAGAGCCTTGGTTGCGTTGGACCGATGTCCCCCCTGATTTGTGGCCCGAGGTGAAGGCCTATCTGCAAGTGTTGGCGATCGCCTTGGTGCCATCTTTGCTGTTTCGCATGTACAGCACGTTCAACCAAAGCCTGGGTTACCCAAGGCTGGTGACCTGGTTGCAAGCGGGCGCCTTGTTGGTGAAAGTGCCGCTGTCCTACGTCCTGACGTTTGGCATCGAATCGGCACCCCTTCAATGGGCAGGCATGGGCGTGGTGGGTTGCGCTTGGGCCACCTTGGGGGTAAACGCCTTCATGCTGGGCACGGGCGTCATCTTGCTGCGCACACAAGACATTTACCGGCCCTATCGCCTCTGGCAAAAAATGGAGGCGCCGGATTGGCCGCAACTGGGGCGCTTTTTGCACCTGGGCGTGCCGGCGGGTTTATCCATCATGGTAGAGGTCACCTCCTTCACCCTGATGGCACTGTTCATCGCCCGCCTGGGCGCGGTGTCCTCCGCAAGTCACCAGATTGCCTCGAGCCTGGCGGCTGTGCTCTACATGGTGCCGCTGGCCCTGGGCATCGCCAGCAGCGCACGCACTGGCTATTGGCTGGGCGCTGAACAAGTGCACAAAGCCAGGCAGTCAGCGGGTCTGGGCATTGGCCTATCGGTGGTGGCCGCCTTGATCGGCGCAGGTCTGTTGGCAGCGTTCCGGGCGCCAGTGGCCCAGGCTTTCACCACCGACCCAGGGGTCGCTGCTGCTGCCACGGTCTGGCTCGGCTGGGTCGCGCTTTACCACCTGGCCGATGCAGTGCAAGCCGTCTGCGCTTTTTTGCTGCGTTGCTACCGCATCACCATGGCGCCCTTGTTGATCTACACCGCCTTGCTTTGGGGGTTGGGGCTTTATGGCGGTTACCGCCTGGCCTACCAAGGCTTGGGGTCATGGGTTGCGCGCCCCAGCGTGGACACGTTCTGGATGACCAGCACCATCGCCTTGGCCATCGTGTCCATCTTGTTTGCGGTGCTGGTCTGGAGGGCCACGAGAGACCCTGTGGCCGACCGATGACCAAGCACCCACCATGAAGGCAAAGGCACACTCCCTTCAATTGCGTTATGGTTCTGCTTCCTTTCACACCCACTTTGAGCGCCACATGATCTTAGAAATCGCTGACATCCGCATCCAACCTGGACAGCAAGCTGAATTCCAAAAAGCCATCGAACAGGGCCTGAACACCATCGCCAGCCAAGCCAAGGGCTTTCGCGGCGCCAAGGTCAACCATGGCATTGAAAACCCCGAGCGCTATGTGTTGCAAATTTTCTGGGACACCTTGGAAGACCACACCGTCGGCTTTCGCGAATCCGAGCTGTTCACGCAGTGGCGGGCCATTGTGGGGCCCTTCTTTGCGGCACCACCTCAGGTCGAGTTCTTCAATTTGACGTTCCAGTCTGCCTGATCCAGGGCTTACTGGGCTTCGTGGCCCGCCACCAAGCGGGCCAGCAAATCGACAAATTGCTTTTGCTCAGCGCTGTTCAAAGGCGCCAGGATGCGTGCCTGAACTTCAGCCACAGCGGTTTGCATGCCCACGAGTGCCTCGATGCCTTCGGGCGTGATGACCAGCAGTTTGCGGCGGCGGTCGGTGGCATGGGCTTGCCGGGCCAACCAGCCTTTGGCCTCCAAGCGGCCAATGACCGAGCCCGATGTGGCCGGATCAAACGCCACACGCTTGGCCAAGGTGACTTGGTCGATGTCTGGCGTGTCGCGCAGGGCATTCAAAATCGCATACTGCACAGGCGTGATGTCCGACTCGGCCAGGCACTCGGCAAAAATGCCCACCGCAATTTGCTGCGCTCGGCGTATGAGGTGCCCGGGCGCCGTGGCCACTTCCAAACGCTTGCTCATGCCTGCTGGTCTCCTGGTTCGCTAGGGTTTTCACTGCGCGGCACCTGCGTGCCGACCCTCTATAGTAAGCCCACATACGAACTTTGAAGCACCACCGTGCACCACCCCTGAGAAAGACCGCCATGAGTTTTGTGTTTGACCCCACGCCCGTGGTCTCATTGCCGGTTGTCGGCCAGCAAGACCGCTTTCCCGTCCACCGTGTCTATTGCGTCGGCCGCAACTACGAAGAGCACGCCAAAGAGATGGGGTTCACAGGAAGAGAGCCGCCCTTCTTTTTCCTCAAACCCACCGACAGCCTGGTCGTGGTCGATGCAGGACACACAGGCAGCATGCCTTACCCCAGCGTGACCCAAAACCTCCATCATGAAATCGAACTGGTTGTCGCCATCGGGGTGGGCGGCAAAAACATTTCCGCAGCCGATGCGGTCAAACACATTTACGGCTACGCCGTGGGCCTGGACATGACCCGCCGCGATTTGCAAAACGAGATGAAAAAACAAGGCCGCCCATGGTGCATTGGCAAAGCTTTTGATGCGTCCGGCCCCGTTGGTCCCATCACACGCAAAGAGCAGGCCGGTGACATTGACCGTGCCGAAATCAGCCTGCAAGTCAATGGAACGGACCGCCAGCGCAGTTCGGTGTCCAAACTGATCTGGAACGTGGCCGAGACAATCGAACACCTATCGGCCGCTTGGGAATTGAAGGCAGGTGACTTGATTTTCACAGGCACACCTGAAGGTGTGGCTGCTGTTGTCTCTGGTGACCTCATGGTCGGACAAGTCGAGGGACTTGGCCCATTGAGCGTCAAAATCAAATAATGAAAAAAAGTGCATGGAAATTCTTAAACATGGTGTTTACCCCTAATTAAGCGAAAATTAGTTGCAAGATAATGCATGTCATTGGTTTTGAAATCTGCGTCATGGGTTATCGAACCCAGAAAAAATGTTCGTTCACTGGGTAAACACCAATTAACCGACCGATCGGTTGGTTTTAAGATAATCCCTGAAGATAAACCCCAAAGGAGCTCTCTGATGAAACAACTGTTGAAACAATCCGCCCTCGCCGCAGGCTTGGCACTCGCGGGCTTGGGCGTTCAAGCCCAAACCATCACCTTGAAAGTTCACCACTTTTTGGGCCCTCAGTCGATTCAGCACACCACCATGCTCGGCGACTGGTGCAAAGCCCTTGCCCGTGACTCCAAAGACCGCCTGAAGTGCGACATCTTCCCCGCCATGCAATTGGGTGGCACACCTGTGCAGCTTTACGAACAAGCCCGTGACGGCGTGATCGACGTGGCCTGGACCCTGCAAGCCTACACACCCAAACTGGCCAAATTGGAAGTGTTCGAGTTGCCCTTCATGATGACCAACGCCGAGGCCACCAGCCGCGCCGCTTGGGACTTCGCTCAGAAGTACGCACAAGAAGACTTCAAGGACGTGAAAATGCTGGCTGTGCACGTGCACGGCCCGGGTAACATCTACACCAAGACTAAGGCCGTCACCACCATGGCCGACCTCAAGGGCATGAAAGTGCGCGCACCCACACGTCAGGTCAACAAAATGGTCGCCATGATGGGCGCCACACCTGTGGCCATGCCTGTGCCGCAAGTGCCTGAAGCCTTGTCCAAAGGCGTGATCGACGGCGCCGTGATCCCTTACGAAGTGGCGCCCGGCTTGAAGGTCAACGAGTTGACCAACTTCACGGCCGAAACCGATCGCACCTACAACGCGCTGTACACCGCCGTGTTCGTGGTCCCCATGAACAAGGCCAAGTACGACTCGCTGCCTGCCGATCTGAAAGCGGTCATCGACAAGAATTCTGGTCGCGAAATGTCTGCCTTCTTTGGCAAAACACAAGCGGGCCAAGACGTGCCCAGCAAGAAAGTGTTTGAAGCTTCTGCCAACCAAAAGATCAGCATCATCCCCAAGGCTGAACTGGAAAAGTGGAAGAAAGCCACCGACCAACTGGACGATGCATGGGTGGCTGAAATGACCGGCAAAGGCATGGACGGCAAGGGCATGCTGCAAAGCGCGACCGACCTGATCAAGCAATACACCAAATAAGTCGATTCGATCAACCTGGGCAAAGGCTGTCAGCAGCTGGCCCAGGTTTTTTTACAGCTACGATTGCTTACACTGATGGATGACGCTGCTTCCTCCTAACCGTCCACAGTCAATTCCCCCCACTCCCGTTTGAACAACATGATGTTTTCTCATTATTTAGATCGGCTTGCCCGACTCTGCAGCGTATTGGGAGGTCTCATCATGACCGGCCTGATGCTCATGACTTGTTACAGCCTGATCGGCCGCAACGTTTTTGAAACCGCTTTGATTGGCGATTTTGAATTAACCGGCGTGGGCGCAGGCGCTGCCATTGCGCTGTTCATGCCTCTTTGCCAGCTCAAGCGCGAGAACATCATCGTGGACTTCTTCACCGCCAAATGCAGTGACGCCACCAACTTCAAGCTCGACCGCTTGGGATCCTTGTTCATGACGATCATCTTTGCCTTGCTGTCTTGGCGCTGCGGCGCGGCGGCCATCAATGCCAAAGAAACCATGGGTGCTTCCATGTTGTTGGGCTTCCCAGACTGGATCGTGTTCACCAGCATGTGCATTCCTTTCGGGATCACCGCCGTCATTGCGCTGATGCAGACACTCTCCAAAACAGATAACAACGATAAGGCCGTGTCATGACCCCGATCACTTTGGCTTTGCTGATTTTCGGCATCATGCTGTTGCTCATGGTGATCCGCGTGCCGATCGCGGGCGCCATGTTTTTGGCCGGCACTGCCGGCTTCATCCTCCAAACCGGTGTCACGCCTTACCTGAATTTCTTGAACAACCTGGCATTTGCCCGACTGGCCAACTATGACCTGTCGGTGATTCCGCTGTTCATTTTGATGGGTCACTTTGCCACGCAAGGCGGCATCAGCAAGGCGCTGTTCCAGTTCGCTGCGGCCGTGATGGGTCGTTTCAAGGGTGGCTTGGCCATGGGCGCAGTGCTCGCTTGCGGTGCATTCGGGGCCATCTGCGGCTCTTCCGTGGCTACGGCCGCCACCATCACCGGCGTGGCCCTGCCCGAGATGAAACGCCACGGCTACTCTGGCCGTCTGTCCACAGGCACATTGGCTGCAGGCGGCACGCTGGGCATTTTGATCCCGCCGTCCGTTCCTTTGGTGATCTATGCCATCTTGACCGAGCAAAACATCGCCAAATTGTTTGCGGCCGCCATGATGCCCGGCATCATTGCCATGGTCGGCTACATGATCGCCATCGCCATCTATGTGCGTGTGGTGCCTGGCCAGGCACCTGACAGCGAAGAAGTCGAAAAACTCACTTTCGAATCCCTCAAGGGCATCTTGCCGATTGCCACCATCTTCGTGATCGTGTTTGGCGGCATTTATGCAGGCTTCTTCACCCCCACCGAAGGCGCTGCAGTCGGTGCATCGTCAACCTTTGTGGCGGCCTTGCTCAAACGCGAGTTGACCTGGGCGAAGTTCCTGCATTGCTTCCATGCCACCGCCATCAGCGCGGCCATGATCTTCATGATCTTCATGGGCGCAGACGTTATGAACGCCTCTTTGGCACGCACCCAAGTGCCCGGTCAGTTGGCCGAGTTGGTGGTGTCGATGAACCTGGCCCCACTGATGGTGGTCTCGGGCATCTTGCTGCTGTACGTGGTGCTGGGCGCGGTCATGGACGAACTGTCCATGCTTTTGCTGACCATCCCGATCTTCTTCCCCATCATCATGAAGCTGGACTTCGGCATGACGCCTGAGTACACGGCCATCTGGTTCGGCATCATGGTGCTGATGACGGTGGGCTTTGGCATGCTGGCGCCACCAGTGGGCTTGAACGTGTATGTGGTCAACGGCATGGCCAAGGATGTGCCGCTGAGCGAAAGCTACAAAGGCATCATGCCCTTCCTGATCAGCGACACCCTGCGCACCTTGCTGTTGTTGTTTTTCCCGGGCATCACCTTGTTCTTGATCCCGTACCTGACCTGATCGGACAGTCACGACGGTCCAAGCCTCCACGGTTCGAAACCCTGGAGGCTTTTTTCTGATGGGAAATGGTTAGACTGTGACCGAACCCAAAAACACGAAGCACCCATGATGTTTGGCCGCACCATTCGACACTGCCGACAATGCGGCGCACCTGTTGCAAGGCGCTTGCCCGATGACGGCGACACCAAAGAACGCGCCATCTGTACCGTGTGCCACACGGTGCACTATGAAAACCCCTTGAATGTGGTGGGCACGGTGCCGCATTTGGGCGATCAAGTCTTGCTGTGCAAACGCAACATCGAACCGCGCAAAGGCAAATGGACTTTACCCGCAGGCTTCATGGAGCTGGGCGAATCCACTTCACAAGGCGCCGCCCGAGAAACCACCGAAGAAGCCGGCGCACAGTTCATCATGGAAGACCTGTTCACCGTGATGAGCGTGCCACGCGTCGGACAAGTGCATCTGTACTACCGAGCCCGCCTGACAAGCGATCAATTCGACCCTGGCCACGAAACGATGGAAGCGAAACTGTTCACCGAATCTGAGATCCCTTGGGACGAATTGGCCTTTCGCACTGTGCGCGAAACCCTCGAGCATTACTTTGCCGACCGTGCGCGGGGTCTATTTGGCACGCATGCCTTTGACATTGAATAAAAATCAAACGGTCGGCGTATTTGCCCGTTCGCACTCTCATAATGATGGCGTTGACTTCATTTATTGACATCGAAAAGGCTTAGCATGATCAAGTCCATCTCCGCCCTCCTGACCAGCCTCTTGGCCGCTGTGGCCATGGCCCAAACAGCTTCACCAGCACCAGCCGTACCCCCCGCTGTCGTGCCTGCCGTGACGGCTGCGCCAGCACCCGCCCCTGCGGCAGCGCCTGCAGGCAAAGCCGAAGCTCCCGCCAAGGCAAAAAAAGCTGAAAAAGCGGACAAAAAGGCTGACAAAAAAGCCGCCAAGAAAAGCAAAAAGAGCAAAAAGAAAAACAAGAAGTGATCGCCTGAGCCATCGCTGACCCAGCCATGCGCTGACAGCGCAAGATGGAAAAAGCCACCTTCCGGTGGCTTTTTCCATGGCGGCAGTCCGAGTCTGATCAGACGTCGATGGCCGCAGCCGACCCCGCCTGCTTGCGCAATTCAAACTTCTGGATCTTGCCCGTGCTGGTTTTGGGCAACTCGCCGAACACCACGGCACGCGGCACCTTGAAGCCCGCCAGATGCTGCTTGCAATGCGCCACGATGTCCTCGGGCGTGACCTGGGCGTCGGCCTTCAGCTCCACAAAAGCGCAGGGCGTCTCGCCCCAGCGCGCATCGGGCTTGGCCACCACGGCGGCGGCCAGCACGGCGGGGTGGCGGTACAGCACGTCTTCTACCTCGATCGACGAGATGTTCTCGCCGCCCGAGATGATGATGTCCTTGCTGCGGTCCTTGATCTTGATGTAACCGTCGGGGTACTGCACCGCCAAGTCCCCGCTGTGGAACCAGCCACCCGCAAAGGCTTCTTGCGTGGCCTTGGGGTTCTTCAGGTAGCCCTTCATGGCGATGTTGCCCTTGAACATGATCTCGCCCATGGTCTCGCCGTCTTGTGGCACGGGCAACATGGTCTCGGGGTCGAGCACGCGCACATCGCGTTCCAGGTGGTAACGCACACCCTGGCGGGCGTTCAGGCGAGCGCGCTCGCCAATGTCCAGCGCCTCCCACTCGGGGTGTTTGGGGCACACGGTGGCCGGGCCATAGACCTCGGTCAAGCCGTACACATGGGTCAAATCAAAACCCATGGCCTCCATGCCCTCGATCATCGAAGCCGGTGGCGCCGCACCCGCCACCATGGCTTTGACGCCTGCGGGCACGCCCACCTTCATCTCGGCAGGCGCATTGACCAACAAGCCATGCACGATGGGCGCACCGCAGTAATGCGTCACGCCATGGTTGCGGATGGCATCGAATATCGCCTGCGCATCCACACGGCGCAAACACACGTTGACCGCTGCCCGTGCCGCCACCGTCCACGGAAAGCACCAGCCGTTGCAATGGAACATGGGCAACGTCCACAAATACGCCGCATGCTTGGGCATGTCCCACTCCAGAATGTTGGAGATCGCATTGGTGGCCGCACCCCGGTGGTGGTAAACCACCCCCTTGGGATTGCCGGTGGTGCCACTGGTGTAGTTCAGGGCAATGGCATCCCACTCGTCGCTGGGTAGGCTCCAAGCAAAGTCGGCATCGCCACTGGCCACAAACGCCTCATAAGTCGTTGATCCCAGTTTTTCGCTGGGGCCGGTGTACAGCACATCTTCCACATCGATCACCAAAAGCGGCGTCTTGGCTTGGCGCAGCGCCAACGCCTTTTTCATGGTGCCGGAAAACTCTGGGTCCACGATCACCGCCTTGGCTTCACCGTGGTCCAGCATGAAGGCGATGGTCTCAGGATCCAAACGGGTGTTCAGCGCATTGAGCACAGCCCCTGCCATCGGGATGCCAAAGTGCGCCTCCACCATGGGCGGCGTATTGGGCAGGATCACGGCCACGGTGTCGTTCTTGCCAATGCCAGCCTGCGACAACGCACTGGCCAGCTGGCGGGTACGGCGGTAGGTGGTGGCCCAGTCCTGGCGCCAATCACCGTGCACAATGGCCAAACGCGTGGGATACACCTCGGCCGTGCGTTCGATGAAGCTCAGGGGCGACATGGGCGCATGATTGGCGGGGGTCTGGGGCAAATCCTGGTCGTAAATGCTGGTCATGGTGAATCCTCAAACGTGTAAATCGGGCGATTGGACCCAGTTTGCCTGACCCTGACCTGAAAACACATCGGGCAAAACCTCAGGGCTCGCCCAGATCAGCGAAAATAACCCGATGGCCATCCCCCAGTCTTTCATCCAGGAGTTGCTGTCCCGCGTCGACGTGGTCGAGGTCGTGGGCAAATACGTGCAGCTCAAGAAAGGTGGCGCCAACTTCATGGGCCTGTGCCCCTTCCATGGCGAAAAATCGCCCAGCTTCAGCGTCAGCCCCACCAAGCAGTTTTTCCACTGCTTTGGCTGCGGTAAGAATGGCAACGCCATCGGCTTTTTGATGGAACACGCGGGCATGACCTTCATCGAAGCGGTCAAGGACCTGGCCCAGCAAACCGGCATGCAAGTGCCCGAAGAACAACAGTCGCCCGAAGACCGCGCCAAAGCGGCTGCCCAAAAAGCCAAGCAAGACAGCCTGAGCGATGTGCTTGAAAAAGCCGGACAAGCCTACCGCGATCAGCTCAAAATCACCCCCCGCGCGG
Source organism: Limnohabitans lacus (assembly GCF_030053395.1). Taxonomy (GTDB): domain Bacteria; phylum Pseudomonadota; class Gammaproteobacteria; order Burkholderiales; family Burkholderiaceae_C; genus Limnohabitans_A; species Limnohabitans_A lacus. The sequence goes on along the minus strand of NZ_JASGBH010000003.1, from coordinate 87,557 downwards.
TCGACTACCTCAAAGGTCGGGGCTTGTCGGGCCAAATCGCCAAACGCTTTGGCCTGGGCTATGCGCCCGAGGGCTGGCGCTCGCTGGCCAGCATCTTCCCCAAATACGACGACCCGCTGCTGGCCGAATCGGGTCTGGTGATTGTCAACGAGGAAGACGACAAGCGCTACGACCGTTTTCGCGACCGCATCATGTTCCCGATCCGCAACATCAAAGGCGAATGCATCGGCTTTGGCGGGCGGGTCATCGGCAGCGGCACGCCCAAGTATTTGAACTCACCCGAAACGCCGGTTTTCCATAAAGGCCGCGAGCTGTATGGCCTGTACGAAGCCCGCGAAGCTCTGCACAGCGCAGGCTACGTGCTGGTGACCGAAGGCTATATGGACGTGGTGGCACTGGCCCAACTGGGCTTTGCCAACGCGGTGGCCACGCTGGGCACGGCCTGCACGCCCGACCATGTGCAAAAGCTGTTTCGCTTCACCGATGCGGTGGTCTTCAGCTTTGACGGCGACAGCGCAGGCCGCCGCGCCGCACGCAAGGCGCTCGACGGTGCCCTGCCCTATGCCACCGATGTGCGCAGCATCAAGTTTTTGTTCTTGCCCGCCGAGCACGACCCCGACAGCTATGTGCGCGAGTTTGGCCAAGACGCCTTTGCCGAGCAGATCAAGCAGGCCATGCCGCTGTCGCGCTTTTTGATCGAAGCGGCCAGCGCCGACTGCGACCTGCAAACCGCCGAAGGCCGGGCCCGCCTGTCCAGCCAAGCGCGCCCGCTGTGGCAGCTGCTGCCCGAGGGTGCGCTCAAGCAGCAATTGCTGTCAGAGCTGGCGCAACTCATCCAGCTGGAAACGGCAGGTCTTGAAAAACTGTGGGGCCAACAAGCGGCCAGCGACCAGCGCTTTGCGCCCGCTGCCCGAAGTGCTGCTGCCCTTTCGCCTGCTTTACCTGTTTCGGCCAACGCCGCCTTCAGCCAGGCCGCCAGCACCGGGCGCGACGATTACCCGCACTTCGAGCCGCACCATGGCGAGCCGCCCGCTTGGTCTGGCATCACCGGTTTCACGCCGTCGAACGGCAACAACTGGAAAAGCAAGAACCCGAATTGGACACCCGGTTTCAAAGGCAACAGCCGCTTCAAACGCGACCAGCCGCCCCCCTACACTGGCCCGCGCACCATTCCGGCCAGCCGGGCGGACCACGCCGCACGCCTGCTGTTGGGCAATATGGCGCTGTGGGAAACGCTGGCTGGCGAAGACCACGCCATGCTCTGCGCCCTGCCCGAACCGCACGGCCCCCTGTTTGCATGGCTCGAATCGCAGTTCCACGAACACGGCGCATTGGGTTGGTCAGCCCTGCAAAGCGAGATGCAAGCCCAGGCCTTTGCCGAAGATGCCACCCGGTGGATGGCCCAGGACAATCTGGGCACCACCCCCGGCCAAGAAGACGCCACCCCGCCTGAGCCCCAAGAGGCCCGGCAAGAGCTGCGCAGGCTGCTCAACATGATGTTGATCGACCGCCTCAAGCAACTCGAAACCGAAGCCCTGACCCAAGCGAGCACAGGCCAAGACCCTGAAGCCCAACAACGCTGGCGCAGCCTGCACGAGCGCCGCAAAGAGCTCATGGCAGCAGCTGCCATCAACACGGTTCAGTGAAGAACCCCTAAGACATCGCTCGCGGCTGTTCCGCCCGAAACAGAGATTTACTTGCCCACCAACTGATTGAGCTTGTCGGCCTCAAAGCTCTCGTGGGTGGTGGCATCGCGGGGCAGGTGCACTTGCTGGTGGGCGCACAACTGTTCCAGCGCTTTCCAGATCATGGCGATCTGGTGTTCTTGAGCGGCGGCGTTGTCGATCAGGCCACGCATGGCCTGGCTCAGCGGGTCGTCGTCCTGGGTGATGCCATAGGCATTGAACTTCGGTTGTGCGCTCGACACATCGGCGCTCTCGCCCGTCTTGGACGGGATGATGCGGGCGGGAATGCCCACAGCCGTGGCCCCAGCGGGCACGGGCTTGATCACCACCGCGTTGCTGCCAATCTTGGCGCCATCGCCCACTTCAAAGCCGCCCAGCACTTTGGCCCCGGCACTCACCACCACGTCTTTGCCCAGCGTCGGGTGGCGTTTGGTGCCTTTGTAGAGCGATGTACCGCCCAAGGTCACGCCTTGGTAAATCGTGCAGCCGTCGCCAATCTCGGCCGTCTCACCCACCACCACGCCCATGGCGTGGTCAAAAAACACCCGCTCGCCAATCTTGGCGCCAGGATGGATTTCGATGCCCGTGAGCCCACGCGAGATGTGCGAGATGAAACGCCCCAGCCACTTGAAGCCGTGGTTCCAGCACCAGTGTGCTCGCCGGTGCAGCACCAAGGCATGCAAACCTGGGTAGCAGGTCAAGACCTCCCAGGCGGTGCGGGCCGCAGGGTCCCGGTCAAGAATGCACTGGATGTCGGAGCGAAGGCGTGAAAACATGTTGCTAGTCTATCGCTTGCTTTGCGCCGTCTGGATCATCGCTTTGGCCACCCCTCGCAGGATGTGGATTTCTTCGGGGCTCAAGTCGGCCCGGTTGAAAAGTTGGTTCAAGCGCGGCATGAGTTTTTTGGGCGCAGCCGGGTCCAAAAAGCCAATGTCGGTCAGCGCCTGTTCCCAATGCGTGAGCATGCCCGCCACCTGCTGGGCATCAGCCTTGTCGGCCGGGTCGATCACGTCCTGCACCGGAAAGCCGCCCAAGGCCTCGCGCCAGTCGTAGGCAATCACCTGAATGGCCGAGCCTAAATTGAGCGAGCCAAACTTGGGGTTGGTCGGGATCGAGAGCGCCACATGGCAGCGGTAAACGTCTTCGTTTTTCATGCCAAAGCGCTCGGAGCCAAACAAAAAGGCCACGCTCTGCTCGGGCGCGCCGGGTTGGGTCAGTTCGGCAAAGTGCTCACGGGGCGAGCGGGTCGGCGGGCCAAAGTCGCGTGGCGTCATGGCCGTGGCGCACAGGTGGGTCACGCCGTCCAGGGCTTCGTCCAGCGTCTCCACCACACGGGCTTTGTCCAGCACATCGTTGGCACCGCTGGCGCGCTGGATGGTCTCTTCCTTGCGCAGCACATTGGCCCAGCGGGGTTTGACCAACACCAACTCGTCAAAGCCCATGACCTTCATGGCCCGAGCGGCTGCGCCCACGTTGCCGGCATGGCTGGTTTCTATCAGGATGAATCGCGTTTTCATGCCCCGATTGTCCATGCAAGACCCGCAAGCACTGAGACAAACGGCCCCTCATGGCGCAAAAGTGACCCGAAAGGGGCAATTTCGTGGGAAAATCCAGCCTTCGTCAAAGCGATCGTGCCTTGGCCAGTTCTGGTTCTTCACACAATTTATGTCGTCCAATCTCCACCCCATGCTCAACGTGGCCATCAAGGCTGCGCGCGCCGCTGGCGCCATCATCAACCGTGCCGCGCTCGACGTTGAGGCTGTTCGCATCTCGCAAAAGCAAGTCAATGACTTCGTCACCGAGATCGACCATGCGAGTGAAAAAGTCATCATCGACACCCTGCTGACCGCCTACCCTGACCACGGCATCTTGGCCGAAGAATCGGGCAGCCAGCACGGCAACCCGGCCGCTGACCACATCTGGATCATCGACCCCCTGGACGGCACCACCAACTTCATCCACGGCTTTCCCGTTTATTGCGTGAGCATTGCCCTGCAAGTGCGCGGCAAGATCGAGCAAGCCGTCATTTACGACCCCACCCGCAACGACCTGTTCACCGCCACCAAAGGCCGTGGCGCGTTCATGAACGACCGCCGCCTGCGCGTGAGCAAGCGCATCCGCCTGCAGGAATGCATCATCTCGACCGGTTTCCCCTTCCGCAAGGGCGACAACTTCAACCAGTACCTGCGCATGATGGGCGACGTGATGCAACGCACCGCCGGCCTGCGCCGCCCAGGTTCGGCCGCTCTCGACTTGGCCTATGTGGCAGCAGGCTTCACCGACGGCTTCTTTGAAACCGGCTTGTCCCCTTGGGACGTGGCCGCAGGATCGCTACTGGTGACCGAAGCCGGTGGCTTGGTGGGCAACTTCACCGGAGAGTCCGACTTTTTGGAACAAAAAGAGTGCTTGGCCGGTGCGCCGCGCATTTATGGCCAGCTGGTGAGCATTTTGGGCAAGTTCAGCAAGTTCGCGAGCGCCGGTGACAAAGCCGCCGTGCGCGATGCCGTGGACAAGCTCCAGGGCGATGACGCCAACAGCGCCGAAGACACCGCCGCCGAAGGCCCTGACGCCGACAGCGCAGAACCCAAAGACGCTCCCTTCTAAGCCATGACCGCGCTCGACCTGAGTGCCCACACCCCCATGATGGCCCAGTACCTGGGCATCAAGGCGGAGTTCCCTGACACGCTGGTGTTCTACCGCATGGGCGACTTTTACGAGTTGTTCTTTGCCGACGCCGAAAAAGCCGCTGGCCTGCTCGACATCACCTTGACCCGCCGTGGCCAGTCCGCTGGCCAGCCCGTGCTCATGGCGGGCGTGCCCTTTCACTCGGTCGAGACGTATTTGGCCCGGCTCATCAAGCTGGGCGAGTCGGTGGCCATTTGCGAACAAGTGGGCGATGTCGCCACATCCAAAGGCCCCGTCGAGCGCAAAGTGGTGCGCGTGGTCACCCCAGGCACCCTGACCGACACCGAGCTGCTGTCCGACAAGAGCGAAGCGATTTTGCTGGCCGTTCACCAAGCCGCCAAAAACCGCTGCGGCCTGGCATGGCTCAGCGTCACGCAAGGCGTGGTGCACCTGGCCGAATGTGCGCAAGACGAGCTGGCCGATTGGGTGGACCGCATCGCGCCCAGCGAACTGCTGGCCAGCGCGGGCATGACGCCCACCTTTGAACAAAAACTGCGCAGCCTCAAAACCACAGGCCGGGGCAGCTGGGCATTGGCCCTGCGACCCGACTTTCAGTTTGACGCGGGCCTAGGTCAACGTAAGCTGCTCGAGCAACTGCAAGCCGCGTCGCTGGCCGCCTGGAGCGCCGACGCCCTGGCCGACGCCCACGCCGCCGCCGCCGCTCTGCTGACCTATGCCGAACACACCCAAGGCCGCAGCCTGCCGCATGTGCAGCGGGTGCAGGTGCAGCGCTCGGACGCGCTCATTGACCTGCCCGCCAGCACCCGCCGCAACCTGGAGCTGACGCAAACATTGCGCGGCGAAAGCGCTGCCGATTCGCCCACGCTGTTTGCCCTGCTCGACTCCTGCATGACCGGCATGGGCAGCCGCCTGCTCAAAAGCTGGCTGCTGAGCCCACCACGTGACCGCCAGGCCGCGATCGCCCGCCTGCAAGCCCAAGCCGTGTTGCGCGGCGAGAGCGGTGCTGGCCCCTGGAGCAGCCTGCGTGAACAGCTCAAAGGCGCGAGTGATGTGGAGCGCATCACCGCCCGCACCGCACTGCGCCAAGTGCGCCCGCGCGAACTGGTGGCCTTGCGCCATGCGCTGGTGCGTGCGGCGTCGCTGTCCTCACAACTGCAAGCCCTTCAGCCTGAGCCCGGCACTTTGTTGGCCGGCATGGCCCGCTGGCTCACGCCCCCCACGCATTGCGCCGAACTGCTGCAAATGGCCCTGCTCGAAGAGCCCGCCGCGCTGGTGCGCGACGGCGGCGTGATCGCCGACGGCCTAGACGCCGAGCTGGACGAGCTGCGCGGCATCCAGACCAACTGCGATGCTTTCTTGCTGGACCTGGAAACCCGCGAGAAAGAACGCACCGGCATCGCCAACCTGCGCGTGCAGTTCAACAAAGTGCACGGCTTTTACATCGAGGTCACGCAAGGCCAGCTCGACAAAGTGCCGGACGACTACCGCCGCCGCCAGACCCTGAAAAACGCCGAGCGCTTCATCACGCCCGAGCTCAAGACCTTTGAAGACAAGGCCCTATCGGCACAAGAACGCGCCTTGGCCCGCGAGAAGTGGCTCTACGAAGGCCTGCTCGACCAACTGCAGCCCTATGTGCCCGCGCTGACTGCTTTGGCGCAGGCCATGGCCAGCCTGGACGTGCTGTGTGCACTGACCGAGCGCTCGCTCACCCTCAATTGGTGCGCACCCGAGTTCACCAAAGAACCCTGCATCGAAATCCGCCAAGGCCGCCATCCGGTGGTGGAGGCGCGGCTGGCTGAAATGTCCGGCGCCAGCTTCATCGCCAATGACACGGTGCTGGGCACCCGCCAGCGTTTGCAGATCATCACCGGCCCCAACATGGGCGGTAAATCGACCTATATGCGCCAGGTGGCACTGATCGTGCTTCTGGCCAGCATCGGCAGCCACGTGCCCGCCAGCCGCTGCCGCCTCGGCCCCATCGACGCCATCCACACGCGCATCGGTGCGGCCGACGACCTGGCCAACGCCCAATCGACCTTCATGCTGGAGATGACCGAAGCCGCGCAAATCTTGCACAGCGCCACGCCCCACAGCCTGGTGCTGATGGACGAGATCGGCCGCGGCACATCGACTTTTGACGGCCTGGCCTTGGCCAGTGGCATTGCCACGCACCTGCACAACAAAACGCAAGCCTTTGCGCTGTTTGCCACGCACTACTTCGAGCTGACCGAGTTCCCGGCCACCCACACCGCCGCCGTCAACATGCACGTGAGCGCGGCCGAATCGGGTGCGTCGATTGTGTTTTTGCACGAGCTGCAGCCCGGCCCCGCCAGCAAGAGCTACGGCGTGCAAGTGGCCCGCTTGGCGGGTATGCCTGCGGCCGTGCTCAACCACGCCCGCCACGCCCTGAGCGCCCTGGAAGCCGGGGCCACTGAAAGCCGCCAACAGGTGGACCTGTTTGCCGCGCCACCCGAGGCCGAAGCCGCAGGCCCCTCGCCTGTGGAAGCCGCTCTGGCCCAAATCAACCCCGATGCGCTCAGCCCCCGCGAAGCGCTCGATGCCCTGTATGCCTTGCAGCGTTTGCTGCCCAAAAATTAAAGAGTTGGTTCATGACTTATTGCGTTGCCGTCAAAACCCGCGCCGGTTTGGTGTTCCTGTCCGACTCCCGCACCAATGCGGGCCTGGACCAGATCAGCACCTTCCGCAAAATGATCGTCTATGAAAAAGCAGGCGACCGCTTCATGGCCTTGTTGTCGGCGGGCAACCTGAGCATTTCGCAATCGGTACGCGAAGTGCTGCAGATCGAAAAACTGGTCGAGCCCGGCCAGGACGAACCGCTGACCATCTGGAACGCCAAGAGCATGTTCGACGCCACCCGCGTGCTGGGCGCGGCCGTGCGCCGGGTGTACGAGCGCGATGCCGCTGCGCTGCGTGCCTCGGGCGTGGAGTTCAACGTGTCCATGATCTTCGGCGGCCAAATCGGCAGCGAAGGCATGCGCCTGTTCCAGGTCTATTCGCCCGGCAACTTCATCGAAGCGACCGACGAAACGCCCTACTTCCAGATTGGCGAATCCAAGTACGGCAAGCCGGTGCTGGACCGCGTCATCACCCCCAACACCCCGCTGGACGAAGCGGCCAAATGCGCGCTGGTGTCGATGGACTCGACGCTCAAATCCAACCTGTCGGTCGGCTTGCCGCTGGACATGGTGGTCTACAAAGCAGGTAGCCTGCAAACCGACCGCATCATGTGCATCGACGAGCACAACCCCTACTTCCAGATGCTGCGCAGCAGCTGGGGCGACAAGCTGCGCCAGATGTTCGACAGCATCGAAGACCCGATGTGGAACGGCGGCGCGACCGATGTGCCGCTGATGGTGCCTGCCGCCCGCAATGCGCTGCTCAAGAAGATCACCACGCCGGATGAAAAACTGATCTGATGCGCGCTCGGATCGTCTTTTCCCACGGCAACAGCTTCCCGGCCAGCACCTACGGCGTGATGCTGGACAACCTGCGCCAGCGCGGGTTTGAAGTGGCCGCCATTGAGAAATTCGGCCACGACCCGCAATACCCTGTCACCAACAACTGGCCGCACTTGGTGCAGCAGCTGGCGGACTTTGCACGCGCGCAACAAGCCGACGGTACCCCCGCCTTTTTGGTGGGCCACTCGCTGGGCGGCATCTTGAGCCTGATGTGCGCTGCCCGTCACCCCGAGCTGGCACGCGGCGTGGTCTTGATCGACTCGCCCGTCATCGGCGGCTGGCGTGCCACCACCTTGGGCTTGGCCAAACGCACACCGTTGATTGGCTCACTTTCGCCCGGCCGCATCAGCCAAAAACGCCGCAACCACTGGCCCAGCGCCGAGGCCGCGCTCGAGAGCTTTCAGCACAAAAAAGCCTTCACCAAGTGGGACCCGCAAGTGCTGCGCGACTACATTGCGCACGGCACGCACGACGAGGGTGGTCAGCGCGTCTTGAGCTTCGAGCGCGAGGTGGAAACCGCCATCTACAACAGCCTGCCGCACAAGCTCGACAGCCTGCTCAAACGCCACCCGCTCAAATGCCCCGCCGCTTTCATCGGCGGCACACACTCGAGCGAAATGCGCCAAGCCGGCATTGACTTGACCCACAAGGTCGTGAAAGGTCGCATCATGATGCTGGACGGCTCCCACCTCTTCCCGATGGAAAAACCCATCGCTACAGCTGCAGCGATTGAGGCTTCGCTGCGCAACATGGGCGCTTGATCAAGCAGCCCAGGTCACCAAGCCGCTGTAGCTGCTGCCCAGCACCACCAGACCGAACACGATCCGGTACCAAGCAAACACCTCGAAGCTGTTGGTCGAGATGAACTTGAGCAGCCAGCGCACACACACCCAGGCGCTCAAAAACGAAAACACCAGGCCTACCGCAAACATGGGCGCGTCGGCCATGCTGAGCAAGGCACGGTCTTTGTACAGGCTGTAAGCCCCGGCACCAATCAACGTGGGAATCGCCAGGTAAAAAGAAAAATCGGTCGCCGCCTTGCGCGACATGCCCAGCAGCATGCCGCCGATGATGGTCGCGCCGCTGCGGCTGGTGCCCGGAATCATGGCCAGACACTGCACCAGACCCACTTTGAGCGCATCGCGCCATGTCATATCTTCTACTGTGGGAATCTTCGGCCCTTTTTGCTTGAGGACCGCATCAGCAACGCCATCTGTGTTCGATTCAACGGGCACATAAACATAGGCAGATGCATTTCGCCTCTCAACCCACAAAATGATGAAACCGCCAATGATGAAAGTGGTCGCCACCACCTCGGGCGTGAACAAGTTCGCCTTGATCGCTTTGCCAAACAAGAGGCCCAGAAGGACTGCGGGCACAAAAGCAATGAACACATTCAGGGCAAAACGCTGCGCATCGGCGCTGCGCGGCAAGGCCCGCACCGTGCTGCTGATCTTTTGCCAATACACAATGATCACGGCCAAAATCGCCCCGGTCTGGATCGCGATGTCGAACACCTTAGCCTTGTCATCGTCGAAACCCAGCAAAGCCCCCGCCAAAATCAAATGCCCGGTGGACGAGATCGGCAAGAACTCGGTCAAACCCTCGACCACGCCCATCACGGCGGCTTTCAGCAACAACATCAGATCCACAAACGCTCCTCGATAAGTGGGGAGATTATCGTTGCTGGTGGGGGGAATCTCGGCTCAGCACATCACAAGCTATATTGCTCGTTGTGCCACCAACCAAACTTCAGCAAACCGCCCGCCTCGGCGCCTTGGCCATCGCCGCCGTCTGGCTGGCTGTGGCCGGGGTGTTGTACCTGGTGTTTGACCAGATCGAGCAAAAGCGCCAGGCCAGCCTCAAGCCTTATGCGCTCAGCTCGGGTGATTTGGTCATTCCGCGCCAGCGCGACGGGCATTTCCATGTCGAGGGAGAAGTCAACCGACAGCCCGTGCGCTTTTTGGTGGACACCGGCGCCAGCCATGTGAGCGTGAGCCAGGCGCTGGCCACCCAAGCCGGGCTGCCTGAGGGCCAAAGCATCACCTTGCACACCGCCAACGGCCAACGCCCCGGCCAACTGGTACGCAGCGTGCCCGTGCGTGCGGGGCACCTGGTGCTCAACGACACCAGCGTGACTGTGGGCCTGAGCGGTCTGCAACCCGAACAAGCGCTGCTGGGCCAAGCCTTTTTGAAGCACTTTGACGTGGAAATACGCCGCGACGAGATGGTCCTGCGGCAGCGTCCCTGAAAATTGGCCGCCTCATAACCGTTCAAGATGCATGATCAGCGGCGCCCATCGTGCCGACGGTCCCACACACCCCGCACAGGTCCACCATGTTGAGTCCGGTATTGGCCGCGTTCATGGCTCCAATGGCGACCGTCACTGCCATGGCCCCAGCCATGAACCGACGCAGCCACACGGGGCACAAACACCACCCGAGGGGGAGGCGGGGGTGCGTAAATCACACGGGGCGACGGGGCGTAAATCACCGGGCCAGGCACCCCGACTTGGGTATAAACCGGGAAATGGCCGATGCGTGAATGCACCGCCACCGAAGGCTCGACCACCACCGGATGGGCGCAGCCCACTTGTGTGAAGGCAGCGCCCAGCAAACCCAGCACGCAAGCGGCTTTGGACATTGAGTGTTTGACAGAAAAACGCATGGCAGAACTCCTGGTTGCGGGGCGGCCCATTTGAAAAACCGCCGCCCCTGCACCTCAAGCGCGGCAGCCCCGCGTTTGGCCGACCGCCAGGTCTTCACAATGGTGTCCATTCGTAACGTGCCGGGGCGGGTTTCGCCCCTGGCAAGCCCTAAAATCGAGCGCTATGACCGCCCCCACCCCCAACGACACGTCTTCTGACCACAAAGTCAGCAACTTCCTGCGCCAGATCATCCAAAACGACCTGGACAAAGGCACCTATGCCAGCCGCCGCTGGGCAGGCAGCCCGGGCGACGCCGCTCACCACGCTGCGGGCGAGCCCGACCCGGCCAAGATCCGCACCCGCTTTCCGCCCGAGCCCAACGGCTACCTGCATGTGGGCCACGCCAAAAGCATCTGCATCAACTTCGGGCTGGCCAAGGAATACGGCGGCGTGTGCCACCTGCGCTTTGACGACACCAACCCCGAAAAAGAAGACACCGAGTACGTCAACAGCATCATCGACGCCGTGAAATGGCTCGGTTTTGACTGGGCGCAACTCGGCCAAACTGCCGGAAGCGCCGCGCCCTACCAAGCCAGCGACTACTTCGACTTCATGTACCGCGCCGCCGAAGCGCTGATCGAAGCCGGTCACGCCTATGTGGACGAACAAAGCGCCGAAGACATGCGTGCCAACCGGGGCGACTTCGGCAAACCCGGCGTGGACAGCCCCTTCCGCACCCGCACCGTGGCAGAAAACCTGGCGCGCTTCCGCGAAATGCGCGACGGCAAGCTGGCCGATGGCGCTGCCGTGCTGCGTGCCAAGATCGACATGGCTTCGCCCAACATCAACCTGCGCGACCCGGCCATCTACCGCATCCGCCGCGCCACCCACCACCACACGGGCGACACCTGGTGCATCTACCCGATGTACACCTTTGCCCACCCCATCGAAGACGCGCTGGAGCAAATCACCCACAGCATCTGCACGCTGGAGTTTGAAGACCAGCGCCCGTTTTACGACTGGCTGATGGAGCGGCTGTGCGAGTGCAAGCTGTTGGCTGCGCCAAGCCCCAAACAATACGAATTTGCCCGCCTGAACCTGACCTATGTGATCACCAGCAAACGCAAGCTGGCGCAACTGGTCAACGAAGGCAAAGTCAGCGGCTGGGACGACCCGCGCATGCCAACAATAGTGGGCCTGCGCCGCCGGGGCTACACGCCCGAGAGCCTGCGCCTGTTTGCCGACCGCATTGGCGTGACCAAGAGCGACAGCTGGATCGACTACAGCACTTTAGAGGGCTGCCTGCGCGAAGACCTGGAAAACAAAGCCCACCGCGGCATGGCCGTGCTCGACCCCGTCAAGCTCGTGCTGACCAACTGGGCCGAGGCCTTTGGCAGCGACGGCTACACCGAAGCCTGCACCCAACCCGCCCTGCCCCACTCGGCCATAGCCGAAGGCCAAACCCCGCCAGCCGACCGCACGTTCCTGATCGGCAAAGAGGTGTGGATCGAGCGAGAAGACTTTGAAGAAGTGCCGCCCAAGGGCTACAAACGCCTGTTCCCCGGCAACGTGGTTCGCCTGAAAGGCGGCTACGTGATCGAATGCACCGGCTGCGCACGCGACGCGGCAGGCAATGTGACCGAAGTGCACGCCAAGGTGATCCCCGGCACCAAGAGCGGCACGCCCGGCGCCGACAGCGTCAAAGCCAAAGCCGCCATCACCTGGGTGGCCGTGGCCGACGGCGTGCAAGCCGAAGTGCGCCTGTACGACCGCCTGTTTGCCGAAGCGCACCCCGACGCGGGCGGCAAAGACTTCTTGCAATCGCTCAACCCGGACAGCTTGAAGGTCGTTACGGCCTACGTGGAGCCGTCATTGGCCGCCGCGCAACCGGACCAGAAGTTTCAGTTTGAGCGCTTTGGGTACTTTGTAGCGGATCGCTTGGACCATGTGGCGGGTAGCAAGCCTGTGTTCAATAAAGTGACCGGACTCAAAGACAAATGGGCAAAGTGAGCGCCCCTGAACTTAACCATGCTCATCACCACCCTCCCCGCCCTGCGCCAGCTCTACGGCCCCGCCCGTGAGCGTTCGCTCAAGAAGGAAATTCCAGCGCTGGACACGCATGCGGTGCGCTTCATTGGTTTGTCGCCCTTTGTGGTGCTGGCCAGCAGCGATGCGGATGGGCACATGGACGCGTCGCCGCGCGGGGGCGATGCGGGTTTCGTCAAGTTGCTGGACGCTCAAACTCTGCTGGTGCCCGATGCACCGGGCAACAACCGGCTGGACACGCTGGAAAACATCATCGCCACCGGGCGGCTGGGTTTGCTGTTTTTGGTGCCGGGGTTTGACGAGACATTGCGCATCAATGGCCGCGCTGTGCTGTCCACCGACCCGGCCGACTTGGCCCTGTGTGCCGATGCGCGGCGCACGCCTGCGCTGGCCATTCGCGTGACGGTGGCGTCGGTGTATTTGCACTGCGGCAAGTCGCTGATGCGCTCGCAGCTGTGGGATGCCTCGCGCCACGCCGACCGGGCGCAACTGCCCAGCATGGCCGAGATGATGCGCGACCAGATCCGCGCCTTCAAAGGTGAAGAGATCGAGGCCGAAACCCAGGCGCAGATGCTGGAGCGTTACCGGCAGTCGCTCTGATAAGTGGCTTACTTTTTTTGCACCGGATTGGCCAGCAGCAAGTTGGCCGGATAGGCCCGCATGAATTCGCGGGCCTTGTCGATCGGAGCGCTGAGCCAAGCGCCCCAAGCGCCTTCGTTCAAGATGGCGGGCATGCGTTTTTCGTTGCCGTTTTGGCCATAGCGGTTCATCAGCGCGTGGCTGTTGGCGTTGACCGTCAGCAAGGTGAAGCTGGTGATTGCTTCACCGTCTTTGGCCCAGTGTTCCCACAGCCCGGCCACGCCCATGGGTTTGCCGTCCACCCGGGCGATGCGGGTGGGCACGGCTTTGCCGCTGCGCCAGTCGTCTTCCAAAAAAGCCTGCATCGGGATGATGCAGCGCTGGCCTTGGAGCCAGGTCTCGCGCGTGGGCGTGGCGGTGCTCATGGTTTCGTAGCGGGTCACGGCCAGTTTGGTTGAGCGCAGTTTGGCATCCGACACCGACTTGACCCAGGTGGGCACCAGACCGAACTGGCCTTGGGCCAGTTCCATCTGCAGCGGCGCATCGGCTGGCACCGTCAGGGCCTTGCGGATGAAAAAGCCTTGTTTGCGTGGCCAGACTTCTTTGTCCAGCAGGGTTTCAGGGGCCAAAACGCCAAAGGCTTCGGCATACAGGTCGGCACTTTTCAGGCATTCGTATTGGGAACTCATGCGGGGATGCTAACCGACCCACCTTGGCGGACCTGAAGGTGTCGACCTGTAAAAACCAGGCCCAGCGAACTGATACGCTCAAGCCCATGCTGATCCGTTTCAACAAACCCTATGGCGTGCTCAGCCAGTTCACCCCCGAGGGGCGCTGGCAGGGGCTCAAGGACCACATCGACTTGCCCGGTGTGTACGTGGCCGGTCGCCTGGACGCCGACAGCGAGGGCTTGCTGTTGCTGACCGACGATGGCCAAGAGCAAGCCCGCATTGCCGATCCGCGTTTCAAGATGGAAAAAACCTATCTGGTGCAGGTCGAGGGCGTGGTGGACGACAAGGCGCTGACCGCGCTGGCGCGGGGCGTGACGCTCAACGATGGCCCCACCCTGCCCGCCCGCGCCCAAGCCGTGGCGCCACCGGCCGACCTGTGGCCGCGCAACCCGCCCATTCGCGAACGCAAGAACATTCCAACTTCGTGGCTGGAGCTGTCGATTCGCGAGGGCCGCAACCGCCAAGTGCGCCGCATGACCGCCGCTGTGGGCCTGCCCACGCTGCGCCTGATCCGCATCGCCATCGGGCCTTATCACCTGCGTGACCTGCCCACAGGCACATGGCAGCAGGTGGCCTAGGCTTTCAGACACAATCAAGCATCTCTTCAAACCCACAAGGAAAAAACATGTCCGATTTGCTGAACAAAATGCAGTGGCGCTATGCCTGCAAAAAGATGGACCCGAGCAAGGTCGTGCCCCAAGACAAAGTGGACCGCATCGTGGAAGCCGCCCGCTTGGCCCCCACATCGAGCGGCCTGCAGCCCTTTGAGGTGATCGTGGTCAGCAACGCCGCCGTGCGCGCCCAGATCCAGCCCAAGGCCTACAACCAGGCCCAGGTGACCGATGGCTCGCACCTGCTGGTGTTTGCCGCTTGGGACAACTACACCGCCGAGCGCATCAACCACATGTTCGACCTGACCAACGCCGAGCGCGGCGGCACCAACGAAGGCTGGGAAAACTACCGCAAGATGCTGCTGGCCAATTACCCCAGCCGCGATGCCAAGGTCAACTTCGAGCATGCTGCCCGCCAGGCTTACATCGGACTGGGTGCGTCCTTGATCGCTGCCGCTTTCGAAGAAGTGGACGCCACACCCATGGAAGGCTTTGAGCCTGCCGCAGTGGACGAGATCTTGGGCTTGGCTGCACGTGGCCTGCGCAGCGTGGCCATTGTGCCGCTGGGCTACCGCGCCGAAGGCGACTGGTTGGTGGGCCTGAAAAAGGTGCGCCGCCCACGCGAGCAGTTCGTGACCGAAGTCAAGTGATCTGCGTCTGACAGACCACGCAAGTGGGTCTGATCTGCATCCATGGGGGCCTCGGCCCCCATTTTTGTGGGCCGTTGTGCCTTAACATCAAGGCATTCCCACTTTGGGATGACCACCAAGGAAGCATCATGGCCAAAGGCGAACAACGCAGCAACAAAATGGCCAAGAAGCCCAAAAAGGACACGGCGCCTCCCAAGACCTTCACCTCGGACCGCCCCATGGCGCCCACCACGTTTGTGGCCCCACGCGGCAAAGTCAAACCCTCCTGATCCTCTGGCCTGGCCGGCCATCAGCGGCCCCTGAATTTTTCGATGACCCCGATCCATGAAGACGAGCACCTGCTGGTGCTTGCAAAACCCAGCGGTTTGCTCTCTGTGCCCGGCCGCGGCCCGGACAAGCAAGACTGCCTGTCCAAGCGCGTGCAAGACGTCTACCCCGAAGCCCTGATCGTGCACCGGCTAGACCAAGACACCTCGGGCTTGTTGATCATGGCCCGGGGCATCGAGGCGCAGCGCCGCCTGAGCCGTTTGTTTGAGACACGGCAAGTTCACAAACGCTACGTGGCCGTGGTGAGCGGTCACCCCGAGCAAACGCAAGCGGCACAGACGGCCGACAAAGAAGGCTGGCGCACCATCGACGGCCCCATCTTGCTGGACTGGGATCGGCGGCCCATCCACATCATCCACCCCGACGGCAAGGCCAGCCGCAGCCGCTGGCGCGCCTTGCAAACAGGCGAGGCCGCCACGCTGGTGGAGCTGGAACCCGTGACGGGCCGCACGCACCAGCTGAGGGTGCACATGCAAAGCATCGGCCACCCCATGCTGGGCGACTCGCTGTATGCCCCGCCCGAAACCAAGGCGTTGAGCCCGCGCTTGCTCTTGCACGCGCAGGAGTTGGCGTTTCCGCACCCTTTCACCCATGCAGGCATGACGTTCAAATTGCCCGCCGCATGGTCTGCGCACGCACCGTTTTCGACCGCCTGATATCAACTGGAACCTACGGGCGTTGATCTCGCCTACAACTGGTTACAATTCACAGGTTTCGAAAATACCTGTGTGGCTATGCTGTTTGATCAAAATTTGCCGTCTTCGGCGGCACCAAAGCATTCATATTCCAGGGTGTTTTGGACGCTCCATTGGGCTTTAGGCCTCGGCATTGCCCTCACGACTCAGGCGGGCGCCACGCCACAAGACAGCATCAAACAAGCCATCCAGGCCGGTCAGCTGGAGCAGGCCTTGAAAATGGTTCAGCAAGAGCGCCAAAACACCCCCAAAGACGCACAGATGCGGTTCCTGGAAGGCGTCATCCAAGCCCAGCAAGGCCAAACCGACAAGGCCATTGACACCTTCAAGAAGCTGACGGAATCCAACCCCGATTTGTCCGAGGCCTACAACAATTTGGGCGTCTTGTATGCTGCCAAAGGAAAGCTCGAAGAGTCTCGCGCCAACCTCGAAAAAGCGCTGCAAACCCATCCCAGTTACGCCGCAGCCCACCGCAATTTGGCGGACGTGCAAAGTCAGTTGGCCAAACAAACTTATGCCAAAGCTTTGCAAGTGGACAGCAAAGTCAAAAACAGCACCCCCCAATTGACTTTGCTGGGCAGCATCGATGCCCCCAAACGCCCACCGGCCGCCACGGTCGTTGCAGCAGCACCTGCACCCGCGACAGCGCCCGTCGCAGCTGAGGCTGAAACACCCAAAACAGCAGCGGCCGCCATCACAGCCCCCAAGCCCACAACCGTGGCACCACAGGTCACAGCGGTACCGACACCCGCTGCGGCAGCTAAGCCTGTGTCTTCCGGTGCGGCGTCATCCGTCACAGCAGCGGCCAAACCCGTGCCGCCCCCGCCTGCAGCCCCCGTGGTGGCAGTGCCCAAGCCAGAGCCCACAACCCCCAAAGACGATACGTCAGCAAAGCAAGCCAAAGCCGATGCCGCTGACATCCGCAGTGCTGTGGCGGCCTGGGCCAAGGCATGGAGTCAAAAGGACATGAACCGCTACCTGGCGGCCTATGGCAGCAGCTTCACGCCACCCGAAAAAATGACGCGCGCCAAGTGGGAAAGCGATCGCCGGTTGCGCATCCTCTCCAAGAAAACCATCAGCGTTGACATCAAAAACCTCAAGATCGAAGTGTCTGGCAGCAAGGCTACAGCCCAATTCCAGCAGGTCTATGAGTCGGACAACTTCAAAGGCAACAGCCACAAGACCCTGGAGTTGCTCAAGCAAGGTGACCGATGGCTGATCACTCGCGAGACGGTGAATTGAGCTTGAACCGATTGCCCCATCGACAGGCAGGACGTCAATCGAAAGGCTTTTGGCGCCTGCGGTGGGCGGTGCCATCTTTGTTGGTGATCGCCTGTGGCGTGGCTGCATGGACTTTTTCTGATCACCGGGGTCTGGCCGAAAGTTGGCAACAGCGTTTTCACACTTCTGCGCCTGCCCTGCGCTGGAAATTGGAGTTCGACCCCAGCACACCAGCCACCGTGATCCAGGCCCAAGACCCCGAAACCTTGGTCCGACAAATTTACCAACACTTGGGTGAAGGCGAGCGTTCACAGGCCTTGGAGACGGCACGCGCACTCGCCACGCAATTTCCAAATTTTCAATTGGGGCAGTTGTTGTACGCTGACTTGCTCAACATCAGCGCCCTTCAGCCTTTGCAAGGTTCAGACTTGGACATGGATGCCCAGCCGTCGGCCATGCGGCGCCTGGAAGAATTGTTGCTGGAAGCCAAGCGACGCATCACCCGCCCCTCACCGCAAGACCTTCAAGGCCAAGTTCCCGCATCGGTGGCCTTCTTAGCCGCAGAGCAACCCTATATTGCGGCCGTCGATGCCTCCAAGTCCCGCCTTTATTGGTTTGCCAACCGCACCGGACAAGATGGGCTACTGAAGTTGGAACTCATCAAGGAAACCTATGTCTCTGTGGGCATCAATGGCGTCGGCAAAATCAAAGAAGGCGATGGCAAGACACCCCTGGGCGTTTATTTTGTCCAACGAAAACTGCCCGGCGCAACCTTGCCCGACTTGTTTGGCGCTGGTGCATTGACGTTGAACTTCCCCAACGCGGTGGATGCGATGCGCAACAAAACCGGCTCGGGTATTTGGTTGCACGGCACACCCAGCGCGCAGTATTCCCGAGCGCCAGAAGCGACCGATGGCTGCGTGGTGATGGCCAATGCCGACATGGACGAATTGTTGCGCTTGCCTGATTGGCGAATGACACCGGTGGTGATTGCCGACAAACTCGATTGGATCCATGCCGGTCAGTCTTCATTGGCCTACAAGAGCTTCAAGCCGACCTTGGAAAATTGGCGATCTGACCGCCTAAAAGCCGACATTGTCAAACTGAAAACCTATTACAGCCCGCGCTTCGAGCGTGACGCTTTGGACTTCGACCACTGGTGGCCCAAGCTGGCCCAAAATGTATCGGGTCAACGCAAGCCCCTGCAAGTTGTTTCAATATTGCATTGGAACGATGGCGAAGACACCATGGTCGTGACCATGAGCGATCAAACCAGCCATCACAAGGGACAACCGCTCTATTGGCGGACTTATTGGCAACAAGAAGAGGGCCAATGGAAGTTGGTCTTTGAAGGTCCCGCTTGAAGCGGCTTGGCAGGCATGACCGCAGATCTTTTATTTTTCAATGCCCGCATCACCCCCGACGCCTGCTTTGACGCTTGGCGCGAGCAAAGCCTGCTGACCAGTCTGGAGCAAGGCGGTTTGCAGTGGCCCAGCTCTTGCCGCAATGGCACTTGCCGCACCTGCATCGGCCACCTGGTTTCAGGCCAAGTGCGCTACGACATGGATTGGCCTGGACTGACCCAAGAAGAGCGGGCCGAAGGCTGCGTGCTGCCTTGCGTGGCCATCCCCGTGAGCGACGTGGTGCTCAAGGACCCCTTCAGCGATTGATAACGGCGGCAAGCGGCTGAAACCGACGGACAAAAGCGGGACCGCTCAGGCCACGCCTGTCCTTTACTCGTCGATGCCCAGTTCCTGGATCTTGCGGGTGATGGTGTTGCGTCCAATGCCCAGCTTTTGCGCCGCCTCGATGCGCCGCCCCCGTGTGGTCGACAAAGCCGCCTGAATCAGGCTGGTTTCAAAGCGACGGCTCAGCACATCCCACACATCGGTGCGACCGCTGTTGAGCAAGGCCAGGGCTTCTTCTTCGAGGCCCGATTCCCACACGGCACTGGGGCTGGACGCCCCCATGCTGGCCGAAACAGGCACGGCGGCCACAGACACCGCCTCGGGTGCCGTTGCGGCGGGCGCCATCGCCTCGGGCACGGCAGGGCTTGCGGTGGCCAGCACTTCGGGCGGCAAATCCTTGAGCTCAATGACTTGCGCTGGGGCCATCACCGTGAGCCAGTGGCAGATGTTCTCCAACTGCCTCACGTTGCCCGGGAACTGGAACTGGCCCAGCTTGTCCATGGCCGTTTCGGAGATCCGCTTGGGCTCCACACCCAGCTGCTGCGCACTGCGCTGCAAGAAGTAACGCGCCAGCATGGGCACGTCCTCGCGCCGCTCGCGCAGCGCAGGCAAGCGCAAGCGGATGACGTTCAGGCGGTGAAACAAGTCTTCGCGGAACACGCCTTGTTTGACGCGCTCTTCCAAGTCTTGGTGGGTGGCGGCAATCACGCGCACATTGGCCTTGACGGCGCTGTGCCCGCCGACGCGGTAGAAATGGCCATCAGACAAGACACGCAACAAGCGGGTTTGCAAATCGAAGGGCATGTCCCCGATCTCGTCAAGGAACAAGGTGCCGCCATCGGCTTGCTCAAAGCGGCCACGGCGCGAGGCCTGAGCGCCTGTGAAAGCGCCCCGCTCGTGACCGAACAATTCGCTTTCCAGCAGGTCTTTGGGGATGGCGGCGGTGTTGATCGCCACAAAAGGCTGGTTGGCGCGTGGCGAGTGCTTGTGCAGCGCGTGCGCCACCAGCTCTTTGCCCGAGCCCGACTCGCCCGTGATCAGCACGGTGACATGGCTTTGGGCCAAACGGCCGATGCCTCGAAACACGTCTTGCATGGCGGGCGCCTGGCCCAGCATTTCGGGGGCCTCCACCAGTTTTTCTTCGGCCACGTCTTCACGTTGGCTTTCACCGACGGCGCGGCGGATCAGCTCGATCGCTTTGGGCAAGTCAAACGGCTTGGGCAGGTACTCAAAGGCCCCGCTTTGGAACGCGGAGACGGCACTGTCCAGGTCGGAAAACGCCGTCATGATGATGACGGGCAAACCCGGCATGCGCTGCTTGATGGTGGCCAACAGGTCCAGGCCCGAGCCGCCGGGCATGCGGATGTCACTGACCAACACTTGAGGGCCGTCACGCCCTTCTTCGGAGTCCAAGGCTTTCAGAACTTCACGCGGGTTGGTGAAGCTGCGCGTGGGCAAGCCTTCGCGCAGCAATGCTTTCTCAAGCACAAAGCGGATGGATTGGTCATCGTCTACGATCCAGATCGGCTTCATCTGCGGGGGCTTTCTTTGGTTCAGGGCAACGGAATCAAAATTTTGAAGTCCGTACGACCGGGCTCGCTCTCACACTCGATCATGCCGTGGTGTTGTTGCACAAAGGTTTGTGACAACGTCAGCCCCAGGCCCGAGCCGCCTTCGCGCCCCGAGATCAACGGGAAGAAAATGCGGTCCTTGATCGAGTCTGGTACGCCAGGCCCGTTGTCGATGACATGCAATTCCAATGCCAGGCGGTAACGCTGCTTGCCAAACGTGACTTGCCTCAAGATCCGGCTCTTGAAAGTGATCTGTCCATCGCCTTGCGAGATGCGCTCTGACAAGGCCTGCGCCGCGTTGTGCGAAATGTTGAGCACCGCCTGAATCAACTGTTCGCGGTCCCCCCGGAACTCGGGGATCGAGGTGTCGTAATCGCGCACGACCTTCAAGCCCTTGGGGAACTCGGCCAGGATCAGGGACCTGACGCGCTCACACACCTCGTGAATGTTCACATCGCCCACCACATGGGGCCGGCGGTGCGGCGCCAGCAGGCGGTCCACCAGGGTCTGCAAGCGGTCCGCCTCGTGGATGATGACCTGGGTGTACTCGGTGAGTTCTTTGCTGCCCAGCTCCATCTCGAGCAATTGGGCCGAGCCACGGATGCCGCCCAAGGGGTTCTTGATTTCGTGCGCCAGGTTACGGATCAGCTCCTTGTTGGCCAGGGCCTGCTCCAGCAAGCGCTCTTCGCGCTCTTGGCGGGTTTGCTGCTCGACCGGCAGCAACTCGATGATGACCTCTTCGGGCCGGTCTGAGGGGGCCACGATCATGTGCACGGGCAAGGCATCGCCGTGGTGGATGCGGTTGAGCAAGGCCTCGTAGCGCAGGGCCGCAAATTCGTTCGAGCGGGCGCCGATCAGCGCATTTTTCAGGGGCTGAGGGTCTGCAAAAAAGTCGGGCAAATAAGCGCCGTTCAGGCTGCGGCGGGACATGCCCATCACGTCTTCCAGGGCGGCGTTGACGAAACTGATGTGCCCTTCGCCTTCGATCACGGCGATGGGGGTGGCCAACAAATCGAAGGCCTGAAAACGGGAAACGGGTAAAGACATGGTCTTTCTCAAGGGTTGGCGGCCACAGGGCGGCGGGCCAGCTCGCGCTGCAAACTGTCGATGTCGCGCTGGTTGCGCTCCAGGGCGGCTTTCACGGTCAAGGTCTTGTCGGCTTGCTTGGCCGTCTCCGAGTCTTTGAACGCCTGCTGCAGCTGCGCTTGCTGCTGCTGGGCTTGGGCCAGCTCCTGCAACAAGATGGCGCGTGCTTGCACATCGCGCTCACGCTGGGCGGCTGGCGGCTCACGCACCGCGTCTGCTTTGGTGCGTTGCCCGGGCACCAAGGCGGTGCCACCCTCCGAAGTGGTGCGTGCCGGTAAAGGGCCTGCATTGGGGCGCGTGCCTTCGATCACCGTCACAGCGGGTGGCACATGGATGCGCACACAATCGGTTCGGCCCTGTGGCGAGTTGGTGTACTCCTGACCGCAGCGGTAAATCGCCCCTTGCGCAAAGGCGGGCAAGGCCAGGCAGCCGAGCCCCAAAACGCTCAGCACATGGCAAAAAAAAGGACGACCGAAGCCGTCCTTTTTTGCACTGCTGTGCGTCATCCGCATGGGATTACAGAGAGTAGTACATGTCGTACTCAACAGGCGAGACTTCCACGCGAGCGCGGGTGACTTCTTGCATCTTCAGGTCGATGTAGGAGTCGATCCAAGCGTCGGTGAACACGCCGCCTTTGGTCAAGAAGGCGCGGTCGTTGTTGAGTGCGTCCAAAGCCTGGTCCAAGCTGGAGCAAACGGTCGGCACCAACTTGTCCTCTTCTGGAGGCAGGTGGTACAGATCTTTGGTGGCAGCTTCGCCGGGGTGGATCTTGTTTTCGATACCGTCCAAGCCAGCCATCAACAAGGCAGCGAAGCCCAGGTAGGGGTTGCACAATGGATCGGGGAAACGGGCTTCCACGCGACGAGCTTTGTCAGAAGCCACGTTGGGAATGCGGATCGAAGCGGAGCGGTTCTTGGCGGAGTAAGCCAATTTCACGGGCGCTTCGAAGTGAGGAACCAAGCGCTTGTAGCTGTTGGTGCCAGGGTTGGTGATCGCGTTCAGGGCGCGAGCGTGCTTGATGATGCCGCCGATGTAGTACAGGGCGAGTTCAGACAAGCCAGCGTAGCCATTGCCTGCGAACAGGTTCTTGCCGTCTTTCCAGATGGACTGGTGCACGTGCATGCCGGAGCCGTTGTCACCAGCGTAAGGCTTGGGCATGAAGGTGGCGGTTTTGCCGTAGGCGTTGGCCACGTTGTGGATCACGTACTTTTGCAACAGTGTCCAGTCGGCACGCTCAACCAAGGTCGAGAACTTGGTGCCGATTTCGCACTGGCCAGCACCGGCCACTTCATGGTGGTGCACTTCGACGGGGATGCCCACGGATTCGAGGATCAGGGACATTTCGCTGCGCATGTCGTGCGTGCTGTCAACGGGAGGCACTGGGAAGTAGCCGCCTTTGACGCGAGGACGGTGGCCGGAGTTGCCGCCTTCGATCTTGGTGCCGCTGTTCCATGGGCCTTCGGCTTCGTCGATGGCGTAGAACGTGTTGTTAGGCTCGGTGCTCCAACGCACATCGTCGAACAAGAAGAATTCGGGTTCTGGACCGAAGTAGGCGGTGTCGCCCAGGCCAGATTGCTTGAGGTAAGTCTCAGCGCGCTTGGCGATCGAACGTGGGTCACGCTCGTAGGCTTTGCCGTCTGTTGGCTCGATCACGTCGCAGATCAAAACCAAGGTGACTTCTTCAAAGAAGGGATCGATGATGGCGCTGTTGGGATCGGGGATCAACAGCATGTCGGAGGCTTCGATGCCTTTCCAGCCGGCGATCGAAGAACCGTCGAAGGCTTGACCGTCTTCGAACTTGCTTTCGTCAAACTGCGACACAGGCGCAGTAATGTGCTGCCACTTGCCACGGGTATCGGTGAAACGGAAGTCAACGAACTTGACTTCGTTCTCTTTCACCATCTTCATCACGTCTGCGACGGTCTTGGCCATCAAATTCTCCTGGTAGGAAGGGGTTGGTTGAACGTACTGTCAGGTCTTGCAGTTTCTGTGCCAGCTTGGGCACCGAACCTGCGACCTAGAACAACGCATGATTGTGCCTTCACAGAAGGCCAAATCCGCAGCCAGAGGTCAAAAAATGCCAAACCCAAAATGCACCAATGAAGTGCAATTATGACTTAATTTGGTGCATTCAAACTTTACGCACCAATTCGGGGCCATACTGCAAGCCAAACGGCTCCAGCCCAGAACGCAAGTCGGCGTAAGCCACTTCGACAGCCTCGGGTTCGCCCTTGACGCCCAGCTCGATGTGGCGCCCCCATTGCGGGTGGTCCACACTGGGCAGGCTGAAAACTTTCACGCTGGGGTGGCTCGCTTCGATGGTCTGCATCAGGGGTGTCAGGGTCGCCTCCATCGAGCCAAACAGGATCACCGACTTCTCCACATGCGCGTTGCGCTGAAAGAAATCGCTGTAATGCGCGTCCAGCACCGACTCGATCATTGGCCAGGCCATGACCGGAAAACCGGGCACAAAGTGCACCGTGCCGCCGCCTGGCCCGTCGCACGAGAAACCGGGGATCTTGTTGTACGGGTTGCGAATGATGCGGGCACTCTGGGGGAACACGCCCATGTTCAAGCGGTGGATGTTGTCATGGCGATCAGGCTCATAAGGCACGCCCTGCTCGCGCGCCGTGTCCTGCATGCGCTCACGGATCAAGGCTTCGGCCTCGGGGTGCAGTGCCAAAGGCTGCCCCAGGGCTCTGCCTGCGCACTGGCGCGTGTGGTCGTCGGGCGTGGCGCCAATGCCGCCGCAGGAAAACACCACATCGGCCGATGCAAAGGCCCGCGCCAGCGCAGCGGTGATGCGCTCAGGCGAGTCGCCGTGGTACTCGGCCCACGACAGACTCAGGCCCCGTGCGGCCAGCAATTCGATCACTTTGGGCAAATGCTTGTCGGCACGTTTGCCCGAGAGGATTTCATCGCCAATGATGATCACGCCAAAGGTCGGCGTGGACCTGGAGGCATCAGGATTCGGAGCGGTGTTCTGGGAGTTCATGGGTCGATGCTAAACGCTCTGTCGCATGCGGCGAAGGCGTGACCGTCGTGGCCGTGACATCCAGCACGTCGCCCCCAGCTTCATCGCGCAGACCATGCAAGGCGGCCAGTGCAAAGTGAGCAAACCACAGCGATGAAAACGCGAACACCAGGGTGTAGATCCAAATGGCCACGGGGATCAGGATCACAAAGGCAGCTGCAAACAAGGCCCCCGAGGCCCAGACCAGGCTGGGTGCCGCACCCATCAGACCAGTGATCACACCCATGGCCAACAGCGCCATGCGGTGACGGGCCATCAAGGTGCGCCGCTCTTCTTGGCTGGCAAACTCAGCCAGCACGTCAAACGCCATGACCCGGTAGGTGAGCCACCCCCAAATCAAGGCGGGCAAAAGCATGGCCAAAGGTGGCACCAACCACAAGGGCATGGTCAGCAAAAAAGCGCCCAGCGCCAGCACCACCGAGCTCAATGACCATGCCAAACTGTGCAGGCCAGTGGCCCCTTGCTTGCGCTGCATCGGCGCAAAGCGCCGGACCATCACCATGCGTGTCAAGGCGGGTGTCATGAAAAAAGACACTGCCAACAAACTGACCACCACCACCAAGGGCGTGACCGTGAAAATCACCATGAGCGGCGCCACCACCGTTTTCAGGTTGGCAAAGCCCACCCCTTCGAGCCAGCGCCAGACCCCCTCAAGCCCGCTGGAAACTTCCAGCCAACGCTGCACCTGCAGCACGGCACCATCCCAATACATGTAGCCCAAGAAACCCGATAAACCGACGGTGGTGAGCAACGGCAAAAGCGACAGCCCAATGACCCGGGGCATCAGGCAATACATGGCGGCACGCCAAAAGGAATCCATCAACAGTTTCATGGGGGAAAGCTTAACAGCTGGCCTTGTGCCAACAGGGTTCAGGCCCTGCCGAACAAGCGCAGCAACCCTTGCCACTGCTGCGCCCAAAAGCCTTGGCCATAGTCACGGCCCAGTTCCACCTGATCGCGCACGCCTGTGGGGTCGTAGCGCTGCTGGAAGTCGGCGGTGCCAAAGAGCATGTCCCACCAGGGCAAGAGCACACCAAAATTGCATCCGCCCAAGACCTTGCGGCCTTGCACGTCAAACTCGTGACCGATGCCAATGCTGTGGTGCCTGCGGTGAAAACGCGGGCTGACCCACAGGCGCTCGCCCACACAGCCAAACCAGATGCGCACATTGGCGTGCTGGAAGTTCTCGCTCAGCTGGCTGATCGCCACCAGAGCCACAAACTGCCCCGGCCCCACACCCACCAACATGGCGATGACGGCCAACAACAGGCTGGTCAACATGTCGTCCAGCAGGTGGTTGCGGTTGTCCGACCACATCGTCATCTGACGCTGGGCATGGTGCATGGCATGCAAGGCCCACCAACGATGGGACTGGTGCTGGGCACGGTGGATCCAGTAGTGCACGAAGTCAAAGAACACCAGGTACAGCACAAAGCTCACGGCCGCCTGATCGGTCACGCCGGGCCACAGTTGATCGAGGTGCCAGGTGGGCAAGCCCCAAGCGCGCAAAAGACCCCAGGCGTTTTCAAACCAGTTCTCGAGCGTGAAGAACATCACCAACTTGAACACACCCAAGCGGTGGATGAGGGTGTAGAGGATGTCCACCTTGACGGCGCGTGCATCGCTGACGGGCTCCACCGGCCAGCGCTTTTGCAAGGGCGCGATCACCACCAACATGACGGCAATTTGCAGCAAGCCCAACACCAGCCAACCGGTTCCTTCGTAGGCGATCTCGAGCAAATTGCCCTGCCCTGCGGCATAGGTCAAGGGCTGAACCACGGCCTCGAACAGCCACTGCTGCAAGTTAGCGAATGCGTCGGTCAAATCGTCCATGCGTCATTGTGCTGCGGCCAGAGTGCCCGAGAGCTTCAAAGGATTTTTTGCAATCCAGTCTTTGTACTGCGGGTGCTCACGCAAGGTGGCAAAGCAAAAACCCTTGGCTTTGAGGCCCTCGATCAACGGCTCCAGCACCGCGGGTGCCCACGGGTCTTGCCGAGACCAGATGCCCAGATGCGCCATCAAGATGTCGCCCGATCGGATCTGGCGCAACGCTTTTTGCAAGAGCTGCGCGTTGGGAAATTTGTCGCTGGGCAGTTCATCGCCCAAAAAGCCGGCTTCGGCCCAGCCCACATGGGCATAGCCGCATTGGCGTGCCGCTTGCAGCAAAGCCGGCGATGTTTTGCCGCCGGGCGCCCTGAACAAGGGCAAAGGCTTTTGACCGGTCAGTTCCTGCAAGCGCTGGGCGGATTGCTGGAGGTTGTCGCAGTATTGGGCGGCAGACCATTGCAAATCTTGCCCAGCAAAGGCGCCTGAACTGGGCCGGATTTTGAATGCCCCTGCGGATGCGCCTTGGAGGTCAGCCCGCCAATAAGCGTGATCCCAGGTGTGCGAAGCAAAGGCAT
Organism: Limnohabitans lacus; assembly: GCF_030053395.1. GTDB lineage: Bacteria > Pseudomonadota > Gammaproteobacteria > Burkholderiales > Burkholderiaceae_C > Limnohabitans_A > Limnohabitans_A lacus. The sequence continues at coordinate 60,459 of NZ_JASGBH010000003.1, read as the reverse complement.
GGCCTTCGTTGCCGCGCTCGCGCCACCAGTGGGCCCAGTGCTGCCCCAAAGTGCCATCGCCTTCTCGGGTTTTTTCGTGGGCCGCAAAAAAGGTCACTGGGACCTGCTGGCGCTTGAGCACCTGGTCGATCAAAGGGGCCACGCCCATGTGGCCTGTGTCAAAGGTCAAGTAAATAGGCCGGGTGCAAGCGGCGGTTTGCGCCAACACCTGCGAAGACAGCGCCAGCAGCAGCGCTGCCGTCCATGCTTTACTGGCGTGGCGCATGGTCCAGTGTCCAGACACCATGGGGCGATTTGCCCACAGGAACCTGCTTGATTACTTTGCGCGTGGCGATGTCAACCACCGTGAGCTTTTTGGCCCAGCGCGAGGCCAGCAAAATCAATTTGCCATCGGCAGTCACTTCCATGCAATCCGGGCCCGATGGGCCGGGAAATTCGGCCACCACCTGCAAGCTGGTGTAGTCGATCTGGCTGATGGTGTTGGCCACGCGGTTGCTGACCAGCGCGTGCTTGCGGTCACCCAAGGCCCGGAAAGCATGCGCGCCTTTGCCTGTGGGTAATTTCTTCACCAAGCGCGGCTGTGCGCCGCTGATGTCGTACACCTCCACGCCATCGCTGGCCGTCAAGCCCACCAGCAAGAGCTTGTCGTCGGGCGTGCCAAAGACGTCCGCTGGCATCTTGCCCACTGGCGTGACGGATTTGACCGCTTGGGTGCCCAGATCGATGGCCATCAGCTCATCGCTGTCTTGGATCGACACCCAGACCGTGCTGCTCTTGCTGTCGATCCACAAATGGCTGGGCGTCTTGCCTGTCTTGATGCGCTTGGCCAAGGTGGCGTTGAGTCCATCCCAGCGGTAAATGTCCACATGGTTGAGGCGGTTGGCCGCCGTCACGAACCATTTCATGTCGGGCGAAAAACGCAATTGGTAGGGGTCCAGAATGCCGGAAACCGTGCGCTGAATCTTGGCCGTGCGGGGATCGATGAAGGTCAGCGAGTCACTGGCGGCATTGGCGACGATGACCGATTTTTCGTCGGGCGTCAGGTACAGGTGGTGCGGCTCTTTGCCCGTGGGGATGCGTTTGGTTTCGGTCCAAGTCAGCGGATCGATCACGCTGACATTGCCGTCCAAAGAATTGAGCACAAACACAGGCGCAGGGGATTGGGCTGCGGCAACCATTTGGTAAAAACAAAGGGCCAGCAAACCCAAATAACGGGAAAATCGGTACAAAACAATCACGCGACAAGCTTTCTAGAAGTTACCAAGTGTAATCGGCCCTTCTCAAGGACTCCTGATGCAAGTCATCTCTTTGCAGCACATCGACATCCTGGGCGTGCGCCTGGAAGTCCAAATCCTTCAAAACGAAGACCCCCCAAACGGGCCCACCCTGATTTTTTTGCATGAAGGCCTGGGCAGCGTCGCATTGTGGCGCGACTGGCCGGCCCAGATGTGCCAGCGCCTGGGCTGCTCGGGTCTGGTCTATTCGCGCCAAGGCTATGGCCAGTCGGACCCCACACCCGATGTGCGCGGTCCCTCACGCATCGAGTGCGGCCAACGCCACGGCCGACTGCGGCCCGATTACATGCACCGCGAAGCGCTGGAGGTTTTGCCAGCGCTGTTGAAAACCTTGGGCATCGCGCGCCCCATCTTGGTCGGTCATTCTGACGGCGGCACCATCGCCCTGCTCCACGCAAGCCAGCACCCCGTGGCCGCTTGCATCGTGATGGCGCCCCATGTGATGGTCGAAGACATCTCGGTGCAAGCCATCACCACCGCCCGAGAGGCCTTTGAGAACGGCCCCCTGCGCCAACGCTTGGCGCCGTTCCATGCCGATGTGGACTGCGCCTTTTGGCAATGGAACGATGCTTGGCTGAGCGATGGTTTTCGCAGCTACGACATCCGCAAAGAGATTGAAAGCATCAAGGCCCCCTTGCTGGCCATCCAGGGCGAGACCGACCCCTACGGCACCATGGCCCAAATCGACGACATCGCAAAGCATGTTCCGCATGCGCAGTTGCTCAAGCTGATGGATTGCGGACATTCACCCCACCGCGACCAGCCCGAAGCGGTAGTGCAAGCGGTGCAAGCTTTCATGCATGATTTGTAGGTCGGCGGCTTCAGCCCCGACATGAGACCGAGCCAAAGCCAACGGTGTCGGAGCTGAAGCTCCGACCTACCCCACTCTGGTGAGCAAAGCCATCAAGCCCTGAGCAAGGCCAGGTCGTCCTCGGTCAACCAGCGCCATTGACCAGACGGCAGATCGTTCAACACCAAACCACCGATTTGTGAACGGTGCAGGCCCTCAACCCGATTGCCCACCGCAGCCACCATGCGTTTGACCTGGTGGTATTTGCCTTCGGTCAGGGTCAGCTTCAGGTGCAATTCGCCCACCGCTTCGCAAGCGGCGGCTTTGACAGGCTTGGTGTCGTCGTCGAGCACCACGCCCGACAAGAGCTTGGCCACCATCTCGGGGGTGATGGGGTGTTTGGTCGTGACCTCGTACACCTTGGGCACATGGTGTTTGGGCGAGCTCATTTTGTGGATGAACTTGCCGTCGTCGGTCAGCAGCAGCAAACCGGTGGTGTCCTGATCGAGCCGGCCCACGGCCTGCACGCCCTGCACCGCGGCCTTTTGCGGGCGTTGGCGCAAAGGACCGGGCAGCAAGGTGTAGATGCTCGGCCAGGTCGAAGGCTTTTGCGAGCACTCGGTGCCAGCGGGCTTGTTCAGCAACACATAGGCGTGCTCCTTGAAGGGCCAGTCGGCACCTTGCACTTTGAACACCAGGCCCTCGGGCTCATAAAATTCGCCCGCATCGGTGACGACTTCGCCGCCCACTTGGACATGACCTTGTTGAACCAGACCGGCACACACACGGCGCGTGCCAAAGCCCTGGCTGAACAAAATGTCTTCCAGGCGCATGGGTTTGAGGGATTTGGCTTTCATGGGGCATGATTGTCGCCGCTAAACCTTGTCCACTTTGCAGGAGACCCGCCCTATGAGCGCCGCCCTTGACACATTGAGCCGCATGACCGATGCCCTGACCGCCAGCAGCCGGGGCGACTTGTCGCAAAGCGAGATGATCAGGCTGTGGCGCAGCGTCGGCGCGACCCTGCCCTTGCCTGACAAATATGGCGAGGTGCTGGGCAACTTGCTCGACCGCATCGAGGCCAGCGCCCTGTTCAGCGAGGAAAGCTGCTCGTTCAGCCAAAAAGACCTGCTGGCCAGCTTGCAAATGTGGGCCGACAAGGCCCGGGGCACGCTGTCTGCGTCGTAGGTCGGCACCTTCAGGTCCGACGCTTGCGCGATCAGCAAAGGCCCTATGTCGGGGCTGAAGCCACCGACCTACCTTCCACCTGTAGGTCGGCACCTTCAGGTCCGACGCTTGCGCGATCAGCAGATGCTCCCTGTCGGGGCTGAAGCCGCCGATCTACTGAACACACCAACGACAAGGGGCCCCGAAGGGCCCCTTGTGTTGTGCAAAGCAGCGGATTACTTCAAGGCCTTGAAGCGCACGCGCTTGGGCTTGGCGCCCTCTTCGCCCAGACGCTTTTTCTTGTCGGCTTCGTACTCTTGGTAGTTGCCGTCAAAGAACACCCACTGGCTGTCGCCTTCGGCGGCCAGGATGTGGGTGGCGATGCGGTCCAGGAACCAGCGGTCGTGGCTGATGACCATGACCGAACCGGCGAATTCCAGCAGCGCGTCTTCCAAGGCGCGCAAGGTTTCCACGTCCAAGTCGTTCGACGGTTCGTCCAGCAGCAACACGTTGCCGCCTTCTATCAGCGTTTTGGCCAAGTGCAGACGGCCGCGCTCACCGCCTGAAAGCATGCCGACCTTCTTTTGCTGGTCGCCACCGTTGAAGTTGAAGCGGCCGCAATACGCTCGGCTGGCCATCTGGAACTTGCCCACGTTGATGATGTCGAGGCCGCCCGAGACGTCTTCCCAAACGGTTTTGTTGTTGTCCAGGTCGTCGCGGTTCTGGTCCACAAAGGCCATCTTCACGGTCTGACCGATCTTGACTTCGCCGCTGTCGGGCTGCTCGCGGCCCGAGATCAGCTTGAACAAGGTTGACTTACCGGCGCCGTTGGGGCCGATGATGCCGACGATGGCGCCCGCAGGCACCTTGAAGCTCAGGTTGTCGATCAGCATGCGGTCGCCAAAGGACTTGCTGACGTTCTTGAACTCGAACACTTCATTGCCCAGACGCTCGGCCACAGGGATGAAAATTTCCTGGGTTTCGTTGCGCTGCTGGTATTCGTAGTCGCTCAGCTCTTCAAAGCGGGCCAAACGGGCCTTGCTCTTGGCTTGACGACCCTTGGGGTTGGCGCGGGCCCACTCCAATTCCTTTTTCATGGCCTTGGTGCGGGCGTCTTCGGTGCGTTGCTCTTGCTCCAAGCGGGCTTCTTTTTGCTCCAGCCAGGTGGAGTAGTTGCCCTTGTAGGGAATGCCGTGGCCACGGTCGAGTTCCAAAATCCACTCGGCGGCGTTGTCCAGGAAGTAGCGGTCGTGGGTGATGGCCACCACAGTGCCCGAAAAGCGCTGCAGAAATTGCTCCAGCCAGTCCACCGATTCGGCGTCCAAGTGGTTGGTCGGTTCGTCCAGCAGCAGCATGTCAGGGCGCGACAGCAGCAAGCGGCACAGGGCCACGCGGCGTTTTTCACCGCCCGACAGGTTGCCGATCACGGCGTCCCATGGGGGCAGGCGCAGCGCGTCGGCCGCGATTTCAAGTTGGTGGTCAGAAGCATCGCCTGCGGTGGCGATGATCGCTTCGAGCTTGGCCTGCTCGGCGGCCAAGGCGTCAAAGTCGGCGTCTTCTTCGGCGTAGGCGGCATAGACCTCTTCAAGGCGGGCTTGCGCGGCCTTGATCTCGCCCATGCCGTTTTCCACCGACTGGCGCACGGTTTCGGTGGGGTCCAACTGGGGCTCTTGTGGCAGATACCCGATCTTCAGGCCCGACATGGGAATGGCTTCGCCTTCGATCTCCTTGTCGATGCCGGCCATGATCTTGAGCAAAGTGGACTTGCCCGAGCCGTTGGTGCCCAGCACGCCGATCTTGGCGCCAGGAAAGAAGGACAGCGAAATGTCTTTGAGGATCTGACGCTTGGGCGGCACGATCTTGCCGACCCGGTTCATTGAGAAAACGTATTGAGCCATGGTGTAACCTGAGTGAAGTAGCGCGGGCTTGCCTTTGCGGGGTCAAGCGCCAAGTCCGCCGATCTGAACACCAGATCGGGGCTGTGCAACCCGACATTATCCCAGCAGAAGCGCCCAAGCGGCCCACCCCAGCCAAGACAAGGCAGCACGGCCTCAAAATAGGCCCCGAAATCGGCCCCTAAACAGGCCATTCAGACTCTCAACGCTTTCCGAAAATCGCCGTGCCCACCCGCACCATGGTGCTGCCTTCGGCAATGGCGGGGGCCATGTCGGCCGACATGCCCATGGACAAGGTGTCCAGCGCCAGCCCCTCTTGGACCAAGCCTTCCAGCAACAAGCGCGCTTGCCGATGCACTGAGCGGGCAGCCGCCTCGGATTGGGCTGGCTCAGGTATGGTCATCAGGCCGCGCAGCTGCATATGGGGCAATGCGGCCACGGCACGGGCCAATTCGGGCAGGTCCTGAGGCGACACGCCCGATTTGGTCTCACCGCCATCCACATTGACCTGAATGCACACCTGCAAAGGCGGCAAAGTGGCTGGCCGCTGCTCAGACAGGCGCTGGGCGATCTTGAGGCGGTCGATGGTGTGCACCCAGTCGAAGTGCTCGGCCACCAGGCGGGTCTTGTTGCTTTGGATCGGACCGATGCAGTGCCACTCCAGCGGCAGCGCTTTGAGCTCGGTGATCTTGTCCACCGCTTCTTGGATGTAGTTTTCGCCAAAAGCGGTTTGCCCAGCGGCATGGGCCTGGCGCACCGCGTCGGCCCCCCAGGTTTTGGAGACGGCCAACAAGCGAACGCTGGACGCCGGGCGGCCAGCAGCCTGGCAAGCGGCCTGGATTTGCGCATGCACCTGCGCCAAATTCTCTGCAATCGAAGCGTTCATGCCCCTGAGCGTACCAAATGCCTTGTCGCGCAATACACAGACACGCCGCTCGGTTTTGCGGGGGACTGCTAAATTAGCGCCTTCTTTCACCCCTGCCTTCACCCACACAGAGACACCGCCATGAGCCAAATCGCCAGCAAAACCTACGAACCCACCCCCGCCCGCCGCGTGGCCTTTTTGGGCCTGGGGGTGATGGGCTACCCCATGGCCGGCCACCTGGCCCGCGCCGGTCACCACGTCACTGTGTACAACCGCAGCGCCGCCAAAGCCGCTGCTTGGCTGGCCGAGTGCCCTGGCAACGCCAGCGCCCCCACCCCCCGTGAAGCCGCCGCCAACGCCGACATCGTGTTCGCCTGCGTGGGCAACGACGCCGATTTGCGCAGCGTGGTCTTGGGACCTGACGGCGCCTTTGCCGGCATGAAGCCCGGCGCCACGTTTGTGGACCACACCACCGCCTCGGCCGAAGTGGCCCGCGAGTTGTATGCCCAAGCCCAAAAGCTGGGCCTGAACTTTGTGGACGCGCCGGTCTCAGGGGGGCAAGGTGGCGCGCAAAACGGCGTTCTCACCGTCATGTGCGGTGGCGATCAAGCCGCCTTTGACGATGCGCGTCCTGCCGCCATGGCTTTCTCCCGCGCCTTCACTTTGCTCGGCGAATCCGGTGCGGGCCAGTTGGCCAAGATGGTCAACCAGATCTGCATCGCAGGTTTGGTGCAAGGTCTGTCGGAGGCCGTGGCCTTTGGTCAGGCTGCGGGTCTGGACATGCACCAGGTGCTGGACGTGATTGGCAAAGGCGCCGCACAAAGTTGGCAAATGGACAACCGTGGCAAAACCATGGCCGACGATAAGTTCGATTTTGGCTTTGCCGTGGATTGGATGCGCAAGGACCTGGGCTTGGTGCTCGATGAAGCCAAACGCAATGGCGCACGCCTGCCGGTGACCGCTCTGGTGGACCAGTTCTATGCCGATGTGCAAAAAATGGGCGGCGGCCGCTGGGACACCTCCAGCCTGATCCGCCGTTTGCGCTGAACCCTCAGCGCTGATGCGCTTTTAGCCACAAAAAAACCGCTCACATGGAGCGGTTTTTTCATGCCAGGGCCAACATCACTTGGACAAGGGCGGCTGGCTCAGGCGCTGCAATTCAGCTTCCGAAATCTCTTCAAACACACGCACCACCTTGGCTACGCCGCCAACGCCACGGGTGATGTCGGTGGCCCGCTTGGCTTCACGGGCGGTCACGCGGCCCATCAGGTAGACGATGCCGCGCTCGGTCACCACCTTGATGCTGTTGACCTGCAGGTCTTTGGCATCCAGAAATGCCGCTTTGACCTGGCCAGTGATCACCGTGTCTTTGGAGCGCTGCGTGAGGCTGCTGGGCAGCGTCACGGCCAAGTCGTTGACGACCGAGCGGACGTTTTCCTGACTCTGCGCCAATTTTTCAGCGCGCTCTTTCAAGGCCTGGGTGCGGACTTCACCCGTCAGCAAGGCCTGTTTGTTGTAGCTGGTCACGTTCAAATGAACACTGTCGCCCAACTCATTGCGGATGGCACTGCCGACCTTGATCTCAATGCCTTCGTCTTCGACTTGTGAGCCCGTGGTGCGGCGGTCGGTGGCCACCACGCCGGTCATCACCGCGCTGCCCACCAACAAAGGCGCACAAGCCGACAGACTCGACAAAGCGACGACAGCCAAAGTGCTGGTCAAGACCAGCGATTGCAAATTGCGTTTCATTTACACAGGCTCCTGTTCACCCAACAACTGGGTGTCTATTGCATCACACAAACTGTGCAGCACCAGGTGCTGCACCTCTCGAATTCTGGCGGCCCGCTCATGGGGCACGCTCACATGGACATCGGTCTCGCGCAACTGCCGCGCCAGTGCCCCGCCATGTTGGCCGGTCAGGGCCAACACCGACATCTCACGCTCATGCGCCGCCTGAACCGCCTGTACCAAGGCATTGTCTTCACCATCGGCACTGAACAGCACCAACACATCACCCGTTTGACCGAGCGCGCGCACCTGATGTGATAAAGCTTGTCCATCTGGCCAGGCGGTCGCCATCAAGCCCTCGGAGGCCAGGCACAAGGCCGCCAAGCCTGGCCTTTCACGCTCAAAGCCGCCCACCAACAACAACGCCAAGTACTGGGCCAGGGCCGAGGATGCCCCCATGCCCGCCGTCAGCACTTTGCCGCCCCCGGTCACACAGGCCAAGACCATTTGCAAGGCGGCATCCACCGGCTTGGCCAAAGCTTCGGCCACCTGGTAATGCAGGTCTGCACTGTCGATGAAATGCTGTTGAATGCGCTGCTCTAACATGGCGGGGATGATAACCGCCTGCTGAGGCGGCTTCAGGGCATTTCCCTTGTTTTCTTGTGCCTTGGCGTACTTCTTTCATCCCGCATCAAAAGCCGCTGGCAACCACTGAGGTCCTTGGGCCTCAATAATGACCACATCAAAGCGCGTGGGCGGCAAGCGCCGCCAGCGCAAGAGGTAGTGCTGCGCGGCCACCACGATGCGCCTTTGCTTGTGAAAACCCACGCTGGCCGCAGCCCCGCCAAAGTCGCTGCGGCTGCGTTGGCGCACCTCCACGAACACCACCGTGCCTTCTGGCGCTTGCATGATCAAATCGATTTCGCCGCCGCCGCGCCCAGGGGTCCGATAATTGCGCTGCAGCAGGCGCAAACCGCGCTCTTGCAAATAGGCCAGCGCCTCGTCTTCGCCCGCATCCCCTCGGGCTTTGGTCGTGGCTTTGCCGACACCGTCTTTTTTGAGGAATTGCATTGACTCCGTCTCCCATGTCTGCGTCGTTCGCCCCAGCCCTTGCCGCCGCCAACGACGCTGCCGGTCAGCAAAACCACCCGGCCAGCACACTGTATGTCGTGGCCACCCCGATTGGCAACCTGGCCGACATCAGCCTGCGCGCCTTGCATGTGCTGCAAAAAGTGGACGTCATCGCCTGCGAAGACACCCGCCACACCCAGCAGATGCTGCGGGCCTACGGCATCGACCGCCCCGGCAGCCAATTGCTGGCCGTGCACCAGCACAACGAGGCCGAAGCCGCGCAAACTGTGATCACCCGCCTGGCCCAAGGCGAGCGCGTGGCCTATGTCAGCGATGCGGGCACCCCCGCGATCAGCGACCCCGGGGCGCGCCTGGCCGCTGCCGTGCGCCAAGCGGGCTTGCGCGTGCTGCCCTTGCCTGGTGCCAGCAGCGTCATCACCGTGCTCAGCGCCTCGGGCATGACGGGTGAAAACGGTTTTGTCTTCACCGGCTTTTTGCCCAGCAAAGCGGGCGAGCGCCAACACGCCGTGCAGGCGCTGGTGCAAGAAAGCCGCGCGGTGGTCCTGCTGGAGGCCCCCCACCGCATCGAAGCGCTGGCGCAAGCCCTGGGCGTGTTGGGCGAGCGGCGCATCACCGTGGGCAGGGAGCTGACCAAACAGTTTGAACAAATTGAGACGGTGGCCGCCCAAGACTTGGCCGCTTGGCTGGCCGAAAAGCCCGAGCGCCAACGCGGCGAGTTCGCCTTGGTGGTGCACGACAGCCCAGTGGCCGAAACATCGGGCGAAGGCCTGCGGGTGCTGCAGCTGCTGCTGCCCGAGCTGCCCCTGAAAACCGCGGTAAAACTGGCCGCCGAGATCACGGGCGAGTCGAAAAACGTGCTCTACGACCAAGCACTGATGCTCAAAAACGCCTGAAGCGGACTCCGCTCAGCGTTTGCGCAGGCCCAGCCACATGACGGTGGAGACCACCACCAAGGCGCCCAACAGCTGCATGGGTGCGATCGATTGACCCAGCAGCGCCCAGGCCAGCACCAGGGCGAACACGGGCTCGACGTTCATGATGGCCGAATTGCCCACCACGCCCAACTTGGGCAAGACCATGAACATGATGGTGAAGGCCGTGCCGTACAACAAGCTGAGCAGGGCCAAGCCCCACCAACCGGGCTGGGCCGTGGGCAGGTGAAAGCCGCCTTGACTCATGGCGGCGGTGATCGAAAAGAGGGCCACCAAGCCCATGGTCGAGAAGGTTCGCAAGCGGCCATCCAGTCCGCCCGCTTCGTGCTCCATGAGCACCATGGCCAGCCCAAAGGTGGCTGAGGCCGCCAAGGCAAAGGCAATGCCCACACCGATCTGGCTCCAATGCGCCGCCGCACCCAAGCCCGATGCAGCACCGAACACATCGAGGGCCAGCGACAGTCCGATCAACATGAGCGGCATGGCCAAAATCACCGCGCGTTCGGCTTTGTGGCCATACAAAACGCGGGCCCAAAAAGCCGTGGTCAGCGGATAGGTGTTGAAGGCCAGCAAAGCCAGTGCCACCGGCAAGCGCGCCACCGACGAGTACAGGCAAACGCTTTGCACCGCGATCAAGCCGCCAATGGTCAGCAGGAATTTCTTTTGCCGCAGCGTGGTGGTCAAAGAGACTTTTTGCTGCCAGAGCACAAAGCCCACGACCAAGGCCGTGACGCTGCTGCGCGCGCTGACGGCGGTGACCACGTCCACGCCGTTGTTGAAGGCAAATCGGGCCGCCACATGGTTGGCCCCCATCATGAAAGCGATCAAGAGCAGGGTGGCAAAAGCGGTGCCCGTCAGGGCCTTGCGTGTGGCGGTCATGGCTTCATTGTGCGGGGTACAAACCCAGACCCCTGGCATGCAGGCGACTGAGACCCAGCAGCGCATCGGTGAAGGGCGTCGCCACCTGCGTGAGTTGACCCAGCTCGCGCACCGCGCTGACCAGGGCATCGAGCTCCACCGGCTTGCCCGCCTGAACGTCTTGCAGCATCGAAGTCTTGAACGCGCCCAGCTTGCGCGTCATGGCGTGGCGGTCTTCCGGGGCTTGCGCAATCGGAATGCCAATGCGCTCGCCGATCGTTTTGGCCTCCAGCATGACGTTCGAGATGAAGCCGCGCACCAGCTCGTCATCCAGGATGCGGTCGGTGGTCGCGCCGGTGATGGCACTGACCGGGTTGACGGTCATGTTGCCCCAGAGCTTGTACCAAATGTCTTTTTGAATCTGGGGCGATAGCGTCGCATTGAAGCCGGCCTTTTGCAGCAAGGCATGCAGGGCTTGCACGCGGGGCGTGGCTTGGCCCGAAGGCTCGCCCACGATCAGGCCATCGCCAAAGTGGTGGCGGATCACGCCCGGCGCATCGACCGAGCAGCTGGCATGCACCACGCAGCCGATGATGTGCGCGGCAGGCAAGGCACGGGCAATGCTGCCGTCCGGGTCCACCGAGCTGAGCGAGCGGCCTTCAACCGGACCGCCAAAGCCCTGCAAGAACCACCAAGGCACACCGTTCATGGCCGTCAGCACAACGGTGTGCGGACCGATCAACGGTCCCACCTGCGCCGCCACCGAGGCCAGCGCGGGGGCCTTGACCGAGATCACCACCAAATCTTGCACGCCCAGTGCTGCCGCATCCTGACTGGCCTGAACAGGCACGGTGTGAAGTTCGCTGCCTTGGTGCATTTGCAAACCATTTTTTTGCAAGGCTTGCAAAGTGTCGCCTCGCGCCAGCACGCTCACCTGCGCTCCGGCTCGCGCCAAATGCACGCCCATCCAGCCGCCGATGGCGCCAGCGCCCACGATGGCGACTTTGTGAAAGTTGACCGCGCTCATGAACGCCACCCGATGTCGATGCGGTCCACCTGACGCACCAGCGCGTCGAACACGTCTTGGCCCGCGCCATGGTGGGGGTTGAATTGCAGCGCATCGCGTGTGCATTTGGCGGCGATGTCTTCGCTGACCGGAATGGGTTGGCCCATGCTCAGCGTGGCCATCTGGATTTCGCAGGCGCGCTGCAGTGTCCAGAGGATGGCAAAGGTCTGGGGCAGGGTCTGCCCCCAGGTCAGCAAGCCATGGTTTCGCAAGATCACCGCTGGCTTGTTGCCAATGCTTTGCAAGACCCGTGGGCCTTCCTCGGCATGGATGGTGATGCCCTCGAAGTCGTGATAAGCCACCATGTCGTGCAATTGGGCCGAGTAGAAGTTGCTTTGCGAGAGGCCGCCCTTCAGGCAAGCCACCGCCACACCCGCTGTGGTGTGGGTGTGCATCACGCAGTGCGCGCCCTCGATGCCGCCGTGCAGCGTGGCGTGCACCACAAAGCCGGCCGGGTTGACCTTGTGGCTGGAGCCGTCCAGCACCTCGCCTTGCATGTTGATCTTGACCAGGTTGCTGGCCGTGACCTCGCTGTAGTGCAGCCCAAAGGGGTTGATCAAGAAGTGCTTCTCACCCCCCGTGGCACTGTCGGGCAGGCGCAGCGTGATGTGGTTGTAGATCATCTCGGTCCAGCCGAGCATGGCGAACACGCGGTAGCAACTGGCCAGCTGGAGCCGCGCCTGCCATTCATCGGGGTGCATGTGTGCAGGTGCAGGGACATCGGTAGGCACGGGTTTCAAAACGGCATTCATGGCACGAACTCCATACAGGATCAAAAAATCAAGCCTCGGCGGTGAAGCCGATGGTCTTGACGATGGGCGCCCACTTGGCGGTGTCCTTGCGGATCAGCTCCGTCAACTCGGCAGGCGAGCAGGACATGGCCTCCAGACCAAAAGTGGCCAAGCCGTCCACCACGTCTTTGGATGCCAGTGCGGCCTTGACCGCCGCGTTCAGGCGTGACACCACATCGGGCGCAGCCTTGGCGGGCAAGAAGAAGGCAAACCACTCGCTGTGCACCATGTCCTTGAGGCCTTGCTCGGCGTAGGTCGGCACATCGGGCGCGAAACGGTTGCGCTTGGCACCGGACGTGGCCAGGATGCGGATCTTGCCCGTGGGCAGGTGCTGGGTGATGTCGCCGATGGGGCCGCTGACGGCCGCAATTTGGCCACCCAGCAAGTCCAGCATGGCGGGCTGGGTGCCTCGGTAAGCCACGTGTTTGATCTCGACGCCTGCGTGGCGGCCCAGCAAGGCGCCCACAAAGTGCGGTGTCGAGCCTGCGGCGGGCGAGCCAAAGTTGGCCTGGGCCGGGTTGGCCTTGGCCCAAGCCATGAAGTCGTTGATGTTCTTGACGCTCTCAGGCACGGCGGGGCCGACGGCAAAGCCAAAGTCGAACACGCAAGCGAGCGACACAGGGCTCAAATCGGTCGCGGGGTCGTAGCTGAGCTTTTTGTAGATGTGCGGGTAGATCGTCAGCATCGAGGTGGGCGTTTGCAGCATGGTTGCGCCGTCGGCCGGCTGGCTCTTGACGTACTGGATGGCGATCTGGCCGCCCGCGCCGGTTTTGTTTTCGACCACTGCAGCCTTGGCATAGCTGCCCGTCAGGCGCGTGGCCACGCGGCGGCAAGTGGTGTCGGAAGTGCCGCCTGCCGCAAAGCCGGTGACAATCTTCAGGTTCTCAATCTGGGCCTGGGCCATGACCTGCTGGCCCAAGGTGGCCAGCACAGCACCTGCGCTGGCGGATTGAACGAATTGACGACGGGAAATGCTCATGGAAGTCTCCTGGGGTTGGAAAAGAACGAACAAAACGTGTGAAAGAACCGGTGTCTTCAGTAGGTCTGGCCGGAGGTGGCCGCAGGTGCTACCACTTGCTTGAAGTGCGCGGCCAAGTCGGCGGTCTGGCGCATCAGGATTTGCGTGTCCAGACCCACGGCCACAAACACGGCGCCCCACTCTAGGTACTGCGCGGCGAGTTGCCGATCCGGGGTGAGGATGCCAGGGGCCTTGCCCGCTTTGAGGATGCGGGCAATCGCATCGGCAATCGCGGCCTGCACATCGGGGTGAGCCGCATTGCCCACATGGCCCATCGAGGCCGAGAGGTCGGCCGGGCCGATGAACACACCGTCCACACCAGGGGTGGCGACGATCGCGTCCAGGTTTTTGAGGGCTTGGAGTGACTCGACCTGCACGATGAGACACACCTCTTCGTTGGCACGCTTGAAGTAATCGGTGTAGTGGCCCCAGCGCGATGCTCGGGCACCGGCCATGCCGCGCACACCGCCCTGCCCGTCGTCCTGCGGGTAGCGCATGGCCTGCACCAGTTGCGCCGCTTGCTCGGCGGTGTCGACCATGGGCACCAAAATGTTTTGCGCGCCCAAATCGAGGTACTGCTTGATGAGCGCCGTGTCGCCCACCGGCACTCGGGCCACCGCATGGCTGGTTGGGTAAGCGGCAATGGTTTGCAGCTGGGACTGGATGGACTGCAAATCGTTGGGCGCGTGCTCGCCGTCGATCACCAGCCAATCGAACCCGGCCAAGGCGCAGATTTCGGCGGTGTAAGCATTGGCCAGTCCCAGCCAGAGGCCGATCTGGGGTCGCTTGTCTTTGAGGGCTTGTTTGAAAAGATTGCTGGGGGTTTGCATGTCTGCTCCTTGGACTTAAACGAATCGAAATTCCAGTTTGCCCAGTGGGCCGTAGTCCGCATCGAACACATCCCCCACTTTGGCGAGCGCAGGTTTGGTGAAAGAACCTGCCAACACGATCTCACCCGCCTGCAAGTGTTCCCCCCAGGGCGCCAGCTTGTTGGCCAGCCAGGCGATGCCCACGGCCGGGTGCCCTTGCACGCCCGCAGCCAGGCCCGTTTCTTCGACCACGCCGTTTTGGCGCAGCACCGCGCCGCACCACGGCAGGTCGGTGGTCAGCGGGTCAACCCGTTTGGCCCCGAGCACAATGCCTGCGTTGGCCGCGTTGTCGCTGATGGTGTCGTACACCTTGCGCATGACTTTGGTGTGGCGGTCGAACTGTTCGATGCGCGAGTCGATGATCTCAATCGCAGGGGTCACGTAGTCGGTCGCCTCCAGCACCTGCTGCACCGTCACGTGGGGGCCGCGCAGTTCTTTTTTGAGGATGAAGGCCAGCTCCACTTCCACACGGGGCGCGATGAAATCGGTGAAGGGGATGTCCAGCACCTGACCGGGCGTGCAGGTGTAGCGCATGTCATCCAGCAGCGTGCCGTAGTCGGGCTCGTCGATCTGACTGGAGACCTGCATGGCGCGGCTGGTGAGGCCGATCTTGTGGCCGATCATGGTGCGCCCCTCGGCGAACTTGAT
Source organism: Limnohabitans lacus (assembly GCF_030053395.1). Lineage (GTDB taxonomy): Bacteria > Pseudomonadota > Gammaproteobacteria > Burkholderiales > Burkholderiaceae_C > Limnohabitans_A > Limnohabitans_A lacus. Next base: position 45,445 of record NZ_JASGBH010000003.1, on the reverse strand, counting down.
CTGCATCCAGGCGCGGTTGATGCGGTAGCCGTCTTCGATCGTCATGCCCGGAAAACGCTTGGAAAAGTGCTCGATCTGCAAGCGGGATTTTTCGGACTGGTTGAGCTCGTGGGCGAGCTGCTGGATCAATGCGTCGTCAAACATGGTTTTCTTTTCCCGTAAGAGCCAGCCCTGCTGGCGATCAATTCTTGTGGTTTCTAAAATCGCCAGCAGGGCTGGCTCCTACATCTTGTTGAACAGCGGATGCAGGTTGCTGTGCTTGGCGTCAAACACCTCGGGGCCAACGTCGATCTGCAGGGTGATGCCGATGTGGCGCTGCGCCATGACGGGCGCGAAAAAGGCTTTGGCCACTTCGAGCAAGGTTTGCCCGGCGCGTTGCTGCGTGGCGTCTGTGCGACCACGGCCCATGCGCACGTTCAGGTAAACAAAGGCGTAGTCGCCCGAACCGCCTGCATCAAGACCCGCAGCCCCGCCATCGGCCACCGCGTAGTGCGGTGCAGGGTAGGCCAGCACGCGTGTGCCGCCTGTAGGGAAAACCTGTTTGCCCTCTTCGTCTTTCGCAGTCAGCATGGCGTCGGCCATTTGGCGGCACAGGGTGGTCATGTGGACTTCAGCGTCCAGCTGACCGGTGTAGAGAATCACAAGATGGGGCATGGGTCGCTCTCCTCAAAGGCGGGTGCTGATGGCCGTGTAGCCCTCGGCACGGCTGGCCACGGCGGCGGGCACTTGGCTGCCGTCTTGCGGCGTCACGTCAAAAATCGCATTGAGCTGGCCCGTGCCACTCGCGCCGAAGTACGGCGTCACCATGTCCACGCCGCCGTCGTACCCCGTCCAGCCCAAAGCGCCCATCAGCATGGCGGTGTCGTGCATGAAGCCTTCGCCGTGGCCTTTGCTGGCGTACTCGGGCAGCATCTCGCAAAAGGCTTTCCACTCGCGGTTGCCCCACATCTGCAAAACCTGCTTGTCGAGCTGCTCCAAAAACGGGCTCCAGATCTTGTGCGCGAATTCGGGGGCCAAACCGTTTTGCGCAAAACGGTGTGAGAGCGATCCGCTGGCCAGAAAGGCCACTTTGCCGTCGTAATGCCTTTCCACCGCCTCGCGCATGGCCCAGCCCAGGCGGGCGCTGTCGTTGAGATAATGCACCATGCACAGCGCCGACACCGAGACCACCTTGAAGTGCTGGTCTTCGTTCATGTAGCGCAGTGGCACCAGCGTGCCGTATTCCGGGTCCAGCGTGGTGTTGTCGTGCGCCAGCGTTTCCACGCCGTGCGCGTTGGCCACTTTGGCCAGCAGGTGCCCCAGATCGGGGTTGCCCGGTGACTCAAAAGCCATGTGGTTGATGAAGTGCGGCAGCTCGTTGCTGGTGTAGCTGCCTTTGAAGTGCGGCGCGCAGTTGATGTGGTAATTCGCATTGACCAACCAGTGCGTGTCGAACACCACCAGCGTGTCCACACCCAAAGCGCGGCAGCGGCGGCTGATTTCCTTGTGGCCGTCGATGGCGCTTTGGCGCGTGCCAAAACGAGGGCCAGGAATTTCACTCAGGTACATGCTGGGCACGTGGGTGATTTTGGCGGCGAGGGCAAGTTGTCCCATGGGGTGTCCTTTGAATGGGCTTTGAATCAGATGACGTGCAACAAGGTCAAGCCCCACACCAGCCAAAGCCCGAGCAGCACCAGCATGCTGGCCGCAAAAAATTTGAAGCGCGTGAACACCACATTGCGGCCGCAATGCACCACACTGTGGCCCACTCTCAGCAACACATACACGCAGGCCAACACCAAAGCGCCGATGCTGACCGTTTGCGTGACATAAAGACCGGTACACGCCACATAAAACATGACCGGTGTTTCAAACAAGTTGGAGAAATTGTCGGCACAACGGGTGTCTTTGAGGGTCGCCGCAAACTCGCTGCGCGTGGACACTTTTTGGGGGTGCACTCGCAGCGCCTTGAATTGCCGAACGCGCTCGCGAAACGTCAAGTAGGCCACCACCAGCACCAAAGCCATCATGGCAAATACAGGCGCCCAAATGGCCAATGGGTTCACGGTCATGGTCATCTCCAGTTTGAAAGTCGTTGTACTCAAACGCCCCAATGCGGAATGTGGTGCGAGCCCATCGAGACCGCCACGTTTTTGGGCTCACAGAACACTTCGTAGCTCCAGGTGCCGCCCTCGCGGCCCGTGCCGCTGGCCTTGGTGCCTCCAAAGGGCTGGCGCAGGTCGCGCACGTTTTGGCTGTTGACAAAGCACATGCCCGCTTCCACCGCAGCGGCCACGCGGTGGGCGCGGCCCAGGTTCTCGGTCCAGACATAGCTGGAGAGGCCATATTCGATGTCGTTGGCTTTTTCAATCGCGTCGGCCTCGTCCTTGAACGGAATCAGGCAGGCCACGGGTCCAAAGATTTCTTCTTGTGCGATGCGCATGCGGTTGTCGACGTCGGCAAACACGGTGGGCCAGACGAAGTTGCCGTTCTTCACATGCGCGGTCAGGTCAGCGGCATAGCCGGGTTGTTGAAGTCCGCCACACAGCATGGTTGCACCCTCTTTGGGGCCGAGTTCGATGTAGCTGCGCACCTTCGCCAAGTGGGCCTTAGAGATCATGGGACCGACGATGGTTTTTTCATCGAGCGGATCGCCCACGGTGATGCGTTTGGCGCGCTCGGCAAACTTGGCCGCAAAGTCGGCGTAGATGCTTTGTTGCACCAGGATGCGGCTGCCTGCGGTGCAGCGCTCACCGTTGTTGCTGAAGATCATGAAGATGGCGGCGTCCAGAGCGCGGTCTAAATCAGCGTCTTCAAAAATCACAAACGGACTCTTGCCGCCGAGCTCCATGCTGAACTTCTTGAGCCCCGCGCTTTGTACGATGCGGTTGCCCGTGACGGTGGAGCCGGTGAAGGAAATCGCCCGCACGTCGCGGTGCGAGACCAGCGGCTCGCCCGCTTCTTTGCCGTAACCGTGCACCAGATTGAGCACACCAGCGGGCACGCCGGCTTCCAGCGCCAGCTCGCCCAAACGGGCAGCGGTCATGGGCGAGAGCTCGCTCATCTTGAGCACAGCGGTGTTACCAAAAGCCAGGCACGGCGCGACCTTCCAGGTGGCGGTCATGAAGGGCACGTTCCAGGGGCTGATGAGGGCGCACACGCCCACCGGATGGAACAGGGTGTAGTTCAGGTGCGTGGGCGTGGGGTAGGTGTGGCCGTCCACGCGGGTGCACATCTCGGCAAAGTAGTGGAAGTTGTCGGCCGCACGCGGCACCAATTGCTTGCCGGTCTGGCTGATGGTCTGGCCGCAGTCTTTCGTCTCGGTCTCCGAAATGTCAGGCACATGCTGGGTGATCAGGTCGCCCAATTTGCGCATGATCTTGGCACGCTCGGTGGCGGGCGTGGCGGCCCACTGGGGGAAGGCGGCTTTGGCGGCAGCGACAGCGGCATTGACTTCTGCTTCGCCGCCCGAGGCGACTTCGGCGAGCACCTCTTGTGTGGCGGGGTTGATGCTTTCAAAGTAGTTGCTGCCTGCGACACTCTGGCCGTTGATCAGGTGGTCGATTTTCATGGGGTGGCTTTCACGATGGTGTTGGTCAATGCGCCGATGCCTTCGATCTCGGTGACGATCACGTCGCCGGGTTGGCAATCCACGATGCCGTCGGGCGTGCCCGTCAGGATCAGGTCGCCGGGGTTGAGGGTCATGAAGCTGCTGAAATATTCGATCAGCGTGGGCACATCGAAAATCATGTCGGCGGTGCTGCCGCTTTGGGTGACTTTGTCGTTGACGGTGGTCTGCAGCTTGAGTGCCATCGGGTTGGGTACATCCGCTGCATCGACCAGCCAGGGGCCAATGGGCGTGCAGGTGTCGCGGTTTTTCACCCGCAGATTGGGGCGGTACCAGTTTTCCAAGTAGTCGCGGATGGCGTAGTCGTTGGCCACGGTGTAGCCCGCAATGTAGCCATATGCATCGGCCTTCTTCACCCGGCGGGCGGTGCGGCCCACCACCACGGCCAGCTCGCACTCGTAGTGCATGTAGGCCACTTCCGACGGTCGCTGGGTGAAGGCTTTGTGCCCGATCAACGAGGCTTCGCCCTTCATGAAGGCCAGCGGCTCTTCAGGCGCCTTGAAGGCCAGTTCCTTGGCATGGTCGGCGTAGTTCAAGCCCAGCGCGATCACGGTGCGCGCTTGCGGCACGGGCGCCAACGGCGGCAGCCAGACGACTTCGTCAAAGGCCACACGGCGGCCCTTGTGCGGGCCTTGTGTGATGAGCAACTGCCCATCGGATTCAACAGCTTGCTGGATGGCGCCGGACCAGGCAATGCGTGCGTGCTTCATGCGGCACCTCCCACCGTGGTGACAACAGCATCAAACCCTGGTGCAGAAATCTCCACCCGATCGCCAGCCTTGGCGCGTGGCCGTGAGCCGTCCGCCAGACAATCGGTGCCGACCATCAGCACATCCCCGGGCTGCAGCGTCATGAATTCGCCCACATCGGACAGCAAGGCAGGCAAGTCGCGCATCAACTCGCGCAGGTCCACGGTCTGCACCCAATCGCCGTTGCGGCGCACCGCGATCTGCAGCGCGGCCCAATCCTGCACCTGGCCAGCCGTGACCTGCTCAGGCAAAGCCAGAAAACCATCGCGGCAGCGGAACTTGACCGGCGGACGGTAATAACTGGCGTGCGGCACAGCCCAGTCGTTCAGCAGCGCAGCGCCCGCCACCTGGCCGTCGCGCCCGATCACCAGGCCCAGCGAGGCGCCGATGTCGACTTCCGTGACGCCGTCTTGCAACAACAGGTCTTGCCCAGCCGGGCTGAAGGTGTTGGCCGTCTTGACGTAGAGCACGGGCGCCTTGGGCGCGGCTTTGTGCGGGTCTTGCATCATGCGCGGGGACCACAGGTCCCATTCGCGGCGAAAGTTGAGCAAGGTGCCGTACACCGTGCCCTGAGGCTGCCATGTGGGTGTCCACGGGTTCATCGTTCTTCTTCCTCGGCCAGCGTTTCTGGCGATTCTGTGTCAGGGGTTTCGAGCGCAATCAACTCGTCAAGCAGCACGTACAACTGCCCCAGCTTGGCCTTGCCCAGTTGCTGCTCCATCCAGCTGTAGTGCGCCTCGATCGTTTGGGACAAGGCCTGCACCTTGTCCAGGCCCAGCGCAGTGGCGCGCACCACGGTTCGTCGGGCGTCTTGTGGGCAGCGCGCCCGCTCAATCAGGCCATCGCGCTCCATGCGCGTGAGCACGCCCGTCAAACTGGGCCCGAGCAGGTAAGCCTCTCGGGCTACGCGGCCGGTTTCAGTGCCCGCCGGGTCGGCGGCATGCTCCCCGAGCACCCGCAACACCCGCCACTGCTGGTCTGACAGGCCATGCTCGCGCAAGCTCGGCCGAGTGTGGGCCATGACCGCTTCGCGCGCCTGCAGCAGCAGACGCGGCAAATTGCGGTGAACGAAAGGGGTGGGCTTGCTCATTTATTTAACATGTTAAATGAATGAAGCCTGGGCGACACTCAGGGCAAACCATTACAGTGAAGGCATGGACGCATTTTTTGAAAGTCTGGGGTTGGCGGCCCCCATCATCCAAGCCCCGATGGCCGGCGTGCAAAACCACCGTTTGGTCGCTGCCGTCTGCCTTGCGGGCGGCCTAGGGTCCCTGCCCGCCGCCATGCTCAGTGCCAGTGACTTGCAAGCGCAATTGCAAGCCCTGCGCCAAGCCACGGACAAGCCCTTCAACGTCAACTTCTTTTGCCACGCACAGCCGACACACGATGCCCTGCGCGAGGCCGCCTGGCGAGAAGCCTTGACACCCAGTTACCGTGAGCTGGGCCTGGATGCACAAGCCATCGCCAGCGGCCCCGGCCGCCTGCCCTTCAACCACGAAGCGGCCGATGTGCTGGAGGCCTTTCGCCCAGCGGTGGTGAGCTTTCACTTTGGCTTGCCTTCGGCCGAGCTGGTCCAGCGTGTCAAAAGCTGGGGCTCGCGAATCTTTTCGTCTGCCACCACAGTGGACGAAGCGCTGTGGCTGCAAGCCCACGGTGCCGATGCCGTCATTGCCCAAGGGCTGGAGGCTGGCGGTCACCGGGGCATGTTCCTGTCAGAAGACCTCAGCACCCAAATCGGCACCTTCGCCTTGCTGCCCCAGATCGAGCAGGCGGTGAACATCCCGGTCATTGCTGCAGGGGGCATCGCCAGTGCAGCGGGCGTTCGCGCGGCCAAGGCTTTGGGCGCTGCAGCGGTGCAAATCGGCACCGCTTATTTGTGCAGCGACGAAGCCAGCACCAGCGCCTTGCACCGCGCCGCCTTGCAGTCGAGCGCTGCGAGGCACACCGCCTTGACCAATGTGTTCACCGGCCGGCCCGCGCGGGGCATCGTCAACCGCGTCATGCGCGAACAGGGCCCCATCAGCCCCCTGGCGCCCGCATTCCCCTTGGCCACGGCGGCCATGGCCCCTTTGCGCGCAGTGGCCGAAGCCCAGGGCTGCAGCGATTTCACGCCTCTTTGGGCAGGCCAAAACACAGCGCACATCCAGTCACGCCCGGCCGGTGACATCACGCAAGACTTCATCGCTGCGTGGCGGGCTTGATCAGGCACACTACAGCGCTCACCCGTTTGCACCCGACCCATGGCCAAAGACAAATCGATATTCACCTGCACCGAATGCGGTGGCACCAGTGCCCGCTGGATGGGCAAATGCCCCAGCTGCAACGCCTGGAACACCCTGATCGAAGGCTCTGCCGAACCGGCAGCGGGCAAAAACCGCTTTGGATCGGTGCATGCCTCTCTGGCCCCCACATCCGATGTGCTGCCGCTGTCGCAAATTGAGGCGGCTGATTTTGAACGCCACCCCACGGGCATCGACGAGCTGGACCGCGTGCTGGGCGGCGGCATGGTCGAGGGCGGCGTGGTGCTGATCGGCGGCGACCCGGGCATTGGCAAATCGACCCTGCTGCTGCAGGCGGTGGACGCCTTGCAACGCAGCGGCATGAACACGCTGTATGTGACAGGCGAAGAAAGCGGCGCGCAGGTGGCCATGCGTTCGCGGCGTCTGGGCTTGCCTGATTCGCAAGTCCCAGTGTTGCCCGAAATCCAGCTCGAAAAAATCCTGCACACCCTGCAGTCGCGCCAGCCGGGCATCGCCATCATCGACTCGATCCAGACGGTGTACTCAGACCAATTGACCAGCGCGCCCGGCTCGGTGGCGCAGGTGCGCGAGTGCGCCGCGCACCTCACGCGCACCGCCAAATCCACCGGCACCACCATCGTGCTGGTCGGCCATGTGACCAAAGAAGGCGCCCTGGCTGGCCCCCGAGTACTGGAGCACATGGTGGACACGGTGCTCTACTTTGAAGGCGACACGCATTCGAACTTCCGCCTGATCCGCGCCATCAAGAACCGTTTTGGCGCGGTGAACGAAATCGGCGTTTTTGCCATGACCGAAAAAGGCCTCAAAGGCGTGAGCAACCCCAGCGCGATTTTCTTGAGCCAACACGCCGAGCCCGTGCCAGGCAGCTGCGTGATGGTCACGCTCGAAGGCACACGCCCGCTGTTGGTGGAGATTCAGGCCCTGGTAGACAGTGGCGGCCCATCACCCCGTCGCTTGAGCGTGGGCCTGGACCGCGACCGCCTGGCCATGCTTCTGGCCGTGCTGCACCGCCATGCGGGCGTGGCCTGCATGGACCAAGACGTGTTTGTGAACGCCGTGGGCGGCGTGCGCATCAGCGAGCCCGCAGCCGACCTGGCGGTGATGCTGGCCATCACCAGCAGCCTGCGTGGCAAGCCGCTGCCCAAAGGCTTCATCGCCTTTGGCGAAGTGGGCCTGGCCGGCGAAGTGCGCCCTGCCCCGCGCGGCCAAGACCGCCTCAAAGAAGCCGCCAAGCTGGGCTTCAAAGTGGCCGTGGTGCCCAAAGCCAATACCCCCAAGAAAAACGACAAGGCATTCGAGGGCCTGACGATTTACCCGGTGGACAGGATAGAAGAAGCGATGCAGGTGGTGCGGGGCTTGGACTGAATCTGCGCAAGGCACAATCCCACCCCATGAATTTCTCGAAAATCTTGGCCCCTGTGGCCATCATCGTTTTGACCATCGGCGCCTGGAACCAATTTGGCTGGGCCGGTATCGCGCTGGCCGGTGGCGGCGTGGTCATGTGGATCTTGCTGCACTTCACGCGCTTACTGACCATCCTCAAAAAAGCCGCAGACCGGCCGATTGGCCATGTGGCCAGCGCCGTCATGCTCAACGCCAAGCTCAAAAAAGGCGTCAGCCTGATGCATGTGATTGCCATGACCCGTTCGCTGGGCAGCCTGCAAAGCCCCAAAGACGAGCAACCCGAAGTCTTCACCTGGACCGATGCCGGTCAATCCTGCGTCACCTGCACCTTTGTGGGCGGCAAATTGGCCGAATGGTCTCTGCACAGGCCAGCCTGAATCGGCCTTCTCAGCCCGTAAAATGCTTCCTTTTGCAATCTGCAAATCACTTTTTTTAATCAGGACCCAAGATGAGCGTTGTGATCCCCTCCATGTCTGACCGCGACGGCAAAATCTGGATGGACGGCCAGATGGTCGATTGGCGCGATGCCAAGATCCACGTGCTGAGCCACACCTTGCACTACGGCTGCGGCGCTTTTGAAGGCGTGCGCGCCTACAAGACCGAGCAAGGCACTGCCATCTTCCGCCTGCAAGAGCACACCGACCGCCTGTTCAACAGCGCCAAGATCTTGCGCATGGCCATCCCCTTCACCAAAGACCAAGTCAACCAAGCGCAACGCGATGTGGTCCGTGAAAACAACTTGGAAAGCGGCTACATCCGCCCCTTGACCTGGATCGGCGACAAGAAGCTGGGCGTGAGCCCCAAGGGCAACACCATCCATCTGATGGTCGCGGCCTGGACCTGGGGTGCGTACCTCGGCGAAGACGGCATGAAACGCGGCATCCGCGTGAAGACTTCGAGCTACACCCGCCACCACGTCAACATCACCATGACGCAGGCCAAGGCAGTGAGCAACTACACCAACTCGATCTTGGCCAATATGGAAGTGACCGACGAAGGTTACGACGAAGCCCTGTTGCTCGACACCTCGGGCTTTGTGTCGGAAGGCGCTGGCGAAAACATCTTTGTGGTCAAAGACGGCGTCATCTACACGCCCGACTTGTCGGCTGGCGCCTTGAACGGCATCACCCGCAACACGGTGTTCCACATCGCTAAAGATCTGGGCCTGGAGATCGTGCAAAAGCGCATCACCCGCGACGAGATCTACATCGCCGACGAAGCCTTCTTCACCGGCACGGCTGCAGAAGTGACACCGATCCGTGAACTGGACCGCATCCAGCTGGGCGCTGGCAGCCGAGGCCCCATCACCGAAAAAATCCAATCCGCGTTCTTTGACATCGTCAACGGCCGCAACCCCAAGTACGCCCACTGGCTGACTTTGGTTTAAGGACATCAACCATGAGCAACACCATTGAACTTCTGGCATCGGATCTGAACCCCCAAGGCGGCGTGTTCTGCCCCAGCCCCAAAGCCGACATGAAACTGTGGAACAGCCACCCCAAGGTCTACCTGGACGTGGCCAAAACCGGCCAGGCCAAGTGCCCTTATTGCGGCACTGAATACAAACTCAAGGCCGGTGAGGTTGTGAGCCACGGGCACTGAACGCCAGATGGTCAGCACCGAAGTCATTGTCACCACCTTCAACAACCCGACAGCGCTTCACTTCGCACTGTTGGGCTTGAAGGGGCAAAGCACCCAAAATTTCCGAGTGTGCATCGCTGACGATGGCTCCGGTCCCGATACCCAAAATGTCGTAGATTCTTGGCGCATGCGTTTGGGTGAAGATCGTTTTCGCCATGTGTGGCATCCCGACAACGGCTTTGCCAAAAACGAAATACTCAACAAAGCCATTGCATCCTCCGGTGCCGATTACCTGATCTTCATTGACGGTGATTGCGTAGCGTCCCCTGGCTACATCCAGCGCCACTTCGACCTGCGCCAACCGAGCCTTTTTGTCAGTGGCAGCCTGATCCGCATGCCCTTGACGGTCAACTCTTTGTTGACCGATGAACTGATCACTTCCAAGCGCATCTTTCAGCTCGACTGGCTCAAAGCCAACGGATGCGTCACTCGTCTAGGAACATGGCTAAAAACGGCGTCTCTCCCCTTGGTATTTGCCAATTTTTTGGAACGCATTTCCCCGGTCAAGAAAGTCTGGAACGGCTGCAACAGCGCAGGTTGGCGAGCCGATTTGCTCAAAGTCAATGGCTTTGACGAGGCTATGAAGTACGGTGCAGAAGACGTGGAAATGGGTGTTCGAATGAACAACGCGGGTATCCGTGGAAGACACAACCGGTACACAGCCCCGCTGCTGCACATTGAACATGCGCGTGGCTATGCAGACCCTGTCGTGGCAGCTGCAAACAAGCGCTACATGAAGTCGGTTCGCCGATCAGGACGCGCATGGACCGCCCAAGGCATCGTCAAATCCGAAGGACCCTCCTTCCTCACCCACGGTGGATCTTGATGAACAACAAGCCCTTGCCAAGCCTTGCGATTGGCATCCTGACCAAAAACGAATCCCGTCTGATTGGGCGCTGCATTGAGAGCGCCCTTTTTGCAGATGAAGTGATCGTGCTTGACAGTGGCAGCACCGACAACACTCTGGACATTGCCCAAAAATTGGGCGCCAAGACCTTTACCAGCGCCGATTGGCAAGGCTTCGCCGTTCAGCGCAACCGATTGCTCGAAAAGGTCGGCAGCGACTACATCTTTTTTCTAGACGCGGATGAGGTCATCACACCTGAGCTGAGAACAGAACTCCAAAGCATCGTTCAATCGGGTGCTTCGGGCGTCTGGAAAGTGCGCTGGACCGTTGTGGCCTACGGCCATGTGCTCAAGCACTTCAAGTCCAATGCCAGTATGGAACGCTTATTCCCCAGAGCATTGATCGATCACTACAAAGGCGTGGTCCACGAAGAAGCGGTGCTAAGCGTCAACAGTCAAATCCAGCGCAGCGTGATGAAGCACCGACTGCTACACCATTCAAGGCAAAGCATCCGCGCCAGCCTTGAGAAACTCACCCAATACGCCATGCTGGGTGCGGCCAAAAGGCATTCAGCGGGCAAACGCGGCGGCATTGGACGAGGCACCTTGTCTGCCTTGTCTTCGTTCTTGAAGACCTATATTTTGCAAGGCGGTTTTCTCGACGGCGGCCCCGGCTTTCTCTACTGCTACTTCGTCGCTTTGGAATGCTTCTTCAGATACGTGGCACTGGAATACGACCGTGATCTGTTGACTGAAAACGTCAGTCGTTAAACGCCTTTCATCAGCACCCAACTGCCTTCAAAGGTTTTCATGCCACACGAAATCACCTTGTGTCTGACCATAGGGAATCGACCCGAACCTTTGGAAAAAACACTGCTGAGCTTGCTGCCCAAAATTGAGTTCCAGCACATCATCGCCATCAACGATTTCAGAGACGCGCCAACCAATGAGATGTTCCTAAAAATGTGTCCTCAAGGCACATTGATCAATCTACACAAGCAGGTTGGACATCACCAAGCCGTTGATGCAATGTACAAACTGGTGAAAACCAAGTACGTTTTCCATTGCGAAGACGATTGGTTGTTCGAGGGGGACATTCCCGTCCAATCCGTATTGAACTTACTGCAATCCAAGCCAGAAATCAGTGAAGTTTGCTTGCGCAAGGTCGAAGACATCCCCATGAATGAGGAGGAAGCATCAAAAATTTTGACCTGCGAAGGATCGGGACTGACCTACAAACGACTGGATCCCATGCATGAACAATGGCACGGATACACATTCAACCCACACATTGCATCGCTGGACAATTGGAATCGCTTGGGTGGCTTTCATCAGTTCAAAAAAGAACGCCATGTTTCCAGGCACATGCGCTCATGGGGTCAGCACGTCGCCTATCTGACACCTGGCTACTGCAGCCATATTGGAGATGGGATCAGCGTCAGCATCCAGCCCAGTCGAATTGATCGCTTGAAAAAATGGTTCAGCAATTGATCGGGCTGTGCATCATTCCTTTCGAACGAAACCGCATTGTTTAATTTGAAACTCCACCAAGCTAATTCACGGCTGGCAAAGTTAACTTCACCTCAAAACAAGCCCCACACCCCTCCCGCGCCGTGCAGCGCACCACCCCTTGGTGACGCTCCACAATCGATTTGACAAGCGCCAGCCCCAGGCCCACACCGCCCACACGTTCGCTGGCGCCGGGCAGTCTGAAGAAGGGCTCAAAGATGCGTTCTCGGTATTCAGATGGCACACCGGGGCCGTTGTCGCACACGGTCAACAGCACTTGCTGGTTTTCTGAGCGCAGGGACAGCGCGATGCCTTCGCCCTCTGCCGTCAAGGCGCCATAGCGGCGTGCGTTCTCCAGCAGGTTGCGCACCATGCGGCGCAGCAATTTGGCCACGCCCTGCACTTCGAGGGTGTGCATGCCTTCGGGCACGTCGAGCCAAGCGCCCACGCGTGCGCACTCCTCGGCGCACAGGCCCACCAAGTCCACCGCTTCCACGGTGCCCATATCGGCTTCCTTGGCGTCCAATCGGCTGGCCAGCAAAATCTCATCGATCAATTGGTCCAGCTCGGCCATGTTGCGCAAAATTTCCTGACGGGTGCGCTGGTGCAAGGCTGCCTCGCTGCTCACCTCCATCAGTTCCAGCCCCATGCGAATGCGTGCCATGGGCGAGCGCAGCTCATGCGAGGCATTGGCCAACAAAGACTTTTGCGAAGCCATCAAGCCCTCGATGCGCTCGGCGGCTTGGTTAAAGCGCTGCGACAAATCGGCCACTTCATCGTCGCCTTGCACCGGTACTCGGGCCGACAAATCGCCCTCGCCCCAGCGCTGCACCCCGCGCTGCAAGCCTTCCAGACGCTGCGTCAAGCGGCGCACCACCGGGTACAAACCCAGTGCCACAGCCAGACCGATCAAGCCCAGCATCCAAAAAAAACCATAAGGCGGTGCCGCCCACCAAGGCGGCTCGCGGTGCATGCGCGGCGGTGGACGGCCATCCTCCCACTTGCGCTGGATCTGCAATTGCATCTCGCGCCCATCGGGCATGACGAACTCAAAATTCAATGGCATGCCGGGGCGGTGGCGCGGTGCCGATGTGCCCAACACATCGCCGCCAGGGGTCATGATCACCCAGTCCCGCGGCATGGGCGGCGGCGTGTTGTGCTCCACACTGGCGCGCCAAAACCAGCCCACCACCAACATCAGCACCGCCACGCCGGCCACCACAGCCAGCCAGATGCGCAGGTACAAATGCCGAGACAAGCCTTTGAACATCACTCAAGCCTGCTGACGTGCAAACACATATCCGACACCCCGCACCGTCAAGATGCGCTGCGGCGCTTTCGGGTCAGCCTCAATGGCCGCGCGAATGCGCCCCATGTGCACATCGATCGAACGGTCAAACGCTTCCAGCTCTCGACCGCGCACCGCTTCCATGATCTGGTCACGCGTCAGCACACGCCCTGCACGCTCAGCCAGCGCCACCAGCAGGTCAAATTGATACGAGGTCAATTCACAAGGATGGCCTTTGACCAATACTCGGCGGGCATCGCGGTCAATTTCCAAAGAGCCGAAATTCATGGTTTGTGTGGGACTTGGGGAGTCTGTGCCTTTGCGGCGCAAGATGGCCTTGATACGGGCCAGCAGTTCCCTGGGCTCAAACGGTTTGGGCAGGTAGTCGTCTGCGCCCATCTCCAGGCCAATGATGCGGTCCATCGGATCCCCCTTGGCTGTGAGCATGAGCACCGGCACCTGGCCCAATGCGCTGGGTAAGGCCCGGATGCGCTGGCAAACCTGCAAGCCATCCATGTCGGGCAGCATCAGGTCCAGGATCACGAGGTCCACACCTGCCGATTGCAGGCGGGTCAAGCCGGTCTTCGCATCTGGGGCATGGCTGACCAAAAACCCAGAAGCGCCCAGGTATTCCGACACCATGCCCGCCAGGCGGACATCGTCTTCGATCATCAAAAGTTGTTGCATGGGCACATCTTCGCCTGCAGGTACAAGAACGGCGTATCGGCTTTGTAAAGCTGGGTAAATCAGTACTGATCTGCGCGGGCATGCACCCGGGAAGCCAAGGCCACCAGGATCAGCACCGGCAAGCCCATCCAGGCGGTGGCGTGGAAGAAGCTGGCGTAGCCGTAGGCGTTCACAAAGTCGCCAGAAAACCCTGCGATGAATTTGGGCAGCAGCAGCATCATTGAGCTCAGCAGCGCGTATTGCGTCGCCGAATAGCTGATGTTGGTCAGTGAAGACAAATAGGCGATGAACGCTGCCGACGCGATGCCGCTGGCCAGGTTGTCCGCTGACACCACCCAAATCAGCGCCGTCACGTCGTGACCCACACCGCTCAGCCATGCAAACAGCAAATTGGTGGCCGCGCTCAGGATGGCGCCCAGCATCAAGATGCGCATCACGCCCCAGCGTGCAGACAGCACGCCACCGACAAAGGCACCCACCAAGGTCATCACCACGCCATAGACCTTGGTCACAGCGGCCACCTCATCCTTGGTGTAGCCCATGTCCACATAAAACGGGTTGGCCATGATGCCCATGACCACATCGCTGATGCGGTACACCGCGATCAGAGACAAGACCAGCACCGCCTGCCAGCGGTAGCGGCGCCAAAAGTCGGCAAACGGGTCGATCACAGCGCCTTGCAACCATTCGGCCGCATTGCGGGCAGGCTTCATGGGCGCTGGCACCGGCTCGGGCGAACCCAACACCATCAACATGCCCGGCAACAGGCTCAGGGCCATCACCAAATAAGCGGCTTGCCAGGCTGCTTGCACATAGCCGGTTTCGGTGCCTTGCGCACGGGCGGCAATCCAAAGCACGCCCGCACCTGCCCAGATCATGGCCAGGCGGTAACCCGTCTGGTAAGTGGCCGCCAATGCCGCTTGCGCATTGGCTTCGGCCGATTCGATGCGGTAAGCGTCCAACGCAATGTCTTGTGTGGCCGATGCAAACGCCACCGCCAAGGCACACGCCACCAAGGGACCCAACAGCTGCGAGGGATCGTTCAAGGCCATGCCCACCAAGCCGGCCATGATGACCACTTGCGAGAGCAGCAACCAGCTGCGGCGGCGGCCCAGACGCGCTGTCAAAAAAGGAATCGGCAATCGGTCCACCAGCGGGGCCCACATCCACTTGACGCCATAGGCCAGCCCCACCCAGCTCAGGTAGCCAATCGTGCTGCGGTCAATGCCCGCCTCACGCAGGCGAAAGCTCAAGGTGCCCAGCACCAGCAAGAGCGGCAAGCCCGCCGAAAACCCCAGCAGCAGCATGCGCAAACTGGCCGGCTGCAAATACAAGCTCAGGGATTCGCGCCAGCTGCGCACAGGGGCTGCCAAGGGACTGTTGTTTTCCGTCATGCTCGAATTATCAGGCCAGGCTCCATGACAACTTCTTGGTTATCATTTGTCACCATGTGTTGGCTCTGCGACCTCAAAACCCCCTCCACCACCTCGACCGCGCCCAGCGAACACCGCTGGAACGCCCGCCGGGGCTTCTTGTTGGCCGCGGGCACAACAGCAGCGGGTACGGCCCTGGCGCAAGTGGACGTGGGCTCCGCGTCCAGCATGCGCAACTTGGTGCCTGCCGAGACGCTTGAAAACTCTGCTCGTCAGCAGTATGCGCAAGTCATTGCCGATGCCCGGTCCAAAAACGTACTGGCTCCCGAAGGCCACCCCCAATTGCAGCGCCTGCACGAGATCGCCAAACGGCTGATCCCCTTCACCACGCAGTGGAACCCACGCGCCAAAGAATGGAAGTGGCAAGTCAACCTGATCGGCAGCAAACAGCTCAACGCCTGGTGCATGCCCGGCGGCAAGATCGCCTTCTACACAGGCATCCTGGATCAGTTGCAGCTGACCGACGACGAAGCCGCCATGATCATGGGCCACGAAATGGCCCACGCCTTGCGCGAACACGCCCGCGAACGCATGGCCAAAAGCAAGGTGACCGGCATGGGTCTATCGATTGCTTCGCAACTGCTGGGCCTGGGCCAGCTGGGCGACGTGGCCGCGAACATGGGCACACAATTGCTCACCCTCAAATACAGCCGCGACGACGAAACCGAGGCCGATCTGGTAGGTCTGGAAATCGCCGTGCGCGCCGGCTACAAACCCGAAGCCAGTGTCGCCCTGTGGAAAAAAATGCAGGCCGCATCTGGCAGCAACAACAACGCTTCATTCCTGTCCACCCACCCCAGCGGCGCCAACCGCATTCAAGAGCTGGAAGCCAATCTGCCCAAGGTCAAGCACCTTTACGAGCAAGCCACGCAACGCTGAGGCAACCTGCTGCTGTTTGCTGCGATTGCCACAGCGAAATCGAAAGGACTTCGCCTTGTGACCATTGCCCATGGCGTGTGGCGCCCCTAGCGGCAGGTCAGAATGAAAAAAGCCACTGACCGAAATCAGTGGCTTTTCCATTTTTTGGTAGCGGGCGGCTGGCCAATGACCAACCTCCTATTCACGCTCAATCATGCTGGGTAGCGCTAGAGAGTGAATGAGCGGTGATTATCGTAGCCACCGCTTTGGCTGGTCTACTCATCATCCGGACCACCATCCCTCGTTGGCTTCAGATATTTCAAACCATAGGTACTTATTATTAAATACCGACGTTTTGAAACAAAACTGCCAAGAAAGCCGCTCCCCTAGGGCGTTCGCACCTCTACTTGGCGCAGTAAGGACTAGTGTGTCACATCATGAGCGTGAACGGTTTGGATAAACTGCTTGACGGTGACGCTCTGCCAGTCGGGTGGAAGAACACTTCAGTCTTCAACTTCCCAAAGAATCCTTCACACTCGACGTTGTCAGGCGAACACCCTTGCGTGACAGAGACCAAACCAAATTTGCATCATTCATGCGAAAGAGCCATCCGCTCCAGAGATTGTGATCGCCACTATCCTAATAAACAACAGGCCTGCCCTCACGAACCGTAGCTGTTTTGATGGCCGCATCCAACTTAGTGTTGACCAGCACGGCATCAGGTCGATTGCCAATCGTCCACCTTACCGCTAGACCGTAGAAACAATCGAATATGGCCGAGAGGTAGGTGTAATTTTTTCTAAAAACCAGCTCATACATGATTTATTTTATTGATTTTTCACAAAAAAGAGAAAAGATTTCCGCTATTGTTTTGCGGAAAAATCAAATAGAACAATAAGCAATCATAATTTTCACGAAACCATTAATTAATCATGAAAAACAAAAATTATCGGAATCGATGTGATCGACAAACATAAACGCACACAAACAAATTCCGATCCGGCTTGGGCGCAAATTCGCCGCAAATTTATTTGGGGCAGCTGGGCCGTCCTGGTCATCCTGTTGGGTGGTATTTCGTTGCTCTATGCCGTAAGCCTGCGCGACCAGCTCACCAAAAGCGCCTGGAATGAAGCACAAGCAGCCACACGCATGCTCCAATGGCGCATGCAAGGTCAGATCCAGCATCTTGACGACGTCCTGTTACACACTTGTGAATCATTCGAGCGATTAGGTGTTTCACTCACCGAAAAAGATGCCTTCTTCAAAGGCCGATTGCAAGGGCCCGGCTCGCCTTATGAGCACCTTTTTATCTTAGGCCCGCAAGGGGAAACCATGCTGTCTTTGCCCGCCAAAAACATGCCATGGACCGCAGAAGTCCTGTTACAAGAAGCACGCCGACACGGGATGGGTGACATTTTCACCCTATCGAACTCCACGTCCACAGAAACAGCAGTGGCTCGTGTATTGCCTGTTTGGGACGCGCAAGGACAGTTCCAAGGGGTTGTGGCCGGCGTTTTGCCGACAGCAAGTTGGGCGCACTGGGTCAACACGACAGCAGAAACCTATGGTCTGGATTTATCGCTGACACATGGACAAAAGTCGCTGTACAAATACCCCGACAAACATGATCCATTAGAAAACACAACGACCTGGCGCGAACAAGTGTCCCTGAAAGATGTGGGCCTGGTCATCGACATGAGCTTGCGTTCCGCCCCATTGAATGCGCGCTGGTCAACTGCTTGGGAGCTGCTGCTTCTCATGCTGATCGCCACACTTGTGGCCATGACAGCGGGTGCAATGTGGCTGTCTCGAATCTTGACTCGTCAAGTGAGCGCAGCTACCCAGTTGCGCACAGAACGCGAATCAGCACACCTGCGCGCCAGATTCCTGGCCAACATGAGCCATGAATTAAGAACACCATTGATGGGCGTTCTTGGCGCGACAGAACTGCTCGAGCAGACCTCTTCACCAAATGAACAGCAGCGTTACGTCCAGATGATTCAGAACTCTGGGCAACATTTACTTGGCTTGTTGAACAACGTTCTTGATTTCTCACGTCTTGAGGCCAACGCGCTGCCTCTTGACGCCCAACCTACCCATCCCCTGCAGGTGCTCGAAGACATCGCTCAGACCTTCACTCCGCAGGTGCAGTTAGGACAGGTCGACTTTTATTGCACACTGGATCTGCCCCCACAGTTGCAAATCAAGCTCGATGGATTCAGGTTGGGCCAAGTGGTCTCCAACCTGCTCGGCAATGCTTTCAAGTTCACCCAACAAGGTTGGGTCCGATTGCACGCAGAACTGCAGACCCAGGCTGAGCACAGCCTACTCAAACTCAAGATCACCGACACGGGCATCGGTATCTCTGAATCAGCCCAACAGGCCTTGTTCCAGCCATTCCAGCAAGCCGACGCCAGCAGCAGTCGCCGCTATGGAGGCACCGGCCTAGGTCTGGTGATTGTCAAGCAGTTGGTCGAGTTGATGAATGGGCAATTGGTGATGCGCAGTACAGAGGGACTGGGCACCGAAATTGAAATCACCTTGCCCGTCGAAGTCATCCAGCAGGCGCCAGAACCACGCCTGCACCCAACGCCATGGCACTTGAGCATCAAAGATGACTTGCTCAGAGTCAGCGTGTGCACCCATCTGCGATTGCTGGGCGTTCCGTTTTGCACAGAACCGTTATCTCAGGGCGATTTTTCTGTTCAGGTGTGTGATGAAAGCACATGGCTGCAAGAACAATCGACAACAAACGATATTTGCAAAATCAGGGTTGGCTCACTCAGGCAAGCGCAAAACTCAATGGATACTTTCGATTCGCTGACCATCCATGAACCCGCAAGACATGCCACCTGGGCAACAACCGTAGAGCGCTGCCTTGAGCGCAGCCAACCTGCGCCCCCCACCCTATCCACTGAACTTGCGTCCGCATCCGAGCATCACATACGGCTGCTGGTCGCAGAAGACAACTTACTCACCAGCGAAATCCTGAAGCAATTTTTAAAGGATGCCAACATCCCCGCCGACTTTGCCTCCAATGGTGCAATTGCCATGGACTACTGGCGCAAAAACAAATACGACCTGGTGATACTGGATTGCCACATGCCAGTGATGGACGGCTTTGAAGTGGCGCGCGCCATCCGTGCCGAAGAACCACTTAATGCCCGTCAACCTCTGATTGCGCTGACCGCAGCCACTTTTGACGAAGACATTACCAGTTGCCTGCAATCTGGCATGGACGCTGTTTGGTCTAAACCGGTATCACGCCAAACATTCATTCAAAACATCATGGACCTCTTGCCTGGTCATAAGATTTTGGAATGGGATGAAGTAGTCATGGCGGCACACTCACCGCAACGCCCATCAGCCAGATTTGAAGCGCATGCGCAAGCGCCAATGGGTGTTTGAGGCCGCGAGAAAGACTAGATCCTGAGCTCTAGAGCTAAACAGTCATAAGTCAGTTGACAGAAAAAGTTTGTTCGAGAACAAATGAACAATCTGGACGAGGTGTGAGTAAGCCACAGAAAGTGGTATTGACTGGCAATGGCAAAGAATTTGGCGGCCTTAAAAATTCAATTTAGGACAAGCACATACATCAAATCCGATTTGAATCGAAGTTCATGGATTTCAACTTTCGGTGCAAAGTGGAAGGATGGATACCCAATGCCTGAGATGCATTCAAAATATTTTTATTGAAATAATTCAATGCGCGAGATATTTCCAAACGCTCTAATTCAGCCAACGGGGTAATCCGTATATCATTTTCAGAAACTTTATTTGCGGGATTGGCTGTTGCCCAATCGATCTCATTTTTAACTCTGGATGGCAACATGGCCAAATCAACCAAATCACCTGAATTCAATGCCACCACAGCTCGCACCGTATTAATTAACTCGCGCACATTACCGGGCCATGGGTGTCGCAGCAAAACGGACTGAGCTTCAGGTGTGAATCCCTCTAACTGCTTGCCTTCTTGCTTGGCATACAACTTCAAAAAATGGTGCGCTAGCAGCAAAATATCCTGGCCACGTTCACGCAATGGCGGCAAGGTCAGTGGAATAACATGCAGCCGATAAAAAAGATCTTCACGGAATGTTCCGTTTCGGACACACGCATGCAAATCACGGTGGGACGCGCAAACTACACGCACATTCACAATTTTGGTTCGACTGTCTCCCAAGCGCCGCAACTCACCCGTTTGCAATACACGCAAAAGTTTGGCCTGCACCTGAATGTCCAACTCGGCAATTTCGTCTAAAAAAAGTGTCCCGCCATCAGCCAAGACAAACGCGCCATCTCGGTCTGCATGAGCGCCAGTGAATGCACCACGCACGTGGCCAAAAAGCTCACTTTCAATCAAATCTAGAGGGATAGAGGCGCAATTGACGGGCACAAACGGTCTTTGAGCGCGTTCGCTGGTTTGATGTATGGCATCAGCAGCCAACTCCTTCCCGGCACCCGATTCACCATACACGAACACAGGAGCATGGCTCTTCGCAATCGTCTGGATGGTCAAGTAAATCGATTGCATCACCTCACTGCGTCCGATAAAACCATAAAAACGGTCGCTTTTTTGGGTTGTCCAGCCCTTGAGCTGCCGACTCATCGATGCCGTTTGCAAGGCATTGCGCAACGTGATGATCAATCGTTCGGGTTGAAATGGTTTTTGCAGGAAATCCAATGCCCCCGCGTGCGCCGCTTGCACCGCCAAATCCATGGACTCCAACCCACTGATCACCACTACTGCACACTCAGGCCAGCGAGCGAGTAACCGCTGCATGACCTCAAAACCCGAACCATCCGGCAAGCCGATATCGATCAACGCAAGATCCCACGGCCCCAAATCCAATTGGGTCAGGGCCTCGGCCACATCAGAGGCCACAACGGGAGATGCCACGCCCAAAGTTTGCAGATGGATACGGTACTGCGTCACCAGCGTCAATGCATCTTCGACCACTAAAACGCGGGCCGTAGAAAATAATGAAAAATTACTCAACATGTTCATGACTTGCTATCATGATCATGATCCGAAGTCCGAAAACTTATGATCTCGCAAGTAAAGGAATAATATTCCTAAATATATCGAAAAATGACCATGGTGGAAATGGATGTCTGATCAAGATACAGCATGCTCATCTTGAACACACATACGCTAAAAAAGCTATTCAGCTGCTTAAAACCTGCCGATCAACTTGAAATTTTGCAAGTCCTTTTGCAGGAGTTACCCAAGGACGAACAACAACTTCAGTTTGCAATCTCCCAGGGCGACTTGCATCAAATCCAAAAACAAGCTCACCGAATCAAAGGCGCCTATAGCAATTTAGGGTGTGATGCTTTGTGCAGCACCATGCGAGCGCTCGAGGACATGCCCCAATCCATACAGCATGACGCCGATCTGAAAACCAGCATCACCGAACAATTCCAGCAAACGCGAGAGGCAATCCATGTTTACGTGTCAATGGTCGCCGAGGCATAAGCAATTGGAAGCATCTGCCCGCGTGGATCGCTACTTCGTTCCTCCTCGCGATGACGGATTTGTCATGGCGAGTGAAGCGTGGCCATCCATGCCCCAGTGGATCGCCACGTCGTTCCTCCTCGCGATGACAGAAGCGTGGCCATCCATGTCTGTTTATGCTGCCGCAATTTGCAAATTAATCGCAAATTGCAACGCAAAGTACATCAATTGAACTCTGAATTTCTACCTCGCTTCAAGCACAAATCCAGTAAGCCATTGATTTCATTGATGAATTTAGATTTTCCAAAAGCTGGCACACCGCTTGCAATAAGGATTGCATCTGAAAACCTTCAGATGTTTTATCCACTCACTCAAGGACTCATCATGAAATTCGTTACCTCTTCCATCCTCTTGGCCGCTTTGGCTGCTTCTTCCATCGCTCACGCCGCTGGCGAGACCGCTCAAGTTCAAGTCAGCGGCGCTGTCGCCGTCAACTGCACTTTGGCCGTGACACCCACTGCCAAAGCTTCCAGCCTGAGCATCTTGGCCGGTGAATCCGCCGCCGTCGTGGGCACCGTCACAGAAAACTGCAACTCCGGCACCGGCTACACCGTCACTTTGACTTCGGCCAACGCGGGCAGCTTGCTGTCCACTGCCGCAGGCGCTGTGCCCACCACTTACCAAGCCACTTATGACGACGGCGCAGGCGCCATCGCCAGCCAAATCGTGGCCACTCGCAACAACGCTCAGTTCGGCCGTCAAGGCGACCTGAAAGTCAGCTTCGCTGGCAACAGCCAAGCCGTCGCTGGTCAGTACAACGACACCCTGAACCTGATCATCGCGGCCAAGTAAGCCATCGACGATCCGCTCACAAAGGCCCTTTGATGGGCCTTTGCCCTGCCAGTCAACCCTCTTCGAGTTGGCTGGCTTCATACACATGAAGGCAAAGTATGCAAAAACACACACATCAACGCATTCTCCGATGGGTACTAGCCCCCCTCTTGCTGGTCACCACTGCCAGCGCATGGGCACTGTCCTTCACACCCATTGAAATGGACTTCACCCCATCGGGCCGGGGTACCACGCAAATTTACCGCATTGAGAACACCAATGCTGAAACTGCCGCGGTCGAGATTTCCATCAAAAACCGGAAAATGCAACTCAACGGCGAAGACCAGCTGAGCGACGCTGACGATGACTTCAGCATCTTCCCTGCCCAAGTGGTGCTGCAACCCGGGCAAACGCAAACTGTTCGAGTTCAATACACCGGCCCCGCCAGTTTGACCTCTGAAAAAGCCTACCGCTTGATTGCAGAGCAGCTGCCAATTGACATCGGACAAGGCCCGCAAAACGGCGGGCGAATGAGGCTTCTCGTGAAATATGTCGCCTCGGTGTACATCGTCCCCGCAGGTGCTCGGCCCAAACTGAAATTGGCAGAAACCAAGCTCACCACCGAAGAAGGCAAAGCCTGGCTTGAATTGCTCATTCACAACGAAGGCAGTTCCCGAAAAATCTTAAAAGACGCACAGGTTCAAATCGCTGGACAAAAAATCCAAGGCGAAGAACTCAAAGGGCTGGAAGGAGAAAACCTACTTGCACAAACCCAGCGTTGGTTCCGGATACCCGCCCCCAAAGGTGTGACCTCGGCCCAGAACGTGCAATTCACCGTGCCGTGAGGCACTGAACCCTAGGCGATTTCTCCCTCGATGAAAGCCCGCCATTGAGACAAGGCAAGTCCCGAACTCACAGGCACCGGGCCTTGTCGCCAATCGCCATCACCATCGCAAGCTCGATGGTGATGGCGATGCCTTTGTGGGCTCAAGCCCCCGAAGGCGCAGGCACGCCCCAAACTTTTGAGCAAATTTTTGGGCAACGCAAAGCACGGACCGTCAAAAAGCTCGCCATCCCCTTGTGGCTGGACAACCAAGAAAAAAACCTCATCGACGCCGAGCTCACCGGCCAAGACGTTCGCATAGGGCGCAAAGCCTTGCAAGACGCACTCTCGGACATCTTGGCCTCGGAAGTGCAAGAAAAGTTGAGTGCCATCACTGCACAGTGGCTCACACCGGGAGACCTCAAACCACTTGAATTGACCGCCACTTACGATCCGGGGCGTATCGCCGTGCTGATCGAGATCCCGATGTCTCTGAGGCGCACCGTCGACCTCAGCCTCAACCGCCGGCGACAAAGCACGCCCGAAACAAGGCGTGAAACCGTGTACACCCCGCTGCCCTGGAGCTGGATCATCAACACCCGCTGGACCCACAGCCAAAGCCAAAGCACGCTCAACACCCCCGCCACCGACGATGTTTTATTTGCAGACAGCGCCGTTTACATGCCAGTCACGACAGGTGCTTGGGTTGGGGAACACACCGGATATCAACGATTTACCAAACAAAACCTCTCGGGACAGGACGGGGGCTGGGTAGCCCAATCCACACGCCTGCTGCGTGACTGGCCTGCTCAACAAATTCGTCTGAACATAGGCGACCTGAGCACATCAGCCGCCTACGGCATGAACCCGCAAGAGCTGACAGGCATCAGCATCACCAGGCAATGGTCCTTGAACCCTCGCAACCCGGTACAAGCCCTGCCCACACACAGCCTGAGCCTGCCCGCTGGTGCCGCCATTGATGTCGAAGTCAATGGATTCATCACATCCTCCGTGCGTCTGGGTCCGGGCAACTACAAAATCTCGGACATCCCCCTGTTCAGCGGTGCCAATGATGTCGTGCTGCGCATCGTAGAGCCCGGAGGCAAAACACAACTCTACGATCTGAAGTATTTTTTTGATGCGGCTCTCCTCAAACCCGGCCTCACAGACTGGAACCTGGCCCTGGGCGAGCTCCACACACTCAACACCACCAGCACCCCACCACTCATTGCCAGCGGCATGCTGACCCGGGGCCTTACCGACACACTGACCGCGGGCATGGGTTTTCAGCTCCAAACGCGAAGCCCCCGCCCCGCCCTTCTGTGGCAAATACACGGCACCTGGGCCAGCCCCTGGGGCACCTGGTCGCAGCGTTGGTCACAAAGCCAGCACCCCTGGGGAAGCGCCTGGGCCAACACCCTTCAATGGGGGTGGTCACCACAAGCTGGCAAAAGCAGCAACCAGGGACTGGCCGGTTCTGTTCAATGGACACAAGCTCAAAAAGGCTACGCCCCCTTGGACGCACAGACCTCTCCACCCGCTCGCCAAGAAATAGGCGCACGGGTGAACTTTCAGCTGCCCCAAAAATGGAGTGGCACCTGGAGTTGGCTGCACAACCGTCAAAACAAGCAAACCCAACAAGTCATGGGGTGGGCCACGCGCAAACAACTCAGCCAGACCTGGGCGTTGGACATGTCGCTACAGCAGCAAAAAATCCCCGCTGAAGTAGCCCAGAATGCCCAAATCCCAAGCCGCTCGTATAACTTCTACATCGGCCTGCGCTACCGCGCCCCCACCCCACCCAACGCCACCATCCAATGGCAAGCCAAAAGCCAAATCACACAAACCAGCGGGCAAGACAGCCGATGGCAACAAGACTGGACAGGCCAAGGCACCACCCACTGGACAGGCGGTGACGCCCAATGGCAAGCACACGCCCAATACACCCAACAAGGCCCCCAAAAGCAAACCATGCTCCAAGGAGAAATGCTCACCGGGCGTTATCACCTGGGCACCAGCTACAGCCAAGCCAGCCGAGCAGGTCCCACGATGGACAGCCCCCAGCGCGAATCCACTTACTGGGAATCCACACTCAGCTCCGCCTTCATCTTCAGTCCCCATGGGATGCACATCTCAGCGCCCATTGCAGACGCAGCGGCTTTGTTCATTCCACGCAAAGGTTATGAAAACCTCAAGCTGTATGTAGACCCCCAACAACAAACCAGCGCAGCCAGTGCAGACCGCTGGGGCATGCCCGTGCTTGCCAACTTGATGAGCTACAACCCACGTCAACTGCAACTCGACATCGATCCACTGCCTCCAGGCCTGCAAATTGGCAACGCAGTGCCCTTGGTCGACCCCGGCTACCGATCCGTGGTCGCCATCCCCATCGGCACGGATGCCAACACCCAGATCAAAGGCAGTTTAAAAACCAAAGACGGACAGGCCATGGGCCTGACCGCCATTCGGGTGCTGCGCCTGGCCAACGACGACGGCGACAACACCATCGAACTGTTCACCAACCGCAAAGGCCAATTCACCAGCCCACCCCTGCGCCCTGGCAACTACACCATGGTGATTCCCGGCGAAAACGCCATCCTGCACCGCTGGCACATCGCGCCCGATGAATCCGGCATCAAAGACCTGGGCACCGTGCAATGGCTCAACGCCCCCCCCACCACCGCACCATGACACCAACACACAAACACACACCATGGATCGGCCTCATCGCGCTCATCTGGCTCAGCTGCACCAGCATCGGCAGCCAAGCCTGCACACTCGACGCCCCCAGTGAATGGACTTTGCCCGACTACGACCCCCAACAACTGCAAGCCACCATCAGCACCAAAATTCTGCAAGTGCGTGCGCAATACCCCCAAACCTGCCAGGCCCAACTCCTGATCGAAATGCAAAACGGGCAAGCCCCCCAATTGCACGGCGACCAACAGCCCCCCCTGAACTTCGAGCTCAGCAGCCAATCCAACTACGCAGCCCCCATGGCGTTGGCCCCCAACGCCGCGGCACACATACAACTGATCCCTGCCAGCACAGGCATCAGCGCCACACAAGCACTGCCCCTGTGGCTACGTGTCCCACCCGGTCAATGGGTCAAAGCCGGCGTCTACCAACAACGCCTCAGGCTCAGCCTCATTGACGCCGTTGGACGCACCCTCACCGAAAGAATACTGACCATTTTGCAACCCGTGCGCCCCAAAGTCAGCTTGCAATTTGCGCAAACCGGCAGCACCCAAGCCGACCTCGACTTCGGACAACTCGAAAAAGGCAAAACACGCCAAGCCGACATCCAAGTCAAGCACAACACCCCCTACCTGCTCCAACTCAGCAGCCAAAACGCAGGCGTGCTGCGCAACCCACAACACCCCCAATCGACCATCGCCTACCGCCTGCTACTGGACGGCCGCCACATCGATCTGCAAAACACGCTGCAAATTCCTGGCAACGCCACCAGCAGCACCGCCACAACACAACACCAACTGCGCATCGAAATCCAAGAGGTGGAACGCGTGCGGGCAGGCACCTACCAAGACAACCTCAACCTCACCATCCAGGCGCAATAAAAGGCAAATCCATAGATCGCCACGTCGCACCTCCTCGCGATGACAGCAGCGTGGCCATCCATGTCTGTTTATGCTGTCGCAATTTGCAAATTAATCGCAAATTGCAACGCAAAGTACATCAATTGAACTCTGAATTTCTACCTCGCTTCAAACACAAATCCAGTAAGCCATTGATTTCATTGATGAATTTAGATTTTCCAAAAGCTGGCACACCGCTTGCAATAAGGATTGCATCTGAAAACCTTCAGATGTTTTATCCACTCTCTCAAGGACTCATCATGAAATTCGTTACCTCTTCCATCCTCTTGGCCGCTTTGGCTGCTTCTTCCATCGCTCACGCCGCTGGCGAGTCCGCTCAAGTGCAAGTCAGCGGCGCTGTCGCCGTCAACTGCACTTTGGCCGTGACCCCCACTGCCAAAGCCTCCAGCCTGAGCATCTTGGCCGGTGAATCCGCCGCCGTCGTGGGCACCGTCACAGAAAATTGCAACTCCGGCACCGGCTACACCGTCACTTTGACTTCGGCCAACGCGGGCAGCTTGCTGTCCACTGCCGCAGGCGCTGTGCCTACCACTTACCAAGCCACTTATGACGACGGCGCAGGCGCCATCGCCAGCCAAATCGTGGCCACCCGCAACAACGCTCAGTTCGGCCGTCAAGGTGACCTCAAAGTCAGCTTCGCTGGCAACAGCCAAGCCGTCGCCGGTCAGTACAACGACACCCTGAACCTGATCATCGCTGCCAAGTAAGCCATCGACGATCCGCTCACAAAGGCCCTTTGATGGGCCGGACATCACCAAACAACCTGCTTCGCCGGTTGTTTGGCTTTTTCTCAAAAGAGCGAAAAAAACAAAAAAACATGGATTTAGATTTCAAGTCGACTCCAACCATCTTCGCATTTCTCGCGCCAACACATCCCGCGAAATGGGCTTGGACACATAGCCATCAGCGCCTACGGCCATGAAGCGTTCGGCATCCCCCGACATGGCGTGTGCCGTCACAAACAACACAGGCATGCGCCGACCATCTCCTCTCAAACGCTCCTCTTCGCGCAATTGCCGAACTGCCGTCAAACCGTCCATGACGGGCATCATCACATCCATCAAAACCAGATCAAAAACCCCATCACGCAACTGTGCCAGCGCCTGTTCACCATCTTGCACACTCACATAGTCACATCCCATTTGCTGAGCCAACACCTCCAACAACCGCAAATTGATGACGTGATCGTCCACCAACAACAAGCGCCAACGCCGCTCACCCAGATCAAGCTCTCTGGGCGTGTCGATCGCAAGGCTCACTTCCTCGCGGGCGACGCACGCATCTACGGGCAAGCGCACCTCAAACACAGCCCCTTGGCCGGGTTGACTGCGTGCATCGATTTGCCCCCCCATCAAGCCCACCAAACGGTGGCAAATGGCCAGGCCCAAACCGGTCCCCCCAAAAGAGCGGGTGATCGAGCCATCCGCTTGCACAAACGGATTGAAAAGCAAATCCTTTTTAGCCAAATCAAACCCGATACCAGAATCTTCTACGCGCAGCACCAGCACCGCCCGCCCTGCATCCACCAACAAATCACCGGGCTCCACCACGGCAGAGACCACCACCCCACCTTGCTGTGTGAACTTCAAGGCATTGCCTAGCAAATTGGTCAACACCTGCCGCACCCGCACCGGATCAAACGACACACAGGCCGGCAAATCCGGGTCCAGACGGATCGTCCAGCTCAAACCCTTGGCCTGAGCCAGCGGCGCAAACGACTGCGCTGTTTGCCACACCAACTGCCCAGGATCGACAGGTTCTTGGTGCAACTCCAACGCCCCTGCCTCCATTTTTGAAAAATCCAAGATGTCATCAATGATGTGCAGCAGGTGCTTGGCCGAATCCCGCGCTAAACCCAAAAATTCCCGTTGCCGAGCTGCCTCACCAGAGTCCAGCGACAAATCGATCATGCCCAAAATGCCATTCATGGGGGTTCGGATTTCGTGGCTCATATTAGCCAAAAATTCGCCACGCAAACGGTTGGCCTGCTCCGCTTTGTCTTTGGCCAAGACCAACAAGGCCTGAGACTCCTGAACCGAGGTGTAGTCCTGCATCACCCCAATGAACAAGCGCGTATCGCCCACCCGTGTTTCGCTGATGGTCAAGCGAATCGGAAACAAGCGGCCATTCTGGTGCCGCGCCTGCATCAAGCGAGGCTTGTTCAACAAACGCGCCACCCCAGTCTCTATATATGCCCCCATGTAATCATCATGAGCCTGTCTGTCGGTCAGGTTCATCAACACACCGATGTTGTGGCCCAACAAAGCCTCGGTCGCAAAACCAAACGTTTCGGTCGTGGCCCGGTTGCATTGAACAATCAGCCCCCGCGCATCCACCACCACCACGGACTCGGGCACAGAATCAAAAATACTGTTGAGCTTGCTCTCACTCCACTGCAAAGCCTCAATCGCCTCTTGCCGCTCGGCAGACAACAAGCGCGTCTTGCGCAACAACGCGCGTAAACGCCGAAACGACAACCAAATCAACACCAAGCCCACAAACAACAAGCTCAAAAAAACCGCCAAGGCCTGGTTGAGCACCTGCGTGCTGGAAGACTTCCATTGCGTCACTGGCAAGATCACCTCCAAAGCCCCTCGCACATCGCCCACACGCCAATCGGTGCGCGGCGACCCCGCATATTGGTTGTGACACGCCACGCACTGCGGCAGCATGCGATCAGCCTGCGCATAACGCAACACCTTGGTGCCATTCAAAACATCTTCACGCACAAAGGGCTTGTCCGGGGTTTTTTCTAAATGAGCCAAGGCGTCGACCTGAAACTCATCCAAGACCCGCCCCTGCTCCCGCCAAGGAAACGGTTGTTGGCTGTACAAACGCACTTGCGTCCCATGGCTCTCACGCGACAAATACCGGCCCAACTCAATCGTCAAAGTGGCTGGCAAAGGCAAACTGTTGCGCTCGCCCAAATCGTGTGTCAAAGACATGCCTGCCTCAACCGCACGAGGAGCCAACTCCTTGGCATAAAAGTTACGGAAATGCGTCACGGCCTCTGCCTGAGCCCTGGCCGTGTCGGTGGCATGGCGCAGCACCATCGCCTCCACCACCCGATAACTGTAAAAAGCCACCAACACACACACGGCCAGCAACACACCACCCAGCCAATGCAAAGGCCAGTCGGACACGCGCAACACCCGTTGCCAACCCCTTAACTTATGGATCACCGTATTCACTCCCAAACACCAAGCAGGTGCACAAGTACACCAAGTGCAAACCACGCACTATCCGCCCCACCCTTCATCACCCCCTAGGCACCCCCCGCAGTTGCAGGCAATCACTTCCTACTTTTGACGATGACCGCAAGACAAGTTCTTGGCTGTCAGAAATACCATTCTTTGACTGCCATTGACGTGGCTAGGCCGGCTATCAAACACCCACAGTGACCCCAAGGAAAGTACACATGAAAGGCATCGTTTTCACAGAATTTCTGGAATTGCTTGAACAGCGCTACTCCTTCGAACTGGTCGATGACATCCTGATCGATGCCCGTCCGCCCTCGGGAGGGGCCTACACCGCCGTGGGCACCTACCCGCACAGCGAAATGGTGGCACTGATCAGCGCCCTGTGCACCCGAAAAAACCTGGCGCTACCCGATGTTTTGAACGACTTTGGACGCTACCTGTTTGGCCGATTTGCCCACAGCCACCCCACATTTCTGCAAGGGCAACACGACGCCTTCGAGTTTTTGTCTGGCATTGAGCGGGTGATCCATGCCGAAGTC
Source organism: Limnohabitans lacus (assembly GCF_030053395.1). Lineage (GTDB taxonomy): Bacteria > Pseudomonadota > Gammaproteobacteria > Burkholderiales > Burkholderiaceae_C > Limnohabitans_A > Limnohabitans_A lacus. Next base: position 14,697 of record NZ_JASGBH010000003.1, on the reverse strand, counting down.
CTCAAGCTCTACCCAGATGCCGAATTGCCCCGTTTCGAAGTCGAAATGCATACCCCCGAGCAACTGGTCTTGGTTTACGAATCTGCGCGGCAAATGCAAGACCTCGCCGATGGCCTCATTCACGGCTGCCTGAGCCACTTTGCGTGTGATGCCACCGTGCACAGGCAAACCCTGCACACCCACACTGGCCCTCGCGAGCGCTTCACCCTCACCCGCAAAATCTGATTCATGTCTGCTTGGCAACCCCGTTTCGAACGCGAACGCGCAGCACGCAAAGAAGCCGAACGCCTGCTCGAAGACAAAAGCCTCATGCTCTACAGTGCCAACTGCGCACTGCAAACGCTGGCCGACAACCTCGAACAACAAGTGCGTGACCGCACCCTGGACTTACAAGTTGCATTGGACAACGCCAACCGGGCCACACACGCCAAAAGCGAATTTTTGGCCGTCATGAGCCATGAAATACGCACCCCTTTACACGGCATATTGGGTATGACGGAATTGCTGGGGTTTTCTGCACTCAGCCCCGAACAACACCAACAACTGAACGTCATTCGAAGCAGTGGTGACGTGCTTTTGGCACTCATCAACGACATCCTTGACCTCTCCAAGATTGAAGCAGGCCAACTTGAACTCGAAACACGCGACTTCGACCTGCACCAAACCCTGCAGCAAGTGGTTGACCTGTACCTGCCCTCAGCACACAAAAAGAACCTGCAACTGAGCCTGAACATCGCTACCCAAGTGCCCAACTGTGTCAACGGTGACAGCAAACACCTGCGCCAAATTGTGTCCAACCTGGTCGCTAACGCCATTAAATTCACCGAGCACGGGCAAATCCACGTCAAGATCAATGCCACCCCGCGCCCCCACGGTGAACTGCAACTGCACATCGAAGTTCGTGACACGGGCATCGGCATCCCACCACAGCGACAAAACCGCCTGTTCAAAGCCTTCAGCCAAGCTGACACATCCACCACCCGCCAATACGGCGGCACCGGCTTGGGCCTGGCCATCTGCGCCGCACTGTGCCAAGCCATGCGAGGGCACATCCACGTCTCCAGCATCCCTGGCCAGGGCTCGGTGTTTTCTGTTGATGTGCGACTGAGCACGACGGCGCCTCAATACTGCCACCCAGCCATACACGAAACTCCAACCCCATCAACACCCAGCACCTCTCCCACGCGACAAGGCCTGTTGGCGCTTGTGGTCGACGACCACCACATCAACCGCCAAGTGGCCCAACTATTGCTTCAACGCACCGGTATGACCGTCCACACGGCGGTGGATGGCACCCAAGCGCTCAGCCAAATACAAACCCAAGCCTATGACCTCATCCTCATGGACTTGCACATGCCCCAAATGGATGGCCTAGAGGCCACACGGCGCATACGGCAAATGACCCTGGCGCAACAACCTCGCATCATCGCCCTGACTGCCAGCGCCTTTGAAGCCGACCGCCAAGCATGTCTGACAGCGGGCATGAACAGCTTCATGAGCAAACCCTTCAACTATGAAGAACTTACCCAAACCCTCATACAGCTGTTTCCGGCCCCAGCACACCGCCCATTTTCGTGATGCCATACATGGCAGAAAAAACTTCCGACTGATTGCAAATAGAGCCACAAAAATTCAGCAAAAACACATAAATTAAATTAATGCATATTTTTGTTTTAGATCATCACCCATTAATGAGTGAAATGCTGGTCATGCTCCTACACCGCATCCACGCACAAGCCCATGTCGTGACAGCGCACACATTCAAACAACTCAATGCATTGATTGACAAATACGAAGAAGCCGATGTCGTCATCATGGAGCCACAATCTATCGGTTGTTTAGGCCCCTTAAGCGTCGCACACATCGCCGAACGCCTGCCCCACAGCAAGATCATTGTCATTACAGACGCCAATCTGGATGAAACAAACAACCGCTATTTGCAAAATGGTGCTCATCATGTGATTTCCAAAAAAGACAAGATCAACAAAATCACAACGACATTGCAGGAAATCCTCCACCCCCAATCACTCAATGTAAATTCATCTTTAATCAAAGTTGATATTTTAAAGATATCAAAACGCCACAGACAACTGATCAACATGCTGGGGCAAGGCTACAGCAACAGTCAAATTGCGGAACGATTGGACATCAGCGAACACACGGTAAAAGTTCACTTTTACAGGCTTTACAAAATATTAGGCGTCAGTAGCAGACTCCAAGCCCTGAACTTTGCCAAAAGCAACGGCTGGCTGGTGGACCCCATGAATGCGTGAACCCACAAAAACACAGTCATTTAATCTTCGCGACCTGGACCCGTTCGCCAATTTAACCCTCAAAAGTAAAAAAATGCCAACTCTTGAAACCCAACGGACCAAGCGTCGAATCAAAGCGTTCACAGACAACACATCCCATGACATTGAAAGCCATTTTGGCACCAGTAAAGCAGCCAAAATGTTGGGCTTATCTGTTGGAACCATCCAAAAATTAGTGGATCAAGATATTCTGCAGAGCTGGAAAACCCAAGGAGGGCATCGCAGAATAGCCAGCACATCCATCCAGGAATACCAACGTAAATTCGACATAACACCCATTCAAACTCAAGCCAGCGAACAGCGACTACGCGTCTTGCTGGTCGAAGACGATCCCGTGACACGGCAAATGGTGCTCGACTATTGCAACAATGCCGCCCTGCCCATTGAGTGCACGGCCATGACCTCAGGCATGGAAGCCTTGATTCATATCGCCAACATCAATCCTCACCTATTGATCACCGACTTGGACATGCCCGGAATCGATGGTTTTGAACTGCTCCGCTTGCTGCGTCAAAACCCACAATTTGACCAAATGTCCGTGCTGGTTTTGACCGCCTTGACTGAAACAGAAATTCTGGCCCGAGGCGAATTGCCACCAGACAGTATCCGCGTGGAAAAACCTGTCAAAGCATCATGGTTTAACGGATTTTTTACAGGGATTGTTTTGGGTCGAACTCAAAGCACAAAATAACCAACCTAGTCGTTACTGAACGTGCGTGATGCCATGCCTGCGCTGTGTGGTTTGAAGCTAAGACATATTGTCCATCATCAGTCACAAATTCACGGCTGTTCTACAGCAACGAGTTCAAGCAACACACTTGATCCAGCCCGCTTCAACTTGGCTTGCCTTGCAAACACAGACTCAAGCGCCAGTCCATCATGAATTTCTTCGCCAACCCGGTAGGCCTTAGGAGATTGCCCGTCCACTGAAATCAAAGCACCTCCATGACCAGAAGCACTGGCAATCACTCCGATCAATTGGTATGAACTGCCGGACTGAACAGTGGAATGTGCTTCCTGGACAACAGGTTGCCCCAATGCTCTGGCCATAGAGTCAAACATTTCAGGCGCATTTGGGTTTAAGGAATCAGCTAACAAGACTTGAGTGGCAACCTCAGATTTTGGCCCATGTAGCAACCAAAAAACAAGGCTAGCAGCGGTTAGGAACCACACAGCAAAAGTAGCGATGGACTGCTTTTTAAACCCAACGAATTGCGTCGATAGAAACAGTTTCATCTTTGAATTTTGATGTTGTAAATGAAAACCAAATTAAACAATAAATTACGCCATCAAGTTGGCTTCACCTTAATCGAATTGATGGTCGTTTTGGCCATCATTGGCGTTTTGGCAGCCCTGATCGTCCCCAATGTGCTTGGTCGCGCTGATGATGCCCGCGTCATGGCCGCCCGCACCGATGTAGGCAACCTGATGCAAGCCCTCAAACTCTACAGACTTGACAACCAACGCTATCCAACCTTGGAACAAGGGCTAAATGCCCTGCTGTTAAAACCCACAACAGAACCGGTACCCGTCAACTGGAAACCTTACCTCGACAAATTACCCCAAGACCCTTGGGGCCGTCCTTACCTGTACATGAATCCTGGCATCAAAGCTGATGTCGAGGTGCTGTCTTTTGGTGCGGACGGTACGGCCGGCGGTGAAGGCAACAATGCAGACATTGGCAGCTGGCAATAACTTCGGCAGGGCTAGCGGATTCACATTGCTTGAACTGCTGATTGTGCTTGCCTTGATCGGCATCACTACAGCCGGTGTCGGTTGGTCGGTGCGAGACACTGCCGACAGCGCTTTGGACCGCGATGCACAAAGATTGGCAAGCCTCTTGGAAGTAGCTCGCGCTCAAGCCAGAGCCAATGGTTCCCCTGCAGTCTGGCGATCCCAAAACCAAAACGAAGTTCATGGTTTTGTTTTTGAAGGTTTACCAGCACATCGTCTGCCACGCTTTTGGCTGTCCGACAGCACTCGCACTGCGTCCGACAGCATCATCCTATTGGGGCCAGAACCCTTGATTGGCCCTCAAACCGTAGCACTCTCCAACACCATGCGGCCTGATCGGCAGGTATGGGTGGTCACGGATGGATTGAGCGCCTTCAGAGTGCAACACTCATCGCAACGGGGCCGACCATGAGCCAACGCGGTTTTACGTTGATTGAAGTACTGGTGGCACTCGGCATCACTGCCATTGCCCTGATGGCAGGACTCCAAGCAACAGGGTCACTCAGCCATAACGCAGAACGCCAAACCATCAGCATGCTGGGGCAAATTTGCGCAGAAAACGAACTCATCGCTCTGCGACTACGCAGACAACTGCCAGACATCGGCAATCGCAGCGTCGACTGCATGCAAGCGGGTCGATTGCTCCAAATTAAAACGTCAGTGAACCCTACACCCAACCCCAACTTCAGACGCATCGATGCTCGGGTGCTGAACCAGGGGCAATACGTGCTGCAGGTCTCCACGCTTATGGGGCGCAATTGATCCCAACTCACACACAACAGGCGATGGGCACCAGTCTGAGCACACGAAAGGTGGTCGCTCACCCGTCTGAGCGACCACTCCCCCCCACATCCACGGACAAAACCCCAGCACAAAGCCGTGGTTTCACGCTCATTGAAGTGTTGGTCGTGATCAGCATCATGGCTCTGATGACCCTGATGGCATGGCGTGGTATTGATACCATGTCACGCACGCAAGGACAACTTCAATCACGCGCAAACGACACGCACACCTTACAAGCCGGTTTGGCCCAATGGCAAGCTGATCTGGATCAACTGGCTCAATTGCCCGGAACACCCAGCTGGAACTGGGACGGACAGGTGCTTCGCCTTACGCGTCAAAGCCCAACCACACTCGCTTCACGAACTGGCAGCCAGTCCAGTGTGATGGTGGTTGCCTGGACCTGGCGACGTGATCCCAGTCAACCCAACAGCGGCAATTGGCAACGTTGGCAATCCCCCCCTTTATCCCAAAGACAAGCCTGGCAGTCAGCCTGGAAATTGGCGCAACAGTGGGGCCAAGCAGCCGAAGCCAACACACAAACCGGACAAGTGCAAATTCACCCCCTGTCTGGCTGGCATTTGTTTGTGCATCTGGGTGGCAACTGGGCTAATCCATTGTCAAACGATACAGTGACACCGGGTAACCCGTCTGACGCCTCCACGCCCAACACCAACGTTCTTCAGGGCACCGTACCCGATGGTGTGCGCCTGGTCCTGCAGCTTCCACCTGGTCCTATCGGGTCAGGCACCTTGATCATGGACTGGATCCGTCCCACTTTGTCAGGGCAGCACTCATGAAGCCGTGCCCAACTTCTGTACAGGCTAAACGCCAGCGAGGAGCAGCTTTACTCATGGCCATGCTCACGGTAACCCTGGTCGCAACTTTGGCCAGTGCAGCACAGTGGCAACAATGGCAACAGGTCAACATCGAAGCATCTGAACGCAACCGCCGTCAAATTCATTGGTTGATGACCGGCGCACTCGACTGGTCGCGACTGATCTTGCGTGAAGATGCCTTTGCAACCCCAAACAACGGGGTAGATCATTTGGGTGAGCCATGGGCACTGCCCATACAAGAGTCCAAGCTCTCTACATTTTTATCGCAAGACCAAAAATGGCGTGAAGGCGATGCAGAAGTCTATTTATCTGGACGGATCACCGATGCGCAATCTCGCATGAATGTGATGAACCTGATCGAAAACAACAGCGTGTCATCTCAATCACTGAATCAATTTGCAGCCCTGTTTGATCGCCTCCAACTTCCCCAGCATGAGCTGCACACTCTGTCCACACAACTACTTGCAAGCATTCAAGCGAATACAAGAGTCAGTGCGCAATCGGTTGCCAATCGCTCCGACACATCGCTCATGCCGCATCGCACGGAACAACTTGTGTGGCTAGGACTGAGTCCATCCACGTTGGATGCACTTAAAGAACACATCACTTTGTTGCCAGAGGCCACCCCCGTCAACCTCAACACCGCTTCAGCCGAAGTGTTGTCGGCCATCTTGCCCGGACTCAATCTGGCCGCTGCTCGCCAAGCCATTGCAAAACGACAACGCGGACATTGGCGCAGCCTTCAAACGGCCAGTCAAGCCTTGGGGGTACTCAGCGCGCCACTCAACGAACAAAGCCACAGCGTACAAAGTCGCTACTTTGAAGTGCAAGGGCGCATACGCATCGACAACGTTGCCCAAGAAGAACGCATCCTGGTGCACCGCAGTGGCAAGCAGGTCAACACGCTCTGGCGCATCAAAACCTCACCACAACTTCCAAACACTCTGACGCCCTGAGCCCTGCATGCGCACCCTGATTATTCAATTGCCAACTGACATGCCCAATGTCCACACGCAATACCCTCACACAGCATTTCAAAGCGGCACAGAAAAGTCGTCCATTTCTATAAAGTGGGCCACACCCGACCTGTTGCCCTCGATAGATAGGCAAACCGAAGTGGTGGCTCTGCTGCCTGCAACAGCGACATCCTGGCACAAAGTGACCTTACCCCCAGGTCTTCATCAACAACCAGCCCGTTGTCTGCAAGCGCTGCAAGGACTACTGGAAGACCGATTATTGAGCGACCCCACGCATCTGCACTTCGCCTTGCAAACCGGATGGAAAAAAATCCCTCATCCGTGGGTGGCCGTGTGCGACCGGGCTTGGCTTGAAGCACACCTTCACGCGCTCGAAAAAGCAAACCTGACTGTGCACCGCATCGTGCCCGAGCTCAGTCCCAGCTCCACCCCTAAAGTGAGCCACCACTGCAAAATCACCACCCTGGGTGAGGGCGACACTGGCTGGCTGTGGGTCACCCACTCCGATCAAGGTGTATGGGGCTATCCAATGCGTTCTTTGCTTGCACAGCCCAAAGCATTGGGTTTTTCACAAGAAGATTTGCAAAACATTGAAATACAAGCCGAACCCGGTGTTGTTGAGTTGACAGTTCAAATTTTGAATGCAACTCCACAGCTGATTCCACCCGGCCAGCATTGGAAAACTGCAGTAGACGGTAACTGGGACTTGGCTCAATTTGATCTCCGTGCAACCACACTCACGCGTCAAGTCAAAACCTTGCAACGCGCAATCAGTAACTTCAGGCATGGTCCGTCCTGGCGGCCGGTGCGTTGGGGTGTGTTTGCTCTATTGGCTTGCCAATTGATCGGCTTTAACGCCTGGGCTTGGAAGACTCGTTCAAATTGGCAGACCCAGCAAAAAAATTTGTCACAGCTGTTGCGCGAAACTTTTCCGAAAACCAGCGTTGTGATAGATGCCCCTATGCAAATGGCACGGGAAGTCGATCAGTTGCGTCAAGCATCGGGGCAACTCAGCTCAACTGACCTAGAGGCCATGCTTTCAGCACTGGGAAAAGCCATGCCCGACGGCATACCGTCACCGCGTCAATGGCACTACCAACCCGGCCAATTGCGCTTAAAAAATTTCAAACCCAACCAAACGGAGCAACAGGCCCTGCAAAAGTCCCTACAAGTCCATGGCTACAAATGGACAGCGCAAGGTGATGACTGGCTCATGTCAATCGGTTCAAGTGAGCAAGCTAAACCATGAACGTCACGCCATTGACTCAAGCCTTTCGAAACGCCGCTAAAAATGCTTGGACACAACGTCAACCACGAGAAAAAATGATTCTGCGCATGGGTGCGGCGGTAGTCATGGCCAGTGCCCTCTGGTTGGTGGGTTTTGCTCCAGCATGGCGAACCTGGCAAGAAGCACCCACGCGACAAGCCCATCTAGACGCACAGACGCAATCCATGCGGCAATTACAGGCACAAGCTCACAACCTTCAAAAAATGAACACCATCTCCTCCAGTGAAGCCAAACAGTGGCTGGAGCAAAACCTCGCAGACCTGGGTCCTGAGGCCAAAATCATCTTTCAAGATAGTCAGTGCACGCTCAGCGTCATCGCAGCACCCGCAGAAGGCCTGGCTCGCTGGATCAGCCAGGCACGTGAGAATGCCATGGCTCTGCCTGTGCTAGCCGACTTGCACAGCGCCCACCCAGCTCTCACCCACACTTCTGATCCGCACTTGATGGGCAATCCCAGCCCAAACAACGTTGCCCCGCCACCTCTGTTACGTGGCACATTGGTTCTCAGACTGCCATGACCACACACACTTCACGCGCAAGTTGGCGCTCAGCATTATGGGGATGCCTGTTTGGTTCGTGCTTGGCCACGCTCATTTGGGCACCTTCACAATGGCTGGCCTGGGTTATCAATGAAACCACACAAGGTCGGCTGCAATGGCACAACATGCGCGGAACAGTTTGGACAGGATCAGCTCAGTGGAGCTTGGGTGAAGGGCACGGCCACCCCTCTGCGCAGGTTTTGCCTGGACGAGTGGCATGGACACTCAAGCCCATGTGGGCAGGCATGCAAATCAACATTCATGCGCCTTGCTGCACCAGTCAACCATTTCAAGTGCAAGCCACATTGACAGACTGGTCCAGCTGGCGCATACACATCCAAGACCACACATCCACATGGCCGACCGCCATGTTGAGCGGGCTGGGTGCGCCCTGGAACACCTTGCAACTCTCGGGAAAACTGAATCTCAAGACCCATGGTCTACAGCTGCATTGGTTACAAGGTCGCGCTCAATTCAAAGGCAATGCCCAGTTGGAAGTAGAAAACTTATCTTCTCGCCTGAGCCCCATTAACCCGATGGGCAGTTACCGATTGCTTTTGGTTGGAAGCACACAAGGCGCTCCATCGCCAACTCTGGTGTTGAGCACCCAACAAGGGCCTTTATTGCTCAGTGGCCAAGGCCAATGGGCCGGTACACGGCTTCGCTTTGAAGGCGAGGCCAGTGCACAAGAGGAACACGAAGCGTCTTTCCAATATTTACTCAACCTCCTGGGCCGACGACAAGGCGCACGCAGTCTCATTTCTTTGGGGTGATTTCACCCAACCTGAACTTCAATAACCGTACTGACCATGAACACCACACCGCCTATTCGCACTGCAATTACCCCTCTGTCAACTTCAAAGCCATGGCCACTACTCGCATGGACTGTCATCTGCCTGTTTCAAGTGACTGCACACGCACAGGTCCCTGGCCCCAGTGCGACGCAAACAACAGCCCAGCAGCAGCCCGCCAAAGCAAACTCAAAAGAACCGGTCACCCTCAATTTCATGAATGCCGAAATCGATGCCATAGCACGCACCTTGGCCACTTTGTCAGGCTACAACGTGGTAGTAGACCCCAGAGTCAAAGGCACGATGTCGCTGTCGAGCAATCTGCCTGTGCCCCCGTCCCAGGCACTGCGCCTGTTTGCAGCGCAATTGCGCACGCAAGGGTTTGCCTTGATCGAGACTTCGGGCTTGTACACCGTGCTGCCCGAAGCCGAAGCCAAACTGCTGAGCGGTGCCGTTTCGACCGGGGTGATACCTGCAGGAACGGGGCAAATCGTGACGCAAATCTTTCGGCTCAACCACGAAAACGCCAACAACCTGGTGCCCGTGCTACGCCCCTTGATCAGCCCCAACAACACCATCAACGTGAATCCCGGCACCAATGCCTTGGTGATCACGGACTACAGCGACAACCTTCAACGCTTGGCCCGCATCATCGCGGCGCTGGATGTGGCGAACGCCACCGGGGTCGAGATCATTCGCCTCAAACACGGCATTGCTGGGGACTTGGCTCTCATGCTACAACGCTTAATTGACTCAGGTGCCTCTGCCGGAACGGCTGGACAAGCTGACTCCTTGTTCAAGACCACTGTTTTAGCCGAAACCCGGACCAACTCATTGATTGTGCGTGCTGCCAACCCCACGCGTTTGGCGTTGACGCGCGCGCTGGCTGAAAAACTTGACCAGCCCAGCGCCACAGGTGCGAGTGCGGCCAGCGGCAACATCCATGTGGTGTACCTCAAAAATGCAGACGCCACCAAACTGGCCACGACCTTACGGGCCGCCATCAGCAGCACAGGCAACACAAATGGTGTGAACTCAATGGCTTCACCAGCCCTCCCGACCAACAGCAACAGTGCCCTCAATAGCACGACAGCCCAATCGTCCACTGGCGGTCAGATTCAAGCCGATCCGGCCACCAACGCACTCATCATCACCGCCCCAGAGCCTCAATACCGCCAACTGCGCAGTGTGATCGACATGCTAGACCAGCGCCGCGCCCAAGTGTATGTGGAAAGCCTGATCGCCGAAGTCAGTGCCGACAAGGTCGCCGAATTCGGCGTTCAATGGATGAGCGGGACGGGAAGCAACGGCAACACGGTAGGGATGTTGGGCACGAATTTTTCTGTTGGCGGCACCAACTTACTGGCTTTGGCAGCGGGCGCCCAAACCGGCAACTACCCTGCCGCAACGGGCTTGAACGTGGCTATTGGCCAACAACGCAACGGGGCTTTAGCCCTAGGCGGTTTGGCCCGGTTTTTGCAATCGAGCGGGGAAGCCAACGTCCTGTCAACACCCAATTTACTGACGCTTGACAACGAAGAAGCCAAGATCGTGATCGGGCAGAACGTGCCCTTTGTGACTGGCCAATTCACGTCAAACAACAGTAGCAATGGTGCTGTCAATCCTTTCCAAACAATCGAACGCAAAGATGTAGGCCTGACACTGCGTGTCAAACCGCAAATCAGTGAGAACGGGACGGTGAAAATGCAGATTTTTCAAGAGGTCAGCAGCATTGACAGCAAAAGCTCCTCGACTGCGGGTTTGATCACCAACAAACGCTCTATTGAATCCAGTGTGCTGGTGGAAGATGGCGCCATCGTCGTGTTGGGTGGCTTGCTGCAGGACGACACCACCAACAGCCAAGAAAAAGTACCTGGACTGGGTGACCTGCCCCTGTTTGGCAACCTGTTCAAGTCTGAAGCCCGCAGCCGCAAGAAAACCAACCTGATGGTGTTTTTACGGCCCGTGGTGGTTCGCGACGGTGCAGCCACAGAAGCCCTTTCCATGGGTCGGTATGAACAAATGCGCTTGCACCAACAGAATTTTCAACCCACCGCAACGGGCCCCTTGCCTGTCAGCGGATCAGCGGTGATGCCTCCGCTGAACAAAGCCCCATCCGCGCCTTCAGAACCCCCCTCACGCCAGCCCTGAGCTGTCAAACCATGCGCCACCCACTGCCTTACGCCTTTGCCAAAACCAGCCGACTGCTGCTGGAAGACGACGGTCACACCCACACCCTGACCTGGTGCCATGAGAGTGACCGCTCTGCATTGTCCGAGGTGACCCGCAAATTCGGCGGGATCAATTTTCAGATGCAACACAGCAGCCTTGACGACCTGCTGCAACGCATCAACCAAGCCTATTCGGGCGGGCAAGCCAACAGCTCGTCCACCGCAGCCGCCGTGGTCAGCGAAGTCGAGTCCGAAGCCGACCTGTCTCGCATGATGCAAGAGCTGCCCGCGGTCGAAGACCTGCTGGAAGCCAGTGATGATGCGCCCATCATCCGCATGCTCAACGCCTTGCTCACCCAGGCCGCACGGGACGGGGCCAGCGACATCCACATTGAGCCTTATGAACGCCACAGCAGCGTGCGCTTTCGGGTGGACGGCACACTGCGCGAGGTGGTGCAGCCCAACCGAGCGCTGCATGCTGCACTGATTTCACGCTTGAAGATCATGGCCGAGCTCGACATTGCCGAAAAGCGTCTGCCCCAAGACGGGCGCATCAGCCTGCGCCTGGGCACGCGTGCGGTCGATGTGCGGGTGTCGACCTTGCCCAGCGCCCATGGCGAACGCGCGGTGCTGCGCCTGCTGGACAAAAGCGAGGCCCGCCTGACGCTCGAAGCGGTGGGCATGCAAGGCCGTGTGCTCGCGCAAGTTGACCATCTGATCGCACAGCCACATGGCATTTTGTTGGTCACAGGCCCCACGGGTTCTGGCAAAACGACCAGCCTGTATGCCGCGCTGCAGCGGCTGGACGCCACGCGCAACAACATCATGACGGTGGAAGACCCGATCGAATACGAACTGCCTGGCGTGGGCCAAACACAGGTCAACGCCAAGATCGACCTGAGCTTTGCCAAGGCCCTTCGCGCCATCTTGCGGCAAGATCCGGACGTGATCATGATCGGTGAAATTCGCGACTTCGAGACCGCGCAAATCGCCATCCAAGCCTCACTCACGGGCCACTTGGTGTTGGCCACGCTGCACACCAACGACGCCGCCAGCGCCGTGAACCGATTGATCGACATGGGCGTGGAGCCGTTTTTACTCAGCTCATCTTTGCTGGGTGTGCTGGCCCAGCGTCTGGTGCGCAAACGCTGCAACGCTTGCCAAGGTGCAGGTTGCGAGGCTTGCGGCCACACCGGCTACAGCGGGCGCACCGGTATTTTTGAAATGTTGGTGGCCAGTGACGAGATCCGAGCCCAGATCCACAACCGTGCCGCCGAAGCCGAGTTGCGCACCATGGCCTTGCAACAAGGCATGCTCCTGATGCGCGACGACGGACAGCGCTTGGTGGACGCTGGCATCACCAGCGCCGAAGAACTTCTGCGCGTGACGCGAGACTGACGGCATGCCCGCCTACCGTTTTGAAGCTCTGCAAGCCGATGGCGCGACGCGCAAAGGCATCGTCGAAGCCGACAGCCTGAAATCAGCCCGCACCCAACTGCGCGCACAAGCCTTGGTGCCTTTGTCGGTGGACCTCATCGCCTCTGGCGCGGCAGACAGCAGCGACACAGCGCTGCCCTGGTGGCAACGCAGCGTGGGCAACAGCCGCGCCTTCAGCGCCACCCAGCGTGCGGTATGGACACGGCAATTGGCCGGTCTAGTGGGCAGCGGATTACCCATTGAACGCGCACTCTCCGCCTTGGCCGAAGAATCCGAACACGACAAACAACGCCATCTGATGGCCGCGATACGGGCCGAAGTCAACTCTGGCAGCAGTTTGGGCCGCGCACTGGGCCTGCACCCGCGCGAGTTTCCGGCCATTGACCGCGCTGTGATCTCTGCTGGCGAAGAAAGCGGCCACCTCGGCGATGTGCTCAACCAATTGGCCAACGACTTGGAGGATCAGCAGGTACTTCGCTCGAAACTGCTGTCGGCCTCGCTGTACCCGGCCATCGTGAGCTTGGTGGCGCTGGCCATTGTGATTTTTTTGGTCGCTTCTGTGGTGCCGCAGGTGGCGGGGGTATTTGCAGGCACCAAGCGCCAGTTGCCAGGCCTGACGGTGGCCATGCTGGCCATCAGCGGCTTTGTGCGTGCTTGGGGTTGGGTGCTGCTGCTGGCTGCGGTGGGAGGCGCACTCTCACTCCAGATGGCCTTGAAACAAACCGCATTTCGCTTGAAATTTGACGCCGCTTGGCTGCGCCTGCCCCTGATCGGGCGGCTGGCACGGGGCTACAACAGCGCCCGCTTTGCCTCCACGCTGGCCATGCTCACCGCCGCTGGCGTGCCCATTCTCAAAGCCCTCCAAGCTGCGGCCGATACGCTGTCCAACCAAGCTTTGCGTGCGGACGCACTTGAAGCCCTGGTTCGGGTGCGCGAAGGGGCGCCTTTGGGTACGGCATTGGCACAAAACGCGCGCTTTCCAGGCCTGCTGTCCATGTTTGCCCGGCTGGGCGAACAAACCGGCCAATTGCCCGTGATGCTGCAACGCGCTGCCACCCAGCTGTCTTCAGAAGTTCAACGCCGCGCCATGGCCCTGGCCACTGTGCTGGAACCACTGCTCATCGTCGCCATGGGCGGCATGGTCATGCTGATCGTGCTCGCGGTGCTGATGCCGATCATGGAGTTGAATCAGTGGTGAAACAAACCATCAAACAGCTTTTAGTTGACTACATCATCGTCCCTGCAAAATTCATTTCAAGTCAGCGCCCAGCGTTGATCTGAGCCCTGCAGTCGTTTGAGGCCGAAGATTTCGGCCAATTTCACCAACAAGCCCGCCAATCCGCTCGCCTGCAACAGACACAACAAAAGGCCCAGGCCTCCTTTGACGATCATCCGCAGCAGCCAGCGGATGTTGTAGCCCGCAGCGCACAGCACCGCGTGCAGCGCATCACCCTCTGAGCCCTTGAGATGGCAGCGGTTCATCCGGTGATCGGCCTTCAGGTGCCCGATGATGGGTTCGATGGCTTGCCGTCTTTTGAGCAGCCTGCGCTCTTCATCGGTCAGCCGCTTGTCCTTGCCTCGGTGTTTGATCTCAATGTCCGGGTTGTCCTTGTCCACACCCCGGTAGCCCAGGTCGGCGTACACGACCTCGGGCTTGACCCCCAAGCCTTGCATCAGGATGGCGCTTTGCTCCACTTGCTCGTGCACCCTGATGGTCAGTCCAAATTCCCCCACCCGTGGCCACCCCAAATTCCCCCAGGCAGCGCCCTCAGATTATGACGCGTCAGCTTGGATGACCAAGCGCGCCGCCGCCTCCTTGAGCCTATAGC
>NZ_JASGBH010000027.1 GCF_030053395.1 Limnohabitans lacus | reverse complement strand
AGGCGGATTCAAGGGCGAAGTGCAACAAAGATGAACCCGGTAGTGGGTGGCTGAGGATGCGTTGGCATCATGGCCGCTTTAACCGCCAAGTCGAAGTTGCCCAATGTACAAGCACCTCAGCCGAGTAGAACGATACCAAATTTACAGCCTCTTGAAAGCCAAACAGACCATCAGCGAGATTGCCCGAATGCTGGGCAGAAACCGCAGCACCATCAGCCGCGAACTCAAGCGTGGTCGTGGTCAGCGTGGCTATCGCGCCGAACAAGCCTGCGCCAAAGCGTCTGAGCGAGCCCAGCGCAGCCGCAATGCCCGTCGTGTAGACCCCAAGGTCTGGTCCGATGTGGATTTCTACCTTGGCATTCAATGGAGCCCCGAGCAGATTGCAGGCAAATCCGCGGTCAGCCATGAGAGCGTCTATTTGCATGTTTATGCCAACAAAGCCGCCGGTGGTGATTTACACAAGAACCTGCGCAGCCAAAAGCCCCGACGCAAACGCCACCTGTGCGGGCGTGACAGACGAGGACAGATCCCGAACCGCCGCCCGATCAGCGAGAGACCAAGCCACATCGAGGATCGCAAGCAAGTGGGCCACTGGGAAGGCGATACCGTCATTGGCGCGGCTCACAAACAAGCCATCGTGACACTGGTCGAACGCAAGAGTGGCTTTGCTGTGCTGGCCAAAGTGCCCAACAAGTCTGCCGATCTGGTGGGCCGGGTCATTGAAGCCAAACTCAAGCCCTTGACCTCACGGGTGAAGACATTGACGGTGGACAACGGCAAAGAGTTTGCCGATCACCAGGCCATCGATCAGGCCCTTGGCATCCAGACCTACTTTGCCGATCCGTATTGCAGCTGGCAGCGCGGCAGCAACGAGAACTTCAACGGTTTGCTGCGCCAATACATTCCCAAGAAGCGGCGCATGGAAACTGTCACAGATGAGGAGTTGACTATGATCGAAAACAGATTGAATCACCGGCCCAGAAAGCGGCTGGGATTCAAGACACCACACGAGGTGTTTCACGCCTCGTTAAACCGTGTTGCAGTTCGTCCTTGAATCCGCC
>NZ_JASGBH010000026.1 GCF_030053395.1 Limnohabitans lacus | reverse complement strand
GTGAAGTACTGCATGCCCAGCAGGGGCAAGGGTTTGAGGTGTGGGCGCTCGGCTTCGAACATGGCCTGCACCTGTTGGCGCTCGGTGCCGTGGATGCGCTTGGCGGCCCAGTTCGTCTCCCAATGCTCCAGGAACTCGTTCTGGGCCTCGATCGATTCAAAGCGCTTGCCCTTCAAGGCGGTGGCCTGGGTGTGGCCGATGGCGTGCTCCACCGTGCCCTTGCGGTTGGGGTCGCGCACGCGGGCCGGATCGGCCACCACGCTGTAGTGGTCCAGCATGGCCGCATATACGGGGTTGAGCTCGGACTCGTACAAATCGGGCTTGATCACGCCCTCCTTGAGGTTGTCCAGCACCACGTACTGGGGGCAGCCGCCGAAGTAGCGAAACGCTTGCTCGTGCAATTGGGCCCACACTTGTTGGCTGGACTTCCAGACCACCCGGCGGAAACTGCGCCGGGAGTGGCGCAGTGTGGCGACAAATAAGCGGGGCTTCTTGTAGCGATCAGTGCCGGGCACCAAGGTCGGCGCACCTTCGCCGTAATCGACCTGCATCTCCTCGCCGGGTAGGAAGGACAGGCGGTCAAACTGCTCGGGGGCCTTCTTGCGCAAGGCGCGCACAAAGCGTTTGACGCTGTTGTAGGCGGCGGTAAAGCCGTGGGCATCGACCAAGTCTTGGTAGATGGCGGTGGCGTTGCGGCGCAAGAGCAGCTGGGCCTGGATGAAATCGCGATGGACTTCGCACAGGCTGGTGGCCACCGAGGCAGGAGCCGGTGGCCAGGGTGGGGTAATTTGAGTGGCCACGGCCTCAGAGCCGGTGGCCACCCCGGGGGAATTTGAAAGATCGGCAAGCCAGCGCTGGTGGTAGCTGCGAATGGTTTTGCGGTCGATGCCGGTGATGCGGGCGATCTCACGCTGTGTGGTGCTGCGCTCCAGCAGCGTGATGACGGTGGCGCGTTGGTTGGGTTTCAAGACATTCACTCCTTGGCCTTCCTTCGAGGAAAGCCGGAACATGCGTCCTGCCCACAGGTGCCGACGGTGTCGGCGTTGAGACCCTGTCCCCGATCAATTCAGGTGGGGGAGTTTGAGGTGGCCATAAGTGGGGGAATTTGGGTGGCCATCAGGG
>NZ_JASGBH010000025.1 GCF_030053395.1 Limnohabitans lacus | reverse complement strand
TGTCCCCGGATTTAGCCTGAACGATGAGCGTGTCGTTGTCCGACAAGGCCAACACATCAGCCTGCGTCAACACCAACACACGGCTGCCGTCGCCCGTCAAATCGATCTTCTCAATGCTTTCGAGCTTGTGCAGTCCTGTGGTGCTGGCCGTGTAGTTAGAAACCAATGCCGACAAATCGAACGTGCCAGTGAACCCCACCTTGAGCGTGTCCAACCCTGCGCCTCCGTCTACCAAACGCAGTGCCACATCCTGCAGCGTGATGGTGTCATTGCCGCCCCCAGCTTGTACCGCGTCTGCGCCGGCCACCACAAAGCTCTCAGCACTGCTTGTGCCCTTTGCGCGCTGGGCCAGCAACGTGGTGCTGGTGGTACTTGCCGACAAGTCATATGCCGTGCCCACCGCCGAGACAGCAGTCCCGTCGGTGCCCCACTTGAGGGCCAGTTGGGTACTGACCTCTTGCACCTCAAGCGCCGTCAGCGCCCGGTTGAACATGACGATCTCGCCCACGCTGCCGTTAAGCGTACGTGTTGGTGCCCACAGCCGCTCGCCAATCGCGAAGTCGGTTGTGGCCCAATTGGCGTTGAGCGTACCAAAGCCGCTGCTGCCAGTGTCTAGATCGGTGGTGCCGGTGCCAAACACCATGCCATCGCGGTACACCGTGTTGGCCCCATCAGTACCCGACCAGGTCATCGCCAGCATGTCGGTGTTGGGTACGCCAGGGCTGCCGCCTTTGTTCTCAAGGTAGAAGGTGTTAGCCTCAAAATCTGTGAAGTTGCCATGACCTGCGAACAAGCTGTTCATGCTGGCCGTGGACTGCACCGATATCCAAGTGAAACCACTGGCCCCAGACATGTCGGCCAAAGTGCCTGTGTTGCTCAGGTGCACGCCGGTGTCGGTGGCAGGTTGGGTAAAGGTCACACCCGCCAGTCCACCCAGGTTCGCCACGCTGGTGCTGTAGGTCGGCCGCAAGCTGGCATCGGTCTGGGCCCAGGCGTCGCCCGTGTCCTTGTCTTTCCAGTCGTTGGTGCCGTCGCCCACGCTGGCGGCGTTATTGGGGTTGGTGGTGGTGGCATCGCCATCGAGGTTGGTGGCATCCAGCCACAAGGTGCGCCCGCTCAGGCTGGCCATCATTCCACCGTCCAATGTGCCGTTGACTGCCAGCACCGCGCTGGTGCTGCCGTCCACGGCCTTGACGTCTGCACTGGTCAGTCCGCTCAGGTCCGCCGCCACGCCAGCCACGCTTTGGATGCTGGCACCATTGAGCG
>NZ_JASGBH010000024.1 GCF_030053395.1 Limnohabitans lacus | reverse complement strand
ATAGTCGTCCCAGCAAAACCCCTACAACCCGCATGAATGCTGACAATCTGGGGTGATTCCGAATATTCAAAACTCCCAAAGACATATTCAATGGAGGCTGTTTTCTGGGAGTTTTGAGGACAGCACCATGACCGATGATTTTTTTCGCAACCGTCTGGACCAGATGATCGATTTGCGCCACCCGCTGGCGGTGCTGGCCAAGCGCATGCCCTGGCAAGAGATTGAGGCTTCCTTGGCCCAGCGCTGGGTTCGGCAAGTCAAGGCTGGCAAGAAGATCGAGGATCTTGACTTGTTCGGCCCAGTTTCTGTCGTGGCCGGTGGCGGCACCTCTAACGCTGGCCGCCCGCGCTTGCCGACGCGGCTGATGGTAGCGCTGCTGTACCTCAAGCACGCGTTCAACGAGAGCGATGAAGACGTGATCCAGCGCTGGGGCGAGACCCCCACCTGGCAATACTTTTCGGGCAACGAATACTTTGAACACCAGTGGCCATGCGACCCAACCCAGTTGGGGCGATTTCGCAAAGCCTTGGGTGAAGAAGGGGTAGAAGAGCTGCTGGCGCGCACCATGCAGGTGGCGGTCACGCTCAAGCTGATCGCCAAGAAAGAATTGACCCGCGTGATCGTCGATTCGACAGTGCAAGAAAAGGCCATTACCCACCCCACCGACAGCAAGCTGCTGGAGACGGCCCGCGCCAAAGTGGTCGAAGAAGCCAAAGCTGCTGGCATTGAGCTCAAGCAGACCCATGCCAAAGAAGGTCGAGAGCTTCGATTCAAGTCGGGCCGCTATGCCCATGCCCGCCAGTTCAAACGCATGCGCAAGGCTATCAAGCGCCAGCGCACCATCGTGGCCAAGCTCCAGCGCGAGGTCAGTCGCAAGATGAGCACGCTGAGCCAAGCCGTGCAAGAGGCGTTGGGTGTTACGCTGGACAAGGCCAAACGGTTGGTGGCTCAAACCGCCAGCCGCAAGGCGGTGGACAACCGCGCCAAGCTCTACAGCTGGCATGCGCCAGAGGTGGAGTGCATCTCAAAAGGCAAGAGCCGCAACCCCTACGAGTTTGGTGTGAAGGTGGGTCTGGCTATGACGCTCAAGGGCAATCTGATCGTGGGGGCCAGAAGCTTCCCCGGCAATCCGTATGACGGGCACACGATGCACGAACAGATCGAACAGAGCACGATCCTGATGCAGTACCTGGGCGTCAAACCCGAGGTGGTCTACGCCGACCTGGGTTACCGGGGTGTGGACAAGGACAACCCGGACATCGAGATCAAGCACCGAGGCAAAGACAAGCGATTGACAGACAAAGAGCGCAGACTGCTCAAACGGCGCCAGGCGATTGAACCGATCATCGGGCACCTCAAGGCCGATCACCGCATGGACCGCTGCCACCTCAAGGGATCAGAGGGCGATGCACTGCACGCGGTGCTGTGCGCTGCGGGCTACAACATCCGTTGGCTGCTGAGGATGATCGCCAAGAAAGGCCTGGGCCTTTTGTTGTGCCTGTTGCAGGCGGCGGGTTTGACGGCTTTGTTTGAGAAATTGGCCAAAATCATCAGCCTCACCCGACTGGAAAACTCAGATCAACGCTGGGCGTTGGCTTGAAAAATGAATTTTGCAGGGACGACTACATA
>NZ_JASGBH010000023.1 GCF_030053395.1 Limnohabitans lacus | reverse complement strand
GTCACTTGGTTGCCACTGATGGCCACACCCGTCACTGTGTTGCCCGCCAGCGTGAAGGCTCCGGCCAATGGTGCTGTGCTCGCATCCAACACTTCGTTGAACAACAAGTTGACCGTCGTGTCCACACCTGCAGCGGCTTCAACGACAGGGGCAGATACGTCAATCCGGGCGCTACTGACATCGCTCAGGGTGTATGTGTTGTCGACGGCGTTGCCAAACACATCGGTAATGCCCACAAACGCATTGGCGACGATTTCTACACCATCTAAATCATCGTCACCCGACTGAACGGAATACACGAAGGTGGCGGTCTTAGCCTGAGCATCGGTGCTTTGCAAATAGGCATTGCGCTGTACGTTTCCATTGAGCGTGAGCACCAATTTGCTGGAACCAATCAGGCCTTTGACCTCTTCGCTGAAAGTCACAGTCACAAGCATGTTGTTGGTACCCGTGACATACACACCACTGGCCGGGCTGTTGAAGGCCACCGCATCCACAGTAGGCACCTCGACGTCGATGGTGGCGCCACCGTTCAGTTGTACCAGACCGGCCCCCGCTGTGCGGTCGCCGGTGATTCGGTCGATCACATTGCCCGTCATGGCCCGAATGTCGTGGTTGCCGGCCCCCAGCGCAGCCAGACTGAGCGACCACTGGCCATTCACCCCGGAATAAACGTACCCCAAGCGCGTTTCTGCTGCTTCTGACACCCCATTGTGGTTGGCATCCACCCAAACGAAGACTTCACTGCCCTCGCTGGCGGTACCGGTAAGGGTGTAGCCGGATTGACCAATGAAGGACAAACTTGGCTCCTCTCCCAGCACCGTGACTTGCAGTATGTCACTGGCCTGAGACCGAGTGCCTTGCGTGTCTTTGAAGGTAGCGTAAATATTGTGCACACCTGTGCTCAAGTCGACATAGGCATTCGCACGTCCACCATCGAGATAACGCAGCGCTGGACTTGTGTTGGCAATGCCACCTAACCAATTCGTGGTGATCTGCTGATCCGTGGCATCCCACTGGGTGTTGCCATTGGAGTCAATCCAAAACTCTGTCAGGTAGTTTTGATCTGTCGGGCCATAGGCAAAAAGCATGATGTTTTGATGATTGACAGTGGAGTTATCAAATCTGTCGGCACCCGTATCATCAGCAGTGCGCATATCCAGTTGTGTAGGCCTTGGCAAGGAGCTCTGTGCCTGTACGTTTAAATGACCTGACCAGCCACGATCAATGAATTCGCCGTTACGCGCCACCGAGACCCAAACCGAGTGGGCCCCCACTGCCAAGGCTTGACCGTTGGCGGTGCGGTCCAGGCTGTAGTGTGTGTCGTCAACCCGCGTGGCCGTGTGCGCCGTGCCATCCACGATGATCTGCAACTCGTCACCCGCTGCCAAGGATTGGCCCAAGGTCACGTTGTAGACCAAGGTGGTGTCGGTGGTCACGCGGTCAGTGCTGTCGCTTCCCGTGTCGTCGCTGATGCTCAATTCAGTGATCTGACTGGCAACGTTGACAGTCGAACCGAAACTCGCCTCCGCGCTGACCAGCAAGCTGGCTGCACCGCTGGTGTACAGACGGTACGTGTTGCCATCGAAACCTACGGCCAGTTCACCGGTATCAACCCAGTTGCCAACAGCAAAAACGATGTCCCCGGATTTAGCCTGAACGATGAGCGTGTCGTTGTCCGACAAGGCCAACACATCAGCCTGCGTCAACACCAACACACGGCTGCCGTCGCCCGTCAAATCGATCTTCTCAATGCTTTCGA
>NZ_JASGBH010000022.1 GCF_030053395.1 Limnohabitans lacus | reverse complement strand
CCCTAACGTACACAGCTAGCCTTGTTGGTGGCGGTGCGCTGCCCGCATGGCTGACATTCGATGCAGGGACCCGCACCTTCAGCGGCAACCCCACCGGCGCAGGCACCACCAGCGTGCGCGTCACGGCCACCGACGGCGGCGGCCTGAATGTGAGCGATGACTTCGACATCACCGCTGTGGCTGCGCCGTCTTTGTCCACCACGCTCAGCAGCGCTGTGACCAACTTCGACGTGCGCTCGAGCATTGTGCTCAGCGTGGGCGAGACCGTCACTGCCAAAAACGGGGGCACCATCACCCTGACCGATCTGGGTGGCACTGGCTACCAGGGCGAGAACACCACCCACACCCAGACCTTCAGCGTGACCGACACCAGCCGCGTCACGATCGTGGGCACAGGGGCCAACACCAAAATCATCATCAACCCCGGTTTTGACTTGGATCTGGGCTCCAACTACAGCCTGGCTGTCTCTACAGGGGCCTTCACCGGAGGCACCACCGGCCAGGACACACAAGCCTTCACCACCGTCAACTTCAGCACCGTGGCACCGGGCGCGGGCTTTGCCAACGCAGCGCAAGCCCAATCCATGAACACCACCACCGGTGCTCTGGAAAACTCGCTCAAGTGGTTTGACGCCACCGCCATCGGCAACGTATTTGCTGGGCAGGGCAACGGTACAACGCTGGACTTTAGTACAGGCGACTTCGTCGCCGTGGTCAAAGGCGCCATCCTGACGTCCGGAGCCAACGCCAACACCGTGCTGCAGGGCGCGGGCAACATGCTGCTCAACAACTTCGGTGCCAACGATCTGCTGTATGTGGACAACCAGGACCACACCAACACCAATCCGCAGGGCTCGCTCAATGCCAACGTGTTTGCCGGCGGACTGGGCACCACCAACCAGCCATTCCAGCTGGCTGTCGAAGGGACAGATTCAACCAATGGCGGCGCCTACTTCATTGACTTTGCCATTGCCAGCGGCATCACCCTGCCGGCATCGGTGGTCACTGACCAGTTGCTGCAAAACGTCATCTCCAACAACTGGAGCAACACCGGCATGGTGATTGCTGGCTAAAAGCTTATTACCACCACCCCTTGACCCGCAAGGCTGTGCCAAGCACAGCCTTGCGCGTAGCCAATACAAACAAATTTAGAGGAACACATCATGTCCACCATCCTTCGCTATTACATCACTGGCTCCTTTGCCGACTTGCTCGATCTGCGCACCCCGGGTGCCGAATACACCTTGGCCGAGCAACAGTTGATCGCCAACGGCAGCGGCGGTGTCAACACCATCTGGGCCGCTGCAGGCGTGGACCTGGATGCGCGCAACCTCTTCGGTGGCACCGATGTGATCCTCTTCAATTACCGCTGGGACCAGTACACCAAAGACATCAGCACCGTCCCCGGCGCCATCGTCTTCAGCTACACCGACAGCACCAGCGGCCTGACCGAAAAAGTCACCGTCGCCAACGGTGCCACCACCCTGGGCCGCGACCAGCTCATCTTTGCCGACGGCGCCGTGGGCACCCAACAAGCCAACGCCGCGCTGCAAGGCAGCCTCACGGCCGCACTCAACACCGTCTCGGGCGCAAACAACAGCATCACCAGCGCCGCCTACACCCCCACAGCCCCTGCGGGCAACACCCTGCGAGCCTTTGCCTCGACCACCAGCACCACCACCGGTGCCACCTTTGCCATGACCGAAGCGGGCCAGTCCACGGTGGTCACCGGCACGGGCCAATCAGACAAGGTCTACGTCAAGGCCGGCGCCACCGTCGATGCCCGCAACCTGCTCGGTGGAGAAGACCAGATCTACCTGACAGGCAACTGGGCCGACTACACCAAGAGCCTGACCGAAGTCTCGGGTGCCATCACCTTCACCCGCTCGGTCAATGGCGGCACAGAAAAAGTCACCGTGGCCAATGGCGCAACGGCTGTGGGGCGAGACAAACTGGTCTTTGCCGACGGCGCCGTGCTCACCCACAACGCACGCACAGCGCTGACAGCCGATCTGAACGCCGCCTTGAGCGCCGTCACCGGCTTTGATACCGCCACACAAACACCATTCCTGGCCTTTGACTTCAGCAACAAGACCCCCACTGAAATCGCCGCCTACCTCAACAACCCGGCCAACGCCGCCAAACTGGGCGCCCTGAGCACCGCACAAGGCCAGCAAACGGGTGCGGACGACCTCGACCAGGTCAACACCACCGCCTTTGCCGCCCTGTCCACCGACTTTATTGACGGCCTGTCCGCCCAGGTCGTAGCCAGCCTGCCCAACGAACTGCTGGCCGTCATGACCAGCGCCCAAGCTGCTGTGGCCGACCTGAGCCTGCTCACTGGCCCCCAAGTGCTGCAACTGCGCGCTGACGCCATCGACAGCGTGCCCGCAGACATCATCGACAACCTCTCGCCCACAGAGGTGGCCAACCTGTCCCTGGAGCAAGTGCAAGCCCTCACCGGCGCGCAGCTGCAAGCCCTGGCAGCGGCCGGCCTGCTCGACAACCTCGCGCACAGCCTGAGCGCACAGCAACTCACTGACCCGGCCAGCGGACTGGGACTGGACCTGCCAACGGCCAACCAAACCGCGCTCATGAACAGCGTCATCGACAGCGTCAGTGATGGCAACCAGGCCCTGATCGACTCAGCCGCCAAAATCAACGGCATCGTCGATGTGGTCCAGCGCCTTTCTACATTGGCCGCCATGGACCCCACGGACCCCAACTACACCACAGACCGAGATGCACTGGGCTTGACCGAAGGTGACTTTGCAACGCTGGGCATCAGCGGTGTCACGGCCGACAACCTCAATGCCGTGCTGTACCAAATCGCCGCCAGCGCCGACAACGGCAGCGGCATCGATACGGTGGCCAAGCTCAATGAGCTCATCCTGACGAATGCTGAATTGCAAGCACTGAGCGCAGCGCAAGTGGCTGCCATGAGCGAGACACAGTTGGCCTCCTTCAGCGACGCCCAAGTGGCCTTGCTCAACTTGTCACTGATCAACAGCGACCAAGCCGCTGCCATGGCCACGGCCGGTAACCTGGACA
>NZ_JASGBH010000021.1 GCF_030053395.1 Limnohabitans lacus | reverse complement strand
AAGTGGCTGCCATGAGCGAGACACAGTTGGCCTCCTTCAGCGACGCCCAAGTGGCCTTGCTCAACTTGTCACTGATCAACAGCGACCAAGCCGCTGCCATGGCCACGGCCGGTAACCTGGACAACCTGAGCGCAGCCCAGGTTCAATCGCTGCGAGCAGAGGCCATCGACAGCGTGCCCGCAGGCGTGATCGACAACCTCACATCCACACAAGTGGCCAACCTGTCCCTGCAGCAAGTGCAGGCCCTCACTGGAGCGCAGCTGCAAGCCCTGGCCACCGCAGGCCTGCTGGATGACCTGGCCCACCCGCTCACCAATGTCCAACTCACCAGTGCCAGCCCCGCTGGCCTGGGTCTGACAACCTTGGGCGACAACAGCGGCCAGACCGGCATCGAGGCCGGTCTGTTCAACGAGATCATCAACACCCAGAGTTTGGTCACAGGCACTGACGCGACCGACACCGCCAACAAGCTCAGCAACATCGCCAGCGTGGTGGACCGCGTCGCCGCAGCGGCGGCAGGCCAGGCCGTCAACCCTGCGTTGACCGAAAACGACTTTGCCGCCATCGGCATCACTGGCGTCACCGCCAACAACCTCAGCGCAGTGTTGGCCGAGATCGCCGCCAGCGCCGACAACGGCAGCGGCATTGCCAGCCTCAGCGCCATCCGCACCCTGATTGCCCCTGACGCCATCACCAACCTGAGCCTGAGCGAAGGCGACATTGGTGAAAGCAACGCAGACCGCCTGACCAACGCCGCCAGCCTGACCTTCTCGGGCACCGCCCGCCAAGGCGCCAGCGTCAGCGTTTGGGTGGACGCCGATGGCGACAACGTGGTCGACAGCGGTGAAACCCAGACCGTCACGGCCGACGCCAACACTGGTGTCTTTACCGCCATCGCCACCGCCACTGTAGCCAACGGCTTGGTGCGCGCCACCGCCACACAAACCGACGGCACAGGCACCAGCCCGGTCAGTCAGACCTTGGTGATTGAGCGTGACATCGCAGCGCCCACGCTGCAAAGCGCCACCGTCAACGGTGACCGGCTTGTGCTGGCTTACAGCCACCCGCTGGATGCCACCAACCTGCCAGATCTGGCCAAATACACCGTCCTGCTCCAAGACGGCAGCCTGACGCCACCGACCATTGCGCTCACTGGTACTCCCGTTGTCAATGGCAACACCCTGGTACTCACCTTGGCCACCCCGGTCAATGCAGGTCAAGTCATCACCTTCAGCTACACCGACGCCGATACCACCGACAACGCCTCCGGCGTCCTGCAAGACCTGGCGGGCAACGATGTGGGCGACCTGACGAATCAGACTGTGGTCAACAACACGGGCGACACCCGTACCCTGGCTGCCCCCACCATCAGTTTGGCTGGTGAAGTGTCGGACTCTCTCAACGCCACCGAAGCGGCCGACGGCACCACCGTGGTGGTCAACCTGTCAGGCACAGGCGCCCAGGCCAACGACACCGTGCAATTGCGTTGGGCCAAGGCCGGTGGTGGCACCGAAACCGTGAGCTTGTCATTGACAAGCACCCACATCACCAACGGCAGCGCCACCGTCACGGTGCCGAATGCCGCCATCTTGACCGTGGGCGACGGCACCGTCAATGTTGACGCCCGCCTGGTCAAGGCCGGCTTTGATGCTACAAGCAACGGTGCTGCCAGTGCCTATTCTGCAGCGCAAAGTCTGACCGTGGCTACCAATGTGGAGCCAACAACGGTGCAATTGGACTTGGCCAAAGAGGATGATTCGGGTGCCAGTTTCACAGACAACATCACGTACCAAATGACGAACTTGACCATTGGCGGGCAGGTCTCTGCCAATGCTTCAGTGAGCTTGTTTGATGATGTGAATAACAATGGTGTGAATGACGCAGGCGAAAGCCTTGGTTCTGTGGTGGCCGACCATCTGGGGGTATTTCATAGAGATGTGTCATTGACCGGTCGAAAAGCGTTTGGTGAAAATACTGTCAACGGCATTCACAACCTCCGTGCTGTCATCACTGACACGCAGGGCAACCAGAGCGTCAGCGCAGCTCTGGCGGTTGAGATCGCAACATTGGGTTACGTTGCCCCCTTGGTTGTGTTGAGTACAGCCGACGACACAGGTGTTCAGGGAGACTCCAAAACGTCTGCCACCACAGGCGTTTCACTGACGGGAACAAGCAGTGCCCAAAGCAATGTACGCGCCTTCAAGGATCTGAACGCAAACAACCAGTTTGATGTCGGTACGGACACCGATTTTGGTATTTCCAGTACGGACTTGCAAGGCAATTTCAACCTGGATTTGCCAGGTACCTGGACTTCTGGCAAACACACCGTTTCATTCCAAAAAGTTGAATCTGTGGCATCGGGTGCGGCCAACTCGACTTCTCAATTTACGTTTGAAGTCGACGCAAATTCGCCAACACTGGAAGCCGCTGTAGGTGCGGACACGACGGTCAACTTGTTGTTCAACGAAGTGTTGGATGCGAGCACAGCACCATTGGCCGGAGCCTTCACGCTGGCGGGCAACACAGTGACGGGTGTGGCCATCAGTGGCAACCAAGTGACGCTGACCCTGCAAACGGCGCTGACGGGTAACACCAGCGTGACCTACACCGCCCCGTCTTCGGGCAATGCGGTGCTGCAGGATGAGGCAGGCAACGACGTCGTCAGTGCCACCTTCAACGTGGTGGCCGATGCTGTGGCCCCGATTTTCGACAAAGTCATCAGCACCAGCGCAGATGGCAACTACCGAGTTGGTGACCCCGTTACCCTGCAAGTGGTGTTTGACAAAACGGTCAGCGTTGACACCAGCGGCGGTACCCCTACACTGACGCTGTCCAACGGTGCCGTAGCAGACTTTGTGGGTGTGGCAGGCAACCGTATGGTGTTCCAGTACAAGGTGCAAGCCGGTGACACAAACAGTGCAGATCTGAACATTGGGGCAGGCGGTCTCGCGCTCAATGGTGCCAGCATCCAAAGCGTGGCTGGCGTGGCGGCGGACCTGAGCGGACTGACCAGTGCAGACGTCAAGGCCGTGGACGGCAGCACCAGCGCGGTGCTGGCAGTCAACGGCACAT
>NZ_JASGBH010000020.1 GCF_030053395.1 Limnohabitans lacus | reverse complement strand
CGGCTGAGGTGCTTGTACATTGGGCAACTTCGACTTGGCGGTTAAAGCGGCCATGATGCCAACGCATCCTCAGCCACCCACTACCGGGTTCATCTTTGTTGCACTTCGCCCTTGAATCCGCCTATTTTTGTTATCTTCTCGATCTGGCCTTTGAGGGGTAATTTGTCGCTGAGATTTTTGGCAGATTGCCAGCATTTCGCCCATTGCCAGATAAGTTGACTTCCTGAGTAGTAGATATTTCCTTTAATCAAAGGCTCTTCGCGTGATGCTGCAAAGTCAATCACTAAATCTACGTTAGCACCTTTATTGACTTGATAGGTGACTACAAGAAGCTGCTCATGAATGATGGCCGCTTTCACATAGCAATCTTCTGTTATGTCCATCCCAAGCGGCTCCAATTTTTGTATTTTCTCTAAGTCACCTTCAATAATGGCTCCGTACATCTTGTCAATGGTGTTGCCATGCTCATCAATCAAATCCATCATCCTGCCAAGATTGCCAGTATTTGATAATTCTTCCATCTCTGCTTCTATTTCTTGTATTGTTCTTTGATTCATATAGTCTCCTTGTTATATTTTCTGAATTTTTGTTTTAGGTGTTTCTTTGGGCGCAAGCTTGACTTCGAGCCTCTGGTTAATTGAGATCTTCATGAGCTCGTGATCAAGCTGTCTTTCATTCAAGATATTTATGATGTAGAGGTCAATATACTGAAGTGCATCGTGGACGTTCTGCATCATGAACCCTGGTGCTTGACTGAAATAGTCGTAGTTGGTGATGTCTCCAACCCAATGATTGACAGAAATTTTTCCTAGCTTCTGATTCCTGATGGCCACCTCCTTGGGTGACATATCAGGGGTTATTGGATGTATGGCGATGAATCCTTCACGAACAAAGTTTTTTAACGCCTGTTCTTGTGCATAGTAGTTTTCAGCCAAAGATTCATAACTTTCTCGAAAATATTCCTTGGTGAGATAGTTTGACTTGAAGTGCTCTTGCATTGTTTGAAAGCTTAGTTGATCTGCATTTCTCTTTAGATAGGCCGTAAGTTCTTTCTTGAAGTATTTGTATGCTGTGTCGTCTGCTAGCGTCCAATCCCAATATCCATCTTTTGTTTTCTTAGGAAGAAGAATTTCCTCCAATGAACTATTCCTTAGAAATATTGAAACCAAACGATTGGGTGAAATTTTTGTAGTCTGGTGGATGATGGCCAGCTTTGCTATGTTTTTCTTTATTAGTTTATAGATGTTGTTTTTCTTTTTAATCATTTAAATCTCCTGTGTGTTGTACAAATAACAGAAGAATTTTTATTGTCAAGTTAAATTCATATGAATTTAACTGACCAATGCTGATAATAAAAAAGCACCTGTAGATTCTTTATGTAATTGTTGGCTTTGGTAAGTCCTGTGCTTGAAGCTTCTTTTTCACAAGCTCAAGATTTAAAGCAATCAGCTTTTGCTCTAATGCCATAAGTTGGTTTTTGATCTGTGAAGCTCGGTGGCCTTTGGCGCTGGCAAGTCGAAGAAGCAGGCTGTGATATTGCATAGATAGACTGCCAATCTGAGCTTCCAATCCACCAAGTGCTGCACCAGCACCCATGACACC
The DNA here is from genome assembly GCF_030053395.1 of Limnohabitans lacus. Classification (GTDB taxonomy): domain Bacteria; phylum Pseudomonadota; class Gammaproteobacteria; order Burkholderiales; family Burkholderiaceae_C; genus Limnohabitans_A; species Limnohabitans_A lacus. The sequence goes on along the minus strand of NZ_JASGBH010000020.1, from coordinate 1,647 downwards.
AGACAACGGGCCGTCACGCTCTTGCTGATTTTGGCGTCGTGCAATGTGGTGAGGAAGGTTTGCCGTGGGTAGTTTGGTGGCAGGATCAGACTGCTCTTTCAACTGGGTAAGCTGTTCCTCCAATGCACTGCGGATCACATTGGTTGGGACTGTCGTTTCTGCATGATCCTTGGCCGCACCAGAAGCCTTCTTGAACGGTTTGTAAGTGCGTTTCGCACCGGGTCTAGGTGTCAGGTATCTGCGCTGATTGAAGGCTGCTCTTGCCTCGATATGGTGGATAAGCTTGTCCCTTTGTGACTGTGCTTCGTCAGGGGTTAGGAATTTCGGGATCTTGGACTGGTGGTGTTCATTCACAAGTTGGGCATATTCACTGTCCTTGCGGAAAAGTGGCCCCTTCAAGCGGGTGTTCTTCTTGGCACCCGGTAGGCGAACGGTGATGAAGTCGTCACCAATTTTCGGAATGTCCATGCCGTTCTTCTTCATGTATCCGATAAGCTGGTTTCGATTCGTTATGAAGCCACCCACGATCTCAGAGTGAAGAACTTGTGCAAAGTCATTCTTAGCTTTTTTGTCCTTCTTCCCATTGGGTGATTTGGCCTCAAAGGGTTTCAAACTTATTTTGAGTGGATCGGGCACCACTTGTGCGAATCCGAAGTTGTCATTCATGACGCTGACAAAGGTGTTGAAAAACTGAATGTTCTTTTCACCGGGCGGATGAATGTTTAATTGCTGAGTGCTGGACAACTCGGTATTGACGTATAGAAAATGAAGTTCAATATTTTCTTTATCTTTGTGCATAACCCAGAAGTCAGCGAAGTTTTCATCAACCTGCAAACTTGGCAGGAATGTTGAGCGGAATGTCTCAATCAGAGTCGTGATCTGTTCTGGGGTGACAGATTCTTTATCACGAAAGGCGATGACACCAGAGGTGTACTTGTGCAGTCTCATTGTGGCGTTGGCTATTTCGGTGAAAGTGTTGGGATCGCCAAAAAGAATTTCAGGCAGGACAGAACGTTTCTTGCCTTCATGATCGGTATCACTGAGTAAGTATTTAACGGCTGATTCAGAACCTCCTTTGCCAGTTGGGAAAATAGTTATGTTCATTTTTTCCCTTTGAATAGCTCTGCAATAGTGCGCACTCCTTCCTGAATCTTGGTGAGTTCTTTGAACATTCCTTCGGTTGATTCATTCCAAACTTTCAAGCGATTCAGAGATCGAGCGATCTGATTTATATTGCTACCGATTTTTCCAAGAGAGGCCAAAAGCTGAACACGCAATTTGTGCTCTGCTTTGGTTTCCTGGTTGGATTGATCGTGTGCTGGAAGTAACACAGCACGTGCAAATATTGCTGTTGAAGAAGCACCTACTTCAGCGGCTCTATCTTGAAGAGCGATCCATTCTTCAGGGGTGAATCTGATTTCAAAACGCTTGGTGCGAATTTTTTTGTTGGCTTCTACACCTGCTTGGCCCGCTCTTTTTTTGAGAGTCGGGTCTTTTTCTTTTTTTATGGGTTCCATTGGAAGCCCCCTGATGGTCAGTCCAAATTCCCCCACCCGTGGCCACCCCAAATTCCCCCAGGCAGCGCCCTCAGATTATGACGCGTCAGCTTGGATGACCAAGCGCGCCGCCGCCTCCTTGAGCCTATAG
>NZ_JASGBH010000002.1:34624-412906 GCF_030053395.1 Limnohabitans lacus | reverse complement strand
GCTATAGGCTCAAGGAGGCGGCGGCGCGCTTGGTCATCCAAGCTGACGCGTCATAATCTGAGGGCGCTGCCTGGGGGAATTTGGGGTGGCCACGGGTGGGGGAATTTGGACTGACCATCAGGGAGCGCTTCCGCTTCACATTTATTTCTCACCAAGGCATTCATTGCATGAGATTCGTCACGCAAAAAATAGTGCAATTCGAGCCTAGCAATTGCCATCGTTTTCCCCCTGTTGCTTATCTTTGAGTGTGGCTTTATGAAACTACCAAAGTCTTGGTTAGCTGAGTCTGCGCCAACTGAACAGATTCAAGCTGAGCCCGCAAATCGGCGCACAAGCTACGGAGTTCGTTGACACAAGTGACGATGCGGAATTGCTCTGCAAGTGGTGGTAGAGGAAATTGCAGCGAACCAATATGGCCTTGGTTGACCGTCTTCTGACCCGCAGTGGTGATGAATAAGCTTTGTATGCTTTCTCGCACTATTGGACTTTCCCCAAGCAACGCGCAAAAGTCAGGTGCAATCCACTGTCGATCAATTCGCATGCGAATGAAATGGTCACAATAGATCGCATCTACGGGTCTGTCGCAAAGATTGAACTGCCCAACGATTTCTGCACTGCCATTCACTCGGGTGATCAAGATGTCCCCTTCCTCAAGTCGGTACTTGGCAATGTCGTGGGAGGCTATGGGTATTTGACGCGTATCCATCAGAGAAATACGCCTCTTCTTAATGTCAGCAAGACGCAGCACTGTGATTAATTGCCCGCCGGAATCACCGCGACTCGATGCACCATTCTGAAATTCCGGCATCAAATCACACAACCGCACCCACTCCCACCCCCGTGGCAACTCAAACGATTTTTCTTCGTCCGTGATGGGCGGCAGGGGTTTGTCGCGTTTGATCTTGCCTTGGGCGATGAGGTGGTCTTTTTCGGTGCGGATTTTTTGCAGGAGGACGCTGGCGGGTTCGTCGGTGGGGTCTTGGGGGACGAGGAGGCCGCGCACGGCCAGTTGGAGGATGGTTTGTTCGAGGGCGTCTACGGCTTCGGGGCGGTCGAGCAGCACGTCGAAGTGGGTGGCGATGCGTTGCCAGTTGTCGGCCAGTGCCTCGGGTGTTTCGCTTTGGGTGAGCGTGCCCAGCAGGGTGCCTACGAGTTGGGCGTGTTGCTGCGCTTCGAGCTGGCCGCTGGCTTCGAGGGCGTCACATAGTTGCATCAGTTCTTCGACGCGGGTGACTATGCGGGATTGCTCGGCCAGTGGTGGTAACGGAATATCAAGCCCGAGGAGTGATGTCCCCTTGAGGTTATTGATTCCAATGCCTGCTGAGGCTGCCGAAACAGTATCCCGATACAGCGGGCTTGAAAGGTAAATTGCGAGAAAGCCCATGTCAGATAACGGACGAATTACCCCGCAAAAAGCGCCAAACGTGCAAGCTACATCTGAGGTGAAAGGTGCCGCCTTACCTACAAGCTTTTTGCTGCCACTAGCCAAGCACACAAGGTAGTCACCTTTGCGTAAGCACTGGTCATCCGAGACCAAATGCCTTGGAACATATACAAGACCATCGAGGTTGATAGTTGCTTGAATATTATTGGCTCGCAGCAGTGGGAGGTGTTCTTCGACAAATGTTTCGCGTGCATCAGTTTTTTGATAAGTCACACCACGAATCACGTTGAATATTTCGCGACCTTTGCACCATGACCAATTTGTAGGCAACTCAAAGGGCTTTTCTTCATCAGTAATTTCGGCGAACGGCTTGTCCCGCTTGATCTTGCCTTCTGCAATCAGTCGGTCTTTCTCAACCCTGATTTTCTCGAGCAGCTCACTCGCCGGTTCATCGCTCGGGTCTTGCGGCACAAGCTTGCCTTGCACAGCCAGCGTCAAGATGAGTTCGCGCAGGCGGGCCACGCCGCCGGGGGCTTGGGCGATCAAGTCAAAGTGCCGCACCAATGGCGGCTGCAAATTCACCAGGTATTTGGCGCTGGGCTCTTGCGCCGTCAGCTCTGCGCTCACGCTTTGGCTCCCAGCGATTGGGCGAGGATGCTTTTGAGTTGGTCGCGCAGGCTTTGCGCCTCTGCTTGCAGGCGGGCATAGTCGGCCAGCAGTTGTTCGGGGTCGTGGCTCACCACTTCGGCGGCGTGGGGGTTCTTTTGGTCGAGGTTGTAGTTGGCGGCTTTGATTTGCTCAATGCTCACCTTCCAGGCACGCTCGTTTTCCACACGGGCGGCAAAGCCGTCGGCCTCGGTGCCCCACCAGGCTTTTTCGGCGTCGAACTCTTCGATGCAGATGGGCTTGGTTTTGTTGTAGTTCTTCACGCCCGCTGGGTAGGGGTGTTCGTAGTACCAAACGTGTTCGGTGGGCTTGCCTTTGGTGAAGAACAGCAGGTTGGTTTTGATGCCGGTGTAGGGCGCAAACACGCCGTTGGGCAGGCGCACGATGGTGTGCAGGTTGCATTCGGCCAGCAGTTGTTCTTTGATGCGGGTCTTCACGCCTTCGCCAAACAGCGTGCCGTCGGGCAGCACCAGCGCGGCACGGCCGTTGGTTTTGAGGATGTGTTTGATGAGCACCAAAAACAAGTCGGCCGTTTCTTTGGTGCGCACATCGGCTGGAAAGCCTTGCTCGATGCCCGGTTCTTCGATGCCGCCAAAGGGCGGGTTGGTCAAGATCACGTCCACCCGGTCAGCTGGGGTGTAGTCGCGCAGCGGGCGGCTCAAGGTGTTGTCGTGGCGGACCAGGCTGGGCACTTCGATGCCGTGCAGCATGAGGTTGGTCACGCACAGCATGTGGGGCATTTGTTTTTTCTCAACGCCCAAGATGCTGTTTTGCAGCGTGGCTTCTTCGTCGGTGTTGTGCACTTGCTTGCGCAAGTGCTCGATGGCGCAGACCAAAAAACCGCCTGTGCCGGTGGCCGGGTCCATCACGCGCTCGCCCAGCTGGGGGTTGACCATGTCCACCATGAACTGCGTCACGGCACGGGGCGTGTAGAACTCGCCCGCGTTGCCTGCGCTTTGCAGGTCTTTGAGGATTTTTTCGTAGAGGTCGTTGAACTGGTGGCGCTCGGCTTGGCGGTTGAAGTCGATCGCATTGAGCTTGTTGATGACCTGGCGCAGCAACTGGCCGCTCTTCATGTAGTTGTACGCGTCTTCAAACACGCCGCGCACCACATAGCCACGCGGGTTGCGCTGGGCGTCACCGCTCAAGCTTTTGAGGGTGGCAAAGAGCTGGTTGTTGACAAAGTCCAGCAGCGCATCACCGGTGATGCCTTCTGCGTCGGTGGCCCAGTTGCGCCAGCGCATGGCTTCGGGGATGGGGCTTTTGTAGTCGTCGCGGGTCAGCTCCAGCTCTTCTTCGAGTGCGTCAAACACCTTCAGGAACAAGAGCCAAGTGAGCTGCGAGATGCGCTGCGCGTCGCCATCCACGCCACTGTCTTGGCGCATGATGTCTTGGATGGATTTGATGACGGAGGAGAGGTTGGACATTCGGATTCTTTAAGGTTTGGCGGCGTACAGCTCGCGCTCCAGCGTTTGCAGGGCACCCAGGTATTGGGGGCGACCGCCAAAGCATTTCACCAACTCGCTGGCCGAGCCCATTTGGGTGAAAGGCTGGACTTTGAAGACGTCGTTGCTTTCGATGGTGGCGATGCCTTCGTCGGCGTATTTGTCGATCAGTGCGTCGATCACCTTGCGGGCCACGGGGCCGTATTGTGTGAAGGCGTTGCGCTTTTTGACGCGGTTGGCGCGCTCGCGGCGGGTCAGGGGTGGCTGGTTGTAGGCCACATGCAAGAGCAGGTCGAAAGGGTCAAGGTCTTTGCCAATTTCTTCGGCCAGTGCTTCGATCAGCACACCCTGCTTTTCCAGCTCTTCCACCAAGGCAGCTTTGCGGTCGGCGTCGTTCCAGGCCTGCAAAAATTTGTCGAGCGAGTCGTACTGTTTGGCCAAGTTGATGCGGGTGTAGTCGCGCAGACTTTCGGTGATGAGCTTGCCGTCGGCGCTGAGGTATTGCACACGCTCTCGCGCCACAGCCACGGTGACCATGCCGCCGAGGACGTATTTTTTAGGCTCAACATCACTGCCTGCACCGGGCGCGGTGTAACCGCCTGCTTGTGCAGCAAAGGGATCGGCCAGTGGATCGGGTTGTCCCGTCGTCAGCGGGTCGCCCATGCCCGGCGTGCCTGTCAGCTCGTCTGGCGGTGTCACAGGTTCATCGCCTTTGGGCTGGTAAATCTGCACCGGCTCGCCGTCAAACTTAGGGTCGGCAAACAGCTCGGTGGCGCGTTTGAAGTCGAGGATGGTGAACCAGGTTTTGCCCAGGTCTTCGCGCAGGCGGGTGCCCCGGCCAATGATCTGCTTGAACAGCGTCATGGACTTGATGTTTTGGTCCAGCACGATGAGCTTGCAAGTTTGCGCGTCCACCCCGGTGCTCATGAGCTTGGAGGTGGTGGCGATCACGGGGTAGGGCTTTTCTGGGTCGATGAAGTTGTCGAGCTGGCCTTTGCCCTCGGCGTTGTCGCCGGTGATTTGCACCACGTAGCGGGGCTGGTCTTTGCAAATGTCGGCATTGGCATTGGCCAGCGCTTGGCGCATGCGGGCGGCGTGGTCGATGTCTTCGCAAAACACGATGGTCTTGGCGTAGCGGTCGGTGGCCTTGAGGTATTCGGTGACCTTGGCGGCCACCACTTCGTCGCGCTGCTCCAGAACCAGTTTGCGGTTCATGTCGGTGGCGTTGTAGATGCGGTCTTCGATCAGGTGGCCGTGTTTGTCGGTCATGCCCTGCGTGGGCCGCCAGCCAAAGGTGTCTTTGTCCAGGTCCACCCGCACGACTTTGTAGGGCGACAAAAAGCCGTCTTCGATGCCTTGCTTGAGGCTGTAGGTGTAGATGGGCTCGCCAAAGTAATCGCTGTTGGAGGTGTCTTGCGTTTCTTTGGGCGTGGCCGTCAGGCCCACCTGCGCGGCGTTGCCGAAATACGTGAGAATCTCGCGCCACGCCGAGTCTTCATTGGCGCTGCCCCGGTGGCACTCGTCCACCACGATCAGGTCAAAAAAGTCGGGGCTGAACTGTTTGTAGATGTTGCGCTCTTCTTCGGTGCCGGTGACGGCCTGGTAGAGCGAGAGGTAAATCTCGTAGCTTTTGTCCACCAGCTTGGTGGTTTTGTTGACGGCAAGGTCCACCTCTTCGATGGTGACCTGGCCTTGTGCGTTGACCGTTTCGATGCCCTTCGCGTTGGGGCTGAGTTTGGCCATCGCGCCTTTGAAAGGCCGAAAGTCGTTGACCATGGTCTGGTCGATCAGGATGTTGCGGTCGGCCAGAAACAGGATGCGCTTTTTGGCACCGCTCTTCCACAAGCGCCAGATGATCTGGAACGCGGTGTAGGTCTTGCCGGTGCCAGTGGCCATGACCAGCATGGCGCGGTTCTGGCCTTGGGCAATGGCTTCAACGGTGCGGTTGATGGCGTTGATTTGGTAGTAACGCGGCGTTTTGCTGGGTGCGTAGTCAAACTCGGCCACTTGGCGAACGGCGGGCGTCCAGCCTTTCCACGCACAGTAGCGATCCCACAGGTCTTGCGGCGAGGGGAATTCGTCCAGCGTGAGGTTTTTCTCGAGCACGCCATCGGCCAGTGTGGCGTCGCGGAACACGAAGCCGTCCCCATTGCTGGCAAAGCAAAAGGGCACGCCCAACAGCTCGGCATAGTTGATGGCTTGGGCCATGCCCGAGCCCATGGGCTTGTTGTTGTCTTTGGCCTCGACCACCGCAATGGGGATGTTGGCTTTGTAAAACAAGGCGTAGTCGGCCCGCAGCACGGTGCTGAGGTCACGGTGGGCCTTGTTGCCGCGCACGCTGACGCGCCCCGCCCGCAAGGGAAACTCACGGTAAATCTGGTCGAACCCGTGCCACCCAGCCTGCTCCATGGCGGGGCGGATGAACTTGTCGCAGATGTCGCTTTCGGAGAGTTTTGTCTTGTCCAAGCTGGGGCTCGCGTGGGCGATGGGTAAGAGGCTGGTCACAAAGTTCTATTTTTATTCAATTTCCAGGCTTTTCCTGAAGGGGACAGAGATTTCGCAGGGCCTCGGCACAATCAAGGCTGTTTTCAATATGAGGTTCACATGCTCCCTGCTGTTCCTGCCCCTTTGCTGCAAGGCGCTTCCAATTTTCGCGATCTGGGCGGTTACGGCACGGCCAGCGGCCAGCGTGTGCGGCGGGGGCGGGTGTTTCGCTCTGACCATCTGGCTGGACTGACTTCTGAGGACCTCGCACGGTTTCAGCAGCTGGGCATCGGGCATAGTCTGGACTTTCGCGGGGTGTCTGAATACACCGCCACGCCCTATGCCATCCCGGGTGTGCAGCGCGTGGCCCTGACGATCGAGCCCACCGTGGTGGCCCGCATGCAGGCGCTGGTGGCGCAAGGCATCGAGCCGACCACCGAAGAGACGGTGGACCTGATGCGCGAGACCTACCGCGATTTCGTGAACCGCAATGCCGACACCTTCGGCCGATTTCTGAAGCATTTGCTGGCGCAGCCCACCCCGCAGGTGTTCCACTGCACGGCGGGCAAGGACCGCACCGGTTTTGCAGCGGCCCTGCTGCTGTCCGCACTGGGCGTGGACCGCGCCACCATTGAGCACGATTACCTGCTGACCAACCAGCTCTACCGCCGCGACCCCCGCCTGGAAGGCAAAGGCCCAGCCCATGTGATGAAAGTGCTGTGGCAAGTGCAACCCGAGTTTTTGCACGCCGCCTACGAAGCCGTCGATGCCCAGCACGGCGGCATGCGCGACTACCTGCATGGGGCGATTGGCCTCAGCCCACAAGAGCTGACCGAGCTCCAGCGGATGCTGTTGGAGGGTTAAGGCCTGTTTGTCGGGGCTAAAGCCGCCGACCTGCAAATCCAACACTGCACCACTGACCGGGAAGTTGTAGGTCGGAGCTTCAGCTCCGACATGGCTTGAAAAGCTCAGGCCGCTTCTTTATAGAAAAAGCCGCCATGCACATTGCGTGGCGCCAGCGGGCCCACGGCCTTACTGATGGCGCCGATGTGGTCCGGCGTGGTGCCACAGCAGCCGCCCACGATGTTGACCAGGCCTTCGGCGGCAAACTCGTGCAGCAGGCGGCTGGTGACTTCTGGCGTTTCGTCAAAGCCTGTGTCGCTCATGGGGTTAGGCAAGCCGGCGTTGGGGTAGCAGCTGATGAAGGTATCGCCCGCGACCTTGTTCAGCTCCTGGATGTAAGGGCGCATCAGCGTGGCGCCCAAGGCACAGTTCAGGCCAATGGCCAGCGGCTGCGCATGGCGCACGCTGTGCCAAAAAGCCGTCACGGTCTGGCCGCTCAGGATGCGGCCCGAAGCGTCGGTCACCGTGCCGCTGATGATCAGGGGCAGACGCTCGCCGCTGGCCTCAAAGAATTCTTCGATGGCGAACAGTGCGGCCTTGGCGTTGAGCGTGTCAAAAATCGTTTCGACCAAGAGCACATCCGAGCCGCCTTCGACCAGGGCTTCGACTTGCTCGTAATAAGCCGCACGCAACTCTTCAAAGGTCACGTTGCGGGCACCGGCGTCGTTCACATCGGGGCTGATGCTGGCGGTCTTGGGCGTGGGGCCCAGGGCTCCGACCACATAGCGGGGCTTGTCGGGCGTGGAGAACTTGTCGCAAGCGGCGCGGGCCAGCTTGGCGGATTGCAAGTTCATCTCGCGGGCCAGGTGCTGCATGTCGTAGTCGGCTTGGGCGATAGTGGTGGCGCCAAAGGTGTTGGTCTCGATCATGTCGGCACCAGCGGCCAAATAGCCCTCGTGGATGTCGCGGATCACGTCGGGGCGGGTCATGCTCAGCAACTCGTTGTTGCCTTTGACGTCTTTGGGGAAGTCCTTGAAACGCTCGCCCCGGTAGTCGGCCTCGGTCAATTTGAAGCGCTGGATCATGGTGCCCATGGCGCCATCCAGGATGGCGATGCGGGTGTTCAGGATCTCGGGCAGCGCTTGGGCGCGGGTGTAAACAGGGGCTTTCATGGGCCCTATTGTAAAAGTCCGCGTTTCAGGCCTTTTGAAAGCGCGCAAAGCCCGCCGCCCGGAGCTGGCACGCCGGGCACTGGCCGCAGCCGTAGCCCCAGTCCTGGCGCTGGCTGCGGTCGCCCAGGTAGCAGGTGTGGGTGTGCTCCACGATCAAGTCCACCAGCGCTTGCCCGCCTTGCGCCAGGTCGGCTTTTTGGCCCAGCTCGTGCGCCAGTTGCCAGGTCTGGGCCTTGTCGATCCACATCAAGGGCGTTTCGATCAGCAGCTTGCGGTCCATGCCCAGCGACAAGGCGATCTGCATGGCCTTCATGGTGTCGTCGCGGCAGTCGGGGTAGCCCGAAAAATCGGTCTCGCACACGCCGGTGACGATGACCTGCAAACCCCGCCGATAAGCCAGCGCAGCGGCCAAGGTCAGGAACAAGAGGTTGCGCCCCGGCACAAAGGTGTTGGGCAAGCCCGAGCTTTCCATCTCAATGGCTGTGTCGCGGGTCAGCGAGGTTTCGCTGATCTGGCCCAAGATGCCCGCATCCAGCAGGTGGTCCTCGCCCAATTTGGCGGCCCAGGCCGGAAACCGCGCCTTGAGGGCGGTCAACACATTCAAACGGGCATCGAGCTCGACCTTGTGGCGCTGGCCATAGTCAAAGGCCAGGGTTTCGACGCGTTCATACCGCGACAAAGCATGGGCCAGGCAGGTGGTGGAGTCTTGGCCACCGGAAAACAAGACAAGGGCAGAGGTGTGCATGGCGGGCATGTTAGTGCATGTGCATGGGTCTTCGTGAACAACGCTCATGCCCCCAGGCTAAGAGGCACAATATCGGCTGTTTGGCTGTCACACCCCCCGCTTTTGTCCCCTCACCTGCCCATCCTGCGCGAAGTTTTCGGCTACGACGCCTTTCGCGGCCCGCAACAAGCCATCATCGACCATGTGGCCGCAGGAGGCGATGCGCTGGTGCTCATGCCCACGGGCGGCGGCAAATCGCTGTGCTACCAAATCCCGGCCATTGCGCGCCAACGGGCGGGCCACGGCATCACGGTGGTGGTCTCGCCGCTGATAGCGTTGATGCACGACCAGGTGGGCGCGCTGCACGAGGCGGGTGTGAACGCCGCGTTCCTCAACTCCACCCTCACCAGCGAAGAAGCCGCTGACATCGAGCGTCGCTTGCTGCGTGGCGAGATCACCCTGCTGTACGCCGCGCCCGAACGCGTGACCAACGCCCGTTTTTTGGCGCAAATGGATTCGCTGCTCGAACGCGGATTGCTGAGCCTGTTTGCGATCGACGAGGCCCATTGCGTGAGCCAGTGGGGCCACGACTTCCGCCCCGAGTACCGGGGCCTGGCCGTCTTGCACGAGCGCTACCCCAGCGTGCCGCGTGTGGCACTCACGGCCACAGCCGATGCGCTCACGCGTGCCGACATCGTCGAGCGCCTGCAGCTGGAAAGCGCCGAGCTCTTCATCAGCAGCTTTGACCGGCCCAACATCCGCTACACCATCGTCGAGAAAAAAGACGCCAGCACGCAGCTGCTGCGTTTCATCGAGCGCGAGCACCCCGAAGAAGCGGGCGTGGTCTATTGCCAATCGCGCAAGCGGGTCGAAGAGATCGCGGCCATGTTGGTCGAATCGGGCATCCACGCACTGCCCTACCACGCGGGGCTGGACGCGGGCATGCGCCAGCGCCACCAGAACGAATTTTTGCGCGAAGAAGGCGTGGTGATGGTCGCCACGGTGGCCTTTGGCATGGGCATCGACAAGCCCGATGTGCGCTTTGTGGCGCACCTGGACATGCCCAAGAACATCGAAGGCTACTACCAAGAAACCGGCCGCGCCGGCCGCGATGGTTTGGCATCCGACGCGTGGATGGCCTATGGCCTGCAAGACGTGGTCAACCAGCGCCGCATGATCGACGAAAGCCCGGCCGAGGAAGAGTTCAAACAGGTCATGCGCGGTAAGCTCGACGCGCTGCTGGCCCTGGCCGAAGCGACCGACTGCCGCCGGGTGCGCTTGCTGAGCTACTTTGGCGAGGCATATGCCAAAGGCGACGACACGCAAGGCGTGTACATGCCCTTTTGCGGCAACTGCGACAACTGCCTGAACCCGCCCCAAGTGTGGGACGGCACCGACGCGGCCCGCAAGCTGCTGTCCACCGTCTACCGCACCCAGCAAATCAGCGGCCACAGCTTTGGCGCGGGCCACACCATGGACATCGTGCGCGGCAAGAAAACCGACAAGGTGGTGCAGCGCGGCCACGAAGCCATCAGCACCTTTGGCCTGGGCGCCGAGTACAGCGAGCAGCAACTGCGCGCCGTGATGCGCCAGCTGATCGCGATTGGCGCTTTGCATGTGCACACCGAAGAGGGGTTCAGCACCTTGCACCTGACCGAAGCCTCGCGCGCTGTGCTCAAAGGCGATGTGCCGGTGCAGCTGCGCGAGAGCACCAGCCAGCGCAGCGACAAGAAAAGCCGCTCGCGCAGCGCCCAAAGCCCGGCCGCAGCCAACCTGGGCCAAGACGCGATGGTGCGCTACATCAACCTCAAGGCCTGGCGCGCCGAAGTGGCCAAAGAGCACAACCTGCCGGCCTATGTGATCTTCCACGACGCCACACTGGCGGCCATTGCCGAGCACGCGCCGCAAAGCCTGGCCGACCTGCAAGGCATCAGCGGGCTGGGCGTCAAAAAGCTCGAAGCCTACGGTGAGCAGGTGCTGCGGGTGTGTAACGGGGCCAGCTGATCTCGCCGCTCTAACTCAGCGGTAAAACGCCTCGACCTTGCCTTTGAGCTTGATCAAGAGGGGCTGGCCTTTGCGGTCCAGGGTCTTGCCGGCGGGCACTTTGACCCAGCCTTCGCTGATGCAGTATTCCTCGACGTCGTTGCGGTCCTTGCCATTGAAGCGGATGCCGATGTCGTGCTCGAACACGGCGCGAACATGGAAGGGGCTGCGCGGGTCGATGGACAAGTGATCGGGCAATTCAGGGCGCTGTGTGGCTTCGGTCATGGGGGGCTTTGAAAAGAGGAATACGAACAGCTTCCGATTTTCCACGATTTGCAGCGCCCGCTCGGCGAAAAGCGGCCTGCGGGCTGGCACAATCGCCGGTCCTCAAACCAGCTTCGGCCATTTCACGGGCCGATGCCTTGCGCTTTTGGGCACAGCCCGTGCCCCGCTCCTCTTGCTCATGACTTCATCGCACCCCGGCACACTCGGCATCGATTTCGGCACTTCCAACTCGGCCATGGCCTGGGCCACACCCCAAGGCACTGCCCGCCTGATGGCCCTGGAGGGCGAGGCGCTGGCCATGCCAACGGCCGTGTTCTACAACGCCGAAGACGGCACCACGCATTTCGGTCGCGATGCGATTGGCCACTACCTGGAAGGCACCGAAGGCCGCTTGATGCGCTCGCTCAAAAGCCTGCTGGGCAGCCCGCTGTTGATGGAGACCACCCAAATTGGCCACCAGCAGATCAGCTTCCAGGACATCATCGCCACCTTTTTGACCACGCTGCGCGAACGCGCCACCCAATCGCTGGGCTTTGCCCCCACGCGGGTGGTGATGGGTCGGCCCGTGCACTTTGTGGACGACGATGCCGAGCGCGATGCGCAAGCCGAAACCTCGCTGCGCCAAGCGGCGCAAGCTGTGGGTTTTGAGAACGTGTCGTTTCAGCTGGAGCCCATCGCTGCAGCGCTGGACTACGAGCGGCGCTTGACGCAAGACAGCACCGTGCTGGTGGTGGACTTAGGCGGCGGCACGTCTGACTTCACGGTGGTGCGCCTGGGGCCTGAGCGCATGCAGCAGGCCGACCGCAGCGCCGACATTTTGGCCACCACCGGTGTGCACATTGGCGGTACCGATTACGACCAAAAGCTCAGCTTGGAGCAGGTCATGCCGCTCTTGGGTTACCGGCACATCGGCCCCGAGCAGCGCGAGGTGCCCAGCCGCGTGTTCTTTGACCTGTCCACCTGGCATTTGATCCATTGGCTGTACCAGCCCAAGGCCATTGCCCACGCCAAGACCCTGCGCAGCAATTACAGCCAGGCCCACTTGCACGAACGCCTGATGCAGGTGCTGACCGAGCGCCACGGCCACCTGATGGCCCACGAGGTGGAGCAAGCCAAGATCCGTTGCTCGGTCACCGATGCCGACACGCGCATTGACCTGTCCTTGATCGAGCTCGGCCTGCAAGCGGCCTTGGGTGTGGCGGACATGCATGCGCACTTGGCAGGCTTGCTGGCGCGCACCGTGGCCTGCGCACGCGAATGCGTGCAGGCGGCCAGTTTGACCGACCGGCAGATCGACGCGATTTACCTGACGGGCGGCTCCTCGGCGCTGCGCACCTTTCAACGCGCCTTGCAGACGGCCTTTCCGGGTGTGCCGCTGGTGGAAGGCGATCTGTTTGGCGGTGTGGCTTCGGGCTTGGCCTACAGCCGCTGACATCCATCGCCCATGAAAAAAGCCACCCGGGCTTGCGCTCGGGTGGCTTGGCAGACCGCTTAAACGATCAGGCCTTGACGCTGGCCAAAGCCGCGTTGAAGGTGGCGCTGGGGCGCATGATGGCGGCCAGCTTGGCTTGGTCGGGCATGTAGTAGCCGCCGATGTCGACTGGCTTGCCTTGCACGGCGTTGAGCTCGTCCACGATCTTCTTTTCGTTCTCGGTCAAGGCTTTGGCCAAAGGCGCGAACTGGGCAGCCAGTGCCGCGTCTTCGGTTTGTGCGGCCAACTCTTGGGCCCAGAACATGGCCAAGTAGAACTGGCTGCCACGGTTGTCCAGCTGACCGGTCTTGGGCGAAGGGTTCTTGTTGTTGTCCAAGAGCTTGCCGGTGGCCGCGTCCAGGGTCTTGGCCAACACGCCCGCTTTGGGGTTGTTGGTTTTGAGGCCCAGGTCTTCGAAGCTCACGGCCAAGGCCAGGAATTCACCCAAGGAGTCCCAACGCAGGTGGTTTTCTTCGACCAACTGTTGCACGTGCTTGGGGGCAGAGCCACCGGCACCGGTTTCGTACATGCCGCCACCGGCCATCAAAGGCACGACCGACAGCATCTTGGCCGAGGTGCCCAACTCCATGATCGGGAACAGGTCGGTCAGGTAGTCGCGCAGGATGTTGCCTGTGGCGCTGATGGTGTCCAGACCGCGCACGACGCGCTCCAGGGTGTAACGCATGGCACGCACCTGGCTCATGATCTGGATGTCCAGACCGGCGGTGTTGTGCTCGTGCAGGTACATCTTCACTTTGGTGATCAGCTGGGCTTCGTGGGGGCGGTACTGGTCCAGCCAGAACACCACGGGCATGCCGGAGTTGCGGGCACGTGTGACGGCCAGCTTGACCCAGTCGCGTATCGCAGCGTCTTTGACCTGGCACATGCGCCAGATGTCGCCGGCTTCCACGTTTTCGCTCAGCAGCACTTCGCCGGTGTTCAGGTCGGTGATGTTGGCCACGCCGTCTTCGGGGATCTCAAAGGTCTTGTCGTGTGAGCCATATTCTTCGGCTTGCTGGGCCATCAGGCCGACGTTGGGCACGGTGCCCATGGTCTTGGGATCGAACGCGCCGTGCCATTTGCAGAAGTTGATCATCTCCTGGTAGATGCGGGCGAAGGTCGATTCGGGCATCACGGCCTTGACGTCTTTCAAGCGGCCGTTGGCGTCCCACATCTTGCCGCCGTTACGGATCATCGCGGGCATGGAGGCGTCCACGATCACGTCGTTGGGCGAGTGGAAGTTGGTGATGCCTTTGGCCGAGTCCACCATGGCCAGCTCGGGGCGGTTCTCGTGGCAAGCGTGCAGGTCACGCTTGATTTCGTCTTGCTTGGACTGGGGCAACGTGGTGATCTTGTTGTACAGATCGGCCATGCCGTTGTTGACGTTCACGCCCAGCTCTTTGAACAGGCCGCCGTGCTTTTCAAACGCTTCTTTGTAGAAGATCTTGACGCAGTGACCGAACACGATGGGGTGCGAGACCTTCATCATGGTGGCTTTGACGTGCAGCGAGAACATCACGCCGGTTTTGCGGGCGTCTTCGATTTCTTTTTCGTAGAACTCGCACAAAGCCTTTTTGCTCATGAACATGCTGTCGATGACTTCACGGTCGAGCAAGGAAACTTTGGCTTTCAACACGATGGCTTTGCCGCTCTTGGTGATCAGCTCCATCTTCACGTCACGGGCTTTGTCCAAAGTCATGGACTTTTCGCCGTGGTAGAAGTCGCCAGCGTGCATGTGCGAGACGTGCGAGCGCGAAGCTTGGCTCCACTCGGCCATGCTGTGGGGGTTCTTGCGGGCGAACTCTTTGACGGCGCGGGGGGCGCGGCGGTCGGAGTTGCCTTCACGCAGCACGGGGTTCACAGCCGAGCCGGTGCACTTGGAATAACGGGCCTTGAGGGCCTTTTCTTCGTCGGTGGTGGGGTTCTCAGGGTAGTCGGGCAGGGCGTAGCCCTTGGACTGCAGTTCCTTGATGGCGGCGGTCAACTGGCCCACAGAGGCGCTGATGTTGGGCAGCTTGATGATGTTGGCTTCGGGCTTGAGGGTCAGCTTGCCCAGTTCAGCCAGGTTGTTGGTCACGCGCTGCTCGGCAGGCAACAAATCGGAAAACTCACCCAAAATGCGTGCGGCCACCGAAATGTCGCTCTCGGCCACTTCGATGCCAGCGGGGGCGGCAAAGGTGCGGATGATGGGCAAAAAGGAGGCCGTGGCCAACAAAGGGGCTTCGTCGGTCAGGGTGTAAATGATTTTGGATTTGTCTGCTGCCATGGATCGTCTCGTCATCAGGGATGTGAAAAAAGAATATGTGCTCGGCGGTGTGTCGGGCAAATTCGCTAAACCGCCCTTTTAAGGCGGATTAACCCACGACTTTATCTCAAATGACACCCTGTTTTGCTTACGCAGACCCCATCAGCGCCCCCTTGGGCGTTCAGGGTGGCCGCTGGCACAGTTTGGGCGTTTAAACTGACACCCCTTCAGACACGCGCCAAGCCCATCGGCATGGCGCCCCACCCCCCGGCCAGCGCCCGTGCGCGTGGCCACACACCGAGGAGCACCCCATGGGCGCGCAATGGAAAGCCAAAGGCAAAGCACAAGCCGCGGACGCCAGAGGCAAATTGTTTGGCCGTCTGGCCAAGGACATCATGATCGCCGCCCGCAACGGCGCCGACCCGGCCGCCAATTCGCGCTTGCGCTTGGTGGTCGAGCAGGCCCGCAAGGTGTCCATGCCCAAGGAAACGCTGGAGCGCGCCATCAAAAAGGGCGCCGGCCTGTTGGGCGATGCCGTCAGCTTTGACCGCGTGATCTACGAAGGCTTTGCCCCGCACCAGGTGCCGGTGATGATCGAGGTGCTGACCGACAACGTCAACCGCACCGCGTCCGAGATGCGCGTGCTCTTTCGCAAGGGCCAGCAAGGCACCTCGGGCTCGGTGTCCTGGGACTTTGACCATGTGGGCTTCATCGAAGCCGAACCCGCCCAAGCCGGCGCTGACGCCGAGCTGGCCGCCATCGAAGCCGGCGCACAAGACTTTGAGCCCGCCGACGAAGACGGCGTGACGGTGTTCATCACCGAAGCGACCGACCTGGACCTGGTCAGCCGCGCACTGCCCAACTTCGGCTTCACCGTGGTGGCGGCCAAGCTGGGCTACAAGCCCAAAAACCCGGTCGACCCGGCCAACCTGAGCGCCGAGCAGATGGAAGAAGTCGAAGCCTTCTTGGGCGCCATCGACAACAACGACGACGTGCAAAACGTGTTCGTGGGCCTGGCCGGCTAAGACCGTCCTACGCCAAGCAAGGGGGCTGTTCAGCCCCCTTTTTTCTTACTCGGGCTTGATTTGGCGACTCAGGTTTTCAGCCTGCGATCAGGCCCGCGGCCTCGATACCGGCGATGCAGATCGCCTCGTCTTCGTCGCCCGTGCCGCCGCTGGCCCCCACGGCCCCCAGCACTTCACCGGCTGCGTTTTTGACCAACACAGCACCGGGCTGCGCCAAGAACTTGCCCTCGGCGGTGGCCGCCAGCGAGACAAAAAAGTTGGGGTTGTCCTTGGCGCGCTGGGCCAAAACACGGCTGGAGGCGCCCATGCCCACAGCGCCCCAGGCCTTGGCCCGGGCGATGTCAAAGCGGAACATGCTGGCCCCGTCTTCGCGGGCAAAGGCTTTGAGCTGGCCGGACTCGTCGAGCACGGCAAGGCCCATGGGTTTGTAGCCTTGGGCTTTGGAATGCGCCAGAGCGGCGTCGATGATTTTTTGGGCCGTGGCCAAATTCAAAACGGTCATTCGGTTCTCCTGATGGACTGGATGCGCGCCAAGCGCGTTGGGCCCAGTTTAGACAATGCGACCGAACCGAGCCTCTCAAGCCATGGATTGGCTTGATTTTCCTTGGGTCATCCAAAGCCTGGTCCAGCGCCAAGGGGCAGGGCCTTCAGCCTTGCGGGTTCACTGCGCCGCCAAACGGCGCTTTTGCACCGCCTGCGCCAGCGCATCGAGCACGGGCACGGTCTGCTCAAAGCTGATGCAGGCGTCGGTGATCGACACCCCGTATTGCAGGGGCTGGCCGGGCTTGAGGTCCTGACGGCCTTCGTGCAAGTGGCTCTCGATCATCAGGCCCATGATGCGGCGGTCACCGCCTGCCACCTGCGCGGCCACGTCGTGCGCCACCTCGATCTGCTTGGCGTGCTGCTTGCTGCTGTTGGCGTGCGACACGTCCACCATCACTTGCGGTGCAATGCCCGAGGCTTGCAGTGCCTTGCAGGCGGCATCCACGTCGGCGGCCGAATAGTTGGGCGCTTTGCCCCCGCGCAAGATGATGTGCACGTCCTGGTTGCCACGCGTCTCGAAAATCGCGGCCTGGCCCATCTTGGTCATGCCCATGAAAGCGTGCGGCGCTTTGGACGCCACCACCGCGTCAGCGGCCACTTTGACGCCGCCATCCGTCCCGTTCTTGAATCCCACCGGGCACGACAAGCCGCTGGCCAGCTGGCGGTGGCTTTGGCTTTCGGTGGTGCGGGCGCCAATCGCGCCCCAGGTGACCAGGTCGCTGATGAACTGGGGGCTGAGCAAATCCAGAAACTCGGTGGCCACGGGCAGGCCCAAATCGATGATCTCCAGCAGCAACTTGCGGGCCATCTCCAGGCCCTGGTTCATGGCGAAGCTGTCGTCCAGATGCGGGTCGTTGATGTAGCCCTTCCAGCCCACGGTGGTGCGGGGTTTCTCGAAATACACGCGCATGACGATTTGCAGGTCTTGGGCGTGCTTGTCGGCCTCCACCTTCAGAAGCCGGGCATAGGCGATGGCTTGCGCGTGGTCGTGGATCGAGCACGGCCCGACCACCACGACCAAGCGGTCGTCTTGGCCCTGCAGCACCTTCGAGATGTCTTGCCGCGAACGCTCCACCAGCGCCAGGTGCGCGGGCGACGCGGGCAAGCGCTCTTCGAGCAAGGCTGGCGTCATGAGGGGGCGCACCGAGGCAATGCGGGTGTCGTCGATGCGGGTTTTGTCTTGGGTGGAAAGCATGCCAGGAGCCGAAAAATAGCCGTCAAATCAGACCGGCCAGTTTAAAGGCACCTGCGTTTTGGCCTGAAGGGCGCGACCCCTTGGCGCCGTCACTCAATCCGGATCTTGTTGCGCACGATGATGTCCTGGTAGGTCTTCGTGTCTTGCTGGATGCGGGCGGCCAAGCCTTTGGCGCTGGCATCGTCCACCTTCCAGCCTTGCAGGAAGAGCTTTTGGCGGATCTCACGCGTGTTGAGGATTTTCTCCAACGCTTGGCTCAAGCGGGCTTGGTGGGCCGCGGGCATGCGGGCCGGGGCCATCACCGCGTTCCACACTTCAATGTTGATGCCTTTGGCACCGATCTCTTCCATGGACGGCAAGGTCGGTGCCAGCGGTGTGCGCTGGGCCGAGGACACCGCCACGGCTTCGAGCTTGCCAGCCTGTACCAGCGGACTGACGGTCGAAGCGGGCAACAACGTCATTTGCACCTGCCCGCCAAGGATGGCGTTCAAGATGGCAGGTCCGCCATTGAAAGGCACATGGATGGGGCCAATGCCCAGGGCCTGCTTGAGCAACTCCATGCCCAAATGGCCACCCGAGCCCGCACCGACCGAGCCATAGGCCTGCTTGTCACCGTCGGCCTTGATCTGGCTGATGAACGAGGCCACGCTACGCTCGCTGGCGGGTTTGGCCGTCACCCA
Source organism: Limnohabitans lacus (assembly GCF_030053395.1). GTDB lineage: Bacteria > Pseudomonadota > Gammaproteobacteria > Burkholderiales > Burkholderiaceae_C > Limnohabitans_A > Limnohabitans_A lacus. Next base: position 394,761 of record NZ_JASGBH010000002.1, on the reverse strand, counting down.
CACCAGCGGCGCGGTGCCGATCAGCGCAATCGGCGCGAAGTCCGTGCTGGGGTCATAGGGCAGTTTGGCGTACAGAAATTTTGAACTGGTCAGCGGGCCGTTGCCCAGCACGCCCACCGTGTGGCCGTCTTCCGCCTTGGCAATGGCATCGGCCGCAATATTGCTGCTGGCACCGGGTTTGTTCTCGACCACCACCGACTGCCCCAAAGCGCGTGCCAAAGGCTCGGCAATCAATCGGGCCTGCACATCGGGCGAAGAGCCGGCTGGGTAACCCACGATGATGCGGATCGGTTTGCTGGGCCAGCCATCGTTGGCCTGAGCGGCCAAGCCCGTCCATGCCAAGGCCATGGCCAGCACATGGCGGCGCTTTCGATTCAGGGTGGGTGTGAAAAGCATAGGATCGCCCGCGAGTGAAGTTCAGCCATTGTGAAGCGAAAATAAGCCATCGCCGCTTTTGAAAGTCACCCATGAGCTCCGCTGACATCACCACCGATCAGCTTCAACAATCCCTTTCAGACCTGTTCGCCCCGTGGGTGCAGGCGCTGAACTTGCGTGTTGAAAGCTTGCATTCCGATGGCGTGACCTTGCGCTTGCCACAAAGCGATCAGCTGTCGCGTGTTGGCGGCATGTTGTGCGGCCAGGCCATGATGGCGGCCGCTGACACGGCCATGGTGCTGGCCTTGATCCAGCACTTTGGGGCGTTTCGGCCCTGCAGCACGGTGCAGTTGTCCAGCACCTTCATGAAGCCGCTGTCGGGGCAAGATGCCCTGGTCACCGCGCGGGTCTTGCGGGTGGGCAAGGCCATGGCTTTTGGCGAAATTGATCTGGCTGGCGCCGATGACGGCAAGAGCGTTTTCCGGGCCAGCACCACCTATGCCTTGATGTAAGGCAAGTGCCGGCCGAGCTTGGCTACAATACGCGCATTCTTGTTTTGAGGTTCACCATGTCTGCTCACAACGACGCACATACATCTGACGATCCCGTGGAAAACGTGGTCAAGCACATTCCCGTGATCATTCCGGCCGCTGGCGCCGTGCTGATTTTCCTGTTGGCCTTCATCGCCGTCTTCATGGCCTGAGGCTTTCAGCCCCCTCGGTGCAGGCGCTTGCCTTCACCGACGCACAACCCGCAACAGCTTTGGCTTTGCGGGTTTTGTTTTTTCTGCGCCACTTTTGCACGCACAACGCGCTTTTACCCCTTTCCACCAGCAGACACCTCCTTTCGAGGGTCTTGGCATAACATCATGCATTTTTTGCATAGATTTAAGCCGGTTTTCGGCCCAAATGACAGGCACAAATTGGCCAGCCTCCCTAAAATCGAGGCCCGCGCAGTTACCGGGCGGTTACATGGCCTGTGTGACACCCTGATTTCAAGCCAATTCGTTTTTTCAAAGTCCCTGCCCAGAGCCTTTGAAAAGACGATTTTTAAACTTTGGAGCTTTCCCATGAACTCACCCGTGATGCAGGGCTTGAACCTGAACACACCGGCTTACGTCAAAAACGCCAAGCTGATCGCTTGGGTCGCCGAAATGGCTGCCCTGTGCAAACCCGCCAACATTTACTGGTGTGACGGCTCGCAAGAAGAATACGACCGCCTGTGCGCCGAGCTGGTCGCTGCGGGCACCTTCAAAAAGCTCAACCCCGCCAAGCGCCCCAACTCTTTCCTGGCCTGGACCGATCCTTCGGACGTGGCCCGCGTGGAAGACCGCACCTACATCTGCTCGGACAAGAAAGAAGACGCCGGCCCCACCAACAACTGGATGGAACCTGCGCAAATGCGCGCCACCTTGAACCCGCTGTTTGACGGTTGCATGGCTGGCCGCACCATGTATGTGGTGCCCTTCTCCATGGGCCCCTTGGGTTCACACATCAGCCACATCGGCATCGAGTTGACCGACAGCGCCTATGTGGCCGTCAACCAAAAACTGATGACCCGCATGGGCAAAGCCGTGTACGAGGTGCTGGGCACCAATGGCGAATTCGTGCCTTGCATGCACACCGTGGGCGCACCTTTGGCCGCAGGTCAAAAGGACACCACCACCTGGCCTTGCAACCCCACGACCAAGTACATCGTTCACTTCCCCACGACCCGCGAAATCTGGTCGTATGGCTCGGGCTACGGCGGCAACGCGTTGCTGGGCAAGAAGTGCTTTGCTTTGCGCATCGCCTCCAACATGGGCCGCGAGCAAGGCTGGTTGGCCGAGCACATGCTCATCTTGGGCGTGACCAGCCCCGAGGGCAAAAAGTACCACGTGGCCTCGGCTTTCCCCAGCGCTTGCGGCAAGACCAACTTCTCGATGCTGGTGCCGCCAGCGGCTTTCGAAGGCTGGAAAGTCACCACCATCGGTGACGACATCGCTTGGATCAAGCCCAACGCCGACGGCAAGATGTACGCCATCAACCCCGAAGCCGGTTACTTTGGTGTGGCCCCTGGCACCAACATGAAGACCAACCCCAACTGCATGCTGAGCCTGCACAAGGACGTGATCTTCACCAACGTGGCCCTCACGGACGACGGCGACGTGTGGTGGGAAGGCATGGACAAGGACACCGGCAAGCTGCCCGATCACCTGATCGACTGGCAAGGCAACGACTGGACCCCCGCCATTGCCAAAGAAAAAGGCACCAAGGCCGCACACCCCAACGCCCGCTTCACCGTGGCCGCGATCAACAACCCGGCCCTCGACCCCGCTTGGGACGACCCCAAAGGCGTGGCGATTGACGCCTTCATGTTTGGCGGCCGCCGCTCGACCACCGTGCCACTCGTCACCGAAGCGCGCAGCTGGACTGAAGGCGTCTACATGGCCGCAACCATGGGCTCCGAGACGACCGCCGCCGCCTTTGGCGCACAAGGCGTGGTGCGCCGCGATCCTTTCGCCATGCTGCCTTTCTGCGGCTACAACATGAGCGACTACTTCCAGCACTGGTTGGACACCGGCGCCAAGGCCCAGGCCGCTGGCTTCAAGCTGCCCGCCATGTACTGCGTCAACTGGTTCCGCAAGGACGAGACCGGCTCCTTCGTGTGGCCAGGTTACGGCGACAACATGCGCGTCTTGAAGTGGATGATCGACCGCATCGAAGGCAAGGCCCAAGGCGAGCAAACCATGTTCGGCGTGGCCCCCACGTACGGCGAGATCAACTGGACCGGCGTGAGCTTCACCGCCGACCAATTCAAGTCCGTCACCAGCATCGACAAAGCCGCTTGGCAAGCCGAATTCAAGCTGCACGACGAGCACTTTGCCCAATTGGCTTTCCACTTGCCCCAAGCGCTGCTGGACACCAAAGCCGCCCTGGAACAACGCCTCGGCTAAACCGATGAGGCATTGCGCCCCACCGGCGCAAGACCTGACAACCGCCCCGGCCACAAACCGGGGCGGTTTTTTTTGAGTTGCACAATCGCAGGCTTATGCCTTTTTTGAACACCCCCGAATCCCGCCAGCGCCTGGCCCTGTGGCTGCTGTGGGTCACCCCGGCGCTGTGGTCCGTCAACTACATCGTGGCCCGCACCGCGCCCGGCGTGGTGCAGCCGCATGTGCTGGCCCTGGGCCGCTGGGGGTTGGCCGGTTTGGTGCTGGCCTTTGTGGCCCGCCATGAACTGTGGCGCCAACGGCAAAGCACCCTGAAAGCCGCTTGGCAGTACCTGGTGCTGGGCGCCTTGGGCATGCTCATTTGCGGCGCTTGGGTGTACCGGGGCGCACAAACCACCTCGGCCATGAACATCGCCTTGATCTATGCGGCCTCTCCCGTGCTGATCGCGCTGGGCGCGGTCTTGTGGTTGGGTGAGCGCTTTTCGTGGCGACAAGCTGCGGGGGTGCTGATCGCCATGACCGGGGTCTTTCATGTGGTGGTCAAGGGCCAATGGCTGTCGCTGGGCCAAGTGCAGTGGGTGGCCGGTGACGGCTGGATCGTGCTGTGCATGGTGGCCTGGGCCGCCTATGCCCTGCTGCTCAAGAAATGGCCCAGCCCTTTGGGGGCCACGGCCCGTTTGGCGGCCACGGCCTTGGGCGGCTCGCTGGTTTTGTTGCCCTTTGCGCTGAGCGAATGGTTCGCACCCGGCCGCCCCGCCTGGTCCACCACGGCCACGGCGCTGGTGCTGGCGGCGGCGGTCTTGCCCGGCATCGGGGCATACTGGGCCTATGGCTTTTGCCAAAAGGTGCTGGGTGCCAGCCGCGTGGCCGCCAGCCTGTACCTAGGGCCTTTGTATGGCGGGCTGGCCGCCTGGGCCGTGTTGGGCGAGCCCATGGGCTGGCACCACATCATGGGCGCGGGCCTGATCTTGCCGGGCATCTACATGGCCTCGCGTCAGCCCACCGAGACTGCCGAGCCCTGAAGCCCATGCAAAAGGCCTCCCGAAGGAGGCCTTTTGTGACGAAACATCGGGCCTTTGCCCGCATCCGATCAGACGTAGTGCATGCCGCTTTTGACGATGCGGGCGGCACGGCGGCTCATCAGGACGTTGATGTCTTGCGCTGGAGTGTCTTCGTCATCGGCGCGGTCCATCGCGGTTTGCAGGTCGCGCATCATGCGGCTGTCGTTTTGGGCCATGGCCCACAGGCGTTGGTCGGCACGGCGGTGGGCCACATGGGCGGACCAGCTGTCCAGACCGGCCATCAGGTTTTGGGCCAGCAAGCGGGTCACGCCACGCAAAGCACCAATGGCCAGCACGGCCACGGCCCACAAGGCCAGCCAAGAGGCCAGCACATGGGTTTCGGCCCAGTTGTCGATCATTTGATCGGTGATCACCACCAAAGCGGCCACGCCCGCGGCGAGCAACAAGGTGGACAGCGCCTTGGCCGAGGTGGCGGGTGCCACCGCTTGGGCGGTGGGTGCGGGCACTTGGCCCAGCGGAGACTTAGAGACGGTCGAGTTCATTTTGTATTCCCTTCAAACTGGTTTTAGGGCTTTGATTGCCAAAACTTTTAAAACCACAAGGCGAATATTAGGGTTAATACGGGTGTTGTTCAACTTTATATTCATGATGTGTATCATTCATATCAGTGATGAATTGACCTCACCGCCCCATGAACTCACACATCCCGGCCGCCTTTCGCACCCTGGACCTGAACCTGCTTCGGGTCTTTGACGAAGTCATGGCCGAACGCAGCCTGACCCGGGCGGCACGCAATTTGTCGCTCACCCAGCCCGCCGTCAGCAACGCGCTGCGCCGCCTGCGCGATGCGCTGGACGACGAGCTGGTGCGTCGCCACGGCCAAGGCATCGAGCCTACGCCCCGCGCCTTGGCCCTGTGGCCCAGCGTGCGCGAGGCCCTGCGCCAGCTGCAGGCGGCCATCGTGCCCAGCCTGTTTGAGCCCGCGCAAGCGAGCAGCACCTTTGTGCTGGCCATGGCCGATGCCACCGCCGCCGAGCTCATGGGCGGCTTGGCCCGCAGGCTGCAAAGCGACGCGCCCGGCGTCTCGCTGCGGGTGGTGCCTTTGACCACACGCGACCCGCGCCGCATGCTCAGCGACGGCGCAGCCGATGTGGCCTTGGGCTACTTTCCGGCGGTGCTGACCGATTTGACCGCCCGCGCCCAGGCCGGTGAGGCCGTGCCTTTTGAACACCAGCGCCTGTATGCGGGTGAATACGTGTGTGTGATGCGCAAAGGCCACCCCCTGGCCGATCAGCCGCTCAGCACCGAAAGCTACTGCGCCGCACGGCATTTGCTGGTGAGCTTTTCGGGCAGGCCTTACGGCTTTGTGGACGAGGCACTGGCCTCGATCGGGCATCAGCGGCGCATCGTGATCACCGTCAACCAGTTTTTCACGGCAGGGCAAGTCGTGGTCAACTCCGACTTGCTCACCGTGCTGCCGCGCCACTTTGTGCCGACCACCGGCATGGCCGACCAACTGGTGCTGCGCGAGTTGCCTTTTGATGTGCCGCCGGTGCACGTGGAGGCCTTGTGGCACCGCCGCCTGCACCACGGCAGCGCCCACCAATGGCTGCGCGAGCAATTGCTGCAAACCGCGCAGCAAGCCTTCACCCCCGAGAACCGTTCATGAAGATCCAATTGCTGTCGGACCTGCACCTGGAGTCCAACCCCGGCTTTGTGCCCACACCGGCCCCTAGCGCCGATGTGCTGGTCTTGGCCGGCGACATCGGCTCGTACCAAAACCATTCGGCGCTCAGCGCGGCGGGCGACACCGACTTTGGCCTGGGCCGCTTTGCGCCCAGCCAAGGCTGGCCCACGCCCGTGCTGTTTGTGCCCGGCAACCACGAGTACGACGGCCTGGACTTTGACGAAGCGCATCAGCGGCTGCAAGAGACCTGCGCCCGCTTGGGCATCACCTGGCTGGAGCGCGAAGTGCTGCAGTTGGGTGGAGTGCGCTTTGTGGGCACCACCTTGTGGACCGACTTTGACGCGCTGGGTCCTCTGGCGGGCAAGCCCCTGCCCGAGAAAATCCCGGCGCACTTCAGCCACCCCAACAGCCAATACACGCGGCAACTCAAAGCCCGCGACAAAGCCTTTCGCGCGGCCAACTACTACCTGCGCAAAACCGGCACCCAACGCGCAGGCGAGCCTTGGCTAGCCGAAGGCGTGCGCGAGCAGGCGCTGTTGTGCCAAGACTGGTTGAGTGCTGCGCTGAGCGCGCCGTTTGAGGGCCCCACCGTGGTGGTGACGCACTTTGCCCCCAGCTTGCGCAGCGCCGACCCCCGCTATGGCGAGACACCCGGCACAGCGGGCTTTTGCAACGCCCTCGATGCGCTGCTGCCCCAGGCCAGCTTGTGGCTGCACGGGCATTTGCACTGCCCCAGCGACTACACCCACCAAGGCTGCCGCGTGGTGGCCAACCCGCTGGGTTATGCGCACAAGGGCGAACAGCTGCGCTTTCAGGCGCAACAGTTGATCGCGCTGTGATCGGTGCGTTGGCGCACCGTGCGGTGCAGCGCGCAAACGCCCTTCTTGACCTGAGTCAACACCGCTTGAACTTGACCCATCTAAGCTGTGCTCATCCACTTTGAAGGAGCACCTCATGAAAATTTTGTTGGCCGTTGACGGCAGTGAATTCACCAAAAAAATGCTGGCTTATCTGGCCACGCACGACGAGCTGTTCAGCACCTCGAACAAATACACCTTGATCACGGTGCAGCCCCAATTGCCAGTCCGCGCACGTGCGGCCGTGGGCAAAGAAGTGGTCGAGACCTACCAGCGCGAAGAAGCCGAGAAAGTGTTGGCCCCTGTCTCGACCTTCTTGACCCGCCACGGCATCGACGCCAAAAGCATCACCAAGGTGGGCCATGCGGGCGAGATCATCTCCAAGACCGCCGACAGCGGCAAATTCGACATGGTGGTGATGGGCTCACACGGCCACGGCACCCTGGGCAATCTGGTCATGGGCTCGGTGGCCACACAAGTGCTGGCACATTGCAAAGTGCCGGTGCTCTTGGTGCGCTGAATCCCTTCAGACTTTTTGCACCCCAGCGACACCGGCCTTGATGTAGAACTGCGCTTGCGTGCCGATGCGGCCATCGGCTTTGGCCGGGTTGGGGGTGGTTCTGAATTGGGTGGCGATGCCTTCGGGTTTCACGTCGAGGAAGGTGTAGCCCCTCTCGTCCGATCGGGCATGCAGGATGTCGGGGTTGCTGTCGCGAATCTGCGCCAACAGTTTTTCGCCCAAGCCGCGTGAGGTGATCGAGGTGGTCACCACCTCGCTGGCCACGATGGGAGACTTCTCGTCGCCCGGCTGCACACGCAGTTGCGCGGCCACGTTCATGTGCACATCGCCGCCCAAAAGCACCACGTCTTTGAGGCCGGCTTGCGCCAAGTTCCCGAGCAATTTGGCCCGCGCTTGCGGGTAGCCATCCCAGCCGTCGGTGAAGGCGCTGCGGCCCAGCGGTGTGTTGATGCCGCTGGAACTCATCTGGGTGGATTGGGCCACCAGCTTCCAGCGCTTGGTGCTGCGCGCAATGCCATCGGTGAACCACTGCTCTTGCGCTGCGCCCAGCATGGTGCGCGAGGTGTCGGCCAGCGCATCGCAGCCCACCACCACACGGCCGCCGCCGCGCATCGGGTCGGGGCAGGCCTGGTGGTCGCGGTATTGGCGGCAATCCAGCGTCCACACGTCGGCCAAGCGCCCCCAAGCCATGCGGTCGTGGATGCGCATCTGGCTGGTGTTGTTGGCGTCGGGCCCCAGGCGCACCGGCATGTGCTCGAAGTAGGCCTGGTAGGCCGCTGCGCGTCGGCGCAAAAACACTTTCGGGTCGGTGTAATCGCGGTCCAGATCGTTGGCGTAATCGTTGACCACTTCGTGGTCGTCCCAGGTCATCACCCAGGGGTGGGCCGCGTGACAAGCGCGCAAATCGGCGTCGCCCTTGTATTGGGCGTGGCGTTCGCGGTATTCACTGAGCTGTTTGGGCACACCGCCTTCGTGCTTGCGCAGCATGTATTGCGGGTTGGTGCTTTCGTAGATGTAGTCGCCCACAAACAGCACCAGGTCCAGCTCGCGCTGGGCCATCTCGCGGTGCGCCACAAAGTAGCCCTGCTCAAAGTGTTGGCACGAAGCCAGCGCGATGCGCAGCCGGTCCACCGCATCGTTGACGCCAGGGCTGGTTCGGGTGTGGCCCACCGGGCTGGTGGCGCTGCCGCACACAAAGCGGTACCAATAATGCCTGCCCGGCTGCAAGCCGCTGGCGATCACGTGCACGCTGTGGGCGCGGGCCGCATCGGTCTGCATGCGCCACTGGCGCACCGGCTGGCGCAAGGCGGCATCGGCAAACAACTCGCACACCACAGGCACAGATTGCGACAGAAGGGCTGCGTCGGCCTCGGCGATGCGCAAACGCGTCCAGAGCACCACGCTGTCGGGCTGCGGCTGGCCGCTGGCCACGCCCAGGCTGAACGGGTCGGCCTGCCAGCGCGGGCCCGCTGCGGCCTCTGCAGAGCTGCTCACGGCTTGGGCCTGCGCGCAAGCGCCCAGCCACGGCGTCATGGCGGCGGCCAAGGCCAAGCGGTGCCAGTCGCGCCGCCGCAAAGTGCCGGCTTTCATGGCTTGTTCAAACGCATTCATCATTTTTCTCCCTGTCCGATCGCTCAATGGGTCCAATGGCGCGTCGGCTCACTCAAAAAATCCAGCAACAAAGCCTCGAAGGCCTCGGGCGCTTCCAGTTGCGGCCAGTGGCCCACGCCCGGCATCTGCACCCAACGGCTGCCCTGAATCTGCGTGGCCATGCGCTCGATGGTGGCGCCCGGCGCCAGTCGGTCGTGCTCGCCGGTGATCAACAAAGTGGGCACATGGATGTGCGCCAAAGCCGCATGCCGCTCGAAGGCCGCTTGCGCTTGCAAAGCATGGCGGTAAATGACCGGTGAGGCCTGGCCCATGCAGAACTTGGCCAACTGCACCCCTTCGGCCAAGGCCAAGGGGCCCACTTGTTCATCGATCAGGGTCTGCGCCAATTGGCGCATGTCGCCGCCGAGCAATGCGTCGAGCCGTGGTGCTTGGGCGGCGGCATCGGCCTGCCAGCCCGAGTCCGGGCCACTGGTGCTGCCCAGCAAAACCAGGCGGCTGACCAAGTCGGGCCTGCGCATGATGAGCTCTTGCGCGACCATGCCGCCCAAACCGTGGCCCACCAAGTGCACCGGGCCTTGCGCTTGCAAGGCCTCGATCAAGGCGATGGCACTCAGGGCCAGGCCTTTGAGGCCATAGGGCTCGACCGGCACAGAGTGGCCATAACCGGGCATGTCCCAGGCCACGGCCTTGAAGCCGGCGTGTGCCAGGCGCTCGACCTGCGGGGCAAAACTGCGGAAATTGCCCCCGGCCCCGTGCAGCATCAAGACCATGGGGCCAGCGCCCAGCGCGGTGAAATGGGGAAGCAACATGCGGCAATACAAAAGACTTGTTGCGGCCATATTACCCGCACCGCGCATGCCCAAGGTGACAGCGCGCCGCGTGCTCGCGCGGCACAATCGAAAGCATGAATTCACGCAAAGAGCAACTGGACGGCTTGGCGATCGGCATCTTGCTGGTCTGCTGCATGTTTTGGGGGCTTCAACAAATCCTCGTCAAATCCATCATGGACGAGGTGGCGCCGCTGTTTCAGGCCAGCTTGCGCAGCATCGGCGCTTGTGCGCTGCTGCTCGTTTGGTGCCGCGTGCGCGGCATTCGCCTGTTCGATCGCGATGGCACGCTGTGGGCGGGGCTCTTGGCCGGTGGCTTGTTCGCGGCCGAGTTTGCCTGCATTTACCTGGGGCTTCGCTACACCGCGGCTTCGCGCCTGACGGTGTTTTTGTACACCTCACCGTTTTGGGTGGCGGCGCTGGTGCCTTTGTTCATCAAGTCTGAACGCCTGCGCCCCTTGCAATGGCTGGGCATGGCCTGCGCATTTGTGGCGGTGGTCTTTGCCATGCGCGAGGGCTTGAGTGCAGGCAACCGCAGCGCCATGGGCGACTTGTTGGGCCTGGCCGCTGGCGCTTTGTGGGGCCTGACCACAGTGTCGATACGCGCCAACAACCTCACCCGCGTCTCGCCCGAAAAGCTCTTGTTCTACCAAATCGCCGCGACCGCCGTGGCGCTGCCCTGGATCTCTTGGGCGCTGGGCGAAAGCTGGAACCTGCAATGGAGCGGCCTGGCCTGGGGCTCGATGCTGGCGCAAACCGTGATCGGTGCCTTTGCCAGCTACCTGGCCTGGATGTGGATGCTGGGCCGCTACCCGGCCACCAAGATTTCGGTGTTCGTGTTTTTGACCCCGCTGTTTGCGCTGCTGTTTGGCACACTGCTGTTGGGCGAATCGGCCACCCCCACCTTGCTGCTGGCCTTGGGTCTGGTGGCGGTGGGCATTGTGTTGGTCAACCGAAAATAAAAACACCCATCCTGTAGGAGCCCAGGTTTTAAGAGCGTGTGCCACGCCCATCGCCCACAGGGTGGGCTCCTACAAAAAACTCATTGACTCCCTTTGATTGAAAGACCCTCCATGACTTACCAAGCCCTGCAGATTGAAAAAGACGACGCCGGTTACCGCTGCACGCTGAAAACGCTGGATGACAGCGCCCTGCCCGAAGGCGATGTGACGGTGCAAGTGGACTTCTCCACCATCAACTACAAAGACGGCCTGGCCATCACCGGCAAATCGCCGGTGGTGCGCAAATTCCCGCTCACGCCCGGCATTGACTTGTCGGGCACCGTGACCGAGAGCCAGCACGGGCTGTTCAAGGCGGGCGACCGTGTCGTGCTCAACGGCTGGGGTGTGGGCGAGAGCCACAGCGGCGGTCTGGCACAAAAGGCGCGCCTCAAAGGCGACTGGCTGGTGCACCTGCCTGCCGCCTTCACCCCGCGCCAGGCCATGGCCATTGGCACCGCCGGTTACACCGCCATGCTGTGTGTGATGGCCCTCGAAAAGCACGGCGTCACCCCCGCCAACGGCGACATCTTGGTCACCGGTGCTGGCGGCGGCGTGGGCAGTGTGGCGATCGCGCTGTTGGCCAAGCTGGGCTACCGCGTGGTGGCCAGCACGGGCCGCCTGCAAGAGGCCGACTACCTGCGCCAACTGGGCGCGGCCGACGTGATGGACCGGGCCGAGTTGTCGGCCCCCGGCAAACCACTGGCCAAAGAGCGCTGGGCGGGCGTGGTCGACACCGTGGGCAGCCACACGCTGGCCAACGCCTGCGCCAGCACAAAATACGGCGGCGTGGTCACCGCCTGCGGCCTGGCACAAGGCATGGACTTTCCGTCGAGCGTGGCGCCCTTCATCTTGCGCGGCGTGACGCTGGCGGGCATCGACAGCGTGATGGCCCCGCGTGCCGTGCGCGAAGCGGCCTGGGCGCGACTGGCCCAAGACCTGGACACTGCCCAGCTGGAGCGCATGACGCGCGAAGTGGGCTTGGCCGACGCCATCGGTTTAGGCGTAGAAATTCTGGCCGGGCAGGTGCGTGGGCGGGTGGTGGTGAACGTCAACGCCTGACGACACCTGCTGCGCTGCAGGCCGCAGCGCAGCTGTAACCCATGCGTCTGCCCTTAGGGGTTAACGTGATGGGAGGCCCGTTGACTCGTCCTTAGGATGGCCTGACTTCCACCTCGTCAGACCCTCCGATGAACAAAGTCATCATCACCTGCGCTGTCACCGGCGCCATCCACACGCCCTCCATGTCGCCGTATTTGCCGGTGACGCCTGAGGAAATCATTGAAGCTTCCGTGGAGGCGGCCAACGCGGGCGCGGCCATCATCCACCTGCATGCGCGGGACCCGGTCACCGGCAAGCCCGACCAAAGCCCCGAAGCCTTTGGCAAGTTTTTGCCGCAGATCAAAAGCCGCACCGATGCGGTGCTCAACCTCACCAGCGGCGGCTCGCCGTTCATGACGATCGATGAACGGATTCAACCGTCCATGCGGTTTGCGCCCGAGGTGGCTTCGCTCAATCTGGGCTCGTTCAACTTCGCGCTGTTTCCGATGCTCGACCGCTTCACCGAGTTCAAGCACGAGTGGGAACGCGAACACCTGGAAAACAGCCGCGACCTGATCTTTCGCAACACCTTCAAGGACATCGAATACGCCTTGCGGGCCTGCGCAGAAAACGACACCCGCTTTGAGCTGGAGTGCTACGACATCGGGCACCTGTACAACCTGGCGCACTTTGTCGACAAAGGGCTGATCAAGGGGCCGTTTTTCATCCAATCGGTCTTCGGCATTTTGGGCGGCATTGGCAACCACCCCGAAGACGTGATGCACATGCGCCGCACCGCCGACCGTTTGTTTGGCGACCAATACCAATGGTCTGTTTTAGGCGCAGGACGTCACCAGATGCGCATCGCCGCCATGGGCGCCAGCATGGGCAGCCATGTACGCGTGGGCCTGGAAGACAGCCTCTGGCTGGGCAAGGGCACCTTGGCCAAGAGCAATGCCGAGCAAGTGCGCCAAGTGCGCCAGATCATCGAAGGCCAAGGCCTGCAGATCGCCACGCCCGCAGAGGCACGGCAAATCCTGGCGCTCAAAGGCGCTGATCGCGTGAATTTCTGAAATTTCGCAACGCTGTCCACATGATGCTCGACGACCCATGTCGGGCACTGGCGCGAAAGCTTGGAAAGCTTGCACCGACATGGACACCACCCACCCTTGAGCCGTGTTTACTGACCCGACACAGCTGGCGCGACTTGGATCTTTAATGCTTTGCCACTGAAGTCACGTACTTTTTCACCTGTCAATCCATGCGGCTGAGCGCCCTGGAGAGCGTAGAAGGACTGGCGTAGCCTGTGCGGGCCGCAATTTTTTTCAAACCGATTCCGGTATGCACCAATTGCCGTGCAATGGCGAGCCGCAAATTTTCCAAATACTTTCCAGGCGAAACCTTCATCACCTCTTTGAAGTTGTTGGCAAATGACGTTCGCGACATGCCTGCCAAGTGGGCCAGCAATTCCAATGTCCAAGGATGCGCAGGTTGGGTGTGCATGGCCACCAAACTCTTGGCAATTCGAGGATCAGACAAGGCCAAAAAAAGCCCTGAAGCTTGTTGGGGGCGCGATGTCAGATGCCGCATCAAACTGATCCACAAAATATCACCTGCCCGATTGATAAAAAGTGGTTGCCCACAACGACTGGCCTGCATTTCATTGGCCATCAAAGACATGACTTGTACAAGGGATGGATCAGCGTCCTTCATCCCAATGGTGATGGGCTGAGACAACTCCGCTAAAAAGCTCGGCCCCATGGGGCCATCAAACACGACCTCCAAACTCATCAGGCATTGCTGACCCGCTTCGAGGAGATTTTGGAGCGCGTGACCGTCAGGGCAAACCAGCAAAGACAGGGCGTCCAGTTCAATGGGCGAAAAGCCATTCGAGCAAGGCCCTGGGGTCACGGCCTGAACGATGTGCAAGGAAAACCCGTCCGCCTTTGCGGTGCGCGTGACTTTGGGGCTGAGCCCTTCCAACAAGGCCGTGAGTCGATCCAGGCGAGGCGTATCCATTTGTACGAATTGCAAATTTATATGTACGTATTGTTGCACCACGTACAAGATAATGCAAAAAGTTGAATCTGCCCTCTCCCCGAGCCAGCGACCATGTATTCAAAAATTGCATCCATCACGCTCCCCATCTTCACCCTGGTGTTGGTTGGATTTCTGTACAGCCGCCGCGTCAAACCAGACTTGGGGGGTGCCAATAAATTGGTGGTGGACATTGCACTGCCCGTCTTGATCTTCATATCGCTGTCGGCCAAATCGTTTGATCCGATTTCTGCCCTGTCGTTCACTGGGGCTTGTGTCGTTTTGATTTTTCTGAGCGGATTGATCGCTTGGCCATTGGCGAAATTTTCGGGCGCAAGCCGGCCAGCCTTTTTGCCCTGTGCCATGTTCACCAACGTGGGGCCGATTGGCATCCCCTTGATTGCCTTGGCTTACGGGCCCGAAGGCATGTCAGCCGCCGTGATCTTGTTGGTGATCTCCAACATTCTCCATTTCACGCTGGGTGCAGGGGTGATGACCGGCAAAGTTGACTTGCGCATGGTCTATGCCAACCCATTGGTTTGGGCAACGGTGCTGGGTGTGGCCAGCGCCCAATTGCAGTGGGCTCTGCCGGATTGGATACAAACCTCCTGCACCATGATTGGCAGTGTTTTGGTCCCCATGATGTTGATGTCGCTCGGCGCAAGGCTGGCAAGCAGCCAAGTGGCCGATGCGCGGGTGGGGATTCAATCTGCCGTGCTGATCCAGATCATCCGACTCCTGGCCGTTTTTTTGACCCTTTACTTGGTCCCCTTGCAAGGGTTAGAACGTGGCGCATTGATTTTGTTTGCTTGTTTGCCAAGCGCTGTCTTCAATTTCATGCTCGCCGACAAATTTCAGGTTGAGCCCAACAAGGTAGCGTCCACCGTCATCGTTGGTCATTTTCTGAGCCTGGCCTTTTTGCCGCTGGGTATTTGGCTTGCATTCATTTGATTTTTTCACCCCATTCAACAAGGCATCCGCATGATCAAACTGCACTTTCACCCCACGCCCAACCCCTTCAAAATTGCGCTGTATTTGGAAGAAACTGAAACACCTTATGAGGTCATTCCTGTTGACACCCGCAAGGGTGACCAACACACGGCGGCATACAAACACCTCAACCCCAATTCCAAAACACCAACGCTCCAAGATGGCAACATCACGGTTTTTGACAGCACGGCCATCTTGCTTTATTTGTCAGAGAAGATCGGTCAATTCCTCCCGCCCAATACGGCGAAAGACCGAAGTGAAATGCTGCAATGGTTGATGTTCATTGCGACCGGCATTGGGCCCTATTGCGGCCAATCCGTGCACTTCAAACATTTCGCACCGGAACCGAAAGAGTACGCCGTCAACCGTTATGACTTCGAAGCCTGGAGGCACTGGAACATCATTGAAGAGCGCCTCAGCCAACACAAATACATGCTCGGCGACACCTACGGCATTGTGGACATCGCATTGTGGCCATGGGCCCGAATGATTCCCAGGATTCTCAATGATGACGCTTTCAAGAGTTTGCCCAACATCAAGCGATTTTTAGATGAGGTGAGTGCCCGACCTGCAGCCCAAAGAGCGTTGGCATTGCAATCGCAACACGAATTCAAAACCACTTTGGATGATGACGCGCGAAAGGCTTTGTTTCCATCTAACGAACGCCTTAAAGCATCGGGGGCATGACACATGATTGACCTCTACTACTGGACCACCCCGAATGGCCACAAGATCACGATGTTCTTGGAAGAGTCAGGGCTTGACTACAACATCAAACCCATCAACATCAGCAAGGGTGAACAATTTGAGCCCGCTTTTTTGAAGATCGCGCCCAACAACCGCATACCTGCGATCGTGGACCAATCGCCCTCGGGTGGTGGTGAACCCATTGGCATATTTGAGTCGGGCGCCATTCTTTTGTACCTGGCGGACAAGACGCAACAATTTGTGCCTCAAGATTTACGTGGCAGAAATGAATGCCTGCAATGGCTGTTCTGGCAAATGGGCGGCTTGGGCCCCATGGCCGGACAAAACCACCACTTCGTGCAGTACGCACCAGAGTCATTGCCATACGCCATTGACCGTTATGTCAAAGAGACTTCGCGTTTGTACGGCGTCTTGAACAAGCATCTTTCCGACGGCCGCGAGTACATCTGCGGCGACTATTCCATTGCCGATATGGCCGCCTACCCTTGGGTCGTCCCGCATGAACGACAACGCCAAGACATGGGCCAGTTCCCCGCGCTGGCCTTGTGGTTTGAGCGGATTAAAAATCGCCCAGCGACAGTGCGGGCTTATGAGTTGGCCAAGTCCATCAATACAGCGCCCACCGTGGACCAGAACGCCAAATCGATTTTGTTTGGGCAAGACGCCAAGACCGTTGTTTGATACCCACCGAGAAACACCATGACCATCAAAGCCGTTGTTTTTGACGCCTACGGCACCTTGTTCGACGTTTACTCGATCCAAGTCCTGGCCGACACGCTTTATCCAGGACAAGGCGCTGACATTGCCGTGAAGTGGCGCGACAAGCAGATTGAATACACCCGCTTGATCACACAGTCCGACCCACATGGTGCTTCAGGCAGTCAATACTTTCGCCCGTTTTGGGAGTTGACGCGCTTGTCCTTGGAATACACCCTGGATCGGCTGAAACTGGACCGTGAATCTGGACAGCTTGAAAAACTGATGCAGCAATATGCGCACCTCACGCCTTTTCCAGAAAACTTGGCGGTGCTTCGAAAGATCAAGGCCAAGGGCCTGATGACGGCCATCCTTTCCAATGGCAGCGTGGACATGTTGAATTCCGCCGTCCAGAGCGCAGGCATGGAAGGCGTTTTAGACCACGTCATCTCGGTCGATCCGATTCGCTTGTTCAAAACATCACCTGAAAGCTATGGGCTGGTTCAAAAAACCATTGCCCTCCACAAGGATGAAGTTCTGTTCGTCTCCAGCAATGCATGGGATGCATTGGGTGCGACCTGGTTTGGCTTCACAACGCATTGGGTCAATCGGCAAGGTTTGCCGTTTGAGACTTTGACACCGCAGCCACACTTTTCTGGACCTGATCTGAATTCGGTTCTGACTTCATTGGGTGATGAGACCGGTTTGCAAGCGCAAATCCCGATCTAAACGCCGGCATACCCACAGATCCTTTGGGGCCCTTGTCACGCGCCTTTGAGGGCGGGTCAGAACCTCAAGCTTTTTGAGCCGCCACCCTCGCGCTTGTGACGGCCACCAGCAAGCCCGTCATGACCAAGAGCAAGCCGATGGCCTCAGCCAGCGCTGGCACATGGCCCAAGACGGGCCAAGCCATCAATGCGGCCAAGCCTGGCGCCAGTGCCGGGAACACCGCCGCACGCGACGGCCCGAGCAGCGACACCATTTTTGAATAGGTGTAGAGCGTTCCCGCGCCTGCAATGACGCCTTGCGCATCGGCGAACTGGCCGACAGCTCGATGGTGGCCAAACGCATCGGCACCACCCAACGCGTGTTGGTGGCCAGCCACGACTACCTGAACACATTGCCCCAAGGCCTGAAAGCGCCCCGCGTGCCGCAGGACTTGCAGCAGCACAACTGCATCGTCTATTCGGAACTGGCCACACAAAACGCCTGGACATTCACGGCAGGCCCTGGAGCGCATGAGCCCGAGGGCACACAGGTCACCATCCGTGCGCAAGGGAACCTGCAAACCAACAGCAGCGAAGTGATTCGCAGCTCGGTGCTGTCGGGCATGGGCATTGGCTACTCGCCCACCTGGCTGTTTGAAAAAGAGCTGGCCAACGGCGAGTTGCAAGTGCTGTTGCCCGACTGGCCTGCACCCTCGCTGCCGATCCACTTGGTTAGCCCACCCCAACGGCGACAGTCCGCCAAGGTGCAGGCATTTGCGCTGCATTTGTCGGGTGGCTAGGGACATTTGTGCTTTGACTTGCAGACACCCATAACTTGGCATGGGTCGGCTCAACTTGCCCATCAAGAGAAGCTGCGCCCAGAAGTTTTAAGGTGGTGTTTTGCGCTCAAGTCCTCGGCTGAGCGCGTTGAGTCGCCATCCCCGATAATCACGCCTTCAGATTTCCAACGGCCCGCCAGCTTTGCGGGCCTTCTTTTGCGGAGCAATACATGAGCACTTTCCAAACCACCGGCGCACGCGCCACAGGCCTGGCCACCTTGGCCGCTGACGGCACCGTGCTGGACACTTGGTTCCCCGCCCCCGAATTGGCTGGCGATGTGGCCGCCAGCGGCAGCACTCGCCTGACGGAAGCCGAAGCTGTGGCGGCCCTGGGCGCTGACGTGGCCAAGGCCCTGAGCGCCTGCGCTGTGCGCGGCACCACCGTGGTGGCTGTGCGCACCGAAATCAAGTCGCTGGCCGACGCGCCTGCCGACACGCACGACGCCTACCTGCGCTTGCACCTGCTGAGCCACCGCTTGGTGCAGCCGCACGGCGCCAACGTGGCCGGCATCTTCGGCCTGCTGGCCAATGTGGCTTGGACCAACTTTGGCCCTTGCGCCGTGGCCGACGTGCCCGCCGCCCGCCTGAAGGCCCGCGCCACAGGCCGTGTGCTGGAAGTCAAAGGCGTGGACAAGTTCCCACAGATGACCGACTACGTGATCCCGTCGGGCGTGCGCATTGCCAACGCCGACCGCGTGCGCCTGGGCGCTCACCTGGCCAGCGGCACCACCGTGATGCACGAAGGCTTTTGCAACTTCAACGCGGGCACCTTGGGCGCGAGCATGGTCGAAGGCCGCATCAGCGCGGGCGTGGTGGTCGATGACGCCAGCGACATCGGCGGCGGCGCGTCCATCATGGGCACGCTGTCCGGTGGCGGCAAAGAGGTCATCAAGGTCGGCAAGCGCTGCTTGCTGGGCGCCAACGCGGGCATCGGCATTTCGCTGGGCGACGACTGCGTGGTCGAGGCCGGCTGCTACATCACCGGCGGCAGCCGCGTGCAGTTGCCCGATGGCAGCCTGATGAAAGCCAAAGAGCTGTCCGGCAAAAACGGCATCCTGTTCCGCCGCGATTCACAGTCGGGCGCCTTGCACGCCATTCCGCGCAACAAGAGCTGGGGCGAACTCAACGCTGAGTTGCACAAGAACTGATTATTTGGGACCTGTCAAAAGGAAACGGCGTGCACGCGAGAGCGGCACGCCGTTTTTGTTTGTGCCGCGTTGAGCTCAGAGCCCCTGCACCATCGTCACATTGGCCCGCGCCACCGCTCGGAACTCGTCACCGATCCGCGCATCCTCCGCCGCCCTTTGCCAAAACTGCATAGCCAGCGCCTTCGCTTGCGGCCAGACGCTCAGGGTATGGGCATTGGGGCGTGGCAATTGGCTGAACCAGTCGCGCTCGACCACTTCACCCGCGACTGGGGCATAAAACATGGGCAGCATGTCGTAGGCAGGGGCCAGTTGCCAGCGGTGCTGGTGCAACAGCAGCGAGACATTGCCGTGGTGGCGGTCGGTGTTGGCGATCAGGGCGCCAAAGGCGTCGAGCAGGCACAAGGTCTCGATGTCGGCAGCGCTCAGGCTTTCGGCACCGGCGCGACCGGTCTGCATGGCGGTGGCCGCCCACTGAGAGCCTATGCCGATGTAGTGCGCGTCGTACATCTCCAAAGACACCATGCCCACGCGGCCCAAGGGCGTGCGGTCAAAGCGGCGGCTTTGCAAAAACACACGGCCTGCGGCCTGCACGATGTCGGACTGCGCGGCAGCAATGCCTGCGGCTTGCAGCGTTTGCAAGGCCAAGGCCTCACACACCAGCAAATCGCGCCAGCGCTGGTCGGCCGGGGCGTCGCCTGCGGGGGAGAACTTGACCAGCACGGGCACACCTTGCACCACAGCGCAGAACTTGGGCTGCTCGCCGCCTGCGCTCGAACCTGGCGCCGCACTGCCCAAGGCTTGCAATGCCAGACGGGGGTAATCCTGCGCTGGGTCCATCACCACCGGCGCTGCGCTGCGCTTGGGCGGCAAGGCCAGATAACGGTCCAACGAAGCCGCGCCCACCAGCAAGTTGCCCAGCAGGTCTTCACCCGCACGCACCAGCGCCAGCAGGATGTGGTCATCGGTCCAGTGGGCCAAATGGGGGGGCAAGGCCAGCTCGGCATGGGCTTGCGCAAAGGCACGACCCAGAAAACCTTGCGGACGCGTGTCCATCAAGAACCAAGGCAGGCTGGCGTGAAAAGCACTTTGGCCGTGGGCCTTGTCGGCTTCGTCCATCCAAAAGCCGCCACCGGCCAGTGGATAGAGCGTGCCAAAACGCTGCAGTTCACCATCGGCTTGCAGCTGGTGGATGAGCACCTGTCGGCCCACGCCGGGCACATCGCGCGGCAGCAGGTAGCGCTGCGCCCGGGCAGCCCCCACCTTGACCACTTGGCCGGAGGCCAGCAAGGGGGCCAGCAAGCGCGAGACCGTCGGCTGACTCACACCCAGTTGCGCCTGCAGTTCGGGGCTGCTGGCGTGGCCGTTGTGGCGCCGCAAAGCGGCGATCAGGGTGTCAGGGGTGCTCATTGAATGAATATCTGAATAGATATTTCAATGGTAGGGGGTATTTAAACCGTTGTCACTCAGAGAATTTTCTGAAAATTAGACAAATTTTAGAAAAATTGTTGAATGGTTTTGAAATAGGCCGGTCGCAGCCCTTTGGCCGCACAAAGGCGGCGCAACTCAACGCACCCGGTCCACCAACTGCTTCATCAAGCCGGTCACCGTGTTGTCCGCGCTGTTGATCGAATAGATCTCGGACATGTGGCTGTGGCCCATGAGTTTGTAAAGGCCAGGGCATTGGCCGGCTTGGCAAAGGGCGGAGTTGAGTTGTTCGCTTTGGCGGTGAAAGTCGGGCGGGTCCAGCTCGGCATAGGCCAGCAGCAAAGGCACTTTGGCCGCCACCAAGCCGGGCACGGCCGAGCGGGCGGGGTACTGGGCGGTGTCTTTGCCAAAGTAGGCTTGCAGGGGCGGGTTGGACTCGGCCGTGACCGGGTCAAAGAGGCCTGACAGCAGCACCGCACCCGCCAAGCCCGAGCCGGGCACGACATGGAATTGCGGATGCCCCACGTACTGCGCCACATGCGCGGCGCCGGCCGAGTGGCCCATCAAGATGATGCGCTGGGGGTTGCCGCCGCTGGCAGCGATGTTTTCGCGCACCCATCTCAGGGCCGACTGGATGTCGAGCTGCGCAGCAGGCCAAGGGTTGGCCGGGGCCAAGCGGTAGGTCATGTTGACACCCACCATGCCTTGGCGCACGGCCCACAGCATGATGTTGTCGTAAAACGGGCTGTCGCCGGTGCGGCGCTCGCCGCGCATGAAGGCGCCGCCGTGCACAAACACCAGCACGGGCTGGTTCGCCTGGGGTTTGTCGGGGGTGAACACATCGAGCAGGTGACGGGCGTCGCTGCCATAGCGCACATCACGACGCACCTTGACGCCGGCATAGGGCTCGCGCTCGGCCAGCGGGGCGTAGAGTTTTTCGGTCGGTGGCGGCGCCACGACGGGGCCAATTTTGAGCAGTTCAGCAGCGATTGGGGCCGGGACGGCCGAGGGGACTTCGGCGGTTTTGGACGTGGGCAGGCCAGCGCAGCCGACAAGGCCCGCAGCAAGGATGACCGTCAGGACAGCACGCATGGTGAACACTCCAACAAGGCTTAAAACCCGAAATGCCGCTTGGGGGAATCCCACAAGATGGCGGCACGTTCGGCCGGTGAAAACTGCGACTCAAACACCTTGAGCATGGGGCCGTAGTCCAGCCGGTACGGTGCTTTGAGGTAGGGCCAGTCAGACGCCCACACGCATTGGTGAACGCCGAAGTTGTGCACCAGGGCATCGGCATACGGGCGCACATCGGGGAACGGGAAACCCGCTTGCGAGAATTTGGCGTAGCCGGAAATCTTGACGACTGCGCGGCCTTCGCGGCCCAGCGCCAGCAGGGTCTGAAACCCCGCTTGCTGCATGTCCTGGTCCAGCGTGGGGCGACCGCAGTGGTCAAACATCATCTTGCCGCCGACGCGCTCCAGCATGGGCATGAAGTCAAGCAACAGGTCTTTTTCGACCTGGAATTGCGCCCACAGGTCCAGCGCTTTCAGGCGCATGAGCAAAGGCTCGATGTCGGCGTAATGTCCAAAACCATGCAGGGCCGGGTTGAAGGCGATGCCGATGACACCGCGTGATTTCAGATCGGCCAGGGTCTCCAGCGGACAGTCGTTGGGCACCACGGCGATGCCTTTGTAGCGGCCTTGGCCCATGGCGATGGCGTCCAGCAGGCAGCGGTTGTCGGTGCCATAGCCCGAGTTGGGTCCCACCAGCAGGGCGTGCGCCACGCCGTGGCAAGCCATGACTTCCAGAAAGTAGCGGGCATCGCCCATCTCTTGCCCGGCAGGGCGGTAGCCCACATCGGGTGCATACGGAAAGCGCTGGGGGTCCAGCACGTGGCAGTGCGAATCGATCTTGCGTTCGTCAAAGATGGCCATGCGGCGCCCGTCAGAAGGTGGCTTGTGGTGTTCGGGCATCACGCCAGACCAAGCCTTGAGGGCCAGACCCATCCATCATGCCAACCAGGCACTCACTTTGTCGCGGGCCTGCTGGCGAACATCGTCGGTCACGTACATGGCCACGGTGAGCACCGCAGACACCAACACCCCGAGGTCGTCCGAGTAGCCCAGCACCGGCGTGATGTCGGGCACCGCGTCGAGGGGCGAGATGAAGTAGGTCAAAGCGCCATAAATGACGGTCTTGGCCCACAGCGGGGTGTCGGGTTTTTGCGCGGCATAAAACAGGCACAGCGCCCGCTCGACCACGTCTTGGCCTGCGGCTTTGGCAAAGTTTTTGAGCTTGTCCCAAAAACTTTTTTCAGAGAAGGTGCTGTGCTCCAGCAGTTTGTCGCCGCTCATGCCGTCGTCCTTCATGCGCCCGTTCCTCAAGCCTTGGCCAAATGTTGCTTGGCCAAATCCACATACCAATCCAGGCAGGCGGGGTTGGCCATGGCGTCTTTGTTGACCACCTTTTCAAGCGGCTGGCCGAGCATGAGTTTTTTGATCGGCAGCTCCTGCTTTTTGCCCGACAGGGTGCGCGGAATTTCGGCAACTTGGAAGATTTCGTTCGGGATGAAGCGCGGACTGAGCGCCACCTTGATGGCGTTGTTGAGCTTGGCCTTGAGCGCATCGTCCAAGGCCGTGCCGGGGCGCAGCACCACAAACAGCGGCATATAGCTTTCTTTGCCCAGGTACTCCAGGTCCACGACCATCGAGTCCATCACTTCGGGCAAGGCTTCGACAGCGCTGTACAGCTCGCTGGTGCCCATGCGCAGGCCGTAGCGGTTGATGGTGGCGTCGCTGCGGCCAAAGATCACGCAGCCTTCGCCCGCGCCTTGGGCATTGCCAATGCGCAGCCAATCGCCGTGGCGCCAAACGCCGCCCATGCTGGCCGGGCCGTCGCCGCCACCGGGCTGGCGGCCATGGCCTGCGGGGTACATCTCAAAGTAGCTCGACAGGTAGCGTGCGTTGTCCTTGTCGCCCCAAAAGAACAGGGGCATGGACGGGATCGGCTGGGTGCAGACCAGCTCGCCGACCTCGCCTTTGACCGGCTCACCGGTTTCGTTCCACGACTCGACGGCTGCGCCCAGCATGCGGCATTGCATGACGCCAGGCTCTTGCGGCAATTCGCGGTGGCCACCCACAAAAGCGCCGGCAAAGTCGGTGCCACCCGAGATGTTGCACCACCAGATGTCGGTGCCGATTTTTTTGAACTGCTCGGTGCCCCAGCTTTGCGTCTCGGGCGACAAGGGCGAGCCGGTGGTGCCCAAGGCCCGCACCCGCGACAAATCGCCGCAGCGGGAAATGTCGAGCCCGGCCTTTTGGCAGTTGGCAAAAAAGGCTGCACCTGCGCCAAAGAAAGTGACTTTTTCTTCAGCGGCCATGCGCCACAAAATGCCCCAGTCGGGGTTGTCCTTGGTGCCGCCGGGGTTGCCGTCGTAGATCACGCAGGTCACGCCGTTGAGCAGACCCGCCACCTGCGCGTTCCACATGACCCAGCCGGTGGAGCTGTACCAGTGGAAGCGCTCGCCCCAGCTGTTGGGGTGGTAGCTACAACCCACATCGTTGTGCAAAATTTTGTTGGCCAGCGCCACGATCACGGTGCCGCCGTGGCCGTGCACGATGGGTTTGGGCAAGCCAGTGGTGCCGCTGGAATAAACAATCCACAGCGGGTGGTCAAAGGGCAACCACAGGGGCTCAAAAGCCTGCACCTGGGCATCGTCCCGCGCAGTGATGACCGACAGGGGCGCGCTGGCGCCCACATCGCAACCCGCAATGTCCACCGTGCCCAGGTTGTCGTGGACGATGACGTGCTGCACGCTGGGCAGGGCGTCTTTGAGTTCCTGCACCACGGCCATGCGGTCAAAGTCGCGGCCGCCGTAGCTGACGCCGTCCACCGCGATCAGCACCTTGGGCTCGATTTGTTTGAAACGGTCGAGCACGGCGTTGGTGCCCATGTCGGGCGCGCAGATGCTCCACACGCCACCCACGCTGACGGTGGCCAAAAAGGCCACCATGGCCTCGGGGATGTTGGGCAAATAGGCGGCCACGCGGTCGCCGGGCTGCACGCCTTGCGCCTGCAAGTGCAGGGCCAAGGCGGCCACCTGGCGGCGCAATTCGGGCCAGCTCATCTCGCGGCGCAGGCCTTTTTCGTTGTGGCTGATGACCGCCTGAAAACCGGCCGCATGGGCCGCTTGCACATGGCGCAGCACCTGGTGGGCGTAATTGGTCTTGGCGCCGTCGAACCAAATCGCGCCGGGCATGGCGTTTTTGGACAAAGCGGCCTTGTGCGGCGTGGGGGACGCCATCTCAAAATAGTCCCAAATGCTTTGCCAAAAGCCTTCAAGATCACTGACCGACCATTTCCAAAGGTCGTTGTACTTTTCAAAGCTGAGGCCACGCTGGTCGCGCAGCCAGTTTTGGTACAGACGGATCTGGGGGACGTAGGGGACAGGGGTCGAAGAAACGGTATTCATGGCAATGAGCGTATCAGCGCCAGTGCCCGGCTGTCACGCCCGACAACCCTTGAAACACGCACCTAGGTGACAGGTGCGCACAGGGGCTTCAGCCCTTCATGCGCTGGCTTTTCCAGTACACATCGTCGCCGCCGTTCATGCGGTTGAGCACACGGGCGAGCACAAACATCAAATCTGAAAGACGGTTGAGGTACTGGCGAGGCGTGTCGTTGATGGACTCTTCGTTGCCCAGCGCCACACAAGCGCGCTCGGCCCGGCGGGCCACGGTGCGGCACACATGGGCCAGTGCGGCCCCACGGGTGCCTGCGGGCAAGATGAATTCTTCCAGTTTGGGCAGCTGCGCGTTGTAAGTGGCCAAGGCATCGTCCAAAGCAGTCACCGCCTCTTCTTTGAGCAGCTCAAAGCCCGGAATGGACAACTCGCCGCCCAGATTGAACAGTTGGTGCTGGACTTCGACCAAGACCTCACGCACATCGGCGGGCATGTCTTCGCACAGCAAGACGCCGATGTTGGAGTTGAGCTCGTCCACCTCGCCCATGGCATGCACACGCAGGCTGTTTTTGGACACGCGCTGGTTGTTGCCCAGGCCGGTGGTGCCGTTGTCGCCGGTGCGGGTGGCGATTTGTGTGAGTCGGTTGCCCATGAAGCTGTCCTGTCGATCGATCGTTTCGAATATAGACGGATTGTCGGCCAAGACCCCTCGCCTTGTCTGACAAAGGACAGCGGCCAGGGGCGCGCAGGCGTAAACTGCTTGACTCGACACCCCGGTGGCTGCGCCACCGCCCAGGAGACACCCCATGAATGCCCCCACCCCTGCCGCCCACCTGGCCCCCGAAGTCGCACAGCGCGCTGTGCCTGAAGCCTTTTTGACGGCGCTCAAGGCCCGCTTTGGTGACAACTGCTCGACCGCCTTGGTGATCCGCGAGCAGCATGGGCGCGACGAGTCGGCCTTCACCCATGTGCCGCCACCGGCTGCGGTGGTGTTTGCCGAGAACACCCAAGACGTGGCCGATGCCGTGAAGCTGTGCGCCGAGCACAAGGTGCCTGTCATTCCATTCGGTGTGGGCTCTTCACTCGAAGGCCATTTGCTGGCGGTGCAAGGCGGCATCAGCATTGACCTCACGCGCATGAACAAGGTGCTGTCCATCAACGCCGAAGACCTGACGGTGACGGTGCAGCCGGGCGTGACGCGCAAACAGCTCAACGAAGAAATCAAATCGACCGGGCTGTTCTTCCCGATCGACCCGGGCGCGGACGCCACCATTGGCGGCATGAGCGCCACGCGCGCCAGCGGCACCAACGCCGTGCGCTACGGCACCATGCGCGAAAACGTGCTGGCGCTCGAAGTGGTCACCTCGTCGGGCGAGATCATCCGCACCGGCACCCGCGCCAAAAAATCGAGCGCCGGTTACGACCTGACGCGGCTGATGGTGGGCAGCGAAGGCACGCTGGGCGTGATGACCGAAATCACCGTGCGCCTTTACCCCTTGCCAGAAGCCATCTCGGCGGCCATTTGCTCCTTCCCCAGCATCGAGGCGGCGGTGCGCACCGTGATTCAGACCATCCAACTGGGCGTGCCGATTGCCCGCGTAGAGCTGATCGACCACAACACCGTGCGCATGGTCAACGCCTATGCCAAGCTGGGCCTGCGCGAAGAGGCGCTGCTGCTGATGGAATTCCACGGCTCGCCAGCGGGCGTGAAAGAACAAGCCGAGACGGTGCAAGAAATTGCCAGCGAATTCGGTGGCAATGCCTTTGAATGGGCCACCACGCCCGAGGAACGCACCCGCTTGTGGACGGCGCGGCACAACGCCTACTTTGCTGCTGTGCAAAGCCGCCCTGGTTGCCGCGCCATCAGCACCGACACCTGTGTGCCCATCAGCCGCTTGGCCGATTGCCTGCTCGACTCCATCACCGAAACCGATGCCAGCGGCCTGCCTTACTTTTTGGTCGGCCATGTGGGTGACGGCAACTTCCACTTCGGCTATTTGATCGACCCGAACAACCCCGAGGAATGCGCCACCGCCGAAGCCTTGAACCAGCAACTGGTCAGCCGCGCCCTGCGCTTGGGTGGCACCTGCACCGGCGAGCACGGCATCGGCCTGCACAAGATGGACTTTTTGCGCACCGAAACCGGCGAAGGCGCGGTGGACATGATGCGCACCATCAAGCGGGCGCTGGACCCGCACAACATCATGAACCCGGGGAAGATTTTCTCGATGTGAACTTGCGCAAGGCCTGGTCACAGGCCTTGCGCACGTCAGGGCATCAGATCGCTGGTGCCTTGACCGAACCCCACACCGCTTCCATGGCCATGCCGATGGCCAACAAGTTGGTGTCTGAGCCCAAGGGGCCGTCGATCTCCATGCCCACGGGCAAGCCTGCTGCTGTCAGGCCTGCCGGGATAGACAAGCTAGGAAGGCCAGCATTGGTGCAAGGGTCGGTGTTGAAAATACAGGTGCCAAAGGTGTCGCGTGCGGTTTGCTTTGCGACACCGCCCACGGTGTAGGGGAGTTTTCCTGAGCTGGAGCCTGCCGCTGCATCGATCTTGGGCGCAGCCAAGAGGGTCGTTGGGAACAACACACACTCCACACCTTGTGCCGCAAAGTAGTCTTTGTAGAGCTTTTGCAGTTGTACGCGGCCACCATCGGAAGCCATGATGCCTGCATATGCCGTTGCGAAATTAGCTTTGTTGAATGGCGCTGTAGGTTTTCCATCAATGATTCGAAGGTCGTCATCGTTGAAGAAGCTAAATGCCCCAGCTACATCTGGACTGACGATCTGTTCCCTGATTTCTTTGACAGTGCGTGCTGGCGCGTTGTCTGGGCTGGCAAAGTATTTCGGGATTGCGTCGATGGGTTCATGCAATGCAATCGGGAAAGAAATCGCGTCATTGAGCGCGATGATGCCCTCCAGGTCTTTGTCCACAAACACCACACCCGCATCGGCTAGCTTTTTCTTGGCAGCTTCAGCCACCGTTCTGACGCTGTCATCCAGGTCGGTCCAGAAAGCAGCAGGTATGCCCACTTTCAAGCCCTTGAGGGACTTGGCCGGGGGTACTTCACCACCGGTGATGACGGCATCGAGCAATGCCAGATCGGCCACGGTGCGGGCCATGGGACCGACGGTATCGCGTGTGGTGCTGATCGGCAAGGCGTCGGTCACCGTGTCGAGATAGCGGCGACCCTTGTTGGCACCGTCGCCGACAGAAGGCCGGAAACCGGCGATGCCGCAAAAGGCAGCAGGAATCCGGGTCGAGCCCCCGGTGTCGGTTCCCAGGCCTGCAGGCGCAAAACGTGCCGCGATGGCCACCGCCGTGCCGCCCGAGGAGCCACCGGGGATGCGTGTGTTGTCGTAGGGGTTCTTGCAGGGACGTGCTGCAGCGTCTGACTGGTCAGTGCTCAGGAAGAAGTTGGTGTTGGTGATGCCGAAAGCCCACTCGTGAAGGTTAGATTTGCCCAAAACAATCGCGCCTGCATCGATGAGTTTTTGCAAGGAGGGTGCATTCTTTTTGGGTTGATGGTTACGCAATGAAGGCGTCCCCCCTGTTGTCTTCATGTCTTTGGTGTTGATGTTGTCTTTGACGACAATGGGCAGGCCAGCCAATGCACCGAGTGTCTTACCAGCGGCGCGGTCGGCGTCGACTTTTTTGGCTGCAGCCAATGCGGCAGTTTCGTTCAAGAAGATCATGGCGTTCAGGCCGCTGGCGGCTTTGGCGCGGGCGATCATGGTGCTCATGTAGGTCTCGGCCTTGAGCGTGCCATTTTTGATGTTGGCGACCACCTGTGTGGCGGTCAAGGCCAGCAAAGGATCTTCGGGGGTGTAAGTGCTGTCACCGCCACAAGCCGTCAAGCCTGCGCCAACGCCTCCGAGCATGGCCGCAGCCGACACGGCTGTGGTGTTTTTGAAGAAATTCCGACGGGAAGTGTTTGTGTTCATAAGGGTCTCCGTTTCTGGTTACAACGCCTTGATTGACGTTGAATCCATGCTAGAGAGGCCCCCTGCGCACCACCATCCTTGATCTTCAGGAGGCGCGGCTGGTGCTCACGGTCTGAGTTTGTGGACCAAAGCGGCGCGGTTGTTGACCCCGACTTTGCGGAATGCGTTTTCGAGGTGGGTGCGCACGGTGGTGGTGGAAATGTCAAGTGCGCGGGCAATTTCCTTGTCGGTCATGCCCAGCATGAGCAGACGGGCGGTGTCCTGCTCGCGCGATGTCAGGCGCTGTGACAAGTAGTTCAACGTCATGGACTCGGACGTTTGGCTTCGTTGTGCGCGGGCCAACGCCGTCACAAAAGCCGGCTGCAACATGTCCAGCAGGCGCAATTCGTCCGCGGTGAAATTGTCCCTGCGCTTGTCACGCCAAATGCGCATGTCGCCCAGGTTTTGCCCCTGGTGCCAAGCATAGAGGTTCACGCCCCAGTACAAGCCGTCCTTGTTCAGGAAATCATTGAAGAACTCGGTTTTTTGGAGCGCCTCCATTGGCAGCACATCGGTGGCCCGCACCGCCACCTGATAGCGCTGCATCATGGGCGTGATGGGGTCGTGAAACTGGTAGTAGCTTTCATAAGCACGCAGATTCATCGGATCCATGTTGATCTGAATGGGCTGTGCAAAGCTCAAGGAACCTGGCTGCCAAACAAAGCTGGCGTAATACTGCGCCCCCAGCAACTGCATGACCAAATCGCCCATGATTTCTCGGATTTCTTTCTCCTCATGGGGCTCGGCCAGTGTCTGCATGATCTGACCGAGCAAATTCGTCTGTTTTGCACCCAGGTACATGTTTGCATTCTTTGGTTTGAATTTGTCAAGAATACTACACACCTAGGCGCTGCAGGACGCTTCGGGTTTGCCCTCTCCTCGATTTTGAGGAAATCGGTCGTTTCAGGCGGTGGGCAACAACCGTTCAATCAACCCGCACAAGGCTGTCGGCTCAAACGGTTTGAGCATGACGTCGTTGAGTCCCGCGGCCCTGAATCGGTCCAGATCCTGCGGATTGACGTTGGCCGTCAGGCCCAGCACGGGCACGCGGCTCACTTGGGGCTTGCTGTCCGCCCTCAAAGCGGCCGTGGCGGCAATGCCGTCCATGACGGGCATGACCATGTCCATGAACACCAAGTCCACGTCTTGTGCGTGCAAGATCTTGAGTGCATCCTGACCATTGACGGCTTCCAGAACCGTGCATTCAGACCAAGCGCTTTGCAAAACCTTCTTGACGAGCAAACGGTTGATGGGGTGATCGTCAACGACCAAAAACCGCCATGGCATCTGCGCGGTTTGAATCTCGAGTTTGAGGCTGGTTTTTTTCTGTTCCGGTGCAGGCACCTCGGCAAGGGGCAAGCGCAGCCAAAACCGTGAGCCATGGCCGGGTTCACTCTCAAAGCCAATGTCGCCCTCCAGCAAGTGCGCCAACTTTTGAGAGATGGCCAGGCCAAGGCCATTGCCACCGTAGCGGGCTTGGGTGTCGTCTTCGGCCTGGCTGAAGCGATTGAAGATGTGGGGCTGCCGCGCCGTGGGTATGCCGATACCCGTGTCCTCAACCGAAAACAGCACCCCGGGGTTTTGCCACTGCACGCGCAACACGACCGAGCCCTGATGGGTGAACTTGAGCGCATTGCCGAGCAAATTGACCAAGACCTGCATCAGGCGGTGGCGATCGGTGTGGACCCAGCCGGGCAGCTGTTCGTCCAGTTCGATGCGGTAATGCAGCTCCATGCTGTTGACGCGCGGTTTGAAAAGCTCGAATGCGTGTTCGGCCACGCGGCGCAGCTCAAAGGTTTCGGGCTGGACGACCAACTTGCCAGCCTGCAATTGCGAGTAGTCAAGGATGTCGTTGATCACCGTCATCAGGTGATCGGCCGACTGGCGGGTGTGGTTGAGCACTTTGAGCGCTTCGGGCTTGCCCTCGACCGTGGACAGCAGCAAGGCGTTGAAGCCAAGGATGGCGTTCATGGGCGTGCGCAGCTCATGGCTCACCGTGGCAATGAAGTGCTCACGCGTTTGCAAGGTGAGTTCCAACTCTTGGCGTTTGGCCTCCAGCTCATGCTGATAGCGCAAGCTTCTTTTCAGGGCGATCACATGTTTGCGGTCATAGATGAGCGGCACGATGATCAACATGCCTGTGACCAGACTGAAGGTCACCCAAGATGAAATCGCATGCTCTGGGCCGAGCTCAAAAGCGGGCCCCCAGGCCTGGTAATTGGCCAAGGCCATGGCCGACTGACCCAACCACACCAAACCCAGCCACACCAAGCCAGCACGGCGGCTGATGACGTAGAACGGCGTCAAGGGAAGGATCAACAACCAGGTCAGACGCGGCGAAAAAATACCGCCTGCATTCCAGACTGCATAGGCCAAAACACAAGCGCCTGCAGCCGTGCCCAGGTGAACGCCCCATGACAAGGGCATGCCGTAGTTGTACAGCACCAAAAGCAGGACCAACCACGCGGACATCGACAAAAACAGGGGGGTCGCATTGTGGTAAGGGCTGATGGCCGAATACACCAACAAGATGGTGATGACCATGCCGACAAAAAACACGACATAAGGCATTTTGCCTTCGCGGTATGCGACGGGTAGTCGGTCTACCAGCCAGCCCAAAGCACGCTGATAAAGGCTATTGATTGGCATGTTCAGCCTCGCGCTTTCAGAACATGGCGACTGACGCAACGCACCAGTGTTTGCAAATCTATCGGCTTGTCCAACACATCGTCCATGCCCGCGTCCAGGCAACGTTGTCGATCCACCGGATGGGTGTTGGCCGTCAACGCGATGATGGGCATGCTGCGGGTCATGGCGGGAAACCGTTGCCTCACGTGGTGGGTCAAGGCCATGCCATCCATGTCGGGCATGACCATGTCCACCAGTGCCACATCAAAGCCCTGCTCATCCAAAACAAGCAGCGCTTGGGCTGCGGTTTCACAGGTCACGATGGTGGCTTGCGGCCAGCACTTTTGAAGTTGCAAGCGTGCCACCATCAAATTCATCGCGTTGTCATCGACCACCAGAATCTGCAAGGCTTCATCTTCAGACAAGCGTGCCTCTGACGGCTCATGGTTTGATGTTTCTTTGGCTTCCTGCAAAGGAATGTCGAACCAGAAAGTGGCCCCCTCCCCCTCCTGACTGCGCACACCAATTTGTCCACCATGCAGCTGCACCAACTTTTCGCAAATGGACAGCCCCAAGCCCGTGCCGCCATAGGTGCGCGTGGTCTGCATATCGGCGTGTTCAAACCGTTTGAAAATGACCGCTTGCTGGTCTGGCGCAATGCCACGACCTGTATCGCTAATTTCAAAATGCATGCGGCCGTCGCCAGCGCAAATGCTCAATCGAACATGGCCTTGGTCTGTGAATTTGAGCGCATTGCTCAAGAGGTTGCGCAATATTTGCAACAAGCGCGAGCGGTCCGCATTCACGTGAAGGGGCAATGCGGGGTCCAGCTGCCCACCCCAATCAAGCCCTTTGTTTCGGGCTTTTTCGGCGTCTGTTTGCAGCGCCTCGGTCATCAAGTTCTGAAGTTTGAAATCTTCGTGGTGCAAAACCAGTTTGCCCGCCTGCAGCTGAGAAAAATCAAGAATGTCATTGACCACCTGAAGCAAATGCCCAGTCGAGCGACGGATGTGGTCCACCACTTCCACTTGCTCAGGATGGTCTGCCAATTCTTGTCGCAAAACACCATTGAAGCCCAAAATCGCATTCATGGGTGTGCGCAGCTCATGCCCAACCGCCGCGACAAACTCGTCCTTGTGGGCCTGTGCCTGCAGCAAAGCATGGTGGGTGTTTTGCAACTCCAGATTGCGCTCTTCAAGTTGGCCCATTTGCTGGTCGTGCAAATACTCATACAGTCGTACAGCCAGCATCAAATTGCCCATGGCCAAGGCTTGGTTCATGAATGCCCAAGGCACCGCCTGCTGCGTGATGTGGATGTGGCTGTCGAACAAGCCCCATTGCGTACACATCAAAAGCCCCAGGATGGTTGACAGGATCACCAAGATCCACACCACCGCCGCACGGGGACCATCCAACATGAGAACCGGAACAGCCAGAACGTTGAGCCACACCAATGCCGAGGAGTTGATGCCTCCTGATTGGCTGGCGATGTAGGTGACCAAGGCCAAACTGATCATGGTCAGCAGATGCGTCAAAGGAATCAAACCAGATCGCACCCTGACCCAAGGCAACATCATCAGTGTCAACAAAGAAACCGCCAGATTGGCATTGCGGTCGTAATAGCCTGGCGGAATCAAATAAAAGACGAGCGACGTCAAACCCACGGCCAACAAATAAATGACCAGCAGCTTTCGCCGGAAGTGGCGCGAGTCCTCCTCTCCGGCAAAGCCAGTCATCCGTTCGATGAGCCCTGCAATTGCCATGGTGCTGTTATCTGCGCAGTTTTTCGATCAGCCCGTTGAGCTCGTCCAGTGATCCGAACTGAATACTCAACTCGCCCATTTCCTCGATTTTGCCCAGGCGCTTGACGCGTTTTTTGACCCGCACCTCGACTTCGGCCATGAGCAAGTCGGACAGTTCTTCTTCCACGCGGCGGATGTCGCGAGATTTCTCTTTCTTGGGCTTTTGGTGCACCAGGTTGAACTCGGCGCTGAGTTTTTTGACCAAGCTCTCGGCTTCGCGCACCGACAGTTTTTTGGCGGCGATCTGGTTACCGGCGGTGATTTGGGCGGCCTTGTCCAAGGCCAACAAGGCACGGGCATGGCCCATGTCCAGATCGCCCGCCATGAGCATGGTCTGGACCGGGTCGGCCAAATTCAACAAGCGCAAGAGGTTGCTGGCGGCACTGCGCGAGCGGCCGACGGCTTGGGCTGCCGTTTCGTGAGTGAGCCCAAACTCTTTTATCAAGCGTTGCAGGCCTTGGGCTTCTTCCAGAGGGTTCAGGTCTTCGCGCTGGATGTTCTCAATCAGCGCCATGGCTGCGGCCGCCTCGTTGGGCACATCACGCACCAGCACAGGCACGCTCTCCAAGCCCGCCAGCTTGCTGGCGCGAAACCGCCGTTCACCCGCAATGATCTCGTACTTGCCCGCATTCTCCCCATCGGTCAGCAGGCGCACCAAAATTGGCTGCATGATGCCTTGGGCCTTGATCGACTCGGCCAACTCATAAAGCGCCCCCTCGTCCATGCGGGTGCGCGGCTGGTACATGCCCGCCACCATTTGTTCGAGTTTGAGCTGGGAGGGCACACCGGTGTTCGCGGCGCTTGAAGCCGCAGGTGCGTCTTCAACTTTGGGTCCCAACAGGGCTTCGAGTCCGCGCCCGAGGCCCTTGGGTTTTTTGGTGACCATGGTCATTCCTTCATGAGTGTTTGCAAAAGCGTGTGGCCCTCTGGCCAATCGCCCAGCGATGATTCAGCGTTGATGTGCCCGGCCATGCCCAGATCCACCCATTGGGCGCCCCAGTCTTGCGCCAAAGCTTGGGCACGTTCAACGCGGCAAAAAGGGTCGTTCTGACTGCCCACGACAATGCTTTGAAAAGGCAAAGGCTGGCGCACGATGGGCTGCCAGCCAGGCAACTGCTCTTTCAGCTCCGGCGTTTCGACATCGCCAGGAGCCACCAGCAAAGCACCCCTGACGCGCGCCGTGTGCCGCGACACAGTCGCCCAAACCGCCACCTGAATGCACCCCAGACTGTGGGCGGCCAACACCAGCGGGCCGGGCGTATCGATGACGACTTCGTCCAATCGTGCCAGCCAGTCTCCACGACGGGGCCTTTGCCAATCGTTTTGCGCAACCACGGCATGACCATGACGCTGAGCCCACAGCATTTGCCAATGCTCAGGGCCACTGCCCTGCCAGCCCGGCAAGATCAAAACGGTGGCACTCATGCTCAAAGGGTGGGCGCCCGAAGCACCAGCTCACGGGCAAACTCCACATAGGCTTGGCTGCCCTTGGCCGATGCATCAAACACCACGCCGGGCAAGCCATAGCTGGGCGCTTCTGCCAAACGCACATTGCGCGGAATGACAGCATTGAACACCTTGTCACCAAAGTGGGCCTTGAGCTGGTCGCTGACTTGTTGCTGCAAGGTGATGCGCGGATCGAACATGACCCGCAGCAAGCCGATGATCTTGAGGTCCTTGTTGAGGTTGGCGTGCACCTGTTTGATGGTGTTGACCAGATCCGTCAGGCCTTCGAGCGCGAAATACTCGCACTGCATGGGCACGATGACGCCATGGGCCGAACACAAGCCGTTGAGGGTCAGCATAGACAGGGATGGTGGGCAATCGATCAACACAAAGTCGTAGTCGCCTTCGACCGCAGCCAAGGCCATTTTGAGGCGCTGGTCGCGGTGTTCCAAATCCACCAACTCCACCTCGGCACCCGCCAGTTCGCGGTTGGCGCTGAGCACGTCGTAACCGCACTTGTCGGCTTTCACAGCGGCCTCCTTGATAGAGGCCGACTCCAAAAGCACGTCGTAAACGCTGAGTTCGACACTGCGCTTGTCGATGCCCGAGCCCATGGTGGCGTTGCCTTGAGGGTCCAGGTCCACCAGCAACACGCGCTGCCCCACTTTGGCCAGGCCAGCGGCCAGGTTGACGGTGGTGGTGGTTTTGCCGACGCCGCCTTTTTGGTTGGCAATGCAGAAGATTTTGGCCATTGGTGCTGACTCTGGTGATTATTTGGACAAGGCCATCTTGAGGCCAAAACCGATCAGGCAAAAACCTGCCAGCTTTTGCAGAAAACCCGAAAATTTGGGATTGGCCCGAATACGTTCTGCCATATAGTGGGTGATCAAGACCACACCAAAACAATAAACAAAACCCAGAACGGCAATCGTCATGGCCATCACAGCAAAAGTGACCCAACCCTGGTGATTTACCGGGTCAATAAATTGGGGGAAAAATGCAAAGTAAAACATGATCGCCTTGGGGTTGAGCAAGGTGATGAACATGGTTTCCTTGAAGTAGTGCCCTGGCGTGATCTGAATATGTGGGCCTTCGCCGGGCTTGGCCACAACCATCTTGTAGCCCAACCAAGCCAAGTAAGCTGCACCCAACCACTGCAAAACCATGAACAAGGGTAGGTTTGTTTTGAGCATGGCAGCCACACCAGCCACCGTGAGCCACAACAAAATCTGATCACCCAAAAGCAGGCCCAAAACAGAGGCCAAACCACCCGATAACCCCCCCCTGCTGGCCGAGCTGATCAAGGCCAAGTTGCCAGGGCCAGGCAAGAACAAAAGAAGGATAAACGCTGCAGCAAATGCGCCGTAATCCGAGATTCCAAACATGTCTGCACTTTCAGGGGGATGTGACGAGTGTACGTGATGCGTTCTCTAGGATCCACGGCGCATTGTGTTTCACGTGAAACACGCTTTCAATTACGCCGCATCTGGCCTCATCCATACCATGCACCGCTCCACATCCAGGCCAGGCACGGTCAAAGGTTCCACGTGAAACACTTTCACGCCCGCAGGCAGCGCATCGATTTCTTCTTGGGGGTGTTTGCCCTTCATGGCCATCCACACGCCATCCTCGGCCAAGGCAGAACGAGACCAGGTCACAAAGTCAGGCAGTGAGGCAAAGGCACGGGAGCAAATCACATCGAAGGGCTCGGTCAAGGACTCCACCCGCGCGTGAATGCCGCGCAAGTTGGCCAGCTTGAGGCTCACGGCCACCTGCTGGACAAAGGCCGCCTTTTTGGCCACGGTGTCGACGCAACGCACCTCCAGCTCGGGCATGCATATCGCCAAGACCACGCCGGGTAGACCGCCGCCCGAGCCCACATCCAACACGCGCACCGGCCTGCACTGCGTGTGCCTGGCCAAAGGTGCAATGGCCGTCAAGCTGTCGAGCAAATGGTGGCTGAGCATGTCCGCCGGATCTCGCAAAGCCGTCAGGTTGTAGACCTTGTTCCATTTTTGGATCAAGCCCATGTAGTCCAACAGTTGCCGCTGCTTATCAGCCGACAAGTCCAAACCCAAGGCCTGAACGCCCTCACGCAAGCCTGCCGCCAAATCCATCATGCCACTTGATCCTCTGCCTGCGACAAGAAGCCTTTGAAGCCACCCTTCTTCAGGTGAATCAGCAACAAAGAGACCGACGCCGGGGTGATGCCCGAGATGCGGGAAGCCTGACCCAGTGTCTCGGGGCGGTGCTTGGCCAGTTTTTGCCGTGCCTCGATGGACAAGGCAGAGACCTGCATGTAATCCAAGCTTTCCGGCAGACGCAGGTTTTCGTAATAAGCGGCACGCTCCACCTCGCCCTTTTGGCGATCGATGTAGCCCGAATACTTGGCCGCGATCTCAACCTGCTCAATGACCGACTCGCTCAAATCACCCAGCGTTTCACGTGAAACATCAGCGCTGGCATGTTTGCCGCCATCCATGTCCATCAGGGCTTGATAGGACACATTCGGGCGACGCAGCAGGTCAAACAGGTTGTATTCGTGGTCGATGGCTTTGCCCAACACTCGCACCGATTCTTCGACAGGCAGGTTGCGGGGGTTCACCCAAGAAGCTTTGAGGCGCTCTGTTTCACGTGAAACAGCATCGCGCTTGCGGCTGAAGGCATCCCAACGCGCATCGTCCACCAAGCCCATCTGGCGACCCACTTCGGTCAAGCGCATGTCGGCATTGTCTTCACGCAGTTGCAGACGGAACTCGGCGCGGCTGGTGAACATGCGGTAGGGCTCGGTCACGCCCTTGGTGATGAGGTCGTCCACCAACACGCCCAAGTAAGCTTGGTCGCGGCTGGGTGTCCATGCCGCTTCGCCACGGCACTGCAAGGCGGCGTTGATGCCGGCGAACAAGCCCTGGGCTGCCGCCTCTTCGTACCCCGTGGTGCCATTGATCTGGCCTGCAAAAAACAAGCCGTGGATCTGCTTGGTCTCGAAACTGCTTTTGAGTTCGCGCGGGTCAAAGTAGTCGTATTCGATGGCGTAACCGGGACGCAAGATGTGGCAGTTTTCCAAACCCTTCATCGAGCGCACCAGGTCGTACTGGATGTCAAAAGGCAAGCTGGTCGAGATGCCGTTGGGGTAATACTCGTGCGTCGTCAGGCCCTCGGGCTCCAGAAAAATCTGGTGGCTGTCTTTGTCGGCAAAACGGTTGATTTTGTCTTCCACGCTGGGGCAATAGCGTGGCCCCACGCCCTCGATCTTGCCGGTGAACATGGGGCTGCGGTCAAAGCCAGATCGGATGATCTCGTGCGTGCGCTCATTGGTGTGGGTGATCCAGCAAGGCATTTGTTCGGGGTGCATGGCGGCTTTGCCCATGAAGCTGAACACCGGCACGCCACCATCGGGGTTCATGCCGCCGGGCATGCCATCGCCCGGTTGCTCCGAGCACCTGGAAAAGTCGATGGTGCGGCCATCCAGGCGCGGCGGTGTCCCGGTCTTCAAGCGCCCTTGCGGCAACTTCAGTTCTTTCAAACGGGCCGACAAACTGACCGCAGGCGGGTCCCCTGCCCGGCCGGCCGAATAGTTTTGCAAGCCCACATGGATCTTGCCGTCCAAGAAGGTGCCAGCCGTCAAGACCACGGTGCGCGAACGGAAGCGGATACCGACTTGTGTGACGGCACCCACCACACGGTCGCCCTCAACCATCAGGTCATCCACGGCTTGCTGAAACAGCCACAGATTCGGCTGGTTCTCCAGCATGCGGCGGATAGCGGCTTTGTAGAGGATGCGATCGGCCTGCGCACGGGTGGCACGCACGGCCGGGCCTTTGGAGCTGTTGAGGATGCGGAACTGGATACCACCCTCGTCCGTGGCCAGCGCCATGGCGCCGCCCAATGCATCGACCTCTTTGACCAAGTGCCCCTTGCCGATGCCGCCAATACTGGGGTTGCAGCTCATCTGCCCCAGGGTCTCGATGTTGTGGCTCAGCAAGAGCGTCTTGCTGCCCATGCGGGCCGCCGCCAGTGCGGCTTCGGTACCGGCATGGCCGCCGCCGACCACGATCACGTCGAATTCTTGTGGGTAAAGCATGAGTGTCCGCCTCTTGAAAAGGCCAATGAATTGGGCGCCGCCTGCGCCGTGGGCCGCCCTGCCACGGGGTCGGCTGAATCTGCTGATTTTACAGGCACACCCCAGAAGGATCCACGCCCTAAGACTTCAGGGGCAAAGCGCCCACAGCCTTGACCTCGCCCAATGAAAAGCTGGTGTGCAGGTCTTTCACATTGGGCAGGTTGATCAGCACATCGCGGGCAAACTGGCTGAAGGTGTTGAGGTCCTTGCTGACCACCTGCAATTCAAAAGTGCCGGTGCCGCTGATGTAATGGCAAGAAATGACCTCCGGGATCTTGAGGATGGCTTCTTCCAATTGGCGGGTCACATCGCCCCGGTTGCGCTCGGCATCCAACCGAACAAAGGCGAACACATCCAGGCCCACCTTGTGGCGGTCGATCTCGGCACGGTAACCCTTGATCACGCCCGACTCTTCCAAGGCCCTGACCCGCCGCCAGCAAGGCGCTGCCGACAAGCCCACACGTTGCGCCAATTCGGCATTCGTCAAGCGGCCGTCTTTTTGCAGTTCATTCAAGATCGCCCAGTCAAATTTATCCATCGTTTCCATAAAAACGATTATTGCGCAAGATTCTTTCAAATCATAGGGGAAATCCTGTCGCATAAAGCAAGCACCTGTCGGCGGGTGCGCACTACACTGACTTTGAACTTCATTTGCAGGACGCGCCCCATGAACGCACCATTACCCGATTCAATCCGCCAAGCGCTGGAGACGGTGACGCTGGACGACAAGTACAGCCTCGATGTCGGACGGGCCTTCATGAGCGGGGTACAGGCCCTGGTCAAGCTGCCCATGCTGCAGCGCCAACGCGACGCCTTGCAAGGCAAAAACACCGCCGGTTTCATCAGTGGCTACCGTGGCTCGCCATTGGGCAGCTATGACCAGTCGCTGTGGAAAGCCAAAGACCACCTGAAAGCCCAAAACATCGTCTTCCAACCCGGCGTGAACGAAGAACTGGCCGCCACCGCTTTGTGGGGCACACAGCAATTGGGCTTTGCGCCCCCCGGCACCAACAAGTTCGATGGCGTGTTTGGCATCTGGTACGGCAAAGGCCCGGGGGTTGACCGCTGCTCAGACGTCTTCAAACACGCCAACATGGCAGGCACCACGCCCTGGGGCGGCGTGTTGGCAGTGGCTGGTGACGACCACGTAGCCAAGAGCTCCACCGCAGCGCACCAAAGCGACCACATCTTCAAAGCCTGCGGCCTGCCGGTGTTTTTCCCGGCCAGCGTGCAGGACATCCTCGACCAAGGCCTGCATGCGCTGGCCCTGAGCCGCTTTGCAGGCATCTGGTCGGGCATGAAAACCATCCAAGAGATTGTGGAATCCAGCGCCACCGCCCACATCGACCCCGAGCGCGTGCAGATCGTGCTGCCCGAATTCGTCATGCCACCAGGTGGCGTGCACATCCGCTGGCCAGACACCGCGCTGGAACAAGAAGCTCGCTTGTTCGATTACAAGTGGTACGCCGCACTGGCCTACATCCGCGCCAACCGCCTCAACCACAACGTGATCGAGGGGGCCAACGACCGTTTTGGCCTGATCGCCAGCGGCAAAGCCTACAACGACACCCGACAAGCCTTGTTGGATTTGGGGCTGGATGACGACCGATGCCGACAGTTGGGCATCCGTTTGCACAAGGTCAACGTGGTGTGGCCACTGGAGGCCCAAACCACCCGCGAATTTGCCACCGGTCTGCGCGAGATCTTGGTGGTCGAAGAAAAACGCCAAGTCATCGAATACCAACTCAAAGAAGAGCTCTACAACTGGCGCGACGATGTGCGGCCCAACATCTTGGGCAAATTCGACGAAGGCGACGGCGACCTCTCGGGTGGTGAATGGTCCAACCCCAACCCCAGCGAGCGCAAACTCTTGCGCGCCAACGCCGATTTGACACCCGCCATCATTGCCCGAGCCATCGCCAAGCGGCTGAAAAAATTGGGCATTGATAACGACACAACGGCTCAGATCAACGCCCATCTGGCCATTTTGGACGCCAAAGAAAGCGCGATGGAAGTCCAACTGCTCGGCGCCGCCACCGAGCGCCAACCTTGGTTTTGCTCGGGATGCCCCCACAACACCTCCACCAAAGTGCCTGAAGGCTCACGCGCGATGGCGGGCATTGGCTGTCACTTCATGAGCTTGTGGATGGACCGCAGCACCACGGGCTTTACCCAAATGGGTGGCGAAGGGGTGCCATGGAGCGGCCAACAACCGTTTTGCACCGACCAGCACATCTTTGCCAACATCGGCGATGGCACTTACTTCCACAGCGGCATCTTGGCGGTTCGCCAAAGCGTGGCCTCAGGTGTGAACATCACCTACAAAATCCTCTACAACGATGCCGTGGCCATGACCGGTGGGCAGCAAGTGGGCGAGCGCCCCGAGGGCCACAGCGTGGTTCAAATTGCCATGAGCATGAAGGCCGAAGGGGCTCAACGCATCGTGGTCGTCACCGATGAGCCCTTCAAATACGACGGTGTGGCTTTGGCCGAGGGTGTGCGCGTCTTCCACCGCGATGAGCTGGACCGCATCCAGCGCGAGATGCGCGAGATCCAAGGCACCACCGTCATCATTTACGACCAAACCTGTGCCACCGAAAAGCGTCGCCGCCGCAAGCGCGGCACCATGGTCGATCCTGCGGTTCGGGTCATGATCAATGAAGAAGTCTGCGAAGGTTGTGGTGACTGCGGTGTGCAATCGAACTGCCTGTCGGTGGAGCCTCTGGAAACCGAACTCGGCCGCAAGCGCACCATCAACCAAAGCACTTGCAACAAGGACACCAGCTGCCTCAAGGGCTTTTGCCCCAGTTTTGTCACAGTGGAAGGCGGTCAATTCAAGAAGAAGTCCGGCAAAACTGGCCCCGCACTGTCGCCCGCAGAATTGGGCGCATTGCCCGAACCCATGCTGCCCGACACCACCCACCCCTGGGGCACCGTGGTGGCCGGCGTGGGTGGCACAGGCGTCATCACCATCGGTCAATTGCTGGGCATGGCCGCACACATCGAAGGCAAAGGCATCGTCACGCAAGACGCAGCCGGTCTGGCCCAAAAAGGCGGTGCCACCTGGAGCCACATCTTGGTGGCCAATCACCAAAACGACATCCGCACGACCCGCGTGAGCATGGCGGCAGCCGATGTGATTTTGGGATGCGATCCGATCGTGACCGCTTCCAAAGAAACCTTGCTGCGCATGCGCGAAGGGCGCACACATGTGGCGCTCAACAGCAGCAGCACCCCCACGGCAGCGTTTGTGAAGAACGGCAATTGGCAAAATCCGTCTGAGCAATGTCTGGCCGAAATCAGCCGCCAAGTCGGCACGGCTGGGGTCAGCGCTTTCGATGCCGATGCCTTGGCCAAACAGCTGATGGGTGACACGATTTATGTGAACCCGATGATCTTGGGCTTTGCGTGGCAAAAGGGTTGGATCCCGATGCACCGTGAATCTTTGGTGCGTGCCATCGAACTGAACGAGGTGGCCGTGCAAAACAACCTGACCGCCTTTGAGTGGGGTCGGCACGCAGCGCACCACCTGGATGTGTTGATGCAAAAAATCCAACCTGCACAAACCATTCAGTTCAAAAAACGCGAAAGTCTCGATGATCTGGTGAAAAACCGCATCGCTCGACTGAGCGATTACCAAGATACGGCTTACGCTCAGCGCTATGCCCGCTTCGTCGATCGGGTCAAAGCCGCAGAAGCCCCCTTGGGCAAAACTTTGCTGAGTGAGACTGTGGCGCGTCAACTCTACAAATTGATGGCCTACA
Source organism: Limnohabitans lacus (assembly GCF_030053395.1). Lineage (GTDB taxonomy): Bacteria > Pseudomonadota > Gammaproteobacteria > Burkholderiales > Burkholderiaceae_C > Limnohabitans_A > Limnohabitans_A lacus. The sequence continues at coordinate 352,129 of NZ_JASGBH010000002.1, read as the reverse complement.
AAGACGAATACGAAGTGGCCCGTCTGCACACGCAAACACAATTTCTTGAACGCATAAAAGACAGTTTTGAAGGCGACTTCAAAGTGCATTACCACTTGGCACCACCGCTGCTGGCCAAGCGCAATGCCAAAGGCGAACTGGTCAAACAGAAGTTGGGTCCCGTGGTGCTGATGGCCTTCAAAGCCTTGGCCAAGCTCAAGGGCTTGCGCGGCACCCCCTTCGATGTGTTTGGCTACACACGCGAGCGCCAAGATGAACGCGCCTTGGTCAGTGAATACATGCAGCACGTGGAACATGTGCTGGCCTCATTGAGCGCAGACACACATGCACACGCAGTGAAGGTGGCGCAAGTGGCCGAAAACATCAAAGGTTTTGGCCACGTGAAAGAGCGCAACAGGTTGGCGGCAAAAGCCCTGTGGGACTCACTCAAGACAAGCTGAAATGAACAAGGCCACCTCGCGGTGGCCTTGCAAAAGCGGGCTCTCAAAGCCTGTGAAAAGATCAACGCGCGTCTGGCAGCTCGATCTTGACTTCCAAAACTTCGAGGTTGTCCTGACGCTCCAAGTTGACCTTGATGTCATCGGGATTGATCTTGATGTATTTGCTGATCACCGCCACCAATTCACGTTGCAAATCGGGCAGGTAATCTGGCTCTGCGGCGTTGCGACCACTGCGCTCATGCGCCAAGATGATCTGTAACCGTTCCTTAGCGACGTTGGCGGTTTTCTTCTTTTCGCCCAACAAGAAAGAAAGAAATGACATGGTTCACTTGCCTCCGAAAAGACGTTTCAGGAAGCTGGGTTTTTCGGCTTCTGTGAAACGCATCGGCTTGTCTTCGCCCAAGAACCGATCGATCACATCTTTGTAAGCTTCCGAGACATCGCTGTTGTCCATGTGGATGGCAGGCGTACCCTGGTTGGATGCTTGCAAAACGTTGTCACTTTCAGGAATCACGCCCAACAATTTGATGCGCAAAATATCTTGAATATCCTGCAAAGACAACATCTGACCGTCTTCCACACGGTTGGGGTTGTAGCGGGTGATCAGCAAATGCTCCTTGATGGGCTCGAGGCCTTCAATGGCCCGCTTGGTTTTGCTGCCCAGCATGCCCAAAATGCGGTCCGAATCGCGCACCGAAGACACTTCAGGGTTGGTCACCACCAAAGCTTCATCGGCAAAGTGCATGGCCATCAAGGCGCCAGTTTCGATGCCGGCGGGAGAATCACAAACGATGTATTCGAAACCCATGTCGCTCAAGTCGTTGAGGACTTTTTCAACGCCTTCTTGTGACAAGGCTTCTTTGTCACGGGTTTGCGATGCGGCCAGCACAAACAGATTGCTGCACTGCTTGTCCTTGATCAAGGCCTGGTTCAAATTGGCTTCACCCTGAATCACGTTGATCAGGTCATACACCACACGGCGCTCACAGCCCATGATCAGGTCCAGGTTGCGCAAGCCCACATCAAAGTCGATGACGGCTGTTTTGAAGCCTTTCAAAGCCAGGCCAGTGGCGAAACTGGCGCTGGTCGTGGTTTTACCAACGCCGCCTTTGCCGGAAGTGACTACGACGATTTTTGCCATGGGGTTTTCTTTCTAGGACTAGGGTAAAAGCAAATTCAGGGTTTAAGAGGCGAAATCAATAATTTGTCGCCATCAGGGCCAGATTGCAGACAAACTTGGGCAGGCAAGCCAGACACCTCTACCGGGAGTGGATTTTCACTGGTGCGGTAAACACCGGCAATCGAAATCAATTCAGGTTCCATTGACTGGGCAAAGATCATGGCTTGCGCATTGCCACGCGCACCAGCGATGGCTTTGCCACGCAAACTGCTGTAAATGTGGATGGATCCATCCGCAATCACTTCTGCCCCAGGATTGACCATGGCCATGACCACCAAATCGCGCCCTTTGGCATACACCTGCTGACCCGATCGCAAAGGTTTATCAATGACCATGGCACCCAAAGGTGCAGACGCGGCGGCAACTGAGACCACCGGAGTTGCTGCAGGAGCCTCAGCAACAGGCATAGAGCGACGCACACGGGCATCAGACGCATCTACCAACCCCAGAGCCTGCGCAGCACTCAAAAGCGCGCTATTGGCCCCTTTGATGGCCAACGGCACCAGACCGTGCTGACGCAAAATATCCAAGAGACCCGATAAATTGAAATGGTCGACAGAAAGGTCTTCGTCCAAAGCGGAGACGTCGATGACCAAGGGATCATGGTCAAAAAAACCAGGACTTTCTGCCAATTGCCGGGCCAAAGCCGCATCGACAGCGTCGACTTGCGGTGTCTTGAGCAGCAAAGCAACCAATGGCAAATCAGCGCTTTTGATGTCGTAACACTGAGAGGAAGGAGCGTCTGAAGCGGAGGCCATGGTGCCAGATGAGGAGAAAGATGCAAATCTTAACAGCGCACTTGTTATTTGTTGTTTTTCTATAGATTTAGATTTTAAATTAGTAGTAGTAGATAAGGGATGATGTGGTTTGTGGACAAGCGCACATTCCTTATTGAAAACAAAGACTTGGCGTATTTTCAAGCTTGTGGGTGACCCTGCTGTCGTGTTGTCTTGCCAATTGGGATAACTTCTCAAAAACAGCGGGTCCTGTGGATAAGTAAGGGCTTGCCCATTTTTTATCCACAGCTTTATGCCCAGCACCTGTTCAATTTGCAATCAGCCACTGGATGATGCCCTTGGCGACAAAGCCCAGCATGCCAAAAGCCAGCCCTAGAAAGATCACAAAGGTGCCGAATTTGCCCGCTTTGGATTCCCAAGCCAGTTGTCCGATGATGAACAACATGTAGAGCATGAATGCGCCCACGCCGATGGTCAGGCCAAACCAGGCGAACTGTTCTTCGCTAAAGCCCCACATCAGCGATCACCGTGCCCGGACACGCGCTCTTGCAAACCAGAAGCATCGATCAGGTGTCGATAAGCATGCCAACTGCCGTGGCCCAGCATGGGCACCACCAAGACCAGGCCCAAAAACAGGGAAAAAATGCCCAGCAAGCAAAACCCCATGATTAAAAAAGCCCATAAAGCCATTTGAACCGGGTGTGTGACCACGGTTTTCCAGCTGGTCAGTACCGCTTGTAAGACGCTCACTTTGCGATCGAGCAGCAAGGGCATGGAGATCACGCTGCTCGCAAACACAGGCGCCGCCATCAAGCCACCCATCAAAAGCCAAAACTCGAACAGGAAATGCTTGGGGTTGAGCACCACATGCTGGACAAAATCCATCGGGGTGTGAATCGCCACAGGGGCGAGCAAAGTGATCAGGGCCGCCGAGGTGATGACCCAGCCGGAAGCGGCCAGTGCCAACAACAAACCAAAGCGGATCAAGCTCCAATAACTTTCGGGTTGTTTGCGCAGGCGCAATTGCCACTGCGTCCAGGTGTTGAACAGCAAGGCGTAGTTGACCGTTTCACCCCGCTCCATGGCCCGGCTCATGGCATACAGGCTGGTGGCCAACACGGGTGCAATCACCAGAAAACCAGACAGGCAACCTGCCAACAACCAAAATTGGTCATGGGCGACCCAAGTCATGATGGCCCCCCAAGCGGCAATCACCACGCCATGCAAAGTGCTCAGCAGCGGTGACTTTGCGAAGTCCTTGAAACCCAATGCCAACCATTGCAAGGGCTGGTCATACGCGATGGGCAAGACGGGCGGCAAGAAAACAGCTTGGCTGTGGGGCCGCGCTGATGGTGGTTGGGGTTCGGTCATGGCCCAAGCTTAACGACCCATGCGGCCAAAGAACTTGATGCAAGTCAAGATGAAAAAAGGCAGCCCGTGGGCTGCCTTGTGAGGACCGACTTTGGAAAGTCAATGTGGGTGGCGGTGTTCTTTATGACCACGTGCCATGAACTTGGCCATTTCTGTGTCGAACACCTTTTTTTGCTCGGTGTTCAAAACAGCGTAAAACGTTTTGGTGGCATCGACATGCTTTTGCATGTGGCCATCCATTTGCGCACGGTGTTTTTGCATCAGATCGAGGCGATCAGGTGTGCTCAGTTTTTCCATGGCGGCAAGGTCAGGGCGAACAGGCAAAGTGCTGGGTGGCTGCATCGACTGGCTGAAGGTGGTCCAAGCACTTTCTTGCGTTGCGTCCAGTTTCAATTGGGTTTTGAGTTCGGCCAAGTGCTGGGTATGACGCTGAGCCATGCGCTCGTGCATTTTGCCCGTGTGCTCATGGCCAGGCCCGCCGGTGCCGGGACCCATTTGGGCAAAACTCAAAGAAGACAGCCCAGCCAGCAAAGCAGCGGCGATCAAGGGGGTGCGAATCCATTTCATGAACATCCTTTCGGTGATGGGATGCCGCCAGTTTGAATGGTTCATGTGTCCGCCCCGTTGATGAAGTACAGCCCCACGGTAAAGATCGGCAAAGCCGTTTTCATCACCCCAAGCGGCCAGCTTGGAAATCTTCCACCGCTTGCATCAACTCTTCGCGGGTGTTCATGACGAATGGACCGTATTGGGCAATGGGTTCGCCAAGGGGCTGGCCCGTGATGAGCAAAGCCTTGGTGCCCGCATCGCCTGTCAAAACCACACCATCGCCACTATGGCTCAAGATGGCCATGCGCTGAAGCGGCACCGTTTCATCACCAGCCTGGCTTTGCACAGTCAAAGCGCCACGGTATACGTACACAAAAGCGTTGTGAGCTGCGGGGATGTTTTGTGTGAACGTTTGCGTGTCTGAAAAATGGATGTCCAAGTACAAGGGATCGGTGGGATAGTCTTGTGCGGGTCGGTGCATGGCGCCTTGCACGCCATGACTTTGACCGGAAATCACTCGCACCCAAACACCGGACTCGGTACGCACTTCGGGGATGTCTTCGCTTTGGATGTCGCGGTACCAAGGGGTGCACATTTTTTGGTGCGAAGGCAGGTTCAACCACAATTGAAAACCTTCCATCAGGCCTTCTTCTTGTTCAGGCATTTCACTGTGCACCAGACCGCGCCCTGCGGTCATCCATTGCACACCGCCGTTTTGCAACAAGCCTTCGTTGCCTGCACTGTCACGGTGCCGCATGCGGCCCGCGATCATGTAGGTCACCGTTTCAAAGCCGCGGTGAGGGTGGTTTGGAAAACCAGCGCCATAGTCCTTGGGGTCGTTGCTGCCGAATTGGTCGAGCATCAAGAAGGGGTCAAGGCGTTGTTGCAACTCGCCCGTGAGCACACGGGTCAGGCGCACGCCTGCACCGTCGCGCGTGGCACGACCGGCCACCAGGGCGTCAACAGAGCGGGGATGTAGAGGCATGGAAGTCATGCCGTCAATGATGCCCCAAAAAACAAAGCCCGCACGCAGCGGGCTGGTCACTCAAACCTTGCGGTTTTTGCAGGTGTTGATCCCCAGCAAGCTGTAGGGTGGGCACCAGCCGCTCAGGCCCGTGGCGATCGGCACCAAACCCACCCAGCCCCACACGCCCACCTGACCCGTGGCCGCCAATGCCACCAAAACCAGGCCACCCACCACGCGCACGATGCGCTCAACACCACCAATGTTGGTTGTCATGGAAAACTCCTTGCGGTTAAAAAATCAAGCGGCGACGCGGTAGCCTTCGTCGGCGATGGCCTGGGCCAAGGCTTCGCGGGTTTTGTCAGACTCTACTTGCACTTTGTTTTGCGCGCGATCGATCACCACCTTGGCTTGTGCGTCCAGCGCCAACAAAGCCTTGGTCACGGCTTTTTCGCAGTGCCCACAAGTCATGCCCTCGACCGTGAAAATTTGGTTCATGATGTCACTTTCAGCTAAACCCGGATGGGTATGCTCAAAGCATAGTTCATAACAGCCCACAAGACATGACTTATATCAAGCCCGAAGCAACCACGATCGACATCGGCATTGGCGGCATGACTTGCGCGTCGTGTGTGGCGCGGGTTGAAAAAGCCTTGAACAAAGTGCCGGGTGTTGCATCGGCCACCGTCAATCTGGCCACCGAATCGGCCCGCATCACCGTGCAATCTTCCGAGGTGACCGATGCCCGTTTGCGCCGCGCCATCCGGGATGCAGGGTATGAGCCCTTGACCGCTGAAGCGGTTGAAACCGCATCGCCCACAACAGCTTGGGCAGGCTTTGCCCCGGTGGCCTGGGGCTTGGTGTTGTCAGCGCCCTTGGTGCTGCCCATGGTGGGGGATGCATTCGGTCAGCATTGGATGCTGCCGGCATGGCTGCAGTTTGCATTGGCCACGCCCGTGCAGTTCATTTTGGGCGCGCGTTTTTACAAAGCCGGTTGGCACGCACTCAAGGCCATGACAGGCAATATGGATCTGCTGGTGTCGCTGGGCACCAGCGCAGGCTGGTTGCTGTCGGTCTGGCTGTGGCTCAACGCCCATGAGGGCCATGCGCCTCATCTGTACTTCGAAGGTTCGGCCGTGGTCATCACCTTGGTCTTGTTGGGCAAATGGCTGGAGGCCCGTGCCAAACGCCAAACCACCGAAGCCATCCGGGCCTTGCATGCCTTGCGCCCCGACAAAGCCCACTGGATGAGTGACGAAGGCGAAGTCGATGTGCCCGTGGCAGAAATTCTGGTGGGGGACTTGTTGGCCGTCCGTCCAGGCGAGCGCTTCCCATTGGACGGTGAACTCATCGAAGGCCAGACCCAGGTGGACGAATCCATGCTGACGGGCGAGCCCCTGCCGGTCGTCAAAAGCATGGGTGCGGCATTGACGGGGGGCTCGATCAATGGCGATGGTCGCGTCCTGATGCGCGTGACGGCGGTGGGCCATGAAACCGTTTTGTCACGCATCATTCGCTTGGTGGAAGACGCACAAGCGGCCAAGGCGCCCATTCAGCGCTTGGTGGACAAAGTGGCCGAGGTGTTTGTGCCGGTCGTTTTGGTGGTGGCGGTGTTGACCTTGGGCGCATGGCTGTTCATGGGCGCCAGTTTCGAGTCCGCTCTCATCCATGCGGTGGCGGTCTTGGTCATCGCTTGCCCCTGTGCTTTGGGCTTGGCCACACCCGTGGCCATCATGGCGGGCACGGGTGTGGCGGCCAAGCACGGCATCTTGATCAAGGACGCCCAGGCGCTGGAAATGGCCCACCGCGTGCAGACCGTGGCGTTTGACAAGACCGGCACACTCACCGTGGGCCAGCCTCGCTTGATTGCGCAAGTGCCCGCACCGGGCCATGAGCCGGCCACCGCCTTGGCTTGGGCGGCCAGTGTGCAAAGCGGCAGCGAACATCCCTTGGCCCGTGCGGTGTTGCAGGCCGCCAAAGCGCAAAGCCTGAACCTGCAAGTCCCCGAAGACTTGGCGGCGGTGCCCGGGCGCGGCGTGCAAGCGCGTGTCGAAGGCCGCCAACTGCTGCTGGGCAGTTTGCGTTGGCTGGCGCAAGAAGGCATGGACAGCGCCATGTGGGCCGAAGACATCCAGAGGCTCCATGCGCAGGGGGCCACCTTGTCGGCGCTGGCCGAGCGCGGCCCCCATGGGGTGCAAGGTGTGTTGCTCATGGCCTTTGGCGACGAGCCCAAGGCGGGCGCACAGGAAGCCTTGGCCGCGTTGCGCGCGCGAGGCTTGAAACTGGTGATGATCTCTGGCGACAACCAAGCCGCAGCCGAGGCCATGGCCCGCAGGCTGGGCTTGCGCCCTGAAGACGGTGAAGTGCTGGCCGATGTGTTGCCGGGCGACAAGGCGGCGCAGGTCCAAAAACTGCGCGAAGGTGGCCGCATCGTGGCCATGGTGGGCGATGGCGTCAACGATGCACCGGCCTTGGCGGCCGCCGATGTGGGCTTGGCCATGGGCAATGGCACCGATGTGGCCATGCATGCCGCAGGCATCACCCTCATGCGGGGCGATGTGGCCTTGGTGGGCGATGCCCTCGACATCTCGGCGCGCACCGTGGCCAAGATCCGGCAAAACCTGTTTTGGGCCTTCGCCTACAACGTGGCCGGCATTCCGCTGGCGGCCATGGGCTACCTCAACCCGGTGATCGCCGGTGGCGCCATGGCGCTCAGCTCGGTCAGCGTCATGAGCAATGCCCTGCTGCTCAAGCGCTGGAAACCCCGCCAGCACTGAGCCCAAGCCATTGACGATGTCTTGACCCAAGTCAGGGCATCCAAGCCCGCTTGCCGGCAAACTGGTCTTCGTTGAATTGGAGATCAGAACCATGAACAAGCACAGCAGCTTGACCACCATCCGCGATGAACACGCCAGCCTGGCCGCCATGTTGCAGTCCATGCGCATGATGATCGAACGCGGCCCCAGCGACGACCGGCGCAACTTCTTCGACGTTGTGCGGGCCATGCTTTTTTACATCGACGAATTCCCCGAGCGCCTGCACCACCCCAAGGAATCGAACCTGCTGTTTCCCAAGGTCGTCAAGGCCTCACCCAAGGTGATGGGCGCGGTGGACAAACTCGAGCGCGATCACCTGTACAGCGAGAAAGCGGCACGCGACTTGCAGCACCTGTTGTTGTCTTGGGAGCTCTTGGGCGCCAGCCGACGCCAGGCATTTGAAGAAGCCTTTCACAAGTACGTGGACTTCTATTTGGAGCACATGCGACTGGAAGAAACCGTCATCTTGCCCGAGGCCGAGCGCAGCCTTAGCGAAGATGATTGGCGCTTGTTGGATGCCGCGTTTGCAGAAAACGCCGACCCGCTCACGGGTCACCACGCCCCCACGCAGGCGTATGAAAAACTGTTCAGCCTGATCGTGATGCGGGCACCTGCGCCGATTGGTTTGGGCTGAAAAAAAGCCCGGCGCGAGGCCGGGCTCTGGGTCAATGCACTGCTTTGTGCACCCGTCAGTGCGCGTTGGATGTGTGTGGGTGTGTGCGGTCCTTGAACCAAGCCACATACAGCACCGGCAAGACCAGCAGGGTCAGCAAGGTGGCGGTGAACAAGCCGCCGATCACCACGATGGCCAAAGGCCGCTGGGTTTCAGAGCCGATGTCGTGGCTCATGGCCATGGGCAAGAGACCCAGCGCCGCCAACATGGCGGTCATCAGCACGGTGCGCAGGCGCTGCAAAGCACCCTCTTTGACCGCTTCCAGCACCGTGTGGCCGGCATTGCGCAGCTGTTGGAATACCGACAGCATCACCACACCGTTGAGCACCGCTTGGCCTGACAGCGCGATGAAGCCAATGGCCGCAGACACCGACAGCGGGATGTTGAAAATCCACAAGGCCACAAACCCACCGATCAAGGCCAGAGGCACGTTGATCAGGATCAGCGCGGCGCTCTTGAACGAACTGAAGGCATCGAACAGCAAAACGAAGATCAGCAACAGCGAGATCGGCACCACCACGCTCAAGCGCTGCATGGCGCGTTCTTGGTTTTCGAATTCACCGGACCAGTTCACCACATAGTTGGCGGGGATCTTCACGTTTTTTTGAACGCGTTGCTTCATGTCACCCACCACCGAGCCCATGTCGCGGCCCTTGATGAAGATGCCGATGGCCATGGTGCGGCGACCCGATTCGCGGGCGATGTTCATCGCGCCGCTGGTTTGCTCGATCTTGCTCACAGCACCCAGGCTCACATAACCACCATCGGGCGTGGGAATCGGGATCGCGGCCAGCTCGGAAATGTTGCGCCGCTCTTGCGGCAAGCGCACGGCCACATCGAAGCGCCGTTCGCCGTCCCACAGGGTGGTGGCGCCCTTGCCGGCCAGCGCGGCTTCGATCACGTCTTGCACATCGCCCACATTCAGCCCGTAGCGTGCGGCTTGCTCACGTTGGATGTTGATGAGCAACTGGGGCAACTCGCCTTGACGGTCAATCTCGGCCCGGCTGACGCCTTTGACCTGTTTGATTTCGCGCTCGATGGCCTCGGCCGTTTGCTTGAGGACGGTCAGGTCGTCACCCGCAATCTTGATCACGATCTGCCCGTCGATTTGGGAGATCGATTCGAGCACGTTGTCACGGATCGGTTGCGAGAACGTTGGCTCCATCCCCGGCAATGCCGACACCGCTTGGTCCATTTCTTCGATCAGCTTCTCGCGCGTCAGGCCTTTGCGCCACTGCGTTGGTGGCTTCAAGTCCACAAAGACCTCGGCCATGCTGATGGTTTTGGGGTCGGTGCCGTCCTCGGGTTGGCCGGCCTTGGACACGGTGGTGCGGACCTCGGGCACAGAGCGTAAGGTTTTGCGGATGTCGCTCAAAATGCGCGTGGCCTCGTCGTTGGCCACGCTGGCGGGCAAACGCACGTTCACCCAGATCGTGCCTTCGTTGAGTTCGGGCAAGAACTCCGAGCCCAGCCGCGACGCGGCGACCATGGCCATGGCAAAACACGCCAAGGCGATGCCCACCACATGGCGGCGATGCGCCAGCGCCCAATTCAAGATGGGGGTGTAAATCTGTTTGGACTTGGCCACCACTTTGTTGTCATGGTGGGGCAGGCCTTTGCGCAGCATCCAATAGGCCAGCAGTGGCACCAGCGTCAATGAAAACACCAGCGCCCCGATCAAGGCGGCCGTGACCGACAAGGCCATGGGCTGGAAGATGCGGCCTTCATGGCGCTGCAAGGCAAAGATCGGGATGTGCGCCGCAATGATGATCAGCATCGAGAACAGCGTGGGACGCCCCACCTCGTTGGTCGCCTCGGTGATCAGGGTCTTGCGTTCTTTTTCGTTCATGCCTTCGCCACGCTCGGCCAGACGGTGCATGATGTTTTCAATCACGATCACCGCCCCGTCCACGATGATGCCGAAGTCCATCGCGCCCAGACTCAGCAAGTTGGCGGGCACGCCCATGATTTTCAGCCCCATGAAGGTGGCCAACAAGGCCAAGGGGATGACGGCAACCACCGCCAGGCTGGCGCGCAGATTGGACAGAAAAATGTAGAGCACCAAGGACACCAGCAAGGCGCCCTCGACCAGGTTTTTGAACACCGTGGTCAGGGTTTTGTCCATCAGCCAAGCGCGGTCGTAAAAGGGGGCAATCTCCACGCCTTGCGGCAGGCCCCGGCTGTTGAGCTCGTTGATTTTTTCCTTCACGCCTTTGAGGACCACGCTGGGGTTTTCGCCTTTGCGCATGACCACAATGCCGGTGACCACATCGTTGTCGTTGTCTTGACCCACAGTGCCCAGGCGCGGCACGGCACCGATTTTGACTTGTGCCACATCGCGCACCAAGATGGGCGTGCCATGGCGCGAGGCCACCACCACTTGCCCGATTTCTTCGGGCGAGCGCAAAAGGCCGATGCCTCGGATGGCAAACTGCTGCAGCCCTTGTGCAACGTAGCTGCCGCCTGCGTTCGAGTTGCCACGGCCCAAGGCGTCCATCAGGTTTTGGAACGTCAGCTTGTGGGCGCGCAGTTTTTCCAGATCGGGCTGCACTTCGTACTGCTTGATGAAGCCGCCCATGGCCACCACATCGGCCACGCCAGGCACTTGGCGCAAGCCGCGTTCGACCACCCAGTCTTGCAAGGTGCGCAGTTCGGTGGTGGTTTGCCCATCACCGCGCAGGCGGTAGCGCATGACCTCGCCCACCGGCGTGGCGTTGGGGGCGATGTTGGCCTCCACGCCCGGCGGCAGGTCCACGCCGCGCAGGCGTTCATTGACTTGCTGGCGCACGATGTTCACATCGGCGTTGTCGTTGTAGGTGACCACGGTGAACGACAAACCGAATTGGGTGTGCGAGAACACGCGGATCGAATTGGGCAGGCCGGCCAAGGCCACCTCAATCGGCAAGGTGACCTGCTTTTCCACCTCTTCTGCCGCACGGCCGGGGTACAGGGCAATCACGGTCACTTGGGTGTCGGTCACATCGGGGAAGGCTTCGACCGACAGGTTTTTGAAGGCGATGACACCCGACATCACAAACAGCAGCGTGCCCAGCACGATGAACAGCGGCTGGTTCAGGGCGTAATGGATGAGCTTTTTCATGGTTTGCTTGGCTCAGCAGCGTGGGCGGCTTCCTGGGCAATCCGCAACTCCCGCGCCAGCAGCAAGCCGTTTTGGCTGACCACTTGCTCACCTTCTTGGAGGCCCTCGCTGAGCAAGACCCGTTGAGCGCCCTCGTAGGCGACCTTCACATCGCGCGGCTCAAAAACACCGGCCTGGCTTTGCACAAACACATAGTGCTGGTTGCCGCGCAAAAACACGGCCGAGGCGGGCACTTCGATGCTGTTGTCCACCTGGCGCTGGTAACGCACTTTGGCCAGCATTTCATTTTTCAACCAACGCTGGGGGTTGGCCACCGTGGCGCGGATTTTGATGGTGCGGGTGCTCGGGTCGATCTGATCGGTCACGGCGCTGATGGTGGCGGTCATGCTTTGCTCGGGGCCATTGGCCACGTTGAGGCTGACTTTGGCGCCAGGGCGCAGGTCTTTCAAGTCGCCTTCTTGCGCATCGATGGACACCCACAGCACGCTCGGATCGGACACCACAAACAAAGGGGTGGCGGCGCTGTCTGGGCGCACTTCTTGGCCGGGGTTGAGGTTGCGCTCGACCACCACGCCGGCCATGTCGCTGCGCAGGCCCAGTTGCATGTTCACGCCAGTGCCGCTGCCATACAGGCTGGTGCGCGCTTGGGCACGGGCCACCTCGGCTTGGCTGCGTGCAGCTTCGGCCTCGGCTTGCTCCAGGTCTTTGCGGGCGACCACGCCGGCTTCAAACAATTCACGTTGGCGTTGCAAAGCCAATTTGGCCAAGGTGGCGTCGGCTTGGGCGCGCGAGGTGTCGGCCTGTGCGGCGCCAAATTCGGGCGAGGCCAGCTCGGCCAGCACCTGGCCGGCTTTGACTGTTTGTCCGACATCGGCGCTGATGCGCGTGACGCGTCCGGCAAACGCGGGGTAGACGCGTTGGGTTTTCTCTTCGTTCCAGACCAGTTTGGCCGGCAAGTCGATCTGAATGCTTTGCGCCTTTGTGGCGGCGGTGCTCACCAGCAAGGGCAACTGGGGGTGACCGGCGGGGTAGCGCAGCTGCTTGTTCTGGATGATGGGCAGCGGCGCTGCGGCCACAGGTTCGGGTTTGTCTTGACAAGCGCCAAGCAAGGTCAGGGCGGCCAAGGCCATAACGGCCAGGGGGGTGTGCAAAGTTTTCACGGACAGGTCTCGCTCAGAAAAAGGGTTCAACGGGTGCCAGGGGCTGCAGAGCGCAACTGCCAGGTGCCCAGGGCTTTGGCGTGTTCGCTGCGCACGGCCAAGGCTTCGAGTTGGGTGGTCTTGAGGGTGCGTCGGGCATCCAGCAAATCGGTCAGCGTCAAGCCACCTTTGCTGTAGGCCGTCTCGGCCTGTGCCGCCACGCGCGTGGCTTGCGGCAGGATGCTGTCGTCATAAATCTTCAGCCGGCGGGCGCTGGTTTGCCAGGCTTGCACCAGGGCCCCCAAGTCGGCACGGGCGTGCAGCATGGTTTTTTGCAGCAGGTCGCGGCTTTGCTCTTCTTGGGCCAAGGCGCGGGCCATTTCGCCGTCAAAGCGGCCCCAGCCATTCAAGGGCATCGACACGCGAAAGGCCAGCAAACGCGTGGATGTGCCGGGGAAGTGGTCAAAGCTGGTGCCGACACTGGGGTCGGCTTGGCGCAGGGCTTGGGCCGATTGCAAGGCCGCTTGCGCAGCGGCCACACGCTCGCGGGCGGCGATCACGTCGGGCCGTTGCGCGATCAAGGCCTCCACCAAAGCATCCGCTGGCACCGTGTTGGGGGCACTGGCGGGCCAGTCACCTTGCACTTGCCAGCCGCCTGCGGGCACGGCCAGGCCGGTCCGCTGCGACAGGGCCCAAGCCGCTTGCTGGCGATCCAGAGCGGCGCTTTGCTCGTCGGCGCGGGCGCGTTCGGCTTCAATGTGTGTGCGGGCCGCGTCTTGGGCCGACAAATCACCGGCCTTCAGGCGCAGCTGGGCGCTGTGCGCCAGTTGGGCCGCGCTTTGGGCGATGGCTTGCACGGCTTGCAGGCGCTGCTGTGCGGCCAACAGCTCATAAAACGCCGCTTGGGCGCCGATTTGCTGCATCAGCAAGCTGTCTTGGCTGTCGGCTTGGGCGGCTTGGGCGTTGCGCTCGGCCGCTTCGGTGCGCAAGGCACGCTTGTTGCCCCGCTCCCAAGTCCAGTCCAGGCCCAAGGATTTGTCGACGCGCTTTTGCGACCAGTAGGAGCCGCTGCCCACGCCGTTTTGCAAATCGATGGAGGACATGCCCGCAGACAAGGTCGGGGCAGGCGCACGGTCGGCGCTCAGCACGTCGGCGCGGGCCGCGTTCAGGGCGCGCTGGGCGGCCAAAACCTCAGGGCTTTGGCGTGCCGCCTGCAGCACCTGCTGCAAACTCAGCACAGAAGAGGCCGGAGCGCTCGCTCCGGAGAGGTCGGAAGTTGGGCCGGAAAACGAGCCAGAAGAGAGGCCAAGGGCGTCGGCCGCCAGGGCGGCGGGGCCTGCGCCCCAAGCCAAAAGGCCAGCCACAAGAAACAAGTGTCGTATGCTCATCGCTCCTTTATCGGTGAACCGGCCTGACCAAGACCTGACTTGGCCGGCTGCTTTTGGAGCTTGTGAGGCGCATGCGCATTTTGTTGGTGGAAGACGATCCGGTGTTGCAAGCCGTCATGCTGCGCAGCCTGACCGATGCCGGGCACCGTGTGGACGCTGCCGGCGATGGTTCGACGGCCCAGCACCTGTGGCATGTGCAGGCCTATGACGCCGTTTTGCTCGACCTGAACTTGCCCCTGAGCAAGCGACCCGGCGCCGAGATGGTCAGCGGCCTGGACCTTCTGCGCGAGCGCCGGGCCAAGGCCGACAAAACCCCGGTGCTGGTGCTCACCGCGCGCAACCGCACCGACGAGCGCATTGCGGGCCTGGACGCTGGGGCCGACGACTACCTGGGCAAGCCTTTTGAGTTGGCCGAAGTCGAAGCCCGTTTGCGCGCCCTGGTGCGCCGCAGCCAAGGTGCAGACGACCAAACCCAAGTGGGCCAGTTGGTGCTGGACCGCAAAGCACGGCGCATTTTGATCGCCGGCCAAGAGCTGATCTTGCCCGCCCGTGAGCTGGAAGTGTTGTGGGAGCTCATGAGCCCGCCGGGGCGCACGGTGAGCAAAAAAGACCTGTCCAACAAGCTGTCGGGCTTTGAAGAAGCACTCGCCGACAACGCGCTGGAGGCCTTCATTTCGCGGCTGCGCAAAAAGCTGGCACCCTCGGGCGCATCGATCCGCACTTTGCGCGGCCTGGGTTATCTGATGGAAGAGGCGCGCCCATGAAAGCCGCTTCCACCTTGCGCGCAAAGTTGCTGCGCCATGTGATCGTGCCCTTGGCCTTGACTTGGCTGATCGGGGCTTTGCTGGCTCTGGCGGTGGCGCGCTATTTCACCCAACAAGCGTTTGACCGCGCTTTGCTGGACGACGCGTATGCCGTGGCCAGCCATGTGCGGCACGCCGAAGACGGCGGCATCACCTTGGGCCTGAGTTCGGTCGAGATGGGCAATTTGCTGTTTGACCAAAACGAGAACCTGTACTTTGCGGTGTACCAAGACGACGGCCGATTGCTGGCCGGGCATGCCGGCTTGGCCTTGCCAGAGGGTGCGCGATCGGCGGTGACACCGTTTTTCACTGAAACGCCTTTTCAGAAACTCCTCTTGCGCGCGGTCGTGCTGGGGCGCAGCAAGCCGGCCCATTTCACGGTGGTGGTGGCGCAAACCACCCGGGTGCAAGACCGCTTGTTCGAGCGGCTCCTGTTCATCTCGTTGGTGCCGCAGTTGCTGCTGGTGATCTGGCTGGCGTGGTGGTTGCGCCGGGCCATTCAAAACGACGTGCAGCCTTTGATGGACTTGGAGCGGGCGGTGGCGCAGCGCGATGTGCGTGACTTGACGCCCTTGGCCATTTCCAGCCGCACGCTGGATGTGCAAAAACTGGGCGAATCGATCAACGCATTGCTGCACCGCATCGAGCAAAGCGTGCGCGGCCAAAAAGAGTTTGCGGGCAATGTGGCGCATGAGCTGCGCACGCCTTTGGCGGGCATTCGGGCTCTGGCTGAATATGGCCTGACCCAATCCGACCCGCAGGTCTGGCGCGAACAGTTGCGCAGCATCGCGCAAAGCCAAGAGCGGGCCAGCCACCTGATCGACCAGTTGCTGGCCCTGGCCTTGGCCCAAGAGGCGCAGCAGGTCTTGCAGCCGCAAGCCTTGGCGCTGGACGAGGTGGTGCGCGACAGCCTGATGCGTCACCTGCACCGCGCCGATGCGTTGGGTGTGGACCTGGGTGTGGACTTTGCGCAAGGGCTCAACGCGCCCGTCATCCTGGCGCAACGCGCTTTGCTGGAAGGTGCTTTGGACAACCTGATCGACAACGCCTTGCGCTATGGCGTGCCAACCGATGGTGGCCCGCGCCATGTGACGGTGGCTTTGAGCCAACCCGAAGCGGGTGCGGTGTGCCTGTCGGTCATCGACAACGGCCCGGGCATCACCGATGCGCAGCGGGAACAACTCCTGCAACGCTGGGCCCAAGGCAGCGCGGGCGAGGCGCTCAAACAAGGCTCGGGCCTGGGCCTGGCCATCGTGTCCGAGTACGCCCGCATCTTGGGCGCGCAGCTGTCCATGAGCCGCCCCGCATCGGGGCCGGGTTTGCAGGTCAGCCTGCGCTTGGCGCTTCAGCCCAGCGTGGGGTAGTCCAGATAGCCGGCATCGCCGCCGCCGTACAAGGTGGCGCGGTCCAGCGTGTTGAAGGGGCCGCCTTTTTGCAGGCGTGCGCCCAGATCGGGATTGGCAATGAAGGGGCGGCCAAAAGCGATCAGGTCTGCGCCCTCGCCCAAAGACTGCTCGGCCAGTGGCAGGTCGTAACCGTTGTTGACCATCCAGGCGCCTTGCCCGCCGTTTTGGCGGTAGGCAGTTTTGAGTGCGGCGTAATCGAAGGGCGCTGGGCCTTGCTGGTGCTCACGCGGGCCACCGGTCGAGCCTTCGATGATGTGCACATAGGCCAGGCCCAGTGGCGCAAGCTGCCGCGCCACCTGCTCGAACAAAGGCTGCGGCAAATCATCGCTCGCGTCGTTGGCGGGGGTCACGGGCGAGAGGCGAATGCCGGTGCGCCCGCCACCGATTTCGGCCACCACGGCTTGCATGACTTCTTGCAAAAAGCGGGCGCGGTTCTCGATGGCGCCGCCATACGCGTCGCTGCGCTGGTTGCTGCCCGAGCGCAGAAACTGGTCGATCAAATAGCCGTTGGCGGCGTGCACTTCGACGCCATCAAAGCCCGCAGCCACCGCGTTGGCGGCGGCGCGGCGGTAGTCTTCCACAATGCCCGGCAACTCGGCGGCATCCAGCGCCCGGGGTGCCGACACGTCCACAAACTGGGCTTTGCCATCGACCAGCAACACGGTCTTGCCTTTGGCGGCCACGGCCGACGGTGCCACGGGGGCTTGGCCATTGGGCTGCAAGCTGGTGTGCGAAATGCGGCCCACATGCCACAGCTGCATCACGATCTTGCCGCCTTCGGCGTGCACCGCATCGGTCACCTGCTTCCACGAAGCGACTTGCTCGGCGTTCCAGATGCCGGGCACATCGGCATAGCCTTGGCCTTGGTGGCTGATGCCGGTGGCCTCGGTGATGATCAAGCCCGCGCCGGTGGCGGGGTTGGCGCGTTGGCGGTAGTAGCTCGCCATGCGCGCATTGGCCAGGCCACCGGGCGCACGGTTGCGTGTGAGCGGCGCCATCACGATGCGGCTGGCCAAAGACAGGGCGCCGACTTGGCAGGGTTCAAACAGGGTGGTCATGCGGTCGTTTTTCTCAAAGATGGGGGGATGGGCTCAGTTCGCGGTCAAGCCTCAAAGCCCGGATTTTCACGGGCCAGTTTGCGCAGCAGCGAAGGCCAGACAAAGGCCCCGCCCAAGCCGCCGGTTTGCACACGCATGGCGTGAGAGATGCCGTCCAAAATTTGCGGGTTGACCGCCGTCAGGTCTTTCGGTCCGCTTTGCCCTGCGAGCGCATCGACTTGGATGCGGCAGGTGTTTTCAAAGGTGTACATCGACAAGAAAGCGTCGGCAATCGTCTTGCCCACGGTGAGCAGGCCGTGGTTGCGCAGCATCAAATAATTGGCGTCGCCCAGGTCCGCTTGCAGGCGCGTCTTCTCGTCATCGCGGATGGCCACGCCTTCGTAGCCGTGGTAGGCCAGCGAGGCCAGCACAAAAGTGCTTTGCTGGCTGATGGGCAGCACGCCGTGCGACTGGGCGCTCACGGCCACGCCCGCACGGGTGTGGGTGTGCAACACGCAGCCGGCGTCGTGCCGCGCCTCGTGCACCGCGCTGTGGATCACAAAGCCTGCCGGATTGACCGGGAAGGGGCTGTCGTGCAGCTTGTTGCACTGCATGTCCACTTTGACCAGGCTCGATGCGGTGATCTCGTCGAACATCAGGCCATAGGGGTTGATCAAAAACTGGTGCTCATCCCCGGCCACTGTGGCGGGCAATTTGGCGCTGATGTGGGTGAAGACCAAATCGCTCCAGCCGTACAGCGCCACCAATCGGTAGCAGGCGGCCAGATCGACGCGCAGCTGCCACTCGTCGGGGTGAACGCTGTCTTTCAAAGAAGGGATCTCAAACGCCATGGCAAAGCTCCTGCGGGGTTGAATCAGAACAAGGCGTTCAGCTTAACCACAAGGGCGGGCGTCATCAGACCTCTTGGTGACTTGGCGCACCTTCAACCGGGGCGGGTTTGCGCTTCCAGTTGCGTCAAGTAAATGCGCGCATATTGCCCGCCATCGTCCGTCGGGCCGCACATTTCAAGAGACGCTTGCAGTTGTCCGCAAACAGCCGGGCGGCTGGATTGGCCAAAGATCTTGCAGCGCAACTGCTCGTCCAGTTGCACGCAGGGCACGCCCGCAGGTTTGCCCTTGGGCATGCCGGGTATGGCCGAGGAGATGGAGGGCGCAATGCAGCAAGCGGCGCACCCCGCGCGGCAGGACACGGCTTTCATGGCGAGGCCCTCATTTGGGCCACAAAACCCACAGCTGCAAGGGCTGCTTCATGCGACCGGCCAGCTCGCCGGCTGCGGGGCCAGAGCCGGCGTAATAGTCGGCCCGTACCGCGCCCACAATGGCGGTGCCGGTGTCTTGGGCGAGCACCAGTTTGTCCAGCGAGGTCACCGGCCCTTGCGAGCGCAGCCAGACCGGCGTGCCATAGGGGATGCTGCTGCGGTCCACCGCGATCGATCGGCCTGCGGTGAGCGGCACGCCTTGTGCGCCTTTGGGGCCGGGCGGGTTCTCTCCTGGCAAGGCTTCTTCCTTGAAGAACACCACGCGGGGGTTTTGCCAGAGCAACTCGTTGACGCGTGAGGGGTTGCGGTTGATCCAGTCCTTGATGCCCGGCCAGCTGGCATCGCGGATCAGGTTTTGGTCGAGCAGCCAGCGGCCAATGCTTTTGTAGGGTTGGTCGTTGGTGCCCGCATAGGCCATGCGCACCATGCGCTGGCGGCCATCGGGCTCGGTCACGTTCATCAGGCCCGAGCCCTGGATGTGCAGCACCATCGCGTCCACCGGGTCGGCCAGGTACATCAGCTCCTTGCCCCGCAAGGCTTGGCGTGCAGCGGGCAGGGTTTCCATTTCCTGGCGGGTGTACCAAGGCTTGCGTTGGGCCAGGCCGTTGGGCGGCGCATACAAAGGCACGGCAAAGCCCGCACGCGCTTGGCGTGAGGCGTTCAGCACCGGCTCGTAATAAGACGTCAGCAGGCCTTCGGTGCGCTGGTCAAGCGATTCGACGCGGTAAGGCTGCAGGTTTTGGCGCATCCATTGGCGCTGTGCGCTGGCCGATGCCCCTGCCAGTTTCTGCACCTCGGGGCACAGCCGTTTCCAGGCGGGTGCTGGGCGCAGACAGCTTTGTTGCCAGGCGGGCCAGGCTTCTTGCGGGTTGTCTTGGTCGAGCCCCGCAATGGCCGACCAATCCACCGGGACCCAACGGCTTTGGGCTTGGGTGATCACGGGAGGCAAGGGGCCCGAGGTGGTCGCGCTGGGTGCGGTCGGTGTAGTGGGCGTCTCTGGCCATGCGCCTTGGTGGCTAGGGGCCATCGCGCAACCGGCCAGAGTGCCTACAATCGCGGCCACCAACCATGCGGCCCCAGCCGATGGCCAACGCAACAAAAGGAAGTTTGTCATGGGTTTGATTTTGCTTGAAGCCTTGCTGGCCTTGCTGGTGCTGGTGGTCATTGTGTGGTGGACCATGTTTTCGGGCCGATCCAAGGGGGAATTGCCACCCCCAAGCGATGCTTCCGACAAGGACAAGCCTTGAGCTGAAGCTCGGCTCATTCGAGCAAGGTCTGTCCGCCTTCAAAGCGCTTGGCGTAATAGCGGTTGCTCAGGTGGTCCATGCGTACGCCGGTGCGCTCGTTGCTGGCGTGCACAAAACGTCCGCCGCCGACATACACCCCCACATGCGAATGACGCGCACCCAGCGTGTTGAAAAACACCAGATCGCCAGGCTGCAATTGGGCGGTGTCCACGGGGCGTGAGCGCTTGCCCAAATCGGCCGAGGTGCCGCGCAGTGGGATGCCTGCGGCCTCTTTGTACACATGCGCGACCAAACCCGAACAGTCAAAGCCCATCGCCGGCCCGCGTCCGCCCCAGGCGTAGCGTGTGTCGAGCAGGGACATGGCGTACAGAGCCACATCGTTGCGGGTGCTCATGGTGCTGCTGGCGGCGATGTTGGCGGTGGTGGTGCTGGGTTTTTCTGAGCGGGCTGTGTAGGGCGCAGGTGTTGAGCACGCCCCCAACAGCAGGACCAGCAGAACGGCTCCAAGGACCCCAATGCTTTGTGTGGGCGCCCCACGGCGTTGGGCGATGGCCAGCACACCCCAAGCACCTGAACGGCCCAACCAGCTGGTGAGACGGCGAACGGTCATACCAAGGACCGCAACAAATTGGCCAATTCCACGGCCGACTTGACCTGCATCTTGTCGAACACCCGGGCACGGTGGACCTCGACGGTGCGCACGCTGATGTCCAGTTGATCGGCGATCAGTTTGTTGGGCAGGCCCTCGACCACCAGGCCCATCACATCGCGCTCGCGCTCTGTCAGCTCCGCCAATTGCGATTGCAGCAGGCTTTGCTGCTGGCGCGCCGCCAGGCGCTCGTGCGACAAACTCAGCGCCTGCTCGATGCGGTCCACCAGGGCGTTGTCTGAAAAAGGCTTCTCGCAAAAATCAAAAGCCCCACGCTTGACGCTGTCCACCGCCGTGGGCACATCGGCATGCCCGGTCAGAAAGATCACCGGCCAGGCCTTGGCCACGCCATTGGCCAGCAATTGCTCAAACAAGGCCAAGCCGCTCATGCCGGGCATGCGCACATCGAGCAGGATGCAGCCAACCTGAGCGACCGGTTTCGCGCCCTGCGCGGTGGCCTGCTCGAGCATGGCCGCAAAGGCTTCGGCACTGTCAAACGACTCGCTGAGCAAGCGGCGCGTGCGCAGCAACCAGGCCATGCCTTCGCGCACACTGACGTCGTCGTCAACGATATAAACCGTGCTGTCTTGGGGTGAGTACATGGCCAAATTTTAGGCTTTGCCTGCGGAGGGTGGCAGATCGCCGGGTGCGGCCGGCAAGGTGAAGCGAAACACCGTGCCTTTGGGCGCTTGTGCCTCGAACTCCAGATGGCCGCCATGTTGTTCGACCACGGTGCGGCACAGGCTCAAGCCCAGGCCCATGCCCTCGGCCTTGGTGGTGAAAAACGGGGTGAACAGCTGGTCGGCCACCTCGGCCGCGATGCCTGTGCCCACATCGGTCACGGCCAACTCCACCCAAGCTTGTTCGGCGTTCGATGCCGCCCGCTTGGCTTGCAGCACCAACACGCGGTCGCGGCAGTCGGGCGTGTCCATGGCTTGCATGCCGTTGCGTGCCAAGTTCAGCAGCACCTGCTCGACCATGGTGCGGTCGCACAGCACGGCGGGCAAGCGCGGCTCGATGCGCGTGAGCACCCGCACTTGCAGCTTGCGCGCTTGCAAGTTGACCAGCGGCAAGATGGCCTCAAACAGCGCATGCGGCGCGACCGGCTCGCGCGTCTGGTCGCGGCGGCGCACAAAGTCGTGCACGCTGTTGATCACGCGCCCGGCGCGTCCCGCTTGCTCGGCAATGCGGCGCAAAGCCATGAGCACGTCTTCTTGCGATTGCGCCAGCGAGCCCGGGTCTTTGAGCAGGTTGAGCGAGCCGTTGGCGTAGCTGGCAATGGCCGCCAGTGGTTGGTTCAGTTCGTGGCTGAGCAAAGAGGCCATCTCGCCCACGGTGGCCAAACGCGCGGTGGCCTGCAAACGCTCCTGGCTGGCGCGGGACATTTCCTCCACGCGGCGTTGCTCGCTGATGTCGATCATCGCTCCCATCCAGCCGGTCTGCACGCCACGCGTGTTGATCAGTGGCGCTTCGATGATCAGCACCGGAAAGCGTGTGCCATCTTGGCGCATGAACACCGACTCGAAGCCTTCGCGCGGTGGTGCATTGCCAGCCAGCCGGATGGCCTGGCGCTGACTGTACTCGTCCACCATCTCAGGGGGCCAGTAGGGCATGGGGGCGTTGCGCCCAATCAAGGCGCTGGCGGGCAAGCCCACCATGTCGCAAAACGCCGGGTTCACATAGGTGATGCGCCCTTGCAGATCGCGGGCCCGCAAACCGGTGAACAGCGAGTCTTCCATGGCTTTGCGAAAAGCCAATGCATCGGCCAAATCGCGCTCGGCCTTCAAGCGCCTGCGCGAGTCTTTGACCAGCAAGACCATCACCGTGATCAGCGCCATCGACATGGCCGTCACCAAGGCCGTTAGCACATTCGGAAACAGGTTGGGCTCACCGCGTCGGCTGTCCATGCGCAGCACCAGCGTGTTGCCCGGCAGGTCCACCAGCTGCTGGGTGGTGAACAGGCGCAAGCCTCTTCGCTGCATGCCCGAGATGGCCAGGCGTGTGCCATCGGCTTCGATGAAGGACACCTCGTTGCGCCGGCCAAAGGTGTTGCCCAGGCGCTCGATCAAAAGCGGTTGCAAGCCATAGGTGACGAGGGTGTAGCCCACCAGTTCGCCCGACAGCGTCTGGGGCAGGCACAGCTCCATGACCTCCATGCCCAGGCCATCGGGCAGGGGCAGGTAATAACTGGCGGAATAAGACGGGCCATTGATGCGGCGTGCACGTTGGCAGGCCTGGGTGGCTTCGCCCAGCGTGTCGGCGCGTGGTGTGCGTTCAAACACCGGCGTGCGCAGCGGGGAGTCCACAAAAGCCAAGCTGTTCATCTGCGCGTCGCGCCACTCCAGGCGCATCCAGTCCCGGTTGTCGCGCAGCAAGGCCATGGCTTCGACCGACCAGCTGCTGATCGTCGCGTGTTGGGCCTGCAGGGCTTGCAGGGCTTGCACATCCTGCGAGAGGCCGCTGCGGATGTCGCTGACCGCATCGGCGCTGTCGCGCTCGAGCTCGGCTTGCAGCTGGCTGATTTCATAGCGGCCCGCCAGCCACACCAAGGTGACCAGCACCGCCACCACCAGTGCCATGAGGGCTGCCCACAAGGAGCGCCGCCCCGAGACTTTGGGCTGGCCCTCGTCGCCTGCGCCCCAGCGGCTGCGCCAGCTTTGCACAGCGTGAGCAATGCGCTTGATGCCTTGAGCGTTCATGGTTTGGGTGTCGATGGTGCCGATTTATCGGTGTCGTGGTTCACGTGCGTCACGCGGGGCGCTGCCCAACTTCCGTCGATGATGAACTCTTGGGTGTTGGCTTGCGTGATCGAGGTTTGTAAAAACAACTGGGCCAAGAAGGTGCTCAAGCCCACCAAGGGATTGACCGCAATACCCGCCACCAGCGAGGCCGTCCCGGTGTCCAGCTCGGGCAGGATCACCACGCGTAATTTTTGGGTTTCCTGGGCGATGTCGGCCGAGCCTTCCAGCTGGACCACGGCGCTGACACCTTTGATTTGCAGGTTGTGTGTGGTGGCGATACCTCGCTCGATGTTGACATGGCCTGCCACCGAGTCGAAAGCAAAGCCTTCGTAAAAAACATCTCGGAAATCCAGCAACAAGCGCCGCGGCAGGGCTTGCAAACTCAACACGCCCAGCAGTTTGGCGGCGCCGGGGTCGGCCTTGAGGAATTGCCCCCGGCCCATCTTCAGGTCGAGTTGGCCCTTCATGCTCGGGTAGTGCAGCGCCAGCGGCGAGCCGTTCCAGCCGATGGTGCCCTCCAGTTGGCCACTGCCGCCGCGCAAGGCGCCGGGGGTGCCCAGCCGTGTGAGCAAGCCACCCGCGTCATGAACCGTCATGCGAAAGCTCATCTCGGTTTTGCGCACCTTGCTGCCTTGGCTGGCGGTCAACCAGCGTCCCGTGCTGCGCAGGGCGCCTTCGGGCGTGGTGATGTTGAATTTGCTCAGTTGCCACTCGCGCCCAGATGGGCTGGCGTTTTGCGCTGGTTCGCTGTTGACCGCTTCTATTTCCACGCGACCGAGTTTTTTATCACGCAGCTCCAACTGTTCGATCACGATGTCCAGGGCCGGCAGGTTGGCGGGGGTTGTTTCGAGCAGGCTTTCGACATCGGCCGCCGTCGAAGGCGGCAGGTTCAGCCGTGCCAGGCGGGCATACAGCAGGCCCGGCTGGTCGCCGCCGGATGGGCGAAACGCCACTTGGCCGCTGAGTTCGCGGGCGTCCACATTGGCGCGCCAGCTCAGGCCTTCGCGCGAGCCTCCGGCCACCACCTGGTGCAAGGTGCGGCCTTCGGCGGTGAAGGTGTTCGCTTGCAGCCCCATGCGTGTCGGCAGGTAACCGAGCACGGTGGCCTGGTCGGTCGATGCGATGTCTCCGGTTTGGTGGCTGTTCCACAAGGCTTGCCAATCGTCCACTGAAAACTGGTCCAGTGTCACGGATGCAAAAACACCGCTGTCGGGCATGGGTGGCAGGTTGTTGTGGCCCAGTGCCATGGTGCCTCGCAGCACACGGGGCGTGCGTGCAGACAGCTCACGCACATAGTGCACTGAGGCGATGCGCCCAAGATCGACCTGCAAGTTGTCCTGAAGATGGTCGCCCGTGCCTTGCACGCGGCTGCGGATGCTCAGCGGCATGACGGTGCTGGCCGCTTTGACCAAGGGCGCTGGCAGTTTCAGGGCCAAGCCTTCGAGTTGGCTTTGGATGCTCAGCTCGGGCTGACCTTGTCGCCAAGCCAAGTTGGCGGTGTAAGCGGTGCTGCCGCTCATCTGTTTGGCCAGCATGTCCAAGGGCTGGAACTCTCGGGCTTTGCTCAGGCCTTCGGCGCTGACTTCGCCTTGCGCCCGCAGTTGTATGGCGGGCTCGTTGGTGTTGGCACTGGCACTGGTGCGCATGCCGCCCTCCAGCCGCAAGGGGCCGCCCAGCAAACGGGCTTGCACGCCGCTCAGGCTGAAGCCCGACTCGCTGAACTGAACCGTGCCCTGCGCTTTTTCAAACACCGGCAGGGCCGGGATCAGCCGCAAGTCATTGCCCCCCAGTACCACGGCGCCTTGCACCTTGGTGTTTTGTGTGGCCAACAAGGGGATGGTGAGCTTGAAACGCGTTTGCACCTGGCCCGTGGCTTGCGCATCGCGCAAAGCCGAGCCCAGCAGTTTGTCGAGGGGTGACTTTTGCACCAGTCCCAGCACTTGTGCGGCCGAGCCCTTGTTGTCGGCCGACACCTCGAGCGTGGCCTGCGCGGCCATGTTCGGAATTTGGGCTTGGATGCCGCTGAGCACCAGCCCGGTTTTGGCGTCGCCCGTGCGCGCCGTGCCATCGCTCAGTTTCAGTCCCAAGCGGTCAAACACCAGTTGTCCGTTCAGGCCCAGCAGCCGCGGCCAAGGCAGGCTGCCTCGGGGCATGAGCGCCGAGGGCACATAGTCGAACTCGACATCGCTCAGGCGCCCTGCAAAGCGGAACTCGCCGTCTTTGGGGTTGGCAAAGGGCAAGCGGTCCAGTGGACCTTTGATCTTGATTTGCACATCTGAATAGCGGCCTTTGACCACCGCATCGCGCACGTATTGCCGCACCGAGGCGGGCAGCGAGCTGGGCAGGTAGCGGTGAACTCGGGCGGCATCGGCTTGGCTGATCGTGCCTTGCAAGTCCAGCACCCCGGGGCCCTGTGCTGTGGCGTGCCATTGGCCTTGTGCTTGACCTTGCAGGTCGGCGTTTTTCAGTTGCAGCGACCATTGCGGCACATCCCACAGGCCGTCTTTGCGCTGCCAGCGTGCCTGGGCATGCAATTGCTGGACGGGCACCGTGGCTTCTTCCAGCCGTTCGGGCAGTGTGATGGCTCCGCCCTCGCCCATGTCCACTTGCACATCGCCACCGTTGGCGTTCATCTTGAGCTGAACTTTGGCGCCCGCCAGGCCCGGCCATTGATGAGCTTGTGCCGGTAGGTTCAGGTTTTGCACTTGGGTTTGCACGTCGTAGCTTTGCGGCTTGTCCCAGGGGCCTGTCCATTTGACCGCCAAGGCCTCGACTTGACCGGTCACGGCCATGGCCTGCAGTTGCTGGTGCAGCTCTTGTGGCAAAGGCAAGCGCAAAGACACATCCCGCAGCGCTTGCAAATCCAGATGGTCGGCTTGCAATTGGCCTTGTGCAGGTTTGCGCGCTTGCACCTGTTCGTGGGTGTAGCTCAAGCGCAGGTTGCCGCTAGGCCAACGCAGACCCTCGGTGCTGACAAACGACAAGTCGCGCACGGCGACATCGAGTTGCTGGGGGAGGACTTTGGCGCTCAGGCGGCCGGTGATGCTTTCAAAAGCCAGGGGTGCGTGCTCGGGGTCAAAGCGGATGTTCAGTTGGTGTAAATCGGTGTCAACGGCCCCGCCTGTCCATTGGCCTTTTTCAAAGTCGCTCCAAAAGCGCAATGCACCTTGACCCGAGGCGATGTCGGCACCCAGTGGCACATGCCGGCGCAGTTGCGAGACATCCACCTGCGGGAAGTAGGCGTACATCTGTCCCGACCAGTCGGAGAACTGGGCCGCGTGGGTGGACAACAATCCTCTTT
Source organism: Limnohabitans lacus (assembly GCF_030053395.1). Lineage (GTDB taxonomy): Bacteria > Pseudomonadota > Gammaproteobacteria > Burkholderiales > Burkholderiaceae_C > Limnohabitans_A > Limnohabitans_A lacus. Next base: position 325,309 of record NZ_JASGBH010000002.1, on the reverse strand, counting down.
TGAAGCGGCCCACGGTCACAAAGCGCGAGCCCCAGCTGCCCGGCGGGGTCGCGTCCAGCCGGATGTCGTGGTCGCGGGTGGTGTTGCGCAGCACCAAGTCCACGTCGCGCAGAGAAAGCGTTTCGGGTGCGGTCTGCAAGGGCTTGGCCGAGGGCAATGCCCGAGTGATGGCTTGCAGTGGCAGGTGCGATCGTTCGTTGGTCCAACGCACGGTGCCACCGCGGATGACCACTTCGCTTTGCGAAAAAAGCCAGTCGGCGCCGGCGCTGTCACCCTTGCCGTTGGAGGGTAATTCCAGCCCGGCAATTTGCCAATGACCGTCTGCGGTCAGTCGGATGTCCAGCTCTGGGCTGTCCAGCACCAGTTGCTCCAATCGCAGACGCAACACCGAGCGCACGCTGATGGCCACGACCACCCGTGGCAGGCTCAAGCCTGGGCGTCCTTGGGCATCGAGCAACTCGATCTGGCGCAGCTCAAACGAAGGCGCCCAGCCGGTCGATTGCGCCGACAAAGCGCCGATGCGCACAGGCACCCCCATGGTTTGCTGGGCCAAGCGTTCCACAGCGGGACGGTACTCGGCGATTCGCGGCACAATCCACAAATGCAGGACGCCCCAAGCCAAACCCAGCAACAAACCCAGCACCAAAAGCGCCCAGCTCAGGCCGTGAATGGCGTGGTTGAGCCAAAGGCTCAGGCGGGGGTGTTGGGGGATCGACAGCACAAACGGTGGAATCAGAAAGTTGGCAGGAATTATGACCCGCGGTGAGCCCTTGACGCCCGCTCAGACCCCAAACGGACAGGCTTTCCCTGAGGTGGCGGCTTATTCCCGTTTCGTGCAGCGCCTGCAGCGCCGTTATGCCGACTGGCTGCCCCTTTTGCCGCCGGGCGAGCCCACCCGTCAAAGCCTGAGCGAAGCCCTGACGGCCTTGGTGGCCAAGGGGCTGGACACCGGTGCGGCCCTGCGGGTGCTGCGACAGTTGACGCTGGAGCGTTTGGCCCAGCTTGACACGGCACAGCAAGCCCCCTTGCAAACCATCACCCAAGGCATGACCTGGCTGGCCGAGATCTGCCTGGACGCGGCCACACGCCAAGTGCAAGCCGATCTGGACGCGGTCCACGGCGCGCCTCTGTCGGCCAGCGGCCAGCGCTCAGAGCTGTGGGTGGTGGGCATGGGCAAGCTCGGTGCGCGCGAGCTCAATGTCTCCAGCGACATCGACCTGATTTACGTCTACGACGAAGACGGCGAAACGGCCGGCAATGCCGAAGGCCGCAACAAGATTTCTGCCCAGGAGTACTTCTCCCGTCTGGTCAAGCGGGTGTATGCGCTGATCGGCGATACGACCGAGCATGGCTTTGTGTTTCGGGTGGACCTGGCGCTCAGGCCCAATGGCAACTCCGGTCCGAGCGTCGTGTCCTTGGGGGCGCTGGAGGAGTATTTCCAAGTACAGGGCCGCGAGTGGGAGCGCTTTGCCTGGATGAAAAGCCGTGTTGTGGCACCGCGCAGCGCAGTCACCAACGGCTCTGCCCACAAATTGCGCGGTGTGGTGCTGCCCTTTGTGTTTCGCCGCTACCTCGACTACAACGTGTTCGAGTCGCTGCGGGTCTTGCACCAGCAAATCCGCGACCACGCCGCCAAGCGCAGCGCGGGGCACCCCGAGCGGGCCAACGACGTCAAGCTCTCGCGTGGCGGCATCCGAGAGATCGAGTTCACCGTGCAGCTTTTGCAGGTGGTGCGCGGCGGGCAGTTTCCGGAGCTGCGCACGCGGCCCACGCTGGACGCCTTGCAACGCGTGGCCAAAGCCGGACTCATGCCGCAGGCCACGGCCGATGCGCTCAGTGCGGCCTATGTGTTTTTGCGCCAGGTGGAGCACCGCATCCAGTATCTGGACGACCAGCAAACCCATGTGCTGCCCACGCGCGACGACGACCTGGCTTGGATTGCGCAGACCATGGGCCATGCCAGCACTTGCAGTTTTCTGACCGCGCTGGATGCCCACCGCGAAATGGTGGCGCAAGAGTTCGACACCTTGCTCGGTGGTGACCGGGAGTGCAAAGGTTGCAACGGCAAGAACGGCACCCGCGAAGCGCCCGAGCTCGAAGGGGTGCTCGGTGTTTTCAAGGGGGCGGTGCGTGAGCGATTGGCGCAGTGGCCAGGCAACCCGCGTGTGCAAGCCTTGCGCGACGACGCGCGTGGCCGCTTGATGCGCCTGTTGCAACGCACCGCGCAATGGCTTGACGAAGGTCGCGTGAGTGAAGACGCCGTGCTGCGCATGGTCGATTGGCTGGAGCCTTTGCTGCGCCGGGAAAGTTATTTGGCCCTCATGCTTGAGCGCCCCTCGGTGCACGAACGCTTGCTGCGCCTGTTGGGTGCGGCGCGTTGGCCAGCGCGCTACCTCTTGCAGCACCCGGGCGTGATCGATGAGCTGGCGGGCGGCAGCCTGTTCACCACCCGCTTTGATGCGGCCGAGTTTGAGGCCGAGCTGGAAGCTCGCTTGGCGGCCTTGAAGCGCACCGGTGAAGACGATGAAGAGAGCCTGCTGAACCTCTTGCGCCGTGCGCACCATGCCGAGCAGTTCCGCACTTTGGCGCGTGACGCCGAAGGCGTGCTCACCGTGGAAGAGGTGGCCGACGATTTGAGCTCTTTGGCCGATGCGGTCTTGCGTGTGACGGCCCGCTGGTGTTGGGGCCGTTTGAAGCAAAAACACCGGCCAGAACCGGCGATTGCCATCATTGCTTACGGCAAGTTGGGTGGCAAAGAACTGGGTTACGGCAGTGACTTGGACATCGTGTTCGTGTACGACGACGAAGACGAACGCGCACAAGAAATCTACGCCGCTTTCGTGCGCAAGCTCATCAGTTGGATGACCGTGAAAACCGGCGAAGGTGACCTGTACGAGATCGACACCGCTTTGCGCCCCAACGGCAATGCGGGCTTGCTGGTCACGCGCTTTGAGGCCTTTGCCGATTACCAGCAGCAACGCGGCAGCAACACCGCCTGGACTTGGGAACATCAGGCCATGACGCGCGCGCGTTTTGTCCTGGGCCTGCCGTCTTTGGCGCCCCGATTTGATGCCGTGCGCCACGCGGTCATCAGCGCACAACGCGATCCAATCAGTCTCAAAGCCGAGATCGTGGCCATGCGCGACCGCGTACGCCAGGCCCATGTGGTCAAAGCCGATCGCTTCGATGTCAAGCACAGCCCAGGGGGCATGGTCGATGTGGAGTTTGTCGTTCAGTGCTTGGTGCTGCTGCACACTGTTCGCCACCCGGAACTGGCCGATAACGTGGGCAACATCGCCTTGCTCATTCGCGCAGAAGTCGTGGGCTTGTTGCCCATGGGCGTGGGCCAGGCGGCGGCCAATGCCTACCGAGAGATGCGCAAGGTGCAGCACCGTGCACGCCTGAACGAAGACCCCACGGACGTGCCTTTGCACACATTGACCCCAGAGCGCGAGGCGGTGTTGGTGCTTTGGCGCGGGGTGATGGGCGGCCCTTTGTTGTGAGCCCATTCGACAGTGGGATCACCTCAGCGCGAGCCTTGGATCCTTACACGCCGTGTGCTCTCAAGAACCGTCTTGGCTCGGTAAACTCCAGCCATTTTCAAGCAGGGATCACACCATGAAAACCACCCAAACAACGCTGGCCTGTCTGGCCATGGCCATGGCGATGGCCTTGCCCCTTGGCGCGGCCCAAGAAAAGACGACGCCTGCAGCCAAACCCAGCTTGACCGTCACCACCGCTTTGCCCGTCAAGGCCGATTGGGCGCAAAAAATCAGCGCCAACGGCTCGCTGGCCGCTTGGCAAGAGGCCATCATCGGGGCCGAGGCCAATGGCTTGAAGATCACCGATGTCCGCGTCAATGTGGGCGACCGTGTGCAGCGCGGTCAGGTGCTGGCCACCTTGCAGTCCGACACCTTGCGCGCCGAGCAGGCTCAGGCCGAAGGCACTTTGGCCGAAGCCATGGCCAGTGCGCAAGAGGCCAAGGCGCAGGCCGACCGTGCGCGGGCCTTGCAACAACAAGGCTTTTTCAGCGCGGCGCAGCTGAGCCAAGCGCTGGCCGCAGAAGCTTCGGCCTTGGCCCGTGTGCAGTCGGCGCGTGCGCTGGTGCAGTTGCAAGGGGTGCGTTTGTCGCAGACCGAGGTCAAGGCCTCTGACGCGGGCGTGATTTCTGCGCGCCTGGCCACGGTGGGCAGCGTGGTGGGCGCGGGCACCGAGTTGTTCCGGTTGATCCGTCAGGGCCGCCTGGAGTGGCGCGCTGAAGTCACCGCCGCCGACGTGGGCCGCATTCAGGTGGGGGCGCCGGTGCAAGTGACCGCCGCCAGCGGCCAGGTCTTGAGCGGCAAGGTGCGCATGGTCGCGCCCTCGGTGGACATGCAAACGCGCAATGCTTTGGTTTATGTGGACTTGCCTGCAGCCACCGGCAGCGCCCGCGCCGGCATGTACGCCAAAGGCGAGATCACCTTGGGCCAAAGCCAGGCCATCACGGTGGCGCAAAGCGCGGTGGTGGTGCGCGATGGTTTCAGCTACATCTACACCGTGGGTGCGGATCAGAAGGTCACCCAAGTGAAGGTGCAGACCGGACGCCTCAGTGGCGACCGCTTGGAGGTGCTCAGCGGCTTGAAGCCCGATGCACGCGTGGTGGTCAGTGGTGGGGCTTTCCTCAACCACGGCGACACGGTGCGCGTGGTTGACGCTGCAGCCAAGTAAGGGGACGTCATGCTCAACGTCTCCTCTTGGTCGATCCGCAACCCGATTCCGGCCGTCATGTTGTTTGTGCTGCTGTCGGTGGCCGGCTTCATTGCGTTTGGTTCGATGAAAGTCCAGAACTTCCCCGATCTGGATTTGCCCACCATCACGGTCAACGCCAGCTTGCCGGGCGCAGCGCCCTCGCAACTCGAAAGCGATGTGGCGCGCAAACTCGAAAACGCGCTGGCCCCTTTGCAAGGGCTCAAGCACATCACCACCAAAGTGCAAGACGGCGCGGTCAGCATCACGGCTGAATTCCGCATGGAAAAGCCGGTGCAAGAAGCGGTGGACGATGTGCGCTCGGCCGTTCAGGGTGTGCGGGCCGATTTGCCCAGCGACCTGCGCGACCCCATCGTGCAAAAAATCAACCTGGCTGGCACGCCCGTGCTGGCCTACACCGTGCGCTCAAGCCGCATGGACGATGAAGCCTTGTCTTGGCTGGTGGACAACGACATCACGCGCAAGCTCTTGTCGCTGCGCGGTGTGGGCGCGGTCAACCGAGTGGGCGGGGTCACGCGCGAAGTGCGCATCGCGCTCGATGTGAACCGCTTGCAGTCGCTGGGCATCACCGCCTCTGAGGTTTCGCGCCAGCTCAAACAGGTGCAGCAAGAAGGCTCCGGTGGCCGCATGGACCTGGGCGTGGGCGAGCAACCGGTGCGCACCTTGGCCACCGTCAAGACGGCGCAAGAGGTGGGCCAAATTGAGCTGTCCACCATACGCGGCGTGCGTGTGCGCCTGGACCAGGTCGCCACCGTGAGCGACACCTTGGCCGATGCACGCTCTGCCGCCAGCCTGAACGGCACGCCGGTGGTGGGTTTTGAGGTGGTGCGCAGCAAAGGCGAGAGTGAAGTGGCCGTGGGCCGCTTGGTGCGTCAAGCGCTGGCCGACTTTCGCGCACAGAACCCCGACATCGAGATCACCGAAGCCTTTGACTTCGTGACCCCGGTCGAAGAGGAGTACACCGGCTCTTTGCACCTGCTGTACGAAGGCGCCATTTTGGCCGTGCTGGTGGTCTGGCTGTTTTTGCGCGACTTTCGTGCCACCTTTGTGTCGGCCGTGGCGCTGCCTTTGTCGGTGATCCCGGCTTTCATTGGCATGGCTTACCTGGGCTTTTCCATCAACGTGGTCACGTTGTTGGCGCTGTCTTTGGTGATCGGCATTTTGGTGGACGATGCGATCGTCGAGGTGGAAAACATCGTGCGCCATTTGCGCATGGGCAAGACGCCTTACCAAGCCGCCATGGAAGCGGCCGATGAGATTGGCTTGGCGGTGATCGCCACCACTTTCACTTTGATTGCCGTGTTTTTGCCTACGGCTTTCATGGCGGGCATTCCCGGTAAGTTTTTCAAGCAGTTTGGTTGGACGGCCTCGCTGGCGGTGTTTGCATCGCTGGTGGTGGCGCGGGTGCTCACGCCCATGATGGCGGCCTACATGCTCAAGCCCATCGTGACCGCCGAGCACGAGCCTCGGTGGTTGACCCGTTACATGGTTTGGGTGGCCTGGTGCATGAAGCACCGGGTGATGACCATGGTCATGGTCACGCTGTTTTTCATCGGCTCCATCATGCTGGTGCCGCTCTTGCCCAAAGGCTTCATCCCGCCAGACGACAACTCGCAAACGCAGGTTTATGTGGAGCTGCCCCCTGGCGCCACACTGGCGCAAACCCAGGCCAGCGCCGAGCACGCCCGTCAGATTTTGATGAAGGTCGATGACGTGAAAAGCGTCTACACCACCATCGGCGGCGGCAGTGCGGGCACCGACCCCTTTGCCGGAGGCGGCGCGGCCGAGGTGCGCAAGGCGACTTTGACGATTCAGCTCACAGAGCGCGGCCAACGTCCGCGCAAGCAGCAGATTGAAAACGACATCCGCACAGCGTTGCAGCAGCTGCCCGGTGTGCGCACCAAGGTCGGCTTGGGCGGCTCGGGCGAGAAATACGTGCTGGTGCTCACCGGCGAAGACCCCCAGGCCTTGCAAAGCACCGCCTTGGCGGTCGAAAAAGACCTGCGCACCATCGACGGTCTGGGCTCGATCGCTTCCACGGCCAGTCTGGTGCGCCCCGAGATCGCGGTGCGCCCCGACTTTGCCAAGGCCGCCGATTTGGGCGTGACCAGCGCCGCCATCAGCGACACCTTGCGCGTGGCCACGCTGGGCGACTACGACGCGGCTCTGCCCAAGCTCAACCTGTCGCAACGCCAAGTGCCCATCGTCGTCAAGCTCGACGCCGATGCCCGCAAAGACCTCTCGTTGCTCGAGCGCCTGACGGTGCCCGGCAGCAAAGGCCCGGTCATGCTGGGGCAAGTGGCCAGCATCGAGGTGGCCGGAGGCCCGGCCGTGATCGACCGTTACGACCGCCAGCGCAACATCAACTTTGAGATCGAGTTGTCCGGTGTGCCGCTGGGTGATGTGACCGCAGCGGTGCAAAAACTGCCCGCATTGCAAAGCCTGCCCCCGGGTGTGCGTGTGGTCGAAGTGGGCGATGCCGAAGTCATGGGCGAGCTGTTTGCCAGCTTTGGCCTGGCCATGCTGATCGGCGTGCTGTGCATCTACATCGTGCTGGTTTTGTTGTTCAAAGGCTTTTTGCACCCGGTCACCATCTTGGCCGCTCTGCCCTTGTCTTTGGGCGGTGCCTTTGTGGGCTTGTTGGTGGCGCAAAAAAGCTTTTCCATGCCTTCGCTGATTGGCCTGATCATGCTCATGGGCATTGCCACCAAAAACTCGATCTTGTTGGTGGAGTACGCCATCGAAGCGCGGCGCGGCCGCCCCGCCACCGATGGTCACCCGGCCGTGCCTGGCATGAACCGCTGGGACGCGCTGCTCGACGCGTGCCACAAGCGCGCCCGTCCGATTGTCATGACCACCATCGCCATGGGCGCGGGCATGTTGCCCATCGCGATGGGTTGGGGCAGTGCTGACACGAGTTTCCGCTCGCCCATGGCCATTGCCGTGATCGGCGGTCTGATCACCAGCACGGTGCTCAGTTTGCTGGTGATTCCGGTGGTGTTCACCTACCTGGACGATCTGGGGCAGTGGACGGTGCGCTTGTTCAAGCGCAAGACCTGAGCGCGCGTTCATGACACCAGCCCTGCTCCTGGTCCCTGGCCTCATGTGCAACGAGTCCGTGTGGGCCCCGGTGATCCCCTTCATCGCACCCGTCGCCGAGTGTCATGTGGTGGACCACGCCAGCGCCAACAGCTTGGTGCAGATGGCCCAGCAGTTGTTGAGCAATGCGCCCGATCGCTTTGCCTTGGCAGGCCACTCCATGGGGGCGCGGGTGGCCCTCGAGGTGTACCGGCAAGCGCCTGAGCGGGTCACGCGCATCGCTTTGCTGGACACCGGCTACATGCCCCTGGCCACGGGCGAGGCGGGTCAGGCCGAGAAAGACAAGCGGGCCCAACTGCTGCACATCGCGCAAACTCAAGGGGTGCGCCGCATGGCCAGCGCTTGGGTGCAGGGCATGGTGCACCCGGCTCGCCTGTCCGACGCGGCTTTGATCGAGGCCATCGTGGCGATGTTCGAGCGCAAGTCGGCGGCCATTTTTGAAGCGCAGATTGCCGCCTTGCTGGCCCGTCCCGATGCCCGGCCTGTGCTGCAAAGCCTGAACGTGCCGACCCTGATCGCTTGTGGTGACCAAGACCTGTGGGCGCCCTTGGCCCAACACCAGGCCATGCAGGCCTTGGCGCCGCAGGCGCGACTGACGGTTTTCGCCGATGCGGGCCACATGGCGCCGATGGAGCAAGCCCCGGCGGTGGCCCAGGCTTTGCGGAATTGGCTGGCCGCTTAATTCAACGGATCAGCAAGGGACACTCAAGGGCATTAAACTGGTCCGTCGCTCAATGCCCCGGAAAGTTCAAATGAAGCATGCTTGGCCCTTGTTGACCCTCGCCGCGGGTTTGTATGCGCTGGCTTTGGCCTCGCACGCCGCTGGCCCCGCCAGCCAGCCTGCGGGCACATGCCCGGCCTTGCTCAACCACACGGTGGAGCGCTTGCAAGATGAAAAGCCTCAGTCGCTGTGCCAATACAGCGGCAAAGTCGTGCTGATCGTCAATACCGCCAGCTTCTGCGGTTTCACCCCCCAATACAAAGGCTTGGAGGCCTTGCACGCCAAATACAAAGACCAGGGCTTTGCGGTCCTGGGCTTCCCGTCCAACGATTTTTCGCAAGAGACCGGCAGCAACAAACAGATCGCCGACTTTTGCGAAAACACCTTTGGCGTCAAGTTTCCGATGTTCACCAAAACCCAGGTCACCGGCGATGGCGCATCCCCCCTCTTCAAGCAGCTGATCGCCGTGTCCGGCCAAAAGCCGCGCTGGAATTTCTACAAATACCTGATCGGCCGTGACGGCAAATTGGTGGACAGCTATGGCAGCATCACCGGACCCGACAGCAAATCCTTGGTCTCGGCCATTGAAAAATCCCTGAAAACTGCACCATGAGTTCTCCGCGCATGAAGCTGGCCATTGTGGGCTCCGGCATTTCGGGCCTGGCCGTGGCCCACACCTTGCAGGGCCAAGCCGACATCACCGTGTTTGAAGCAGGTGACTATTTCGGTGGCCATACCCACACGGTGGATGTCACACTGCCCACGCCCCAGGGCCTGGTCACGCACGGTGTGGACACCGGTTTTTTGGTGTTCAACGAGCGCACCTACCCCAACCTGATCCAGTTGTTTACCGACCTGAACATCCAAACGGCTGCATCCGACATGTCGTTCTCGGTCAAGGTGCCCGGCGCCCGCAAGGGTCAGCCGCTCGAGTGGAGCGGCACCAACCTCAACACGGTGTTTGCACAGCGCGGCAATTTGTTCAGCCCCCGCTTTTGGCGCATGCTGTCCGATGTGATCCGCTTCAATGCGCTGTGCACCCGCATCGCCCAAGAGCAAAGCGAAGAGGCGCTTGAGCAGCCGCTCCAAGACTTCCTGAGCACGCACCGTTTCAGCGAGCAGTTTCGCGATTGGTATTTCTTGCCCATGCTCGGTTGCATCTGGAGCTGCCCGACCGATCAGATGCTGCAGTTCCCCGTGGCGACCATGATCCGCTTTTGCCACAACCACGGCCTGATCCAGGTGATGAACCGTCCGCAATGGTTCAGTGTGGTGGGCGGGGCGCGTCAATACGTCGAGAAGATCTTGGCCCAGGTGCCCGACAAGCGCTTGAACACGCCGGTGCGCCTGATCGAGCGCGATGGCCAAGGCGTGCGCATCGTCACCGATGGCCGTGTGGAGCATTTTGACGAGGTGGTGATTGCCACCCACACCGACCAGGCCCTGGCCATGTTGCGCGAGCCCTCGCCCAACGAACAGCATGTGCTCGGCAGCATCCGCTACCAGGCCAACCGCGCGGTTTTGCACACCGATGCCTCGGTGCTGCCGGCCAACCCCAAGACCTGGGCCGCCTGGAATTACGAACGCGCCGCGAGCGATGCACGCGAGTCTTCCCGCGTGTGCCTGCATTACCTGATCAACCGCTTGCAACGCATTCCGTTTGCGCAACCGGTGGTGGTCTCGCTCAACCCCGTGCAGCCCATTGACCCGGCCACCATCGTGGGCGAGTACGACTATGCGCACCCGGTGTTTGACATGCAGGCGATCCAGGCGCAGCAATGCCTGCCCTTGATTCAGGGCTTGCAGCACACCTGGTTTGCAGGCGCATGGGCGGGCTATGGCTTCCACGAAGATGGGCTCAAATCGGGCCTGCAAGTGGGCCGCATGCTGCTGGCCAAAATGAAAGCCGCCACCCCATGAGCACGGCGGGTGCCTGCATAGGCTGGGGGCAGGTGCGGCACACCCGCATGCGCCCGGCGCGCCATGCGTTTGTGTACCCGACCGCTTTCCTCATGCTGCCCATGCGCCGCTTGCAAGCCGAGGGCGCCAGCGCCGACCTGGCGATCAACCGCCGTGCCTGGTTCGCGTTCCACGACAAGGACCATGGTGATGGTCGCTCTGCGGCCGAAGGCGGTGCCTTGGCCTGGCTCAATGAACTGCTGCAGCAAGAAGGCATCCGCGATGCGCAAGGCGAAGTTTGGCTGCAGACTTTTCCGAGGGTGCTGGGCCATGCTTTTAAGCCGGTGAGCTTCTGGTACGCGCACCGCCCCGACGGCAGCTTGGCCGCCATCGTGGCCGAGGTCAACAACACCTTTGGGGAGCGCCATTGCTACCTCTTGCCCGCGCCGCAATACGGCCACACGCTCAGGGCCGACAAGGTGTTCCACGTCTCGCCCTTTTGCGATGTGCAAGGCGAATACCGCTTTCGCTTCATGCGCACCCAGCGCGGTGGCCACGAACAGGTGGTGGCCCGCGTGGAGCATGCGGACGCCGACGGCCCCTTGATCGACACCAGCTGGAGCGGCTCGCTGCAGCCCGCCACGTCGGCGGCCTTGCGGCAGGTCATGTGGCGCTTTCCCTTGCTCACTTTGGGCGTGGTCGCCCGCATCCATTGGCATGCCTTGTTGCTTTGGCTCAAGAAGGTGCCCTTTTGGCGCAAACCCGCGCCGCCTTCATTGTTCGTGACCCGATGAAAAACGACGCTGACCCCATCGCCACATCTTTGCGTGGCAACGCATCCCACGCATTGGCCAGCGCCCGCTTGCCCGCTGCGGCCCGCCGTGTGATGGCGCTCTTGTCCCGCCTGAAGGTGGGCACGCTCACCTTGTTCGGGCCCGATGGGCAGACCCATGTGTTTGGCAATCACCAAGCGCCCTTTGCCACATTGCACATCCGCCGCTGGGAGGTGTGTGCTGCGGTGCTCAAGTCGGGCGACATCGGTTTTGCCGAGGCCTACATGGACGGCGACTGGACCACGCCTTCGCTGGCCGATTTGCTGCGCTTGTTCATCGCCAACCGCCGCGAGATCGAAAGCGCGATTTATGGCCACTGGCTGGGGCGGCTGGTTTACCAGGTCAAGCACTGGCTCAACCGCAACAACAAAACCAACAGCCGCAAAAACATCCACGCGCATTACGACTTGGGCAATGCCTTCTACCAAGTCTGGCTGGACGGCACGATGAACTATTCATCGGCCCTGTTTGAGGGTGACAAGAGCCAGGACATGGCCGAGGCGCAAAAAGCCAAGGTGCGCCGCGCCCTGCGCATGACCGGCGTCAAGGCCGGTGACCGCGTCTTGGAGATCGGTTGCGGCTGGGGCGCCTTGGCCGAGGCGGCCACTTGCGAGCTGGGTGCGCACATCACGGGGGTGACCTTGTCGACCGAGCAGCTGGCCTATGCCCAAGACCGCATGAACAGGCATGGCGTGGCCGCGCAAGCCGATTTGCGTCTGCAGGACTACCGCGACATCAGCGACACGCCCTTCGATGCGATCTGCTCGATCGAGATGATCGAAGCGGTGGGCCAGTCGTATTGGCCGACTTACTTTCAGACGGTGAGCCGATTGCTCAAGCCCGGGGGCCACGCCTGCATCCAGAGCATCACGATTGATGACGCTTTGTTCGACCGCTACGTGAATTCCACCGATTTCATCCAGCAGTACATCTTTCCGGGAGGCTGTTTGCCCAGCCCCAGCGAGTTCCGCAAGCAAGCCCGCGCTGCCGGCTTGGAGGTGGTGGACGAGTTGAATTTCGGCCCCGACTATGCCGAGACTTTGCGCCGCTGGCGCGACAGTTTCATGGCTCAGCTCGAGCAAGTGAAGGCCTTGAAATTCGATGACCGCTTCATCCGCCTGTGGGAGTTTTACCTGGCTTATTGCGAAGCGGCCTTTGACGAAGCCAACATCGATGTGATCCAGTTCACATTGCGCAAACCGGCTTGAGCAGGCCATGCTGCGGTCCATCCGTTCATCGATCTTGGCATGCGCCGTCTTGGGCATGCTCACACCCCTTTGTGCACTGGCCAACACGGCTGCACCGCCAGTGACGGCCCCTGAGACAGCCGCGCTCAAAGGCGCTGTGCCCACCGCTTATGCGCGCTTGCGTGTGTGGGGCTTCGAGGTGTACGACGCCCGTCTGTGGACCTTGCCAGGTTTTGGCGCTTCCAAATTTGAACAGCAGCCGTTTGCGCTCGAGCTGAAGTATTTGCGCCAACTCGAGGGTGCGGCCATTGCCAGCCGGTCGATCGACGAAATGCGCCGGGTGGGCACCTTCACCGAGGCGCAGGAAAAAAGCTGGCTTCAGGCCATGCGGCAGCTGTTTCCGAATGTCGATCGCAATGACCGCATCACCGGCTTGAATTGGCCGGGCAAAGGGGTGGAGTTTTGGCTCAACGGTCAGCGCTTGGGCTGGGTTCAAGACCCTGTGTTTGCGCGGTTATTTTTTGGTATTTGGCTTGACGAACGCACGTCTGAGCCCAAGATGCGTTTGCAGCTGTTGCAAGGCTTGGCACCTTAAGCGCCGTCAAGCTTGCCAATGGCTCCCATGAAAGGCACCCCATGACTGCATTTGATAACCGCCGCCGCGCATTGACGCGCATGGCCGCACTCCCTTTGGCCGCCAGTTTGCCCTTTGTGGGAGGCTGTGCATCGCCTCAGGTGCAGCTGTATGCGCAAGAAAAACCTGCGCTCGATTTGCGCACCTATTTCAATGGCAAGGTCGATGCCTGGGGCGTGTTCACCGACCGCAGCGGGCAGGTCGTCAAGCGCTTCACGGTCGAGATGGACTGCAGCTGGCAAGGCGATGAAGGCGTGCTGGACGAGGCCTTTGTGTATTCGGATGGCACGCGCCAGCGCCGCATCTGGAAGCTGCGTGCAGGCCCCAATGGCAGCTACACCGGTACGGCTGAAGATGTGGTGGGCCAGGCCCGCGGCCAGGTCAGTGGCAACGCTTTTCGCTGGGGCTACACCCTCGCCTTGCCGGTCGATGGCCGCATCTGGGAGGTGGACTTTGACGACTGGATGTACCTGATGGACGACCGCGTCATGCTCAACAAGGCCACCATGAGCAAATGGGGCATTCGCTTGGGTGAGGTCACCTTGTCCTTCACCCGCCGCAGCCCATTGGTCTTGCCCAAATGAAGGCGCTCAATCCACCGATCGCCGACTGGTCGGGCCGCCGCGTCTGGCTGGTGGGCGCGTCCACCGGCATTGGCTTGGCCTGTGCGCAGCAGATGCGGCAAGCCGGCGCTGAGGTGATCATTTCTGCCCGCAAACCGCAAGGCATTTTGGACTGGGCCGCGCAGGATGCGGGCGTGCAATGGCAACCGCTGGACGTGACGGTGCAGGCCGACGTGCAGGCCACGGCGCAGAAAATTCTGGCCCAAGGCCCGCTCGACATGGTGGTCTATGCGGCAGGCCACTACAAAGCCCAACGCGCCACCGCCATGGACTTGCCGCAGTTGCTGCAGCACCAGAGCGTCAATTACCAAGGCGCCTTGCAGGTGCTGGACGCGGTGCTGCCAAGCCTGTTGGCGCAAGGGCATGGCCACATCAGCTTGCTCAGCAGCGTGGCCGGCTGGCGCGGATTGCCCAATGGCCTGGCCTATGGCCCGACCAAAGCGGCTTTGACCCACTTGGCCGAAACCCTGTACCTGGACTTGCAAGACGCGGGCATCGGCGTGAGCGTGGTCAACCCCGGTTTTGTGGACACGCCGTTGACCGCGCAAAACGAGTTCACCATGCCGGCCTTGATCAGCCCTGAACAAGCCGCCCAAGCGATGCTCCAAGGGTGGGCGCGGGGCGCTTTTGACATCCACTTTCCCAAGCGCTTCACGCTGTGGCTCAAGCTCTTGCGGATCTTGCCCTACCGCTGGTATTTCCCACTGGTGCGGCGCTTCACAGGACTTTGAACATGGACACGCGATTGGCCACGGCCCGTTTGGCCGAGTATTTTGAAAAGCTCACGCCGGACAGCGTGGCGCAATTACCCGATCTGTATGACGGCCAAGCCCGATTCAAAGACCCCTTCAACGAGGTGCAGGGCCTGGCCGAAATCGAGCGGATTTTTCGCCACATGTATGTGGCCCTCGATGGACCGCATTTCGTCATCACTGGCCAGTTGGTCGATGGAGCGCAGGCCTTTTTGACCTGGGAGTTCCGCTTTCGCTTCAAACGCTTTGACACGCAAACCCTGCAAGTCGTGCGCGGCGGCAGCCACATCGTGTTCAACGAACAAGGGATGGTGACCTTGCACCGCGACTATTGGGATGCGGCAGAAGAGCTCTATGAAAAGCTGCCGGTGGTGGGCGGCGTGATGCGTTGGCTCAAGAAACGCGCCAACACTTGAAGCTAGACCTCAAGCCGGCAGGCTGTCGATGAAGCTTTGACGCTGCGAGAGCTTGTCGTAGAGCTTGTGCAGGTTGGGGTAAGGCGTGCGCCAGTCGATCTGCGGGAAGCGGAAATCCAGATAGCCCACCGCGCAGCCCACGGCGATGTCCGACAAGCTCAGGTGGATGCCTGAGCAAAAAGGCTTGTCGGCCAGGCCGCCACTCATGGCTTGCAAAGATTGTTGAACCTTGTCCATTTGGCGATCGATCCATGCTTGGCTGCGCTGGCCGTCCGTGCGCCCGGCCCAAACCGCCTCCAGACGGGCCAAGATGGAAGCATCCAGCAAACCATCGGCCAAGGCTTCCCAGGTTTTGACTTCGGCGCGTTCGCGCCCACCACTTGGAATGAGTTTGCCTACGGGTGAGAGGGTGTCCAGGTACTCCACGATCACGCGGGAGTCGAACACGGCTTCGCCGCCTTCCATGACCAGGCAGGGCACTTTGCCCAAGGGGTTGGATTCCTGAATGCGGGTCTGGGCAGACCAGACGTCTTCACTGATGAACTGGTAGTCCAGTTTCTTTTCGGCCATGACAATGCGCACTTTGCGAACGTAGGGGCTGGTGACGGCGCCGATGAGTTTCATGAGTCCAGAAGTCTTGTGAAGATGTGATCGATTCTAGGGGCGAGAGGGTGCAAAGCGCCAAAACTGCCACACGATTGTGTTGCCAAGGCTTCTGCAAGCCTCGCCAACTACAATCGAGGGATGAATTTCTCCCCCATTTCCGCCCTGTCACCGCTGGATGGCCGTTACGCCAGCAAACTCAATGCGCTTCGCCCCTTGATGAGCGAGCAAGGCTATATGCACCGCCGCGTTCAGGTCGAGATCGCCTGGTTCATCGCCTTGTCCGATGCCGGTTTTGCCGAGTTCAAACCCCTCACGCCTGGTGCCCGCAGCTACCTGACCGCGCTGGTGAAGAACTTCTCCGAGGCCGATGCCGTGGCCATCAAAGAATTTGAAAAGGTCACCAACCACGACGTCAAAGCCGTGGAGTACTGGATCAAGTCCAAGTTCAAGGACCGCCCAGAGCTCGAGCATGTGGGCGAGTTTGTGCACTTTGCCTGCACCAGCGAAGACATCAACAACACCAGCCATGCCTTGCAGCTCAAGGGGGCCCGTGCCCAGGTGATCTTGCCGGGTCTGGACGGCTTGATCGCCAAGCTGCGTGAGATGGCCCACGCCTTTGCCGAAGTGCCCATGCTCAGCCGCACGCATGGCCAAACCGCCAGCCCCACCACGGTGGGCAAGGAAATCGCCAACGTGGTCATGCGCCTGAACGGCTGCCGCGAAAAGATCGCCGCCGTCAAGCTCATGGGCAAGATGAACGGCGCCGTGGGCAATTACAACGCCCACCTGTCGGCCTGGCCTGATTTCGATTGGGAAGCCTTTGCCAAGAAGGTCGTGGAGACGCCCGAAATCAGCGAAACCCAAAGCAGCCATTGGGGCCTGGGCCTGACCTTTCAGCCCTACAGCATCCAGATCGAGCCGCACGACTACATGGCCGAGCTGTTCGACGCCGTGGCGCGCACCAACACCATCTTGATCGACTTCTCGCGCGACATCTGGGGCTATGTGAGCCTGGGCTACTTCAAGCAGCGCTTGAAGGCCGGCGAAATTGGCTCGTCCACCATGCCCCACAAGGTCAACCCGATTGATTTTGAAAACGCCGAAGGCAACCTGGGCCTGGCCAATGCCGTGCTCAAGCACCTGTCCGAAAAGCTGCCGATCAGCCGCTGGCAGCGAGACCTGACCGACTCCACCGTGCTGCGCAACATGGGTGTGGGCCTGGGCTACACCGCGCTGGCCTATGCCTCTTTGATGACCGGCTTGAACAAACTGGAGCTGAACGAGGAAGCGCTGGCTGCTGACTTGGACGCCGCCTGGGAAGTGCTGGCCGAGCCGATCCAGACCGTGATGCGCCGTTATGGCGTGCAAGGCGCTTACGAAAAGCTCAAAGAAGTCACCCGCGGCAAGACCGTCACCGCAGCAGACCTGCACGGCTTGATCCAGGGCCTGGAGATTCCGCAAGCGGACAAAGACCGTTTGCTGGCCATGACGCCGGGCAGTTATGTGGGCAAGGCCGCTGAGCTGGCCCGTCGGGTCTGATCGGTTTTCATGGCCCTCAAATCCACCATCTACAAAGCCAACCTGTCGATCGCTGACATCGATCACAGCTATTACGAAGACCATCAGCTCACCTTGGCCCGCCACCCCAGCGAGACCGACGAGCGCATGATGATCCGCCTGCTGGCGCTGGCCATCAACGCCTACAAGTTGCAAGCGGTGTGCAACGGCGACGGCAAGCTGGCTTTTGGCGCAGGCTTGTCCGATCCGGACGATCCCGATGTCAGCCTGCGCGACTTCACCGGCCAGACCCGCATGTGGATCGAAGTCGGCCAGCCGGAAGACAAGCCCATCATGAAGGCCTGCCAAAAGTCGGACGAAGTGCTGCTGTACTGCTTCAACCACGCGGCCGAGGTGTGGTGGAAGGGCATCGAGACCAAGCTCACCCGCTTGGACAAGCTGCAGGTCTGGCGCGTGCCAACCGAGCGCTCACAAGAGCTGGCCAAACTGGCCGAGCGCAGCATGCAGCTGCAAGCCACGGTGCAAGAAGGTGAAGTCACTTTCAGCAGCGACCTGGGCAGCGTGCACATCGAGCTGAGCCGCTGGAAATAAGCCGGGCCGGCTTGCGCAATGGCCGTCGGCGCTTCAGCGCCGACTGGCAAAACGTGCCGCCGCGTCGGCACGCTCAATCGACGACCTACAAATCCAGTTTCGTTTGGGCTTCAGCGGCGGCCTTGGCCAGGTGACGGTCTTCGGCGGCGCGCTCGGCGTATTTGTTGAAGCGCCAGGACGTGCCTTCCATGGTGATGCGGTGCCAGACGAACCGCTTTTCCCCAGGCGTCATCTCGGTCCACAGCTGCACTTCTTCAAAGCTGCGGCCGCAGCCTTTGCAGGTGTCATCGCCTTGGCTGGTGGAGCAAATGGCGATGCAAGGTGTGTCCGGTGTGCTGGCGTACCAGTCCTGCCAAGCCTCGGCCGCGGCCAAAGGCAGGCTGAACTCGTCGGCGTAGTCCTTTTTGAAATACACCATCTGGCCATACACATCGGCCAGCGCCCGCAGCTCGCGCGGCAAAGCCACCCCGTCTGGAGAGGGGTTCTTGAGCCGCCAGTGGTTGATGGCAGCTTCGATGTCGGTGATGTGGATGCCGGCCATGTGGATTGCAGTGTGAGTCGGGAATCATAGCCGCTGGGCAGGCTCAGAAGATGATCTTCGGTCGCGCTTTTTTCGAGGCTGGCCAGGCTGATAATTTCCTTCGGTTTTGGAGGGAAAAGCCGATCTCATGTGTAATACGCATCTGAAGGGGAGTAGCTCCCTCGCGTCATGCGGTGCAATGCCATGTGACCCATGATGAGCCGTCATCACGAAGCTTTGGCTTCCGGTTCATCAGGCGCCAGACCTTGGCGTCGAGCAAGACCTTCGATCATCTGCACAGGTGCATCGAGGCTTGCGGCGTCCAGCGCCCGCACATTCATGATGCCCGGTACAGCTTCAAATCTGAAATGGAAAGTCTTGTCATGGAATTTTTATCGGCACCTTGGTGGTCGGCTTTGCTGGCCATCATTTTGATTGACCTGGTTTTGGCGGGCGACAACGCCATCGTGATCGCGCTGGCTGCGCGCAATTTGCCCGCTGACTTGCAAAAGAAAGCGATCATGTGGGGCACGGTGGGCGCGATCGCCGTGCGCTCGGTCATGACTTTGTGCGTGGTCTGGTTGCTGCAGATCCCTGGCTTGATGCTGGTGGGCGGTTTGGGCCTGCTGTGGATCGCCTACAAACTGATCGCCGACACTGGTGAGGGTGATGACCATGGACCTGCGGCCACCACCTTCTGGGGCGCCATGAAAACCATCATCGTGGCCGACGCCCTGATGGGGGTGGACAACGTGTTGGGTGTGGCCGGTGCTGCACATGGCTCGTGGGACTTGGTGATTTTGGGCCTGCTCATCAGCGTGCCGATCGTGGTGTTTGGCAGCTCGGTGGTGCTCAAATTGGTCGAGCGCTTCCCCGTGATCATTCAACTGGGTGCGGCTGTTTTGGCCTTCACCGCAGCCAAGATGATTGTGGGCGAGCCCTTGCTGGACAGCGTGTTCGATGCGCCTTCTCAGGCCGTGTGGCGTTGGACCACTTACCTGGTCTCTGTCGTGCTGGTGCTGGGCGCAGGCTGGTGGGTTTCCAAAAAATCCGCTCCGCAAGCCAACGTTTGAAGGGCCTTCAGCGCTCGGCTTGCATTTCGCGCACCAAGGCTTGGGCCTGGCGCAAGCGGGTGTCCACGATCGACGCTTCGATGTGGTCGCCTGCTTGAAGCTGGTGCTTTTTGGCCCAGTCTTGGGCCGCGCGGAAGCGGTCAATCGCTCCTTGCCAATCCATGCGGGCCATTTGCGCTTCGCCTTCGGCACGCAGTGAGGGCAAGGCCTGGCCCTCAACGGCCAACACATTGGCCAAGGTGTTCCAGGCCTGTGCATCCAGCGGTGCGGCCAAAACCTGTTCACGCAATTGCCGCAGCACCTCGGTGCGTG
This sequence comes from Limnohabitans lacus, assembly GCF_030053395.1. Lineage (GTDB taxonomy): Bacteria > Pseudomonadota > Gammaproteobacteria > Burkholderiales > Burkholderiaceae_C > Limnohabitans_A > Limnohabitans_A lacus. The sequence continues at coordinate 305,779 of NZ_JASGBH010000002.1, read as the reverse complement.
TGGCTGACGGTGGCAAATGCAGCACCGCTTGTGCGGTGGCAATCAGCTCCGGCCGTTCCAGTTTGGTGCTTGGGTTCTGACGGGCCAGCAAGGCCGGCACCGCATCCCAACGCCCTTGTGCGGCCGCCCATTCGGCACGCAATAACTTGGCCAAACGTGCGGGGGCAGCTTGGCCACTGACGGTGCGCTCCAGGTTTTGCAGGCTGCGCTCAGCGGCAGCAAAGTCTTTCAGCTGCATATGGGCCAGCGTTGCACCGTACCAGACGCCCGCATGCGTCGCGGCCGTGGCGTTGGGCAAGTTGACGCGGCTGGTGTTGGTGCTGGCCCGCCACGCGTCCACATTGCCTTGAGACAAGACCCGGGCCCTCGCGGACAACATGGCTTGTTCCACATCGATCACGGCTTGAGCCGGTACGGCATTCAATTGCAAACGCGCCTGCATGTCGGCGATGCGCTCGGTGGTCAGGGGGTGGCTGCGCAGGTACGGATAAGCGCCGTTGTCATTCAAACCGGCGGCCTGCTGGAGCTTGCCAAACATGCCCACAAAGCCTTGCGGGTCGTAACCCGCCTCGCTCATGACGCCATAGCCGACGCGGTCGGCTTCGCGCTCCATGTCGCGCGAGTAGCTCAGCTGCGACTGAATCGCCGCCGCTTGCCCGCCCACCACCAAGGCTTGGGCGCCTTGCGCGCTCTTGCTGGCCGCCAAAATGCCCAAGATCAGAGAGCCGATGACCCACGGCGTCATCTTGCCCTGCTCGCCCATGGACCGGGCAATGTGGCGCTGGGTCACGTGGCTGAGTTCATGGGCCAGCACCGAGGCCAGCTCGTCGTGGGTGGTGACCACCGCAATCAAGCCCAAATGCACGCCCAGATAGCCGCCGGGCAAAGCAAAGGCGTTCACGCTGCGGTCGCGCCCGAGCAAGATGCGCCAGGCAAAGCGCTCTTGCAGTTCGGGTGAAAGCTCGCCCCGAGCGGCGGCCGATTTGACCAAGGGCGCCCACAAGCGCTGGATGTACTCGTCCAGCACCGGGTCTTCCAAATAGTCCGGGTCACGGTACAACTCGCGGGCGATGCGGTCGCCCAACTTGCGCTCGGCCGCCAGAGAAATCCCGTCGCCGTCACCCAAGGAGGGCAACACCGAGTTTTGCGGCCAGGCAGCCTGAAAACACAGGCTGGCGGCCAGCAAGCTCAGGATCAGTCGGGTGTGGCGGAATTTGTTTTTCACGGCGCTGAGTGTCCCATTCAATGGCCGTATGATGACCTATTCCCGTGAATTTTTTGTAAACCATTCGGACCGCCTTGCCCATGACGACCTCTGATGTTTTGACCCATTTCGACGCCCAAGGCCAAGCCCACATGGTGGACGTTGGCGGCAAATCTTCCACCAAGCGCATCGCCGTGGCCACGGGCCGCATCACCATGCTGCCCGCCACTTTGGCGCTGATCGAATCGGGCACCGCCAAAAAAGGCGATGTGCTGGGCATCGCACGGCTGGCCGGCATCATGGGTGCCAAGAAAACCAGCGAGCTGATTCCCCTGTGCCACCCCATCGGCTTGACCCATGTGGCGGTCGAGTTTGAAGTGCTGAGCGCCGAATCGACCGTGGTCTGCAAAGCCACCGCCGAGACGGTAGGCCAGACCGGTGTGGAAATGGAAGCCCTCACCGCCGTGCAAGTGGCCTTGCTCACCATTTACGACATGTGCAAAGCCGTGGACCGTGGCATGACCATCAACGGCGTGACTTTGCTGGAAAAGCATGGGGGCAAGTCGGGGAGTTTTGTGGCCGAGGCCTGAAAAATACTTTCCCGTTGGTATGACATGTGATGCTTAACCATCTCGGCTGGGGGCCTTATGACAGCAATGCGAAAAATTCAATGGCTCATTGGATGGCTGTGGATCTGTTGGCAGCCGGCAGTGGCCAATGCGCCTGAGCTTCTTCGCTTGGCACTCGTGATCGGCAACGCATCGTACAAAAGCGCACCACTGAAAAACCCCGCAAACGATGCGAAAGCCATGAAAGAGGCGCTGGAGGCCTCTGGCTTCAAGGTCAATTTGCTTTTGGATGCCAACCGAAGCCAACTTGCCCAAGCCCTGCAAGAACACCAAGCGGCCATTCAGGGCACGCAAGGGTTGAGCTTCATCTATTACGCGGGACACGGCGTACAGCTGGAGGCTGAAAATTTCATCTTGCCCGTGGATGTCAACATCCAGTCGGAAAAAGACATTGCAGAGCAAGGTGTCAGCGTTAAAAAATGGGTGGACGGCATGAGCGCTCGTGGTGGACGGCTCAATGTGTTTGTGCTCGATGCGTGCCGTGATAACCCTTTCAAGGCCCAGCAAAATTCACTTGGTTTTGCACCTGTGGATGCCCCTGCGAAAACCTTGGTGGGTTATGCCACAGAGGCGGGCAACGTGGCCATCGACGGACAAGCGGATGGCGCTCATGGCCTTTACACCGCTTACTTGCTGCGGGAGCTGAAAAACACCGCTGCCCCGATCGACGATATTTTCAAACGCATCAAGTTCGGTGTCAGGCGCGCCAGCCAGGGCCAGCAAGTGCCTGCTTACTCCAACGGTGTTTTTGAAGATGTGTATCTGACAGGCGCATCATCTCCGGCCAGCCTGACATCGGAAGAAAAGAAAAAGCAGTTTGAAATGGAGCGCCAGGTCTGGAACAACATCAAGGATGGCAAGAACCCTGAGCACATTTTCAATTTCATCCAAACCTACCCAGCATCCAGTTTGAGCGAACTGGCACAAGGTGTCTTGGAGAGGATTGACCGCAAAAACATTCGCAGTCAGGCCTTTGAGGGAGAGGTTGTTCAAAACCCGGCGGAAGACCGGTTCAGAAATGGCGATGTGTACACCATGAAGATTTCGTATGAACACAGGCCCAGTTTCACGGTGAAGTCCACCGTGTTTGATGTAAACCCAGACTCCGCCAAGTACACCAACGTTTTTGATCAAGGGCCAACCGGTCAAATGACCATTGCTGGTGCCGTCATCAGCGATGGCCAAAATACCTTCGATCCTCCGTATGTGTTGGTGCCCGGGGCTGAATACCAGGTGGGCAAACGCTGGCGCGGCCGCTCTTTGCGAACCAACCCCAAGGGACAGAAAGCCTGGATGGATTACTCGGGCAAGGTGGTTGCTCGCGAGCAAGTCACCGTGCCCGCAGGCACGTTCTTAGCCTACCGTGTGGAGATACAGTTTCAAATCGAAGGTGACGCTTTGCTCCATGCCAGCCTGTGGGTCCAACCGGAGTGGGGTTTGGCGATCAAAACCCATTTCCAATTTCAGGATCAAAATGGGCGCGTTCGTTCAGGCGTTCGCGAGATGGTGGCTCGGCAAAGAGGGTAAGCCCAGGCCAAGTCAGCTGCCCCGCTTGATGGACGTCAACTCCCGTATGGTGATGTCCGCAGAACCTCGGGGTGGGCGAGATTCACTTTTGATGCGAATGCCTGCGCCGATGGCGGGGTCGGTCCAAATCGTCAGTTGGGTGCGATGACCTGATTGGTACTGCATGGCGACTTCGATTTTGAAGGTGTCAAATTTTCCAGCAGGCACCTCGATGGTCTCGCGTGCCACGACTTTGGCTGCAACTTCCAGCCATTCTTGCGCATTGTTTCGTGCGTTGGTGAAAGTGGTTCGTGCACGCCATTTGTAGCCCACTTGAACGATACCGGCGGGCATGAAGGTGATGGGCGGATCGTACTTGCCGCTGTTGTCACCAGACTGCAGACCTGCGTGTGACACACGCTGTTTCCAGGTGCCACCGCCGGTTCGTGTGCCTTGAACTTCAGCGCCTTCATCGTCCACACTCAAAACCGTGAATGATTGGTTCCATTTGGGCAGCCCTGTGTACCCGTCCTTGCCAATGAACTCAAAGGTTTCACCTTGGGTGTACCGCCGCTGTGCGAACTCCTGAATGCGGCCTTGCTTGTCGGCCTGCGGTTTGATCTGCGCTTTGTCCAGCAACTCCAGTTGGGTGTTGGCCAGTTCGCTGAGCATGCCGTTGGGGAACTGAAGAATGAAGGCGTAAACATCGGCTTTGTTGCGGGTGTCCTTGATCTTGTCCCAAGCTGATTTTTCTTGCGCAAATTGCTGTGCCTGGGCCTCTTCGCGCGAGAGCGTGTTGCGTCGCGTCTGTTCGGCGGCCTGCGCTTTGGCCAGCTCGATGTCTTTGATCCGTTGGGCCTCTTCAGCCCGAGCACGCTCCAGCGCCAGGGCAGCAGCCTGGGCTTTTTGGCGCTCTTGCGCTGCCGCCAGCGCCAGTTGCTTTTCCCGCTCTTTGGCTTCTGATTCGGCCTTCAGGCGTGCGTTCTGGTTCTGAATTTTCTGGGCCTCGGCCAGCTGTTGTTGCTCCAGCGCGATTTGCTGGGCAATTTGCTTTTCCCGCTCAGCGGCCGCTTGCGCTGCGCGTTGGAATTGGGCTTGCGCCTCTTTGGCCAGTTGGGCTTCCTTGATCAGGTCTTCTGGGTTGAAGGTGTGTTTGACGCCGTCGTTGAAAGCAAAGTCATCTTCCAGGCTGCTCGAGTCCCAGGGGATTTGGCGGCCTTGGCTCTTTTGCCGGACCTGCAGGCGCACCCGCTTGAACAGGTCTTCGATGCGTGCGGGCCGCTGAAGTTCTTTGAGCAGGTAGTGGGTGAACAGGCCATTGCTGGCGCTTTCGTCGCCATCTTCGGCAACGTTGCCAGGCGATGTGGCAAAAGCCAAGTAGGTGCCCGGTGGCGCATCCAGTTGGGCCAAGCCTTTGCCGCTGGCTTTGCCCGAGAAGGGGTTGTCGCGACATGCATCGAGCACGATGATGTTCATGCGCGTGGCCGAGCGTTTCATGGTGTCGATGACGTTTTCGATGTCCACGGTTTGGGTGGCGATATCGCTGGCTTGGCTCAGTTTGGCATCCACCGGGACCATGTAATTGCGCCAATCGAGTTGCAGTCCGTGGCCGGCGAAATAAAGCATGCCAACGGCTTGCTTGCCCTGAAGGAGGGTTTGCATCTGGGCGATGGCTTTGACCATTTGGGCCTTGTCGCCGTCGACCACTTCGATCACGTTGAAGCCCAGCTTGCGCAAGACGCTGGACATGGACTTGGCGTCGTTGGTGGCGTTGGCCAGCGCGGGAACGTTCTTGTAGGCGGCGTTGCCGATGACCAGCGCCACGCGCACATCCAAGGGGGCTTGGGCGTTGGTGCTGTAAGCGAAAAAGAGCACGCCGACGAGCAGCAAGCTCAAAGGCCGTCGGATGTTCAAACGCAGCCATGACATGGAAGGCATATCTCAAACTTTCGTGAATGCAGAGCCAGCTGCGTTGCAATCAAAGCCTGCCAAACGGGTGATGCCCCAGCGATTGGCGTGTGGCATCTGTTCAGTTTGCCTGATTTGAACGATCCGCGTCCAAGCCGAAGGCTTCTTTCATCCATTTTCGGTGCTGTTTGGCCGTTTCTTCGTCCCCCACCAATTGGGCCGCCTCGATCACTTTTCGGATCACTTTGAGCTCGGGCGAGTAGTGCAGCATGTTCAATCCGGTGGCCAGCATTTGCGGTGCATTGTCGGCCGTCACCGAGGTGATGGAATACTCGGCAAATTGGGCGGTTGTCTGGAATGCGACGCTGCTTTTGGCCACGCTCAAGGCGTCGCCCGGCCAGACCTTGGAGCGTTGGCTGTCGGAGATGAAAATTTGCCGTACACGGGAATAGTCCACCGCGATGAACGCGGCCACTGCCAAAACCGCTATGCCCGCAAAAGGCAAAACACGACGCTTTACAAATGACACATCCCATCGCGACGGAAGTAAGAGAACGATGCACAGCACCACAGCCATCTGAAACGGGCCGTACCAGAGCGGAAACTCCAGCAGGCTGTGCAGCGCGATCACGGCCAACACGCCCCAGGCCAGTTGATGCTCCGTTGAACGTGCTTGCAAAGGGCGCATGAGCAGGGTGATCAGGACCAAGCCCAATGTGATCAAGGCGGCCACTGGAACGCCCAAAGCAAAGGCCAGTTGCAAGGGGCCGTTGTGGGCGTTGCCCAGAATTTCACAGAAGCGCTCACCCGAATAGCTGGCGCTGTAATGGGCGTATTTGAGTTCGTCCCAGCCCCAACCCCACCAAGGCTTTTGGGCAATCAGCGCCAGCACATTGCGCCACAAGACGCTGCGGCTGCTACAGCCATCGTTGCTGCCCATGCGGGTCAAGGCGCTCACCGCGTCTGCACCAGAGCTGGCAGACAGCAACAGCGGCAAGGCCCAAATGCACAGGGCGTACACGCCCAGAGCCCACAGCACCAGGCGCCAAGACAGGCATTGATGCCGTCTTCCCAGTTGGGCCCACAGGATGACCAGCGATGTCATCAGAAGCATTTGCAACAGGCCGGTGCGCGAATTGGTGGCGGCGTTGCCTGCTGCTGTCAGGGCCAACAGCCCAAGCGCATGGTGGCGAAGCAATCCGTTGCTGGCCCACCAGAGGGTGGCGACGAGGCCTAAAGAGGTCAGTGTGGCCAGTTGGTTGCGCTGTCGCAAATTGGCACGCGCCTCGCCCAACACCTCGGGCGCATGGACCCAGTGGCCGAGGGCATCGGTCAGGCCGAAATACTGCGCCAGACCCATGGCACTGCTGAGTGCCGCAGCGATGGCCCAGGCCCTGGCGATGTCCAAGGCCTGCAAGCGCAGGCCTTGGGCCATGAGCAGGCCGATGCAGCTCCAGCTGATCAACAGTGGCACCACATTGGGCAAGGGTGTGGGTGCCCAAGGTTGCACCCAGGGCAAAACCATCCAGAAACCCACGGCCCAGGCTTGCCAGCCTTGCAGGGGCGCTTTGTCAATCGGTTTCAAGGCGCTTCCAAGAAAAACGCCCTGCGGTGCAGGGCGTTGGTGTGGGCGGGCAAGATCATGAGCCCTTGCATGAAGCGGGCAAGTACTTGACCGGCAAGCCATTCGTGCTGGCCGGGCCGCAGCGCCAGCTGGCGATGGGTTTACCGCCATCGGTGGTCCCCACCACGGCGGTGATGCCGGTTTGCAGTGGCGTCAGTGCGATCGCGTTGGCCGAGCTGCTGGTGGTGCCGCGCAAAGCCGTGTGGTTGCCCACCACGGTGATCACGCCATCGCCATCGACGGCGATGCTGGTGACGAATTTGCTGGTCTGCGAGTCGCAAACGTTGGGCAGGGTTTTGGACACATCGGCGTCCGAAGAGGAGCTGATGGCCTCGTTGACGGCGGTTTTGCAACCGTTGGCTGCCAGCAGCATTTCAGACACCTTGGCGCGGATGGTGTAGTCCTGGTACGCCGGCAGGGCCAGAGCCCCCAAGATGCCGATGACCGCGATCACGATCATCAGCTCGATCAATGTCAAACCTTTTTGCCTTTTTTGCATGGCATCTCCTCCCTGTTGAATGGCGTTCGATGGTAAATCAATCACCACCTGAACTCCAGAGCCAGTCAGGATGAGGCTTCATCCTGTGCAGGGCGACGGGCCAAGATGATCTTGCCCAAAGCCAGCACCAACAAGGCCCCCGCCACACCCAGGCCATAGCCCCAAGCTTTGTCTTGAGGAATGTAGGCCACCAGACCAGGGTCGGTTTGCACCATGGTGCCCGCAATCCAGCCCAGCAGCATGCCACCAACGGTGATGATGATGGGGAAACGGTCCATGAGCTTGAGCACCAATTGGCTGCCCCAAACGATGATCGGGATACTGACCAGCAGGCCAAAGATCACGAGCGGCATTTGGTGGTCGGCATTGCCAGAGGTTTGCGCTGCACCCGCGATGGCGATCACGTTGTCAATGGACATGACCAAATCCGCAATGATGACGGTTTTGACGGCGCCCCAAAGTTTGTCACTGCCCTGGATGTTCCCGTGGTCTTCGTCCTCGTCAGGGGTCAACAATTTCACACCGATCCAAATCAGCAGCACTGCGCCAACAAATTTCAGGAACGGAATTGCCAGCAGCGTGAGCGCGAAAAAGATCAGGATCACGCGCAGCACGATGGCCCCTGCGGTGCCCCACAGAATGCCTTTGGTGCGTTGGTGAGCAGGCAGTTGGCGGCAAGCCAGGGCGATCACCACGGCGTTGTCGCCGCCCAAGAGGATGTCGATCATGATGATCTGGCCCACGGCGAACCAGAAATGGGCGGTCAGAAATTCTTCCACGGTGTTCCTTTTTCACCAGCCACGGCGGGTGAGATGCATTGATTTAAAAAACAGAAAGCCGGATTGTCCTGCAGGACATCCGGCTTTGGTATTGTGGCAAACCACAGCCGCCCATCAGGCGGCGTCGAGTTTACTTGAGCTGAGCCTTGAGCAGTTTGCCCAGTTCAGATGGGTTGCGTGTGACGATGAAGCCGCACTCTTCCATGATGGCCAGCTTGGCGTCGGCCGTGTCGGCGCCGCCAGAGATCAAGGCACCAGCGTGGCCCATGCGCTTGCCGGGAGGGGCAGTCACACCGGCGATGAAGCCGACCACGGGCTTTTTCATGTTGGCTTTGCACCACTGAGCGGCTTCGGCTTCGTCTGGACCGCCGATTTCACCAATCATGATGACGGCGTCGGTGTCTGGATCGTCGTTGAAAGCCTTCATCACGTCGATGTGCTTCAAACCGTTGATCGGGTCGCCACCGATACCGACGGCGCTGGATTGGCCCAGGCCCACTTCGGTCAACATCGCCACGGCTTCATAGGTCAAAGTGCCCGAACGGGACACCACGCCGATGCGGCCTTTGCGGTGGATGTGACCGGGCATGATGCCGATCTTGATTTCGTCAGGGGTGATGAGGCCAGGGCAGTTGGGGCCCAGCAGCAAGGTTTTCTTGCCGCCTTTGGCTTCTTTTTCCTTCATCTTGTTGCGCACTTCGAGCATGTCGCGCACTGGAATGCCTTCGGTGATACAGATGGCCAAGTCCAAGTCGGCTTCCACAGCTTCCCAGATCGCAGCGGCAGCACCTGCTGGGGGCACGTAGATCACGGACACGGTCGCGCCGGTTTGCTGGGCGGCTTCCTTGACGGTGGAATAAATTGGGATGTTGAAGATGGACTCGCCAGCCTTCTTGGGGTTCACACCCGCGACGAAGCAGTTCTTGCCGTTCGCGTATTCCTGGCACTTCTCAGTGTGGAACTGGCCGGTTTTGCCGGTGATGCCTTGGGTGATGACTTTGGTGTCTTTGTTGATGTAGATCGACATGGGGTTTCCTAATCAGTTGGGGACAGCGCTGAAGAGCTGTCCCGCAAAGTCATTTATTTAACGGCTGCAACAATGGCTGTCGCGGCTTCGGCCATGGTGTCGGCAGAGATGATCGGCAGACCGGACTCGGCCAGCATCTTCTTGCCCAGCTCGTCGTTGGTGCCCTTCATGCGCACCACCAATGGCACGGACAGGTTCACGGCCTTGCAAGCGGTGATCACGCCGGTGGCGATGGTGTCGCACTTCATGATGCCGCCGAAGATGTTGACCAAAATGCCTTTGACATTCTTGTTGGCCAGCATGATCTTGAAGGCTTCCGTGACTTTCTCAGCCGTTGCGCCGCCGCCCACGTCCAAGAAGTTGGCGGGCTCGCCGCCGAACAACTTGATGGTGTCCATGGTGGCCATGGCCAAGCCAGCGCCGTTGACCAAGCAACCGATGTTGCCGTCCAAGCTGATGTAGGCCAGGTCGAACTTGGAAGCTTCCACTTCGGCAGGATCTTCCTCGTCCAGATCGCGGTAAGCCACGATTTCAGGGTGACGGAACAAAGCGTTGGAGTCGAAGTTGAACTTCGCGTCCAAGGCCATCACGTTGCCCTTGCTGTCACGGTTCAGTGGGTTGATTTCCACCAAGGAAGCGTCGGTTTCCATGTAGCACTGGTACAGCTTCTTGAAGATGTCCACGGCTTGTGCGGTGGAATCTGCGGGCATGCCGATGGCGTCAGAGATCTTCTTGGCTTGGGCATCGCCCAGACCGGTCAGGGGATCGATGAACTCGGTGATGATTTTCTCGGGGGTGGAGTGGGCCACTTCCTCGATGTCCATGCCGCCTTCGCTCGAAGCGATGAAAGCGATCTTTTGTGTGGCGCGGTCGGTGACCACAGACACGTAATATTCTTTGTTGATGTCAGCGCCGTCTTCGATGTACAGGCGACGGACTTTTTGACCTTCAGGACCGGTCTGGTGGGTCTTGAGCTGCATGCCCAAGATGTCGCCAGCCAAGCGCTTCACGTCGTCGATGGTTTTGGCAACCTTGACGCCGCCGCCTTTGCCACGGCCACCGGCGTGGATTTGGGCCTTGACCACCCACACTGGGCCGCCCAGTTTCTGAGCGGCTTCAACAGCCTCTTGAACGGTGAAAGCTGGAATGCCGCGGGGTACTGGCACGCCGAATTGACGCAAGATTTCCTTGCCTTGGTACTCGTGAATCTTCATGAGGGTCTTCTCTCAGATGGTGGATTTCGACCGGTCCGCCGACGTCCTTCGATCGGAAGGTGCACACCGGCAGGCTCTGGACACTGCAGCCTCGGACTGTATCATGCTGCAACGCACCAATACTGAGCCCCGCGTCTTACATCGACTTGACGCTGCGCGTTTGACTTGATCAGAAAGTATACACAAATGGCCAATATATTCATTGATGGCGAAGCCGGTACAACAGGTCTGCAAATCCGCGAACGCCTCGCGCTCATGCCCCAAGTTCAGGTGCTGAGCATCGACCCCGCCCGCCGCAAGGACCCAGAGGCCAAACGCGAATTGATGGCCGAAGCCGACCTGGTGGTGCTCTGCCTGCACGACGATGCCGCCATCGAGTCGGTCGCCATGATCGACAGTTTGCCTGGCCCAAAGCCCCGCATCGTGGACGCCTCCACTGCCCACCGCTGCAACCCTGACTGGGTTTACGGCTTCCCTGAATTGGCCGCAGGCCAGCGCGAAGCCGTGATCGCCGCCAGTCGCGTGGCCAACCCCGGTTGCTACGCCACCGGCGCCATTGCGCTGTTGCGCCCTCTGGTCGATGCGGGCCTGGTGCCAGCCCACTACCCGGTCTGCCTGCCGTCTGTCAGCGGTTATTCGGGCGGTGGCCGCACCATGATCGAAGACTACGAAGCGGGCAAAGCGCCTTTGTACGAGGCCTATGCGCTGGGCCTCCAGCACAAGCACATCCCTGAAATCATGCGATTCACGGGCCTGACTTGCCGGCCTTTGTTTGTGCCAGCGGTGGGCAATTTCCGCCAAGGCATGTTGGTGCAACTGCCCTTGCATCTGGACGCCCTGCCCGGCCAGCCCAAGGCGGCGGACTTGCACGAAGCCCTGCTCGCCCATTACGCCCCCAGCCAAGCGGCAGGCGGCTGGGTCAGCGTGGAGCCTGCGACCGACAACGGCAAGCTCGACGCCCTGGCCTTGAACGACACCAACAAGCTGGAGCTGCGCGTGTTCGCCAACGAAGCAGCCCGCCACGCGGTGTTGATCGCCCGTCTGGACAACTTGGGCAAAGGCGCCAGCGGCGCCGCCGTGCAAAACATCCAGCTGATGCTGGGGCTGTGAAGCCTACAAATCGTCGTCGCTGCCTTGGATGACCCGACGCACCACCTCGGCGCCGAAGCCGCGGGTGAGTAAAAAGCGCATTTGTTTGGCTTTTTGGGCGGCGTCTTCGGGGGGCTGTCCGAATTTCTTGCGCCAAACCTCCTGAGCTCGGCTCAGTTCGGTCTCGCGCAAGCCCGCCATGGCCTCGGCCACGGCTTCGCCAGACAGGCCTTTGGCTGCCAGCTCTTGCTTGATGCGGCCCGCGCCCAGCTTGCTTGCTCGCCGGTGCACCACCGACTCGATGGCCCGGCCATCGTTGATGAAGTCACGGGCTTGCAATTCGTCGAGTGCCTTGGCCAGCTCGCCAGGCACTTCTTCATGGGGTGCCAGTTTGCGCTCCAGCTCGGCCCGTGAATGCTCCCGCTGGCTCAAAAGCCGCAGCGCGCGGCCTTTGAGCGAGGGCTGCAATTGCAAGCCCTTGCGTGCGGGCGATGCGCTGGATTCATCGCGCATGCTGGCGGACCTCAAGCCGCGATGTCGCCGGCGTCTTTGGCGCCTTTGGCCGCTTTGGTGGCCTTGGCCGGTGCGGCGGTGGTTTCACCAGCGCCGCCTGACAGCAAAGGAATGCCCAGCGAATCGCGCACCTTGTTTTCGATCTCGAAAGCCAGGTCGGGGTTTTCGCGCAGGAATTCGCGTGCATTGTCACGGCCCTGGCCGATTTTTTCGCCCTGGTAGGCGTACCAAGCACCGGATTTCTCGATGATCTTGGCTTCCACGCCCATGTCGATCACCTCGCCTTCGCGGCTGATGCCCTCGCCAAACAGGATGTCGAACTCGGCCGTCTTGAAGGGCGGTGCGACTTTGTTCTTGACCACTTTGACCTTGGTCTCGTTGCCGATCGCGTCGTCACCTTTTTTGATGGTGCCGGTGCGGCGGATGTCCAAGCGGACCGAGGCGTAGAACTTGAGCGCATTGCCGCCGGTGGTGGTTTCGGGGCTGCCGAACATGACGCCAATCTTCATGCGGATCTGGTTGATGAAGATGACGGTGCAGTTGGTTTTCTTGATGGTGGCGGTCAGCTTGCGCAGGGCCTGGCTCATCAGACGCGCTTGCAGGCCGGGCAGGCTGTCGCCCATGTCGCCTTCGATTTCGGCCTTGGGTGTCAAGGCGGCCACCGAGTCGATGACCACCAGGTCCACCGCGCCGGAGCGCACCAGGCTGTCCACGATTTCGAGGGCTTGCTCGCCGGTGTCGGGCTGGCTGATCAGCAAGTCTTGCAGGTTCACACCCAGGTTTTGGGCGTATTGCACGTCCAGCGCATGCTCGGCGTCCACAAAGGCGCAGGTGCCGCCCAAGCGTTGCATTTCGGAGATGACTTGCAAAGTCAAAGTGGTCTTGCCCGAGGATTCTGGGCCGTAGATTTCGATCACGCGGCCGCGGGGCAGACCGCCCACGCCCAAGGCGATGTCCAGACCGAGCGAGCCGGTGGAGACGACTTGGATGTCCTCGATCACTTCGCCTTCGCCCAGGCGCATGATGGTGCCTTTGCCAAACTGCTTTTCGATCTGGGCCAGTGCGGCTTGCAGGGCTTTGGCTTTTTCGGTGTTCACTTCGCTCATGGAAATCTCCTTGAATATCAACGGGTTGGGGCATCCGCTCCCTTGAAAGCGTGTGCTTTACTGGATGCGTGAACAGTACTGTAAACGAACTGTACAAACGGGTAAACGGTATTTTTGGTCAGTTTGCCTTATCATTTGGGGCATGCGCAATCTGCCACCCATCCCCCCTGCGGAGCCCCCCAAAGCCATGGAGGACCGATGGCGTCAAACCCATTTGGGGCGCTTGTTGGGCCACGCCATGCGGCGATTCGATGAACGCGTGCTGCACCTGATGGCGCACAACGAGGGCGTGCCTTTGGCCCTGGCCAATCTGGCCTCGCGTGACCAAATCACGGCGGCGCATGTGCACATCACACGCCACCTCGCGCTGGAAGGATCACGCTTGACCGACCTGGCGCAGGCCGCCGGCATGAGCAAGCAAGCCATGGGCGACTTGGTGGACCAATGCACCGCTTGGGGTCTGGTGCAAAGGCAAGCCGACTTGAAGGACGCCCGTGCCAAGCGTGTGGTGTTCACGGCCGATGGTTTGGCTTGGCTGCAGGCCTTCAAGGACGCCGTGGCGCAGACCGAAGCCGAATTCAAGGAAGCGGTCGGTCACGATGTGGCCACGGTGGTCGCTCTCGGATTGGAAGCCTACGCGCATTGAATGGCCGAACAAGCTGAGCGCTGCCACTAAAATCAAGCCAGCGTTCGATATACCCCCTTAGCCGGGACGCCCCTACAGGAGACAGCCATGCGAATTCTCATTGCCGAAGACGATCAGGTGCTTGCCGACGGTTTGTTGCGCACCTTGCGCAATGCGGGCGCGGCGGTGGACCACGTGGCCAGTGGCAGCGAGGCCGATGCGGCCTTGATGACCAACAACGAATTCGATTTGCTGATCCTGGACTTGGGCCTGCCCCGCATGCATGGCCTGGAGGTGCTCAAGCGCTTGCGCTCGCGCGGTTCCGTCTTGCCGGTGCTGATCCTCACGGCCGCAGACAGCGTGGAAGAACGCGTCAAAGGCCTGGACTACGGCGCCGACGACTACATGGCCAAGCCCTTCAGCCTGCAAGAATTGGAAGCCCGTGTGCGCGCCCTGACCCGCCGTGGCATGGGCGGCGCCACCTCGCAAATCAAACACGGTCCGCTGATCTATGACCAGTCCGGTCGCGTGGCCACCATCGACGGCAAGATGGTCGAGCTGTCGGCACGCGAGCTGGGTTTGCTCGAAGTGTTGTTGCAACGCGCGGGCCGCCTGGTGAGCAAAGACCAATTGGTCGAGCGCCTGTGCGAGTGGGGCGAAGAGGTCAGCAACAACGCGATCGAGGTGTACATCCACCGCCTGCGCAAGAAAATCGAAAAAGGCCCGATCCGCATCGCCACCGTGCGAGGCCTGGGCTACTGCCTCGAAAAAATCCCGGGTTGACCGACGCCGGGATGCCCTCACCTGGGTCTGAGCCATGAAATCCAAAGGTTGGGGCGTCAAGTTATTCAAACGCGAGCAGCGCTCGCTGTTCGGTGAAATCCTCGACTGGATGCTCACCCCTCTGCTGCTCTTGTGGCCCATCAGTCTGGCCCTGACTTGGCTGGTGGCGCAAGGGCTGGCCAACAAGCCCTTTGACCGCGCCATGGTCTACAACGTGCAGGCGCTGGCGCAGCAAGTCAGGCTGGGGCCCGACAAAAAAGTGGAATTCAGCCTGCCGCAACCGGCCAGCGAACTCTTGCGTGCCGATGAGACCGACTTGGTTTATTACCAAGTGCGTGGCGCCAACAACGAGCACCTGAGCGGTGACCGCGATGTGCCCCTGCCTTCGGACGAAGAAGAAAAAGGCAGCAGCTACGAAGTGCACATCCGCGACGACGAAATGCGCGGCATGGAAGTGCGCGTGGCCTACACCTGGATACGCTTGGACGCCGATGGCAAACGGCCTGCACTGGTGCAGGTGGCCGAAACGCGTGAAAAACGCTCCGTGCTGGCTGCCGAGATCATCAAGGGGGTGATGCTGCCCCAGTTCGCTTTGCTGCCCTTGGCGGTGCTGTTGGTGTGGCTGGCGCTGGTGCGCGGCATCAAGCCCTTGTCGGAGCTGGAAGAGCGCATCCGCGCCCGCAAGCCCGACGACCTGAGCCCTTTGGACGACAAAGCGGTGCCCATGGAAGTGGCGCCCCTGGTGCTCTCGGTCAACGACTTGCTGGAGCGCCTGAAAGACTCCATCGTCACGCAAAAACGCTTTTTGGCCGACGCGGCGCACCAGCTCAAAACACCACTGGCCGGTTTGCGCATGCAGGCCGATTTGGCGCAGCGCTCCGGCTCGAGCGAAGAAGACCTCAAAAAGTCATTGCAGCAAATTGGCCGCGCCAGCGTGCAAGCCACGCACACGGTCAACCAGTTGCTGTCACTGGCCCGCGCTGAAGGCGGCGGTGCCAGCGTGCCCCAGCAAGCCTGTGACATGGCCCGCATGGTCAGCGATGTGCTGCAAGACTGCTTGCCCCGTGCCATGGACAAGGGGCTGGACCTGGGCTACGAAGGCGTTGACCCGGACACCCCTGGCGTCAAGGTGATGGGCAATCCGATTTTGCTCAAGGAGATGGTGCGCAACTTGGTGGAAAACGCCATGAACTACACACCCTCCAGCGACGAACGTCCCGGGGTGATCACTGTGCGCGTTTTGGTGGACCCCTACAGCAAGGCCTTGGTGTTGCAAGTGGAAGACAACGGCCCCGGCATCCCACTGCCTGAACGCGAGTTGGTGTTCCAGCCCTTTTACCGGGCTTTGGGCACCAACGTGGACGGCTCGGGCCTGGGCCTGCCCATCGTCAAAGAGATCGCCCAGCAGCATGGCGCCACGATCAGCATTGACGCCACCTTCGAGCACCAAACGCCACCGGGTGCATGTTTCACCCTGCGGTTCGGACCGCCGGCTTGAGGTCCAGCACCCCATCGCTGGCCAGGCACAGGCAGGGGTGCTGCGAATCGATCAGGCCGGTTGGCCCATGTTCAGTTGCAGACGCTCGCGCTCGATCACGCGGGCCACGGCGGGCACAGCGGCGACTTTTTGCACAAAGGCCCACAGGTCGGGGTGCTCTTCGGGGGTGATGCCGGCGATCGTGCCCCAGCGGGTGAAGGTCAGGGCGTAAGCGTCCAGCACGCCAAACTGCTCACCCGTCAACCAAGCCTGGCCTTTGGCCGCCGCCGCTTGCACCAGCGCCTGCAGCTCGCCCAGTTGTTGGCGGAACACTTGGATGTTGTAGGGCTTGAGCGCCGCCTGCACTTCGGGCAGATCCGAAAACTTTTGCGGCATGAAGATGTGCGTGAAGGTCGGATGCACCGTGTTGTTCATCCAAGCCAAGGTGGAGATGGCCTGCGCACGGGCGATCGGCTCGGTGGGCAAAAAGCCCGCCTGCGGAAAGATCTGGTCCAGGTGCAGCGCAATTGCCACGATCTGCGTGATCACTTGGCCGTTGTTGACCAGCACCGGCACTTGGCCGCGCGGGTTGATGGTCTTGTACTCCTCGCTGTTTTGCTCGCCCTTGTGCAGCTTGACCATGCTGGGTTCGAACGCGGCACCGCTCATCTCGAGCAGCACATGGGGCACAAAAGAACAAGCGCCAGGGGCGAAATACAGTTTCAGGCTCATTGAGCAATCTCCGGAAGTTTTAATTGGAAGCGGGTTTGGCGGGTGCTTCGGACGCAGGTTTGGCAAGTGCCGCACGGGTTTCAGGCGTTGCTGCTTTGCTGGCCGTTGGTGCAGGCACTGAGCCAGTCACTGAGGCGGGCTCGACAGCTGAGGTGGCCACAGCAGTCGCAGAAGCCTCTTGCCCCGGAATGGTCACTTTCAAGGCCTCAGGCTGGATCTGTTGCTGCAAGCGTTCGGGTTCGCGCTGCACATTGGGGCCCCAGCCCCAGCGCGCAAAGGCATCCCATTGCCAAGCCAGGGCCACCACGTTGAGCAACAGCAAAACGCCAATCCACCCGCGCATCTTCATGGTTTGTCCTCGGCAAAGGGTCTGACACTGACTTCGGAGCTGTGGATGTCCAGCACGCCCGAATCGGTCTGCAATCGTAGCGCGCCACTGGCACTGACACCCAAAGACATGCCCTGTGCGCCATCGCTGGTGTGCACGCGGCGGCCTTTGAGCACATCGCGAGCTTCAAAGCGTTGTTGCAAAGGCGCAAAGCCTGTTTGCTCAAAAGCCAAGATGGTTTGAATCAAAGGCGCTGCCACCAAGGCCAGGGCCGCTGGGGCGCTGATGTCGTGCAGCCACTCGGTCAAAGCCGCAGGTGGTGTGTTCATGCCTTCGGCAGGGCGCGGGCGGATGTTGAGTCCCACACCGATCACCACCTGGCTGCGCCCACCCATGCTGGCCGCTTCCACCAAAATGCCACCCAGCTTGCGCTCTTGCACCCACAAATCGTTGGGCCACTTCAGGCCCACTTGCGGGTGCAGGCTTTCGGCCAAGCTCAGGCCCACGGCCAGCGACAGGCCCGACCAGTCTTTGGGCGCGATCGGCAGACTCAGTGAAAAAGTCAGCGAATCACCCGGCTGGCTTTGCCAAACGCGCCCCATGCGGCCACGGCCTGCGGTCTGGCGCTCGGCCACCAGCAGCGTGGGCTCGGTCTGGCCCGCACGGGCGCGGCGCATGAGTTCGGTGTTGGTCGAGTCCACCTCGGGCAGGATCTCGACGGTGAAATCGGGCAGCCAAGGGTAGACCTGCTCCCAGATGGCTTCAGCGGGCCAGGCCGTGGGCATGCCGTGCTCAGCCCTTCTTGGGGCTCTTCTTGCCGGATTTTTTGGCCTTGTCGGCCGACTTTTTCTTGTCTTTGCCGTCGGCTTTAGCGTCAGCCTTGGGCTTTTTCTGGGCTTCGGCTTTCACCTTGGGCTTGGCGTCTGCTTTGCCCTTGGCCTTGGATTTGCCCTTGGCTTTTTTCTGGCTCGGGATCTTGGGCGTGTCTTCGCGGTCTTTGGGCGAGAGCAGCGTGCCACGGCAGTTCTTGGCGCCGCACCAGCAGGGGTACTCGGCCAAGAGCTTCTTGGTGTAAGGCTCGTCGATGATCAGGCCGTAGTCGTAGTTCAGCTCTTCACCGGCCTTGATGTTGCGCAGCGCCTTGATGAAGACGCGCTCGTTGTCTTCGTCGGCTTCGCAGTTGGGGTCGCAGCTGTGGTTGATCCAGCGCGAGGAGTTGCCGCCGTGCAGCGCGTCGATCACCTTGTCCTCGTTCACATGGAAGTAGAAGGTGTGGTTCGGGTCTTTGGGGTCGTGCGGGTGGCGGTCTTGCGCCTCGTCCCAGCTGATGATCTCGCCCACGTATTCGATCAGGGTCTCGCCCTCGGCGAGGTCTTGCAGGGCGAACACGCCCTTGCCATGAACGCCGGAGCGGCGGACCTGGATGCGTCGCTTGGATGACGAGGCGGAAGGTGAAACAGGGGTTTTGGCCACGGCGTTCAAAAATTTGTTATGGTGAATTCATGTGGGCGTGCGCGTGAGCGCGCCCAGGCGTGCATGTGTGCGAGCGCGCGTGCGCACGCGAGACAACGGGATTGTATAGACATGAAAACTTTGGTGATTGCAGAGAAGCCTTCGGTGGCTCAAGACATCGTGCGGGCCCTGACCCCTGTGGCGGGCAAGTTCGAAAAGCACGATGACCATTTCGAGAGCGACACCTATGTGGTGACGAGCGCGGTGGGCCACCTGGTGGAGATCCAGGCCCCCGAGCAATACGACGTGAAACGCGGCAAGTGGAGCTTTGCCAACTTGCCCGTCATTCCGCCGCACTTTGACTTGAAGCCCGTGGACAAGACCAAGAGCCGCCTGAGTGCCGTGGTCAAGCAGGCCAAGCGCAAAGACGTGAGCGCCCTCATCAACGCCTGTGACGCGGGCCGCGAAGGGGAGTTGATCTTCCGCCTGATCGAGCAGTACGCTGGTGGCGCCAAACCGCTGAACAAACCCGTCAAGCGCTTGTGGCTGCAGTCCATGACGCCCCAAGCGATTCGCGATGGCTTTGACAGCCTGCGCAGCGAACAGCAAATGCAGGGCCTGGCCGACGCCGCCCGCAGCCGCTCTGAGGCCGACTGGTTGGTGGGCATCAACGGCACCCGCGCCATGACCGCGTTCAACTCGCGCGATGGGGGCTTCTTCTTGACCACTGTGGGCCGGGTGCAAACGCCCACGCTGGCCGTGGTGGTCGAGCGCGAAGAACAAATCCGCAAGTTCATCAGCCGCGACTACTGGGAAATCCACGCCGAGTTTGCTGCCGCCGCAGGCACCTACCCCGGCAAGTGGTTCGACCCGAAGTGGAAAAAAGAAGAAGACGCCGAAAAGAAAGCCGACCGGAAGTGGACCGCTGTCGAGGCGCAAGCCATCGTCAACGCCGTGCGCGGCCAAAAAGCCAGCGTGACCGAAGAGGCCACACCCACCACGCAAGCGAGCCCCGGCCTGTTTGACCTGACCAGTTTGCAACGCGAAGCCAACGGCAAGTTCGGCTTCTCGGCCAAGACCACGCTGGCGCTGGCGCAAAGCCTGTACGAACGCCACAAGGCCCTGACCTACCCGCGTACCGACTCGCGCCACCTGCCCGAAGACTATGTGCCTGTGGCCAAGCAAACCTTTGAAATGCTGGCCGACAGCGGCATGCGCCACCTGGCCCCCCACGCCCTGACGGCGCTGAACAACAACTACGTGCGCAAGATCCCGCGCGTGTTCGACAACAAAAAGGTCTCGGACCACTTCGCCATCATCCCCACGCTGCAAGCGCCCAGCGGCTTGTCCGAGGCCGAGCAAAAGCTGTACGACTTGGTGGTGCGCCGCTTCATGGCGGTGTTCTTCCCCAGCGCCGAGTACCAAGTCACCACCCGCATCAGCGTGGCCGCAGGCCACAGCTTCAAGACCGTGGGCAAGGTCTTGGTCAAACCCGGTTGGCTCGCCATCTATGGCAAGGAAGCCGCCAATGAAGTCGAAGACGCCAAAGATGGCGACAAGGGCCAGAACCTGGTCCCGGTGCAGCCTGGCGAACAGGTCGGCGTTGAGTCGGTCGAGGCCAAGGGCCTGAAGACCCGCCCACCGGCACGTTACTCAGAAGCCACGCTGCTGGGCGCCATGGAAGGCGCGGGCAAGATGGTGGACGACGACGAACTGCGCGAAGCCATGCAGGAAAAAGGCCTGGGCACGCCAGCCACCCGCGCGGCCATCATCGAAGGCTTGCTGAACGAAAAGTACATGCTGCGTGAAGGCCGTGAACTGATCCCGACCGCCAAG
The DNA here is from genome assembly GCF_030053395.1 of Limnohabitans lacus. Taxonomy (GTDB): domain Bacteria; phylum Pseudomonadota; class Gammaproteobacteria; order Burkholderiales; family Burkholderiaceae_C; genus Limnohabitans_A; species Limnohabitans_A lacus. The sequence goes on along the minus strand of NZ_JASGBH010000002.1, from coordinate 285,448 downwards.
GCCTTCCAACTCATGACGCTGTTGCGCGGCTTGCAGGTCGAAGAACTCTCCAAGCCCGAGCTCACGGGCGAGTGGGAATACAAGCTCGCGCAAATGGAGCAAGGCAAACTGAGCCGTGCCACCTTCATGGCCGAGATCGCGGCCATGACCGAGCACATCGTCAAGAAAGCCAAAGAGTACGACCGCGACACCGTGCCCGGTGACTACGCCACTGTGACCACGCCTTGCCCCAACTGCGGCGGCGTGGTCAAAGAAAACTACCGCCGTTACACCTGCACGGGCACCGACGGTGCAAGCGAAGGCTGCGGTTTTTCGTTTGGCAAATCGCCCGCAGGCCGCACCTTTGAGCCGGCCGAAGTCGAGCAGTTCATGCGCGACAAAAAGATCGGCCCGCTGGACGGCTTCCGCTCCAAAGCCGGCTGGCCTTTTGTGGCCGAGATGGCGCTCAAGTACAACGAAGAAGAAAAGAACTGGAAGCTCGAGTTCGACTTCGGCGACGACAAGAAAAACGAAGACACCGGCGAGATCGTCGAGTTCACCGACGCATCGTTGGGCGCCTGCCCCAAGTGCGGCAGCGCTGTGCACGAGCACGGCAGCAACTATGTCTGCAGCAAAGCCGTGCCGACGAATGAGCAACCCACGCCCAGCTGCGACTTCAAAAGCGGTCAGATCATCTTGCAGCAACCCATCGAGCGCGAGCAGTTCAGCAAATTGCTGAGCACAGGCAAGACCGACTTGCTCGACAAGTTCGTCAGCAACCGCACGCGCCGCAGCTTCAAGGCCATGCTGGCTTGGAACCCCGAAGAGGGCAAAGTCAGCTTCGAGTTCGAGCAGCGCGAAGGTGGCAAGAAATACCCGCCCCGCAAGACCGCCGCCAAAAAGACCCCGTTTGGCAAAGTGGCCGTGAAGAAGGCCGCCACCAAAACCACTGCGGCCAAAACCCCCGCTGCGAAAAAAGCCGCCAAGACCGCCGCCCCCAAAGCGCCGCGCAAAGCCGCTGTGGGCACCTTGAAGCCCAGCGCCTCATTGGCCGCCGTGATCGGTGACGGCACCTACGCCCGCACCGAAGTGGTCAAGAAAATTTGGGACTACATCAAAGCCAACGGCCTGCAAGACCCAGCCGACAAACGCTCCATCAAAGCCGATGGCAAGCTGCAAGCCGTGTTCGGCAAAGACCAAGCCACCATGTTCGAGTTGGCGGGGATCATTGGCAAGCACTTGAGCTGATCATTTTTGTTTGCGAGCGGTCAGCACCCACCGGGTGCTGACCGCTTTTTTGCTTTTGCGTCTGATTTTTGCAATTAAAGGTATTTGTTTAATTTATTTTTGAATACTTTAAAACTATAAACTTAACCCCTTGAATTGGTGACTATTTGGTCTGCCTGTTGGAGAGGTTACATGCAAAAAGTTCTACGTTGGCCGCAAACTGCTCGTCAATCCCGTTCGCAAGCAGGCACATCTGCATGGATCAAAACGCTGGTGGGCACGGGGGCCTTGCTGTGGCTGGTGCCGATGGCCAGTCAAGCGCAATCGGTGCCCGCAGTCCCCAATGCCAACATCTTCATCGAGCAAGAACGCCGCGATGCCGAACGCGCAGCCCAGCAAAGAGCGCAACAAGAACGCAGCACCGATGTGAAGCTGCCTTCGGCTCCCACAGCCGCCGTGGGCTTGCTGCCAACCGATGAAACCCCTTGCTTCAAGATCCAAGTGGTTACGCTCGATGCGGGCTTGGACCTTGAGCCCAAGGACCTGCTCGATGCCATCGGCAAGACCTCATCTGGCGTGATGGACTCACCCCTTGGTCGTTGTATCGGCGCCAAAGGTGTGCAGATCGTGATTGACCGACTGCAAAACGAACTCATCACCCGTGGCTACGTCACCAGCCGCATTCTGGCCAAGCCCCAAAACCTGCAAAACGGCACATTGGCGCTGGAGTTGATGTTTGGCAAGATCAACCGCGTGCAATGGGCCCCGCCCGCATCAGGCCAAATGCACCGCGCCACGGAGTGGAACATCCTGCCCATGCAGCAAGGCGATCTGCTCAATCTGCGAGACATCGAGCAAGCGCTTGAAAACTACAAGCGAGTCCCCACCGTCGAGGCCGACATCCAAATCGTGCCCGCCAACGAGCCCGGCTACAGCGATTTGCGCATCCAGCACAGCCAGGCTTTTCCGTTCCGTTTGAGCATGTCAGCCGATGACAGCGGTACACGCAGTACCGGCAAATACCAAGGCAGCACCACCGTGAGTTACGACAACTGGTGGACACTCAGCGACCTTTTTTATGTCACGCTCAACCAGGATCTGGGCGGCAAAGACCCCGGCGCACGCGGCAACAAAGGCCACACCGTTCATTACTCGGTGCCTTGGGGCTACAACCTCCTGTCATTCAACACCACCAGCAGCCAATACCACCAGACCGTTGCGGGTGTGAACCAAGACTACGTGTATGCAGGCTCCAGCGAAACCACCGACGTCAAACTCAGCCGCATCATCGATCGCAATGCCGTCGGTAAGACGACCCTGAGCTTCAAAGGCTTTCAACGCAAGTCCAGAAATTATGTGGACGACACCGAAGTCGAAGTTCAGCGCCGATCCGTCAGCGGCTGGGAAATGCAGCTGGCCCATAAACACGCCATAGGCCCAGCTGCCGTCGAAGGCAGCCTCTCTTACAAGCGGGGTACAGGCGCATATGGCTCATTACCCGCCCCTGAAGAGCAATTTGGAGAAGGCACCTCCCGCATGCAAATCGTGCTGGCCGATGCCCACGTGCAATGGCCCTTCAAGCTGGCTGATCAGCCTGTCACCTACAGCGGTCAATTTCGCGGTCAATACAACGGCACACCGCTGACCCCCCAAGACCGCTTTGTCATCGGCGGTCGGTACACGGTGCGCGGCTTTGATGGTCTCAATGTCCTGAGCGCTGAACGTGGCTGGCTCATTCGCAACGAATGGAACACCCCTGTTTCTTCAGGGCACAAGGTTTATGCCGCACTGGACCACGGCCACGTGGACGGAGCCAGTGCAGATTTGCTCGTGGGGCAAAGCCTGACGGGCTCTGCCGTGGGCCTGCGCGGACAAATCGGGCCCTTCCAGTACGACGTCTTTGTGGGCAAGCCCTTGAGCAAACCCCAGCACTTCAACACCTCCAAAACCACCGCCGGCTTCAGCTTGTACGCCAACTTTTGACCCCGCGCCTGAGAGATTGACATGAACAAAACCCAATACCGCATCATCTTCAACGCAGCCCGATGCTGCATGATGGCCGTGGCAGAAACCGCTCAGGCCCAAGGCAAATCTGCCAGTGGACAAACACGGGGTGAGCGCCGTGCACCGCGGCCCTCACTCAACCCCCGCATCGCGCCCGTGCAGTTGGCATGCTGGCTTGTGGCTGGCGTTATGGGCTGGAGCCTGCCGCTGATGCACAGCTCACAAGCGCAAACAACCGCTGTATCAGTGGCTACCCGCATCGTGGCCGACCCCAATGCCCCTAAAACCCAACAAGCGACCATCTTGCGCAGCGGCAACGGCGTCATCCAGGTCAACATCCAGACACCCAGTGCAGCAGGTGTGAGCCGCAACACCTACACCCAATTCGATGTGGGCAATGGCGCTGGTGGTGGTGCCATCCTCAACAACAGCCGCACCAATGTGCAAAGCCAGCAAGGCGGCTGGGTGCAAGCCAACCCCTGGCTGGCCACCGGCACGGCCAAAGTCATCTTGAACGAAGTCAACTCCAGCAACCCCAGCCAACTCAAAGGCTTCGTTGAAGTGGCCGGTCAACGCGCCGAAGTCATCGTGGCCAACCCGGCAGGCATCTCGGTGGACGGTGCAGGCTTCATCAACGCCAGCCGCGTCACACTGACCACGGGCACCCCCATCATGAGTGGCGGCAGCTTGGACAGCTACCGCGTACAGGGCGGCACCGTGCGCATTGACGGACAAGGCCTGGACACACGCGACGCAGACTACACCGCCATCCTCACACGTGCCCTGCAAGTCAACGCCGGCGTCTGGGCCAATGAACTGCACGTGGTCACCGGCGCCAACAGCATCCAAGCAGCCAGCGTGACCCCTGGCAGCACCCCGCAGACCAGCGCCACTGCAGCCACAACGGCAGCGCCCGCCGTGGCACTGGACGTGGCACAACTGGGCGGCATGTACGCGGGCAAGATCCACCTCATTGGCACAGAAGCGGGTCTGGGCGTGCGCAATGCCGGACAAATCCAGGCGGGCAGCGGCCCCCTGACCCTCAGCCACGAAGGCTGGCTGAGCAACAGCGGAAACATCCAGGCCACGCAAGACCTGAGCGTCGCCACACAAGGGCGCATTGACAACAGCGGCAGCATTTATGCGGCAGGCCAGCTCAATGTCAGCACACCGGCGGCCATCGTCCAAACAGGCACGGGCGCCATCATGGCCGCGCAAAGCCACGCCACCTTCAGCGCCGCCACACTCAGCACCGCCAAGGGCAGCGCCATCGGCTCCGGCATCCAGCCCAACGGCCAACTGGCCAACAGCGGGGACCTCACCTTCAACATCAGCAATGGCCTGCAACTGCAAGGCCAGACCTTGGCCGGCGGACTGTTCAAACTCAGCGCCTCCAGCGTCGACTTGGCGTCAGCCCAAATCACAGCAGGACAGCTCGACATCCGGGCCACATCGGGCAGCAGTTTCTTGAGCTTGTTGTTCTCCGCTTCCAGGTCGCGCAGCTTGGCCGCATCGGAGGCCTCCATGCCGCCAAAGCGCGAGCGCCATTTGTAAAAGGTCGGCTGGCTAAAGCCGCCAGAGCGGCAAATGTCCTTGATGGCCATACCCGCTTCAGCTTGCTTGAGGAATCCGATGATCTGCTCGTCGGTAAATCGTGTGGTCTTCATATCCGCCATTCTCCAAAATTAGCGGACTCAGTTCCATCGGTTTGGTATGGCTCAGAGGGGGCAGGTCACATGTTCAAAAACCCACAGAAACATGCCATGCGTCTGGTGAGATTGGATATGGATCAATGCTGGTCAGAGGGGACGTCCGACTTTCGTACGGACTGGACTGCCAGACGCATCCAAGCGATTGAGTGCATGCAAGCAAAAGGCTACCAACTGGTGCTTGAGCAGCCGAATTTTTCTTGCAGGAATGTTGACTACAAAAATTCGAGTATTTGCTGGCGAAGATGAGCAGGCAGCGTTCAGACCGGTGTCATGCCCGAGTGTCCGGAACACTTTTTTTGCTGAATTCCAACCCCTGTTTTTTTAAAGATCAGCCTGTCGGGGCTGGTTTTTGATGGGGTTGTTGCACTTGTTGGTGCTGAGCTGTGCCTGCTCTTTGTGCAAAACCTGACACGCACGCAGGCATTGTCCCTGACCGATGCGGACAGTGCTGTTGGCGTTGGTTTTAAGTCTTGCTTGGGGCGGCGGTAAAAAGCTGGTTTTGGCTGATGATGCACAGGGCGCAGAGCCCTCATAAACGCCACCAGCCCATAGAAGGCAATGCAAAGCAAGTCAGCAAATTCAAGCGGCTGCAAATTTATGCAGCATTACGCGTTGTAGTTCAACCCCAACCCCGCCACCGGCCAGTCATCCACTGCGATCAGTTTTCCTGTCGCAGACAGGGTGATGTAGGCGGTGCGGTGGCCGGGGCCGCCGAAGCAGATGTTGGTGGTGAAGGGGTCGGGCAGGGGCACGTGTTGCACTTGCTGGCCGTTGGGGCTGACGATGGAGATGCCGCCGTGCACCAAGGTGGCCACGCAGAGGTTGCCCTCGGCATCGACGGCCATGGAGTCAAAGCGTTGGTAGTGTCCGCCCGGTGATGCCGTCACCATGAGCGCGCCCTGGGGCGATGGCCAAGGGTCTTTGCGCACTTGGCCTGGGGCGGTGATGTCAAAGGCCCACACGCGGGCGCCTTCGGTCTCGGCGTAATAAAGCGTTTGACCGTCGGGCGAGAGGGCAATGCCGTTGGGCGTCATCACCGGCTTGGCCACGGCGTGCACGCTTGAGCCGTTGGGCTGGGCATAGAACAGGCCGCCTCGGTCCATCTCGTGGTGGCGCACTTTGCCCAGGTCGGTGAAATAAAAACCGCCATGCGCGTCAAACACCAGGTCGTTGGGGCCGCGCAGGCCGATGCCGTCCACTTGTTCGTACAGGCGCTCAAATTTGCCGGTGTTCAGGTTCACGCGCTCGATGCGCCCGCCCGAGTAATCGTGCGCTTGCCCGATGGGCCGCAGGTAGTTGCCCGGGTCGCGTGTCCATTCAAAGCCGCCGTTGTTGCAGATGTAGACCGCGCCGTCAGGCCCGATGGCCGCGCCGTTGGGGCCCGCGCCCAAGTCGGCCACCACCTGCACACGCCCGTCGGCCGTCACGCGGGTGAGTGTGCCGCGTGCAATCTCGACCAACAGCACCGAGCCATCGTCCATGGCCACGGGCCCCTCGGGAAATTGCAGTCCTGTCGCCAGTTCTCTGATTTTCATGCCGGTCCTTGAGCGTTGATCTTCCCAATGTATGCCGCGCCAAGCCCTCAGCAAGCGGGGATTCCCTAGGCTGACTACACCTTGTGGTCAGCAGCAACACACCCTTGGGCAGATGGTGGGCACTGCCCTGTGCGGGCACAGTGGCTTTTTCATTGCACAAGGAGTGATCATGAAACGTTTCGTTGGGGGCTGCTTGCTGGCTTTGTCTTTGAATGGCGCTTTGGCTGCTACAGAAACCGGTGTCGGCTCGGGCTTGGGCGCAGGCACCACCAAGTTCATCGAGCGCCAGGAGCAAAACATCCATGCCATGGCTCAGGCGCGAACGCAAGAAAAGTCGGTGGGTGCCACGCGCAGCCTGATCAAGACGCAGACCAAGCTGATCAAGCAAACGCGCGAGCAAATGTCGGCCCAAGACGCGATGCTCTTGCGCACCCGTGAGCAGATCAAGGACCACGACAAGGACGCAGCCATTGTGAAAGAGCAGCTGCAAGCGCAAGAAAAAGCACAGATGCAAACGCTGGATCAGCTCAAGGACCAAGACAAGGCGCTGGGCAAAACGCTGGAGCTCTTGCAGGCCCAAGAAAAAGCGTTAATCCAGCTGCACGACACGCTCAAGGCGCAACGCGCTGTCAAGCCTTCTTGAGGGCGATCAGTCGCCGATGATCACCTGTACCTTGACGGGCAGCGCCGCGATCAGGGCTTGCAGTTCGTGTTGCAAGTCGGCAGGGCCATTGCGCTCTAGGTTCACGCTCACGGGCAGGTCGCCTTGCGCGGTCACGCGGGGGCGCATGGCCTTGCCCCCGTACACCTGATCGACCAAGGCCTGCACCACGGCACCCGTGGCCAAGGTGCGCAGTTCAGGCTTGTAGATCTTGCCCACATTGGTCACCGGCATGCGTTCCAAAATGGTGATGCGTTTGGGCTTGGCGGGCGCTTCGTCCACGCGCTCGGCGGTGAAGGCCAGCAGCGCTTGCTCGCTCACCTGGGCGCCGGGCTTGAGCGAGGCAAAGGCCACGGGCAGCTCGCCGGCATAGGCATCGGGCGCACCCACAGCGGCGCACAGCTCCACGGCGGGGTGTGCGCCCAGTGCGTCTTCGATCACCTTGGGGTCGATGTTGTGGCCGCCCCGAATGATCAGGTCTTTGGCGCGGCCGGTCAGGTGCAAGCGGCCATGTTCGTCCACAAAGCCCACGTCGCCCGTGATCAGCCAGCCATCGGGCGTGAAGCTGCGGGCGGTCTCGGCCGCGTCCAGATAGCCCGAGAACAAATTGGGCCCTTGGTACAGCACCATGCCTTTGTCGCCTGCGGGCAGGGTTTGGTCGGTGGCTTGGCCATCGCTGTTCAGGCCCACGATGCGCACACGGGCGTGCGGCAGCGGCCAGCCCACGCAGCCGGCCGGCGCACTCAGGCCCGGTGGGGCCACGGTGCTCAGCCCTGCGGTTTCGGTCATGCCCAGGCTTTCGTTGATCTGCAGGCCAAAGGCTTGTTCAAAGCGCAAGGCCAGCTCGGGTGGCAAGGGCGCGGCCCCCGTGCGCACCGCGCGCAGGCGTGAAATGTCGGCCCCGGCCAGCGGCACCGCTGCCAGCGCGGCCAGCACCGTGGGCACGCCCGACATGAGCGTGCAGCCGTGGTGCGCCACCAGCCGCCAGTAGTTGGCGATCACCTCGCGGTTGCGAAACAGGCTGGGCGTGGGGATCAGGATGTGCATGCCCACCGCCAGCGAGCACAAGGCCCCCGGCAACACCCCGGCCACATGGAACAGCGGGTAGCCGTTGAGGGTCACGTCGCTGGCCTGAAAGCCTTGCATCTGCGCATTGGCCCAGGCGGTGAAGACCTGCGCCCCATGGCTGTGACGGGCCAGCTTGGGCGCGCCGGTGGTGCCACCGGTGTGAAAGTAGGCCGCGATGTCGGTGGCCTGAAACACCCGCCCGCTGAGCAGCCGGTCGCTCACTTGCAAGGCACGTGCGGCATGGAAGTCCTGCACGCCTGTGGGCAGTGCATCGCCTTGCGGCAGCGGGCCACCTTCGGGGTTGACCAGCAAAATGGTTTTCAGGGCGGGGCATTGGCTTTGCAGGCGCAGCGCTTTGGCGCGCATTTGGCTGTCGTCGTCCACGCCATGGGCGATCAGCACCTGCGCACCACTGGCCCGCAGCAAGGACACGAGCTTGTCCTCGCTCAGCAGCGGGTTCAGCGGCTGCACAATGCCCGCCGCCTCGCCACCCCACAGCGCCAGGTGGTAGGCCAGCCCGCCGGGCAGCATGACGGCCACCACATCGGTGGGCTGCACGCCCAGCGAATGCAACAGGTTGGCCGTTTGGTGAATGCCTTGCAGCAGCTGGCCATAGGTCCAGGTGGTGGATGGGCCGCCAACCTCTCCGGTGGCCAAGAAGGTGAGCGCGGGCCGGTCGGCGTGCACTTTTGCGCTGGCGCGGATCAGGTCGTAGGTGCTGGGCCAAGGCATGGCCTCGGCCAAGGGGGTGGCGGCCACGCGTTGCAGCTCAGCCAAGGATTGAACGGGGGAAGAGACGGTCAGGTGCATGCGTGATGGTAGCCACCGCCTGCGAGGCGCTTTGTCACGCAGGCGGCAAAGGTGACAAAGGCTTGTGGGGCCGTGCAGGGCGTGTGCACAGGTGACAGGGGACGCTGGCGCATGCTTTCAGAATGGGCATGCTTTTCCACTGCACACAAGAGGCCATATGCAACACATCGGATTTGTCGGCGCTTCGGGATTGATGGGCCATGGCATGGCCAAAAACATCCGGGCCAAGGGTTTTGATTTGTCGATTTCGGTTCACCAACGCACCGCGCCGGTTCAAGACCTGTTGGCAGCCGGGGCCCAGCAAGTGGGCAGTTACGCCGACCTGGCCGCTTGCGACGTGGTGCTGGTGTGCGTGACCGGCTCACCCCAGGTCGAGGCCGTGGTGGCCGGGCCCGGCGGCATTTTGTCAAAAGCGCGTGCAGGCCTGGTCATCATCGACACCTCCACCAGCGAGCCCGATTCCACCCGCCGCCTGGCCGCCCTGTGCGCCGAAAAAGGCGTGGTGTATGTCGATGCGCCGCTGACCCGCACGCCCATCGAAGCCGAAGCCGGCAAGCTCAACTCCATGGTGGGCGCATCGCCCGAGGTGTTTGCGCAAATCGAGCCGGTCATTCGCGCGTACAGCGAAAACGTGTTCCATGTGGGCGAGATGGGCTCGGGCCACGTCATCAAGCTGCTCAACAACTTTGTGGCGCAAGCCATTTGCACCGCCACGGCCGAGGCCTTTGCCGTGGGCGCCAAGGCCGGCGTCAAGCTTGAAAAACTTGTGGAGGTCATCTCGGCGGGCGGCGTCAATTCCGGCCTCTTCCAGTTGATGGCCAAGACCTTGCAAGGCGACTACGCGGCCATGAAGTTCGAGCTGAACAACGCGACCAAGGACTTGCGTTACTACGCCCACTTGAGCGAGAGCATGAAAGTGCCCTCCATCATTGGTGGCAGCGTGCACCAGGCTTTGAGTACGGCGGTGGCCTTGGGCTACGGCAGCGAGATGGTGCCATCGCTGGTCAAGGCGCAGGCCCAGCTCAACCAGGTCAAGATCGGTCAGTCTTGAGCGACGCCATCCTGAGCCCTGCGCAAACGGCCAGGGCCTTGCCATTCTCTGCTTTGGCCCAAGAGATCGCCGCCTTGCTGCAAGACCCCACGGTGGCCGTGCCGCCGCGCATCGTGCAGCCGCTGGACGGCGGCGGCAGTTTGTTTGTCATGCCTGCGGCCGATGCCCGCGTGGCCATCACCAAGCTGATCAGTTTCATCCCCGGCAACGCCCAGCGTGGCCTGCCCACCATCCAGGGAGACATCGTGGTGTTTGACGTGCAGACCGGCCAGCGCGTGGCCTTGCTGGACGGCCCCACGGTCACGGCGCGTCGCACGGCGGCGGTGTCTTTGCTGGCTGCGCAACACCTGGCCACGCGCCGCGATGGCCCGATGCTCATCGTGGGGGCGGGCGTGCAAGGGCGTGCGCACCTGGAGGCCTTTCGTGAAGGCTTGGGGGTGCAAGAGGTGTGGGTGTCTTCGCGCAGCAGCGCCAGTGCCGATGCCCTGGTGGCGCATGCGCAGGCGCTGGGCATGCGGGCGCGGCGGGTGGATGACCCGAACGCCGCATTGGCCGACTGCCCGCTGGTGGTCAGCACCACACCCGCGCAACAGGTGGTCTTAACCGCCCTGCCCCGCAGCGATGCCTTTGTGGCGGCCGTGGGGGCCTTTACGCCCCGCATGGTGGAGTGGTCGGCCGATGTTTGCCGTCATTTGGCGCAGACGGGGACCTTGGTGGTGGACACCCGCGATGCGGATCATGAAGCCGGTGATTTGCTGCAAGCGGACATCGACGTGAGCGCCCTGCCCACTTTGGCCGATGTGGTGCGGCAGACGCAGGCTTGGCAAGACGCGAGCCGACCTGAAGGGGGCCCGGTGTTTTTCAAAAGCTGTGGCTGGGGCGGCTGGGACCTGGCGGCCGCCCGCTGCCTGAGGCACACCCAGCAGGGCTGAGCCGCTAACATGGCGGCTTTTTGAACACTCGCCAAGGAAACACCATGGTTCAACGCATCGAAGTCGGCGCACGCATGTCAGAAGCAGCCATTCACAACGGCACCGTTTATTTGGCCGGCCAGATTGCCGAAGTGCCCGGCCAAGACATGGCCGGCCAAACCCGTCAGGTGCTGGCGGCCATCGACGCCCTGCTGGCCAAAGCCGGAACGGACAAATCAAAGATTCTGATGGCGCAGATTTTCATCACCGACCTGGCCGACTTTGCCGCCATGAACCGCGAGTGGGACGCCTGGGTCGTGCCCGGCCACACCCCACCCCGCGCCACGGTGCAAGCCGCATTGGCCAACCCCGATTGGAAAATCGAGATCGTGGTGACGGCGGCCGTTTGACCCCCAAAAAAAGGGCCATCAATGGCCCTTTTGTTTGTCGGCTTGGACCGATCAGCGCCCCACCACCCGCGCCATCTCCAGGCACTTGTTGGAGTAGCCCCACTCGTTGTCGTACCAGGCCACCACCTTGATGAAGGTGCTGTCCAAGGCGATTCCGGCGTCGGCGTCGAACACGCTGGTGCAGACCTCGCCACGGAAGTCGGTCGAGACGACTTTGTCGGTGGTGTAGCCCAGCACGCCTTTCAAAGCGCCTTCGCTTTGCGCTTTCATCTCGGCGCAGATCTCGGCATAGGTGGCAGGGGTGTCCAGCTCGGCCGTCAGGTCCACCACCGACACATCCGACGTGGGCACGCGAAATGCCATGCCGGTCAGCTTGCCCTGGATGGCCGGAATCACCACGCCTACAGCCTTGGCTGCGCCGGTGCTGCTGGGGATGATGTTTTCCAAAATGCCACGGCCGCCGCGCCAGTCTTTGTTGCTCGGGCCGTCCACGGTTTTTTGCGTGGCGGTGGCGGCGTGCACCGTGGTCATCAGGCCGCGCTTGATGCCCCATTTGTCGTTGAGCACTTTGGTGATGGGGGCCAGCGCGTTGGTGGTGCAGCTGGCGTTGCTGATGATGGCCTGGCCTGCGTAGGTGTCGTGGTTCACGCCGTACACAAACATGGGTGTGTCGTCTTTGGAGGGGGCCGAGATCACCACCTTTTTGGCGCCCGCAGCCAGGTGCTTGCCCGCGCTGTCTTTGTCGAGAAACAAACCGGTGGCTTCGATCACCACATCGGCGCCGACTTCGTTCCACTTCAGGTTGGCTGGGTCGCGCTCTTGCGTCAGGCGGATCTTTTTGCCGTTGACCACCAAGGTGTTGCCCTCGACCGCCACGGTGCCCTTGAAGCGGCCATGCACGCTGTCGTATTGCAGCATGTACGCCAGGTATTCGGGCTCGAGCAGGTCGTTGATGCCGACGATCTCGACGTCGTTGAAGTTTTGCACCGCTGCGCGCAGCACCATGCGGCCGATGCGGCCAAATCCGTTGATGCCAATCTTGGTGGTCATGGGAGGTCTCACTTTCCTTGTGGGGTTACAGCGGGGGGCATGCCTGCCAGCAGCAGAGCCAACCGCAATGTAACCATCTTATTTGAAAAGCTGAAACTTTGTTACATCGAGCGGCTTTGTGGGGGTTTGTTCTGGTTTTGTAACTGGCTGCCAAGCCGCCAGCCCGGACGGGGTTTGGCGGCTTTTTTGCGTGGGGTTGCCAAGGCCGTCACCTTCAGCGCAGTTGGTCTGTGAGGTCCTGATAAAGTGAAAACCTCTCGGGCGTGACCCCCCTGTGAACGCCCCCGCTGAAGTGCATTCAGACCGATCCTCTGCCCGTGTGTCTCCCGCAACATGGCTGGCCCTGCGCCGCATGGCTCACTCGGGTGGGACTGACTGCGCGGTTTGACCATCGAGCCCATGCCCTCATGACTTTTCAGACGACAGAGCCCCCTTTTCGCTTTCGCCAAGGCACACGCCCGTTGTTGATTTCGATGCCGCATGTGGGCACGCATGTGCCGTCTGCGCTGGCCGCACGCCTGACCGACGAAGCCCAGCGCGTGCCCGACACCGACTGGCATCTGGAGCGCCTGTACGACTTTGCCGACGCGCTGGGGGCCTCGGTGCTGGTGGCCACGCATTCGCGTTTTGTGATCGACCTGAACCGCCCGCCAGACGGCGCGAGCCTGTACCCCGGGCAGAGCGTCACCGGCTTGTGCCCAGTGGACCTGTTTGACGACCAGCCGCTGTACCGCGACCCGGCCGATGTACCGGGCGAAGCTGAAATTGCCGAGCGCCGCGCTGCCATTTGGCAGCCGTACCACACGCAGTTGGCGCAAGAGCTGGCGCGCATCCAGGCCCAGCACGGCGTGGCCGCATTGTGGGACGCGCACTCAATCCGTTCGGTGCTGCCGCGCTTTTTTGAAGGCCAACTGCCCGACCTGAACTTGGGCACCGCCAACGGGGCCAGCTGCAGCCCCGCGCTGGCCGAACAGCTGCTGGCCATTGGCAAGCAAGCCACCGGTTACACCGCTGTTTTGAACGGCCGCTTCAAGGGCGGGCACATCACCCGCCAATACGGCAACCCGGCGCAAGGCATCCATGCGGTGCAGCTGGAAATGACCCAGCGCAGCTACATGCAAGAAAGCTGGCCGTTTGACTACCTGCCCGAGGTGGCAGCGGGCGTACAGCCGCATGTGCGGCGCATGCTGGAGGCGGTGTTGGCGTTTGTGGAGAGCTGAGGCCCAAGGCATGTCCTGGCCAGCTGCACAGGCTTGGCTGAGCCGGTGCTTTCGTGTTGGTCAGACTGCTGGGTCTGATTTGTGGGGTCCGACGTGTCCCCCTTGAATCAAGCCCAGCGCTGCATCAGCTTGCGCCGGGCCGACGCTTGCACATTCACCAAGCTCAGGTCGCCGCCATAGTGGGCCATCACCCGGCGGTCCATCCACGCAAACCACAGGGGCGGGCAGTAAGCCACCGAAATCATGGTGGCGTAACCCGCCGGCAGTTGCGGTGCCGAGGCGAAATGCCTCAGCGCCTGGTAGCGGCGGCTGGGGTGGGCGTGGTGGTCGGAATGCCTTTGCAATTGGTACAACAACAAGTTGCCCACCAAGTGGTTGCTGTTCCATGAATGCTCGGGTTCGCAGCGCACATAGCGGCCGGCCGTGTCTTTTTGCCGGAGCAAACCGTAGTGCTCGACATAGTTCACCACCTCCAGCATGGAGGCCGCGTACACGGCTTGCACCAGCAAAAAGGGCAGCGCCATCCAGCCCAGCCCAGCCACCAAAGCACCCCACAAAACCAGCGTCAGGCCCCAGGCTTGGAGGTTGTGGTTTTGGGGGTGCCAAACGCGCATGCCTTGTTTGCTCAAGCGCTCGTGCTCCAGCGCCCAGGCCGATTGCCAGCTGCCCCACACAGAGCGTGGCAAAAAAGCCCAAAAACTTTCACCCATGCGTGCGCTGGCCGGGTCTTCGGGTGTGGCCACGCGTTTGTGGTGGCCCCGGTTGTGTTCCACAAAAAAGTGGCCATACCCACTGGGGGCCAAGGCGATCTTGGACAGCCATCGGTCCAGTGTCTCTTTTTTGTGGCCCAGTTCGTGCGCGGTGCCAATGCCAATGCCGTTGATGGCCCCCACCGTCAACACCAAGGCGATGTAGCCCCACCACGGCAGCACATGCGTGGCCGCAATCCAGGCACCCAAGACCGTGCCGATCATTTGCAGGGGCACATAGGCCCACACCATGGCGCGGTAAAACATGTCCTGATCGAGTTGCGCCACCGCCGATTCGGGTGGGTTGCTGAAGTCCTCGCCCAACACGCGGTCGAGTACCGGCAACAAGGCATGGATGACCAGCGGGGCCAGCAGCATGCACCACCATTGCCCACGCCAGACGAAGGCCAGCAAAGAACCCGTGAAAGCCAGCGGGATGGCGGGGCTCAGCAGCCACCACCAGCGCTTGTCTTGCCAAGCCTGTTCGAGTTCGACGGAGGAGCTGCTCATAAGAGCGGCCTGCTGAACTGTTTGGGGCCGACAACTTCAATCGCGATGGGCATGACTTGTCTCCAAATTTTGGCCATTGTGATGGATCTGAGGGGCAAAAGGATGTCGCCTCGGGGTGTGCTGGATGGTTCGGGCTTGACGCGCACATGACCCACCACCCGATGGGGGTGCCCTTATATTGGCAGCACAAGCATTTGGACGGGGACTTCATGGAATTTGACTACGTGATCGTGGGCGGCGGATCGGCCGGTTGTGTGCTGGCCAGTCGCCTGAGCGAAGACCCTGCCGTGCAGGTGGCCCTGATCGAAGCCGGACCGCCCGACACCAGCGCCTTGATCCATTGCCCCGCTGGCATCGCGCTCATGGCCCGCACCGAAATCGTCACGCAAGGCCTGAACACCGTGCCGCAACCCGGCTTGAACGGCCGCATCGGTTTCCAGCCGCGTGGCCGCACTTTGGGGGGCTCCAGCTCCACCAACGCCATGGCCTACATACGCGGCCAACAAGTGGATTACGACACTTGGGCCCAGATGGGTTGCGCCGGTTGGTCTTGGGCCGAGGTGTTTCCCTACTTTTTGAAGGCCGAACACAACGAGCGCATCCACAACGAATGGCATGCCCAAAACGGCCCTTTGAACGTGGCCGATCTGCAAAGCCCCAATGCGTTTGCCAAGCGCTTTGTGGAGGCAGGTATGCAAGCCGGTTTGGCGCACACCACCGACTTCAACGGCCCCACCCAGGAAGGCGTGGGCCTGTACCAAGTCACGCAGAAGGCTGGCGAGCGCTTCAGCGCCGCCAAGGCCTACCTCACGCCGCACTTGGGCAGGCCCAACTTGCACGTCATGACCGGCGTGACGGTGGACCGCATTGGCCTGGTGGATGGCGTGGCGCGGCAGGTGCACACCGTCCAAGGTGGCAAGGCGCAGAGTTTGACCGCTCGGCGCGAGATCATTTTGAGCGCGGGCGCTTTCCAATCCCCCGCCATCCTCATGCGTTCGGGCATCGGGCCAGCGGCGCATTTGCAAAGCCTCGGCATCGAGGTGCTGCGCGATCTGCCCGGCGTGGGTGAAAACCTGCACGACCATCCTGACGCGGTGCTGGTGGCCGATGCGCCGGGGCAGACCGATTTGATCGGCGTGTCACCCCGTGGCGCGTGGCACACCTTGCAGGCCATGTGGGCTTGGCGGCAGCACCGCCAAGGGCGCCTGACGACCAACTTTGCCGAGGGCGGCGCGTTCTACAAAAGCCGTCCTGACGAGGCACACCCGGACATTCAGCTGCACTTTGTCGTTGCCAAACTGGTGGACCACGGCCGCCAGCTGACGATGGGGCATGGTTACTCTTTGCATGTGTGTTTGCTGCAACCCGACAGCCGAGGCCGTGTGCAACTGGCCGACCGCAACCCCAACAGCGCACCGCTGATCGACCCGCAGTTTTTGAGCGACCCGCGTGACCTGCAGCGCTTGCGCGACGGCGTTCGCCAAGCTCAAAACATCCTGGCCCAACCCGCGCTGGCCGCGTATGGCAAAGAATGGGCAGCGTCTGCCAATGCCCGCACCGACGAACAACTCGACCACTGGATTCGCCAAAACGCCGACACGGTCTACCACCCCGTGGGCACCTGCCGCATGGGGCAAGACGGCATGGCGGTGGTCGATGCGCAGCTGCGCGTGCACGGCGTGCCCGGCCTGCGCGTGGTCGACGCCTCGGTCATGCCACGCATCGTGAGCGGCAACACCAATGCGCCGACGATCATGATTGCGGAGAAGGCGGCGGATTGGATACGGGCCAGCTGACCAAGAAAAAAGCGCCCGAAGGCGCTTTTTTCTTGAGGCATCTGAAGCTCACTTCTTCTTGGCCACCACCCGCACCATCTCCAGGCACTGCTTGGCGTAACCCCATTCGTTGTCGTACCAGGCGACGATCTTGACGAAGCTTTTGTCCAGCGCAATGCCCGCGGTCGCGTCGAACACGCTGGCGCAGGGCTCGCCGCGGAAGTCGGTGGAGACGACTTTCTCGTCGGTGTAGCCCAGCACGCCTTGGAGGGCGCCTTCGCTTTGGGCTTTCATTTCGGCGCAGATTTCGGCGTAGCTCGCGTCGCTGTTCAGCTCCACCGTCAAGTCCACCACCGACACGTCAGAGGTAGGCACGCGGAAGGCCATGCCGGTGATCTTGCCCTTGATTTCGGGGATCACCACGCCCACGGCCTTGGCTGCGCCGGTGCTGCTGGGGATGATGTTTTCGAGGATGCCTCGGCCGCCGCGCCAGTCTTTGCGGGACGAGCCGTCCACGGTCATTTGGCTGGCGGTGGCGGCGTGCACGGTGGTCATCAGGCCGCGCTTGATGCCCCATTTGTCATTCAAAACCTTGACCACGGGGGCCAGGCAGTTGGTGGTGCATGACGCATTCGACACGATGGCTTCGCCAGCGTATTTCTTGTGGTTCACGCCATAGACGAACATGGGGATGCTGTCTTTGGACGGAGCCGAGATCACGACCTTTTTGGCGCCAGCGGCCAGGTGCATTTGGCTGGTGGGTTCGGTCAGGTAGTGGCCGGTGCACTCGAGCACGGTGTGCACGCCCATCTCGCCCCAGCGCAGGTTGTGGGCATCGCGTTCGTGCGAGAGTTTGATCTTTTTGCCGTTGACGATCAGGGTGTCGTCGGTGAAGTCCACGGTGCCATCAAAGCGGCCGTGCACGCTGTCGTACTTGAGCATGTAAGCCAAATAGTCGGCGGGCTTGGGGTCATTGATGCCAACGATCTGGATGTCGTCGTAGCCGTGTTTGAGGGCGGCGCGAAGGGCCAGACGGCCGATGCGGCCGAATCCGTTGATGCCAAGCTTGATGGTCATGTGAATGCCTCAGGAGAAAGTTACTAAACCGTTACGTAACCGGATTTGAAACCAAGACCCTTTCAGGATCCTGATCCCCGAACGTGGCTTCAGCGCCTTGTGGGCGCTGAAGGGGTCCGGCCGGTCAGTGGCCTTATCAGGCCTTGAGCAGTGCAGCGTGGACGGTGTCGGCCACGTTCTCGGCGGTGAAGCCGAAGTGTTTGAACAGCACGGGGGCTGGGGCCGACTCGCCGTAGGTGTCGATGCCGACCACGGCGGCGCAGCCGTATTTCCACCAGCCGTCGGTGGAGCCCATCTCGACCGCCACGCGGGGCAGGCCAGCGGGCAACACGCTTTGCTTGTATTCGGTGTCTTGGCGGTCAAACACATTGGTGCTGGGCATGGAGACCACGCGCACACCGATCTTGCGTTCGGCCAGCAGCTTTTGCGCGGCCAGGGCCAGTTGCACTTCAGAGCCGGTGGCGATGATCACGCCGTGGGTCTTCTTGATGCCCACGTTGGCAGGCTCGGACAAGACATAAGCGCCACGGCTGATGTCGCCCAGATCGCTCTTGGGCGAGTAAGCCAGGTTCTGGCGGCTCAGCAGCAGGGCCGATGGGCGGTTGGCGTTTTGCAGCGCCACGGCCCAGGCCACGGTGGTCTCAGCCGTGTCGGCGGGGCGCCACACATCCAAGCCGGGGATCAGGCGCAGGCTGGCCGCGTGCTCGATGGACTGGTGGGTGGGGCCGTCTTCGCCCAGGCCAATGGAGTCGTGGGTGAAGACGTGGATCACGCGCTGCTTCATCAGCGCGGCCATGCGGATGGCGTTGCGCGAGTAGTCAGAGAAAGTGAGGAAGGTGCCGCCGTAGGGGATGTAACCGCCGTGTAACGCCACGCCGTTCATGATGGCGGCCATGCCGAATTCGCGCACGCCGTAATTGATGTGGCGACCGATCTTTCCCTCGGTCTTGACCACGTCACCAGCCAAGTCCACGCGGAAGGCGGGCGTACTCTTGGTGTTGGTCAGGTTAGAGCCCGTCAGGTCGGCAGAGCCGCCCAGCATTTCGGGCAGGGCGGCGGTGAAGGCTTCCAGTGCCAGCTGGCTGGCCTTGCGGCTGGCCACGGTTTCGCCCTTGGTGTGGGCAGCCACGACGGCGTCAAACGCCACTTGGTTGAAGCTCTTGGGCAAGTCGCCCTTCATGCGGCGCACGAACTCTTTGGCTTGTGCAGGGAAGGCGGCTTTGTAAGCGGCAAAGTCGGTGTTCCAAGCGGCTTCGCGGGTTGCGCCAGCGGCTTTGGCGTCCCAGTCGGCATACACCTCTTTGGGGATCTTGAAAGGCTCGGCCGTCCAGCCCAGGGCTTCGCGGGTGAGCTTGATTTCTTCAGCGCCCAATGGCTCGCCGTGGGCTTTGGAGGTGCCTGCACGGTTGGGCGAGCCCTTGCCGATGGCGGTCTTGCAGACGATCAGGGTGGGCTTGTCGGCGCTGTGCTTGGCGGCAGCGATGGCCTTGGAGACGGCCGCTGCGTCGTGGCCGTCCACAGCGTCGATCACGTTCCAGCCGCAGGCGGCAAAGCGCTGGGGCGTGTTGTCGATGAACCAAGGGGCGACCTTGCCGTCGATGGAGATGCCGTTGTCGTCGTACAGAGCGATCAGTTTGTTCAGCTTCCAGGCACCGGCCAGGGCCACGGCTTCGTGGCTGATGCCTTCCATCAGGCAGCCGTCACCCATGAACACGTAGGTGTGGTGGTCCACGATCTTGTGACCGTCTTGGTTGAACTCGGCAGCCAGCATCTTCTCGGCCAGGGCCATGCCCACGGCGTTGGTGATGCCTTGGCCCAGGGGGCCGGTGGTGGTTTCTACGCCGGGGGTCACGCCCACTTCGGGGTGGCCAGCGGTTTTGCTGTGCAGGGTGCGGAAGTTTTTCAGGTCATCGAGCGACAGCTTGTAGCCGGTCAGATGGAGCACCGAATAGATCAGCATCGAGCCGTGGCCGTTGGACAGCACGAAGCGGTCGCGGTTGGCCCAGCCAGGGTTTTTGGGGTTGTGTTGCAGGTGATCGCCCCACAGTGCGACAGCCATGTCGGCCATGCCCATGGGGGCGCCGGGGTGACCGGAGTTGGCTTGTTGAACAGCGTCCATTGCAAGGGCGCGGATGGCGTTTGCCATTTGTTGTTGATTGGCCATGGGGGCAACTCCGGGAAAAGTATTCTGGAAAACCCGAGATTTTAGCGGTTTGGACCAGGCTTGATGTGCAAATGTGGCCGCCCAGTGCCCTTGGCGAGCGACAACCGGTGTACGGAACATGGCAACATCACGGCATGACCGCTATTGAAAAGACAAGCGCCAATGGCGCTCAGGCCATGGTGTTGGCCGCAGGCCGCGGCGAGCGCATGCGCCCCCTGACCGATGCCACCCCCAAGCCCATGCTGACCGTGCGCGGCCAGCCCTTGATGCTGTGGCCCATGCAGGCCTTGGCCCGCGAGGGCTTCACGCGCCAGCTGATCAACACCGCTTGGTTGGGGGAGCAGATCCCTGCGCATTTTGGGCAACAAGTCGTTTGGGCTGGGCTGCCGCCGGTGGATCTGACCTACTCCCACGAGGCGCAGGACTTTGGCCATGCGCTCGAGACCGCAGGCGGCATCGTGCGTGCGCTGCCCCAATTGGCCGAGGTGTTTTGGGTGGTGGCGGGGGATGTGTTTGCCCCTGACTTCGTGTTTGCCGCCGAATCGGCCCGCCGCTTTGCCGCCAGCGACCAGCTGGCCCACCTGTGGCTGGTGCCCAACCCGCCGCACAACCCGGGCGGTGACTTTGGCTTGTCGTCCACAGGCAGCGTGCTGAATTTGCCCAAGGGCGCAGCGGCTTGTGATTACACCTTCAGCACCATCGCTTTGTACAAGCGGGCCTTCTTTGCCGACTGCGGCCTGCCTGCGGGCAACCCAGCGGGCGTGGCGCTGGCGCTGGCGCCTTTGCTGCGCGCCGCCATGGACCGGGGGCAGGTCAGCGGCGAGGTCTACAGCGGCCCCTGGACCGATGTGGGCACGCCCGAGCGCCTGGCGGCTTTGAATGCCTGACCGCCATAATGAATGCAACGATTCCTCGAAACACCATGATTGAACACGCATCCATTTACGCCCAGCGCCGTGCCCGCGTGGCATCGCAGTTGGGCCACGGCGGTCTGGCCATCATCCCCACCGCGCCCGAGCGTCAGCGCAACCGCGACAGCGATTTCCTGTACCGGCACGACAGCTATTTTTATTACCTCACGGGCTTCACCGAACCCAATGCCACGCTGGTGATCACGGCCGAAGGCGAAGCGACTTTGTTTTGCCAGCCCAAAGACATGGAGCGCGAGATCTGGGACGGCATCCGTTTGGGTCCTGACGCCGCACCGGCCTTTTTGGGCGTGAACAAGGCGTTTTCCTCGGCCGATTTGGCCGCGCAGATGCCCAAGCTTTTGGAAAACCGCAGCACCGTTTGGTACCCGTTTGCCACCCACACTGGCCTGGAGGGCCGTGTGGACGGCTGGCTGCAGTCGGTGCGTGCGCGTGTGCGTTTTGGTGCTTTGTGCCCCGACTTGCAACGCGACCTGTGCAGCGTGCTCGACGAGATGCGGCTGGTCAAAGATGCACACGAGCAGGGCATCATGCGCCGCGCCTCGCAAATCAGTGCACACGCCCATGTGCGCGCCATGCAGCGCAGTGCCGCCATGCTGCGTGCCGGACAAGATGTGCGTGAATACCATTTGGATGCAGAGTTACTGCACGAGTTTCGCCAGCACGGCTCGCAGTACCCGGCCTATGGCTCGATCGTGGCCGCCGGGGCCAATGCCTGCGTTTTGCATTACCGCGCCGACGCCGGCCCCATCCGTGATGGCGAATTGGTCTTGATCGATGCCGGTTGCGAGCTCGACGGTTACGCCAGCGACATCACCCGCACCTTCCCGGCCAATGGCCGGTTCACCGGACCGCAACGCGCTTTGTACGATCTGGTGCTGGCGTCTCAAGACGAGGCCGTGGCCGCCACCAAGGCGGGTGCCCGCTTTGTGGAGCCGCATGAGGCCACCGTAGCAGTGCTGGCGCAGGGCTTGCTTGATTTGGGCTTGCTCGACAAGAGCAAGGTCGGCAGCGCACAAGACGTGATCGCCAACCGCAGCTATTTCCCGTTTTACATGCACCGCACCGGCCACTGGCTGGGCATGGATGTGCACGACTGCGGCAGCTATGTGGAGCCCTCGCAGGTGGGTCAGGTCAGCGAGCGCAAAGACCCGCTGAGCGGCGAGACCATCAAAGACCGCCCCAGCCGCATCTTGCAGCCGGGCATGGTGCTGACCATCGAGCCGGGTTTGTATGTGCGCCCTGCCGAAGGCGTACCAGAGCAGTTCTGGAACATCGGCATCCGCATCGAAGACGACGCCATCGTGACCGAGACCGGTTGCGAGCTGATCACGCGCGGTGTGCCGGTCAAAGCCGACGAGATCGAAGCCCTGATGAAAGGCTGACCGTGAAAGGTCGTGTGCGCTCGATCCAGACCGGCACGGTGCGGCCCTTGCGGGTGGGCGACCGCAAACTGATGTCGGCCATCGGCAAAACGTCGGTGCCCCAAGCGCACGCGGGCCCGCTGGGCTTGGCGGGCGATGAACAGTCAGATTTGAGTGTGCATGGCGGGCTGAGCAAAGCCATCTATGCCTTGCCCTTTGAGCACCTCGCCTGGTGGCAGGCACAACGCCAAAAGCAAGGCGTGACCTTGTTCGACGAGCCTTTGGCCCCCGGCTATTTGGGCGAGAACCTGAGCTTGGAGGGTGTGCTGGAGGACCAGGTGTTCATCGGTGACCTCTTGCGTTTTGACGAGGTGGTGCTGCGTGTGACGCAGCCGCGTGAGCCCTGCGGCAAGTTCAACGCGGTGATGGCTTATGCCCAGGCCGCCAAAGACATGGTGCAAAGCGGACGTTGCGGGTTTTATCTGGCCGTCGATGTGGGCGGCGCCTTGCGTGCTGGCGAGTCGTTCACCCTAGAGCGGGGCCCGCAAGCGGTGTCGATTGCACAGGCCTTGGGCCACAAAGCGTGGAAGCATTTGCGCTGATGCAGATCACAAGTCGCACCGTCATCTGTGCGTAAAAGTCAAAAGCCAACTCACTTTCTGCGCAGATTGACGCATGGCGAGGCGTCATGTGAGCGGACTACAATGGGAAAAACAATATCACCAGATGAAATTTTTGGTCGATGACACGATGGAGATCACCATGAGCAACAAGCTCCAAGCCGAAGACAAACGCAACCAATTGCGCAAAGCCGCACTCGAATACCACGAGTTCCCCACCCCCGGCAAAATCGCCATCGCGCCCACCAAGCAGCTGGTCAACCAGCACGACTTGGCGCTGGCTTATTCACCCGGTGTGGCCGCCCCTTGCGAAGAGATCGTCAAGGATCCTGCGGCCGCTTTCAAGTACACCAGCCGCGGCAACCTGGTGGGCGTGGTGACCAACGGCACCGCCGTGCTGGGCTTGGGCGACATCGGTCCCTTGGCCAGCAAACCGGTCATGGAAGGCAAGGGCGTCCTGTTCAAGAAGTTCTCGGGTATCGACTCGTTCGACATCGAGATCAATGAAAAAGACCCCGACAAACTGGTCGAAATCATCGCCTCGCTGGAGCCTACATTCGGAGGCATCAACCTCGAAGACATCAAGGCGCCTGATTGCTTCTACATCGAGCGCAAGCTGCGTGAGCGCATGAAGATCCCGGTCTTCCACGACGACCAGCACGGCACCGCCATCGTGGTGGGCGCGGCCATCTTGAACGGCCTGAAGGTCGTGGGCAAAGACCCCAAGAAAGTCAAACTGGTCACCTCGGGCGCGGGCGCTGCGGCGCTGGCCTGCTTGGGCCTCTTGGTCAAGCTGGGCATCCCCCGCGAAAACATCTGGGTCACCGACCTGGCCGGCGTGGTCTACGAAGGCCGCACCGAGCTGATGGACGAAGACAAGATCCAGTTCGTGCAAAAGACCGACCAGCGCACGCTGGCCGAAGTGATTGACGGCGCAGACGTGTTCCTGGGCCTGTCGGCCGGTGGCGTGCTCAAGCAAGACATGGTGCGCAAGATGGCCGCCAAGCCGCTGATCTTTGCGCTGGCCAATCCCAACCCCGAGATCCTGCCCGAAGACGTCAAAGCCGTGCGCGATGACGCCATCATGGCCACGGGCCGCACCGACTACCCCAACCAGGTCAACAATGTCCTGTGCTTCCCCTACATCTTCCGAGGTGCACTCGACAGCGGCGCGACCACCATCACGCTGGAGATGGAAATCGCGGCCGTGCATGCCATTGCCGAGTTGGCGCAGGCCGAGCAAAGCGAAGTGGTGGCCGCAGCCTATGCGGGCGAGCCTTTGGCTTTTGGCCCCGAGTACCTGATTCCCAAGCCTTTTGATCCGCGCTTGATGATGAAGATCGCACCGGCCGTGGCCCAGGCCGCAGCCGACAGCGGCGTGGCCCAGCGCCCGATTGCCGATTTGGACGCCTACCGCGAACGCCTGCAAGGCTTTGTGTACGCCTCGGGCACGATGATGAAACCCATCTTCACCGCCGCCAAGCGCGCCTTGAAGAAGCGCATCGCCTACAGCGAAGGCGAAGAAGAACGCGTCTTGCGCGCCGCCCAGATCGTGGTGGACGAGGGCATTGCCCGCCCCACCCTGATCGGTCGCCCCGCCGTGATCGCCGAGCGCATCGAGAAATTCGGCTTGCGCCTGAAAGAAGAGTTGGACTACGACGTGGTCAACGTCGAGATGGACCACCGCTACCGCGACTTCTGGCAGACCTACCACCGCATGACCGAGCGCAAAGGCATCACCCAGCAGATCGCCAAGATCGAGATGCGCCGCCGCCTGTCGCTGATCGGCGCCATGCTGCTGCACAAGGGCGATGTGGACGGCATGATTTGCGGCACGTGGGGCACCAACCCCATGCACTTGAGCTACATCGACCAGGTGGTGGGCAAGCGCAAGGGCGTGAACACCTTCGCCTGCATGAACGGTTTGATGCTGCCTGGCCGCCAGGTGTTCATGGTGGACACCCACGTCAACTACGACCCGACCGCTGAGCAACTGGCCGAAATCACCGTGATGGCCGCTGAAGAGATGCGCCGTTTCGGCCTCAAGCCCAAAGCGGCTTTGCTCTCGCATTCCAACTTTGGCTCGTCCAACCAACCCAGCGCGATCAAGATGCGCCAGGTGCTGGAGCTGTTGCGCAGCAACGCGCCCTGGCTGGAAGTGGACGGCGAGATGCACGGCGACGTGGCCTTGGACGCCGCGGCGCGTCAGGCCATCATGCCCAACAGCACGCTGGCCGGTGACGCCAATTTGTTGGTACTGCCCAACATCGACGCGGCCAACATCGCCTACAACCTGCTCAAGACCGCCGCCGGTGGCAACATTGCCGTCGGCCCGGTCTTGCTCGGCGCCTCCAAGCCGGTTCACATCCTCACGCCCAGCACCACGGTGCGACGCATTGTGAACATGACGGCATTGACGGTGGCCGACGCCAACGTTGCGCGTTAAAGGGTTCGACGCCAGCGAGCGCTAACTTTCTGGCGTCCTTTCCCCTACGGGATTGCTCATTAAACGAGCAAGTACTTGCATTTTTGTGACAATTGCATCACACTAGCGCCTTCGAGTTTTCGGGTTAACCCGGAGCTCTTGAAAGGTGTTTTCATGAAGGCAGTGCGCAAAAACCGCGGCTTGCAACGCTGGATCGCAGCGTTCGTTGCGGGGATGATGATGACTTGCACCATATCGGTGCATGCCAAGACCACTGCCGAAGCGTCAACTTCACCAACGATGTTGGTGGCAGACCTGCCGCGAGAAGGCCAAGAAACTTACCAACTCATCCGCAAGGGTGGTCCTTTTCCGTACGAAAAGGACGGGGTGGTTTTTGGCAATCGTGAACGTTTGTTGCCCCGGCAAGACCGGGGTTACTACCGTGAATACACCGTCAAGACCCCTGGGTCGCGTGACCGCGGCGCCCGACGCATCGTGTGTGGTGGACAAGAGCCTCGCAACCCGAAGGCCTGTTACTACACCCAAGACCACTACGCGAGTTTTCGCCAATTGGTCGACAAGAACTGATTTTTGACTTGAGAGAAAGAAACCCGGAGATGGACACGCCGATTCGTCATGACCAAGAGACGCCCCTGAAGGGCGTGCGGTCTAACATCGTGCAGTCGATCCGCGCTTACCGCGTGAGCGACTTGCAAGAGGCCGCCCAAGGCTTGGGCCACCACTTTTTGTATGCCAACCTGGCCGAAGCCCAGAGCAAACAAGACGTGTTGGACCTCATTGGTGCGCAATTCACCCTGCCTTCGCACTTCGGCAAAAATTTTGATGCCCTGTACGACTGCATGACCGACCCACTGCACAAGTCGGGTCCACAGCCTGGCTTCATCGTGGTGCTGGAGTCGATTCCTGCCAACTTGAAGTTCGACAAGGAAGCCCGCGAGCAATTGCTGGACATCTTCCGCGACACGGCCGATTACTGGGGAGACAGGAAGATACCCTTCCGATGCTTCTATTCTTTTCTGTAGCCCGTTCTGCGCAAAACAGCCAAGCAGGACGGGCGATTGAGGCACAAACCGAAGAAGCCGAAGTGGCCGAATCGATCGAAGAAGGCGAAAAAATGCCGACCGACAAATTGGTCGACGTCTCGCCTTTGGCGCTGCGCATGAGCAGCCCATTCAACGCAGGATACTGGCTCGCAGCCGCCTGATCTGTGCGTTGAGCCACGCAGGTGGCCATGAAAAAAGCCCGTCATTGACGGGCTTTTTCTTTGGGCGAGCGGCTTCAGACCGCTTGTGCCAAGGCCACGAACTCGGCCACCGGCACTTCTTCGGCGCGGCGTTGCAGATCGAACTGGCCTGCAAAGCCCTTTTCATCGAGCCACTTGCCCAAGGTGTTGCGCAAGATCTTGCGGCGCTGGCTGAAGGCCACCTGCACCAGTGTTTCCAGGGTCTTCACGTTCACAGCGGGCGGCTCGGCCAAAGGCACCATGCGCACCACGGCGCTGTCCACGCGCGGCGGTGGGTCAAAGCTTTCGGGCGGCACAAACAGCACGTTTTCCATGGCGTAGCGCCATTGCAGCATGACCGACAGCCGGCTGTAGTCCGAGGTGGCGGGCTGGGCCACCATGCGGTCGATCACCTCTTTTTGCAGCATGAAGTGCTGGTCTTCAATCACCGCCACGTGCTCGAGCAAATGGAACAAGATGGGTGTGGAGATGTTGTAGGGCAAGTTGCCCACCACGCGGATTTTGCTGGCTTTGGCCGGGGCCGTTTGCGCGGCCAACATGGTTTGCGACAGCTCGGTGAAGTTGACCTTGAGCACATCGGATTCAACCACCGTGAGCTGCTCATGCAGGCGCAAGCGCACGGCCAAATCGCGGTCAAGCTCCACCACCGTCAGGTGACCCAGGCGCTCCACCAGCGGCTGCGTGAGGGCGGCCAGGCCGGGCCCGATCTCGACCATGGGTTGGCCCGCTTGCGGGCCGATGGCGTCCACGATGGCATCGATGATGCCGCCGTCGGTCAGAAAATGCTGACCGAAACGTTTGCGGGCGATGTGTTTCATTGGGGCGGCTCGCGCATCTCGACATAAGCGCGGCTGCGCACATCGTCGACCCAAATGTTGTAGGCCTCTTCGGTTTTCTTTTCACGCAGGGCGCTGCGTGCCACGGCGCGTTGGTCTTGATCGGACAAAGGCGCATTGCGGCGCTCCATCACTTCGATCAGGTGCACGCCAAAACGCGACACCAAAGGTTCGGCCACCTGTCCGGGGCGCAGGCGGTTCATGACCTGCTCAAACTCGGGGACAAACATGCCCGGATTGGCCCAGCCCAGATCACCGCCTTGCGCGGCACTGCCGTCTTGTGAAATTTGACGGGCCACAGCCGCAAAGTCGGCTTTGCCGGACACGATGCTTTGGCGCAGCTCATTCAAACGCGCCACCACCTGGGCTTGCGGTGCTTGCGCTGTGGGTCGCACCAAGATGTGGCGGGCGCGGGTTTGCGTGACCATCAAGGTGGCTTGGCCCTGGCGGCGATCGAGCACCTTGAGGATGTGAAAGCCGGCGCCCGAACGCACCACCGCGGAGGTGGCGCCCACGCGCACATTGCGGGTGGCGTTCAGAAACAAATCGGGGTAGCGCTCTGATGGGCGCAGACCCATCTCGCCACCGTTGGCGCCTTTGTCCATGGCTTGGGAAAACTTTTTCGCCAGCTCGGCAAAGTTCTCGCCGCTGCGGGCACGGCGGGCCACGTCTTCGGCCTGTTCTTGCAGGGCCTTGATCTGGGCCTCGGTGCTGCTCTCGGGCACGGCGATCAGGATCATGGCCAAGTTCAGGTCGATGGCGGCTTGGCCGCCTTGCGCCTGGATTTGTTCTTGCAGGTATTGCTCGACTTCTTGGTCGCTCACGCGCACGCGACCTTCCACCTCGCGTTCACGCACACGGCTGAGCATCAATTGGTCGCGCAACTGGTCGCGAAAGGTTTTGACCGTGAGGCCTTCTTTGCTCAAGTTTTTGCGCAGCTCATCGCGCGTGACTTGGTTGTTGGACGCCACATTCATTTCGGCCGAATCGATGGCTTCGTCTTCGATCTTGATGCCCGCATCACGGGCTTGTTGCAGCTGGGCTTTTTCGTTGATCAGCTGTTCCAGCGCTTTGCGGTTGAGCTCAGCAGGCGTGGCATCAGGGGCTGCGCGTCTATCGCGCGATAGACGCAACTTCAGGGCCTGAACGTCCTGGTTGGTGATCGGCTCGGAGTTGACCACGGCGACGATGAAGTCCGCTGGGCGGGGGATGCTGGACTGGGCTGCGGCACCCGTGCTGCACAGCAAGCCGGCCAAGCCCAGAGCGCAGGCCCATACGAGCCAGCGTGTGGAAGAGAAATGATCATTCATAAGACTGGAATCGGCTCGGTTGTTCGGTGGTGTCACGCAGGAATTGGTAATTGGTGATGTTGTTGCGCAGGCTTTGCAAAGGGCTGGCGCCCACTCTGGCCAAGCCTGAAAACTCCAACTGGAACATTAATTGGGTGCTGGCCGTGCTGACGGTGCTTTGCAGGCGCTGTAAAACGACGCGCCCCAACCAGCAGCCGGCATCGTATTCGAAGCCGATGATGGTGTCCACGAGGCGTCTTTCAGTCAAGCTGAAGTTCATGCGGCCCACGCTGTACCAGCGGTCGGGGCCCAGGCCTTGGCCGCGTGTTCGGGTCCAGGCGGTTTCGGTCTCTCGGTCACCGCCGCCCCACAAGTCGTTGATCGGCCATTGCCAGCCCATGTCCACCTGCTCGCTCACCCCTTGGTTGAGTCGGTAGGCGACGTTGAACACGCGGTAAGGCGTGGGGTTGTAACGGCTTTGCAAGGTGGTGCGGGTGATCGCGTTGGTTTGTGAATTGACCTGCACCGTGGAGTCCACCGTCCAGCGATCGGACCAGCGCACGCCAGCGCCCAGCAGCATGTCACTCAGGCCTGCAGAAATGGTCGATTGCCCTGGCAAGACCACTTGCTGACTGTCGAAACGGATGCGCTGGGCCATGCCCAGCTTCAACCTCTCTGCGCCCGATTGCGCATCGAAAAAGCGGGTCGTGACGCCCAAAGTCAGTGAGTTGTTGTCCACCAAGCGGTCCTGGCCCACATAGGGGTTCTCGCTGTAAATGGTGGACAGGTTGAAGTCGGCTGCACCGCTGTCGTAAAGCGGCAGCAAGCTTTGGTCGCGGTAGGGCGTGCGGGCATAAAAAGCCCGTGGCTCCAGGGTTTGCAAAATGTCTTTGCCAAACCAGTTGGTTTCACGCTCAAACACCAATCCCGAATCCACACTGAACGTGGGCAAGGCTCGGTTGAACGCGCTTTCGCCAGTGCTCAGGGCGTTGTCCAGCTGGTAGCGCGTGGCGTGCATTTGCAGCTTGGGCGTGACAAAGCCCCAAGGGCGAACCCAAGGCCGGCTCACTTGCGCTTGCACATAACTGCGTTCGCCATTGCGCAAGCTGGCCAAAGTGGCGGCGCTCACATTCGGGATGCGTGAAAAATCCGTTTCGAAGCGGGTCGTGTCGCCCACCACCGACCAGTCCAGGCCTTCGGCATTCCACTGGCCATAGCGCATCGTGATTTGCGGTGCGCGGTCATAAGGTGGGGTGATGGCGGCCGTGTCAATTTGCAGGGTTTGCCAGCGCTGCACCTGGGCCGTCATGTTGAAGTTGCCGCGCCCCCAAGACACCACGCCGGTCGACGGCAGCAAGCGCTGGGTCAAGGCCAGCCCCGAGCGTGGAAAGTCACGCCAGAAATTGTCATCGCTCACGCGGTTGAGGGTCAGTCCCACACCGACACGGCCCACCGCATCCAGACCCGTGTCCAGGCTGCCATTGTGCTGCGTGGTCATGCCCCAGCGCGACTGCTGGCGCAGGCTGTCGTTGGGCATGGCGATCAGGCGGGCTTGGCCTTTGTAGTCTTGCTCCAGGTATCGGAACTCGCTGTCCACCGAGGCACCGCGCTTGCTCATCAAGTGGGTGGTGATGGTGGCGTCGCGGTTGGGTGCGATGGCCAAGTAGTAGGGCGCCGACATGCTCAAGCCACTGACCGAATCGACGCCAATCAGCGAAGGCAAGAAGCCTGATTTGGGCTCGTCGGTCATGGCAAAGCTCACCGATGAAGCGTTCATCAGGGGCACACCTTTGAAGCGCAATTGCACATCTTCGGCCTGCACGGTGGACTCTTCCATGTCCAGCGTCATGCTGGTGGCTTTGACAAACCACTCGGGCAACCACTCGGGGCCGGGTGTGCGGCGGCAGGTGGTGTAACGCGCATCGCGAACGATTTGGCGTTTGTCGTCGATGAAATCCACCTGCGAGGCATCGCCGTAGCCGCCGCTGCGGTAAAGCTCAAAAGTGGGTTTTTCAAATGTGCCCTGGAAACTGTCAACTTGCAGCTTCAAACGTGGGCCTTCGAACATGCTGCCGTCACGGCTCAGGCGCACATGGCCTTCGGCGTTCAAGATGTCTTGGCTTTGGTCGTAGAGGATGCGGTCGGCCTTGACTGCCAAGCCCGGTCTGCGCACCGTGGCTTGCCCATCGATGACCAAGTCCATGTCCGGGCGGGCCGTGACCTGATCACCCCCCACAAAGATGGCGCCTTCGCTGCGCTGGCGCTCGGAAATCCGCTCTTCCAGCATCGGGCTGCTGCGCAGCGACAAGCCCGTGCCTTGGGCTTGAGCCTGGCTGCCCAACGCGCACAACACGGCCAGCACCAGCACCCGCAAAGCGGGTGGGGCAGCAGGTGTCAGTGGCAAACGGGACAAAGCGAGAGCGGTGTGCACAAATGGGGATGGAGGATGGACAGAGGGCCGGCCTTGGCACCGGGGAGCCGAGCGCAGGCTTTGTAGAATGGGATTATCCATGAGCCACCCTA
The DNA here is from genome assembly GCF_030053395.1 of Limnohabitans lacus. Classification (GTDB taxonomy): domain Bacteria; phylum Pseudomonadota; class Gammaproteobacteria; order Burkholderiales; family Burkholderiaceae_C; genus Limnohabitans_A; species Limnohabitans_A lacus. The sequence continues at coordinate 254,285 of NZ_JASGBH010000002.1, read as the reverse complement.
CTGCCTCCCCCAACGCGACTCCTGAAGTCAGCTGGGCCGATCCGGCCCGCCAAGTCCTGTTCAACGCCTGGATGGCGGGCATCGCGCCCGCCCAAGGGCTTTTGCCTGCAACGGTGCGCATCGCCTCGGCCGATGCGAGCTTTCGCCGCTATCTGCGTGTAGACACGGCCGCAGGCGACAGCCGCATCGTGATGGATGCGCCACCGGACAGAGAAAACTCCAAGCCCTTTGTGCAGATTGCCGCCCTGATGAAGGATGCCGGCCTGCGCGCCCCTGAAGTGCTCGACTGGCACGAAGCCCATGGTTTCATGCTCCTGAACGACCTGGGCAGCGCCACCATGATGTCGGCCATCGATGCCGAGCGCCCGCAAGCCAACCATGGCCTTTACATGCAGGCGGTGGACACCTTGGTCCAGTGGCAGCTGGCGTCGCGCCCCGGCGTCTTGCCGCCTTACGACGAGGCTTTGCTCCAGCGCGAACTGAGCCTGTTCCCCGATTGGTATTTGGCCCAGCACAAAGGCGTGCAGCTGCAAGGCCAAGACAAGGCAACGTTAGACAAAGCCTTTGCCCTGATCGTGCAGCGCAACCTGGCCGCGCCTTCGGTGTACGTGCACCGCGACTTCATGCCCCGCAACCTGATGATGCCGCACCAAAGTGAGCAGCTGGGCGTGTTGGACTTTCAGGATGCAGTCTATGGCCCAGTGACCTATGACATCGCCAGCCTGATGCGCGACGCCTTCCTGACCTGGGACGAAGACTTCGTGCTCGACATCACCATCCGCTATTGGGAAAAGGCCCGCAAGGCCGGGCTGATGGATTTTGAAGACTGGCACAGCGACTTTGGCGCCTTCTACCGCGCCGTTGAATGGATGGGCCTGCAGCGACACCTGAAGGTGGCGGGTATCTTTGCGCGCTTGACGCTGCGCGACGGCAAGCCCAAATATTTGGCCGATGCCCCGCGCTTCATCCACTACATCCGCAAGACCTGCGACCGTTACCGCGAACTGGGCCCCTTGCTCAAGGTGCTCGACGAGATCGAGGGCACCACGCCCCAGGTGGGTTTTGCCTACGGGCGCATGTGAGCATGCCGCGTTTTTACTGCCCTGCCCCTTTGCAAACCGGCTTGGCGCTGAGCTTGCCGCCGGGTGCCGCCCGCCATGTGCAGGTCTTGCGCATGCAGCCGGGCGACGGCATCAATTTGTTCAACGGCGAAGGCGGCGAATTTGAAGCCACCGTCACCCGCATGGGCCGAAGCGACGTGGACGTGGAGGTGGGCACGCACCATGCGGTCGAACGTGAAGCGCCCTGCGCTGTGCATTTGCTGGCCGGCATCACCGCCAACGAGCGCATGGATTGGTTGGTCGAAAAAGCCACCGAACTGGGGTCCACCAGCATCACCCCCATCACCGCCGAGCGCAGCGTGCTCAAGCTCAAAGGCGAGCGCGCCGAAAAAAAGCTGGCGCACTGGCAAGGCGTGGCCGTGGCTGCCGCTGAGCAGTGCGGCCGCAACCGCGTCACCCGCATCGACAGCGCTTGCACCGTGGCGCAGTGGGCAGCCGAGCACCCTGCTGGCGCTGCCGACGGTGTGCGCTTGGTGCTGTCCCTGTCTGAAGGCACGCGGCCATTGAGCGATGCTGTGCAGGGCCAGACCTCGGTCACCTTGCTCAGCGGCCCCGAAGGCGGCCTCACCCCCGCCGAAGAGGCGCAGGCCTTGGCGGCCGGTTTTGTGCCGGTCACCTTGGGCCCGCGCGTCTTGCGGGCCGAAACCGCACCCTTGGCGGTGTTGGCGGCATTGACTTTGCGCTGAAGTTCACCTGCCCAAGGTGACAGGGGCTGTGCGCGCCCTTCGATACACTGCAGGGTATGAACGCCAACCTCATCCTCCTGACCCTTTGCCAGGGTCTGTTCTTCACGAACAACGTCACCTTCATCGCCATCAACGGTTTGGTGGGCCTGTCCATGGCCCCGCTGGGCTGGATGGCGACTTTGCCCGTCATGGGCTATGTGGTGGGGGGTGCCTTGTCTACGGGCTTGGTGGCCAAGACCCAGTCGCGCTTTGGGCGGCGCATCTCGTTTCAGTTGGGCTTGTTGGTGGCGGTGTTCGCGGCTTTGCTGGCGGCCTATGCGGCTTGGAGCCACAACTTCTGGTTGCTGGTGTGCGCCACGGTGATCGCGGGGTACTACAGCGCCAACGGTCAGCTCTACCGCTTTGCGGCAGCAGAGCTGTCGGTTGAGAGCTTTCGCGAAAAAGCCGTCTCGCTGGTCATGGCCGGTGGCTTGATCGGGGCCATCGCGGGGCCCAATCTGGCGTCGCGCACCAAGGGTATTTTGGAGACGCCTTTCATGGGCGCCTACCTGGCTTTGGCCGGAGTGGCTGTCTTGGGGCTGGTGGTGATCAGCTTCATCCGCTTTCCGGCCGTGCCCCCCAAAAAAGCCGGCGATGCCGTGGGCCGGCCCTTGGCCGACATCATGCGCCAGCCGATTTTCATCGTGGCGGCAGCCACAGCGGCTTTGAGCTACGGCGTGATGAACCTGCTCATGGCCGCCACGCCTTTGGCCATGCAGGTGTGTGGCTTTGGTTTCAGCGATGCCGCGTTGGTGCTCGAGTGGCATGTGATCGGCATGTTTGCACCGGGCTTTTTCACGGGCCACTTGATCAAGAAGTTTGGCGCCTTGACCATCATGTCGGTCGGTGTGTTGTTGAATTTTGTGTGCATCGCGGTGGCCTTGTCGGGCATCGAATTGCACCAGTTCATCGTCGCCCTGTTTTTGTTGGGCCTGGGCTGGAATTTCTTGTTCACCGGCAGCACCACTTTGGCCATGCGGGCCTGGCGACCTGAAGAGAAAGACCGCGCTCAAGCGGCCATCAACTTCTTCGTGTTCGCCACCATGGCGCTCACCTCGTTTGCCTCGGGAGCCTTGGTCACCACGGGGGGCTGGACTTGGTTGAACGTGGGCTCTTTGGTGCCGGTGGCCCTGGCGGGTTTGGCGCTGGCCTGGTTGGGGCTCAAGCAGCGAAGCGATCGTCCAGCCAGCGCTTGAGCGCCTGGAACACCAGCTGGCGCTGGGTGTCGTTGAAGATCTCGTGGTACATGGGCGCAAAGCAGTGCGAGTGCACCACCGAGGCCGGTGCCTTCGCGGCAAAGGCCGCATTCGCGTCGGGGTGCACCAGACGGTCTTGCCCGGCGTAAATCAGCAAACTGGGCACCTTCCACTCGGCCGCCAGTGCCACCGTCTTGGGGCCTTCGGTGTAGATCCAAGCCCCCAGCCGGGTCGAGATGCGGTCGTGCACCAGCGGGTCCAGTGTGTAGCGCTGCACGGTTTGCGCATCGCGGGCGATCAGCTTGGGGTTGAGCCCGTTGCCCACACACAGGTGTGGCCAATGTTTAGGCAAAGTGGCCAGCAGCAGTTTTTGCAAAGGGTTGGCCCAGGTGCCCAAAGCCGGTGAGGACATGACCACGCCGTCGACATAACGCAACTGTTCGGCCACCGCGCGTGCCACCACCAAACCGCCCATGCTGTGGCCTAGCAAAATCAAGGGCGCATCGCTGGCGCCGGGTTTGGCGCGTGTGTCGTCGATCACCGTGGCCAAGTCTTGCATGAGCCCGTCAGGGGTGTGCAGTGTGCCGCGCACGCCTTCGGAGTGGCCGTGGCCTTGGTGGTCGTAGCCGCGCACCGCAAAGCCCCATTGGCGCAGCTGATCGGCCACATGGCCGTAGCGCCCGGTGTGTTCCCCCAGGCCATGCACCAGCAGCACCGTGCCCCGTATGGGCCCCAAGGGCAAGGGCCAGTCGTACACGGCCAGTTGACCGGCCTGGCCTTGCAAGGTGCTGCGTTTGGCTTGTTTCATGGCATGCGGGCGATGACTTCGGCCACCGCAGCGGTGAGCTTCTTGGCATAAGGCACGTGCAAAAACTCGTTGGGCCCGTGCGCGTTGCTCTTGGGGCCCAGCACGCCGCAGACCATCATTTGCGCTTTCGGAAAGCCCGCGCTCAGCATGTTCATGAGCGGGATGGTGCCGCCTTGCCCGATGTAGCCCACCGAGGCGCCAAAGTGCGATTGGCTGGCGTGGTTGAGCGCTTGCTCAAACCAAGGCTGCGTGTCGGGTGCGTTCCAGCCGGTGGCGCCGCCTCCGCTCTCAAAGGTCACCTGAGCTTGGTAGGGCGCGTTGTCTTCCAGCAAAGTTTTGAGTTCTTGCACGGCGGTGGCCGCATCGATCAGCGGCGGTAAGCGCAGGCTGAGTTTGAAGGCCGTGTAAGGCCGCAGCACATTGCCCGCGTCTTTGAGGGCCGGGAAACCATCGGCCCCGGTCACGCTCAAAGTGGGGGCCCAGGTGCGGTTGAGCAAGGCCTGCACCGGGTCGGTGGTGGTGGGCAGTGCAAAGCTGGTGGAGCCGCCGCAGTCATAGTGCGCCCACGGAAAGCGCTTGTAGAGTTCTTCGCCCAAAATCGCCGCCGTGGCCCGGGCCTGTGCCATGCGCTCGGCAGGCACTTCGCAATGAAAGCTCTGCGGCAACAAGCGGCCGGTGCTGCTGTCCTCCAGCCGGTCGAGCACCTGGCGCATGATGCGAAAGCTCGACGGCACCACACCCGAGGCATCGCCCGAATGGATGCCTTCGGTCAGGATCTGCACCTTGAGGGTGCCGCTGGCCATGCCGCGCAGGCTGGTGGTCAGCCACAGCTGGTCATAGTTGCCCGCGCCACTGTCCAGGCAAATCACCAGGCCCACATCGCCTAGGCGCGCTCGCAGCGCGTCCACATAGGGCAGCAGGTCATACGAGCCCGATTCTTCGCAGGTCTCGATCAGGCCCACGATGCGCGGGTGCGGTGTCTTTTGGCTTTTGAGCGCTTGCAGCGCCGTGATGCTGGCGTACACCGCATAACCGTCGTCCGCACCGCCACGGCCATAGAGCTTGCCGTCTTCGTAAGTGGGGGTCCAAGGCCCCAGGTCGTTGCGCCAGCCGGTGAACTCGGGTTGCTTGTCCAGGTGGCCGTACATCAGCACGGTTTGGCCCGAGCCCTCGGCATTGGACCGTGTGGCGGCCACTTCAAAAAACAGCACCGGCGTGCGACCGGGCAGCTGAATGATCTCCAGCGTCAAGCCCTCGACCTTTTGCGCCGTCACCCAATCGGCGGCTTGGCGCATCACGGTGTCGATGTGGCCGTGCGCGGCCCAATCGGCATCGAAGGCGGGCGATTTGGCCGGCACTTCGATGTATTGCTTGAGCTCGGGCAGGATGGAGGCGTCCCAGGCCTGCGTCACTTCGCGCAAGGCTTGTGCGCTGTCCAGGTGGTGGGCGGGCATTTCTCGGTGCAAGGGGGCGTTCATCGCAAGACTCCGGAGCGAAAGAGAAATCACTGTAACGGTTTTTTGAGAGATAAATCCTTGGGGGCACAATGCTTGGCGTGCCCCGCAACGGGCAAGGCAGCAAGATGGAGCGCAGGGGCATGAACGAAAACCACGCAAAGGCAGAAGGTCTGCCTGTCAAAGTGGCCGCGGTGATCTTGGCCGCTGGCTCGGCTTCGCGCATGGGTCTGCGGCCCAAATGTTTGCTCGAGATCGATGGTGTTTCGCTGCTGCGCCGCCAATGCTTGGCATTGTCGGGTGCGGGTGTGCAAGACGTGGTGGTGGTGCTGGGGCACTATGCCCAGCGCATTCACCAGTCGGCCCGTGATTTGCCGGTGCATTGGCTCACCAACCCAGACCCCGATGAAGGGCAAGAGTCCTCACTGCGCTTGGGCTTGCAAGCCATGGCACCCGATGCAGATGCCACGCTGGTGCTTCTGGCCGATCAACCCTTGATCGATGCGCAAGACATCGCGGACCTGATCCATGCCTATCACCAAAGGCCTGCCCCAACGCAATTGGTGCGCCCGGTGGTGGAGGGTTTGCCTGGCAACCCGGTGATGTTTGGCCGCAGCGTGGCCCAGCAAATTTTGGCGGGGCCACCCACCATGGGCGGGCGGCAGTGGCAGCAGCAGCACCCGCAGCAAGTGCACCGCTGGGTCAGCGCCAATGCCCATTACCGCGCCGATGTGGACAGCCCTGAAGATATTCAAGCTCTGGCCCAAAGGACCGGCCTGCACTTGCGCTGGCCCGAAGACTTGCAGCGCGATTGAGTCCAGCTGGCTTTACAGGTAGCCGCGTGCCCAACTCAGGCCGCGTGAAGTACCGCCCACCGACGCATCGGCCGGGTTGTATTCGCAACCGATCCAGCCGTCCCAGCCGCAGGCGGCAGAGACCTCGTCGATGGTCTTGAAGATGTGGGCCCAGTTCACTTCGCCGGTACCGGGTTCGTGGCGGTGCGGCACTTCGGCGATCTGGAAGTGACCCACGCGGCCAGTCGGCAAGTATTGGGCGATCTTGGTGCTCAGGTCGCCTTCGACGATTTGGCAGTGGAACAGGTCCATTTGCACTTTCACGTTGGCAGCGCCCACGGCCTGCACGATGCGGAGCGCGTGGTCTTGCCGGTTGAGGTGAAAGCCTGGCACGCTGCGGGTGTTGATGGGTTCGATCAACACATCGCGCCCGGCCTTGGCGGCTTCACGCGCGGCCCATTGCAAGTTGCTCACCAACGTGGCATCTGCGGCCTCGCCACTGGCGCCTTCGCCGCGCAAGCCCACCATGGCGTGGATGCGCGGGCAGTTCAGCGCCTCGGCATAGTCCAGCGCTTGTGCAAAGCCGGTGCGAAACTCCGCCTCGCGTCCGGGCACGCTGGCCGTGCCGCGGCTGCCGGACTCCCAGGCCTTGGCAAAGCTGTCGGTGTCGGTGCCGCCCGAGGGCGTGTTGAACAAGACCTGTTGCAAGCCGTTGGCCTTCAAACGCGCGGCCAACTCTTGTGCGGGAAAGGCGTAGGGGAACAAATATTCCACCGCCTTGAAACCATCTTGGGCCGCCGCTTCAAAGCGGTCCAGAAACGGCAAGTCGGGGTACATCATCGAGAGGTTGGCGGCAAAGCGGGGCATGGGTTTTCTTTCAAACGGGGTGTCTTGTCATCGCGAGTCAAGCGCGGCGATTCAGGCTGTGCTCACCAGCGGGCGCCAAAGGTTTGGCGCAATTCGTCCAAGTCACTGGCCAGCAGGGGCGGTGTGTGGGGTTGCAGCAGCATGAGGCGGGCGGTTTCTTCCAGCTCTTCGAGCGTGGCCATGGCCGCTGCAGGCGTGTTGTGCCACACATTGGGCCCCAGGCGCGGCAGCATCACGGCGCGGATCGGTGTGCCTTGCGCGGCGTGGCTTCGGATCAAGGCGGCCACTTCTTTGGCGGCATCGGGGCTGCCGGGGCGGTGGTAACGCACCAGCGGCACATGGCCAACTTTCATCACAAAGTAGGGCGTGATCGGCGGCAGCAACTCGGGGCCGTGCGCGTTCAGGCTCAGTGCCACGCAGTGCGTGCTGTGGGTGTGGATCACGCAGCGCGTGTCAGCGTCGGTTTCGCAAGCAGCGGCGTAAATCTGGCGGTGCAAGGCGATGGTTTTGCTGCCTTTGTCGCCGCTGACTTGCTGGCCTTGCAGGTCCAGCTTGGCCAAACGCGCCGGGTCCAAAAAGCCCAAGCAGGCATCGGTGGGCGTGATGAGGAAGCCATCATCCAGCCGCACGCTGATGTTGCCCGCCGTGGCGTGCACATAGCCGCGCTCAAACAGGCTGCGGCCCACGCGGCACATTTCTTCGCGGGCTTGGGATTCGGTGATGCTCATGCCAGCACTGTAAAGGCTTTGGTGAAGAAGTCTTCGGTGCCAAAGTTGCCCGACTTGAGCGTGATGTGCACGCCGCCGTTGTCGCCGGGTGCATGGCACCAAGGCACGCCCGGGTCGATTTGTGGACCGATCTGCAGCTGAGCAATACCGAGTGCCTGCACACAAGCACCCGAGGTTTCGCCACCGGCCACCACCAACTGCTGCACGCCCAAACCGACCAAGCCACGGGCCACCGCAGCCAGCGCGTGCTCGACCAAAGCACCCGCCTCGGCCACGCCCAGCTGTGCTTGCACGGCTTTGACGGCCTCGGGCTCGGCGGTGGAATACACCAGCACCGGGCCGTCCTTCAAAAGCGGCGCGGCCCAAGCCAAGACCTGCTGCACCATGGCATCGCTTTGGCCGTGCATCAGCGCTGCGGGGTTGATCGCCATCGCGGGGCGACCCGTTGACTTGAAGTGCGCCACCTGCGCATTGGTGGCCAAAGAGCAGCTGCCCGAGACCACTGCTTGCAAGCCGTGGGCGGCGGGCAACTGGCTGGCCTGCAGCGAGGGCTTCAGGCCAAAGTTGGCGGGCAGGCCAATGGCCACACCCGAGCCTGCGGTGAGCAGCGGCATGTTTTTCAAAGCCGGGCCCATGCGGTGCAGGTCTTCGTTGCTGGTCGCGTCCACCACGGCCACGCCCACGCCTTCTGCACGCAGAGCGCTGATGCGCTCTCGGATGGCCGCTTCGCCAAGGGCCACGGTTTTGTAATCGATCAAGCCCACCTTGCGCTTGGTTTGCGCCTGCATGACGCGCACCAAATTCGCATCGGTCATGGGCGTGAGCGGGTGGTTTTGCATGCCCGACTCGTTGAGCAGCACGTTGCCCGCAAACAGGTAGCCCTTGAACACGGTGCGGCCGTTGTCCGGAAAGGCCGGTGTCGCGATGGTGAAGTCCGTGTGCAGCGCGTCCATCAGGGCCTCGGTCACCGGGCCGATGTTGCCTTCGGGCGTGCTGTCAAAAGTGGAGCAGTATTTGAAATAGATCTGCTGCGCCCCTTGCGCCTGCAACCACTTCAAGGCATCGAGCGACTGGGCGATGGCTTCGGCAGCCGGGATGGTGCGCGACTTGAGCGCCACCACCACGGCATGAACATCAGCGGCCAGTGGCGTTGTAGGCACGCCAATGGTCTGCACCACCCGCATGCCCGAGCGCACCAGGTTGTTGGCCAGGTCCGTGGCGCCGGTGAAGTCGTCGGCAATGCAACCGAGTTGGATGGTCATGCCTTGCCTTTCGGCAACTCGATGCCCGGAAAAATCTTGATGACAGCGCTGTCGTCTTCTTTGGCAAAGCCTGCGGTGCTGGCTTGCATGAACATCTGGTGCGCGGTGCTCGACAGCGGCAGCGGGAACTTGCTGGCACGCGCCATGTCCAGCACGATGCCCAAATCCTTCACAAAAATGTCTACGGCTGAGAGGGGCGTGTAATCGGCCGCCAGCACATGGGCCATGCGGTTTTCAAACATCCAGCTGTTGCCCGCGCTGTTGGTGATCACCTCGTACAAGGCCGCGGCGTCCACACCTTCGCGCAAACCCAGCGCCATGGCTTCGGCAGCGGCTGCAATGTGCACACCCGCCAGCAGCTGGTTGATGATCTTCACTTTGCTGCCCGCGCCTGCGCTGTCGCCCAGCTTGTAGACCTTGGCGGCCATCGCGTTCAAGAACGGTTCGGCCACGGCATAGGCCGCAGGCTTGCCCGCCGTCATCATGGTCATCTGGCCCGAGGCCGCTTTGGCCGCACCGCCCGAGATGGGCGCGTCCACATACTGCAGGCCCATGCCCTCCAGGCGTGCTTCCAGTGCCACCGACCAGTTCGGGTCCACGGTGGAGCACATCACGAACACGCTGCCGGGCTTCATGCTGGCCGCGCAACCGGCGGTGCTGCCATCGCCAAACAGCACGCTCTCGGTCTGCGCGGCATTGACCACCACCGACACGACCACGTCACACGCCGCGCCCAGCGAGGCCAAGGTGTCATGCGCCACGCCGCCCTCTGCGGCGAATGCTTGCGCCACTTCGCGCCGCACATCGAACACCTGCACGTTGTGCCCGGCGCGGCGCAAGGACGCCGCCATGCCCGAGCCCATGGCCCCCAAACCGATCAAACCCACTGTGGTCATGTCATCTACTCCGTGGCGCAGACCCAAGCCGCGCCGATTGTGTTTAATCCAAGGCGATCTTGGCGTAGGACGCCACGCTCTTCCATTGCGCCGTGTCGGCCTGCATGAAGCTGGCCATGCTGGGTGCGTTCAGCCAAGTGGGCTCGGCGCCCGCTTTTTGAATCGCGGCTTTCACCTCGGGCTGTTGCGCCACGCGCTCCAGCGCTTGTTCGATTTTTTGCTGCACCGGTGCAGGCAAGCCTGCGGGCGCGGCCAGGCCAAACCAGGCAAAAACTTGGTAGCCCTTCAGGCCCGCTTCTTCCATGGTTGGCACGCCCGGCAAAGCGCTGCTGCGCTGCGGCGTGGTCACGGCCAGGGCTTTGAGCTTGCCGCCGTTGATCAGGCCCAGGGCCGAGGGCAGGTTGTCAAACATCATGCTGACCTCGTCGGCCATCACGGCGGTCAGGCCAGCGGCCGCGCCCCGGTAAGGGATGTGCGTCACAAACAAGCCCGCTTGGCTTTTGTACAGCTCGGCGCTCAGATGCAGCGAAGTGCCTTGCCCGTTGGACGCGTAATTGAGTTGGCCGGGCCGGGCTTTGATGCGTGCGCTCAGATCGGCCACGCTCTGGATGCCCGAGGCCGGGTTGACCACCAGCACATTGGGCACACGGCCCAGCAAGCCCAGGGGCACGATGCTTTCAGGCTTGTAGGGCAGCTTGCTGTAGAGCGCGGGGTTGATGGTCAGGGGCGGCGAGGCCATCAGCAGCGTGTAGCCATCGGCCGTGGCGCGGGCCGCCTCTGCTGCACCCAGGTTGCCACCGGCACCGGGCTTGTTGTCGATCACGATGGATTGACCCAGCTCTTGCCCCAGCTTGGGCGCCACCAGACGCGCCATGTTGTCGATCAAACCACCCGGCGGAAAAGGCACCACCAGCTTGATGGGGCGGGCAGGCCAAGCCTGCGCCATGGCCGTGGCGTGCACCATAGGCAAAGCGGCCATGGCCGCAACACAAAGCCAAAATCGACGTTGCATGAGAGGTCTCCTGAGGGATAGTTATCAGGTCATCATACAAATTCTGGGTGGGATTGACCATAGGGAGAACGCTCAGGGCTTAGGCCCCCAAGGCGCAGACAGCATGAGCTTGTTGTTTTGTTCGCGGATCAGCGGGCGGATCTTGGCGGCGAAGGCCATGAACTCGGGGTCGCTGAACACGCCGGCCCAAAAGGCGCGGCGGTCCGCGTCGTCGTCAAACTTCCAGATGTGGATCAGCTCATTGAGGGCGCCGATGTCGCCGGTGAAATAGCCCACCAGTTTTTGCGGGTGCTTGGACAGCGCGGGCCAACCTTCGTGGGTGTAAAGGGCGGTCAGCTCGGCCATTTTGCCGACAATGGCCGAGTAGGTGCGCAGTTCGTAAATTGCCATGGGCGTCTCCTCAAGGGTGGATAAAACAGGTAAGGGCATAGAACAAGGATGCGGTCCTGGGCCAGCCAAGGCGTGGTCGACGTGAACATGCAGGTCCTCGCTCAGGTCAACAAATACTAACCGTCAGGGTCCGCGTTCCACGTCGCGGGCGTTCACAATGGCGCAAGTCCCACCCGCCTGAAACATGAGCACAGAACAAGCCCCCCTGCTGGCCGCAGACTTGAAAGCACTGGCCCAAAAGCCCTCCCAGGCGTGCAGCTGCAGCATGGGCGCTTGCGCCGCTTGGGAGAGCGTGCCCGGTGAGCGCTGGCCTGCAGCGCAGCTGACGCCCTTGGGCAGCTTGCGTCCGGCCGACCGCTTGGGCCCCGAGCCGACGTACGAAGAATGCCACCCCCACAAGACCCGCTACGACTCGGTGGATGCGCCGATTGCACCGGCCTTCTTTCCGTACAACCGCTGCGATGTGTTCGGCTGCGGGGTCTGCGGCCGGGTCTTGCTCAAATACACCGAGTACGGCGGCTACTACGTCGATGACCGTGTGCGTGCCGTGCGTGCCGATTTGGTGATCGCCCAAGACAAAGCCCCTGAGGACGATCGCGCATCCTGAGGGGCTTGGGCCTTGCATGACCCGGCGTGCCGGGTCAGTGGCTCAGTGTTTCACTGTGCAACAGCTTCGATGGCGATGTCGATGCGCACTTCGTCACCCACGTAAGGCGCGTATTTGCCAGCGTTGAACTCGCTGCGCTTGATGGTGGTGAAGGCGTTGGCACCCAAGGCAGGTTTTTTCATCATCGGGTGAGGCATGGCCTGGAAGCCAGTCACTGTCAGGGTCACGGGCTTGCTCACGCCCTTGATCGTCAGGTTGCCTTCGATGGTCTTGGGCTTGTCGCCTTCAAACACCACTTTGGTGGACGTGAAGGTGGCCTTGGGGAACTTGGCCGTGTGGAAGAAGTCTTCTGCTTGAATGTGGCCGTTGAAGACGGTTGAGCCCGTGTTGACCGAGGTCATGTCGATCTCGATGTCCACCGAGCCGGTTTTGGCTTCGGCATCGAACACGACTTTGCCGGTGGTGTTGCTGAAGCTGCTCAGCTGGGTCGAGTAGCCAAAATGTGAGTAAGAAAAACGCGGGAAAGTGTGTGAGCTGTCCACACTGTAGGTCACCGGTGCGGCCAATGCCGAGCCAGCGGCCAGGGATGCGAAGGCCAAAGCGGCGCTGAGTTTTTTCAAAGATGTCATGGGTTTTACTCCGTAGGGTTGAAATTCATTTGCCCGGTTGGGCGGTGAGGGAAAAGTTGACCTGGATGTCGTTGGCCACCACATCGAACTTGGCCCACATGCCTTCGCCGATGTTGAAGTCGCCCCGCTTGAGGATGAAGCTGCCACTGAGCACGCCGTCTTTGCCTTGCGCCGTGTGCTTCATCGGGAACTTCACCTCGCGGGTCTGGCCCTTGATGGTCAGGCTGCCGGTGACTTCGTATTGGTTGGGCGCGGTGGGCTTGAACTGCTTGGCCACAAAGCTGGCCTTGGGAAAGGCCGCCGCATTGAACCAGGACTTGGTCACGACTTCGTCGTCGGCCTCGCTCGATCCGGCATCCACGCTGGCCAGCTCCACGTCAAAGCTGGCTTTGCCAGCCTCGGCTTTGGCGGGGTCAAAGTTGACCTGCGCGGCAAACTTCTTGAAGCGACCGTCCACGGCCACGCCCATTTGTTTGTAGCTGAAGGTGACGCTGCTTTTGGCGGGCACGATGGCCTGGTAAGGGGCCGCTTGTGCCTGCAGGGCCAAGGCGGTGGCGGCGAGCGCCAGGGTTTTGTGCAAAAGGTTCATGGTGTTCTCATTTATCAGATGTGCCGGGCAACATGCGGCGCAGCGTGTCGTCTTTGTGCACAAAGTGGTGCATGAAAGCCGCCAGCGCATGCACCACGATCAGCAGGAGAAAGCCGACGTTCAGCGCGCTGTGCAGCTCGGCCAGCGAGCGGCCCAGGGCCTTGTCTTTGCCAATCAGGTCCGGGATCGGCAGCACGCCGAACCAAACGGTTTGAAAGCCTTTGGCCGAGCTCATCAGCCAGCCGCTCAAGGGGATGATGACCATGAACACGTAAAGCATCCAGTGGCCAGCAATCGCGGCCAGCCTCACGGCACCGTACAGGCTTGCCGACATGGGCGGCGGCCGGTGCGTGATGCGCCAGGCCAGGCGCAACCAAACCAACACAAAGACAGTGACGCCGGCCCATTTGTGCCAGGAGTACAGCTGCAGTTTTTCGGGCGACAGGGGCAAGTCGCTCATGTAAAAGCCCAGGCCCAGCAGGCCAAAGACCATCAGGGCCATCAGCCAGTGCAGGCTTTTGGCAAGGGGGGTGTAGTGGGTGCTCATCGTGTGTCCAATTCAGTGGAAAGTGTAGCCATCCATGGCGATCACATGGTCACTGATGCCCCGAAAAAACGCTTTGGGCTGTGCGTCAGCACCCGCAGCGCCCCAAGCGGTGAACAAAGGCAGCAAGTGCTCGTCGGTCGGGTGGGCGCGTTGGCCGGATGCTTGCTGGCGGTAGTTCAGCAAAGCGGCCACATCTCGCTGCACCATGTGGGTGTGGACCCAGTCGGCAAACGCTTGCACATAGGCCGGTGTGGCACCGCCTTGCATGCTCACCATCATGAAATCGCGCAGGTTGTGCGTCACGTTGCCCGAGCCGATGACCAGGATGTTTTGCGCGGCCAATGGCGCCAGCGCCTGGCCCACACGCCAAGCGTGCGCTGGACCCCAATGGCGTTGCACCGACAGGGGCACGATGGGCACGTCGCCATCGGGGAACATCTGGCGCAGCGGAATCCAGGCGCCGTGGTCCAGGCCGCGCTGGGCGTCTTGCGCTGCGGGCAAGCCGGCCGCTTGCAAGGCGGCCAGCACCTGCGCTGCGGCTTCGGGGCAGCCTGTGGCCGGGTATTGCATCTGGTACAGGCGCGGGTCAAAGCCACCAAAGTCGTGGAGGGTCTCGGGCCGGGTAGCAAAGCCCACGGTGGGCACGGCGGTTTCCCAGTGCGGGCTGACCACCACAATGGCGCGGGGCGTGCCCAGCTGCGGCACCAACTGGCTCATGGCCGCGCCCGCAGCGCCAGGGTGCAGAGCAAACATGGGCGAGCCGTGTGGCACAAACAAAACAGATTTGGGGGAAGGCATGGGTCGGACTGTAGAGCGGGATGAAGAACAGAAAAAGTAGCCAATGTGAAAATGCTTGTTGCATACTTGGCAACAATGGACAAACTCAATGCGATGCAAACCTTTGTGCGGGTGGCCGAAGCCGGCAGCTTCACCGCCGTGGCCGACCAGCTGCAGGTGGCCCGCTCTGTTGTCACGCGCCAGATCGCCGCGCTGGAAAAGCAACTGCGCGTCAAGCTCATCACGCGCAGCACCCGCAGCCTGACGCTCACGGCTGCTGGTGCGGCCTACCTCGAAAAGTGCCGCGTCATCCTCAACATGGTGGACGCGGCCGAGGCCGGCTTGGACGAAGAAAAAGCCGTGCCGCGTGGGCGCATCCGGCTGGGCTTGCCGCTGAGCTTTGGCTTGCAGCGGCTGATGCCGGCCTTGCTGGCCTTTGCCAAGGCGCAGCCGCACATCGAGCTGATGATGGATTTCTCGGACCAGCGGGCCAACCTGATCGAAGAAGGCATCGACCTTTCGATCCGCATCACCGCCGATTTGCAGCCGGGCGACATCGTGCGGCACCTGGGCGATTGCCGCTTGCTCACGCTGGCTTCGCCCGCCTACTTGTCGGCGCATGGCCAGCCGCTGCACCCCGCGCAATTGCGGCACCACGAATGCCTGATCTATTCCATGACCATGAACGCGGCCACCTGGGCCTATGCCGATGCGGGGCAGGTCAGCGCCTTTGCGGTGCGTGTCCGCATCCGGTCTAACAACGGTGTGGCGCTCACGCAGGCGGCGGCCGAAGGCCTGGGCATCACGCGCCAGCCGGACTTCATTGCCGAGCCCTTTTTGGCGCGGGGCGAAGTGGTCGAGTTGCTGCAAGACTTTGCGCCACCGCCTTTGGGCATCTACGCGGTCTTGCCCAGCAACCGCTACATCCCGCACCGGGTGAATGTGCTGATCGATCACCTGGCCCAGTCTTTGAAGCCTTGAGCCTGTCCCGTGCTTGACGCACGCCGGGGCCATTTCGGACACAATGCGCCCACTGCCGATTCAGGCGTTCATCAGGACCAGCCCATGACCTACCCCAACACCCAGCTTTTCATCAACGGCCAATGGTGCGATGCCGAAAGCGGCCGCACCCTGCCCGTCTTCAACCCCGCCAACGGCGCCGAAATCGGCCGCTTGGCCCATGCCGGTGTGGCCGATCTGGAGCGTGCCGCCCAAGCCGCCCAAAAGGGTTTTGAAATCTGGCGCGACACCCCCGCCAACGAGCGCAGCGCCATCATGCGCAAAGCCGCCGCCCTGATGCGTGAACGCGCCCCGCAAATTGCCGAGCTGCTCACGCAAGAGCAAGGCAAGCCCGTGGGCGAAGCCAAGGTCGAAGTGATGTCGGCCGCCGACATCATCGAGTGGTTTGCCGAAGAAGGCCGCCGTGTGTACGGCCGCATCGTGTCGCCGCGCAACATCAACGTCCAGCAAAACGTGCTCAAGCAACCCGTGGGCCCAGTGGCGGCTTTCACGCCTTGGAACTTCCCGGTCAACCAGGTGGTGCGCAAGATGTCCGCCGCGCTGGCCACCGGTTGCTCGATCATCGTCAAAGCGCCTGAAGAAACCCCCGCATCGCCCGCCGAGCTGATCCGCGCCTTCCAAGACGCAGGCGTGCCCGAGGGAGTGATTGGCCTGGTCTATGGCACACCGTCTGAGATCTCGAACTACCTGATCGCGCACCCCGTGATCCGCAAGATCACCTTCACCGGCTCCACGCCCGTGGGCAAGCAGCTGGCGGCCTTGGCCGGTCAGCACATGAAGCGCGCCACCATGGAGCTGGGCGGTCATGCCCCGGTGATCGTGGCCGAAGACGGCGACATCGCCCTGGCGGTCAAGACAGCAGGTGCGGCCAAGTTCCGCAATGCCGGTCAGGTGTGTATCTCGCCCACCCGTTTTTTGGTGCACCACAAAATCGCTGAAGAGTTCTCGCAGATGATGGCGGCGCATGCCCAGTCGCTCAAGGTGGGCGATGGCTTGGTGGCCGGCACGCAGATGGGCCCCTTGGCCAACGAGCGCCGTTTGGTGGCCATGCAAGCGATCGTGCAAGACGCCCGCGCCAAAGGCGCCAAGGTGCTGGCCGGTGGCGAGCGCATTGGCACCGAAGGTCTGTTCTTTGCGCCCACGGTCTTGTCGCATGTGCCGTTGGACGCCGATGTGGTGAACAACGAGCCCTTTGGCCCGATTGCCGCGATCCGCACCTTCGAGAACATCGAAGACGCCATCGCCGAAGCCAACCGCCTGCCTTTCGGCCTGTCGGGTTATGCCTTCACCAACTCGCTCAAGACCTCGCACCTGCTGAGCCAGCGCCTCGAAGTGGGCATGCTCTGGGTCAACCAGTCCGCCGCCCCTTGGCCCGAGCTGCCTTTTGGCGGCATCAAAGATTCGGGCTACGGCTCCGAAGGTGGCCCCGAAGCACTCGACGCCTACCTCAACACCAAAACGGTCTCGATCTTCAACGCTTGAGCCAAGCCCGACCGACTGGTTGGGTCCTTCCTCTTGCATGTCGGGGCTTCAGCCCCGACATGGGCGCTTGTTCGATCAGCGTCGCAGCTGAAGCTTTCGACCTGCGTGCGGGGCTTTAAGTGCCGATCACGCCGCCGTCGATTTTGCGGATCACCACGTTCGCAGAGCGGGGGCGGCCATCGGGCTGGTGGTCGGGCCAGCTGGAGTATTTTTGCGGCTGCTTGGGGTCGCTGCGGTCGGTGGGCGTTTCGCCCGGGTGCTGCACGCTGATGAACAGGTTGCGCCCATCGGGCGTGAAGGTCAGGCCGGTGATTTCGCAGTTGGTCGGCCCCGTCAAAAAGCGGCGGATCTCACCCGTGGCCGTGTCGCAGGCCAGCATCTGGTTGTTGCCGATGCGGGCGAATTCACCTTTGTACATCTGCGTGGCGTGGGCATCGGTCTGGATCCACAGCAGGCCGTTGGGGCTAAAACCCAGCCCATCCGGGCAGCCGAAGATGTCGCCCTTCACATTGCCTTTGGCTTCGGCCCGCTCGTTGGCCGGATCACCGGCCAGCACCAGCAGATTCCATTCAAACGTCATGCCGTCAAAGTCTCTGGCTTCGCGCCAGCGGATGATCTGGCCCATGCTGTTGTTGGCCCGGGGGTTGGCCGCATCCACGCCGGGCTTGCCTTCTGCGCCGCGCTGGCTGTTGTTGGTCAGCGTGCAATAGACCCAGCGCGAAGCCTTGTCGATGGCCAGCCACTCGGGCCGGTCCATTTTGGTCGCGCCCAGCAAGTCACTGGCTTGGCGGGCTTTGATGAGCACCTCGCCCTGGTCGGCAAAACCGTTGGCTGCCGTGAGTGGCCCTTGGCCGTGCACCAGCGGCAGCCACTGGCCTTGGCCGTTGGCGTCAAAGCGGGCCACATACAGCGTGCCTTCGTCCAGCAGATGGCGGTTGGCTTTGGCGCCGCCGGGCTGCATGCGGCCGGAGCTCAGGAATTTGTAGATGTATTCAAATCGAGCGTCTTCGCCCGAATAGACCACGGCGCGTTGGTCTTGCGTCATCGCTACCCAGGCGCCTTCATGCGCGGCGCGGCCCAGAGCCGTGCGCTTGACAGGGGTGCTGGTCGGGTCCATCGGGTCCACCTCCACCACCCAGCCAAAGCGGTTGGGCTCATTGGGGTTTTGTGCCGCGTCAAAGCGCGTGTCAAAGCGCTCCCAGTCGTACAGACCTTTCTCGCGCAAGCCCCAACGCTTGTGGTGGGCGCTGATGTCTGTGCCGCCGCCGAAATAGAACATCCAGTTTTCTTCGCCGGACAAATAGGTGCCCCAGGGCGTGGCGCTGCTGGCGCAGTTGTTCAGCGTGCCCAGCGTGGTGCGGCCTTGTGGGTCGGCGGCGGTGCGCAGCAGGGGGTGGCCAGCGGCCGGGCCCGACATGTCAAAGGGGGTGTCCATGGTGAAGCGCCGCGCATAGGCCGAGGGGCGCACCATCTCCCAAGCTTGGCCGTTGAACTTGACCTCATAGACCGACAGGCCGTGCGCGTTTTGCGACTTTTTGACCTTGGCCGCGTTCATGGGCACAAAGCCATCGGGGTGCAGCAAGCCGTCGTCGGTGTACTCGTGGTTGAGCGCGATCAGGCCGTGGGTGGACGAGCCGTTGAGCGGGAAAAACGCCAAGCCGTCGTGGTGCATGCCCAGTTGCACGGCTTGATCGGCGGCGCTGTTGCTGCCGTCGGTGCGAAAGGCCGGCATGTTGCCTGCAATGCCCACGGGCTCACCCCAGCGGGCAATCACCTGCGCCACATAACCGGGGGGCACCACCAGCGCATCGGTCTGGCCCGGCGGGATGGCGGTGAAGCCCAAGCGGGCCTGGCCTGTGCCTAAGTTGGCGCAGCCCGCCAAAGGATGCAACAAGCCCAGCAAACTGGCCAGGCCTGCACTTTTCATCACGGTGCGGCGGTTCAGTGGCAAGGCCGCGATCTGGTCGTGGATGGAGGCGTTGCCAGAACGGTTGCTGTCTTCCATGGTGGAGAAGTCTTTGGACATGCGGGGTTCCTGCGTTTTCAAATCGAGCCGAAAAGATAACCCAGGTCAGTGACCGTTGCGTGAATGCACGCGACTTGGGGGCGTTGGCGTACCGACGAGACGCGGTGGCTGTCGGACCATGGGGCCCTGAAAGGATCAACCCATGCACCCCACACTTCACTGGCTGAGCGCTGTCATGCTGGCGATCCCGCTGGCCGCTGCAGGGCAAACATCGGCGGCGCTGGGCCGGGCCGATTTTCGGGACAACTGCGCCAGTTGCCACGGCAAGGCAGGCCAAGGCGATGGACCACTGAGTTCTTGGCTGGTCAAGCCGCCTGCCGACTTGCGCACCATCGCCCAGCGCAATGGCGGGCGATTCGAAGAAGACCGACTGGCCGAGCTGATCGATGGCCGTTGGTCGGGGGACGGTGGGCCGCACGGCTGGCGCGACATGCCGGTGTGGGGTCAGGTGTTCAAACAACGCGCCATGACGCAACCGGGCGATTCGCCCCAAACGGCGGAGTGGTCAGCCCAAGACCGGATCCAATCTTTGCTGATGTTCCTCAAAACCCTTCAGCTGCCCTGAGGGGGCTCAGGGGCTGCTGGGCTGGATGCGCTGAAGATCAAAGCCGTTGGCGGCCAGTTTGCCCTGCAGGCTTTGGTAGGTCGCTGCGGGCAACTCGGGCGTGCGCGAGAGGATCCACAAATACTCGCGGCTGGGCTCGCTGACCACCACCCATTGGTATTGCGGGTCCAGGTCGATGATCCAGTAATTGCCCCACACCAAGGGAATGAAGGACAGCCACGAGGGCGCAAAGCGCACCTGCAGGCGGGGCGAGTTGGCGCGGCCGATTTGGCGCGCCTGGCCCAGCGCCTCGCTCCACTCGCCTTTGGCGGTTTTGCAGCGGTTGAGCACCTGCACCTGGCCATCGGCTTGCAGACTGTAGGTGGCGCTGGTGCTGCTGACGCATTTCTTTTGGAACCAGTTGGGGTATTTGGCGATCTCGTACCAGGTGCCCATGTAGCGGGGCACGTCCACCGAAGGCACCGTCGCCAAAGGCGCGGGCTGCGCCCAGGCGGCTGCGGCCATCAGCCCCAGGCAAGCGGCCAGGGCCAAGCGCTTGGCGCTTGTCAGGCGGGCCATCACACCACGATCGGGTTCAGCGCCCCGTCCATGCTCATGCATATGCCGGTGATGTAACTGGCCTTGGCCGAGGCCAGAAAGACGACCGCGTTGGCGATCTCTTCGGGCTCGGCCATGCGGCCCATCGGGATGCGGGCCACCGCTTGGGCCATGGCTTGCTCGGTGCTGATGCCTTGGTTGCGGGCATCGGCCACCATGCCTTCTTGCAGGCGGTCGGTGCGCGTCAGGCCAGGGTTGATGGCGTTCACACGGATGCCCTGCGGGCCATAGGCGGCGGCCAGTCCCACGCTGGCCAGCATCAAGGCCGCATTGGCTGCGCCGCCGGGCAGGTGGATCGGGCTGGCCACTTTGCCGCCGTTGCCCACCACGTTGACCACATTGCCGGTGCCCCGTGCGGCCATGCGCTGGATGGCGGGGTTCATCATGTGGATGTAGGTGAAGTACTTGGCCTGCATGGCGTCTTGCCAGGCTTCGGGCGTCAGTTCAGGGGCGGGCGTGCGCTTGGCCGCGCCGGCCGAGTTGACCAGCACGTCCACCGGGCCGAAGGCCGCTTCGGCCGAGTCGAGTGCGGCCAGTGCTGCTTGCGCATCGCGCAAATCCGCGGCCACGGTGTGGATGCGATCCGCCGCAAATTGGGTTTGCAGGGTGTGGCGGGCTTTGTCCAAGTTGGCGCTGTCGCGCGAGACCAGGCTCACCTTGGCGCCTTCTTGCAAGAAGGCCTGCGCACAGGCCAGGCCAATGCCTTTGCTGCCGCCGGTGATCAAGATGTGTTGGTGGTTCAGTTGCAAGTCCATGGCTGCCTGGGTGGGGTGTGGGGTTAACGGGGGGTGCGCAAGCCTTTGACCAAGGGCTGCGCCAAGCGCTCGCCTTCTTGTTGCCAAAAGCTGGGGTCGGCCCTGCGGATGCGCACGATCGCATTGCCCATGTGGGTGGCGGCAGCTTGGCGGGCCAGCTCGGGGTCGCCCGCTTCCACCGCTTGGACAATGGCTTGGTGTTCGTTTTGCACTTCGCTGGCAAAGTCCACGCGCCGTGCTTCGTTGGCGCGGGTGACTTCGGTCACGCCGTGCAAAAACTGACCCAGGTATTCCAGCGTCTGGATCAAAAAAGGGTTGCGCGCTGCATTGGCGATGGCGCGGTGAAACTTCACATCTTCGTCCACCCCGTTGCGCCCGGCTTGCACCGCCTGGTCGAGGGCCTGGACCGACTGGCGGATGGCTTGCACATCGTCGGGTGTGCGCCTTTGCGCGGCCAAGGCGGCCACTTCGGCTTCGAGGGCGCGGCGCACTTCGACCATCTGGATCACGGCCTCTTGCGAGGCGGCCAACTGCGCCTCGAAGTGCAAGGGCGCAAAGGGCAGTTGGGGGTTGACGAAGACCCCGCTGCCTTGGCGCGAGTCCACCAGACCCAGCGATTTGAGGCGCGAGACCGCTTCGCGCACCACGGTGCGGCTGACCTGAAATTGCTCGACCAGCCGCGCTTCGGTGGGCAGCTTGTCGCCGGGCTGCAGGCGGCCTTGCTTGATCAGCGCGGCCAATTGCTCGGCCACCTGGTCGGACAGCCGTGCGCCGCTGGAGACGGGGGTGAGGTGCTGACTCATGGGGTTGTCATACAAACAAACAAGTTTCGAAGCATAGCCTTTGCCGTGCTTTTGCGCTGAAAGCGGTGTGAACGCAGCCTGGGTGGGCGCCAAGTGGTGACTTTTAAAATTACGTATAGGTAAATGAATTTATCAATGGTAAATTACGGGTCTTGCACCGCAGGGTGCTGTAACACCAGCCCGGAGACCATGCATGGGTGCCTACGTCAACCCGATTTATCCGTACAAATCGTCCGCCGACTGGATGACCACACCGCCGCAGCGCAAGCCTTTGATCGTCATTGGCGCAGGTCCGGTGGGCTTGGCAGCGGCCATCGACGCCCGGCTGCAAGGCCTGGAGGTGTTGGTGCTCGACGACGACAAAACCGTCTCGGTGGGCTCGCGGGCTGTGTGCTACGCCAAGCGCTCGCTCGAAATTTTGGACCGCCTGGGCATTGCCGACGAGGCCTGCCAGCTGGGCGTGAGCTGGAACATTGGCCGCACCTTCCTCGAAGAGGACGAGGTCTACCAGTTCAACCTGGTGCCCGATGCCGGCCATAAACGCCCCGGCATGATCAATTTGCAGCAGTACCACATCGAGGAAATGCTGATTGCCCGTGCGCTGGCGCTGGGCGCCGACATCCGCTGGCAACACAAAGTCACGGCGGTCACGCCCTCTGCGGACCACGCCACGCTGACAGTGGAAACGCCCGATGGCCGCTTCGACATCGAAGCCGATTGGTTGGTGGTGGCCGACGGTGCGCGCAGCCCGATTCGCCGCCATTTGGGGCTGGACATCGAAGGCCGCGTGTTCCAGGACCGCTTTTTGATCGCCGACGTGATCATGAAAGCCGACTACCCTGCCGAGCGCTGGTTCTGGTTCGACCCGCCTTTTCACCCGAACCAAAGCGTGCTGCTGCACAAGCAGAGCAACAACGTCTGGCGCATCGACTTCCAGCTCGGCTGGGACGCCGACCCCGAAGAAGAAAAGAAGCCCGAAAAAGTCATCCCACGCCTGAAGGCCATGCTGGGCGATGACAGGCCTTTTGAGTTGGAGTGGGTCAGCATCTACACCTTCCAGTGCCGCCGCATGACCGACTTCCGCCATGGCCGTGTGCTGTTCGTGGGCGATGCTGCGCACCAGGTCTCGCCTTTTGGCGCGCGCGGGGCCAACTCGGGCTTTCAGGATGTGGACGATTTGATGTGGAAGTTGGCCTTGGTCATGAAGGGCCAGGCCAGCGACAAGCTGCTCGACAGCTACGCGCACGACCGCCAGTTTGCGGCCGACGAGAACATCATGAACTCGACGCGTTCGACCGACTTCATCACGCCCAAGAGCCGCACCAGCAAAACCTTCCGCAACGCGGTGCTGGCGCTGGCCAAGCACCACCCCTTTGCCCGCAAGCTGGTCAACTCGGGCCGCTTGTCCATGCCCTCATTCCTCACCGAGTCGGCGCTCAACACGCCCGACACCGAGGTGTTTGCTGGCCAGATGGTGCCCGGCGCCCCGATGGACGATGCGCCGGTGCAGCTCAACGGCCAAGACGGCTGGCTGCTCGATCAGGTGGGCCGAGGTTTTCAGTGTTTGCTGTTTGCCGACGCGGTGGATGCACAGACCTTGGCGGCCTTGCAAAATTTGAAGCTTGGCGCAGTGCCAGTGGACACGCTGGTCGTTTCCAAGCAAAGCCTGTCCGTGCCCGGCTTGGTGGTGTTGGTCGATGCCCAAGGGCTGATGGCCAAACGCTACGACGCCCAAGCCGGCACGGCCTATTTGCTGCGGCCCGACCAGCATGTGGTCGCCCGTTGGCGCCAGTTGCAAGCCGCAGCGGTGCAAGCTGCGGTGGCCCGCGCCATCGGTCAAATTGGAGGACAAAAGCCATGAGCACATCTGCACTGAAAACCGACCCGAATTTCCACGAAGCTGGCCGCCGTTTCTTTCGCGATTTTTCGCCAGGCGATGAGTTTTACGAGCACCTGATCGATGCCCACAACGGCCTGAGCGATGAGCAAAGCGAAGCGCTCAATGCCCGCTTGATCTTGCTGCTGGCCAATCACATTGGCGATTTGAACGTGTTGCGCGAAGCACTGCAGGCCGCCCGCCAAACCGACTGAGCCCCTTGGAGACCCCCATGAAAATCAACCGCATTCACCACGTGGCCTACCGCTGCAAAGACGCCAAAGCCACCGTGGACTGGTACGTCAAAAATCTGAACATGGACTTTGTGCTGGCGATCGCCGAAGACTTGGTGCCTTCGACCAAGGCACCCGATCCTTACATGCACGTGTTTCTGGATGCCGGTGGCGGCAATGTGCTGGCGTTTTTTGAGCTGCCCAACTCACCCGAAATGGGCCGCGACACCAACACGCCCGAGTGGGTGCAGCACATTGCCTTCAAGGTCGACAGCCTGCAGGCGCTGGAAGAAGCCAAAGCGCAACTGCAAGCCAACGGCGTGGAGGTGTTGGGACCGACCAACCACACCATCTTCAAAAGCATTTACTTCTTCGATCCCAACGGCCACCGCCTGGAGTTGGCCGCCGATGTGGGCACCCCCGAGATGTACCAAAAGCTCGACGAATGCAAATGGGACATGCTGGAGGAGTGGGCCCAAACCAAACGCGCTCCCAAACACGCCGCTTGGATGCACGACCAGGAATTCACGGGCTGATCATGGATGCGGTGGCGGGCTCAGCCCGTCCGCACATCAGCCGCGCTGCAGTTTGAAGACGGCCGTGCCGGCCATCAGGTTGGGCAAGACGCGCACTTCTTGGCCGTGTTGCAGGCCAAAGGCGTCAAGGATGCGCAAGTCGTTCTTGCGGGCCAAGTCGGCAAAGTCGGCGTACGTGCCCACGCGGATGTTGGGCGTGTCGTACCACTGGTAGGGCAGGCGCTTGGTCACCGGCATGCGGCCGCGCAGCACGCTCAGGCGGTTGAACCAATGGCCGAAGTTGGGGAAGGCCACGATGCCGATCTTGCCCACGCGGGCGGTCTCGCGCAGCATGACTTCGGCGTTGCGCAGGTGTTGCAGCGTGTCGATTTGCAGCACCACATCAAAAGACTGGTCGGCAAAAACCTTCAGGCCTTGGTCGAGGTTGAGCTGCAGCACGTTCACGCCGCGCTGGGCGCAGGCGAGCACGTTGGCGTCGTCGAGCTCCACGCCGTAGCCGGTGCAGCCATTGTGCTTTTGCAAATAGGCCAGCAAGGCGCCGTCGCCACAGCCCAGGTCCAGCACACGGGCGCCTTGCGGCACCAGCCGCGCGATGGCTTGCATGATCAAAGGATCGCTCATGCGGCACCTCCGCTGATGGGCGTCAGGGTTTGGGCGATCTGCTCAAAGTAGGCGCGCACCACATTCATGTAGCGGGCATCGTCGAGCAAGAAGGCATCGTGCCCGTGCGGTGCGTCGATCTCGGCGTAGCTCACATCGCGGCGGTTGTCGATCAGGCCTTTGACCATTTCGCGGCTGCGTGCGGGCGAGAAGCGCCAGTCGGTGGTGAAGCTCACCAGCAAAAATTTGCAGATGGCGCGCTCCAGCGCCTTGGACAGGTCGCCGCCAAAAGCGCGGGCCGGGTCGAAGTAGTCGAGCGCCCGGGTGATCAGCAAATAGGTGTTGGCGTCGAAGTACTCGCTGAATTTGTCGCCCTGGTAGCGCAGGTAGCTTTCGATCTGGAATTCCACCTCTTGGGTCGAATACTTGTAGCCGGTTTCGCTGTTGACGGCGTTGCGCAGTTCGCGGCCAAACTTCTCGTTCATCACGTCGTCGCTCAGGTACGTGATGTGCCCGATCATGCGGGCGATGCGCAGGCCGCGCTTGGGCACCACGCCATGCTCGTAAAAGTGGCCGTTGTGAAAGTCCGGGTCGGTCACGATGGCGCGGCGTGCCACTTCGTTGAAGGCGATGTTTTCGGCGTTCAGGTTGGGGGCGCTGGCCACCACCACGGCGTGCTTCATGCGCGCGGGGTATTGCAGCGTCCAGCTCAATGCCTGCATGCCGCCCAAGCTGCCGCCCATCACGGCGGCCAGTTGTTCGATGCCTAAAGCGTCCAGCAATCGGGCCTGCGCGTTGACCCAGTCCTCGACAGTGACCACGGGGAAATCGGCGCCGTACACGCGACCCGTGTCGGGGTTGGTGTGCATCGGACCAGTCGAGCCAAAGCACGAGCCCAGGTTGTT
The DNA here is from genome assembly GCF_030053395.1 of Limnohabitans lacus. Classification (GTDB taxonomy): domain Bacteria; phylum Pseudomonadota; class Gammaproteobacteria; order Burkholderiales; family Burkholderiaceae_C; genus Limnohabitans_A; species Limnohabitans_A lacus. The sequence continues at coordinate 228,485 of NZ_JASGBH010000002.1, read as the reverse complement.
CACGCCGATGACAAAAAAGCGGTCGGTGTCCAGCGGTTTGCCCGGGCCAATCATGTTGTCCCACCAGCCGGCGTTGTCGGGTTGGTCGGCGTACACGCCTGCCACGTGGTGCGAGGCGTTGAGCGCATGGCAAATCAGCACCGCGTTGGACTTGTCGGCGTTGAGCGTGCCGTAGGTTTCGTAGCTGAGCGAATAGCCACGGATGGACGCACCGCTTTGCAAGGGCAAAGCGGCTTCAAAGTTCATCGACTGTGGCGTGGCAATCAAGCGCATGGCGAAAATGAAAAAACCCGATAACGCTGCAGAAGCGATACCGGGTTGGGCTCGACCTCTTTAGCTGCATTTTGGAATCCTCTGGATCCCTGCGCCCGCAAGCTGGAGCAAATCGGCGCCCTGCAAGTATAAATCAGCCCCAGCCCAGCAGGGCTAAAGCCCCCAGCACGGCAAAAATCAGCGCCGACACGGTATGGACCATGCGCAAGGGCACCCGCTTTGTGATCGCGTCGCCCAGCCACACCACCGGGGCATTGGCCAGCATCATGCCCAAGGTGGTGCCGGCCACCACGGCAAACCAAGCTTGGTACTGCGCGGCCAGCATCACCGTGGCGATCTGGGTCTTGTCGCCCATCTCGGCCAAAAAGAAGGCGACCACGGTGGTCAAGAACACCCCCATGCGCGGTGCGTTGTCGCCCTCTTCCTCGTCCAACTTGTCGGGGATCAGCATCCACACCGCCATGGCGATGAAGGAGCCGCCCAGCACCCAGCGCAGCACATCGGGGCCCAGCACCGTGGTGACCCAGCTGCCCACCGCCCCGGCCAAGCCGTGGTTGGCCAATGTGGCCACCAAGATGCCCAACACGATGGGCCAGGGCTTGCGAAAACGCGCCGCCAGCACCAACGACAGCAGCTGGGTTTTATCCCCCATTTCGGCCAGGGCCACGATGCCGGTGGAGACAAGAAAAGCTTCCATGTGGGGGCTTCACAGGTCTGCGCCTGTGCTGAAGAAATAAAACCCGATCTTACGGGCGCTGCGCTTGGCCATTTGGGGGCGTGACGGGGGTGTGTGCACTAAAGCAGGACTCGCGGTGCGCGTTTGCATCAAATTGGGCATGATTTGTGCTTGTAAATGGTGCGAAAAGCCAAAAACGGCTATTTCTGCACCAATTTAATTCAAAAATCAAAGAGGACAGTGATGGATGCACTGAAACAGGGCGCAGATGCGCTCTTTATTTTGCTCGGCGGCATCATGGTGTTGGCCATGCATGCGGGTTTTGCCTTTCTGGAGCTGGGCACCGTTCGCAAAAAGAACCAGGTCAATGCGCTGGTGAAGATCCTGGTGGACTTCTCGGTGTCGACGGTGGTTTATTTTGTGGTGGGCTACGGCGTGGCTTACGGCACCAACTTCTTTGTGGGCGCTGAGCAGTTGGCGGCCAAGAACGGCTACGAGCTGGTCAAGTTCTTTTTCCTCTTGACCTTCGCGGCGGCCATTCCGGCCATCATCTCGGGCGGTATCGCCGAGCGCGCGAAGTTCTGGCCCCAGCTGATCGCCACAGCGGTCATTGTGGGTTTTGTTTACCCCTTCTTTGAAGGCATCGCCTGGAACCAGCACTTTGGCGTGCAGGCCTGGATCAAAGCCTTCACCGGCGATGAGTTCCACGACTTCGCCGGCTCTGTGGTGGTCCACGCCATGGGCGGCTGGATCGCTTTGCCTGCGGTCATCTTGCTGGGCGCACGCTACAACCGCTACCGCAAGGACGGTCAGGTCTCGGCTCACCCGCCATCGAGCATCCCTTTCCTGGCCTTGGGTGCCTGGATCTTGATCGTGGGCTGGTTCGGCTTCAACGTGATGAGCGCACAGACCCTGGACAAAATTTCTGGTTTGGTGGCGGTGAACTCGCTCATGGCCATGGTCGGCGGCACCTTGACCGCCTTGCTGTTGGGAAAAAACGACCCCGGTTTCGTGCACAACGGCCCCTTGGCCGGCTTGGTGGCCGTTTGCGCTGGCTCTGACCTGATGCACCCCTTTGGTGCCTTGGCCGTGGGTGCGGTGGCCGGTGCTTTGTTTGTGGTCATGTTTACCCTGACCCAGAACAAGTGGAAGATCGACGACGTGCTGGGCGTTTGGCCTTTGCACGGTGTGTGCGGTGCTTGGGGCGGCATTGCTGCGGGCATCTTCGGCCTGCAAAGCTTTGGTGGCCTGGGCGGCGTGAACTTCACCGCCCAATTGATCGGCACCGCCATGGGTGTGACCTGGGCCCTGTTGGGCGGCTTGGTCATCTACGGCTTGCTCAAAGTGACCTTGGGTCTGAAGCTCAGCCCCGAAGAAGAATACGAAGGCGCTGACCTGACAGTCCACAAAATCAGTGCCACGCCTGACCGCGAAGTGAGCTGGTAAATCGGCCCTTTTGTGTGTTGTAGCCCACCATGGCGCGCCTTGCAGGGATACCCCTTGCAACATTTTTTGTTTTATGGCGCATAATGGTCGAGCGCTGCTGTCTGAAAACAGCAGCGCAATGTCTGCGGTGACCAGATCAGTTTCGCTTCCCTTCCGATGTTTTCAGGTTTGTTGAATGCGCTTTCGGAGCTCCATCGCTTTTATCTCTGTGTTTTGAGGAGTCCCTTTCATGGGCAACAAACTTTACGTCGGCAACCTGCCTTACTCGGTTCGCGACGGCGATCTGGAACAAGCTTTCGGTGAATTCGGTGTCGTCACCAGCGCCAAAGTCATGATGGAACGTGACACTGGCCGCTCCAAAGGCTTCGGCTTTGTGGAAATGGGCAGCGATGACGAAGCCCAAGCTGCGATCAACGGCATGAACGGTCAGCCTTTGGGCGGCCGTAACGTGGTCGTGAACGAAGCACGTCCCATGGAGGCACGTCCTCCCCGCACCGGTGGTTTCGGTGGTGGTGGCGGCTTCGGTGGCGGTCGCCGTGAAGGCGGTGGCGGCTACGGCGGCGGTCGCGAAGGCGGCGGCGGTTACGGCGGTGGCCGTGAAGGCGGCGGCGGTGGCTACGGTGGTGGCGGTCGCGAAGGTGGCGGCGGCGGTTTCCGCAGCCCCTACGGCGCTGGCCCACGTGGCGGCAGCGGTGGCGGTCGTCGCGAAGGCGGCGGCGGCTACGGCGGCGGTTACTGATTCACCACTTCGGCGGGGTTAACACCCAGCCGATGAATCCCAACAAAGCCCTGCATTGCAGGGCTTTGTTGTTTCTGGCCTTCAGTGGTCCGAATGGCGGAGCTTGCGGGGCTGGCCTTTCAGCACGCGGTCAAACAGCGCATTGGGCAAGAGCCGCAGCAGCTTGGCCACCACGCCCATGGGCCAAGGTATGACACGGTAGCTGGTGCCCTGTGCAATGGTCTTGACCGCTTGGCGGGCAAAGTCATCGGCCTTCATCAAAAAGGGCATGGGGTAGCGATTTCGCGCCGTCAGTGGCGTGGCCACATAGCCGGGCGCAATCGTGATGACCTGCACGCCCGAGGCGCGCAACTCGCCGCGCAAACTCTCGCAATAACTGATGGTGGCGGCCTTGCTGGCGCAGTAAGCCGCATGACCTGGCAAGCCCCTGATGCCCGCCACACTGGCAATGCCCACCAATTGGCCCGATCCCCGCGCTTGCATGCCTTGGATGAAGGGGTGAAACGTGGCGGCCATGCCCAGCACATTGGTGTCCATCACTTGGCGCATCACTTCCAGGTCTTCGCGTTCGGCGGTGTCCACGCCCAAGCTGATGCCAGCATTGGCGATCACCACATCGGGCAGACCCATGTGGGCGATGCACTGCTGGGCCGCCGCAATGATGCTGTCGGTGTTTTGCACATCGGCGGCGAACACGCCCATGTGGTCTGGTGGCAAGTTCAGCTGTGCACGAGTTTCTGCGGTCCAAGCTTGCAAGGCATCCAGCCGGCGAGCGGCCAGTGCCACACGCCAGCCTTGTTGCAGATAGGCCAAGGCCAGGGCTTGACCAATGCCACTGGACCCTCCGGTGATGAAGACCAGTTTCATGGGGGCTTTCAGGGTTTGGGGGCGAGCACGCCGCGCACGCGGCCGTCGAGCAGGTATTCACCAGACTTGCTGTTGAAGTTCATCGTCAGCGCGTTGAACACATCTTTGTCGCGGGTGATTTCCACGGGGTCAGAAGACAGCAGCTTTTCTTCTTTGACCAAGGCCAGCAATCGCTCGCCGCGCAATGCCATACGGGGCGCGTTGGCGTCGGCCGCCCGAACGGCCACGGCTTGTCCCAGCAGCGTCACGCGTTCCCCGTCGCCTGTGGCCACGCCCGTGTTGGCTTTGGCGTTGATCTTCACGCCGGTATCACTTTGGGCATAAACGCGCACGTGGTCGATGTGCATTTCATCCACATCCGGATAGTGGCGACCCTTGTCGCCCATCACTTCGCGGGTCATGCGGCCTGTTGTGTCAAAAGACTTGACCGAGAAATTTTCGAGCCGGTAATCGGGCTCTTGGCGCACGGGTTTGTTTTCGTCGGCATAAATGATGGAGGGCATGCTGCGCACCAGCCACCAACTGCCCAGCGCCAAAAAGCCCATCAGGATCAGCGGCAGGTACAGCGACAGCCGATCGATCAAGCGGCGAATCATGCCGACAGCCTTCATGCCGAGGCGCCCTTGTGCGCGGTCACGCCCACTTGCGCGAGCAAACCGGCGTAGTGGCCGCCTGCGACGAGCAGCAAATCGCACAAGGCGCGGGCTGCGCCTTCGCCGCCCCGCTCAGCGGTCACGTGGTGGGCCAGGGCTTTGGCTTGGGCATGGCCGTTGGCCGGTGCGCAGGCAAAAGCCACGCGTTGCATCACAGGCAGGTCGGGCCAGTCGTCGCCCATGGCGGCCGCTTGTGCCCACGACAAGCCCAGTTCTTGAAGGAACGCCTCTGCCGCGGGCCGTTTGTCTTCGGTGCCAAAGCGGGCGTGCGTGATGCCCAGGGCCTTCAGGCGCAAGCGCAGCGGTGCCGAATCGCGCCCGGTGATGACCACCGGTGTGATGCCCGCTTGCTGCAAGAGCTTGAGGCCTTGGCCGTCCAGTGTGCTGAAGCGCTTGAGGGTTTCGCCCGACTCTGAAAAATACAGGCCGCCATCGGTCAGCACGCCATCGACGTCAAAAAACACCACGCGGATGCCCTGCGCTTGCAGCAGCAATTCGGATGCGTAGTTCAAGGCCGGCACCAAGGGTTGAACAGCAGCGTTCATGTCAGATCACCTTCGCACGCATCAGGTCGTTGGTGTTGATGGCGCCGCACAAGCAGCCCGCATCGTCGACCACCAAGATGCTGGTGATGCGGTGCAGCTCCATCATCTCGGCCGCTTCCACGGCCAGCGCTTCGGCGGCGATGGTGCGGGGCTGGGGGTGCATCACATCTCGGGCTTTGAGGCCGCGCAGGTCAGCGCCCTTTTCAATCAGGCGGCGCAAGTCGCCGTCGGTGAAGACACCCAGCACCTGACCACTGTCATCGACCACCGAGGAAGCGCCCAGACCTTTGCTGCTCATCTCGCGCATCAACTCAGAAAAGCTGGCGTTCGGTCCCACGCGCGGGACTTCATCGCCCTTGCGCATCACGTCGCCCACATGGGTGAGCAACTTGCGACCCAGCGAGCCACCGGGGTGTGAGCGGGCAAAGTCCTCGGGTTTGAAGCCCCGTGCATCGAGCAGGGCCACGGCCAAAGCGTCGCCCATGGCCAGCTGCGCGGTGGTGCTGGCGGTGGGGGCCAGGTTCAGGGGGCAGGCTTCTTTTTCGACCGAGGTGTCCAGCACCACGTCGGCGTGGCGGGCCAGCGATGAGCTCAAGCCCCCGGTCATGGCGATCAGGGGCACGCCTTGGCGTTTGAGCACGGGCAGGATCGCGACCAGTTCGTCGCTCTCGCCACTGTTGGAGATGCCCAGTACCACGTCCACGGTTTTGATCATGCCCAAGTCGCCATGGCTGGCTTCGGCCGGGTGCACAAACATGGCGGGTGTGCCGGTGGACGCCAGTGTGGCGGCGATCTTGCGGCCGATGTGGCCGCTCTTGCCCATGCCGGTCACGACCACGCGGCCTTGCACGCCGAGCATCATGTCCACGGCCTTCAAAAAGCGTTCGTCCAGCTTGGCCTTCAGGCCGAGCAAGGCGGCGGCTTCGATGTCGAGGGTCTCGCGGGCGAGCTGGAGGGTTTGGGCGTTGTGAGCGGGCATGGGGCCATTTTATCGGTCGGCATGCCAGGTCACAGCCCCTTGACCTTGAGCGGTGATGGACACGGGTCATCACGCATGAAACACAGCCTTGCGCTTGTTACCATCGAAGCATGAGTGCACTCGAGTTGACCCTGCTGTATTTGCTGGCCGCCGTCATGGGCGTGGTCGGCTGCCGCATGCTCAAATTGCCGCCCATGCTGGGCTATTTGGCGGTGGGTGTGGTGATCGGACCCAATGCGCTGGCGCTGGCGCAAAACTCCGATGGCGTGAAGCACCTGGCCGAATTCGGCGTGGTGTTCCTGATGTTTGTCATTGGCCTGGAGTTCAACCTGCCCAAGCTGCGCTCCATGCGCAAGCATGTCTTTGGCTTGGGGCTGTTGCAGGTGGTGCTGACGCTGGTGATCGTGACCCTGACTTCCTTGTTTGTGGCGACTTTGGCGCCCAGTCTTTGGAAGATGGAGTGGCAGACCGCTTTGGCCTTGTCGAGCGCCATGGCCATGAGCAGCACGGCCATTGTGGTCAAGCTCGTTGCCGATCGCATGGAACTGGAGTCCGAGCACGGCAAGCGGGTGATGGGCATTTTGTTGTTTCAGGATCTGGCGGTGGTGCCGCTGATCGTGATGATCCCGGCCCTGAGTGCGCCCGCAGAGGAAATGTTCACCGCCTTGCTGCTGGCCGGTCTCAAGGCCACGGTGCTGATCACATTGCTCATGACAGGTGGGCAGCGCGTGATGCGCTGGTGGTTGACCTTGGTGGCGCGGCGCAAGAGCGAAGAGCTGTTTGTGCTCAACCTTTTGCTGGTGACTTTGGGCCTGGCTTGGATCACGGAGCTGGCAGGCCTCAGCTTGGCTTTGGGCGCTTTCATTGCCGGCATGCTGATCTCCGAGACCGAATACAAGCACCAGGTGGAGCTGGACATTCGGCCTTTTCACGATGTGTTGCTGGGGCTGTTTTTCATCACCATTGGCATGCTGCTGGACTGGCACATCGTCATCGAGCGCTGGCCTTTGGTGCTGGTGCTCACCGTGTTGCCCGTGCTGTTCAAGCTGGTGCTGGTGACGGCCCTGGCCAAGCTCACCGGCGCAACCCAAGGCGTGGCCCTGCGCACTGGCTTGTATCTGGCGCAAGCGGGCGAGTTTGGCTTTGTGCTGCTCACCTTGGGCTCGCAACACCAGTTGATCCCCCCCAACTTGCTCAACCCCGTGCTGGCGAGCATGGTGCTGTCGATGCTGGCCACGCCCTTCATCATCTTGCACAGCAACACCATCGTCATGAAGCTGGTGGCCAGTGAGTGGTTGCAGCAGTCGCTGCAGATGACCACCATTGCCCGCAAGTCGATCAACACCAGCAAGCACGTGATCATTTGCGGTTACGGTCGTTGCGGCCAGAATTTGGCACGCATGCTGGACAAGGAAAACATCCCCTACATGGCACTGGATCTGGACCCAGACCGGGTGCGCCAGGCCGCAGCCGCCGGCGACTCGGTGGTGTTTGGCGATGCCGGGCGCTTGCAGTCCCTCATGGCCGCTGGCCTGGCGCGTGCCAGCGCGGTGGTCATCACCTACTTGGATGTGCCAGCCGCCATGAAGGTGCTGGACCACGCCCACAGCCACGCACCGCAAGTGCCGGTGATCGTGCGCACGCAAGACGACCTCGACCTGGAAAAACTGCAAAACGCGGGGGCCACCGAAGTGGTGCCCGAGGCGCTGGAAGGCTCGCTCATGCTGGCCAGCCACGCGCTGGCGCTGGTGGGTGTGCCCATGCGGCGCGTGATCCGATTGGTGCAAGACCAGCGTGATGCCCGCTACAACCTCTTGCGCGGTTACTTCCATGGCGCCGACGACGACACGTTGGAAGAAATCGACCACGAGCGATTGACCACCGTGGGCTTGCCACTGGTATCGCCCTGGTTGGGCAAGCCGGTGCAAGACTTGGCTTTTCACGCCATGGGGGTGCGCGTGGTCAGTTTGCGCCGCGCCAACGGCCACACCGAAGCCGTTACCGACGACACCGAACTGAAGATCGGTGACACCCTGGTCTTGTCGGGCAAATCTCAAACCTTGGCCGTGGCCGAGGAAAAACTCTTACGGGGCTGAAGCCATGCCGGACTTGAACGTCAACGAATACCTCAAAAGCCATATCCGCACCGTGCCCGATTGGCCCGCACCGGGCGTGCAGTTCCGCGACATCACGCCGCTCTTGCAAGACCCCCGCGTGTTCCGTGTGCTGATCGATGCGTTTGTGCACCGTTACATGGCCACGGGCATGCGCCCCGATGTGGTGGCCGGGCTGGATGCCCGTGGCTTCATCTTGGGCTCGGTGGTGGCCTACGAGCTGGGCCTGGGCTTTGTGCCCATCCGCAAAAAAGGCAAGCTGCCTTTCACCACCGTGGAAGAAACCTACGAACTCGAATACGGCAGCGCCACCGTGGAGCTGCACACCGATGCGGTCAAAGCGGGCCAACGTGTCTTGTTGATCGACGATTTGATCGCCACCGGCGGCACCATGATGGCGGGTAAGAAGCTGCTGGAGAAATTGGGCGCCACCGTGCTCGAAGGCGCGGCCATTGTGGACCTGCCCGAGTTGGGCGGCTCGCAGCGCATCGAAGCCTCGGGGCTGAAGCTGTTCACGCTGGTGTCTTTCGAGGGGCACTGACAGCGAAAGAGCAAGCATGCCTGCGCGACGCGCTGTCGCGCACAGTGCTGACAAGCGGCAGCGCAGCTTTTACGCTGTCTTTTTTTTGCCCGTACAGGACTGCCATGACCTCCACCGCCACCCCGCCTGCCGCTGCGGACGACCGCGTGCCCTATGCCAAGCCCCAGCCGTGGGGCATGTCCCCCGACATGGTGATCCCCGATGTGGACACCGATGACGAGCGCTTGTGGGCGCCTGTTGCGCCGGGCATCTGGTCACGCCCCTTGCACCTGAATGTGACCGGTGGTTTTTACATCCACCTGCTCAAGGTCAAGCGTTCGGGCTTGCTGCAACGCCACCGCCATTCGGGCATGGTGCATGCCTATGTTTTGCGCGGCAAATGGCTGTATCTGGAGCACGATTGGGTGGCCGAAACAGGGGGCTATGTGTACGAGCCGCCGGGCGAGACCCACACCTTGGTCGTGCCCGACGATTGCCAGGACATGGTGACCATGTTCACGGTGCATGGTGCGCTGATGTACGTGGACACCCAAGGCAATGCCACCGGCTACGACGATGTGTTCACCCGCATCGAAAAGTACCGGGCGCATTTTGAAAACGTCGGCTTGGGCGCGGACTACGTGAAGAACTTCATGCGTTGATGTTCAACGCGCTGCAAAGCAAAAGGCCTGCTCGGTGAGCAGGCCTTTTTGCGTGGTGCGGGGCTGCGCTTACAGCGGCTTTTTGAGCCAGTGGGCGATCTCGCCAATGATGCCGCGGCGGAAAGCCAGCACGCAGATCACGAAGATCACCCCCTGGATGATGGTGACCCAGGCGCCAAATTGGGCCAGGTAGTTTTGCATGCTCACGATCACCGCTGCGCCCACCACAGGGCCAAACAAGGTGCCCAAGCCGCCCAACAGGGTCATCAGCACCACTTCGCCCGACATGGACCAGTGCACATCGGTCAGCGATGCCAATTGGAAAACCAGCGACTTGGTGGCACCGGCTGTGCCTGCCAAGGCGCCCGAGATGACAAAGGCAATCAGCTTGTAGCGGTCGGTGTCATAACCCAGCGAAATGGCGCGGTCTTGGTTTTCGCGAATGGCTTTGAGGATCTGGCCAAAGGGCGAGTGCACGATGCGCCAGATCAGCGAAAAGCCCATCAGGAAGATGGCCAGCACAAACACGTACATCGTGAAATTCTCTTGCAAATCAAAGACGCCAAACAGCTTGCCGCGGGGCACGCTTTGAATGCCGTCTTCACCACCGGTGAACGGTGTTTGCAGGTAGAAGAAGAACACCATTTGCGAGAACGCCAAAGTGATCATTGCAAAATAAATGCCTTGCCTGCGGATGGCCAAGGAGCCGGTGACCAAGGCCAACAGAGCGGAGCAACCGGTGGCAAACAGCACGGCCAACTCGGGGTTCCAGCCCCAGACTTTGGCAGCGTGTGCGGCGGCATAACCGGCGGTGCCCAAGAACATGGCGTGACCGAACGACAGCAAGCCGCCAAAGCCGATGAGCAGGTTGAAAGCGCAGGCAAACAAGGCAAAGCACATGACCTTCATCAGGAAGATCGGATAAACCCAGATGGGCGCGATGACCAGCAGCATCACCATGATGGCAAAGGCCACCCACTGGTGCGTGAACGACTGGGTCTTGAAGGAGGGCGTCGAGACTGTGGTCATGGTCTTACTTCTGGGTGCCGAACAACCCGGCAGGCTTGATCAGGAGAACAATGGTCATGATGATGAAAATCAGCGTGCTGGAGGCTTCGGGGTAAAACACTTTGGTCAGGCCTTCGATCAAGCCCAGACCAAAGCCCGTCAAGATCGCGCCCATGATGGAGCCCATGCCGCCGATCACCACCACCGCGAACACCACGATGATGATGTCAGCACCCATGGTGGGGTTGACCTGGTAAATCGGGGCGGCCATCACACCCGCAAATGCCGCCAGGGCCACGCCAAAGCCATAGGTCAGCGTGATCATGCGGGGCACGTTGATGCCAAAAGCTTGCACCAGGCTGGGGTTCTCGGTGGCGGCACGCAAATACGCACCCAGCTTGGTGCGCTCGATCACGTACCAGGTGGACAAGCACACCACCAGCGAAGCCACGATGACCCAGGCGCGGTATTTCGGCAAGAACATGAAGCCGGTGTTGAACGCACCCCGGAACACTTCAGGCACCGGATAAGGCATGCCCGACGAGCCAAACTCGTGGCGGAACAAGCCTTGGATGATCAGCGCCAAGCCAAAGGTCAGCAAGAGCCCGTACAGGTGGTCCAGTTTGTAGAGCTGTTTGAGCATGGTGCGCTCAATCAGCATGCCGGTCGCACCCACCAGGATCGGCGTGATGATGAGCGAGACCCAGTAATTGATCCCCAATTTGGTCAGGGAGAGGTAGGCCACGAAGGCGCCCAGCATGTACTGGGCGCCGTGCGTGAAGTTGATGATGTTCAGCAAGCCGAAAATCACGGCCAGGCCCAAGGAGAGCAGAGCGTAAAAGGACCCGTTGATGAGTCCGATCAGCAACTGCCCGAACAGCGCTTGAGAGGGAATGCCAAAGATTTCCATGGTGATTTCAGGCTTGCATGAACAGGTTGCTGATTACTTCTTGACCAGAGGGCAATCGCTCTCGGACAGTGGGCGGAAAGCTTCGTTGGCCGGAATGGTGGCCACCAGCTTGTAGTAGTCGTAAGGGCCCTTGGACTCTGCAGGCTTCTTGACTTGGAACAGGTAGGCAGGATGGATCTTGCGACCGTCTGCACGGACGCTGCCTTTGCCGAACAATGGATCGTCAGTGGGCAGCTCTTTCATCTTGGCGGCGACCTTGGTGCCGTCGTCGGTCTTTGCGGCATCCACGGCTTTCAGGTAGTGGATCACGCTGGAGTAAACACCGGCTTGCACCATTGATGGGTTCTTGCCACCGTTCAATGCCGCGAAACGCTTGCTGAATGCGCGGGTGTTGTCGTTCAGATCCCAGTAGAAAGTTTCGGTGAGCATCAGGCCTTGTGCGATGTTCAAGCCCAAGGAGTGCACGTCAGGCAAGAACACCAACATGCCGGCCAGGTTCTGGCCACCTTTGGTGATGCCAAATTCAGCCGCTTGCTTGATCGAGTTGGTGGTGTCGCCACCGGCGTTGGCCAGGCCAATGATCTTGGCTTTGGAGGCTTGAGCTTGCAACAAGAAAGACGAGAAGTCTTGTGTGGGGAATGGCGTGCGGACTTTGCCCACCACTTTGCCGCCGTTTTTGAGCACCACGGCTTCGGTGTCGCGCTCCAGGGCGTGACCGAAAGCGTAGTCAGCGGTCAGGAAGAACCAAGAATCACCACCGCTTTTGACAATGGCTTTGCCCGTGCCGTTGGCCAGCATCCAGGTGTCATAGACCCAGTGGATGGTGTTGGCGTTGCAAGCCTTGCCGCTCAGGTCAGCCGTGGCCGAGCCCGAGTTGACGTGCAGTTTGCCCTTGTCGCTGGAAATTTTGGCGATGGCCAAACCCACCGACGATGTGGGCACGTCGGCGATCATGTCCACCTTGTCGGTGTCATACCACTGGCGGGCCACGTTGGAGCCCACGTCGGGTTTGTTTTGGTGGTCAGCGCCCACGACTTCCACTTTGAGCGTGCTCTTGGTGGACTTGATGTAGTCCTCAACGGCCATCTTGGCCGCGACCACCGAGCCGGGGCCGGTGATGTCGGAGTACAGGCCCGACATGTCGTTGAGCACGCCGATCTTGACGATGCCGTCAGAGATTTGGGCTTGTGCACCGCCGGCAAAGGCGCAAGCGGCCATGGCGGCCAGGGAAAGAAGTTTGCGTTTCATCGTGTTGTCTCCAGTTAGAAAAAAATCAGACACCCAGGTACTCGTTCAACATGCCCATCTTGGAGGACAGCTCTTGCGCGCTGAAGTTCTCCACCATCTGGCCATGCTCCATCACATAGAACCGGTCGGCCAGCGGCGCGGCAAACCGGAAGTTTTGCTCCACCATGATGATGGTGAAGCCCTTGGCCTTGAGGGCCAAAATCATGCGCGCCAAGGCTTGCACGATGACAGGGGCCAAGCCTTCGGAAATTTCGTCCAGCAACAAAAAGCGTGCGCCCGTGCGCAAGATGCGGCCCACGGCCAGCATTTGCTGCTCACCGCCCGACAGGCGGGTGCCGGGGCTGTTGCGACGCTCCAGCAGGTTGGGGAACATCTCGTAGATTTCTTCCACCGACATGCCGTTGGGGGCAATCACGGGCGGCAGCAACAGGTTTTCTTCGCAGGTCAATGCCGAGAAAATGCCGCGCTCTTCAGGGCAATAACCCAGTCCGAGTTTGGCAATCTGGTGCGGCGCCCAGTTCACGGTCTCTTGACCCTTGATGGTGATGGAGCCGGTGCGACGGCCCACCAAGCCCAAAATGGATTTGACCGTGGTGGTGCGCCCTGCGCCGTTGCGGCCCAGCAAGGTCACCACTTCGCCTTCGTTCACCGTCAGGTCCACCCCGTGCAGGATGTGCGACTCGCCGTACCAAGCTTGCAGGTTGCTGATGCGCAGGAATTCTTTGGATTCAGCCATGGGCCCCCTCCAGCTGGTTGTCGGTGGTGCCCATGTAGGCTTCGAGCACTTGGGGGTTTTGCGACACCACGGCGTAAGGTCCTTCTGCAATCACTTGTCCGCGCTGCAAAACACTGATGGTGTCTGCAATTTTGGACACCACATTCATGTTGTGCTCCACCATCAAGATGGTGCGGTTGGCACCCACTTTTTTGATCAACTGCGTCACGCGGTCCACGTCTTCGTGGCCCATGCCCTGGGTGGGCTCGTCGAGCAGCATCAACTCGGGGTCCATGGCCAAGGTGGTGGCAATTTCCAAAGCGCGCTTGCGGCCATAAGGCAGCTCCACCGCGGTCAGGTCGGCCATGCTGCCCAGATCGACCTGGTCAAGCAGGTCCATGGCCTTGTCGTTGAGCTGGTTCAGGCTGCGTTCGGAGCGCCAAAAGTGCATCGAAGTGCCGGTGGCCCGTTGCAAACCGATGCGCACGTTTTCCATGACCGTGAGGTTCGGGAAGGTGGCCGAAATTTGGAAAGACCGCACAATGCCGCGCCGCGCCACCTGCGAGGGTTTTTCGGCCGTGATGTCGTTGCCGTTGAACACAATCTGGCCCTTGGTGGGGATCAGAAATTTCGTCAACAGGTTGAACACCGTGGTTTTGCCTGCACCGTTGGGGCCGATCAAGGCATGGATCTGCCCACGCTGGACCCCCAGGTTGACGCCGTTGACGGCGACAAAGCCCTTGAACTCTTTGACGAGCTCACGGGTTTCGAGAATGAAATCTTTGGACATGGCTTGTGAACAAGGTTCCTGTGAAGGCCTGTGCATGCAAGGTTGCTGCAAGGTTGTCTCATTCTGGGTTCATCGTTGTCGCAGGGCTGTAGTGGTTATCCCGAACGCTTGTCTCACACGTGTCTGAGCGTTCTGTGCGATTCACAAACGCGTTGAAAAAAGCTCAACTCAAGACCATGCCGCCATCGAGGTGAATCGACTGACCCGTCATGCCGCGAGATTCGGCCGAGCCCAGATACACCGCCAAAGAAGCGATCTCGTCCGGGTCCAGCACACGGCCCAGCGGCACCCGTGCCAGTGCGGCTTTGACCATGTCTTCGCCACTGATGCCCGAGCTCTTGGCCACCTGCGCCTTGAGCTCTTCGACCATGTCGGTCTGGATGAAGCCCGGGCAAATCGCGTTCACAGTCACCTTGTAGGGACTGGCCTCGAGTGCCAGGCAACGCGTCAGACCCACCACCGCATGCTTGCTCACGTTGTAGGCGCTTTGGTTGCGCGAGCCCCATTTGCCGGCGGTAGACGCCATGTTGATGATGCGGCCATGCTGGCGCGCCTGCATGCCTGGCAAGCACGCCTGTGTGAAGTGCAGCACACCGAACAGGTTCACATCGAGCATGTCCTGAAAGTCTTGTGGCACATAGTCCATGAAGGGCTTGGCGCGGTACACCCCGGCGTTGTTGATCAGCACATCCACACGGCCAAAGCGTTGCTCGACCTGTTCCACCGCAGCAAAGCAGGCATCGCGGTCGGTCACGTTCAGGCCCACGGTCATGATCCGCTCGGCCGGCAGGCCCAGTGCGTCTTTGACTTCGCTCAAGCGTGCGGTGTCGGTGGCCACCAGGCACAGGCTGGCACCTTCGGCGGCGTAGGCCTCAGCGATGGCGCGCCCGATGCCTCGGCTGGCACCGGTGATGATGGCCACTTGTTGGTCAAGGCGATGTGCCATGTTCAATCCTTGAAGTGTGAAAGTCAGATGAGGGCTGCGCTTTTGCGCTGATCGGCGGGTTTGCCGTGATCGGGATCGTCGTGCGGATTGGAGATGGCCTTGCGCAGCACTTGCCGGTAGCCCTGCGTCAGCTCCATGCGCGGGCCAAAGCCTTGCGCGATCAGCATGCGGTGGGCGGCGGGCAACTTCCAGCAAGGCGTGAAGACAAACAGGTGGTGCTCCAGGTGGTAGTTGACCCAATACGGCGCCAGCACCATGCGCATGCCCCAGTTCGTCAGGGTGGTGCGGGTGTTGCGCAAGCGGTCATCGTTGTCGCCCACCACCGCGTGTTCGGCGATGTTGCGGATGCGGCTGATCACCTGGTACCAAGTCAGCAAAGGCAAGAGCCACAGCGCAAAGTAGGCCCACCACACACCGGCAGCGGCGCACACCAGCAAGATGGCCAGATTGCTCAAGGCGAAATACTTTTCGGCACGCCAAAGGTTCAGCCAGCGCTTGGCGCGGCTGGGGTCATCACCCATCTCCATGCGGAAAAATTCCATGCGCCGCTGGTATCCGGTGACGCCCAAAATGTCGCGACGCATTTTGCGCCAGAAGCTGGCTTGGCTGATCGGAAACGGTGCTGACAGGATCAGGTCGGGGTCTTCTTTTTGTTGGGTGTGTCGGTGGTGGCTCAGGTGGTAGGGCCGGTAAAGCGTCAAGCTCGCACCCACCGGCCAGCCGCACAAAAATGCGCCCAGCGTGTCGTTGAGCCACGTCGTCTTGAACAGGGCGCGGTGCGCGGCGTCGTGCATCAAGATCGCCAAGCCCAGTTGCCTGCCGCCGATGACGATCACGGCCACGACGAAGCTCAAGGGGTTGGGCCAGGCGATGAAAAACGCCATGGCCAGTGCGATGACGCCCCAGGCGTGCAGCACCAGATAGGCGCCCACCCCATCGGATCGGCCGCGCAGAAAAGCGTCTTGCTCGGGGCTGAGCGCGGGTTGGGCGTCTGTGACCATGGTGGGCAATGCAAAAAGGCAAAGGAATCATCTTGAGATGAAACCTTTGCCCAATCAGTCACTGACGTGACCAGTGCGTGCGGCCAGGCGCTTGGCCCGGCGACGGCGCTTTAGCGTTGGCCGTCGTGCACCGAGACTTTGTCTTTGGTCAAGCCACCCAAGCGCGAGTGCACACGGCCCCCTGTGCCCATCACCAAGGCGAACAAAATTTCGTTGGGGCGTGGCGCATCTTGAATGCCCACTTCCATGCTGTTGAAATGGCTGCGCACATAGGCCGCATGGATGTAATGCAGCGGCACCATCAAGCGGTAACCGGCACTGGCCACGGCTTTGGCTGCAGGCACGATGGCTTTGGGATCCCCCAGCAAGGTGCGCATGGCCCAGCCGCCCGCTTCGTGCCACACCGCGCCGTGCTCCATCTCGCCGTTCACGCCCACGATGGCCGCTTTGCTGTACACCTCGATGTTGTCTTTGCCCAGCGTGTCCACCAGCTCTTGCGCCAGCACGGTGCCAAGCGACCGCAGTTCCGCCATGAAGGGCATCAGGTCAGGCTCGTAGCGCCCGGCATAAGGGTTCTTGATCACCGCGCACGCGGCGGCCAGTTTCAGCGGCGTGTCCGTGACCGGACCGCCATCGTGGTAGATGGTTTCGATCGTCAGGCTGCGTTTGCGAATTTCAATCAATGACATCAGAGGTCCTTGTTTCAGTGGGCTTTATTGTTTGGGAATTTTGGCGTCGTTGACGACCTGGATCCATTTCTGGGTTTGACTTGCCACCAAGGAGCGCATCTCCTCGGGGGTGCTGCCACGCACTTCGCCACCCATGTCTTCCAGACGCGATTTGACCGCGGGCACCACGATCGCTTTTTGCAGTTCGGCATTCAGGCGGTCGATCACGGCACGGGGCGTGCTCGCAGGCGCCATCAAGCCAGCCCAGGACTGCACGTCGTAGCCGGTCACGCCCTGTTCAGTGACCGTGGGCACATCCGGCAGGCCTTGCCACCTTTGGGGGCCCGTGGTGGCAATGGCCCGCAGCTTGCCGCCTTTGATGTTGGCCATCACCGCGGTGGGTGGTGCAATGATCATGGGGATTTCGCCACTGAGCAATGCCGTCAGCGATGCCGAGTCACCCCTGAAGGGGACATGCAGCAATTGGGTTTTGGACATGCTGGCCAACAGTTCACCGGCCAGGTGATGGGTCGAGCCAATGCCCGCCGTGCCGTAACTGATTTCTGTGGGGTTGGCTTTGGCGGCGGCCAACAAAGCCGTCAAATTGGCATACTTGCTGTTCGCAGGCACCACCACCAGAAATGGGAAATACGTGATGGTGCTGACCATCTCAAAGTCTTGCACTGTGCGGTAGGCCAAGTTGTTGTACAGGGCCCCAGCAACCGCATGACCGCCCGTGGCCAAGAGCAGCGTGTAGCCATCGGGTCTGGCCTTGGACACGGTGGTGGCTGCAATGGTGCCCCCGGCACCGGCCTGTGCCTCGACCACCATGGATTGTCCCAAGCCCTTGCTCATTTCCTGGCTCACGGACCGTGCAATGGCGTCCGCATTGCCGCCGGGTGCAAAGCCCTGAAGAATTTTGATGGGACGCTCTGGATAGGTTTGGGCCAGAACAGCCATGGGCATGGCCAGCGATGTGGCGCTCAGTGCGATGAGTAATTGTCTGCGAATCATTTTTGTCTCCTGATGGATAAACCCTGCAGCTTCTCTGCGGACGCTTGCAGGGGGGAACTTCATGGCTGCATGACCAGCTTGCCGCTGACCATGCCCTGATCGAGCAACTCGTGCGTTTGGCGAACCTCGCTGAGTTTGAAAATCCGGTGTTCGGGGGCCTTCACTTGCGCGTTGGCCATCAAGTCCATGGCCTCTTGCATCAATGCGCGTCTGGCCTCGGGGTCTTCGTCAAAGGTGTGCATTGAAAAGCAGCGCACAGCCAGGCTCTTGCCCAAGAAATGGCGCAGCACCTGAAACACATCTTGTGTGGGCAGGCCCTGAACAATGTTGTAGGACACCAGCGTGCCCAGCGGCGCCAGGCCGTGCAAACCATCGATCAGGCTTTGCCCACCCAGGTGGTCGAACACCACATCCAAGCCACGGCCTTGTGTGATCGCTTGAACCTGCGCTTTCAGCTCGCCTTGCTCGGTGCACACCACATGGTCAAAACCGTGCTGCAGGGCGTCTTGGCATTTGCCCGGGGTTCGGCTGGTGCCGATGGTTTTGTAGCCCCGGCTTTTCGCGGCCTGACACAACATGCCCGCCACGCCACCCGAGGCGCCGGTGATCAGCACCTGCGGTTGTGCACGGTGCATGGGCCCGGCCACACGCAAGAGGGCCAAAGCCAGTTGCAAGTTGGGCAGGCTGACGGCATCTTCAAAGGCCACACTGGAGGGCAAGCGGTAAGGTGCGTCTTGCGGCACCACGATGGCCTCGGCATAACAGCCGCCGCGCTGCGCCAGCTCACGGGCGCTCACCAACACGCGATCGCCGATGTGCCACTGCGTCACCCCTTCGCCAATGGCATCGACCACACCGGCCAATTCCGCGCCGGGAATGGCGGGCAGTGGCGGCATCCATTTGTAGGTGCCTTGGCGGATCAACACATCCGGGCGGCCCACGCCAATCGCTTGGGCCTTCACGCGCACCTGTCCAGGGCCAGGCAGCGGATCGGGCAGATCCACCCACAGCAAGCGCTCGGGCCCGCCGGGCACCTGGACTTGGATGGCTTTCATGTTCAGGCTTGGGCTGCGATCGGGTTGACCAAGGTGCCGATGCCCTCGATCTCGACCTCGCACACATCGCCGGGCTTCATGAACCAGGCCGGCTTGCGGCTCCAGCCCACACCCGCTGGCGTGCCGGTGGCGATCACGTCGCCGGGCACCAGCGTGAAGATGGTGGAGGCGTAGCTGATGAGCTTGGCGATCGAGAAGATCATGTGGCCGGTGTGACTCGACTGCACCACTTCGCCGTTCAGGCGCGTGACCAGCTTGAGCTGCTGGTTGGGGGCGATTTCGTCGGCGGTGACCATCCAGGGGCCAAAGCCGCCGGTGGATTCAAAGTTCTTGCCCGAGGCAATTTGCTTGGCGTGGAATTGCCACTCGCGGATGCTGCCGTCGTTGTAGCAGGAGTAGCCCGCCACGTGGTCAAAAGCATCGGCCTCGGCGATGTTGCGGCCTTCCTTGCCGATGATCACGGCCAACTCGCCTTCCCAGTCGAGCGAGCCCGACACTTTGGGGCAAATGATGGGCTGGCCGTGCGCCACTTGCGAGCGCCACACCCGCAAGAAGATGGGCGGCTCTTCAGACAGCTCGCGGTGCATGCCGGCGGCCAGCACTTCTTGGTGGTGGTCCATGTAGTTGCGCACGGCGCAGACGATTTTTTCGGGCTTGGGAATCACCGGCAAGAAGGTGATGTCGGCCAGTTTCACATCGGCGGTTTTATGGGCCACATCCTGCTGGGCGTTCAGGTAGGCGCCCGAAGCGATGTAGTCCGTCAGCGTGGCGTATTGCGGCAGCGCTTTGCCCAGGTCAACGATGGCGTCTGCGCCGACGAGTGCGCCCCAGGTTTCACGGCCTTGGTGGATGAAAGAAAGCAATTTCATGGGTGTTCCTTGATGGGTGAAGAGTTCAGTGAGCGTTGGCGAATTTCGCTTGCCATTGTTCGATCGGCATGAAGCTCGGATCTTGTCTGCAGATGGCTTCGGTCTCGCGCAAGATGGTCTCGTCGTCTTGGCTCAAGTCGAGTGGATCGCCGTGCGGCTGCGAAATGTAGAAAGGCATGTCGATGTAGATCTCGATCGTGTTGCCCTCCGGGTCGGCGAAATACACCGACAAGGCATTGCCGTGGTTCAAGGGCAGCACTTTGCTGGCACCCAGGGCCACGGCTTGGTCTTTCAAGTCGCGCAAAGACTGGATGGAGGGCACCGCAAACGACAGCTGCATCACCGTGCTGAAAGTCGCCTCGGCGGGGCGGCCACCCGCGATCACCAGTTGATGGTGCTGGTGCGGGCTGGAGCTCAGAAACACCAAGGGCGCCTTGAAGGTCTTGCCCACACCCCGGTCGGTCTCGACCAGACCGAAAACGGTTTTGTAGAAGTGCACCATCTTCTCGACATCGGTCACGTAGATGCCGAAATGCGAGGGCGTGGGTTGACTGACTTTCAGCATGGGGGTCTCCTGGGATTGGTTTTTGTGCAGATCAGCGGCGCTGCTTTTCTTGCAAAGCGAAGGCCGCCATCACATTGGTCTGTGTGCTGCAGATGTGCTCGGACAACATGGCGGTGGCGGTCGCGCCGTCACGCCGGAGCACCGCTTTCATCAAGGTGCGGTGTTCTTCGTCTTTCTTTTTCGAGACGGTGCGGTGGCGCGCCGCAAAGTGACGGTAGCGCTCGGCCTGGTCGAACAGGCTCATGCTCCAGAGCAGTTGACGCTCCGAAGGGCAAGCCGCAATCATGGCCATGTGAAAGTCGCGGTGGCGCTGGCTCCATTCGGCGTCCAGCACCACGGGGCCCTGGGGCAGACGGGACTCGATCTTTTCGAGGCGGTGGAAGGCGGCCACGATCTGAGCTTCCCAAGCGTCATCGCCCGCAGCGATGGATTCTTGCAAGGCCGGGATGTCCAGCATCAAACGCATTTTGGTGATGTCGGCCAGATCTGTTGGCGAGATGGGCGTGACCCGAAAGCCTCGGCGTTCGTCCGCTTTGACCAGGCCTTCTTGCACCAGGCGGTTGAGGGCCTCGCGCAGCGGGCTGCTGGAAAAACCATACATCTGCTGCAAAGCATCCACCTTGAGCTTGCTTTCTGGCGCATGGCGACCCGACAAAACATCGCCGCGCAAGACCTGAAAGGCTTGTTCTGACAAAGTGGCGTTGGATGCTGAATTTTGCATGATTTGAAAATTGTGCATAAAAAAGAAATGGTGCGCATTCACGCAAACCCTGATGCATTGGCATTGGGGTCAGCGTTTTTGATGAAGTGAGGTGCTTGCGGGCCTTGCGCGATAAGCGGGGCAAGCGCAGGAACGGGCTTATTTGCCGATGCAAAAACTCGAAAAGATCACACCCAGCAAATCGTCGGCGCTGAACTCGCCGGTGATCTCGTTCAGAGCGTTTTGGCCCAAGCGCAGCTCTTCGGCCAGCAGGTCCAGGTTTTGTGCCTGTGCGGCCAAGTGGGCATCGGCGATCTCCAAGTGCTCTCGCACCCGGTGCAGGGCCTGCACATGGCGTTCGCGCGCAATGAACAGGCCTTCGCTGGCTTGTTGCCAGCCCGCTTGTTGCAGCAGTTGCTGGCGCAGCGCCTGCAGGCCTTCGCCAGTGCGGGCCGACAGGGTCAGGCCCGAGCGATCGCTCAAGGCGCTGGCGGCATCGGCCTTGTTCCACACATCGATCACCGCCACACCCGCAGGCAAGCGGCTTTGCAGGCCGGTGGCGATGTCGGCATCGGCGCGGTCATAGTCGGCCTGGCCCACACGGGTCAGGTCGTGCAAGAACAGCACCGCATCGGCGTTTTCAATCTGTCCCCAGGCGCGGGCAATGCCGATTTGCTCGACCTCGTCCACGCCCTCGCCTTCGCGCAAGCCGGCGGTGTCGATCACATGCAGCGGCACGCCTTCGATCTGAATGGTTTGCTGCACCACATCGCGGGTGGTGCCGGCAATGGGTGTGACGATGGCCAGTTCAGCCCCCGCCAAGGCGTTGAGCAGCGAACTCTTGCCCGCATTGGGCTGGCCCGCGATCACCACCTTGATGCCCTCGCGCAGCAGCGCACCTTGTTTGGCGCGGCCCAGCACGGTTTCCAAAGCGGCTTGCAATCGCGTCAATTGTCCCTGTGCATCGGCCTTTTGCAAGAAGTCGATTTCTTCTTCCGGAAAGTCCAGCGTGGCCTCCACCAGCATGCGCAGGTGGATCAGCGCATCGCGCAGCTGGTGGATCTCTTTGGAAAAGTCGCCCGCCAAGGATCGGCTGGCGCTGCGGGCTGCGGCTTCGGTGCTGGCGTCGATCAGGTCGGCAATGGCCTCGGCCTGGGCCAAGTCGATCTTGTCGTTCAAAAAGGCCCGCTCGGAAAACTCACCGGGTTGCGCCACGCGCAAACTGGTCAGGCGTGGCTGGCCGGTGGCCGGGTCGGTTTCGGCCGCGGCTTGCAGGCAACGCGCCACCAAGAGCTGCAACACCACCGGCCCACCATGGGCCTGCAGCTCCAGCACGTCTTCGCCGGTGAAGGAGTGCGGCGCCACAAAGTGCAGCGCCAGGCCATGGTCGATCGGGCTGCCATCGGCATCGGCAAAGGGCAGGTAGGTGGCTTCGCGGGGTTTGAGGCTGCGCCCGCACAGGGCCTGAATGAGGGAGGACAAGTTGCGGCCCGACACGCGCACGATGCCCACGGCCCCTCTGCCGGGGGCGGTGGCAATGGCGACGATGGGTTCTTGATGGCGGGCAAGCATGGCGGTTCCTCAAACAAAAAGGGCCGCTTGCGCGGCCCCATCAGCATATACGCTGCTTACTTGAACTTGGGCAGATTGAACTGCGGTGGCACGCCCATGCGGGTGTTGATGATCCACTGCTGTGCAATCGAAAGCACGTTGTTGGTGATCCAGTACAGCACCAGACCGGACGGGAAGAAGAAGAACATCACGCTGAACACCAGCGGCATGATCCACATCATTTTCGCTTGCATGGGGTCTGGTGGCGCGGGGTTGAGCGCTGTTTGCAGCAAGGTGGTCAACGTCATCACCAAAGGCAAGATGAAGAAGGGATCGGGTGCCGACAAGTCGTGGATCCAGAGCGTCCAAGGTGCATTGCGCATCTCGACGGTGGACAAGAGCACCCAGTACAAAGCGATGAACACCGGGATCTGGATCATGATCGGGAAGCAGCCACCCATGGGGTTGACCTTTTCCTCGCGGTAGATGCGCATCATCTCTTGTTGCATTTTTTGCGGATCGCCTTTGAGGCGTTCGCGCATTTCCATGATCTTGGGGTTGATGGCTTTCATCTTGGCCATGCTGGAGTAGGCCTTGGCGTTGAGCCAATAAAAAGCAATCTTGAGCAGCAGCACCAAGGCCACAATCGACCAGCCCCAGTTTTGGAGGATGCCAAACAGCTTGTCCAGCAGCCAGTACAAAGGCTTGGACAACATGGCCAACCAGCCGTAATCCTTCAAGAGGTCCAGCCCAGGCGCCAAAGCTTCGAGGACTTTTTCTTCTTGAGGACCCACAAACAGTTGCGAGCTCACGGTTTTGGACTGACCGGGGGCCACATCGGCCACAGGCGTGATCATGCCGACGGCGTACAGGTTGTTGTCCACCTTGCGCACGAAGTTTTCGCGGTTGATGCCATCACCGAGCAACCAGGCCGAAGCGAAGTAATGCTGCACCATGGCCACGTAGCCGTTGGGCGAGGTCTTGTCGATCTCGGCCTTGTTCTTTTCGATGTCGCTGAACTCGACCTTGTTGTACTTCTTGGCATCGGTGTAAATGGCCGGGCCTGTGAAGGTCGAGTAGAACGAAGACTCGCCAGCAGGCTTGTTGCCGTCACGCACCAATTGCAGGTAAAGCTGAGGCGACACAGCGGCCGTGCCGGTGTTGATCACTTCGTGCTTGACGCCGATGGCATAGCTGCCGCGCTGCAGGCTGTAGGTCTTGACCAGCTTCACGCCGTTTTGCACGTCGGACTCGAAGCGCACGGTCACTTCGTTCTGGCCATCTTTCAGGCTTTTCTCACCCGCAAAGCGCATGGCGCTCTTGTGCGTCGGGAAGTTGCCGCCGATCAGGCCGGTTTGAGCGGTGTAGACGCGAACAGGGCTTTGGTCCAGCAAAACAAAGGGCAATTTCGAATCGACCATGTCCTTGTGCTGGGTGAACTCGGCGCGTGTGAGCGTGCCGCCTTCGGTGTCAAAGCGCAGCTTGAGCACGTCGGTGCTGACCTCGATTTGCTCGCTGGCACTGGCGGCGGCTGCGCCTGCAGGCACTTGGCCAGGAGTGGCTGCAGCGGCAGCGGTCGCCACGGGGGCCGATGCGGTCGGCACGCCACTGGCCGTGCTGGCGGGGGCTGCAGCGACAGGGCTTGCCGCGGGCTTGGGGAAGAAAGTGGCTTTTTGGCCGTTATGGACCTGCCACGCGTCCCACAGCAGGACCATGGAGAAGCCAAAAATCACCCAGAGGATGGTGCGACGGATATCGTTCATGAGGTCTTCTTTGACGAAGTAGGGGAAAACAAAGCCGTGAACAAGCGAGGCGCCTGTTCGGGAATGGGGTCGCTGCCACCAGCGCACCAAGGGTGGCAACGCATCA
This sequence comes from Limnohabitans lacus, assembly GCF_030053395.1. Lineage (GTDB taxonomy): Bacteria > Pseudomonadota > Gammaproteobacteria > Burkholderiales > Burkholderiaceae_C > Limnohabitans_A > Limnohabitans_A lacus. The sequence goes on along the minus strand of NZ_JASGBH010000002.1, from coordinate 204,102 downwards.
GGCGGTGAACGGTCATGTAACTGCCAGCGGCGGCGCCATGGCGCTCCAGCGCTTGCAAGGCATACACCGAGCAGGTGGGCTCAAAGCGGCAAGCCGACCCGAGCCAAGGGCTCAGGAACAGGCGGTAGCCGCGAACCACACCCATGAGCAACTGCCGAATCATGCCACCACCTCCGGGCGGCTGGCTCGTTCAAACAATTGCTCCAGCTCCAGCCGAACCGCCAGTTTGAGGTGGTCAGATGTCGCGCTGATGAATTGTTTGCGGTCAAAACCCGTGCGCAGCCGCACCACATGGGCGGCCAGGGGCAAACGGGCTGCAAAAGCTTGGCTCACGGTGTAGATCTGGCGCTTGATGGTGTTGCGCGTGACGGCTCGGCGCGCCCAGCGCTTGGGCACCATGGCCCCCATCCAGACATCAGGCAAGTCAAAAAGGGCCTGCTCCGGTGAAGGTGCAGGCCCGATTGAATCGGCTTGTGCCAAAGGGGGTGTCGGTGCTGTCAAGCTCAAGCGGTGCAAAGCAAAATGCGCCGTGCGCGAGACGGTGCCACCAGCCAGGGTGGCCTGAAATTGTGGGCGTGTTTTTAGACGCTGCACGATGACCAGGCCCCGGCATGAACCGCCAGCCGTGGCCCATAGCCACCGCCCGACGGCCGGATGGACATTAGACAGCCAGACGCTTGCGGCCCTTGGCGCGGCGTGCGTTGATCACAGCACGGCCGCCACGGGTTTTCATGCGAACCAGAAAGCCGTGGGTACGGGCGCGACGTGTTTTGGATGGTTGGTAGGTGCGTTTCATAACTCTTCCTTTGAGCCCAGAGCCATATGGCTGCGTTGGGCGAAACCCAAGATTATCGCAAACTTTCCGGCCCACCGCAAATTTGAATGCTTTTAAGCTTTCGGGATGACCCGCATCCAAATCTTGTGGATGTGGTTTATGATGCCCTTCCAGTTGCTTTTGCGATTGTGGATAAGCTCTTGATAAAGTCAGCTGTCCTGCCGTTTTTCTTCTTCTCTATCCACAAAAACAAATACAACATGTCCGAGGGATCCTCCCCAGAATTTCAGATGGATGCAGGCCAAGCGCTGTGGCAGACCTGCGTGGACGAACTGTCCCGCGAGCTGCCCGAGCAGCAGTTCAACACCTGGATCAAACCGCTCACCGCCCAGGTCTCTGAAGACCAGCAACGCGTCACCTTGTTCGTGGCCAACCGCTTCAAACTCGACTGGATCCGCGCCCAATACGCCGGCCGCTTGTCGGCACTTCTGGAGAACCTGCAAGGCCATCCGGTCCAAATAGAGTTAGCGATCACTCCTCGTGAGGCTGGCGTCAGGCCTGTGCGTCAGTCCACGCCATCGTCGATGGAGAACGCCCCTGAAGTGCTGGAGGTCGCCGACGAACCGGTGGCCAACACCTTCCGCAGTCGCCTCAATTCGGCCCTGACCTTTGACACCTTGGTCGAGGGCACGGCCAACCGCATGGCGCGTGCTGCGGCCATGCACGTGGCCGGCCAGCCCGGGCACCTGTACAACCCCTTGTTCATCTATGGCGGCGTCGGTCTGGGCAAGACCCACCTGATGCACGCCATTGGCAACAAACTGCTGGCCGACCGCCCAGAAGCCAAGGTTCTCTACATCCATGCCGAACAGTTCGTCTCGGATGTGGTTAAGGCCTACCAGCGCAAGACTTTTGACGAATTCAAGCACCACTACCACTCGCTCGATCTGCTCTTGATCGACGATGTGCAGTTCTTTGCCAACAAGGACCGCACGCAAGAGGAATTCTTCAACGCTTTTGAGGCCTTGTTGGCCAAAAAGTCCCACATCGTGATGACCAGCGACACCTACCCCAAGGGCCTGGCCGACATCCACGAGCGCTTGGTGTCGCGTTTTGACTCCGGCCTCACGGTGGCGATCGAGCCGCCCGAGCTGGAAATGCGCGTGGCGATCTTGATCAACAAAGCCATCAGCGAAGGCAGCGAAATGCCCGAAGAGGTGGCGTTTTTTGTGGCCAAAAACGTGCGCTCCAACGTGCGTGAGCTCGAAGGCGCTTTGCGCAAAATTTTGGCGTATTCGCGTTTCAACCAGAAAGACATCTCCATCCAGCTGGCCCGCGACGCCTTGCGCGATCTGCTGTCGATCCAAAACCGCCAAATCAGTGTGGAAAACATCCAAAAAACCGTGGCCGATTACTACAAGATCAAGGTCGCGGACATGTACAGCAAAAAGCGCCCGGCCAGCATTGCCCGCCCGCGCCAGATTGCCATGTACCTGGCCAAAGAGCTGACGCAAAAGAGCCTGCCCGAGATTGGCGAGCTGTTTGGCGGCCGCGACCACACCACGGTGCTGCACGCCGTCCGCAAAATCAATGCCGAGCGCCAGCAACTGACCGAGCTGAACCAGCAACTGCACGTGCTGGAACAGACCCTCAAAGGCTGAGCCACATGAGCACCCAGGCACCCCAGCAAAAGAATGGCCTCAAGGCCACTTTGGCGGGGCAAATGACCCAAAAAACGGCGAAAATGTCGCTTGTATCTGAAAACCGTCGCCCAGCCGGGCCCGACGCCTGAAAAACCACCAAAGGTAGACAAATGATCGTCCTCAAGGCCACCCAAGACAAATTGCTGTCGGTTCTGCAATCCGTGTCCGGCATTGTGGAACGCCGTCACACCTTGCCGGTGCTGGCCAACGTGCTGATCCGCAAAACCGGCCATGCCGTGCAGCTGACCACCAGCGACCTTGAAATCCAGATCCGCACCACCGCCGAGATGGACGGCGACCCCGGCGACTTCACCACCACCGTGGGCGCCCGCAAGCTGATCGACATCCTGCGCACCATGCCTTCAGACCAGACCGTCAGCCTCGAATCGTCGCAGGCCAAGCTGATCTTGAAGGGTGGCAAATCCAAATTCACCCTGCAGACCCTGCCCGCCGAAGACTTTCCGCTGGTGCAAGAAGCCGCCAGCTTTGGACCCGTGTTCAGCGTGCCGCAAAAGACCCTCAAGCAATTGCTCGGTCAGGTCTCGTTTGCCATGGCCGTGCACGACATCCGTTACTACCTCAACGGCATCTTGTTTGTGGCCGAAGGCAACAAGCTCAGCCTGGTCGCCACCGACGGTCACCGCCTGGCCTACACCTCGGCCACGCTCGACGTCGAAGTGCCCGTCAAGCAAGAAGTCATCTTGCCGCGCAAGACTGTGCTCGAAATGCAGCGCCTGCTGTCGGACGCCGACGGCGCGATTGAAATGCAGTTCGCCAACAACCAAGCCAAGTTCAGCTTTGACGGCATGGAGTTCGTGACCAAGCTGGTCGAAGGCAAGTTCCCCGACTACAACCGCGTCATTCCCAAGGGCCACCGCAACAACCTGACGCTGGGCCGCCAAGCTTTGCTGTCGTGCTTGCAGCGCACCGCGATTTTGACCAGCGACAAATTCAAAGGCGTGCGCCTGAACCTGGAGCCCGGCACCTTGCGTGTGGCCTCCACCAACGCCGAACAAGAAGAGGCCGTCGACGAACTCGACATCGACTACGGCGGTGACGCCATCGAGATCGGCTTCAACGTGACCTACATCATCGACGTGCTCGGCAACATGTCCCAAGACATGGTCCGCATTGACTTGGCCGACGGCAACAGCTCGGCGCTGATCACGATCCCCGAGAACGACAACTTCAAATATGTGGTGATGCCCATGCGCATTTAAGGCAAAAGCCCTCAAGGCCCACCTTATCGAAACCCGCGACCTCTCGCGGGTTTCGGCCATTCAAGCGACAGAGAAAACAGACCATGACCGAAGAAAACAAGCCCAGCGAAGAGTCCTTCACCACCGTTCAGCCCAAGATTGACACCAATCAGGCCGGTGCATCCGAAGGCTACGGCGAAGGCGCCATCCAGATCCTCGAAGGCCTGGAAGCGGTGCGCAAGCGCCCCGGCATGTACATCGGTGACACATCCGATGGCACCGGCTTGCACCACCTGGTCTTTGAGGTCGTGGACAACTCCATCGACGAAGCACTGGCCGGTCACTGCGACGACATCGTTGTCACCATCCACTCCGACAACTCGCTGAGCGTGACCGACAACGGCCGCGGCATCCCCACCGGCGTGAAGATGGACGACAAGCACGAGCCCAAGCGCAGTGCGTCTGAGATCGCGCTGACCGAGCTGCACGCCGGCGGCAAGTTCAACCAAAACAGCTACAAGGTCTCGGGCGGCTTGCACGGCGTGGGCGTGTCTTGCGTGAACGCGCTGAGCAAATGGCTGCGCCTGACGGTGCGTCGCGACGGCAAAGTGCACGAGATCGAATTCGCCCGTGGCTTTGTGCAAAACCGCATCCTTGAGCAAGTCAACGGCGTTGAAGTCTCGCCCATGAAGGTCACCGGTGCCACCGACAAGCGCGGCACTGAGGTTCACTTCCTGCCCGACACCGACATCTTCACGCAGAACAACGACTTCCACTACGAGATCCTGGCCAAGCGCCTGCGCGAGCTGTCCTTCCTCAACAACGGCGTGCGCATTCGCCTCAAAGACGAACGCAGCGGCAAAGAGGACGACTTCTCTGGCGCCGGTGGCGTCAAAGGCTTTGTGGACTTCATCAACGCCAACAAAAAGGTGCTGCACCCCAACGCCTTCCATGCCATGGGCGAGCGCCCTGCCGACAGCTACGGCGGCATCCCCGGCACCAGCATCGGTGTGGAAGTGGCCATGCAGTGGAACGACGGCTACAACGAATCGGTCTTGTGCTTCACCAACAACATCCCCCAGCGTGACGGTGGCACCCACCTGACCGGCCTGCGTGCGGCGATGACCCGCGTGATCGCCAAGTACATCGAGAAAAACGAGATCGCCAAAAAGCAAAAAGTCGAAGTCAGCGGCGACGACATGCGCGAAGGCCTGTGCTGCGTGCTGTCCGTCAAAGTGCCCGAGCCCAAATTCTCGAGCCAGACCAAAGACAAGCTGGTGTCGAGTGAAGTGCGCGCCCCGGTGGAAGACATCGTGGCCAAAGCCCTGACCGACTTTTTGGAAGAGCGCCCCAACGACGCCAAGATCATCTGCGGCAAGATTGTGGAAGCCGCCCGCGCCCGCGAAGCCGCCCGCAAAGCCCGTGAAATGACACGCCGCAAAGGCGTGCTGGACGGCATGGGCTTGCCCGGCAAACTGGCCGACTGCCAAGAAAAAGACCCAGCGCTGTGCGAAATCTACATCGTCGAGGGTGACTCTGCCGGCGGCTCTGCCAAGCAAGGCCGCGACCGTAAATTCCAGGCCATCTTGCCCCTGCGCGGCAAGATCTTGAACGTCGAAAAAGCCCGCTACGAAAAACTGCTGACCAGCAACGAAATCGTCACGCTGATCACCGCCTTGGGCACCGGCATCGGCAAAGCCACCGCCGAGTCCGGCAAGAGCGGCACCGACGACTTCAACCCCGACAAACTCCGCTACCACCGCATCATCATCATGACCGACGCGGACGTTGACGGCGCCCACATCCGCACCCTGCTGCTGACCTTCTTTTACCGTCAGATGCCCGAGCTGGTCGAGCGCGGCCACATCTACATTGCCCAGCCACCGCTCTACAAAGTCAAGGCCGGCAAAGAAGAGCTGTACCTCAAAGACGGCCCCGCGCTCGACGGTTTCTTGCTGCGCATCGCCTTGAAGGACGCCAGCATCACCACCGCCACACAGCAAGTGCTGACCGGTGAAACCCTCGAAGCTCTGGCGCAAAAACACCAAGTGGCCGAAGCCGTCATTGCCCGCCTGTCCAACTTCATGGACGCCGAAGCCCTGCGAGCCATTGCCGACGGCGTGTCGCTCAACATGGAGTCGCTGGAGACCGCTGCTGCCAGCGCACCCGCACTGCAAGCCAAGCTGCGCGAACTCAACACCACCGGCATCCCCGCCGAAGTGGCCGCCGAGTTTGACGTGCGCACCGACAAACCCATCTTGCGCATCAGCCGCCGCCACCACGGCAACATCAAGAGCAGCGTGCTCACGCAAGACTTTGTGCGCGGCGCCGACTACGCCGCATTGGCCGAAGCGGCAGACACCTTCCGTGGCCTGTTGACCGAAGGCTCCAAAGTCTCACGCGGCGAAGGCGAGCGCCAGAAGGAAGAAAAAGTCAGCGACTTCCGCCAAGCCATGCATTGGCTCATCAGCGAAGCCGAACGCACCACCAGCCGCCAGCGCTACAAAGGTCTGGGCGAGATGAACCCCGAGCAGCTTTGGGAAACCACCATGGACCCCAACGTGCGCCGCCTGCTGCGCGTGCAGATCGACGACGCCATCGAAGCCGACCGCGTCTTCACCATGCTCATGGGCGACGAAGTCGAACCACGCCGCAACTTCATTGAGAGCAACGCCTTGCGGGCGGGGAATATTGATATTTGATGGGGTGAGCGGCTGAAGCCACGCCATCAACGGCCACAGAGCCGGGTGGGCTTCAGTTTTGGGTCAGGGAGGCTAGAGACCATGTGTTTTTTGAATGGCCCCGGCGTGGGCTTATCCAAAAGAAAAAGCCCGCACGAGGCGGGCTTTTCAGACTTCATCTGTCCTCGGGGGGAGCTTTCGCCAACGTGTCCCAAGGCTAGTGCTGCGATTCTAAGCTGCAAGACGCCATGAAGTCAACCGGCACACCTGATCACGACGCGGCACAAGCCATCAAGGCTACTCTGTCTACGCCAAGGATCGAAACCTATGAGGCCGCCACGCCGGATGATCCAACGCTTTCAAGTGCGCTGGCTTTATATGCATGGAATGCTCAAGTATCTGCAGCATTGCTGGCACCTTTGCACATTTGCGAAGTCAGCATCCGCAATGCAATTTCTGAAGCGATTGTTGCAGCCCATGGCCCGCAATGGCCTTGGAGTGCCGGCTTCGTTCGTAGCCTCCCGAACCCTTTGGTCGGGTACAGCGCTCGATCAGACCTGCTTTCCTCCAGGGTCAACAAAACAACAACAGGCCAGGTCATTGCTGACTTGAAGTTCGTCTTCTGGCAAACCATGTTCACCAGTCGCTTTGATGCCAGGTTGTGGACGCATCACCTTCGCCAAGCGCTGCCTTATGCGGACGCCAAGAAGACCACTGCACAAACGCGTGCCTTGGTTTATTCGGAGCTTGAGCAAATCAGGAAGCTACGCAACAGGATTGCGCACCATGAACCCATTTTCCAGCGCAATCTGGCTACTGATTTTCAGAAAATCCATGACCTGATCGCTGCCCGTTGCCCCATCACGGCCGCCTGGATGCTGCAAAACCAAGGCGCACAAGCACTGATCTTGAACAAACCGGCTTGACGCGCTGCGGGCGATGGGGCCAAAGCCACATCCTGCAGCTTGCGCCTCACTTTGTCGTCGGCAGACTTGGCAAATTGAGCCCTGCAAATTACCCCACTGCCGCATCAAGTCCAAACACAATGCTCATGGGCCTGCTGCCCTGGTGCGACTGGTAGCGCACCCGGCCGTGGTACGTGAACGGTGCCGCCTTGCCAGCGGCCAGCTTGGCGTCGCGCACAAAGAGGTGGATGTCGATGCCTAAAGCGGCGTGGCGGATGATTTCGTTGCCGCGTTTGCTGGTCGGGTCGGTGGCGTTCTGGCTTTGCCAGTGAAAGTGCGTGTCATCGATCCAATGGTCCATGTACTTGTGCTCGTCAGCCCGGCCTTGTTTGTTAAGCGTGACCAGCAGGATGTGCGCTTTTTTCTGGGCCAGCACCACATGGCCGACATTCCAATTGCCGGGGTTGTAGGCCTCGCCAAACAGCGGCGGAATGTCTTCGCGCATGAAAGGCTCACCGAGCGCCAAATCCAGTGGGTCGATGATGTTGCGCAGACGGGCGAGCGTGCGCATGTCGTCGGTGGCAGTCAGATCGTCGTAATCCGGGTTGTTGGCTTTCAGAATGTATTGGCCATCGCGGCCCTTGGTGACCACCCGCAGCAGGTATTGGTTGTCGCCGCTGTCGTCTTGCCGCTCGATGGCCACCACGTTGCCCGTGATCGAGCCTGCCCGACTGGGCGTGATCAATTCCAGCAGCAAATAGTCGCCGTCCAGCACCGGGTTTTTGCCACCGTTCATCGAGTTGCCCGATGCGCGGGCAATGAAGTGGCGACTCGGGTCCAGCGTGCCATAGGCCAGCGGCAAAGCCCTGTGCTCTTCGGCGTCTGCACGCCCGGTTTTGAAATGGCCGCACGCGATTTTGAGGTTGGGGAAATACGGCAACTCCACTGTCTCGCGACGCTTGACGGGGAAGGGAATCACATTGCTGGCGGGCTGGACAGCCACCCTGCGCACCTCGTAAGCGGCTAGTTTGTAATCGACCAGTTCTTGCACCATGTCCGTCAGCGGTGCCACGTCTGATTCCAAAAGAGTCTGCTTGAGTCCAAAGCTGCCATCGATTGCCTTAAACGGGACCGATGCAGGGTTTTTGGAGTTGCCCCCAGTTAAGGCTGTGATGGGGTTGATCAGCCAATAGCGTTGCCACGCGGCGTCGGTGCCCGGGGTGGTCAGCATCTTGGCATCGAGGTCGGACAACAAAGGGCGACGACGGTCGAGCACACCACGCGAGTGGGCGGCCAAAACGCCCAGCGCAACAGGCTGGCGCAGGCCATCAAGTTCAAGCCACGCCTCAAGCGTGACTGCCATGAAGCTTTTTTTCATCTCCATGGTTTCCACGTACTGCAAGACCATTTGGAAACGCTCGGCAACGGCGGTTTCGTCCGCAGACAAATCACCCATGCTTTGGGCCAGTGCAAACCAATGGCCTTCACGCCGACGCATGTCCTGCATGCTGCTGCCCGAGTGGTAAAACTCAGTGAGGGTGGGCCTGCGACCCAGAACAGCCCGAAGCGCCTCATAGTCCTTTTGCGTTCCGGCGCCATCGAGCGATTTCAGAAACTCGATGATCGACAGGTCGTAATTGACGTAACAACCGTTTGGCAGCGCCAGTGCGTTCTTTTCTGCTTTACGCCCAAACTCAGCCAAAGCTTTGTACGTGGAGCCTACGCCAAACAAGGCTTGCGGCTTGCCCAAAAAGGCTTGGTGATTGCCAATGAAGTCCAGCACCACCAACTGCTGTTTGCCTTCGTGCCGCCGCAGGCCACGCCCCAGCTGCTGCAAAAACAAAATTTTGGATTCGGTGGGCCGCAGCATCAGCACCGTGTCAATGCTGGGCAAGTCCACGCCCTCATTGAACAAGTCCACCGAGAACAAAACTTGCAAACTGCCGTCTTCCAGTTTTTCGAGCGCCTGTGCACGCCCCAGCACAGAGCCCGCATACACCGCAGCGGCCGACACGCCAGCCCGCGTGAAATGCTCGGCCATGAAGTCGGCATGACGGGTGGACACACAAAACGCCAGCGTGCGCTTCTGGGCCTTGGCCCGCCATTGCGCCAGGGCATGACGCGCACGCGCCAATGTGGCCAACTTGTTCGACAGTGCTTCAGGATCAAAGCGTCCATTGCGCCAAGGCACTTCCTTGTAATCGACCGACTCGTCGTGAACGCCGTAGTAATGAAACGGGGCCAACAAGCCGATGGTGATGCCCGCAAACAGGTTGCAGCCGAAGACCAAGTTGTCGTCACACAGAGTCAAGATGTCTGACTGGTCTGTGCGGTCTGGTGTGGCCGTCAAGCCCAACAAAAACGAGGGTGCAAAGTGCGCCAACAAGCGCTTGTAAGTGGCCGCAGCGGCATGGTGGAATTCGTCCACCACGATGTAATCGAAGTGCTGCGGCGCAAAGCGCTCCAAGTGCGCCGCCTTGCCCAGCGTTTGCACCGATGCACACAGCACGTCCACATCGCCATCGCGGCTACGCCCGGTGTAATAACCCACACGCTTGCCGGGCAAGATGCGGATAAAGGTGGCCGCCGCTTGGCTCAAAATTTCTTCGCGATGCGCCACAAACAAAATGCGCCGAGCCCCCATGCGCACTGCATCAAAAGCCGCCAGCCATGTTTTGCCAAGACCTGTTGCCAAAACTACCAAGCCGCGCCGGTAACCGTTTTCGCGGGTTTCGGCCAGTGCGGTCAGGGCTTCTTGCTGAATGTCGTTGGGCAGTGGTGGCGCTTCTTGTTCGTGGCTACCGGGTGCCACCGAGCGCGTGGGCGGTAAGCGCCGCTGTTCATAGGCCTCGATCCAGCTGTCGGTCAAGGCCATGGTTTTGGGGTGTGCAAAGAGTTCTTCAAACCGTTCGCGTGCTTCCAGATAACCGGCGTCTTGCGGAAACACCACGCGGTAGTTCCACTCCAGCCCATCGCGTAGGGCTTTACTGCTGATGTTGCTGGACCCAATGAAGGCGGTGCCAGACGCCAACTGCCCGGCTTCGAAGCGGGCGAACACATAGGCCTTGAGGTGAAAGCTGTCTTGGTTTTGAGTGGCGTACACGCGCACCTCGGCACCGCTTTCTTGCAGCAAGAGCAGCAAACGCAAGGCCTCTGGGTCGGTGATGTCCAAGTAGTCGCTGGTCAACACCCGAACGCGATGGGTATCACCGGCTTCTGCCATGGCCTGCAAATCGGGCAACAGCAAACGCAGCCCCGAAGTCTTGACAAAGGACACCGCCAAATCGGCTTGATTGGAACGCGCAAAAGCGGCTGACAGGTGCGGCAAAAAATGGTCGTCACCGCCCGTGACCAGTCGCTTGTCAGGCCCAGTCGAACGGTGGGCCAAAGCATTGGTCCAGCTTTCAGTGCGGTCTGGCCGTTGGTCTTGGGTTTGCCACAACTCCATGCGCAGCAACTCGGGCATGGCCCCCAGCCAAGCCCGCACGGTGTCCTCGTCGGCATCGGTAAACCGTCGCCCGTCGTGCTCACGCTCGCCGCTGCCAAGCTTGTAGCTCACATAAATGCGGCCACCAGCTTTGAGCGCCGCCCACAATTTGGACAACACCCTGGGCATGTCTAAAAGCGGCACATGCAGCAAGCTCGCGCAGCACCAAATCGCATCGTATTGAGCGACCTCGTCCACATCTTCAAAGCGCCGCACATCCACCACAAAACCACAGTGCTCACTGGCCCGCTTGGCCAGTTCAACAGACGCATCAAAAGCGCTGACACTGAAACCCCGGTCAGCAAATGCACGCGCATCACGCCCCGAACCGCAACCCGCATCCAAGATGCTTGCGCCCGGTGCAAGCCCGTAAAGAAAGCGCTCGTAGATTGGCTCCATGTCCACCCGTAAAGTGGAGCTGAAAAACTGCTCGGCGCGGTCGTTGTAGTAGCCGACGGTGAACGATAGATCGGGCTGGGTGGTCATTTACGGAGTTTCTGGCCATGCGTTGATGTTGCCTTTGATTGTCCTCATTTTTAATAAGGGGGGCCGGCATGGGGCAACTAATAAATTTATCACGATGTCATTTTTTTCATTTATTGAATATGAGAGACTTAAGCTTTTATGTGCGACTTCATAAATGTAAAATAGCAGATTGCGATGCAGCATCGCCTCTGGTATTTGTTATGCTGGATGTAATTCGGTACGCGTATGAATAAAGGAGTGGTAATGGATGAAATAACTTCGACATCTGTACAAAAAAATAATCCCTCTGTACCACTGGTTCAGCCATCTGCATCTATTGCTTCAATTACTTTCTCAGATGGTGTAACTGTAGCTTTTGGTCCGACGGAGAAAGTTATATTGGTTGGTCCAAATAACAGCGGAAAATCTCAGTCACTACGAGATATCCTTGCCATTTGTCAGAATGGGTTGACGGTACGTACTACTGTGGTTAAGGAGATTACTCTTTCAAAGAGCGGCTCAATTGAAGATCTACAAGCATTCTTGGAAGCAAATGCTGTATTCAAAGATAATAATTATTACTATCGAAACTGGTCGCTGCCAGAACGGCATGTTAACTTCTGGAAAAATGAATATCTTATTCATGGCCTGGCAAATGGCTTTATTCGAAATATCTCTGCTAGCGAACGTCTGAATATCTGTGCTCAGCAGCCGAGCATATCACCTGGTGAGCCTAAAACTCGCCCGCAGCATGTGCTTTATGACAATGATGCGCTGATGTCGAAGATCAGTGGTCTCTTTCGGTCCGCCTTCGGTAAAGATATGTTTTTTAATTTTCGAGACGGCAGTAAACTTCCGATTCATGTTGGTCAAATTCCAAATAAGCCAGGGCTGGTTGATCGAGCATCCGATCAATATGTGGCTTTAGTTACTCAGAATCCTCTGTTAGATCAGCAGGGCGATGGAATTAAGGGATATGCGGGAATTTTATTTGAGGCAATTGCATCGGAGGTTGATGTAACATTAATTGACGAACCTGAGGCCTTTTTGCACCCACCACAAATGCGACGACTAGGTGAAACGCTCGCAGCAGAAGTCACTGGACAACTATTTGTTGCTACCCACAGTAGCGATATTATGAAAGGCTTCCTTGAGGGAACAAAGGGATCGGTTCGGGTCCTTCGTATTACACGCAATGGTTCGGTAAATACGATTGCAGAAACTTCAACTGATACCATTCGTGAGCTTTGGGAGAGGCCTGAATTAAGATACTCTAACGCCTTAGATGGAGTATTTCATGAACAAACTATAATTTGCGAAGACGACAGCGATTGCCGAATTTTTAATTCAGTTGGCGATTATCTTGGTGGTCTTTCTGATACTCCTTGGCCAGATACTGCGTATGTTCCCACTGGCGGAAAACACGGCATTCCCAAGGTTGCATCAGTGCTTCGAAAGATTGGCGTTCCAGTGAAAGCTGTTTTTGATATTGATTTCTTGTCTGAGCGAAATCTTGTCGAAACAACTGTGACGGCTTTTGGGGGTAATTGGGAATCCATCGAGCCATTTTGGATTCGAGTCGACGCTGCGGTCCGCGAGGGTATCAAACCGAAATCACCCGATGAAATTAAGAAAAGTATTGTTAACATCCTCAATTTATCTGAACAGGATAAGCTGCCTAAAAGCGAAGTGTTGGAAGCCATGAAACAAGGGTCGTCGTGGAATCACGTCAAACGTTATGGCGAACGCGGAATTCCGTCAGGTACGGCACAAACTGAATACCAGAAACTACGCATTTATTTGGAGGGTATTGGTATTTATCTCGTTCCCGAGGGTGAGATCGAAAACTTTTGTCGAGAAGTTGGTTCACATGGGCCGAAGTTTGTTGCCAAGTTATTGCATGACATTCCGATGAATGATGAACGCCTCAGAGATCTGCGTGGGTTTGTCGAGAGGGTCTACATGGGAGAGAGCGCGAAATTTAATTCAGGTCAATAGCTCACTTCAGGCGATAGGAGCTTTTGAATACTATTAAGTTCTCAATAGACGAATAGTTAATGTTCAGTGTAATTGCATGATCGCAGTTCAGGTTAAATCACGTCACCTTTCGCTGCACACCTGTCACCAAGTTAATACGCAAACCTCAACCCCTCACAAAAACCCAAACCGCCTCGCATGTGTCTCCAAAAACGCTGGCGCTGGCCGAAAGCGTTCCGGCAGGCGAATCGCTTGCCCTTGGCATTGCGCCAAGCTGCTTTGTGCAAACGGGTCTAACTCGGCGTGCCGCAGCGCCTCGCCCACGCGGATGGTGAAGTCCGGTAACACCGTGATCAGCCCTTGGTCATAGGCCCGGTCGTGCAAGGCCGACAGGCACAGGCCGTTGCTGGGGTTCAGGCGGTTTTGGGTGTCCATGCTCCACGGCACGATGTGGCTGGTCACGAGCAGCTTGGGCACGCGCAGGCCGCTCATGCAGCAGGTGGCGTTGTAGCTGGCCAATATGGCGCGGCGAAACCGGGCTTGGTTGACGCGCACCTGCACGATGGCCGTGGTGGTTTTGCCTTCTGCAATGTCGGGCACTTCGTCCAGCACGTCCACAAAGGGCGGTAGGCCGTTTTGTTCTGCATAGTGGCCAAAGGACATGGCCGCTTCGGTGACCACGAGGTCGTTGGCCGCCAAAAACTCGTTCCAAATTTGTTGGTCAAGCTTGGATGCATTGCCCATGCCGCGTCGGCCACTGGCCACAATTTGGGGGTCGAGGCTGGCCAAATTGACCAGCTTCATGGCCACAGCGCTGGCGGTGCGCCCCATCCAGTGCGACAACTGCACGATGCGCGGTTGGTTGCGGTGCAGCTGCCCAAATGGCAGTTGCAGGTAAATGTGAAACGCCGCCAATGTTTCGTTGCGCGTCCAGTTGGTGGATCGTGGCATGTGTTGTTCTCCCTGACGGCAGATGTTAGCTGTCCTCGTCCCACGGGATCGGTTTGGCTTGTCTGCGCAAATCGTTGGGACGGGTGTTTTGCCGGAAGGTGTCGGGTGGCCTGAAGCATTCATCGGGCGTCACCATGTAGACGGTCCAATCGCCATAAAGCTTGCCGTCAAAGCAAAGCAGGTCACCGTTGATGGCCAAGTCCATGAGCGTGTCGTGCGTGCCTGTGAACAGTTGGGCATCTGTGGGGCTGACAAATTCCACATTCACCGAGCAGGCGTAGGTGGTGTGAAAGTACCGGAGCGGCCCAATGGCCGGGCCATCGAATCCCCAGCCGTGCATGGTCTGGCTGGGCGTGTCGCGGCCATGAAACAAGCCCAGATACAAGCCGGGCTTGCTGGGGCGAACGCCATAAACAGGCGTGGTGCTGGGGTCTGTTGCGGGGTGCATGTTGCCTCCATGTGGGTGAGGCAATCAGCTTAAGAAAAGGGTGCGGCTTTGTGTACCAGGGCTTTGCCTGGGTTACCTTGCAAAAATCAAAAGCCCATAATGGGCTTTGTCAGTGCCTGGACGTCCAAGGGTTGATCACGGTTAGCCCCGCAGCCTCAAAGGGACTGGCGTCGCGCGTGGCCACCATGAAGCCATGTCGCTTCGCGGTGGCGGCGATGTAGCCGTCCGCGGTCGAGATGGCTCGGCCCTGGGTGCGGGCTGTCGAAAGGATGTCTGCATAGGCCTGCGATGCGCTGGCGTCAAAAGGCAGGATTCGGTCAGCAAACAAAGGCAGGATGCGTTGCTCTAGGCCCAGGTGCAGGGTCTCTTTGCGTTTGCCCGATGGCAGGGCGGCGATGCCAAAGCGCAATTCGGCCAGGCTGATGGCGGACAGGTAAAGGGTGTCGATGGATTGCGCATCGATCCACGACAAAACGCCCGCGTCCGCCGACAGCTTCAGTGGCTCCGAGATGACGTTGGTGTCGAGCAAGATCATTCAAACACCATGGGTTTTGCGGGTGTTTTGTCGCGCTCAATATTCAAGTCAAAGCCGCCAGCTTGTTGGCCAATTTCGGCCAGCAGCGATCCCAGTTGGATGCGCCCTTGCGGGCGTGCGGCTTGCTCCAGAATGGCGCGCACTTCGGCCTCTGTGCTGCGGCCCGCCAATGCGGCACGCTGTCGCAAAGCTCTGTGGGTTTCTTCGGGCAAATTGCGGATGGTGATGGATGACATGGCTGGGTCTCCTGAAGCAAGGTGAGAATGATATCAAAATTTGGTCATTGATATCAATTGTCCAGTTTGAGGGCAGAAAGCTCAATTGAGCCGGACATCCCTTCGAAAGGGTCTCGCTCGTGCGTTGGCGTATGGCCATGTGAGCTGCGCTCGACGCTGCCCAAAAAATCATCGAACCCATCCACTGCCATCACCCCCCGCAGCCCCACCCCAAAGCTCTGAAACCCTTGCCCGTCCCAGTGGGCGCTGCTGTCAATACTGTCGTGCTGGTGGCCGTGCACCGTCATGCGCACGCCCATGCGGCGGGCCAGTGAGTCCAGCTCTTTGAAGCCGTGCTCGTGGTAGCCGGGCGCTTCGTGGGTGATGAGGATGTCGGCTTGTTGCGTGGCCAGGTGTTCCACCTCGTCGGGGTAGATGCTGGACCAGTGCTTGAGTTGCACGCCGCCTTGCCAGCGGTCTTGGCGCGGCGTCACGCGTGCGTGCGCTTCGCGGCTTCGAAACTTGGGCTTTTGTGCGTCTTTGGGGTACCACACCGCACCGCGAAACACGCCGCCCAACCCGGCGATGCGCGTGCCGCAGGGCAGCGTGACGACACGACCGTGCAGGCTGCGCTCGCTCACTTCGTCGTGCCACACGTTGCCAAAGTTGTCCGCGTGGTCGGTGTCGCGGTTGCCGTGGATGAACCAGACCCGCTCCCAAATCGCTTCCAGCTCTATGTGCAGCGGCTGGGCTGGCTCCAGGTCGCCCAGCAAGATCACGGCGCGGGCGTGGGTTTGCAAGGCGGCATCGAGGATGTGCTGCCATTGGCCGTGCGGGTCGCCGCAGAAGAGGATGGGGCCGGTCATGTGTGCGCAGCTTGGGGCTGTCAGTGTTGAACTGTTCAGGAGTTGATCAAGACCAGTTTTCAAGCTGCAGGCCTGCGACTTGCACAAAGGCTTTGTCGCTGCTCACCAAAGTGGCTTGGGCATGCAGTGCATGGGCTGCAATTTGGGTGTCCAGCGCTGCCAATGGTGTGCCCATGCTTTGCAGCTGTGCGCGAACGGTGCCGTAGGTGTGGGCCACGGCGGCATCCCAAGGCAGCACATCGACACGGCGCAAAAACTCTGTGACGGCTGCTTTCAAGGCCATGGCCTCGGGGCGCTTGGCCAGACCAAATGACAATTCGCCCGCCGTGATGGCCGAGATGCAAACGGTGTGCATGGGCACAGCCAGCAAGCGCTGTATGACTTGCGGGTGTCGTTTGATGATGTGGCTGACGGTGTTGGTGTCCAGCATGTAGCGCGGTGACATGGGCGTGCTCGCTGGTCAGTGATTGAGTGAAGGGGGCATGTCTTCAAATGGGTCTCGCTCGGGAGCTGGCGCGTGGCCTTGTGCTTGGCGTTCTTCGCTGCCCAAAAAGTCATCGGGCACTTGGGCTGCCAGAGCGGCGGTTAAAAAACCCTGCCAGTCTTCGGGCCGCCGAGACAAGATCACGTCGCCCGTGGCGGGGTCTTGTCGGATGAAGACTTCTTGGGTGTCAAACCGAAATGCAGCTGGCAGGCGCACAGCCTGGCTTCGGCCGTTGGCAAAAAGTTTGGCAGTTTGTGACATGGAGACCTCCTTGGGCGCGGACATATACCAAAGTATATGACGCATTTTGATTGGGCGCTACCCAAGGGGCACATCCAACGCCATGCCCACTCGCAGCCCCTCCCAAAAATTCTAAAAGCCTTCCGCGTCACAGTGGGCGCTGCTGTCAATGTTGTCGTGTTGTAGGCCGTGCAGGTCGGTGCAGAAGAGGAGGGGGCCGGGGTGCATGGGAGTTTTTAAATTAAAGGATTCTTTAATGTCGTGCCGTTCAATCAAAGCGGGCTTTCATGTGACCATCTGATCAGCTGTTGCAGAGTTGAGTGAAGCAGGCTCGCTATAGTTTCATCAAGATGAATACAACAGACCGAAAAACTACTATTCAACGTGCATTGCATGCGCAAAAAAATCTTGCTGAAAGTGGCATGGTCGTTGACGGACGGGCCATGGCCGCTTATCTCAAGGATAAAGTTCGTGGGTGCTTCTCCAATAGACCAGAAATGCAAAGCATCACTCAATTGACTGTGCCGCGAAAATGACCCCCATCGCCATCATCGACTTCGAAACCACAGGCATCTCGCCCAACATGGGCGACCGCGCCACCGAGGTGGCCATCGTCATGCTCGAAGGTGGGCAGGTGGTGGACCGCTACCAAAGCCTGATGAACGCCGGGGTGCGGGTCAACAGTTTCATCACCCAGCTCACGGGCATCACCAACGAGATGGTGCAGGCCGCGCCAGCAGCCGAGCAAGTGATGCGCGAGGCGGCCCGCTTTGTGGGCGGGCGGCCCATGGTGGCGCACAACGCGGCGTTTGATAAAAAGTTTTGGCAGGCCGAGTTGGCCCGTTGCGGCGAAGACGGCGCACATCCGTTTGCTTGCACCTTGCTGCTGTCGCGCCGCCTGTACCCGCAGGCGCCCAATCACAAGTTGGGCACGCTGGCGGCGCTGCACCATTTGCCGTCGTCGGGCCGTGCGCACAGGGCCTTGGCCGATGCCGAGATGGCCGCGCATTTGCTGGCGCAGATGCAGCACGACCTGAAAACCCGCTACGGCTGCAGCCAGGCAGACCACGCTTTGCTGATGGGCCTTCAGCGCACCAGCCGCCACATGGTGGGGCCGTATTTGAAGCAGCGGGCCGCTGCCTGACTCACTTGAACAAACTCGGCGGCGAGACCACGCCGTAGTTGGGGCCGATGCCTGTGCCCCATGGGGCTTTGCACTTGGTGCTCATCTCGGCCTCGATGTATTTGCTGCCCTGGTTGGCATCCAAAATGTGCACGCAGGCAAACGCGATGATGGGCGTGCGCGAGTGAGAGGTGACGGTGTTCACGGTGGGGATGACCACGTACTCGCACTTCTTGTTGCCCGCTGCGCTGCAGGCTTTCACGGTGCCGAAGACCGCGGCTTTGGCGCCGGTTTGTATCCAGATGGATTGGCCAATGCTCAGGTCCACCGGGTTGCCTTCGTCGATCAGTTCTTTGATGTCCGATGTGCTGTTGGAGTCGTCGAGCAAAGAGGTCCATTCGCCCGAAGCACAGGTGCCGTAATGGTAGGCACTGCCAATTCTGAAAATGTAGGGCTTGCCGGTGGCCGGGTCGAGCTTGGGGCCGGCTGGGGTGGTGTTGAAGTTCCAGTAGTTGTCGTACAGGCATTGGGCAATGGCCATAGGGAACACCCCACCGGGCAAGATCGTGCTGGGGCTGGACAGTCCGGCCACAGCCGTGGCCTGCATGGGCCGCGAGACGATGCCCCAGTAACGCGCAAAGAAGGTGGGCACTTCGCCACCGTTGGTGCTGTTGGCCTTGGCCACGGTCACTTGGATGGCTGGCGCATCGTAGGGCTTGGGCACCATGGGCAAGGCTTGCAGCACTTTGGGCGTGTCCACCAAGTTCCAATAGCCGGTGGCTACGGTGCCGGTGGTCAGCGCCGCACCGTCTGCCGTGTTGCGGGTGATGGCCGTTTGTGCTTTTTGGCTGGCCAGGGTCCAGTTGGGCGTGGCGTTGGTGCCGTCAAAAAAGTAGCCCGCACCGGCCAGTGCTGCGGCGTCGGCATCGTTTTGCATTTCGTTGCGCACGACTTGCAAATAGACCAGGTCAATCGCCAAGGCGGCCAAGCCGATCAAGACCGGCAACAAAAAGGCCACCATCAGGCTCACCGAGCCGCGTTGGGTGTGGTCGGTTTTCATTCGTTCACCATCGATGTGCTGCTGGTCAAGACAATGGGCGCGCCCAATGCGCCCAGCATGGTGCCCACACCCAAGCCCTTGTAGGTGTAGCTCACCGTCACGCGCAACGGGTTGGGAAAGCTCGCCGGTGTGGATTGTTCAATGGTCACCGTGGGCGCGGTGGTGCTGCCCAGCGAAATTAAAGCACCGTTGGTGTAGTTGAGCACCACGGTGCGGATTTGCGCATCGGTGAGTTTGGGCGAGCTCAGCACAATGCCTGCCCTTGCGCCTTCGCGGCTGGCGTTGGTGAGGATGGCTTTGTCGTACAGCGCCAAGCTCAACTCGATCATGCCGAAAAACACCAGCAACAAGATGGGCAGGATGAGTGCGAACTCCACGGCGGCAGCGCCCTGCTGTGCTTGCCGCCGGATGGCCATGTGAAGTGGGTGCATGTGTCTTCTCCGAGTGCGTGCAAGGCCCCTGTGGCCATGCATGGATCACGCACCTTAGGCCACTTGCGCCCGTCATTCGGTGCGCACGCTCACACTCAGCATCACAAAAATCAAGCCGCCAACAAGAGCTTCAAAGCCTGTCGCACAGATGCATGGTTTTTGTGCGATGGAGAACAGACCCCAACCATTTCAATTTTTAAAGTAGCTCCACGGTGCTTGGAAATTTGTTCAGGACCGGCGTGAACCCTCACGTTTCATCACTTTTGATTTGGAGTTCCATCATGAAAAATCTGACAACCGCTGTAACGCAATTTTTGAACGATGAGTCTGGCGCGACCGCCATCGAGTACGGCCTGATCGCTGGCTTGATCTCTGTGGTCATCGCCGCATCGGTGACCACCATCGGTACCGATCTGAAAACCATCTTCGCTTCGATCGCCACCAAGCTGACCGCTGCGGCCACACCTTGATGCGTGTGTGAAACACCAGGAGCGCAACATGCCCACCTTCAACACACAGACACAAGGCCTATGGGTATTGGGCTTGGTTTTGCTGATCGCCATGTGGAAAGACATGACGCAACGCAAGATCCCCAATGCTTTGCTGGTCGTGGCCAGCGCTTTTGCATTGCTGTGGTCAACGACCGCAGGCGGTGTGGGCCTGGCGTCTGCCTTGGTGGGGGGAGTGGTCGCGCTGTTGGTGTTTGTGGTGTTTTACGCCATCGGGGCCATGGGCGCCGGTGACGTCAAGCTCATGGCCACCGTGGGCTTGTTCCTGGGGCGCGCCGATGTGATGGGTCTGTGCATCACCGTGCTGATTGCCGGTGGGGTGCAGTCACTCATTTGGGCCTTGTGGAAGGCGCGCCTCCAGGAAGTCTTGCGCAGCACTTGGCAGACCTTGTGCAACGGCATGTTTTCACTGGCCTGGGGCGATGTGCCCCTGCGCCTGGACAAGTCCACCGTGCATGGCTCCATGCCTTATGCCTTGGCCATCGGTGCGGGGACCTTCGCTTACCTGCATGGGCCAACTTGGTAACGCCCTCAAGAAAGAAAAAAATGAGAAACATACGCGTCGTGGTGATGCTGCTGCTGGCCGTGGGCCTGGGCATTGCAGCCGTGGTCATGGCCGCCCTCTGGCTCAACAGCAAATCCTCTGTGCTGACCAGCCATGTGGTGGTGAGCACCGAAGACTTGCAAATCGGAACCCGCTTGCAGGCCAACATGGTGGAGCTGGTCGATTGGCCCAGCACCAGCCTGATCAAAAACCCCATGACCTCGGTCGACCAAGCGGTGGACCGTGTGGTGACCATGCCGGTGTTCAAGGGTGAACCGATTCTGACATCCAAGTTGGCAACCAAAGGCGAAACCGGCGGATTGTCAGCGGTGCTGCAAGACGGACGCAGGGCTGTCACGGTCAAGGTCAACGAGATCGTGGGTGTGGCAGGTTTTGCCTTGCCGGGCACCTTTGTCGATGTGATGGTCAATGCCGTGGACGAAAAGAACAGTCAGGTCTCCAAGATCGTGATCGAGCGGATCAAAGTCTTGGCGGTGGCGCAGGATGTCTCCAACCTGGAGACCAAGCCCAAAGTGGTCAATGCCGTGACGCTGGAAGTCACACCCGCCCAGGCCGAGAAGATTGATCTGGCGCGAAGCATCGGTTCTTTGTCGCTGGTCTTGCGCAGCCAGGTGGACATGAAAAGTGTCTCGACCGGTGGTGCGCGCAAGAACGATTTGCTCGAGACCGCAGAAAGCACGCTGGGCAATGTGTCCAGTGCATTGGGCAGTGTCTTCGCTGGCGTCAAGCCTCCAGCGGCCAAGCCACCCAAAACCAATGTGCGTGCCGCCATGGTCCCTCCTCAAAACACCGCACCAGCGCCCGAGACCACCGAAGTCATTCGCGGCCTGAACAAAACAACGGAGTAAGGCATGAAGACCCCCGAACAAAAAAACAACCGCCGCTTTTTGCAGTCATGGCCTGTGGCCTTGGCATGCGCCATCACCTGTTGGGCCCCATGGGCGCAGGCCGCTGAACCGGCCGACAGCACCAAGGCCAAAGCCACCCAAGTGGCCTCCGCCTTGCCCCCCACACAAGGGCCGGTGCGGGTCGAAGTGCCCGTGCGCTTGACCGCTGGCAAGTCGCTGGTGATGAGCTTGCCCGACAAGGCGGTGCGCATCTCGATCGCCAACCCAGATGTGGCCGATGTGATGCTGCTCAACCCCAAAGAGGTGTACCTGCTGGGCAAGAAAACGGGCTCGACCAATTTGTTTGTCTGGTCGGTGGGCGGTGCCACCAGCTTGCGCGATGTGACGGTGCATGTGGACACCGATGCCTTGCAAAGCCGGCTGCGCGAGTGGGTGCCCACGGCCGATGGCGTGCAAGTGGACTCGGTGTCTGACACCTTGGTGGTGCGCGGCCGCGTGGCCGATGCCATGAAGGCGCAACGCATCATGGGCTTGGCCGAGGCGTTTTCGGGCGGCAAGAAAGCCGTCAACATGCTGCGCGTCGAAGGCGGCCAGCAGGTGATGCTGGAGGTCAAGGTGGCCGAGGTCTCCAAAACCCTGCTCGACGAGTTGGGCGTGGACCTGAACCTGACGCGCAACATCGGTGGCGCGTCGGTGAATTTGCTCTCGCAGTTGTTGACCAATGGCTCGACCTCGATCACCAGCACCCGCACGGGCAACAACATCGCTTTGACGGCCGAGATGAAAAAAGGCCTGGTCAAAGTGCTGGCCGAACCAACCATCACCGCCGTCAACGGACAAGAAGGTTCGTTCTTGGCCGGTGGCCGCATCTACATTCCGGTGCCGCAGTCCAACGGTTTGGGCGGCACGTCCATCACCCTCGAAGAAAAAGAGTTTGGCGTGGGCCTGAAGTTTTTGCCCACGGTGCTGGAAGACGGCCTGATCAATTTGCGCGTGACGCCCGAGGTGTCGGAGTTGTCGCAGTACGGCACCACGGTGCAAAGCTTGGGCGGGCAAACCAGCTTGTTGCCATCGATCACCACGCGCCGCGCCTCGACCACGGTGCAGCTGCGCGACGGCGAGAGCTTTGCCATCGGCGGGCTGATCAAAAGCAATGTGACAGAGTCCATCAAGGCCTTGCCGCTCTTGGGCGAGTTGCCGGTGTTGGGTGCTTTGTTTCGCAGCACGGCTTTCCAAAAAGAGCAGTCCGAACTGTTGTTTGTGGTGACGCCGCGTTTGGTCAAGCCCACCCTGGCCAGGCCCGCCTTGCCCACCGACAACTTCAAGCAGCCCACACGCACCGAGTTGTTCATGGACGGGCAACTCGAAGGCAAGGACAAACCATGACACACCCTTCACCACAGGAGAACCCCATGCGCACATGGACACCCCGCCTCATGGGCCTGCTTGGCAAAGGCGCTGCGCTGTGCGCTGTGCTGGCGCTCAGCGCCTGCGCTTCATCGATCTGGACGCCGCAGGCCTCGTTTGGCGAGGCGGTGCGTCAGGCCCAACAAATCCAGGTGCTGGACCCCGCAGCGCCCAAACCACCGGTGGCCGAGGTGGGCACCGACGGCGTCATCGCCAAATCGGCGGTGGACCGTTACCAAAAATCGTTTGAAGTCTTGCCCCTGCCCGTCAACGTGCTGAATATCGGTGTGGGCACCGGCACAGCGGCTGGCGCCGGTGCCATGGGTGTGCGTTGAGGAATGTCATGAATGCCGATTTGATTTTGTCCAACGCCACACTGGCCAAGGCCGTGGCGGGCAGTTTGTCGGCTGCTGGCCTCACGGTGCAGACCCAGAGCCTGCGCCAACCGGCGCATGCGCTGGACTTGGCGGCATTGACGGGCGATGTGCTGATCGTGGAGAGCTCGCAGTTCCATGAGGCGGCGGACCTGCAAGCGATCGAGGCGCTGACCTTTGCCAAGCCGCAGCTGTATGTGATTTTGATGACCGACAACACCGACAAGGCTTTGCTCTTCAACGCCATGCGCGCTGGGGTGCGCGAGGTGCTGAACCTGCCACTGCCCGAGGGTGCGCTGGACGAAGCCTTCAAGCGCTGCGCATCGCACCAGATCAAGACCCAGGCGCAGGCCGTGAGCGCAGGCCCCAAGGGCAAGGTGGCGGCCTTTGTGTCGTGCAAGGGCGGCAGTGGCGCCAGTTTTGTGGCCACCAATTTGGCCTACTTGATGGCCACGGAGTTTGGCAAAAGCTGTGCCTTTTTGGATTTGGATTTGCAATACGGCGATGCCTCTTTTTACTTAGGGGGCGCTGCTGTCAAAAACAACATCAGCGATTTGACGCAGCAAATCGATCGGCTCGATGGGCAGCTGTTGCTCAGCTGCATGCATCAGGTGGCGCCTGGCTTGGTGCTCTTGGCCGCGCCCCACGACATCGAGACCGCTTTGTCGGTCACGGCCAAGCAGCTGGAAAAGGTGTTGCTCTTGGCGCGTCAGCGGCACGAGGTGGTCTTGCTGGACGTCCACCGCGCCATGGATGGCCTGGCCATCCAGTCGCTGGACATGGCCGATGTGGTGTATTTGGTGATGGACAACACCATGCCCTCGGTGCGCGATGCCAAGCGCTTGGTCAAGCTGTTTCGCACGCTGGCCTACACCGATGGCAAATTGCGCTTGCTGGTCAACCGCTACGACAGCCGTGGCTTTGTGGACCTCAAGAGCATCGAAGAAGCGGTCGGTTTGCCGGTGACACAAACCTTGCCCCCGCAGGCCGAGGCGGTGACCGAGTCGATCAGCCTGGGGCAACCCTTGGTCAAGACCCATCCGAAAAATCCAGTGGTCGATGCTTTGCGTTTGGTGGGGGCCAACTTCTTGGAAACCGCACCGCCCAAGAGCAAGACTTGGCTCTCGCGTTGGGTGGGTGCCCATGCTTGATGCGTCTGCGCTCCACCACACCGAGGCGCCTGAGCCATCGCCGGGCATTCGCCACCACTTTGAAACGCGCATGGCCGATGTGGGCTCGCCCCATTTGGGCAGCAGCAAGCTGAGCCATTTGCGCTTTGACCAGATCAAGTCGCACATCCATCGGCAGATCCTCGAAGAGATGGATTTGCGCCGACTGGAAAAGCTCTCGCCCGAGCGCTTGCGCATCGAACTGCAAAGCCTGACCGAAAACCTCATCGTTCAAAACCACTTTGCTTTGAACGAAACCGAGCGCAAGCAAATCGGCCAAGGCATACAGGACGAGATGTTGGGCTTGGGGCCCATCGAGGCCTTGCTGAGCGACACGACGGTGTCGGACATTTTGGTCAACGGGCCCTACAAGGTCTTTGTGGAGCGTCACGGCAAGATCGAGTTGACGGCCATCCGTTTTGAAAACGATGCCCACTTGCTGCGCGTGATCGACCGCATCGTCTCGCGCATCGGGCGGCGCATCGACGAGATGAGCCCGATGGTCGATGCGCGCCTGGCCGATGGCTCGCGGGTCAATGCGGTCATCCCGCCCTTGGCCATCGATGGGCCGCTGCTGTCGATCCGACGTTTTGCGGTGGTGCCCTACACCATGAAGGATTTGCTGGCCTTTGACTCCTTGACGCCCGACATGGTCAGCCTGATCGATGGCGTGATCAAAGCCAAGCTCAATGTTTTGATTTCGGGCGGCACGGGCAGCGGCAAGACGACCTTGCTGAATGTGATTTCGGCCAGCATCCCGCCCAACGAGCGGATCGTGACGATCGAGGACGCCGCCGAACTGCAACTGCAGCAGCCCCATGTGGTGCGCATGGAAACCCGGCCACCGAACATGGAGGGCACGGGCGAAGTGTCGCAGCGCGCCTTGCTGCGCAACAGCTTGCGCATGCGGCCGGACCGCATCATTTTGGGCGAGGTGCGCGGGGTGGAGGTGATGGACATGCTGCAGGCCATGAACACCGGGCACGAAGGCTCGATGAGCACCATCCACGCCAACACGCCGCGCCATGCCATGACGCGACTGGAGCACATGCTGGGCATGGCCGGCATGCAGTCCGATGTGCGCAGCATGCGCCAGCAAATCGCAGCGGCCTTGACGGTGGTGATCCAGGTCTCGCGCCTGTCGGACGGCAAGCGAAAAATCACCAGCATCCAAGAGATCACCGGCATGGAGGGCGACGTCATCACCATGCAGGAGATTTTCAAATTCGAGCAAACCGGTTTGTCGGAGGCCTCCGAGGTGCAGGGCAAGTTTTTGGCCACGGGCATCCGGCCGCGCTTTGTGCAGCGCTTGCACACACGGGGCATTGATTTGAACCCGGCCATGTTCATGTTGGAAGGAGGTCCGCCATGAGCGGTGTTTGGTATTGGATGACGTTGTGCATCGCCGGTCTGGCCACGGCTTTGCTGGTGGTGGGCTTGTGGATGACCTGGGAGCACACCATGGGCCCCGGGCGCAAACGCTTGCTGGCGCGTTGGCGTGTGGTGTCCCAAGACGATGGGGCAGAAGACGCGGTGCGCCTGACCCAAAAGCGCCACCTGAGCGAGAACGCTGCGCTGCAGGCCTGGCTGCAAAAGATGCCGGTGATGAAATCACTGGACCGCTTGCTGGTGCAGGCGGGCTTGCCCATCAGCTTGGCCCAGGCCTTTGGCATGGGGGTGTTCTTGACTTTGGCGGGCACTGCGGTGGTCTTTTTTGCCGGTGCGCCGATGGCGTTGGCGGTGTTCGCCATGCCCTTGCTTTGGGGTGTGGCGGGTTGGTATGTGCTGTACCGCAAGCGGCGGCGCTTGCTGCAGATTGACCGGCAACTGCCCGATGCGCTGGACATGATGGCCCGGGCCTTGCAGGTGGGTCACGCCTTGAGCGGGGCCTTGCTGATCGCGGCCAAGGAGTCGCGCCAGCCGATCGCCAGTGAGTTGCAAACCGTGTTCGACGAAGTGAACTTTGGCATCTCCCTGCAAGTGGCGCTGCCGCATTTGGCCGAACGGATCGCCAGCGACAACGTGCGCTACTTTGTGGTGGCGGCGCTGGTGCAAAGCGAGACGGGCGGCAACTTGGCCGACATCTTGCGCAGCACGGCCTTTTTGATCCGCGAGCGGCACAAGCTGACCGCGACGGTGAAGGTCTTGTCGGCCGAAGGGCGGCTGTCGGCTTGGATCTTGTCGGCCTTGCCCTTTGCGATCGCGGCCTTGCTCAGCTGGGTCAACCCCGAATTCATCTCCAAACTCTGGACCGATCCCTTGGGCCTGAAACTCTTGATCGGCTCCTTGGTCTTGGCCTTGGTGGGCATCGTCTGGATGCAGCGCCTGGTCAGTGTCCGCATTTGAAAGCACAACATGTCCTGGATGCTCTTCTCGATTTACGCGCTGGTCTTCGCTTTGGTGTGCGGGCTCAGTTATGGGGCCATGGCGGTCCTGATGCCCAACGCCATGACCCAGCGCATGGACAGCATGAAAGCAGATGTTGCCGGCAAGTCGGCACCAGCGTCTTCGGCCTGGTGGGGCAAGTGGTGGCAGCAAACCCAGCAGATGCTCGAGTGGCTCAGCCCTTTGTCCTCGAGCAGCGAACCGGAAGATCCGGCGCAGACCTTTCGCTTGCGGCTGCGGTTTTACAACGCAGGCCTGCATTCGCGTTTGGCCCCCATGGTCTATCTGGCCAGCAAGACGGCCCTGACGTTCGCCCTGCCCGGGGTGGCCATGTTGGTGCTGTGGCAGATCAAGGTCAATTTCGCGCAGTCGGTGGACATGGCCATCTTGCTGTCGTGCGCCGTGCTCGGTTACTACCTGCCCAATGCCGTGCTGGCCCACTGGGTGCAGAAATACCAGCAGGCCTTGTTCAATTCATTTCCAGATGCCCTCGATTTGATGCGCGTGTGCGTGCAGGCTGGTTTGGGGCTGGACGCCGCCATCGACCGGGTGGGGCGCGAAATGAAACTGAGCAGCCCGGAGTTGTCTTTTGAGTTTGAGTTGACCGGTCTGGAATTGCGCGCCGGTGCGAGCCGGGCCGATGCCTTGCGGCATTTGTCTTCGCGCATCGGGCTGGAAGACCTGGACGCGCTGGTGGTGATGCTGATCCAAGCCGATCTGCTGGGCACCAGTGTCAACGAGTCACTGCAGGTGCATTCGCAAGCCCTGCGCACCAAGCGCCGCCTGCAGGCCGAAGAAACCGCGGCCAAGCTGCCCGTGAAGCTGCTGATCCCCTTGGTGTTTTGTGTGTTCCCGGCGCTGCTGACGGTGCTTTTGGGCCCCGCGATGATCAGCATCCACGAGATCTTGGCGCCCACGGCGCAGGCCAATTGAGGCAGGGCCTCAGGCCAGCACCACGGCCAGGTAAGCCTCGCGCGTTGCGGGGCTGACGCCGTCCAGTGCTTGCTCGTAACGGGTTTGGTGCTGGGTCAGCATGCGGGCCGAGGCGATGGTTTTGGATTTGCAAAACCAGTGGCAGCTGTGCTGCATCAAGAACATCTCGGCCATGATGCGAAAGGACCGCTCTTTGGCGCCCTGCGCCGTTTGCGCGATGGCCCGGTCGATGCCCTGGGCGTGCACTTCGAGCAAACGGCGCATGTCGAAGGTGGCTTTGGGCGAGAGCTGGTCGATGTAGGGCAACGCGATCTTGAAGCCCCGGGTTTCGGGGGCTGCCAGCCGCCCGAAATCCTTGGCCAAAGCCTTGAACTCCTCGGCCAGTTGCTGCTCGGCCATCTCTTGCAATTGCAAGATCTGCTGCTGCCGCTCGGGCTCGGCCTCGCCCAGCGCCCGCATGTAGGCGCTGGTCAACTGTTCCATGTGTTTTTCAATTTGGTAGGGACGCAGGTGCTCCGCCAGCAAAGCCGTGCGTTTGCGCTGCCCTTGCTTGTTCAGCCATTGCATGGCCACGCCGCATAAAAACAAAAAACTCAGAAGTTCCATACCTGCCCGGTTTTGGGGCCACAGGGCCCGATGC
Organism: Limnohabitans lacus; assembly: GCF_030053395.1. Classification (GTDB taxonomy): domain Bacteria; phylum Pseudomonadota; class Gammaproteobacteria; order Burkholderiales; family Burkholderiaceae_C; genus Limnohabitans_A; species Limnohabitans_A lacus. The sequence goes on along the minus strand of NZ_JASGBH010000002.1, from coordinate 175,727 downwards.
CCCAAGTGTAAAGAGCCACGCCTTTCCCTTAAATTGGAGTGCCGCCTCTAAAGTTCGGGTAATCCCTTGCTTTGGGCCATGGCTGGTGTTCAAATTGCTGCACTGCAACAAACCTTTTCAAGGAGTCCCACATGACCTTCAATGCCGAACAACTCGTCGCTTCCCAACAAGCCAACCTGAAGGCCGCTGCTGGCCTGTCGCAATCGGCTTTCGCTGGTTTCGAGCGCCTGGTTGAGCTGAACATGGCCGCTGGCAAAGCCGCTGTGGGTGAGTCTTTCGCCAACGCGCAAGCCATGTTCGCTGCCAAGAACCCCCAAGACCTGTTGGCCGCTCAAGCTGCCTTGGTGCAACCCGCTTTCGAAAAAGCCGTGTCTTATGGCCGTCACCTGACCGACATCGCCAACACCACCGGCGCTGAATTCACCAAAGCCGTCGAAGGCAAGTTCGCCGAGACCGAGCAAGCGGTCAAAAGCCTGGTTGAAAACAGCCTGAAGAACGCTCCTGCTGGCTCTGACGCCGCTGTGGCCGCCATCAAGACCGCTTTCGAAGCCAGCCAAAGCGCTGCTGAAACCCTGAAAAAAGTGGCCAAGCAAGCCGCTGACACCGCCGAGTCCAACATCAAGGCCGCCACTGCCCAAGCTGAAGCTTCGGTCAAAGCCGCCATGAGCAAGGCCAAAGCCAAATAAGCTGCCCCGCTGCTTTCTACAATCAAGGCGTCTTCGGACGCCTTTTTTGTTTCTGGATCGCCCCATGCCCCTCTTGCCCGCCCAGCCCTCTGCCCCAGCCCTGCACATCGAAGGCGGCGTGGCCACCCTCACCTTGAACCGCCCGGCCCAGCGCAACCGACTGGAAAACGGCGACCTCAAGACCTTGCTGGCGCATTTCGAGGCGGTGAACCAGAACCCCGATGTGCGCGTGCTGGTGCTCACCGCCAACACCGAAGGCCAGCCCAAGCCGGTCTTTTGCGCAGGCTACGACATCAGCGGTTTCAACGAACCTGGCCACGGCTCGACTTTCTTTGAAGAAATCCCCGACGCGCTGGCCAAGCTGCGGCCGGTGACGATTTGCGCCTTGAATGGCAGTGTGTATGGCGGCGCCACCGATGTGGTGCTGGCCTGCGACCTGCGCATCGGCTTGCAGGGCATCGAGTGGCGCATGCCCGCCACCGCGCTGGGCTTGCATTACTACCCCAGCGGCTTGCAGCGCTACGTCAGCCGCTTTGGCGTGGCGGGGGCCAAGCGTGCATTCTTGACGGCCAGGCCTTTCTCGGCCGAGCAACTGAACGCCATGGGCTTGTTCGAGGCCTTGGTCGCGGACGCGGATTGGGCTGCGACCCTGCAAATGCTGGTCAGCGACATCCTGGCCCTCGCCCCTTTGGCGGTGCAAGAAACCAAGAAGTCCATCAATGAAATCGCCGCAGGCCAGATGGACACCGAACGCCTTCGCGCACGCGAACACATGACCAGCGACAGCGTGGACTTTGCCGAAGGCCGCGCCGCCTTTGCCGAGCGCAGAAAACCCGTGTTCGTGGGGCGCTGAGCGCGCCGATGGCCGTGCCGCTTCATTGGCGCCCATCGCTGCCCCTGCTGTGGGCAGCAGCCAGCGTGGGCCTGTGCGCCAGCGTGCAGGCGCAAGGCGCTGACACGGTGCAGGTGCGTGCCGAGCTGGAAAACATGGCGGGCCTGGCGCGTTCGGCCAGCGAAGGCATTGTCTCGGGCGAGCGTTTGCGCACCATGCCATTGCTGCGCCCCGGCGAGGTCCTCGAGATGGTGCCCGGCCTGATGGTCACGCAGCATGCGGGCGACGGCAAGGCCAACCAATACTTCTTGCGCGGCTTCAACCTCGACCACGGCACAGACTTTGCGACCTTTGTGGCGGGCATGCCGGTCAACATGCCCAGCCACGCGCATGGGCAGGGCTACACCGATCTGAACTTTTTGATCCCTGAGCTGATCCAAAAGGTGCGCTACCAAAAAGGCCCTTACGACGCGCAGGTGGGCGACTTCGCTTCGGCGGGCACGGCCCACATCGACTACCTGCGGCAGATGGACAGCCCTTTGGCGCAAGTCACACTGGGGCAAGGCGGCTTTCGGCGCATGTTGTTGGCGGGCTCGCCCACGGCGGCACCCGGGCAGGGCCAGCTGCTTTATGGCCTGGAGGCCTTTCGCAACGACGGCCCTTGGCAAACGCCCGAGGACTTGCGCAAGCTCAATGGGGTGCTGCGTTACAGCGATGGCAGTGCGCTCAATGGGTTTTCGCTGACGGCCATGGCCTACAAAGGCCAATGGACTTCGACCGACCAGGTGCCCCAGCGCGCCATCGACCAAGGCGTGATCGGCCGCTATGGCAGCTTGGACAGCACCACCGGCGGGCAAACGCAGCGCTACAGCCTGTCGGGCGAATGGTCTTGGCTGCAAGGCGACACGCGCACCCGCGCCAACGCGTGGTGGCTGAAGTCATCGCTCGATCTGTGGTCCAACTTTCAGTATTGCCTGAGTGACCCCAGCACCCACTGCCCCACCGGCGACCAGTTCATGCAGCGCGAGCAGCGCCAGGCGATGGGCTTGGCGCTCTCGCAATCGGTGCCGGCGCAATGGGGCGACAAAGCGGTGGACAACAGCTATGGCTTGCAGCTGCGCCAAGACAACATCGCGCCCATCGGCCTGTACGCCACGCGTGAGCGCGAGCTGCTGCGCACTGTGCGACAAGACCAAGTGGTGCAGCGCAGCGCGGCCATTTGGTTCCAAAACGATGTGCGCTGGTGGCCTTGGTTGCGCTCCATCGCGGGCCTGCGTGCCGATGCCTACCAGTTCGATGTGGCGTCGACCTTGCCTCAGCATTCAGGCCGATCCAATGCGCACATGAGCTCGCCCAAGTTGGGGCTGGTCTTGGGGCCGTGGCACAAGGCCGAGGTCTACCTCAACCACGGCCAGGGTTTCCATTCCAACGATGCGCGGGGCACCATCCAGCCGGTGGACCCCGTCAGCCCGCTGGTGCGCACGCGTGCGTCGGAAATCGGTGTGCGCTGGACCGTGCAGCCGGGCTGGACGTCCACGGTGTCACTGTGGCAATTGAAGTCCGACTCGGAGTTGCTGTTTGTGGGCGATGCGGGCACCACCGAGCCCTCGCGCCCTTCGCGCCGCACCGGGCTGGAGTGGGGGCACTTTGTGCGGGTGGGCCAGCATGTGGCGCTGGACGCGGACCTGTCTTGGTCGCGTGCGCGCTTCACCGACGCCGATGCGGCCGGCCCCTTCATTCCGGGCGCGGTCACCACCACGGCCAATTTGGGCATCACGCTGGACGCGTGGGGCCCTTGGTCGGGGTCGTTTCGCGTGCGCTACTTTGGGCCACGCCCTTTGATCGAAGACGCCTCGGTCCGGTCGGCCTCGTCACTGATCGGCAACCTGCGCGTGGGCTACCGTTGGGATGCACGCAACCGGCTGAGCCTGGATGTGTTCAACCTGTTCAACACCCGCAGCCAGGACATCGAATACTTTTACGAATCCCGTTTGAAGGGCGAGGCCGTGCCCGTCTGGGACCGCCATGTGCACCCGGCCGAGCCGCGCCAGCTGCGCCTGAGCTGGCGCCACCGCTTCGACTGAACGTCAAGGGCTGCTGGGGCTGTTGGCGCTGCGCCTGCCGGCCGACCCAGCGCTGCCCATGCAGGCGCCGATGATGAAGGCCATGGCGGCCCATTGGCTGGTGCTCAGCCGCTCGGACAGCACCACCCAGCCGGCCAACGCACCCACGGCGGGCTCTAAACTGAGTAAGACGCTGAAGGTGTTTTTGGGCAGGTGGTTCAGGGCGTACATCTCCAGCGTGTAGGGGATGGCGCTCGACAGCAAGGCCACGGCCAGGCCTGCGGCCAGCCATTGGGTGTTGAGCAAGGCGCTGCCCGCTTCGTACAGACCAAAGGGCGTGACCACCAGGGCAGCGGCCAGCATGCCCATGGGCGTGGCCATGCCGCCGTAGCGCTTGGCCACGCGTTGGCCAAACACGATGTACAGCGCCCAGCAGCCCCCAGCCGCCAGCGCAAAGGCCATGCCAGCAGGGTCCAGTGCGTCGCTGGCGCCCGGCAAGGGCAAGATCAGGCCCAGGCCCACCACGGCCAGCGCCACCCAGACCAAGTCGCTGGCCCGGCGCGAGGTCCACAGGGCCACGGCCAGCGGGCCGGTGAACTCGATCGCGATGGCCAGGCCAAAAGGAATGGTCTTGATGGCGTTGTAAAACAGCAGGTTCATCACGCCCAGCGTCACGCCATACAGCCCCAGCGGCCAGGCATCGGCCCACACCCAACTGCGGCGCCAGGGCCGCCAAAACGCCATCAGCATCAGCGTGGCAAACACCAGGCGGTAAAGCGTGGTGCCCTCGGCCCCCACGGCCGGGAACAGGCTTTTGGCAAACGAGGTGCCGATCGACAGTGAAACCAGCGAGCCCAGCAGGGCGGCCACAGGCCAAACAGGGAAGGTCAAATGTGGACTTTCGAGGTGAAATTGGCCTTCTCAAGGCCTAAAACCCGACGACGGCGGGTGCATTCGGGGGCATCATAGCCCCGCATACAATCCTTCGTTGGTCTGCCCGGTGGCGCTTTGGCGCGGGGCAGAAGACAGATGTCCCGTTTTTGTGGAGTTTCCCCATGTTCATTTCTTCCGCTTTTGCCCAAACCGCTCCTGCTGCCGCTGCTGGTGGCGACATGCAGTCCACCCTGATGAGCATGCTGCCTTTGCTGCTGATGTTCGCGGTGCTGTATTTCGTCATGATCCGCCCCCAGATGAAAAAGCAAAAAGAGCACCGCGCCATGATCGACGCACTGGCCAAGGGCGACGAAGTCGTGACCGCTGGCGGTTTGCTGGGCAAGGTCAGCAAAATCGGTGACAGCAACATCGGCGTGGAAGTTGCCGCCGGCGTGGAAGTGCAAATGCAGCGCAGCGCTGTGGTGCAGGTTTTGCCCAAAGGCACTTTGAAGTAATTCCCTCCGGTTTCGGCTTTTTCAGCGGGGCGCTTGTCGCCCCGGTTTTTCATCCTGTACGCGAGTCCTTATGAACCGTTACCCGGTCTGGAAATACGCGATCATCGTGATCGCATTGTTGCTGGGGGTGGTCTACACCCTGCCCAACTTCTTTGGTGAGGCGCCTGCCGTTCAGGTGTCTTCGGGCAAGGCCACCATCAAGGTGGACACCGGCACGCTGCAAAAAGTCGAAGACGCGCTCAAGGCTGCGGGCGTGAATGCCCAAAGCGTGGCCCTCGAAGGCGGCTCCATCCGGGCCCGCTTTGACAGCACCGACAACCAGCTCAAGGCCAAAGACGCGGTTCAAAAAGCCCTGATTCCCGATGCCGCCGACCCGCAGTTTGTGGTGGCGCTGAACCTGGTGTCGCGCTCGCCCGATTGGCTGACCGCCTTGCATGCCTCTCCCATGTATTTGGGCCTGGACTTGCGTGGTGGCGTGCACTTCATGCTGCAGGTGGACATGCAAGCGGCGCTGACGCAACGCGTGGAGTCCATCACCGGTGACCTGCGCAGCTTGCTGCGCGAAAAAGACATCCGCCACGGTGGCATCAGCCGCAATGGCCAGACGGTGGAGATCCGCCTGCGCGATGCGCAGCAGCTCGAAGCCGCCAAGCGTTTGATTTCGGCCCAGTTGGCCGACTTGCAAACCCAGGACGTGGCCGAAGGTGCCGAGTTCCGCATGGTGGTCAGCGTCAAGCCCGAAGCCGCCCGCAGGGTGCAAGAGCAGGCCTTGAAGCAAAACATCACCACCTTGCACAACCGGATCAACGAACTGGGCGTGGCCGAGCCGGTGATCCAGCAGCAAGGTCTGGACCGCATCGTGGTGCAACTGCCCGGCGTGCAAGACACCGCCAAGGCCAAAGACATTTTGGGCCGCACCGCGACGCTGGAAGTGCGCATGGTGGACGAGAGCACCGAAGCGCGTGCCGCCGAGCAGCCTGGCGGCATCGTGCCCTTTGGCACCGAGCGCTATCTGGAGCGCGAAGGCCGTCCGCTGATCGTGAAAAAGCAAGTGGTGCTGACCGGCGACAACCTGACCGATGCCCAGCCTGGCTTTGACAACCAGACCCAAGAGCCTGTGGTCAACCTGACGCTGGACGCCAAGGGCGCTCGCATCTTCAAGGATGTGACCCGCGAGAACGTCGGCAAGCGCATGGCCATCCTCTTGTTTGAAAAAGGCAAGGGCGAAGTGGTGACGGCGCCCGTGATCCGCTCTGAGATCGGTGGCGGTCGCGTGCAGATTTCGGGCCGCATGACCACGGCCGAAGCCAACGACACCGCGCTGCTGCTGCGTGCTGGCTCGCTGGCCGCACCGATGGAGATCATCGAAGAGCGCACCATCGGCCCGAGCTTGGGCGCTGAAAACATCGCCAAGGGCTTCAACAGCGTGACCTGGGGTTTCCTGGTGATCGTGGCCTTCATGTGCATTTACTACGCCATGTTCGGCTTGTTCTCTGGCATCGCGCTGGGGGTGAACTTGCTGTTTTTGGTGGCCATTTTGTCGATGCTGCAAGCGACCTTGACCCTGCCCGGCATGGCCGCGATGGCGCTGGCGCTGGGCATGGCGATCGACTCGAACGTGCTGATCAACGAGCGCGTGCGTGAAGAGCTGCGCAACGGTGTCAGCCCGCAAGCGGCCATCCACGCGGGTTACGACCGCGCCTGGGCCACGATTTTTGACTCCAACATCACCACGCTGATCGCGGGTGTGGCCTTGCTGGCTTTTGGCTCCGGCCCGGTGCGTGGCTTCGCTGTGGTGCACTGCATCGGCATTTTGACCAGCATGTTCTCGGCCGTGTTCTTCTCGCGCGGCTTGGTCAACCTCTGGTACGGCGGCAAAAAGAAACTCAAGTCGGTGTCGATTGGCACGGTCTGGCGGCCTGAAGGCGGCTCTGCGGTGAAAGCCGATTAAGGGGAAAAGACCATGGAATTTTTCAAAATCAAAAAAGACATCCCGTTCATGAAGAACGCGTTGGTGTTCAACGCGATTTCTTTCGTGACCTTTGCGCTGGCGGTGTTCTTCCTGTTCAGCCGTGGCCTGCACCTGTCGGTGGAGTTCACGGGCGGCACGCTGATGGAAGTCAGCTACAGCCAGCCTGCCGACCTGAACAAGGTGCGTGCCACCGTGGGCACCTTGGGTTTCAGTGAGGTGCAGGTGCAAAACTTTGGCACCGCCCGCGACGTGATGATCCGCCTGCCTGCCCAAAAAGGCGTGAGCTCGGCCCAGCAAAGCGAAAAAGTGCTGACGGCCCTCAAGGCCGACAACGCCGAGGTGACGCTGCGCCGCACCGAGTTTGTCGGCCCACAAGTGGGTGACGAGCTGGCCGAAGACGGTCTGAAGGCGCTGGCCTTTGTGGTGATCGGTATCGTGATTTACCTGGCGATCCGCTTCGAGTGGAAGTTCGCCGTCTCGGCCATCATCGCCAACTTGCACGACGTGATCATCATCTTGGGCTTTTTCGCCTTCTTCCAGTGGGAGTTCTCTCTGGCGGTGCTGGCCGCGGTGCTGGCGGTTTTGGGTTACTCGGTGAACGAATCGGTCGTGATTTTTGACCGGATCCGCGAGAACTTCCGCCGCTACCGCAAGATGAACACGGTGGAGATCATCGACAACGCGATCACCTCGACCATCAGCCGCACCATCATCACCCACGGCTCGACCCAGATCATGGTGCTGTCCATGCTGCTGTTTGGCGGCGAGACGCTGCATTACTTCGCCATGGCGTTGACGATTGGCATTTGCTTTGGCATTTACTCGTCGGTGTTTGTGGCTGCGGCCATTGCCATGTGGCTGGGCATCCAGCGCGAAGACCTGATCAAGCCGATCAAGAAAGACCGCGACAACAGCGATGAGAATTCGGGCGCGGTGGTCTGAGACTTCGTCACTCTCCGCAAGGGCACCTTCGGGTGCCCCTGCAGGTCGGTGCTAGGCCGAGCCGATGCGCTGAAACAGCCCGCCGGGCAAGCGCCCCACTTGGCCCATCAATTCCAGCTCCAACAACTGCGCTTGCAATCGGGCCGTGGGCCAGCCGCAGCGCGCTTGCAGGGCGTCGAGCCCGACCGGGTCGTGGCCCATCAGTGGCAGCAATTCATCCTCGCTGTCCACCCCGGTGCTGGCGACATCCAGCGCCAGCGGCACTTGCGCAAACGGGTCGGGCAGGCGCAGCTCTTCGAGTACGTCTTGCGCCGACTCCACCAGCTTGGCGCCTTGCTTGATCAGGGCGTGGCAGCCTTTGGCTTGTGCCGAGTGGATGGAGCCGGGAATGGCCAGTACGTCGCGCCCTTGTTCAAGGGCCTGTTTGGCGGTGATCAATGAGCCCGATTGCAGCGCGGCTTCCACCACCAAGGTGGCTTGCGACAAGCCAGAAATCAAACGGTTGCGCTTGGGGAAGTTGGCGTTGAGCGGCGGTGTGCCCAGGTGGTATTCGCTCAGGATCAGGCCGCGCTGGGCGATGCGGTGCGCCAGCTCGCGGTGCTGGCGCGGGTAGACCCGGTCCAGGCCCGTGCCGACCACGGCGATGGTGGCCAGAGCCTGGACACCAGCGCCCAGCAGTGCGCCATCGTGCGCTGCGCCGTCGATGCCCAGCGCCATGCCTGAGACGATGGTCAAACCGCTGCTGGCCAAGGCGCGGGCAAATTCACGCGCATTGGCCTGGCCTTGGGGGGTGGGGTTGCGGCTGCCCACCATGGCCAGCGATTGCTCGGCCTTCAGGTTTTGCAGCGCTGCGGTTTGCCCCAGCGCATACAGCATCAAAGGTGGGTCGGGGATGAGCAGCAAGGGCGCCGGGTAGTCGCCATCGCCCAGCGTGACCAGCGCGCAAGCGGTGTCGGCAGAGGGTGGGTTTTGCAGCCAGTCCCAGGTCTCTTGGGTGAGTTCAGCCCAGCCGTCTGGCAGGCTGGCCAGGTGCCGGGCCTGCGTGGCCGAGACCACTTGCCGCAAGGTCGATTCGCTTTGTGCAAAAACCTGCTCGGGTTGGCCAAAGGCGGCCAGCAGTTTGCGTGCGCCTTCGTTGCCGATGCCGCTGGTGAGCGACAGTCGCAACCACGCGCCGAGTTCTTCGGGGGTGTCCACCATGCTTGTCTCCCTGTGCAGCCTTGCAGGCTGTCTGTGGGGCATTGTGGTGGGCGCAAGCTGAGGGCGTCAAGCGCCCGGCGCTTCAGCTGCGGGCTCGAATCCGGTGCGCGAGCCCGTCAAATGCCCAGTGGTTGAGCAAGGCCACCACCCAGCAAATCAGACCTGTCCACAGGGTGTGGCTGGGGTAGTGCGCGCCGCGCACTGTCTGGGTCATGCCCAGTATGAAGCCCAGCACCAGCACCGAGGCCAAGAGCAGTCGGCCACGGCGGCGGGCCTCGGTGGTGGCGTTGCTCAGCCAAGGCAGGCACAGCGCCAAGTAGGCCAGGGCCGACGAGGCATGCCCACCCGGAAAGCAGTGGCCGCCGCCGCCATCGGCCACACCCCAACGCCAGTGGGAGACATAGACGGCCGCGCCGCCAAAGTCTTGCAAGTCCCAGGGGCAGCTGGTCAGGCTGATGCGCTTGAGGCTGCTGATGCACAAGAGCCCCCAGAAAACGCCCATGACGATCTCGATGCGCTGCAGGCGGCTGAGGGCGCGAAACCAGCCACGCGGCCACCAGACCATGAGCACCAGCACGGCCAGCACCACGCCCGACAACTGGCGGGCTTTGGTGTGCAAGATCTCTTCGAGCCACCAGTTGGTTTTGAGCGCAAAGCCCTGCGCATTGCCCAGCGCTTGCATGACGGGGTAGTCCAGCCCCGAGTAGTCCCAGGCCAGCACGCACAGCAAAGCCACCACGCTGTAGAGCGTCAGGTCTCTCAGGGGGCTGTGTTCGCGTGTCAGGGGCATCTGCATGGGGGCTGGGTCCAAAGAATGGCAGGATTACACCACGGTCATGCCCTCAGAGCCTTCACGGCGCAGACACCTTGGCCGACTAAAATCAGCCCCGCCTTCATCATCAAAGCGCCTCATGAAAAGCCTCATCTACAAACAGCCTTGGCATCCCACCACTTTGTTGTTGGTCCTGGCCGTCTGGCTGACCACGGCGGGCAATTTGCCTTTGTGGCTCACGGTCTGGCAACTGCCCGAAACACAAGGCTTCAAGGCGCTGACCACGCTGGGCAGCTTGATGCTGATCTTGCTGAGCATGGTGAGCTGGCTGCTGCTGTTTTTCGTGTGGCCCAAGTGGCTCAAGCCGGCTGGCATCGTGTTCATGGCGGTGGTGACCTCCAGCAGTTATTTCATGCTGACCTACAACGTGGTGATCGACGCGAGCATGATCGCCAACGTCGTGCACACCGATGCGCGCGAAGTGCGTGACTTGCTGTCTTGGCGCATGTTGGGCGCTTTGCTTTTGGGCGTGGTCTTGCCGGGTCTGTGGTGGTGGCGTCAGCCCGTGCGGGCGGTCAGGCTCAAGCCTTTGCTGCTGCGCCAGCTGGGCCTGTTTGTGCTGGCTTGGGCGTTGATGTTCATGTTCGTCTGGGCGTCTTTCCAAGATTTGGCTTCGCTCATGCGCAACCACATCACCTTGCGCTACATGGCCAACCCTTTCAACAGCGTGTACGCGGTGGTCCGTTTGTCGGTGGGCCAGGCTTCGCAAGCGGCCAAGCCTTTGTTGCCCATTGGCGAAGACGCCAAACTGCTGGCTGTGCCCGCTTCTGAAAAAGAGGCCCCCCTGGTGGTGCTGGTGGTGGGTGAGACGGTGCGAGCGGCCAACTTTGGTTTGTCGGGTTATGCGCGGCAGACCACCCCCGAGCTGAATAAGCTCAAGGCGCAGGGGGATCTGGTGTATTTCTCGGACGTCAGCTCTTGCGGCACCAGCACACAGACCTCGCTGCCCTGCATGTTCTCGCACCTGGGCAAGGCGGGCTATGAAAGCAGTGACCAGCCCTACGAAGGCTTGCTCGACGTGCTGCAACGCGCGGGCCTGGCGGTGCTGTGGATCGACAACCAATCGGGCTGCAAAGGCGTGTGCAACCGGGTGGCGCAACACGAAACCCAGGCCCTGAAAGTGCCCGCGTATTGCCAAGACGGTGAGTGCTTTGACGAAATCATGTTGCAAGAGTTGCCCAAGCAGCTGAGCTTGCTGGACCCGGCCAAACGTGCCAAGGGCACGGTGGTGGTCTTGCACCAGATGGGCAGCCATGGCCCTGCCTATTACAAGCGCTCGCCAGAGGCCATCAAACAGTTCAAGCCCGAATGCAAAACCAGTGCTTTGCAAAACTGCCCGGTAGAGCAAATCGTCAATGGCTACGACAACTCGGTGCTGTACGCAGACCATTTCATCTCCAAAACCATCCAGTGGTTGCAGGCCCAGTCGCGGCCCACGGCCTTGATGTACCTGTCGGACCACGGCGAATCGCTGGGTGAAAAAGGCCTGTACCTGCACGGCATGCCCTACCGCATGGCGCCTGTGGAGCAAAAGCATGTGCCCATGTTGGCCTGGCTGTCCAAACCCATGCAGCAGCAGCGCGGCTGGCGCATGGACTGCCTGCAGGCCCAGGCGGGCAAATCGTGGTCGCACGACAACCTGTTTCACTCCATGCTGGACCTCAATCAGGTGGGCACGGCCTTGGCCAAGCCTGAGCTGAACATCTTCGGAGCGTGCGCGGCTGGCCGTTGAGCGGCAAGTCCATCCGAAATTAGGGACAATAGGGCATCGGTTTTGACCTTTGCCCCACACGACCCATGGCCCTGCTTCCTATTCTTTGCTATCCCGACCCCCGCCTGCACAAGGTGGCCCAACCCGTCGCCGCCTTCGATGAGCGCTTGAGTGCCTTGATCGACGACATGCTGGAGACCATGTACGACGCCAATGGCATCGGTCTGGCCGCCACGCAAATCGATGTGCACCAACGCTTGGTGGTGATCGACGCCTCGGAAGAGCGCAACAAGCCGCTGGTCTTGATCAACCCCGAAATCACCTGGATGAGCGACGAGCGTGTCAAGGGCGATGAAGGTTGCCTGTCGGTGCCTGGCATTTACGACGGCGTGGAGCGCGCCACTGCGGTCAAGGTCACGGCCTTGGACCGCCAAGGTCAAACGCAAAACATCGAAGCCGATGGCCTTTTGGCCATTTGCATCCAACACGAGATGGACCACCTCAAGGGCAAGGTGTTTGTGGAGTACCTCTCGCCCCTCAAGCAAGGCCGTATCAAGACCAAGATGATCAAGGCTCAGAAAGCCGAGCGCTGATCTGCTATGCGTTTGATTTTTGCGGGCACGCCCGAATTTGCCCAGGTGGCCATGGCCGCCCTGCACGCGGCAGGCCATGAAATTGTGCTGGTGCTGACCCAGCCCGACCGGCCTGCCGGTCGCGGCATGAAGCTGCAACCCTCGCCCGTCAAGCAATGGGCCTTGGACCATGCTGTGCCCGTGGCCCAGCCGCGCAGCCTGCGCCTGGACGGCAAATACCCCGAAGACGCGGCCGCTGCCCGCCAGACGCTGCTGGAGGCGAAGGCCGACGCCATGATCGTGGCCGCCTATGGCTTGATCTTGCCGCAGTGGACGCTGGATTTGCCGCCCCGCGGGTGCCTCAACATCCATGCTTCGCTTTTGCCCCGCTGGCGCGGTGCAGCGCCCATTCACCGTGCCATCGAGGCGGGGGACAGGCAAACCGGCATCACCATCATGCAAATGGACGCGGGCCTGGACACCGGCGACATACTGCTGGTGCGCACGGAGGCCATCTTGCCCACCGACACCACCGCCGTGCTGCACGACCGGCTGGCCGCTTTGGGCGGCGAGGCCATCATGCAGGCGCTGGCCGACATCGACCAGCTCAAGCGTCAGCCCCAGCCGAGCGAAGGCGTGAACTATGCGCACAAGATCGACAAAGCCGAAGCCGCACTCGACTGGGCCTTGAGCGCCGAGGTGCTGGCTTGCCGCATCCGGGCGTTTGACCCCTTCCCCGGCATGACCGTGCCCTTGACCACCACCAACGGCAGCGAAACCCTCAAGATTTGGCAAGCGCTGGCCGAGCCATTGGCCAGCCCCGCCGAGCCCGGCACCGTGGTGCAGGCGGACGCCAGTGGCGTGCGCGTGGCCTGTGGCCAGGGCCAGCTGTGCCTCACGCAACTGCAGCGCCCTGGTGGCAAGCGCTTGGGCGCGGCCGACTTTTTGCGCGGTTGCCCCCTGCAAGTGGGCCAACGCTTGGTGGCCGCCTGATGTTTTTCCTCTCCCGCCTGTACCGTCACCCTGCTTTTGTGGTGGGCATGCGCGAGGTGTCGCCCCAGTCGCCTGGTATTGCAGCTTGGGGCCTCATGACCGGTGTGGCCATGGTCAAGTCGGGCATGAGCGTGTTCGAGGCCAGCGCCATGACGCTGCTGGTGTTCGCCGGCAGCTCTCAGTTGGCGGCCATTCCGCTCATCGTGGCGGGTGCGCCCGCTTGGGTGATCTTGGCCACCGGCTTTTGTGTGAATTTGCGCTTTGTGGTGTTCAGCCTGCACTTGCGGGCTTTTTTGATCCATTTGCCGCGCTGGCAGCGCATGCTGCACGGCTACCTGACCGCCGACATCAGCTACGTGCTGTTCGCCCGCAAATACGCCCACCCGGCCGAGACCGCCGAGGGGCGGCTGGAGCAAGAGGCGTATTTGGCGGGCAATGACTTTTTGAATTGGCTGTCGTGGATCGTGGCCAGTTTTGCGGGCATCGCGCTGGCCAACCTGATTCCGCCCAGCTGGGGTTTGGGCTTTGCCGGCATTTTGTGCCTGCTGGGCATCCAGTGCTCGCTGGCCAGCTCGCGCATGCGCATGCTGTCTTCAGCGGTCGCTGGCGCTGCGGCGGTGGTGGCCTACAGCCTGCCGCTCAAGCTCAACATCGTGGTGGCGATCGCCGTGGCGGTGATCTTGTGCCTGACGGTGGAAAAACTCCGCCCTGCCCCCGGAGCCGCGGCATGAGCGGCACGGACCTGTGGACTTTGGCCGTCATCGTGGGCTTGGCGCTGGTGACGGTGCTCACGCGCAGCTTCTTTTTCATCTCGAGCAAAAACTGGCAGCTGCCCCACTGGGCGCAACGCGGCTTGCAATACGCGCCGATTGCCGCACTGTCGGCGGTGGTGGTGCCCGAAATCATCACTGTGCAAGGCACCCTCATCAGCACCTGGCAAGACGCCCGCCTGTTTGCCGCCTTCATGGGCGCTGGCATTTACTTTTGGCGTCGCGACGTGCTGCTGACCATCTTGGCCGGCATGGCCGTGTACCTGCCCTTGCACTTGGGCCTGGGCTGGTAAATCTGAATTGTTCCGGTGACGTTACCGGCCATTTGTCAGGCCGCGTCAGATGCGCCTTTTAAAATGAGAACAGTTTTCCCGATACAGGACCCCCATGAACGTCATCCGTTTTTCTGATTTGTGCGCCAGTGGCAAAGCCGCCGGCCAACGTGTTTTCATCCGCGCCGACCTGAACGTGCCGCAAGCCGATGACGGCAGCATCACCGAAGACACCCGTGTGCGCGCCAGCGTGCCCTGCATCCAGATGGCTTTGGCCGCAGGCGCCGCCGTCATGGTGACCAGCCACTTGGGTCGCCCCACCGAAGGCGAGTTCAAAGCCGAAGACTCCCTGGCCCCAGTGGCCAAGCGCCTGGGCGAGCTGCTCGGTCGTGAAGTGCCCTTGGTTGCCAACTGGGTGGACGGCGTGACCGTGGCCCCCGGCCAAGTGGTCTTGCTGGAGAACTGCCGCGTCAACAAAGGCGAGAAAAAGAACAACGAAGAGTTGGCCCGCAAGATGGCTCAGCTGTGCGACATCTATGTGAACGACGCCTTTGGCACAGCCCACCGCGCCGAAGGCACCACGTATGGCATCGCGCAGTTCGCGCCCATCGCTTGCGCAGGCCCCTTGCTGGCGGCCGAGATCGATGCGATCAGCAAGGCCCTGGCCAACCCGAAGCGCCCGCTGGCGGCCATCGTGGCGGGCTCCAAGGTGTCCACCAAACTGACCATTTTGAAGAGCTTGGCCCAAAACGTGGACCAACTCATCGTGGGTGGCGGCATTGCCAACACTTTCATGCTGGCTGCGGGCCTGAACATCGGCAAGAGCTTGGCCGAAGCCGATCTGGTGGGCGAAGCCCAAGCCGTGATCGAGGCCATGAAAGCCCGTGGCGCCGAGGTGCCGATCCCAACCGATGTGGTCACGGCCAAGGCCTTTGCCGCCGATGCACCCGCCACCGTCAAAAAAGCCACCGAGGTGGCCGACGACGACATGATCTTGGACATTGGCCCCGAGACCGCGGCCAAGCTGGCCGAGCAGCTCAAAGCCGCAGGCACCATCGTCTGGAACGGGCCTGTAGGTGTGTTCGAGTTTGACCAGTTCGCCAATGGCACGAAAGTCATTGCCCAGGCGATCGCCGAGTCCAGCGCCTTCAGCATCGCCGGCGGCGGCGACACCTTGGCCGCGATCGCCAAATACGGCATTGAAAAACAGGTTGGCTACATCTCCACCGGCGGCGGCGCTTTCTTGGAAATCCTGGAAGGCAAGACCTTGCCGGCCTTCGAGATCTTGGCCAAACGCGCTGCGGCTTGATGGAGCGTCGGAGCTGAAGCTTCCGACCTGCCGGGATGTTGTAGATCGGTGGCTTCAGCCCCGACGCAGGCTTTCGATACGCCCAACAAAAAACCCCGCATTGCGGGGTTTTTTGTTGTCTGAGTCCAAGCCCTGATCAGGCTTGCGCGGCCGGTGGCAGGTTGCCGCGCACCGGGCTGGTCATATTGCCTTTGAAGTCGGTCCAGCATTCGCGTGTGAAGTCGTACATCTTGCAGTTTTTGGCGGTCTCGAAGTACCACTTCCAAGAGAAGGGCTGCACGATGATGCGGCCGGGCAGCATTTCTTCGAGCTTGGCTTGGGCCTTTTTCAGGCGGTACAGGGGCACGCTCATGTCCACGTGGTGGGCGGTGTGCTCCATGATGTGGTGCATCAGGGCGCCAATGTTGAACGGAAAGGTCAGGTGCACCGTGGTCGACACGAAGGGCGCGGCCTTGGTCCAAGCGGCCTTGTTGTCGTGCCAGGACACTTTGACATGGGTGTGGTGCACATAGACCACAAAGCCGATCATGCTGTTCCAAAAGAAGAAGGGCACGGCAAAACCCAAGAGCAGCGACAACCAGACCGATTGACCGGTGCTCACGGCGGCGCCAGCGATCACCGCCATCCAGATCACAGCAAAGACGCTGACCAGCATGCTGTCTTTGAAGAAGATCGGGCGGCGTGTGGGCATGTGGGTTTTGTTGGGGAAGAACTCGCGCTTCCACCAGATCTCGATCATGTAATACAGACCAGGGGCCCAACCGCTGCGGTAGGCACGCTCCAGCAGTTTTTGCATGGGGTTCAGGGCGTCGAATTCGGCGGCTGTCAGGGGTGTCCAGACAAAGTCCACGCCCTTGAGGTTGGTGTAGCCGTGGTGCACCACGTTGTGACCGGTGTCCCACAGGCTGTAAGGCGTGAGCGAGGGCAAGAACGCGATGCGGCCCAGCACCTTGTTGAGTTCGCGGTGCGGCGTCAGGCTCTGGTGGCAGGCGTCGTGGCCAATGATGAACAGGCGACCGATCACGAAACCGGCGGCCAGGCCGCTCAGCAGTTTGGCCCAAACGGCATCAAAAGCGATGGTGCCCGCGATCAGCGCAAAGAACAGGGCATAGTCCACGATCAACAGCACAAAGGCCAGCACGGTGGTGCGCTCGGCCAATGGGATGAGCCACTCGCGGATGATCTTGCGGTGTGGCAGGGGTTGATCCAGAGGGATCGGTTGGTTCGGATTCGGAGTTTGGCTTGCGGTCATGACGCTGTGTCGGTGGATTTCGCTGCCCCGAGTTTAGTCGCTTGGGGTTTTCCCGTGACTGACAAGGATCAAACCGCAAAGGGTCATGCCGAGAAATGTGAATGTTTTCGAACTCATTGCGCGCGTTTTCAGTTGCTGTGGATCCTGAGGGTGTCCGAAAGAACCGGGCATGTAACCGATTCCATGGGAAAATTGAAACCAAGTTACAAGGAGACCCCCGAATGCCCCGTCATGCCACCAAAATCGTTGCCACCCTCGGCCCCGCTTCCAGCGATCCCGCACTGCTCGAAGCCATGATCCGCGCCGGCGTCAACGTGGTGCGTCTGAACTTCAGCCACGGCAAAGCCCAAGATCACATTGACCGCGCCACGCTGGTGCGTGCGGCTTCGCAGCGCGCTGGCCGCGAAGTGGCCATCATGGCCGACCTGCAAGGCCCCAAAATCCGCGTGGGCAAATTTGCCGAGGGCAAGGTCATGTTGGAGCCCGGCGCCAAGTTTGTGCTGGACGCGTCCCGCACGGAACCGGGTGATTTGCAGGGCGTGGGCCTCGACTACAAAGAGTTGCCCCGCGATGTGAAGGCCGGCGATGTGCTCTTGCTCAACGACGGTCTGATTGTGCTCACCGTGGATGCCGTCAAGGGCGAACAAGTGCACACCACCGTCAAACTCGGCGGCGAGCTGTCCAACAACAAGGGCATCAACAAACAAGGCGGCGGCTTGACCGCGCCGGCTCTCACGGCCAAGGACATGGACGACATCAAGACCGCCATGAGCTTGCAGGCGGACTATGTGGCCGTGAGCTTCCCGAAGAACGCCACCGACATGGAAATGGCCCGCCAGCTGTGCAATGTGGCCGGTGCCGAATACGGCCACAAGCCCGGCCTGATCGCCAAGATCGAGCGCGCCGAAGCCATCCCGCACCTGGAAGCCATCTTGCGCGCCAGCGACGGCATCATGGTCGCTCGTGGCGACTTGGCGGTCGAGGTGGGCAACGCCGCTGTCCCTGCTTTGCAAAAACGCATGATCAAGCTGGCCAAGGTGCACGACAAGGTCGTCATCACCGCCACCCAAATGATGGAAAGCATGATCACCAACCCGGTGCCCACCCGCGCCGAGGTGTCGGACGTGGCCAACGCGGTGCTGGACGGCACCGACGCCGTGATGCTGAGCGCCGAAACAGCTGCTGGCAAATACCCGCTGGAAACCGTCGAAGAGATGGCCAAGATCTGCGCGGCCGCCGAAAGTGCGGAAGATCCCGAACTGGATGCTGACTTCAAAGGCCAGACCTTCAACCGCATTGATCAATCGATCGCCATGGGCGCACTGTTCACGGCGCACCATTTGGGCGCCAAGGCCATCGTGGCGCTGACCGAATCCGGTTCTACCGCCTTGTGGATGAGCCGCCATCGGGTGCACGTGCCGATCTATGCCTTGACCACCAAGCTGTCCTCGCAACGCAAGATGGCCTTGTTTCGCAATGTGCGCCCCTTGCTGATGGACACCAGCGCCGACCGCGATACGGCTCTGGAACAAGCCGAGCGTCACCTCAAGAAGCGCAACATCGTGAGCACGGGCGATGTTTACGCCATCACCTGTGGCGAGCCCATGGGCTCGCCCGGCGGCACCAACATGCTCAAGATCTGCCGCGTGGGCTGATGCCTGCGCCGCTGCGGTCTGCCCAAGCCGCAGCCCCAGGTCTGGGACGATTCAGTCCCCTGTCAGACCGAAACCTATAAAATTCAGCCCAGTTACAAGCCGGGTACATGCCCGGCTTTGCCCGATTTTTAAACTCTCTGGGAATTCACCACCATGGCACTCGTTTCAATGCGCGAGCTGCTGGACCATGCGGCCGTCAACGGCTACGGCATTCCAGCTTTCAACGTCAACAACCTCGAGCAAGTCCAGGCCGTCATGACCGCCGCCGACGAAGTGGGTGCCCCGGTCATTCTGCAAGCCAGTGCTGGTGCTCGCAAATACGCCGGTGAGCCCTTCATCAAACACCTGATCCAGGCCGCCACCGAGATGTGGCCTCACATCCCACTGGTGATGCACCAAGACCACGGCCAAAGCCCCGCCATCTGCCAAGGCGCGATCGATCTGGGGTTCTCGTCCGTGATGATGGACGGCTCCTTGATGGAAGACGGCAAGACCCCGGCCAGCTTTGAATACAACGTCGATGTGACCCGCCGCGTGGTGGACATGGCCCACCAAAAGGGCGTGTCGGTCGAGGGCGAACTCGGCTGCCTGGGCAACCTGGAGACCGGCGAAGCCGGTGAAGAAGACGGCATCGGCGCCGAAGGCAAGCTGGACCACAGCCAGATGCTGACCGACCCCGAAGAAGCGGCCCAATTCGTCAAGGCCACCGGTCTGGACGCATTGGCCATTGCGATTGGCACCAGCCACGGCGCCTACAAGTTCAGCCGCAAGCCCACGGGCGACATTTTGGCGATCAGTCGCGTCAAGGAAATCCACGCCCGCATCCCCAACACCCACTTGGTGATGCACGGCTCGTCCAGCGTGCCGCAAGAACTGCTGGCCCTGATCAACCAGTACGGCGGCAAGATGAAGGAAACCTACGGCGTGCCCGTCGAGGAAATCCAAGAAGCCATCAAATTCGGCGTGCGCAAAATCAACATCGACACCGACATCCGTCTGGCCATGACCGCCGCTTGCCGCAAATTCTTGTTCGAGAACCCCGACAAGTTCGACGCCCGCGAGTGGCTCAAGCCCGCCCGCGAAGCGGCCAAGCAGCTGTGCAAGCAGCGCTATCTGGAGTTCGGCTGCGAAGGCCAGGCCCCCAAGATCAAAGGCGAAACCCTGCAAGTGGTCGCCGCCCGTTACGCCAAGGGTGAGCTGGCGCAGGTGGTCAACTGATCGCGCCCAGAGCCTGCGATAATTGACCCGAATGGCCCGTTGACTGTTCAACGGGCCTTTTTCTTTTCTGCTTTGACGGCTATTGACATGACTTCTGCGCTCCACACCTCGGCCCTGAACTCCTTGCCCCTGCTGGCGCGTGGCAAGGTGCGCGACAACTATGCCGTGGGTGACGACCGCATCTTGATGGTGGCTTCTGACCGCATCAGCGCGTTTGACGTGATCATGGGCGAGCCCATTCCCGGCAAGGGCGAGTTGCTCACGCAAATGGCCCTGTTTTGGTTCGACAAGCTCGGCCCTAAAGGCTTGAACATCTGCCCCATTCACCTGACTGGCGATGCACCCGAAAGCGTGGTTTCGGCAGCGGAAGTGGCGCAGGTCAAAGGCCGCTCCATGCTGGTCAAGCGTTTGAAGCCCATCCCGGTCGAAGCCGTGGTGCGTGGCTACTTGGCCGGCAGCGGCTGGAAGGAATACCAGGAATCCCGCTCCGTCTGCGGCGTGCCCTTGCCCGAAGGCCTGAAAAACGCCAGCTTGTTGCCCGAACCCATCTACACCCCGGCCGCCAAAGCCGCTGTGGGCGAGCACGACGAGAACATCACCTTTGAGCAAACCGTGGCCATGATTGGCGCCGATCTGGCCGGCCGTATCCGCGACATCAGCATCGCGCTGTACAAAGCGGCGCGAGACATCGCCGCCACCAAGGGCATCATCATTGCTGACACCAAATTTGAATTTGGCTTGGACACCGACGGCACCTTGGTGTTGATGGACGAGGTGCTGACCCCAGACTCTTCGCGCTACTGGCCCGCCGACAGCTATGTGGAAGGTGCCAACCCCTCCAGCTACGACAAGCAGTTCTTGCGCGACTGGCTCGAGACCGCCCAGGTCAACGGCCAGCTGTGGGACAAAACCGCTCCCGCCCCCCGCTTGCCGCGTGAGGTGATCGAGAAAACCGCCGCCAAATACCAAGAAGCCTTGCAGCGCCTGATGGCTTGACAGCAGGGCGGCTGACCGGTGCAATGGGCATGCCCGTGGCCGATACGGGCGCCATGGCCAACAGAAAGAGACACACGATGAGTTTTTTCCGCCCCGCCAACGCACTGATGGTGCAGTACGCCCACTACCACCGCGACCGCCGCAACATTGCCACCCATCTGCTGGGTGTGCCCCTCATCTTCATGGCCATTGGCATCTTGCTGACCCAGCCCGCATGGGTGCTGGCCGAGCGCATCATTACGCCCGCCTGGCTGATGTGGGGGCTGACCAGCCTGTGGTACCTGTCACGTGGCAACTTCTTGCTGGGCTTGGCCACATCGCTGGTCAATGGGGCGCTGATCGCCTTGGCCCATGTGTTGGCACCCATGGCAGGCCAAGTGGGCCTGCAGGGCTGGCAATTGGGTTTGGCCGTTTTTGTGATCGGCTGGATCATCCAGTTCATTGGTCACTACTGGGAAGGCCGCAAACCCGCTTTCGTAGACGACATCGTGGGCCTGCTGGTGGGTCCCATGTTTGTGGTCGGCGAGGTGCTGATGGCCATCGGGCTGCTGCCCAACTTGCGCATGGCCATCGAGCGCCAGGCAGGCCCTTCGCGCTGAAAGCCTGCCCGTAAAGATCAGTTGAGCGCCATGCTCAACTTGCGGCGGTAGCTGGCGATCATGGCGACCAGCGGGTCTGCTTCCACGGCCGCTTTGCCTGTCAGTTCGATGCCTCCGGCCGATTTGCCGGTCGCGTCTTGGTCCTTGGGCTTTTGGGGTGTCATCAGCTCCAGCAGGGCGACAAAGGTTTTGCGGGGCGCTTCGTCGTCCCATTTCTTGTCGCGCATGATGATTTCCAGCAACTCCTCCATGGCCGCTTCCCATTCGCCCACGGCGATCAGCAGGCGGCTTTTGGCAAAGCGGGTTTCAAAGTCGCGTTTGTTCTGGCCGATCAGCGCGTCGAATTGGTCCAAGGTCCAGCCACCGCGCGGGTCGTTGGTCACAAACTCCAGTGCATTGAGCCACTGGCTCTGCGCCTCAAAGCGCAGCGGCACCGGGATGCGGCTCATGGCCGGGGCCAGCAAGGCGGCGGCTTCGGCCAGCTCGCCCAGGCCAATCAGCAGTTTGACCAGATCAAAACGCGCATCGTCGTTGCCGGGATCGGTGGCCAGAGCTTGCTCCAGCGCGGCGCGGGCGCTGTGTTCGTCGCCCGATTCCAAATGCTGTTGCGCTTCGTCGGCCACGGCTTGCGCTTGCAAGGCGTCGGCTGAGGGCAGGTGTTTGTCCAAAAACTGCTGGATCTGACCTGCCGGCAGCGCGCCCATGAAGCCATCCACAGGTTTGCCCCCCATCATCAAAATGCAGGTCGGGATGCTGCGGATGCCAAAGGCCTGCGCCAGTTGTTGCTCGTCGTCGGAGTTGATTTTGACCAGCTTGAAGCGCCCTTCGTAGCTTTCCTCGAGCTTTTCCAGAATGGGGCCCAGCGATTTGCAGGGACCGCACCACGGGGCCCAGAAGTCCACCAGCACGGGCGTGGTCATCGAAGCGGCAACCACCTCGGTTTCAAAATTTTGCAGGGTGACGTCCATCATGGGGGCAGTGTTCCGGGTTGTGTTTCTGGCCCACATGGCCTGAAACCTTAAAATTCAACATTGACATCGAAAAGCACCCAATGACTCAAGCGCTCATCGGCGTGGTCATGGGTTCCAGCTCTGACTGGGACACCATGCAGCACGCAGTCCAGATTCTCCAACAGTTTGGCATCCCCCACGAAGCCCGCGTGGTTTCCGCCCACCGCATGCCCGACGACATGTTCGACTACGCACAAAGCGCCGCTGGCCGTGGCCTGCAAGCCATCATCGCCGGTGCGGGCGGCGCCGCCCACCTGCCGGGCATGATTGCGGCCAAGACCGTGGTGCCGGTGCTGGGTGTGCCGGTGCAGACCAAGGCCCTGTCGGGTGTGGATTCTTTGCACAGCATCGTGCAAATGCCCAAGGGCGTGCCGGTGGCCACCTTTGCCATTGGCCAAGCGGGCGCGGCCAACGCGGCCTTGTTTGCGGTGGCCATGCTGGCCAACCACGACGCCGCCCTGCGCCAAAAGCTCGTGACCTTCCGCGCCGAGCAGACCGCTGCCGCCCGCGCCATGACTTTGCCACCAGTGGGCGCCGCATGAACAAACCCCTCTTGCCCGGCGCCCTCGTCAATGGCCAGCCCGCCACCCTGGGCGTGATGGGCGGTGGCCAGTTGGGCCGCATGTTCGTGCACGCGGCGCAGGCCATGGGCTACTTCACCGCCGTGCTCGACCCCGACACCGCCAGCCCTGCGGGCTTGGTGAGCCACCACCATGTGCAGACCGACTACCTGGACGAGCAAGGCCTGGCCCAATTGATCCAACGCTGCGCGGCCATCACCACCGAATTTGAAAACGTGCCCGCGCCTGCGCTGGTGACCTTGGGCGCGCACCGCCCTGTGGCCCCTTCGGCCGACGCGGTGGCCATCGCACAAGACCGTGCGCTGGAAAAAGCCCACTTCGTGCGCTGTGGCGTGCCGGTCGCGCCGCATGCCGTGATCGCCACCCCTGCGCAATTGGCCGCAGTTTCGGCCGATTTGTTGCCAGGCATCCTCAAGACCGCCCGCATGGGCTACGACGGCAAGGGCCAGATCCGCGTCAAGACGGCGCAAGAGCTGGCCGATGCTTGGGCGCAACTCAAGAACGTGCCCTGCGTGCTCGAAAAAATGCTGCCCCTCAAGGCCGAGTGCTCGGTGCTGGTGGCGCGGGGCGCCGATGGGCAGATGGTGAATTTCCCGGTGCAGCTGAATTTGCACCGCGAAGGCATTTTGGCGGTGACCACCGTGACCGAGGGCGCTGTGCCCACCGAATTGGCCGACAAAGCCGTGGCCGCGACACGCGCCATCGCCGAAGGCCTGAACTACGTGGGCGTGCTGTGCGTGGAGTTTTTCATCCTCGAAGGCGGCCAGCTGGTCGTCAATGAAATGGCGCCCCGCCCCCACAACAGTGGCCACTACACCCTGGACGCATGCGACCAGTCGCAGTTTGATTTGCAAGTGCGCACATTGGCCGGCTTGCCGCTCACGCAGCCGCGCCAACATTCACAGGCCATCATGCTCAACCTCTTGGGCGACCTGTGGCCCGAAGGCGGCTCGCCTGCGTGGGACCAGGTGCTGGCCTTGCCCGGCACGCATTTGCACCTGTACGGCAAGCTCTCGGCCCGGCCCGGCCGCAAGATGGGCCACCTGAACATCACCGGGGCCACGCCCGAGGCGGTGCGTACCACGGCTTTGCAGGCGGCGGCCTTGCTTGGCATTGAAGCGCTCTGAAATGATCTTGACGGCAGACGACAGCGCCATCGCGCAAGCCGCACAGGCTTTGCGTGACGGCCATGTGGTGGGCTTGCCCACCGAGACCGTCTATGGCCTGGCGGCCAACGCCACCGACGATGCGGCCGTGGCCCAGATCTTTGTGGCCAAAGGCCGCCCGGCCGATCACCCGCTGATCGTGCATGTGGCCAGCGCTGCGCAAGTGCCGGTGTTTGCCGCACAAGTGCCCGACTTTGCGCAAGCGCTGATCAATGCCTTTTGGCCCGGCCCTTTGACCTTGATCTTGCCGCGCCAAAGCGGCGTGGCCACCGCCTCGGCCGGTGGGCAAGACTCGATCGGTTTGCGCTGTCCCTCGCACCCGGTGGCGCAGCAGCTTTTGCGAGCCTGTGCGGCCTTGGGGGTGCAGGGCGTGTCCGCTCCCAGCGCCAACCGCTTTGGCCGGGTGAGCCCCACCACCGCAGCGCATGTGCAGTCTGAGCTGGGCCAAGATTTGTTGATTTTGGATGGCGGCGAATGCGCAGTGGGCATCGAGTCCACCATCATCGACTGCACACGCGGTGCGCCAGTGCTGCTGCGCCCAGGGCACATCACCCGTGTGCAAATCGAAGCCGCTTGCGGCCGCCCGGTGCTGGACAAAGAAGCCGTGGCCCAAGCCGCCCCGAGGGCTTCAGGCACGCTCGAATCGCACTACGCGCCACGCGCTAAAGTGCGCTTGATGGCGGCGCAAGACATTGAGGCCAAACTGCAAGCCTTGGGCCCACATGCCAACAACCTGGGCGTGTGGTCCGCCGTGCGACCCGATGCCGGTGCAGGCGTACTCTGGCGCGCCCAGCCCAGCAGCGCCGAGCAAGCCGCACACAATTTGTTCAGCGTGCTGCGCGAACTGGACGCGCGGGGCGTCTCGCAAATTTGGGTACAGCTGCCGCCAGACACCCCCGAGTGGGAAGGCGTGCGCGACCGCCTGCAAAGGGCGGCCGCCTGAGGTTTCAGCGGTAGCGCAGCTTCATCACCAAAATCATCAACGCCAGGCTGGTGGTGATGGTGTTGGCGATGATGATGGGCCAGGCCACCATCAGCACGCCGTAGACCAGCCACAGCGCCACGCCCACGGTGAACAGGCTGTACATGCCCAGTGAAATGCCGCTCACATCGCGTGTGCGGAAGGTGTGCCAAGCTTGGGGCACAAAGCTGGCGGTGGTCAGGATGGCGGCAGCGGTGCCGACCCAGTCGATCAGGTTCATGGCTTCATTGTCGCTGGCGTTTGGCCACAGTGCGGGGGCTGTCGGTGTTGTTCGTGTCCCGTACCGTCCATTCCAGCAGCTGGTCCAGTGCGGGCCGGGCCTGGTTGGCATTGGGGTGGTTGATGATGGCGACCACCGCGTAGCGCTGGCCGCTTTGGCCTTGCACAAAACCGGCCACCGAGGCCACATCGCGCAAAGAGCCGGTCTTGAGCCAAGCTTGGCCGATCACCGGCGAGTTGGGGTTGCGATCGCGCAGGCGGGCGCTGGTGCCATCCACCCCCGCCACCGACAAAGAGTTTTGAAAGGCCTGGGCATGGGGGCTGTTGCTGGCCGATTGCAGCAAAGCCGTCAGGGCTTGGGCGCTGCTGCGCTCGGTGCGCGACAGGCCCGAGCCGTTGTCCAGCACCGGCTCGTCTTGCGCTGGCAACTGCTGGCGCCACCACTGCAGCACCCGCAGGCGCGAGGCCTCAAAACGCCCGGGCGCGCCCATGTCGCTCGACATCGTCAAAAACAATTGCTGCGCCATCACGTTGTTCGAAAACTTGTTGATGTCGGCAATCACCTCGCCCAATGGCAGCGAGGGGGCTTCGAGCAGCAAACGCGCTTTGGCCGGCAGACTGCCGTAGCGCACCTGGCCACCCAGCCGGTTGCCGTTGGCCAACCACGCGGCTTGGATCAGTTTGCTGCCATAGACCTCGGGTGAGGGGTAGGCCACAGGCCAAGGTCGCTCGCCACAGCTGGCGGGGTAGCTGCCCGAAAAGCGCACCTGGTGCGCCTGAGAAAAGTCGGCCCGCAGCTGGCTGCGCCAGTCCTGGCAAGGGCCGTTGCCCATGGGCACGCTGCGTGGCGCATCGAAATCGGCCAATGGCGGCTCCACCCGCACGGCCACTTGGCCGGTGCTGGCATCGGGTGTGAAGGTGTAGATCAGCGCCTTGAAATTGAGCAGCAAGCCATCGGGGCTCACGTTGTAGGGGCGCAGGGGCTCGTCGTCAAACGCCTCGGTGCGCGGCGTGATCTCGAACACGCTGCGGTCGAGCACGATGTCGCCCCGCACATCGCGCAGGCCCAAAGCGTTCAGCTGGGCCATCAGGTCTTGCAGCCGCTCGATCACCAGCTTGGGGTCGCCGCTGCCGCGCACGATCAAGTTGCCTTGCAGCACGCCGTCCTTGATCGGGCCATCGGCATACACGCGATTGCGCCAGATGAAGTCGGGCCCCAGCAAGGACAGACCCGCATAGGTGGTGATCAGCTTCATCACCGAGGCGGGGTTGACAGCCACTTGCGCCCGGTGTGCCAAGCGTGGGGTGGCGCTGCCCAAAGGGGTCACCTGAACGCTGATGGCCGAGGGCGGCACATTGGCTTGGCGCAGCGCTTGCAGCGTGGCAGGCGGCAAGTCATGGGCCAGGCTGGCGGCGGTGCTCAGTGCCGCACACAGGCCCATGCAGAGGCTCAAAAAAGGGCGCAAACCCAGAGCGAAAAACTTCATGCCGCAAGTCTAACGGTCAGCGCCTGTGCAGGTGGGGCCGTATGATTCGGGCCATGCGATTTTCTTCTCGAACCGTGGGCCTGGCCTCGGCCGTCATCACGGTGCTGATCTGGACCGGATTCATTGTCATTGCGCGGGCCTCGGCTTCGCGGGGGTTGCTGCCTCTGGACATTGCGCTCGCCCGCATCTTGGGCGCCAGTGCGGTGCTCTTGCCTTGGGCTTGGTGGCTCATGCGCCCTGCTCGCCAGCGTGGCGAAAAAACCGGTTCCTTGTTGGGCCTTTCGCCCTTGCCTTGGGGGCAGACCGTGCGTGCCGGATTTTTTGGTGGCCTTCTTTACGCCGTGCTGGCCTACAGCGGTTTCTTTTTTGCGCCGGCGGCCCATGCCAGCGTCTTGTTGCCCGGCAGCTTGCCCTTGTGGACCACTTTGCTGGCCTGGCTGGTTCTGCGTGAAAAGGTCTCTTCTGGTCGGGCGTTGGGCTTGGGCTTCATTGTGCTGGGCGACTTGCTGGTGGGGGGCTTGAGTTTGCTCAAGGCTTTTGAGGGCGGCGATGTTTGGAAGGGCGATTTGCTGTTCATGTGCGCCGCTTGCAGCTGGGCGGCCTACAGCGTCACGGTGCGCCGGTTTGGCCTGGACGCGGTGCGCGCCACCATGGCCATCACAGCGTTTGCGTTTGTGTTTTTTGTGCCGGCCTACGCGCTGCTCACCATCACGGGTGTGCTGCCCACCCATTTGCCCCAAGCGCCGTGGTCCGAGATTTTGTTTCAAACCGCCTTTCAGGGCGTGGGCTCGGTGGTGATTTCGGGCATCACCTTCACGCAGATGGTGCGGCACTTTGGTCCTGTGCGCTCGACCATGATCACGGCCTTGGTGCCGGGTTTGTCGGCCTTGGGGGCGGTCTGGTTTTTGGGCGAGCCCATGCACTGGAATTTGCTGGCCGGGCTGGCGCTGGTCACCGGCGGTATTTTGTTTGGGGTGCGTCAGGCCAAGCCTGCCGCTGAAAGCAAAGCATGAGTCTTCATTCAACCGAGTTGCGATGGCTGGCCATGGACACCAGCACCGATGTGCTGTCTTTGGCCGTGGCCCGAGGCGATCAGGTCTGGACGCAAACCTTGCCCGGTGGCGCACAAGCGTCCAGTGGTTTGATCCCAGCCGTCATGGCCATGCTGGCCGAAGCCGACATGCCCCTGGCCTCGCTCACGGCCATTGTGTTTGGCCGGGGCCCGGGTTCGTTCACGGGTTTGCGCACGGCCTGTGCCGTGGCCCAGGGCTTGGCCTTTGGTGCGGACCTGCCCGTCTTGCCGGTGGACACCTTGTTGGCCGTGGCCGAAGAAGCCCGCTGGCAGCGTGTGCAAGCCGGGGCGGCCGATGCCGATGTGTCGGTGCTGGCCATGTTGGACGCCCGCATGGACGAGGTGTACAGCGCGGCTTACCAATGGACTGCGGTCAACCAGACTTGGCAGGGCGTGTCGGACTTGCAGGTCAGCGCACCCGAGCAAGTGAAGGCCACAGCCGCTGTGCTGGCGGGCAATGTGTTTGAGGCCTATGGCCCGCGCTTGCTTGCTGGCCCTGAACGCTTGGCGGCCTTGCCCACGGCATCGGCCCTGCTGCGTTTGGCGCCTGCCTTGTGGGCGCAAGGCCGTGCGGTGCCCGCCGATCAGGCCATGCCCTTGTACATCCGTGACAAAGTGGCCAACACCACCGCCGAGCGCGAAGCCATGAAGGCCCAGGCGGCTTTGGCCAAGGCCGCGGAGACCCCATGAGCGCCACCATGTCCGCCCGCCCGCAGCCGACAGAAGACATCCGCAATGCCGTCACCTTGCGGGGCATGACACCCGAGAACCTGGATGCGGTCATGGCCATCGAGCAAACGGCCTACAGTCACCCTTGGTCGCGCGGCAATTTCCGCGACTCATTGAACCCGCTGTTCGAGGCCCAATGCCTGTGGCTGGGCGATGAACTCTTGGGCTACTTTCTGGCCATGCACGGCGTGGAAGAAATGCACTTGCTCAACATCACCGTGGCCCCGGTCCGTCAGGGCCAAGGCTGGGCGCACATGATGCTCGATGCCTTGAGCCTGATGTCGCGCCACGTGGGCGCACAAACGCTGTGGCTGGAGGTGCGCCAGAGCAATGCCCGCGCTTTGCAGGTGTACGAGCGTTATGGCTTTGTGCGTGTGGGCCTGCGCAAGGATTACTATCCAGCAGACCGCCAACAGCGTGAACACGCGGTGGTGATGAGTTTGAAGCTGTGAACCGGATTGACTGATGAGCGACCCCACCCGATTTGACCTGGACGACCGCCAACGCGCCATGCTGGCCGAGATGGGCGTGCGCGTGTGGTGGCCATCGTCGCCGGCAGAGCCTGCGGTCGCCCCCGATGCGCCAGCCGCTCAAGCGCCTGTGGCCACTGCTGCGCCAGCCGCTGTGACGCCCGCCGCCCCATCGGTGGCGCAGCCGCCAGCCAGGCCCGCGCCATTGGCGCCGCCGCCTGCCCGTGCCGCCTCACCCGCGCTGGCCGTCAAGCCTTTGGCCGATGGTGTGGACCGCATGGACTGGGCCGCCTTGCAACAAACGGCGGCCGCCTGCGAGGCCTGTGGCCTGTGCGCGCAGCGCAAGAATTCGGTGTTCGGTGTGGGCGATGTGCATGCCGACTGGCTGGTCGTGGGCGAAGCCCCCAGCGAAGAGGACGATCTGGCCGGTGAACCCTTTGCGGGCCAAGCCGGGCAGCTGCTCGACAACATGCTCAAAGCCGTGGGCCTGAGCCGCAAGGCCCAGGGCGAAGGCGGTGTCTACATCGCCAACGTGACCAAGTGCCGCACCCCCGGCACCCAAAACCCCAGCCCCGAGGAGCTGGCCACCTGCGCGCCCTATCTGGTGCGGCAAGTGGCTTTGGTGCAACCCAAGATCATCTTGCTCATGGGCCGCTTTGCGGTGCAGTCGGTGTTGCAAACCACCGAGCCTCTGGGCAAGCTGCGCGGCCAAGTCCACACCCACCAAGGCGTGCCGGTGGTGGTGACCTACCACCCCTCGTATTTGCTGCGCAACCCCGCCGACAAGGCCAAGGCCTGGGCTGATCTGGTGCTGGCGCTCAAGACCGTTCAGTCCTGAGCTTGCTCATTTGGGTTTTTTGGGCCAGAGCACGGCTGCGATCGACACCATCATCAACAGCACAGCCGCCCAGTCCTGCCAGTGCAAGACTTCACCCAGCCACACCGCGCCGGTGAACACCCCCAGCACCGGGATCAGCATCACGCTGAGGGTGGAGGCCACCGGCGGCAAGCTGCGGGCCAGGTAAAACCAAGCCGCTTGCGCAAAGCCGAACACCAGCAATGCATTGAAAGCGATGGCGCCCCAGGTTGCATCTGAAGGCGCATGCCACTGATCGCGCTCCAGAACAAAAGCCAGGGCCGTCATCACCAAGGTGGTCAGGGCCGCCATCCAGAAGGAAATCGTCAAGATGGGTACCGGCATTTGGGTGCGCCGCAGCAGCTGTGTGCCCAGCGCCCAGGTGCTGGCCGCGCCCAAAGCCAGCAACACGCCCACGGGCTTGCCCGTGAGGTTGGAGATTTCGTGCCACAGCAGCAAGACCACCCCCAGCGATGCCGCCGCCACCCCGCCCCAGGCCCGCTGGGCCAGCCGGTCGCCAAACACCAGCGCCCCCAGCAGAGCTGAAAACATGGGCATGGTGTAGCCCAAAATCGCCGCCCGCCCGCTGGACAGCGACTGCACCGCCACGATGATCAGGCCGTGCCAAAAAAACATGTTGAAGGTGGCCAGCGTGAACAACTCGCGCCAATGCTTGCGCTCGATGCGAAACGGCACGCCTTGGGCCAGCAGCACCAAGCCCAAAACGGGCGTGCCCAGCCACATGCAAATGGTGCGAAAGGTCAGCGGCGGAAAGCCCGTCACGCCGATTTTCATGATCGGCCAGTTGATGCCCCAAACAAGGGTGAGCAGAACCAGAACGGTCCATTGACGCGGTGTGAGCTTGTGCATGGCGGTCATCTTAGCTTGCGCCTTTAAAATCAAGCCATGACCTTCCTCGACATGTTGCGCACCGCCGAGCGCCAAAACGGCTCCATGCTTTGTGTGGGCCTGGACCCCGAACCCACCAAGTTCCCTGCGGGCATGAAGGGCGATGCCAACAAGATCTACGACTTTTGCGCCGCCATCGTGGACGCCACGGCCGATCTGGTCAGCAGCTTCAAGCCGCAAATCGCCTACTTCGCTGCCCACCGCGCCGAAGGCCAGCTCGAACGCCTGATGGAGCACATGCGCCGCGTCGCACCCCATGTGCCGATCATTTTGGACGCCAAGCGTGGCGACATCGGTTCGACGGCCGAGCAATACGCCAAAGAAGCCTTCGAGCGCTACGGCGCCGACGCCGTGACCCTCTCGCCCTTCATGGGCTGGGACTCGGTCGCCCCGTACCTGAAGTACGAAGGCAAAGGCGCATTCTTGCTGTGCCGCACCTCCAACCCCGGCGGCGACGATCTGCAAAACCAGCGCCTGGCCTCGGTCGAGGGCCAACCCCGCGTGTACGAACACATCGCCGGTCTGGCCCAAGGCCCCTGGAACCTGAACGGCCAACTGGGCCTGGTGGTGGGTGCCACCTACCCCGCCGAGATCGAACGCGTGCGAGCCATTGCCCCCACCGTGCCCCTGCTGATCCCCGGCGTGGGCGCACAAGGCGGCGACGCCGTGGCCACCGTCAAGGCCGGCTGGCGTGCGAATGCCGACGGCTCCAGCGCGGGCTCGATCATCGTCAACTCATCGCGTGCGGTGCTCTACGCATCGAGTGGTGATGACTTTGCAGCGGCAGCACGCCAAGTGGCCATGCAAACGCGGGACACGCTGGAAGCGGCCAAGGGCTGAGTTGTCCTCGGGTTGTCATCTGCGTGCCAGTGCACGCTGGGCGCGGCTGTTAGCCTCCCCCCATGATCGACCTCTACACCGCCGCCACGCCCAATGGGCACAAAGTCTCCATCGCGCTCGAAGAGTTGGTGCTGCCTTACACGCTCAAGGTGTTGGACCTGTCCAAGGGCGAGCAAAAGCGGCCTGACTTTTTGGCCATCTGCCCCAACGGGCGAATCCCTGCCATCGTGGACCGAGCTGCCGATGACTTTGCGGTGTTCGAGTCGGGCGCTTGCCTGATTTACCTGGCCGAGAAAACCGGCCAGCTCATGCCCACCGACGCCAAGGGCCGCTCGCGTGTGTTGCAGTGGCTGATGTTCCAGATGGGGGGCATCGGGCCCATGATGGGGCAGGCCAATGTGTTCTTCCGTTACTTCCCCGAAAAAATCCAGCCCGCGATCGACCGTTACCAGGGCGAGAGCAAGCGCCTGTTCACCGTGCTCGACAGCCACCTGAAAGACCACGAATACCTGGCGGGCGACTATTCGATTGCCGACATCGCCAATTGGGCCTGGGTGCGCACGCACCGCTGGTCGGGCGTGGAGGTGGATGACCTGCCCCACCTCAAGCGTTGGATGGATGCGATCCGCCAGCGCCCGGCGGTGTTGCGTGGCATCGAAGCGCCACCGTCGCGCATCAACCTCACCAAAGACGGGGATGATGCCGCCAAGAAGTTTTCTGAAGAAGCCCGCAAGATGGTCGAGATGGGCCAAAACCAAAGCGCCCTCAACAAGGACCAACCATGAAGCTCTACACCGCCCACCGCGCCCCCAGCCCCCGTCGGGTGTTGATGTTTCTGGTCGAGAAAAACATCACCGGCATCGAGATGGTCAACATGGACCTGAACGGTGGCGAGCACCGTCAGCCTGAATATTTGGCCAAGAGCCCGCTGGCCAAAGTGCCCGCGCTGGAGCTGGACGATGGCCGCGTGATCACCGAGACGCGGGCGATCTGCACTTTGCTCGAAGGCCGCTACCCCGAGCCCAACCTGATGGGCGTGGACGGCGACGAGCGCGGTTTTATTGAGATGGCCGACCGGCAAGTGGAGCTGTATTTGCTGGGCGGTATTGCCAACGCGATCCGCCACAGCCACCCGGGTTTGGCGGCACTTGAAAAGCCCCAGTTCCCCGAGTTTGGCCGCTCACAAGCCGAGAAGGTGCGCGATGTGGCGCGGGGTTTTGACCAGCGTCTGCAAAGCCAGCCTTGGATCGCGGGCGAGCGCTTCACCATTGCCGACATCACCGCGTTTTGTGCGCTGGAGTTTGCGCGGGGCTTGATGAAGTTCGTGCCCGGCGACGAGGGCATGCATGCCTTGCAGGCGTGGCGCGACCGCATGAACGATCGGCCAAGCGCCAAGGTGTGATGGGCTGAGCTTGATCAGCTGAACACGCCGCCGTAGTCCTTGCGCAGCTCGTTCTTTTGAACTTTGCCGGTGCCGCCCACGGGCAGCGATTCGAGGAAGACCACATCGTCGGGCACCCACCACTTGGCCACCTTGGTGGTGAGGAAGTCGAGGATCTCTTGCTTTTCAAGCGATTGCCCTGGCTTGCGCACGATGAACAGCAGCGGGCGCTCGTCCCACTTGGGGTGCTTCACACCAATCACCGCGGCCATGGCCACGGCGGGGTGGCCCACAGCGGCGTTTTCCAAGTCGATCGAGCTGATCCATTCGCCACCGGTTTTGATCACGTCCTTGGTGCGGTCGCGGATCTGCATGGTGCCGTGCGGGTCGATGGTGGCGATGTCGCCCGTTGGGAACCAGCCGTCCACCAGCGCGGTTTTCTCGGCCTTGAAGTAGCGCTCCACGATCCACTGACCGCGCACCATCAACTCGCCTTGTGAGATGCCGTCGCGTGGCAGCGTGGCGCCGTTTTCATCGACGATCTTGATCTCGATGCCCGAGACGGTCTTGCCTTGCTTGGCCACGATGGCGTGCTGCTCTGCGGCGGGCTTGAGGCGGTCGGCACGGCTCAGGTTGCTCATGGTGGCCACGGCGGTGGTCTCGGTCATGCCCCAGCCGTGGCGCACTTCCACGCCATAGTTGTCCATGAACTTGGCGATCAGCGCCATCGGCATGGCCGAGCCGCCCACGCAGGTGCGCTTCATGCTCGAAAAACGCAGATTGTTTTGCTCGGCGTGCTGGATCAGGCCCATCCAGATGGTGGGCACGCCCGCGCTGATGGTGACCTGCTCGGCCTCCATCAACTCGAACAGGCTGGCGCCGTCGAGCTTGGGGCCGGGGAAAACCAGTTTGGTGCCCGCCACCAGCGCGGCATAAGGGATGCACCAGGCGTTGATGTGGAACATGGGCACCACGGGCAGAACCGTCTCTTGCGTGGAAAAACCCAGCACATCGGGCAGGCAGGCGGTGGTCGCATCCAGCACGATGGCGCGGTGCGTGTACAGCACGCCCTTGGGGTTGCCGGTGGTGCCTGAGGTGTAGCAAAGTGCAGCGCCGGTTTGATCGTCCAATTCGGGCCAGTCGAAGCTGTCGCTGTGGCCGGTGATCAGGTCCTCGTAGTTCATCACGTTCACGCCTTCGATGGTGGGCGTATTGGCCGCATCGGCCAGGCACACCCAGGCGCGCACTTGGGGGCAATGCGCGGCAATGCCTTTGACCAACGGCGCGAAGGTGGCGTCAAACAGCACCACCTCGTCTTCGGCGTGATTGATCACATAGATCAGCTGCTGCGGGTGCAGGCGGGGGTTGCAGGTGTGCATGACCATGCCGCTGCCCGAGACGGCGTAATACGCCTCCAGGTGGCGGTGGTTGTTCCAGGCGATCGAGCCGACCGCGCTGCCCACCTTGAGGCCCATGTGCGCCAGTGCGTTGGCCAGTTGGCGCGCACGCTTGGCTGCATCGGCATAGTTGTAGCGGTGCAGCGGGCCGTGCGTCTCGCGCGAGACGATTTCCTGATCGCCGAACTGCGCAGCGCCGTGTTCAAGGATGCCCGAAATGAGCAGGGGGCGGTTCATCATGAGGCCGGCTTGGGGCATGTTGTCTCTCGTTTTCAAGTGTATTGAATGCATGTGGTGCGCGCTTGCGGCGCCGTGGTGCTTGCCATCATATCGGTCCGCCGTGGCCATTCAGCGGATCAAGTCCACGGCTTTTTCGGCCATCGCGATCACGGTGGCGTTGGTGTTGGCGCCAATCAAGGTGGGCATGACGGAGGCGTCCACCACGCGCAGGCCTTCGAGGCCATGCACTTGCAGGGTGGGGCTGACCACCGCCATGGCGTCGGTGCCCATCTTGCAGGTCCCCACCGGGTGGTACACGGTGTCAGAGCGCTCGCGCAAGAGATGGCGGATCTGATCGTCTGTCTGCACCCCTGCGGTGAACACATCTTGGTGCCGCACGCTGGCCAAGGCGGGGGCGTTCATCAGTTGCTGGGTGAGTTTGTAGCCTTTGAGCAAGGTTTCCAGATCATCGTCGTGCGCCAAAAAGGCCGGGTCGATCAGCGGTGCTTGGCGTGCATCGGCATGGGCCAGCGTGACTTGTCCACGGCTCTTGGGGCGCAACACGCACACATGGCACGAATAGCCGTGCGCCGCATGCAACTTGCGTGCGTGGTCTTCCACCAAGCCCACCACGAAGTGCAGCTGCACATCGGGCGCTGCCAGCGAAGGGTCTGTTTTCAAGAAGCCACCGGCTTCGGCGTAGTTGGTGCCGATGAAGCCTTGCCGCGTGCGGATGTATGTCAAGGTCTCCTTGGCCATGTGTGCTGTACCGCCCAACGAGATGCCCATCAGGTCCAGGCTTTTGGCGGCGTAGCCAAAGATGAAGTCGGGGTGGTCTTGCAGGTTTTGGCCCACGCCGGGCAAGTCGTGCAGCACCTCGATGCCGTGCTGCTGCAAATGCGCACCAGGCCCCACGCCCGAGACCATCAGCAACTGTGGCGACTGGAAAGCGCCTGCGCACAAGATCACTTCGCGGCGCGCCCGGATCACCCGCTTGCTGCCGGACTGGATGCACTCGACACCCACAGCACGGCGGCCTTCAAACAGGATGCGCGTGACCTGAACGCCGGTTTCGACATGCAGGTTCTGGCGCTGTCCCATGTGCGGTTGCAGGTAGCCTCGCGCGGCGCTCCAGCGCTCGCCGTTGCGCTGCGTGACTTGGTAAACCCCTAAGCCTTCTTGCGTGGCCCCGTTGAAGTCGTCGTTGATCGGGAAACCCGCTTCCCGCGCGGCGTTCAGGTAAATCTGCTGAAAGGGGTTCTGGGTCTGCAGGTCAGACACATGCAGAGGACCATCGTTGCCATGAAATCCGTCCTGGATGCGGCCATTGTTTTCGCTGCGCTTGAAGTAGGGCAAGAGCTCGTCGTAAGACCAGCCCGCATTGCCCAGTGCCGCCCAATGGTCGTAATCGCTGCGGTGGCCGCGCGTGTAGACCATGGCGTTGATGGCCGATGAGCCGCCCAGCCCTTTGCCGCGTGGCTGGTAGCCACGGCGGCCGTTCAAGCCGGCTTGCGGCACGGTTTCAAAAGCGTAATTGTTGATGCGGGTCGGCAGCATCGCCACCGCTGCTGCGGGGGTGTTCACCAGCCAGCTGTCGCCTCGGCCGCCAGCTTCCAACAGCATGACTTGCACATCGGCGTTCTCGCTCAGTCGGCCGGCCATCACGCTGCCGCCCGAGCCGCCACCGATCACGATGTAATCCATGTCCATGCTTGTCTCCATTTGTTTGGGCCATGCTACAAGGCGGCATGGCCATTTCTTGTCACTTGGGCAGCATGGCCCAGAGTTTGGTTTTGTCGACAGGACAGCCCAGCGCTTCAAAGCGGTCTTTGGCCTTGAGGTTGAGCACATAGGGCAGGTACTCGCCCATGGCTTGTTTTTCGGTGCCCGGTTGGGTCACGGCAAACCAGCTGTGCTTGAAGTCCGCATGCACCTGGGTGTGGCGGTTGATGAGCGATGCGAATTGCGGCGAGCCACCGACCATGCCGTCGCCATTGCCCATGTCGATCCAGGCCACACCGCATTGGGCATTGGCGTTGCTGGGGCGGTCTTCCTGGCGCGAAATCACCAAGGCATAGCGCCCCGTGTCGTCAGCGCTGGCGGCCAGTTGCTCGTCATAGATGCAGTCGGGCGTGCTGGCAGCCGTCAAGGAACCACCGGTGCAGACCGAGGCATAACGCATGTCGTAATCAGATGGGTTGTCCTTTTCGCCATGCCAATTTTTGGGGGTACGCGGCATCTTGGCCGTCATCACATAGACCTGACCGTAATTGCGGCTGAGGTAGGTGTAGCCATAACGCGTGACCTTGTTGCTCCACCAGCCGCCGATTTGTTCCGGTTGCTTGGCCGTGAGCAGGGGGAAGAACAAATCGCTCACCACCTGCTTGCGGTTGAAAAAGGCTTGCAGGGGACGGGCCTCGACGTCTTTCGCGCCCACGTTGGCCGTGTCCACCCAAGGCAGGTGGGTCAGTAAGACCCAGGCGCGGCCATCGACCGAGCTGGGCAATTGCTTGCCACGCATCGGCGTGTTGCTGGCTTCGCAAGCGGCATCGCCTTCCAGTCGTTGGCCGTCGGCTGTGACCATGGACACGCTGGGCAGCGCCACACTGCCCAGGTAGTCGCTGCTGTGGTCGGGCACATAGTTGCGCATCCACAAGAAGACTTCTTTGCCTGCATCGGCAAAGGTGTAGAGCGTGTTGGCCGGACGCGGTGTGGCAGGCTTGCCGTTCACAATGGTGAAGGTGTAGCGGCGGTTTTTGGCGTCGCGGGGAACACCAGGCAAGAAGGGGTTGACTGAGCCAGCATCGGGCACGATCTCTACATCGTTGAGAGCGTCTTGTGGCTCGCCACGCGGGTTGTATGTGTTGAAGTTCCAGTGACGCATGTGCGGAAAATCACCTTGCACCACGAGCTTGGCGCCTTCAGGCAGCTTCAAAGCTGTGGGGATGTAGGTGGTGCCCGTATCGGGGAATTGGTTTTCCAACGAGAAGGAGTTGGCGTCGTTGGTGAAGACACCGTTGCGTGCGCGAGGACCCGGCCAAAAGCACGAGCGCAGGCTCAGGTTGTGTTTCTGGTTGGCCGCGGTGTGGATGTCCATGGGCTTTTCGGGTGGCATGGGCGGCACGATCCGGCCACGGCCCGCGCTGTCAACCACAAAGCCCACATCGCTGGGCTTGGGTGTGCGGTCTGCTGCGCCTTGGCCCATTTCATACTGCTTGTAACTGGGACGGGGGATGTTGGGGTCGTCTTTGGCCAAACGCGAAGTGGCCCACAGCAACGCCGCAGCCACCAAGGCGATCAGTGCAAACAGCAGGATGCCCGTGATTTTCAGAAATTTTTTCATGAACTTGTCTCCTTTTTTTTCTGGGTCATCAGACTTGTATCAGTCTTCGATCAGGTGGTAGTCCGATTTCATGGCACCGCACTCCAGGCAGCACCAGTCTTCGGGCAAGTCTTCAAACGGGGTGCCAGGCGGGACGCCCGTGTCTGGGTCACCCACGGCTTCGTCGTACACATGGGCGCAATACGCGCAGCGGTATTTCTTCATTGCGGCCTTTCAGTGTGATCCGATGACGGTGGTGCCACCGGGGTGGAAGGTGGGGATGAGTGCAAAGCCATGCTGAATGCGCAAATCGCG
Organism: Limnohabitans lacus; assembly: GCF_030053395.1. GTDB lineage: Bacteria > Pseudomonadota > Gammaproteobacteria > Burkholderiales > Burkholderiaceae_C > Limnohabitans_A > Limnohabitans_A lacus. The sequence continues at coordinate 137,510 of NZ_JASGBH010000002.1, read as the reverse complement.
GGCACGCAACTCGGTTTCCATCAACTGCCAGACTTTGCGGTGGTTATAGGAGGGTGTGGTCGGCCACAAATGGTGGATCAGGTGGTAGTTGTGCCATTGCATCAGCGTGTCCATCAAGGGCTCATGGCCCATGCGCACGGTGGTGCCGGCGGTCAGGTTGTTCTGGGTGGATTCGGCGGTGGTGATGTGCTGCAGTTGCCCGTGTTCGTCGCCGTCCAGATGCGGCAGCCACAAGAACACAAAACCGATCAGTGCCGTGGTGATGCGCGCTGGAATCAACCAGAGCATCACCACCTCCCAGCCGTAGCCGAAATAGACCAAGGCTGCCACCCCCGCGACGGTCATGGCAGCCAGCGGCAGTGTGTCTTTGAGGGTCTTCACGCCCCGTGGGTCGCCAGAGCGCCAGTTGTAGACCGCGTACGACAGGTCAAAGGTCATCCATCGGAAAACAATGTTCCACCAAGGGCCGTGCGCGTAATGGTCGGGGTCTTTGGCTTCATTGGTGAAGCGGTGGTGGATCATGTGCGAATAGCGGAAGGTGCTGAGAGACACCTGCGGCGCGATCATCAGCAAGGCGATGCGGCCCATCCAGTCGTTGATCTGCACATTCGATGACGCACTGCGGTGCGTGGCGTCATGGGCCACGTGAAAGATGGGGTACATGAACAGCACATTGAACATGGCTGCTGCCCAAAGGGGCACATGCCCCTGCAGCGCCAAGGTGTCGGTGCCCACAATGCCCACCACGATGAACACCAAAATGGCCAAAGTGGGCCAGGCAATCACGGGTGGGTTCGTTAGCCGATACAGCTCGGTTTTTTTCTCTGCCGAGACCGAGATCGGATTTTTCGAAGAAGCATTCGATGACATGGCGTTGTCTCTCTGGTTGGCTTAGCGGTGCATGCCACCAAGCGTTTGTGTGTTCTTGCCATTGTCTGGAGCGGTCACTTTTCGGACAGCTCAGCAAGTGACAATATTTCTTCATTAAGTGACAATCTCTGCGCATGAATGAACCCACCCTCCCTGCGGCTTGGCGCGAAGGCGTCATCCACCCGGCCTATGTGCGCATCGCCATCGCACTGGCCGAACGCATGGGCCTGGCGGTGGACCTGCGTTTGCCCGAAGGGGGGCGCATGGTGTCTGTTCTGGACGTGTCGCCCTTGCTGGCGCAATTGGGCGTGGCCCAGCAGCCCTATTTGGGCATCGACTTGGGCAGCCTGATTCCGGCATCGGCCCACGGGGCCATGGGCTATGCGGTGGTGTCCAGTCCCACCGTGGGCGATGCCATGCACACCCTGGCGCGGTATGCGTCGATGCGCAACCGTTTTTTCCATTACCGCTGTCAAGACGACGATTCAGAAGTTCGTTTGGTGCTGGAGCCGCGCATGCCGCTGGGGCCCCTGCGCACCTTTTGCGAAATCGGTACTGCGGTCTCGGTGTTCAAGATGATCCAGGGCGTGGCGGGCGACGAGGCTGCCGCGCACATGCACTTTGACGCGCATTGGAACGGCGAAGTGCCTTTGCATGTGCCCATGCAAATGCACTATGCCCAAGCGCAAACCGCTTTGCGCGTACCGCAAGCCATTGCTCGCAAAGCCACGCCGACGGCCGATGCCAAGCTTTATGCCAGCGCCTGCCGCAGCTGTGAAGAAGAGCTGGCCGAAATTGACGGCAGCTTGGTCTCGCGCTTGCACACCATGATGCCGGGCGAGCGGCAAGACTGGCCCAGCCTCAAGGCGGCGGCTGAGCGCTTGGCCATGTCACCGCGTACCTTGATCCGTCGACTGGTCGCCGAGGGGGTGACTTACCAGTCTGTGCTCGACGAGGCCAAAAGCGAGATGGCCTGCTGGTTATTGAAAAACACCAAGCTGCCCATGAGCGCGATCGCAGAGCGCTTGGGCTTTGTCGACGACACCAACTTCAGCCGCAGCTTCAGGCGCTGGCGCGGCTGCACACCGCTGGAATACCGCAAAAGTTTTTGACCGGCCTGAGGCGCATGGCTTCAGAGCAAGGCGGCGTAGACCAGGTCGCGAAACAGCGGCCTGTAATAGTCCCGCTGGTTGGGCGCCTGGATCATCAGCATTGCGTACATGTCCAGAGCCGGGTCCACAAAGAAGGTGGTGCCCGCGATGCCGCCCCAGTAATACAGGCCTACCGAGCCGGGCACAGGCGACAAGCCCAGCTGGGTGCGCACGGCAAAGCCCAGACCAAAGCCGTGGCCGGGCGGCAGCAAGGTGCCATCGGACGGCATGCCGCCCAGGTGGTCGGCGGTCATGTAGTCCACCGTGTGGGGGCCGAGCAGGCGCACGCCATCGAGCTCACCCCGGTTGCGCAGGCACTGCAAAAAGCGGCTGTAGTCCATGGCGGTGGACATCAGGCCGCCGCCACCGCCTTCCATGGCGGGCACTTGGCGGGGTTCGAGCACCTTCATCGGCACGCCGCCGTCGGGGTCGTGTGCAAAGGGCTCGGCAATGCGGTGCTGCTGCTCGGGCGGCACGGCAAAGCCGGTGTCCACCATGCCCAGCGGGCCAAAGATTTCGGCTTGCAAGAAGGCGCCTAAGCTTTGGCCGCTCACCACCTCCACCAAGCGCCCCAGCACATCGGTGGCGCGGCTGTAGGCCCACACCGTGCCGGGCTGGAACTGCAAGGGCATCGCCGCCAGCGTTTGTGAAAACTCGGCATTGGTGCGCTCGCGCGAGGCGATCTTGACTTGGCCGTATTGCTGCTGAACGGGCGAGGTGCCTAAAAATTCATAGGTCAGGCCCGCTGTGTGGCGCAGCAGGTCTTGCACCGTGGCCTCTTGGCGGGTCGGCTCCAGCCCTTGGGCGGTGGCCACCTGCTGGTTTTTGTATTCAGGCAGCCAGCGGCTGACCGGGTCGCTCAAGAGCAACTGCCCACGCTCGACCAGCATCATCACCGCCACCGATACGACCGGCTTGGTCATCGAATAGATGCGGAAGATGCTGTCGGTCTTCATGGGTGTGCCCGCAGCGGGGTCTTGCTGGCCGATGGCCTCGAACAAGGCAATCTGCCCACGCCTGGCGACCATGGCCACAGCGCCGGGCAGCCGGCCGCTGGCCACTTCGCGTTGCAGCACGTCCATCAGGCGTTGGGTGCGCTCTGGGCACAGGCCCACATCGTCAGGTCGGGCGTGGGGCAAAGCGGTGTGTGTGGTCATGGGCGGCTCCAAGGGTAGAGCGTTTTGTACACCAGCCCGTCGCTGCGAGGTATCACCTGCGGGGCACATGCCGCCTGGCCTTGTCGCTCAGGCGTCAAAGACCGCAACCCTCGCACTGTGCGAGCCTTGCTAGACTGAATTCATGCGCATTTCTGAACTTTCTGCCAAGACCCAGGTGTCGGTGCACCGCTTGCGGCGCTACGAGGCCGACGGCCTCATTCAAAGTCAGCGATTGCCCAATGGCTACCGTGTGTACGACGACAAAACCGTCAAGCATGTGGTCTTCATCGCCATGTCCCGAGAGATGGGTTTTTCGTTGCCCTTCATCGCCGAGTATTTGCCGCGCTTCAAAACGGGCCAGTTGTCGGCGCAAGACATGATCGACGCGATCTTGGTGCGTGTGGCCGAGATTGACCAGCTCATGAGCGAGCAAAAAGCATTGCGCCAAAAACTGATGGACCACATCGGGTGGTTCAAAACCCAAGCCAGGAGAAAACCATGAGCCCACTGGACATGCTTAAAAAAATCAATGCGATGGCCGAGTTCAACCGCTGGTGCGGCATCGAAGTCACCGTGGCCGAACCCGGCTTTGTGGAAATCCAGATGCCCTGGCGGCCAGAGGTCGGACAGTATTCGGGCTTCTTGCACGCGGGCTTGATCGGCACACTCATCGACACCGCGTGCGGCTTCGCCGCTGGCACCGTGGCGGGCCCCAATCTGCTGGCCGCCAACTTTTCGGTCAACTGCTTGCGCCCTGCGGTGGGTCAAAAGTTCATTGCCCGCGCACGCGTGGTCAAGCCCGGCAAGGCGCAGGTCTTCACCAGCTGCGATTTGTTCGCGGTGGATGCCGACGGCGAAAAACTGGTGGCCAATGGCCAGACTTTGCTCACGGTGGTGCAAGCCGGCTGAGCTTGGCCAGCGAGTGGACGGGTCAGTGTGACCGGCTCCAAAGCGCCTGCCCGCGCTGCGCTTTGCTCGCATCGCAAGGCGTGAGGGTGATGGGGCCTTGCGGTGTTTGGCGCAGCTGATCGGCCAGCGCCATCAAGGCCTCTTCTGGGCCACTGATCAGTTCAAGTTCCAGCTCCAGCAGCGGCTCCGTCAAATCGGTGCCGGGTACGTGGATGCGGCCTTGGTCCAGTGCCACTTCGATCCGTGCGCCTGCATGGTCGATCAGCCAGCGCTGGCGTTCAAAGTCGGTGCAAAACATGGCCTGCAACTGCGGGCGCAGGGCCATCAGTGTTTGGCTGAGCGCTGCGTCATCCACCAAGGTATCGAACTGCAGGGCGCCAGGCGTGGTGGGGCCTTCCCATTCTTGGCGGCGAGACAGGCCTTGGCTGCTTTGGCCGGCGGTCTTGACGGTCAGCAGCCACTGCTCGCCCGCCAGGCGCTCGCGCACCGCCACGCGGGCTTGTTGCAGGGTCAGAGCGGGGGTGTCGAAATAGGTGTTGAGCAGGCGGCGCTTTTCGCTGGCAGCGGCCAGCAAGGGGTGGGTCAGCAGGCGCGGCAGGTCTTGCGCACCCAGGGTCAGCTTGAGTTCGGTTTCCATGGGGTGTGTTTGTCGGTGTTTCAGCGGCGTGGGCGCAGCATGGACAGCAGCACCCCATCTTTGAGCAGCACATGGTGGAAGATGGCCGCCACGGCATGCAAGCCCGCCAGCCAAAGAACCATGTCGCCCAGCACGCCATGCACATCGCCCCAGTCGGCCAGATGGGCCAGATGGGCCAGTGAAGATTGCGCGATGAGGGGCATCTCGTTGACGCGAACACCGCCCAGCAAGGTCAAGGGATGGCCTGCGCTGGCCAGGGCCAAGAAGGCGCTGAATGGCACCGCCAAGAGCAGCAACCACAGCAAGCCATGCGTGGCTTGGGCCGTGATGTGCATCCAACGGGTCATCTCAAATTGTGGTTTGGCGGGGCGCACCGCCACCCACAGCAGGCGCAGCAAAGTCAGCGCCATCACCAGCACGCCCAGCGATTCGTGCGCCACGATGTCCAGGCGGGTGGCGGGGTCCAAACCTTGGCGCATTTCGCGGCCAAAGTGCTCAGGCCCGAGGATGAAGGCGATCAGCACGGCGATGGCCGTGAGCCAGTGGAGCGCTCGGCTGAGGGCGTCGTAATGGGTGCGGATGGTTTTCATGTGGTTTCCCCTGAAAACCCAATTGTGCGGACCCAGCATCCAAGCAATATGACTTGGGTCAAGCCATCTTGAAACGCTCGCGCAAATAAGCCACGATCGCCCCCGATTCCTGCAGCCATTGGGTTTGGCCGTTGGCGTCGGTGATTTGGAGGCATGGGACTTTGGTGGCCCCAGTGCCTTGCAGCAGCTGTTCACGGTGGGCCGCATTGTGTTGGGCGTCGCGCTTTTCAATCGGCAGTGACAGGCGGCGCATTTCCTGGCGCACCTTGATGCAAAACGGGCAGGTGCTGAACTGGTACAGCGCCAAGCTTTGGCACTGCAAGTCAACGCTGGCTTGTGCCTCGGGCGTGCGCTGAACGCCGCGGGGTTGGGTCAGGCGCTCTTTGAGCAGCATGAAGGGGCCGAGCACAAGGCGCAGGGTTCTGAAAAATGCACGGACAAGGGTTTTCATGAGGATCCAAACTTTCAAAGTAGCGAGAAGAGGGGGCGGTGTCAGAGCAGTCGTGCCAGGTATTTGCCGGTGAAGCTGGCCTTGTTTTTGGCCAGTTGCTCGGGTGTGCCTTCGCCGACCACGGTGCCGCCGCCCGCGCCCCCTTCGGGGCCCATGTCGATCAGCCAGTCGGCGGTTTTGATCACGTCCAGGTTGTGTTCGATGACCACGATGGTGTTGCCCGCATCGCGCAGCTGGTGCAAGACTTTGAGCAACAAATCGATGTCGGCAAAGTGCAGGCCGGTGGTGGGTTCGTCCAAGATGTAGAGCGTGCGGCCGGTGTCGCGCTTGGACAGCTCCAGCGCCAGCTTGACGCGCTGCGCCTCGCCGCCCGACAAAGTGGTGGCGCTTTGGCCCAGCCGGATGTAGGTCAGGCCCACATCCAGCAGGGTTTGCAGTTTGCGCGCGATGTTGGGCACAGCGCTGAAGAACTGGTGCGCGGCTTCCACCGTCATGTTGAGGATCTGCGCGATGTTCTGGCCCTTGTATTGCACCTCGAGCGTTTCGCGGTTGTAGCGCATGCCGTGGCACACGTCGCAAGGCACGTACACATCGGGCAAGAAGTGCATCTCCACTTTCACAACACCGTCGCCCTGACAGGCTTCGCAGCGGCCCCCGGCCACGTTGAAACTGAAGCGCCCAGGCCCGTAGCCCCGCTCGCGTGCGGCAGGCACCTCGGCCATCAGCTCGCGGATGTGGGTGAACAGGCCCGTGTAAGTGGCGGGGTTGCTGCGTGGGGTGCGGCCAATGGGCGACTGGTCGACGTTGATGACCTTGTCGAAATGCGCCAGGCCCAAGATGGCTTCGTGCGCGGCGGCTTCATCGTGCGCACGGTGGATTTGATGCGCCGCTGCGGCATACAGCGTGTCGTTGACCAGCGTGGACTTGCCTGAACCGGAAACACCCGTGACGCAGGTGAGCAGCCCGACGGGGAATTTCACGTTCACGTTTTGCAGGTTGTTGCCCGCTGCACCGACGATCTCGATGAAGTCTTTGCCCGCCTTGTGGCGCTTGGGGATCTCGATTTTTTTGCGGCCGGACATGTACTGGCCTGTGACCGAATCGGGTGCGGCCAAGATGTCGGCGCAGGTGCCTTGCGCCATCACGCGCCCACCGTGCACGCCCGCGCCCGGCCCCATGTCGATGACGTGGTCGGCCACGCGGATCATGTCTTCGTCGTGCTCGACCACCAGCACGCTGTTGCCAATGTCGCGCAGGTGTTGCAGCGTGCCGATCAGCCGGTCGTTGTCGCGCTGGTGCAGGCCGATGCTGGGCTCGTCGAGCACGTACATCACACCCGTCAGGCCCGAGCCGATCTGACTGGCCAAGCGGATGCGTTGCGCCTCGCCGCCGGACAAGGTGTCTGCGCTGCGGTCCAGGCTCAAATAATTGAGGCCCACATCGTTGAGAAACTTCAGACGCGAAGCGATCTCGCGCACGACCTTGTCGGCGATCTCGGCCTTGGCGCCATGCAGTTGCAAGCCTTGAAAGTACTGCTGCGATTCGCCCAAGGTGATGTGGCTGATTTCGTAAATGGCGCGGGCTTGCGTGCCCTCGCCAATGCGCACATGGCGGGCTTCGCGCTTGAGGCGTGTGCCGTGGCAGCTGGTGCAAGGCTGGGTGCTGCGGTAACGGGCCAGGTCTTCGCGCACCACCGACGAATCGGTCTCGCGGTAGCGCCGCGTCATGTTGGGGATGATCCCTTCAAAGGGGTGCTTCTTGCTGACCTTTTTGCCTTGGGAAGCCCCTGACTCCATGACATAGCTGAACTTGATCTCTTCTTCGCCCGAGCCATGCAGCAGCACCTGTCGGTGCGCCGCGGAGAGTTTTTCAAACGGCGCTTCGATGTCGAACTGGTAATGTTTCGCCAGGCTCTCGAGCATGCTGAAGTAAAAGCCGTTGCGCCGGTCCCAGCCTTTGATGGCGCCGCTGGCCAAACTCAGCGATGGGAAAGCGACCACACGCTCGGGGTCAAAGGATTCCATGGTGCCGATGCCGTCGCAGGTGGGGCAAGCGCCCATGGGCGAGTTGAAGGAGAACAGCCTCGGCTCCAGCTCGCTGATGGAATAAGTGCACACCGGGCAGGAGAACTTGGCGTTGAACAGGTGTTCTTGACCGGTGTCCATCTCCAGCGCCACAGCGCGGTGTTCGGCCAGGTGCAGCGCCGCTTCAAAGCTTTCGGCCAGGCGCTGGCGCAGGGCGTCGCGCGCCTTCGCATCTTCTTCGGCGCGGACTTTGATGCGGTCCACCACCACGTCGATGTTGTGCTTTTCGGTTTTCTTGAGCGTGGGCAGGTCTTCGACTTCGAAGGTCTGGCCATTGATGCGAAAGCGCACATAGCCCAAGGCCTGCATCTGTTCGAAGACTTTTTCAAACTCGCCTTTTTTCTCGCGTGCAATCGGCGCGAGGATCATCAGCTTGGTGTCTTCGGCCAGGGCCAGCACGGCGTCCACCATTTGGCTCACGGTCTGCGCCTGCAGGGGCAGGTTGTGGTCGGGGCAATAAGGCGTTCCGGCGCGGGCATACAGCAGGCGCAGGTAGTCGTGGATCTCGGTCACGGTGCCCACGGTGGAGCGCGGGTTGTGGCTGGTGGCCTTTTGCTCGATGGAAATGGCGGGCGACAGGCCCTCGATCAGGTCCACATCGGGCTTGTCCATCAGCTGCAAAAACTGCCGCGCATAGGCCGACAGGCTTTCCACATAACGGCGCTGGCCTTCGGCATACAGCGTGTCAAAGGCCAGGCTCGACTTGCCCGAGCCCGACAGCCCCGTGATCACCACCAGCTGGTTGCGCGGGATGTCCAGGTCGATGTTTTTGAGGTTGTGCGTGCGCGCACCCCGCACGCTGATGTGCGTCTGCCGCAAGGCCGCAGCCAGGTAAGTATCTTGGCGATCAGAGTTCACAGGGGAGCCACAAAAACAAAACCCACCATTATCAAGGATGGTGGGTTGGCGGGACGCGCCACAGGCAAAGATGGCCCTGTAATCAGGGACAATGGCATTTTTCGTTCCGTCTGGCTTGTTCGCGTGACCCTTTCCCCTTCAGCTTCTGATGCAGCCCCTGTGGCCGCCACGTCCATGACGCCCCTGGAGCGTCGTGCCAGCGCATCGTTGGCTTCGATCTTTGCTTTGCGCATGCTGGGTTTGTTTTTGGTGCTGCCGGTGTTTGCCCTCGAAGCCCGCAAGTACCCCGGTGGCGAGGACCCGGCCCTGCTTGGGCTGGCCATGGGCATTTATGGCCTGACGCAGGGCCTGTTGCAGCTGCCTTTTGGCATGGCTTCGGACCGCTTTGGTCGCAAGCGCGTGATCGTGCTCGGTTTGCTGATCTTTGCCGTGGGCAGCTTTTGGGCGGCAGCGGCCACCGATTTGACGGGCTTGTTGATCGGTCGCAGTGTGCAGGGCGCAGGCGCTGTGTCGGCCGCCGTGACGGCCTTGCTGGCCGATTTGACCCGTGATGAAGTGCGCACCAAGGCCATGGCGCTGGTCGGCGCCAGCATTGGCCTCATGTTTGCCCTGTCCCTGGTGTTGGCTCCGCTCATGGCCGCGGCCATGGGCTTGTCGGGCTTGTTTGTGTTGACGGGTGCGCTGGCTTTGCTGGGCGTGACGGTGGTGGTTTGGGGGGCTCCCCCTGCCCCGCCCTTGGTGGCGGGGCCGGCCCGTGGCCGCTTGAAAGATGTGCTCAGCCATGCCGGATTGCTGCGCCTGAACTTGGGTGTCTTCATGCTGCATGCGGTGCAATTGGCCATGTGGGTGGCCGTGCCAGGCTTGCTGGTGCAAGCGGGCCTGGGCAAAGACCACCATTGGCAGGTGTACCTGCCGGCCGTGCTGGGCTCCTTTGTTCTGATGGGGGGTACTTTCGCCATGGAGCGGCGCGGTCACCTCAAGAAAGTCTTTTTGGTGGCCATCGCCCTGATCACGGTGGTGCAGTTGGGCTTTTTGCTGCAGGCTTCGGGCACCCCTCGGTTGGGGGTGTTGGCGGGCCTGTTGTTCGTGTTTTTTTGTGGCTTCAACGTCTTGGAAGCCACCCAGCCCAGCTTGGCCTCACGTTTGGCCCCGAGCGCAGTGCGGGGCACCGCCATGGGCGTTTACAACACCTTGCAGTCGCTGGGTTTTTTTGTGGGTGGCTGGCTGGGCGGCTATCTGGTCAAGACCTGGGGCAGCCAGGCGCTGTTCCTCAGCTGCGCGGGCGCCATGCTGGTGTGGCTTTTGGTGGCCTTGCCCATGCAGGCACCCTCGCGATCGGCCCCTGTTCGCCAGACGGCCTAATGGCCGCATAATTCAAGCTTATTCGAGGAGTTTTTCATGGCATCCGTCAACAAAGTCATCATCGTCGGCAATTTGGGCCGCGACCCCGAAACCCGCTATCTGCCTTCTGGCGACGCTGTGAGCAACATCAACGTGGCCACCACCGACCGCTACAAGGACAAAGCGACCGGTGAAATGAAGGAAGCCACCGAGTGGCACCGCATCAGCTTTTTCGGCAAATTGGCGGAAATCGCTGGTCAGTACCTCAAAAAAGGTTCGCAGGTCTATGTCGAAGGCAGCCTGCGCACCCGCAAGTACACCGACAAAGACGGCATCGAGAAATTTGCCACCGAAATCCGTGGTGAAACCATGCAGATGCTCGGCAGCCGTCAAGGCATGGGTGGCCCATCGGACGATGGTGGTGGCTACGCACCGCGCCAAGCCCCAGCCGCTCGCCCAGCCGCTGCGCCCGCAGCAGCCCGTCCAGCGCCAGCGGCCAAGGCAGCGCCGAGCAGCTTCGACGACATGGACGACGATATCCCGTTCTGATCTGAATCATCTGCCCCTCATAAAAACCCGTGGCTTGCCCCACGGGTTTTTTTATGTCCGGCTCTTTGTGGGGGCGCAATGGGTGGCCATAAGTTGAAACTGTTTCGTTCCGCATGCGTTGACCACCTTGGCGTGCATCGGTCCAGAATGGGGCCATGAACGAAATCACTTCGCGCCATTTGCCATTGGACGATGCGCAACGCAGACAGCTGCACAACGAAGTCCATGCCCGCCCCTCGGCCCGTGTGCGCTTGCCGGCCTTGATTGTTTATGTGGCGGTGCTCAATGCGGGCATCTCCCGCGAGCAAGAGTGGGCCCACTTGCGCAGCTTGCCGGGGCACGCCGATTTGCAGCCGGAGCAGTTGAGCGGCAATTTTTTGCGTCTGCGCTGTGACGGCTTCACCGTCAAATGGGAACGGCACACCGAGTTCACCCGTTACTCGATCGTGCAGGCATTGCCCGCGCATGCGGCTTGGGGCCATGCCATGCCTGAGCTGGCATCACAGGCGGTGGTGGGCAGCGACTGGTTGCGGGCCATCCCCGGTCAGACCGTGGCAGCGATCCATTTGGGCATGATGGCAGGCGACATCGCCGCGCCCGACATCGTGGCGCAAGCGCAAGCCTGGTTGGGCGAAGGCTCCGTGGTGGGCTCGCGCATGGGCCGCACCAGCGAGGGTTTGTCGCATTCGTGTGTGCTGACGCACTTCCGCTTGGGCGCAGACGGGTTTGAACGCATGCTGGTGGTCGCCCCTGAGGGCACGCCCGACACCCGCGCAGGTCGCATCTCGCAACGCCTTTTGGAGCTGGAGACTTACCGCTTGATGGCCTTGCGCGGCTTGCCCGTGGCCAAGGCCTTGGCGCCGGTCTTGGCCGAGGCTGAAGCGCAGCTGGCCGACATCACCGCCCGGCTGGAGCACAAGGGCGACAGTGACCAGGCGCTGCTCGATGTGCTGGTGTCACTGGCTGCGCGAGTGGAGCGCGCCACGGCCGAGCACGGGTACCGGTTTTCGGCCACGCGGGCTTATGACACCTTGGTGGGCCAACGCATTGCCGAGCTGCGTGAGCGGCCTGTGGCGGGCATTCAGACGGTGGGCGAGTTCATGCAGCGCCGCTTGTCCCCGGCCATGGCCACGGTGGCGGCCACGGCGCAGCGCTTGGCGTCCTTGTCTGAACGCGTCTCGCGCACCAGTGCGTTGTTGCGCACCCGGGTGGATATCGCCACTGAATCGCAAAACCAAGTCTTGCTGGAAAAGCTCACCAAAGGCCAGGCCTTGCAGCTGCGCTTGCAAAGCACCGTCGAGGGCTTGTCGATTGCGGCCATCAGCTATTACGTGGTGAGCTTGGTGCTGTACGGCGCTAAAGCCCTGAACAAGCTGGGCCTGCCCCTGAACCCTGAGATGACGGCCGGCCTGTCGATCCCGCTGGTGCTGTGGGGCGTTTGGCGCTTGACGCGGCGCATCCACGCCAAGCTGCACCAGGGCGACTGAGCTTCAGGGCAGCGCAGAGGCGGCATGGATCACGCCGCCGCCCAGGCACACATCGCCGTCGTACAGCACCGCGCTTTGGCCGGGCGTGACCGCCCATTGCGCTTGCGCAAAGTGCATCTCGAATTCAGGTGCGCTCAGGCCATTCGCACCCGGGCGCAAATCGCAGGGTGCATCGGCTTGGCGGTAGCGGGTCTTGGCAGCGTATAAGCCCGGTGCGGGGGGCTGGTCTGCGCACCAGCTGGCGTCGTTGGCTTGCAGGCTTTCGGACAGCAGCCAAGGGTGGTCATGCCCTTGCACCACCCAGAGGGTGTTTTTTTCGATGTCTTTGCGGGCCACAAACCAAGGCGTGTGCTCGCCACCGCCGCGCTGCGCACCCTTGGCCTTGATGCCGCCGATCCCCAAGCCTTGGCGCTGACCGAGGGTGTAAAAACTCAGGCCCACGTGTTGGCCAATGGTGCGGCCGCTCGGGTCTTTGATGGGGCCAGGCTCTTTGCTGATGTAGCGGTTGAGGAACTCTCTGAAAGGCCGCTCACCGATGAAGCAGATGCCGGTGGAGTCTTTTTTCTTGGCGTTGGGCAGACCGATCTCTTGCGCAATGCGGCGCACCTCGGTTTTGTGCAGCTCGCCCACTGGGAACAAGGTTTTGGACAGTTGCGCCTGGTTCAGTCGGTGCAAAAAGTAACTTTGGTCCTTGGACGGGTCCAGGCCTTTGAGCAATTCATGGCGGCCAGTCTGTTCATTCAAGCGCACGCGGCAGTAGTGGCCGGTGGCGATCTTCTCGGCGCCCAGGCGCATGGCGTGGTCGAGGAAGGACTTGAACTTGATCTCGGCGTTGCACAGGATGTCGGGGTTGGGGGTGCGCCCGGCTTGGTACTCGCGCAAAAACTCGGAAAATACGCGGTCTTTGTAGTCGGCTGCAAAATTAACGTGCTCGATCTCGATGCCCAGCACATCGGCCACGGCTGCGGCATCCACAAAGTCGATGTTGGATGAACAGTATTCGCTGTCATCATCGTCTTCCCAGTTTTTCATGAAGATACCGACGACGTCATAGCCTTGCTGCTTGAGCAAGTAGGCGCTGACGGCTGAATCGACGCCGCCGGACAAACCGACGACCACGCGGGGAAGTTGTGACATGCTCGGATTATCCCGCGACACTCAGGCTAAATCTGCACATCCCTTTGACTTACATTTAAACCATGTCCAAACCCTGCACTTGGTGCAACACCCTTCGAACCGTTCTGAGCGACACCGCGCAAGGACTGTTCCTTGTCACCCACAGTGGTTTGGCCATGGTGGGCTTGGGCGTGGCGGCGTTTGTGTTGGCGCTGTGGGTCAAGCCCGACTGGCTGCATGCTTCGGAAGAAAGACTGTTTGATTGGCTGCGTGAGCGGCAGGTGCTGGTGTCCTGGCTTCCTGAAAATGCGGCTGAACGGGCCACCGCCCTGAATGTTCAAGACTTGCCCCCACGGCAGGCTGCCGTCGCCACATGGTTGGCCCGCAAATACAGGGTCGCTCCAGAGCCTGTGGCTGCATTGGTGGCTGAGGCCTATGTTTTGGCCAAAAAGTACAAGCTCGAGCCTCATTTGATTTTGGGCGTGATGGCCATCGAGTCGAATTTCCACCCCTACATCCAAAGTCAGGCCGGTGCGCAAGGTTTGATGCAAGTGATGACGGGGATACATGCCAAGCGCTACGAGGCCTACGGCGGTAACTTGACGGCGTTTGACCCCATCACCAACATGCGGGTGGGGGTCGCCGTCTTGTGGGATGCGATCAAGCTCAAGGGGGGCTCGGTCGATGACGGCTTGAAGTTTTACCTGGGGGGGGATGCCGTGTTTGAAGACGGGGGCTATGTGGCCAAAGTTCGTGCCGAGCAAGCCAGGCTAGACCAGGTGGCTGCAGGTGTGAATGTGCCACTTCAGTGAGGGACTGACCCCCGGAGTTTTGCGGGTTTCGCTGCTCAGGCCGTTCGGCTGAAAAACACCGCGCTCATGAGGAAGCCGGTGCCGATCACCAACCAGCGCACCCAGCGCGAGGGCAGGCGTTTGGCCAGCCGTGCACCGGCCCAGCCCCCGCAGGTGGCCAGCATCATCATCCACAGGGCCTGGTCCCAAACAATGGCGCCGGCCCAAGCAAATGCGGCCACCGACAGCCAAGACAGCACAAACGAGTTGAGGTTCTTCAAGCCGTTCACCGTGTTCAGGCGCGTTTCGCCCGTCAAGGTGTACAGCGCCATGAGCAAGATGCCCAGCCCCCCGTTGAAGTAACCGCCATAAACGGCCACGGCCAGCAAGCCGGGCAAGCGCCATGCCGGCTGACCTCGGCCAGCGCTGCGGGCAGCGATGACCGGACCCAAGGCAAACAGGCCCGTGGCCAGCAACAACAACCAAGGCACCAGACCCGAGAACAATTGGGCCGGTGTCACCAGCAGCAAGCCTGCGCCCATGAGACCGCCCAACGCCGCCACGATGACTTCGCGTTGCAAGGTGGCGCCGGGAATGGCTTTGAGCTCGTCTTTGAAGCCCAGTGTGCTGCCCAGGTAGCCGGGGCTGACCGCCGCGGCGCTGGTGGCATTGGCCGCCAGCGGGGGCACGCCGGCAAACACCAGGGCCGGAAAGGTCAGAAAACTGCCGCCGCCAGCGATGGCGTTGAGCACGCCTGCGCCAAATGCGGCCGCGCCCGTGATCAGCCAAACGCTGTCCATCATGCGGAAGCAGCCGTCAAAGGCGGCAAAGAGGCCACGGCCGCGTCGGTGTAAATCATTTCCAGCGGAAAGCGTTGTCCGGCCTGGTGGTCCTCGATGCAGCGCAAAACCAGCGGACTGCGGTGGCGGTCAGCACTGGCACGCACCTCGTCCAGCGTCATCCAGACGGTGCGCACGATGCCTTCGTCCAAAGACAGGCCGGGCTGTTGTTCGCCGATCTCGCCGCAAAAAGCCATGCGCAAATAGGTGATGTCTTCTTGCGTCGCGGGCCTTTGGAAACGCGACAAATACACGCCCACCAGCGCGGTGGGCTTGAAGGGGTGGGCGGTTTCCTCCAGGGCTTCGCGGGCGCAGCCTTCGGCCGGGGACTCGAAGGGATCCAGGTGTCCGGCCGGGTTGTTCAGCCGCAAACCCTCGCGTGTCAGTTCCTCCACCAAGAGGTATCGGCCATCTTTTTCGATGATGGCGGCAACGGTGACATTGGGTTTCCAGCGTGTATCCATGCAGGAATTATCACCAAATGGCCAAGGTGGCATGTCAATTGCGTGTCCACTGGGTTGGCATGGGCCTTTGTTGCACATCGGAACAGCGATGGGGCGGCTTACTTCATAATGAGTAGAAGCCAGATGTCGTGAATGCCCGCTCATTTGCATCGAACATCGTTGAATTTCAAACTACTGGAGACAAACCATGCGCATAGGCGTGCCACGAGAAATATTCACGGGTGAAAAACGGGTGGCCACCGTCCCCGATGTGGTGACCAAACTGGTCAAACTCGGTTTTGAGGTGGTGGTCGAGCAAGGTGCGGGCGAGTTGGCCGACCTGTCCGATGCCGCTTACACCGAAGCGGGCGCCACCATCGCGCCCAACGCTGCGGCCCTGTGGAGCGGCAGCGACATCGTCTTCAAAGTGCGTGCCCCCACGCCCGACGAAGTCGCGCTGATGCACGAAGGCCAGACTTTGATTGGCTTTTTGTGGCCCGCCCAAAACCCCGAATTGATGCAGCAGTTGGCGGCCAAAAAGGTCACCGCGCTGTCGATTGACGCTTTGCCCCGCACATTGAGCCGCGCCCAGAAGATGGACGCGCTGACCTCGATGGCGGGTGTCAGTGGTTACCGTGCTGTGGTCGAGTCGGCCAACGCCTTTGGCCGTTTCTTCAACGGCCAGATCACGGCTGCGGGCAAAGTGCCCCCCGCCAAAGTGTTCATTGCTGGCGCCGGTGTGGCCGGTTTGGCCGCCATTGGCGCAGCCGCCAGCTTGGGTGCCATCGTGCGTGCCAACGACACCCGCGCCGAAGTGGCCGACCAGGTCGTGTCGCTCGGCGGTGAGTTCGTCAAGGTCGACTATGAAGAAGAGGGCTCCGGCGGCGGCGGTTACGCCAAGGTCATGAGCGAAGGCTTCCAAGCCGCGCAGCGCGAGATGTACGCCAAACAAGCCAAAGAGTGCGACATCATCATCACCACCGCGCTCATTCCTGGCAAACCTGCGCCCAAGCTGATCACCGCCGAGATGGTGCAAAGCATGAAGCCCGGCAGCGTGATCGTGGACATGGCAGCCGAGCAAGGCGGCAACTGCGAGTTGACCGAACCCGGCAAGGCCGTGGTCAAGCACGGCGTGACCATCGTGGGTTACACCGACCTGGCTTCGCGCATGGCGCGTCAGTCGTCCACGTTGTACGGCACCAACTTGTTCCGCTTGACCGAAGAGCTGTGCAAGACCAAAGACGGCGTGATCAACGTCAACATGGAAGACGACGCCATTCGGGGCCTGACGGTCATCAAGAACGGTGAAATCACCTGGCCCGCCCCGCCTTTGGTGGTGGCTCCTAAGCCAGCTCCTAAACCAGCCGCAGCGCCTGCCGCCAAAAAAGGACATGGCCACGGCGAGCCCTCTGGCCCCATGCCGGTGGGCCAGTTGCTCATCGTGTCGGCGGTCGCCGCCGTGCTGCTGGTGCTGGTCGGTGCCTATGCGCCAGCCGCTTTCCTGTCGCACTTCACGGTGTTTGTGTTGGCCTGTTTTGTGGGCTACATGGTGGTCTGGAACGTCAAGCCCGCGCTGCACACCCCGCTCATGAGCGTGACCAACGCCATCAGCTCGATCATCGCCATTGGTGCGCTGGTGCAGATTTCGCCTTTGGCTGCGGCTGGGCGCCCCAACACGCTGATCGCCATCTTGGCCGCTTTGGCGCTGGTGCTGACGGCCATCAACATGTTTGGCGGCTTTGCCGTCACCCAGCGCATGCTGGCGATGTTCCGCAAATAAGAACAAGGAGACCCTGAATGTCCGCAAGCTTAGCCACGGTCGCCTACATCGGCGCGACCATTCTCTTCATCCTCAGCCTGGGCGGTTTGTCCAACCAGGAAACCGCACGGCGCGGCAACCTCTACGGCATGATCGGCATGAGCCTGGCCGTGCTGGCCACCATCTTTGGCCCGCAAGTCACGGCCGAAGGCATTCCCATGATCGTGGGCTCGGTGCTGGTGGGTGCGCTCATTGGTTTGTACGCTGCACGCAAAGTGCAGATGACACAAATGCCCGAACTCGTGGCGCTGATGCACAGCATGGTCGGCATGGCCGCAGCGCTGGTGGGTTACGCCACCTATGTGGACCCCGAAGCTTCCAAGAATTTGGACAGCGCAGCGCACGCCATCCACGCCGGTGAAATCTACATCGGCATCTTCATCGGTGCGGTGACCTTCTCGGGTTCGGTGGCGGCGTTTGGCAAGTTGTCCGGCCGCATCGGCGGCAGCCCCTTGCTCTTACCCGCTCGCCACTGGCTCAACCTGGTGGGTTTGATCGCAGTCGTTTATTTCGGCCGTGAATTCATGAACGCCCACACGGTGCAAGACGGCATGGTGCCCCTGATCATCATGACCGCCATCGCTTTGCTGTTCGGCATCCACATGGTCATGGCCATCGGTGGTGCCGACATGCCGGTGGTCGTGTCCATGCTCAACAGCTATTCCGGCTGGGCCGCAGCAGCCACCGGCTTCATGCTCTCCAACGACTTGTTGATCGTGATCGGCGCTTTGGTGGGCTCCAGCGGCGCGATTTTGTCCTACATCATGTGCAACGCCATGAACCGCAGCTTCATCAGCGTGATCGCCGGGGGCTTTGGCACCACAGCCGCCGCACCCAAGCCCACGGGTGAAGCGGCCGAGCCGCAAGGTGAAGTCAGCCCCATCTTGGCGGCCGAAACCGCCGAGTTGCTGCGCGACGCGAAAAACGTGATCGTGGTGCCCGGCTACGGCATGGCCGTGGCCCAAGCCCAGCACACGGTGTTTGAAATCACCAAAACACTGCGCGACAAAGGTGTGAACGTGCGCTTTGGCATCCACCCGGTGGCGGGGCGCATGCCTGGCCACATGAACGTGTTGCTGGCCGAGGCCAAAGTGCCTTACGACATCGTGTTCGAGATGGACGAGCTCAACGACGACTTCCCCGAGACCGATGTGGCCATCGTGATCGGCGCCAACGACATCGTGAACCCTGCTGCACAGGACGACCCGACCAGCCCGATCGCCGGCATGCCTGTGCTGGAGGTCTGGAAGGCCCGCACCAGCATCGTGATGAAGCGCTCCATGGCCAGCGGCTATGCGGGTGTGGACAACCCTTTGTTTTACAAAGAGAACAACCGCATGTTGTTTGGCGATGCCAAGAAGATGCTCGACGAAGTCCTGCTGGCTTTGAAGGCTTGAAATGGCCAGAGCGCGCCCAGGCCATGCAGGGTGGCCTGGGCGCGAATCGATGGCCTTGCGTTAACACGGCCCAAACGCCGTGAAACCTCGGGAAACCCTGCATTTTTGAGCGTCAGTTTTCAGTCAGTTATGCGCTAGACTGAACCGCATGGAAACACATGCAATGACCCCCGACCGCGTTTGGCTCAGCGCCTATCCCGAGGGTGTTCCCTCCGACATCGATTTCACCCAATACAGCTCCCTCGTGGGCTTGATGGAGGAAAGTTTTGCCCGCTATGCCGACCGCACGGCTTACAGCTTCATGGGCAAAAACGTCAGTTATGCCCAGACCGATTCGCAAAGCCAGGCCTTAGCGGCTTACTTGCAATCGCTGGGCTTGGCCAAGGGCGACCGCGTCGCCATCATGATGCCCAATGTGCCGCAATACCCCGTGGCCGTGGCGGCCATCTTGCGTGCGGGTTTTGTGGTGGTCAACGTCAACCCGCTGTACACCGCACGCGAGCTGGAACATCAGCTCAAGGATTCCGGTGCTCGTGCCATTGTGATCATCGAAAACTTTGCCAGCACGCTGGAAAAGTGCATGGCCCAAACGCCTGTGCAGCATGTGGTGCTGGCCTCGATGGGGGACCGTCTGGGCCTGATCAAGGGGGCCATCGTCAACCACGTGGTGCGCAAGGTCAAAAAGCTGGTGCCCGAATTTGCTCTGCCGCAGGCGGTCAGTTTCAACCAAGCGCTTTCGCAAGGCAGCAAGCTGCCTTGGCGCAAACCCGACATCGGGCCCGACGACATTGCCGTGTTGCAGTACACCGGTGGTACCACGGGCGTGTCAAAGGGCGCGGTGCTTTTGCACCGCAATGTGATCGCCAATGTGTTGCAGTCCGAGGCCTGGAACGAGCCCGTCATGAAGCGCGTGCCCGCCAACGAGCAACCCACCTCGGTGTGTGCTTTGCCGCTGTACCACATCTTCGCCTTCACAGTGAACATGATGCTGGGCATGCGCACGGGCGGCAAAACCATCCTGATCCCCAATCCGCGCGATCTGCCGGCGGTGCTCAAGGAGCTGTCCAAGCACACCTTCCACAGTTTTCCGGCGGTCAACACCTTGTTCAACGGCTTGGCCAACCACCCAGACTTCCACAAGGTCAACTGGTCCAGCCTCAAGGTCTCGGTGGGTGGCGGCATGGCCGTCACGCCCAGCGTGGCCAAACTGTGGCTGGAGAAAACCGGCTGCCCGATTTGCGAAGGCTATGGCCTGTCCGAAACCAGCCCCTCGGCCAGTTGCAACCCGACCACCAGCCCCGAATTCACCGGCACCATCGGTGTGCCGATCCCGGGCACCTGGATGAAGCTGCTCGATGACGAAGGCCAAGACGTGACCGAGCCGGGCAAGACGGGTGAGATCGCGATCAAAGGCCCACAGGTCATGGCCGGCTACTGGCAGCGCCCAGACGAAACCGCCAAGGTCATGACGACCGATGGCTACTTCAAGTCGGGCGATGTGGGCATTGTGGACGCACGGGGTTACTTCAAGATCGTGGACCGGAAGAAGGACATGATCCTGGTCAGCGGTTTCAACGTGTACCCCAACGAGGTGGAAGAAGTGGCCTCGGCCTGCCCAGGGGTCATGGAGTGCGCAGCCATTGGTGTGCCCGACGAAAAAACCGGCGAAGCCGTCAAGCTGGTGGTGGTGCGCAAAGACCCGCAGCTGACCGAGGCGCAGATCTTGGCTTATTGCCGCGCGAACATGACCGCTTACAAGCAGCCCCGGGTCATCGAGTTCCGCGATGAGCTGCCCAAAACCCCGGTGGGCAAGATCTTGCGGCGTGAGCTGCGCAGCCCGTCCAGCTGAGGGCGCGGTGCGCCAGCACCGGTACACTGGAAAGCGGCTCACAGGGGCCGCTTTTTCATTGGAACAAAGGACAAGCCATGGCCGTGATCGGCATCATGAGTGCGATGCACGAGGAGTTGGCCGCCGTTTTGGCCGCCATGCCCGACAAGCACCTCGTGCGTGTGGCCGGCCGTGACTTTGGGCTGGGGCACTGGCATGGCCACGAGGTGGTGGTGGTGCTTTCGCGCATTGGCAAGGTGGCCGCGGCCACCACGGCCACTGCATTGATCGAGCGATTCAAAGTCGATGCCTTGGTGTTCACCGGCGCAGCGGGTGGCTTGGCTGCCGACGCCCAAGTGGGGGATGTGGTGGTGGCCAGCGCTTTGGTGCAGCACGACATGGACGCTTCGCCCTTGTTCCCGAAACACGAAGTGCCTTTGTACGGCCGATCGCGCTTTGACACCGATGCCGCCTTGAGCAAAGCCCTGGCGGCCGCTGCTTCGCAGGTGCTGTCTGACCCTGCCCAGCATCTGGGCGCACAAGCCATTGCTGACTTTCATTTGCTGTCGCCGCGCGTGCACCAAGGCTTGATCGCCAGCGGAGACCGTTTTGTCTCGACCACCGCCGAAAGCCAGGCCTTGCAACTCAGCCTGCCCGAGGCCTTGGCGGTGGAGATGGAAGGCGCCGCGGTGGCGCAAGTGTGTCTGGACTATGGCGTGCCGTTTGCGGCGGTGCGCACCATTTCAGACCGTGCAGACGACGAGGCACACTCCGACTTCGGCCGCTTCATCCGCGACGTGGCCAGCCGCTACAGCCTGGCCATCTTGTCGCAGTGGTTGATGCAGCGGTAATGCCGTCAAGCATTGCATTGGGGTGCTTGTTGACAACAACAAGATGGGCCCAAAGTTTGTTGCGGTGGGCTGGGGCAGGGCGACGAGGTTGAGCCAGCGCTTGAGGAGTCCGGCACAGACCAGCTGCAAACAACGTTCCCAGCGAAGGCGGTTTACTTCAACCAGCCCCGGCGACGGAAGTACCACATGGGCACCACGGCGCTGGCACCCATCAGCACGATGGCCATGGGGTAGCCCCAGGTTTGGTTGAGTTCGGGCATGTACTGGAAGTTCATGCCGTAAATGCTGGCGATCAAGGTTGGTGGCAGCAAGGCCACGCTGGCCACAGAGAAGATCTTGATGATCTTGTTCTGGTTGATGTTGATGAAACCGACGGTGGCGTCCATCAAGAAGTTGATCTTGTCGAACAAGAAGGCTGTGTGCGAGTCCAGCGAGTCGATGTCGCGCAGAATCTGGCGCGCCTCTTCAAATTGCTCGGCATTGAGCATCTTCGAGCGCATCATGAAACTCACCGCACGGCGCGTGTCCATCACGTTGCGGCGGATGCGGCCGTTCAAATCTTCTTGGCGGGCAATCGCCCCCAGCACTTCGCCGGCCATCGCGTCGGTCACATCGCCCGACAAGACCTGTTTGCCGGCTTTTTCGAGTTGGTCGTAAATTCCCTCGAGCGTGTCGGCCGAGTACTCGGCATCGGCATCAAAGAGTTTGAGTAAGACTTCCTTGGCGTCTTCCAGCAGGCCGGGCGCACGCCGGGCGCGCAGGCGCAGCAGGCGGAACACCGGCACGTCTTCGTCATGGATCGAAAACAGCACGCCACGGCTTTTGAGATCGGCGTTGTGCTGGTTCAAGATGAAAGCGCAACGCACTGTGCGCGGTTCGTCCTCGTCGGCGATCAAAAAGTCGGATCGGATGTGCAATTCGCCGTTGTCTTCTTCGTAGAAGCGGGCGGATTCCTCGATGTCCTCGTCCATCGCGTCTTCCGGGATGGACAGGCCGTAATACTGTTTGATCCAGCGCTTTTCGTCGACCGTGGGCGATTCCAGGTCGACCCAGATGGGCTGAAAGCGAGAGAGTTCTTCCAGGGACTCGATCTCTTCCTGGAAGAGACGGCCGTTGGCAAGTGTGAAGATGTTGAGCATGGCGAATCCAAAAAAAGGCCAGTTGCCAAAAGTTCAAAGGGGCGGCGAAGGGGGAATGCAGCTTTCGAACGATGGGCGCAATGCTCAAGGCGTCCGAAAGCTACCGACTCGGGGTAGCGTCCACGACAGGGTCTCCATGAAAAAGAATGGGCGGATTATCGCACCGGACTTGGTGCTTGTGGTGCGGGTGTTAGATTCGATGGATTGAAAAAAAGTCCCTGCATGACCACCCATTTGACCCCTCGACGCGAACGTTGGCTCCTGCTGACGCTTGCCGGCATCCAGTTCACCCACATTCTGGACTTCATGATCATGATGCCGCTGGGGCCACAGTTCACCCGCCTGTTTGACATCAGCAATGCAGAATTTGGCGTGCTGGTCTCGGCCTACACCTTGTCGGCCGGGGCCTCGGGCCTGTTGGCGGCCACCTATGTGGACCGCTTCAGCCGCAAGCGCTTGCTGCTGACCATGTACACCTTGTTCGGTTTGGCCACCTTGGCCTGCGGCTTGGCCCCCAGTTATGGCTGGCTGATGGGGGCCCGTGTGGCAGCGGGTGTGTTTGGCGGGGTCTTGTCGGCTTTGTCGCAAACCATCGTGGCCGATGTGGTCCCGTTTGAGCGGCGCGGCCGGGCCATGAGCGTGGTCATGACCTCGTTTTCCGTGTCCACCGTGGCCGGTGTGCCCTTGGGGCTGTTTTTGGCCGCACACCTGAGTTGGCATGCACCTTTCATGGCCATCGCCGCCATGGTGGGTGTGCTGGTGATCGGCGCCTGGCAAACCTTGCCGCAGCTGGACGCCCATTTGCACCACCCTGAACGCGCCAGCGTCTGGCGCAGCATCGCTCAGGTGCTGGTCGATGCCAACCACTTGCAGGCTTTTGCCTTGTCTGCCGCCATGATGTTCGCCGGGTTCACGGTCATTCCGTACATCACCATATACCTGCAAGCGAACGCGGGCATGCTCCCTGAGCAAGTGCCTTGGGTGTATTTGCTGGGCGGCATGGCCACCTTGGTCACCGCGCGGATTTTTGGTCGCCTGACCGATCGGGTGGGCAAGGTCAAGATGTTCCGTCGTCTGGCCTTGGCGGTCAGCATTCCCCTAATGGCCACCACCTTGTCGGAGGGCTTGCCTTTGGCGGCACTGCTGTTGATTTCGACGGCCTTCTTCACCATGATGAGTGGCCGCATGATCCCGGGCATGGCTTTGATTTCTTCGGCGGTGGAGCCCCGCTTGCGCGGCACCTTCATGACCCTCAACTCGGCTGTGCAATCGGCCGCCATGGGCATGGCGGCCATGGTGGGCGGCGCGATCATTGGGCGCGATGCCCAAGGGCATCTGACGCATTACTGGGTGGCGGGGGTGATTGGGGTGGTGGCCAGCTTGGTGTCGGTCTGGCTGGCGGGGCGGGTGCATTTGCATGGTGCCCCCGAGGCATGAGCACAGAACGGCCCTGCGACATTCAGCACGATAACACCGAAATGACCAGAACCAGGGAATTTCCCAGTGTTCTAGGTGCATTCCACAAAGGACATTGCTTTTCCTCAAACCGGCGCGCATAGTGGAGACGAACCTCCTGCCCAAAGGGGGGTTGTGACCCCCACTTCGGAGGGGGTTTTTCCAGTCAGAATCTATGGAGGCCAAGCTTATGAATTTGACAATCAGCGGACACCATCTGGAAGTGACGCCCGCCTTGCGAGAGTATGTGACGGGCAAACTCGACCGCATCACCCGACATTTCGATCAGGTGGTCGACGTGAAAGTGCTGCTGACCGTGGAAAAGCAGAAGGAAAAGGAAAAACGCCAACGTGCCGAGTGCAACATCCATGTCAAAGGCAATGACATGTTTGCCGAAAGCGCCCACGAGGATTTGTACGCCGCGGTGGACGACCTGGTGGACAAACTGGACCGCCAGGTGGTCAAGCACAAGGACCGCATCACCCACCATCACCACAGCGCCCCCAAGCGCATGATGTGATCACCGAAACAACCGAAAACCAGGGCCGCAGAAAGCGGCCCTTTTTCATGCTGGGCCCTGTGTGCTGGCTGGCCAAGACGGGTGACAGTGCTGGCTGTGACAGCCCGCTTGACCCAGCGGGGCGGCGACGGGTGCATAATCCGCCTCGAACATGAACCGTCTCTCATCCATATTGCCTGTTGCCCAAGTTCTTGTGGGGGTGGAAGCCACCAGCAAGAAGCGCGCGTTCGAAGAAGCCGGCCTTCTCTTTGAGAACCTGCATGGTTTGTCGCGTGCCCTGGTCACCGACAGCCTGTTTGCCCGCGAACGTTTGGGCTCCACGGGCTTGGGCCATGGCGTGGCCATCCCGCATGGCCGCATCAAAGGCCTGAAAGCCCCGATGGCCGCCGTCTTCCAGTTGGCGCAGCCCATTGGCTTTGACGCGCCAGATGAGCAGCCGGTCAATTTGTTGATTTTCTTGCTGGTGCCCGAAGCGGCCACTCAAAAGCACTTGGAAATCCTGTCGGAGATCGCCGAATTGCTCAGCGACAGCCAATTGCGCGAAAACATCAAGAACAGCGCCACCCAGGACAGCCTGCACCAACTTATTGCCCAATGGCAGTCCGCGCAAACGGTCTGAAGACCTGCGCCTTGAAGCTCTTGCCATGAAGCCTTCCGTCATCAGTGCCGACGTCCTCTTTGAGGACCACCGTGGCAAGCTCAAATGGCAGTGGGTGGCCGGTTTGGGGGCTTCGGAGCGCCGCTTTGACGAAGTCGCTGTGCGCGAAGCCCGTTCTGGCGCCGACCTGGTCGGTTACCTCAACTACATCCACCCTTACCGCGTTCAGATTCTGGGCCCGCGTGAAGTCGCTTACCTGACCAATTCCACGCCGGAAGACTGCGCCCGTCGCATTGCCCGCATCGTGACGCTGGAGCCGCCGGTGCTGGTGCTGGCCGACGGTCAGGTCGCACCAGACGCTCTGCTGTCCATGTGCGAGCGGGCGCAAATCCCGATGTTCTCCACCGAGCAATCGTCGGCGTTTGTGATCGACGTGCTGCGGGCTTATTTGTCCAAGCACTTTGCCGACCGCACCACCATGCACGGCGTGTTCATGGACATTTTGGGCATGGGCGTGCTCATCACTGGTGAGTCGGGTTTGGGTAAGAGCGAGTTGGGGCTGGAGCTGATCTCCCGCGGCAACGGCTTGGTGGCCGACGACGCGGTGGACCTGTACCGCATCAACCAAACCACCATTGAGGGCCGCTGCCCTGATTTGCTGCAAAACCTGCTGGAAGTGCGTGGCATTGGTCTGCTGGACATCCGTGCCATCTTTGGCGAGACGGCGGTGCGCCGCAAAATGCGCCTGAAGCTGATCGTGCACCTGGTGCGCCGCGAAACCTTTGACCGCGATTACGAGCGGATGCCTTCGGAGCCGCTGACCCAAGACGTGCTGGGCATCCCGGTGCGCAAGGTGGTGATTCAGGTGGTGGCCGGTCGCAACATCTCGGTCTTGGTCGAAGCGGCGGTGCGCAACACCATCTTGCAGATGCGCGGCATCGATACCTACCAAGATTTCATCGAGCGCCAGCGCCGCGCCATGGAATAAGCGCTGCTGCGCTCTTCAGCGCTGACGGTGCGGGCAGGGGTTTTGCGTGCAGTGCGCGTACAAGCTCAAAGCATGGTCGGCGATCACAAAACCCTTTGCCTGCGCCACCGCTTGTTGGCGTGACTCGATTTCCGGGTCGTAGAACTCTTCCACCCGACCGCAATCGAGACACACCACATGGTCATGGTGCTGGCCTTCGTTGAGTTCGTAAACCGCTTTGCCACTTTCGAAATGGTTGCGGCTCAAAATGCCGGCTTGTTCGAACTGCGTCAGCACCCGGTACACCGTGGCCAGTCCGATGTCGGTGTGCTCCATCAGCAGGTGACGGAACACATCTTCGGCCGTCATGTGCCGCTGCACACCGCTTTGGAAAACCTCCAAGATTTTCAGGCGGGGCAAGGTGGCTTTGAGGCCGTTGCTTTTCAGTTCGTCGATTTGGCTCATGGGCTTGGGTAAGGGGGTGAAACAGCCTGACCGAATCGGGTGGCTGCCGCTACAATGCCTCGATCATATCGGCCCCACTTCAACCATGACAGCTTTCCTGAATTTTCGCTTTCCGCGCGTTTGGCTCGCTGGGCTCTTTTTGAGCGTGGGCCTGGGTGGCTGCGGCAGTGTCCATCAGGACACCTTCAAGCCGTATGTGCCCGAAGTGGTGCAGGGCAACTTTGTTTCTAAAGAACAGCGCCAGGCCCTGCGACCTGGCATGGTGCGTGCCCAGGTGCGTGACATTTTGGGCACACCGCTGGTCGCCAGCCTGTTCCATGCCGACCGTTGGGACTACGTCTTCAGCATCCAGCGCCAAGGCGTGCCTGCCCAGAACTTTCGCCTCACGGTGGTGTTCAAGGGCGATGTGCTCGACCAGATCGAAAGCGATGTGCTGCCCAGCGAATCCGAGTTCGCCGGTCGCCTGGTGCGTCCGCGCACCACGGGGGCCATGCCCAAGCTGGAAGCGACCGAGGACGACCTCAAACGCTTTCCCTCCAGCAAGCCTGATGCGCAAGCCTCTCGCCCGGCTCCAACGCCTTTGCCCAGCAGCTACCCGCCCCTGGAGCCTGCAGCCCGTTAAACCGGAGGGCCAGCCTCTCCAACCGTTTTGAACAAGCCATGACCACACTGAACACTTTGCCCATCGCCGTGGCCGGCGCCACCGGCCGCATGGGAAACATGCTGATCGAAGCCATTTTGGCGACCGATGACTGCCGCCTGTCCGGCGCTTTGGACATCGCCGCCAGTCCCGCTCTGGGACAAGATGCCTCGGCCTTTTTGGGCAAGGCCAGCGGTGTGTCGGTGGTATCCGACCTGAAAGCCGGTTTGAAGGACGCGGGCTTTTTGATCGACTTCACCCGCCCTGAGGGCACTTTGGCGCACCTGAAGGTTTGCCGCGAGCTGGGCATCAAAGCGGTGATCGGCACGACGGGCTTTAGCGAAGCGCAAAAGGCCGAGATCGCCGAGATCGCCCAAGACATCGCCATTGTCATGGCCCCCAACATGAGTGTGGGCGTGAACGTGACCTTGAAGCTGCTGCAAATGGCGGCCCAAGCCTTGTCCACCGGCTACGACATCGAAATCATCGAAGCCCACCACCGCCACAAGGTGGATGCGCCTTCGGGCACGGCCCTCAAGATGGGCGAAGTGATTGCCGAAGCCATTGGCCGTGACCTGAAAGAGTGCGCCGTGTACGAGCGTTATGGTCACACGGGCGAGCGCGACCCGTCCACGATCGGTTTTTCGACCATCCGTGGCGGCGACATTGTGGGCGACCACACCGTGCTGTTTGCCGGCATCGGTGAGCGCATCGAAGTGACCCACAAATCGTCCAGCCGTGCCACCTACGCCCAAGGCAGCTTGCGTGCCGTGCGCTTCTTGGCCGGTCAGCAGCGCGGCTTGTTCGACATGTTCGACGTGTTGAACCTGCGCTGAGACCCCATTCGCCATGAGCCTGAGCGACTTCCTGCTCCACAGCGATGCGGTCAGCCGTTTGCTGGCGCTGGTGTTGCTGGCGCTGTCGGTCGGCAGTTGGGTCGTGATCACTTGGAAGTGGCGTTTGCTCGCCCGTGTGGGGCTGGATGTGCGCCGCAGTGTGGCGGCGTTTTGGCAGTCGCCCGGCTTTGACGAGGCCCGTCAACGCGTGGCCCAGTTTGACCGCGATGCTTGCTTGACCCCCTTGATCGACGCCACCTTGCTGCCCGTGGGCGGCACTTTGGCTTCGGCCGGAGACCGCCAAAACCAGCTCACCCGTGTGCTGCGCGATGCCTTGCAGTCGGTGGTCCGCCGTTTGCAATGGGGGCAATTGATGTTGGCCACGGCCGGTTCGATTTCGCCATTTGTGGGTTTGCTGGGCACCGTGTGGGGCATCTTCAACGCCCTGACCGGCATGGCCGAAGCGGGGCAATTGACGATCGACAAGGTGGCCGGCCCTGTCGGCGAGGCCCTGATCATGACGGCCGCTGGTCTGGCGGTGGCCATCCCAGCCGTGCTGGCCTACAACCTGCTGGGCCGCCGTGTGGCCTTGATCGAAGCCGAACTCGAAGGCTTTGCCCATGACCTGCGCGGCCTGCTGACCGGCGCGCAAGACTGAGCCATGGCCTTCGGCCGCCTGTCCTCTTCTAAAGCCGATGCGCCCATGAGCGACATCAACGTCACGCCCATGGTGGACGTGATGCTGGTTTTGCTGGTGATCTTCATCCTGACGGCCCCCCTGATGACCAGCGCCATCCGCCTGGATCTGCCCCAAGCCGAAGGCGGCGAGGCGGGCGCTTCGCCCCAGGCCCTGTCGCTGGTGGTGGACGCCCAAGGCACGGTCTATATGGCCGACAAGCCCATCACCCCCGATGCCCTGCGCCAGCGCTTGGCCGAGGCCGCCAAACGCAACCCCAACACCGAGCTGGAGCTGCGTGCCGACGCGTCCGTACCCTACGGCCGCGTCGTCGAAACCATGGGCTTGGCCCAAAAAGCGGGGCTGACCCGCATCGGCTTCGTCGCCCATACCCCATCCAGCCCCAAGCGCTGAGCCATCACCTACCCGGGTGCAAAGCTGGGGGGTGAACACCTTTGGCGCATGTGCCCGCAGGGAGGCAGGCCCGGGCAACGATGTTGAGCCTGCGTCTGAGGCGCTCGGGTCTGCCTTCCTGCGGGTCCCAACACACCTCCAACAAGCGAGCCCCAGACCCAGCGCCCTCTACAATCGACCCCTATGCAAGACAAGTACAACCACCTCGAAGTCGAACCCGCAGCACAGGCCCGCTGGACGGCCCGCGATGCCTACCGCGTCACCGAAGACGCCAGCAAAAAGAAGTTCTACGCCTGCTCCATGCTGCCCTACCCCAGCGGCAAGCTGCACATGGGCCACGTGCGCAACTACACCATCAACGACATGCTCACGCGCAGCCTGCGCATGAAGGGCTACAACGTCTTGATGCCCATGGGCTGGGATGCGTTTGGTTTGCCTGCTGAAAACGCCGCGCTCAAAAACGGCGTGCCCCCGGCCAAGTGGACCTACGAAAACATCGCGTACATGAAAAAGCAGATGCAGGCCATGGGCCTGGCAATCGACTGGTCGCGCGAAGTGGCCACCTGCGACCCGACGTATTACAAGTGGAACCAGTGGCTGTTCCTCAAGATGCTGGAAAAAGGCATCGCCTACCGCAAGACCCAAGTCGTCAACTGGGACCCGGTGGACCAGACCGTGCTGGCCAACGAGCAGGTGATCGACGGCCGCGGCTGGCGCACGGGCGCTCCGGTTGAAAAACGTGAGATCCCCGGTTACTACTTGAACATCACCGCTTACGCCCAAGAACTGCTGGACCATGTGCAGATCGGCAACGAGAAGGCCACGCTGAACGGCTGGCCTGACAAAGTGCGCCTGATGCAGGAAAACTGGATCGGCAAGAGCGAAGGCGTGCGCTTCGCCTTCACACACACCATCGCTGGCGCTGACGGCGCTTTGATCGGCGACGGCAAGATGTACGTCTTCACCACCCGCGCCGACACCATCATGGGCGTGACCTTTTGTGCGGTGGCGGCTGAGCACCCGCTGGCGCTGCATGCGGCCGCCAGCAACCCCGCTTTGGCGGCGTTCCTGGAGGAATGCAAATCCGGCGGCACGACCGAAGCCGAGTTGGCCACCCAAGAGAAAAAGGGCATGGCCACCGGCCTGTTCGTCACGCACCCCCTGACCGGCGCACAAGTCGAAGTCTGGGTTGGCAATTACGTGCTGATGAGCTACGGCGATGGCGCCGTGATGGGCGTGCCTGCGCACGACGAGCGTGACTTTGCGTTTGCTTTGAAATACGCGCTGCCGATCAAGCAGGTTGTCGCTGCACGAGCTCCGGCCTTGTCGTCGCCTGCGTCGGGCGCCTCAGACGCAAGCTCAACATCGTTGCCCAACGCAGGCAACGCCAAGGCCTCTGTGGTCTTCGATGCAACCGCATGGTCCGAGTGGTACGCCACCAAAGATGGCGTGTGTGTCAACTCCGGCGAACTCGATGGCCTGAACCAGAAAGCCGCCGTGACCAAAGTGGCCGAGCTGTTGGCCGCAAAAGGCTTGGGCGAGAAGAAGACCACTTGGCGTTTGCGCGACTGGGGCGTGAGCCGCCAGCGTTACTGGGGCACACCGATCCCGATCATCCATTGCGACGAACACGGCGCGGTGCCCGTGCCCGAAAAAGACCTGCCCGTGGTGCTGCCGCAAGACTGCATCCCGGACGGCTCGGGCAACCCGCTGCACAAGCACGAAGGCTTCCACGCGGGTGTGACTTGCCCCGTGTGTGGCAAGCCCGCCCGCCGCGAGACCGACACCATGGACACCTTTGTGGATTCGTCCTGGTACTTCATGCGCTACTGCGATCCGACCAACTCGGACAAGATGGTGGCCGATGGCGCCGATTATTGGATGCGGGACCAGAACAATGCCACTGGCGGAAGCGGCATGGACCAATACATCGGCGGCATCGAACACGCCATCCTGCACCTGCTGTACGCCCGCTTCTGGACCAAGGTCATGCGCGATCTGGGCTTGGTCAAGGTCGACGAGCCCTTCAGCAAGCTGCTCACGCAGGGCATGGTGCTCAACCACATCTATTCGCGCCGCACCGCCAAGGGTGGCAAGGACTATTTCTGGCCGCACGACGTCGAGCATGTGTTGGACGAGACCGGCAAAGTCATCGGCGCCAAGCTCAAGAACGAAGCCGACAGTGGCGACGGCCGTTTGCCCGTGGGCACGCCAATAGACTACGAAGGCGTGGGCACCATGTCCAAGTCCAAGAACAACGGTGTG
The DNA here is from genome assembly GCF_030053395.1 of Limnohabitans lacus. Lineage (GTDB taxonomy): Bacteria > Pseudomonadota > Gammaproteobacteria > Burkholderiales > Burkholderiaceae_C > Limnohabitans_A > Limnohabitans_A lacus. The sequence goes on along the minus strand of NZ_JASGBH010000002.1, from coordinate 106,367 downwards.
GATCCGCAGGACCTGATCGAGCGCTACGGCGCCGACACCGCCCGCCTGTACACCATGTTCACCGCGCCGCCCGAGGTGACGCTGGAGTGGAACGACGCCGCCGTGGAAGGCAGCTACCGCTTCTTGCGCCGGGTGTGGAACTTCGCGTTCAAGCACCACGAACTGCTGCGCTCAGCCACAGGCCAAGACCTGAGCCAAGCCGCCTTGGGCGATGCGGCCAAGGCTTTGCGCCGCGAGATGCACCTGGTGCTCAAGCAAGTGGGCTACGACTACGAGCGCATGCAGTACAACACCGTGGTGTCCGGTTGCATGAAGCTGCTCAACGCGCTGGAAGACTTCAAGCCCGATGGCAGCGCAGGTGACACCGCCGCCCTGTGCGAAGGCGTGTCGCTCTTGATGCGCATGCTTTACCCCGCTTGCCCGCACATCGCAGACGCCGTCTGGCAAGAGCTGGGCTACGCCAAAGCTGTCGGCGAATTGCTGGATGCGCCGTGGCCAGCGGTTGACGAGTCGGCCTTGCAACGCGACCAGATCGAGCTGATGCTGCAGATCAACGGCAAGCTGCGTGGCGCCATCTTGGTGCCCGCGACGGCCGACAAAGCGCAGATCGAAGCGGCCGCCTTGGCCAGCGAAGCTTTCATCAAGCAAGCCGATGGCGCCGCCCCCAAGAAGGTCATCGTGGTGCCTGGCCGTTTGGTCAACATCGTCGTCTGAAAGCCCGCATGAACGCCTCGCGCCGCCGACTGTTGTCTGCTCTGGGTTTTGCCCCGGCGCTGGGCCTTGTGGGCTGCGGCTTTGCGCTGCGGCAGACGCAAAACTTCCCGTTCAAGACGCTGTACGGCAATTTCTCCGAAAACTCGCCCTTGGGCGTGGAGTTGCGGCGCAACCTTTTGGGTTCGGGCCAGATTGACTTGGTCACCGACCCCAAGAAGATGCCCGACGTCGATGCCATCCTCGACATCTTGAGCGAAGTCCGTCAGCAGGTGGCCGTGGGCATGAACGCATCCGGCCAGGTGCGGGAGATGCAGCTGCGCTTGCGTGTGAGTTTCCGTTTGCGCACACCACAAGGCGAGGAGTGGATCGAACCGGTGGAGCTGTACCAGCAACGCGATTTGAGCTTCACTGAAACGGCCGCGCTGTCCAAAGAAATCGAGATGAACATGATGTACCGCGACATGCAAACGGACATCGTGCAGCAAATCATGCGCCGCTTGTCGATCGTCAAGCCGCGCAAAGCCGCGCCGGCACCTGCACCAGTCAAACCCTGACAAGCGATGCAACTGGCCCTTCCCCAGCTGAGCGCTCACCTGCAAAAAGGGCTGCGCAGCCTCTACACCTTGCATGGCGATGAAGCCTTGCTCATGCAAGAGGCGGCCGATGCCATCCGCGCTGCCGCCCGTGCACAGGGCTACACCGAGCGCACGGTGCACACCGTGGCGGGTGCCCATTTCGACTGGAGTGAAGTGCTGGCCGCAGGCGGCTCCATGAGCCTGTTTGCCGACAAGCAAATCGTGGAAGTGCGCATCCCGTCGGGCAAACCCGGCAAAGAAGGCAGCCCGGCCATCCAGCAATTGGCCGAGTCGGCCCAGGGCAACGACAGCACGCTGACCTTGTTCTTGTTGCCCCGACTGGATGCGGCCACCCGCAAAGGCGCTTGGTTTGGTGCTCTGGAGGGCTCTGGCGTCACCATTCAGATCGATCCGGTGGACCGCAGCGCCTTGCCCCAATGGATCGCTCAGCGCCTGCAGCGCCAAGGCCAGAGCGTGGCTGCGGGCGAAGAAGGCCAGCGCACCCTGCAGTTTTTTGCGGACCGCGTGGAAGGCAATCTGCTGGCGGCGCACCAGGAAATTCAAAAACTCGGTTTGCTGTACCCGGCCGGTGAGCTGAGCCAGGACCAGGTCGAAGCGGCGGTGCTCAACGTGGCCCGCTACGACGTGTTCAAGCTGTCCGAATCGGTCTTGTCCGGTCAGGTCTCGCGTGTGCAGCGCATGCTCGACGGCTTGCAGGCCGAAGGCGAAGCCGCCGTGCTGGTGCACTACACCTTGGCCGAAGACATCCGCGCCTTGAAGCGCGTGAAAGACGCCATGGCCGCAGGCAAGCCCTTGCCCATGGCCCTGCGCGAGCAGCGCGTGTGGGGTCCGCGTGAGCGCTTGTTCGAGCGCGTGCTGCCCAGGTTGTCTGAAGCGCGCCTGAACGGCCTGCTGCAATCGGCCCACCAGGTGGACGGCATCGTCAAAGGCCTCAAAGTGCCCGATTGGCCGACCGATCCATGGCAGGCCCTGGGCCGTTTGGCCATGCGCTTTTCGCGCATGTGCCTGGTCCGTTGATTTCGGCCGAACGCGTACGGCACCCCAAGGGACTCTGGCATCTGCGAAAATGCCAGCATGACCGAACTGAACACCGCTGAACACGTGCAGGCTTTGGGCCAGCAGGCCAAAAAAGCCTCAGCCTTGATGGCCAAGGCCTCAGCTGCCGTCAAAAACCAGGCCTTGCGCCGACTGGCGGCCTTGCTGCGCGACAACACCGAAGCCTTGCAGCAGGACAACGCCCAAGATTTGACCCGGGCCCAGGCCAATGGCCTGTCCGAGCCCATGGTCGATCGCCTCAAGCTCACGCCCAAAGTGTTGGAAACCTGCGCGCAAGGTTGCGAGCAACTGGCGGCCATGCCCGATGTGATCGGCGAAATTTTGGGAATGAAGCAAATGCCCAGCGGCATCCGTGTGGGACAAATGCGCGTGCCGATCGGCGTGTTCGGCATGATTTTCGAGAGCCGTCCCAACGTGACCATCGAGGCGGCCAGCCTGTCGATCAAGAGCGGCAATGCCTGCATCTTGCGCGGTGGCTCCGAAGCCATCGACTCCAACAAGGCCTTGGCCAAGCTGGTGCAACAAGCCCTGGTCGAAAGTGGCTTGCCTGTGGATGCGGTGCAATTGGTGCAAACCACCGACCGCGCAGCCGTGGGCCAGCTGATCACCATGCCCCAGTTTGTGGACGTGATCATCCCGCGCGGCGGCAAGGGCCTGATCGAGCGCATCAGCGCCGAGGCCAAGGTGCCCGTGATCAAACACCTGGACGGGAATTGCCACACCTATGTGGACGATCCTTGCGACATCGCCATGGCCGTCAAAGTGGCCGACAACGCCAAAACCCAGAAGTACAGCCCCTGCAACGCCAGCGAGAGTTTGCTGGTGGCCAAAGGCGTGGCGGCGGAGTTCTTGCCCAAGATCGGCACCATTTATGCCGCCAAAGGCGTCGAGATGCGCTGCTGCCCCAAGTCCAAGGCCATCCTGAGCCAGGTCAGCGGCGCGCAGCTGCAAGACGCGAGCGAGCAGGACTGGTTCGAGGAGTACCTCGCGCCCATCATCAGCATCAAGGTGGTCGAAGGCCTGGACGAAGCGATCGCTCACATCAACCATTACAGCAGCCACCACACCGAAGCCATCTTGACGCGTGACCACATGCATGCTCAGCGCTTTTTGCGCGAGGTGGACTCGTCCAGCGTCATGGTCAACGCCAGCACCCGCTTTGCGGACGGCTTTGAATATGGTTTGGGGGCCGAAATCGGCATTTCGACCGACAAGTTCCATGCCCGTGGCCCGGTGGGCATCGAAGGCCTGACCTCGCTCAAGTACGTGGTGCTGGGCGAAGGCGAAATCCGTCGCTGAACGCACGCAGACATTGCGGCCTTGTCCGGTAGGTGCTTGTATTGGCGCCGACCGGCCCCATATCATTTCACTGTTTTCATTTGAAGGTCGCCCATGGTTCCCCATCTTGTCACCGCCCTGAGTGGCCCCATCAACGAGCTCGAGCAGCGCATCCTCGACTCGATGCCGGCCATTGAGCGCTGGTTCCGTCTGGAGTGGATGGAGCACACGCCGCCGTTTTACACCTCGGTGGACATCCGCAATGCTGGCTTCAAGCTCGCGCCGGTGGACACCAACCTGTACCCCGGCGGCTGGAACAACCTGACGCCCGAGATGCTGCCTTTGGCTGTGCAGGCGGCTCAGGCGGCCATCGAGAAGATCTGCCCCGAGGCCAAAAACCTGCTGATCATTCCCGAAAACCACACCCGCAACACCTTCTATTTGACGAACGTGTTGCAGTTGCAGCGCATCTTCCACATGGCGGGGCTGAACGTGCGCATCGGCTCGATCAACCCCGAGATCAAGGAAGCCACCACCATCGAGTTGCCCAACGGCGAGAGCGTGACCCTCGAGCCGGTGGTGCGCAGCAAGCACCGACTGGGCCTCAAAGACTTTGACCCCTGCACCATCTTGCTCAACAACGACCTGTCGGCCGGTGCGCCAGGCATTTTGGAAGAGTTGCACGAGCAGTTCTTGCTGCCGCCCCTGCACGCGGGCTGGAGCGTGCGCCGCAAGACCAAGCACTTCCAGAGTTACGAAGAAGTGGCCAAGCGTTTTGGCAAATTGCTGGGCATCGACCCCTGGCTCATCAACCCGATGTTCAGCCAGTGCGGCGACGTGAACTTCGCTGAAGGCACGGGCATGGAGTGCCTGCGCAGCAATGTGGACGCGCTGCTGACCAAAATCAAGCGCAAGTACAAGGAATACGGCATCAACGAAAAGCCCTTTGTGGTGGTCAAAGCCGACAACGGCACTTATGGCATGGGCATCATGACCGTGCGCGATGTGTCTGACCTGGACCAACTCAACCGCAAGACCCGCAACAAGATGAACGTCATCAAGGACGGCCAAACCGTCAATGACGTGATCATTCAGGAAGGCGTTTTGACCCACGAACTCATCAACGATGCCGTGGCCGAACCCGTGGTCTACATGATGGACCGCTATGTGGTGGGTGGTTTTTACCGCGTGCACGCCGATCGCGGCATCGACGAGAACCTGAATGCCCCCGGTGCCAGCTTTGTGCCCTTGGCTTTTGCCGAGAGCCCACACCTGCCCCAGCCGGGCGTCAAACCCGGCGCCAGCGTGCCCAACCGCTTTTACATGTACGGCGTGATTGGCCGATTGGCCATGTTGGCAGCCAGTTACGAGCTGGAAGCGACCGATCCCGAGGCCGAGGTCTACGACTGAAGTTGCTGCACCGCAACAAATTGTCGCCAAAAACGGTGACATGCCCGCTTGATCGGGCGCAAAATAGCGCTCTTCAAGTCATCCCAGCCTGACCCTGTGTCAGGCCGTTTTTTGTGTCTTCTACAAAATCCTCACTCGCCGCCCTGACTTTGGGCGCCATTGGCGTGGTTTACGGCGACATCGGCACCAGCGTGCTGTATGCCATGAAGGAGGTCTTTGGCTCAGGCCATGTGCCTTTCACACCCGAGAACGTTTACGGCATCCTCTCGATCTTTTTCTGGACTTTGACCACCATCGTGTCGGTCAAGTATGTGGTTTTGGTGCTGCGTGCGGACAACCACGGCGAGGGCGGCCTGGTGGCCATGCTGGCCCTGGCTTCGCAATCGGTCAAAGACAAGCCTCAACTGCGCAAAGTCTTGCTGATGGTGGGCATCTTTGGCACCTGCCTGTTCTATGGTGATGGCGTCATCACCCCGGCGATTTCGGTGTTGTCGGCGGTCGAGGGTCTGGAGATCATCTCCCCCACCTTCAAGAAATCGGTGATCCCGCTGACCTTGGTGATTTTGTTTGTGCTGTTTTGGGTGCAAAAACGTGGCACGGCGGGCATCGGCAAGTTCTTTGGCCCGATCACCTTGGTCTGGTTTGGCGCGATTGCGGTGCTGGGTGTCTCGCACATCGTTCAGCGCCCTGAGATCTTGTTCGCGATCAGTCCGCACTATGCGCTGATGTTCATGTGGAACGAGCCAGGCACCACCTTCATCATTTTGGGGGCGGTCGTCTTGTGCGTGACCGGTGGTGAAGCGCTGTATGCCGACATGGGCCACTTTGGCAAAAAGCCGATTCGCCTGGCCTGGTTCAGTGTGGTCATGCCTTGTTTGGTGCTGAACTATTTTGGCCAAGGCGCATTGCTGCTGGCCGAGCCCGAGGCCGTCAAAAACCCGTTTTACATGATGGCCCCCGACTGGGCCTTGCTGCCCTTGGTGGGGCTGGCCACCATGGCCACGGTGATCGCTTCGCAGGCCCTGATCTCGGGCGCCTTCAGCGTGACCAAGCAGGTCATCCAGCTGGGTTATCTGCCGCGCTTGCAGGTGCTGCACACCAGCGAGACCGACACCGGCCAGATCTACATGCCTTTTGTGAACTGGGGCTTGTTTGTGGCCATCGTCATGGCCGTGGTCATGTTCAAGTCGTCCAGCAATTTGGCAGCGGCCTATGGCATTGCGGTGTGTACCGACATGCTGATCACCACCGTGCTCACCTTCTTTGTGATCCGCTACGCGTGGAAGCTGCCCCTGGTGCTGTGCATTGGAGCCACGGGATTTTTCTTTCTCGTGGATCTGGCGTTCTGGGCCTCCAACCTGCTCAAACTCTTTGACGGTGGCTGGTTCCCGCTCCTGATTGGCGCTGCGGTGTTCACCCTGATGCTGACCTGGAACGATGGCAGACGCTTGCTCAATGAATCGCTGCGCTCCGATGCGCTGCGCTTGACGGACTTTTTGGAAGCGGTCTTCATCGCGCCGCCGACCCGCGTGGAAGGCACGGCCGTGTTTTTGACGGCCGAGACAGGCGCCGTGCCCAATGCCCTGCTGCACAACCTCAAGCACAACAAAATCTTGCACCAGCGCAACCTGTTTGTCACCGTGCGAAGCCATGAAGTGCCGCGCCTGGACGCCGACCAGCGCCTGGAGGTGACACCGCTGGGCAATGACTGCTGGCAAGTCATCGTCAACTACGGCTTCAAGGACAACCCCGATTTGCCATCCGCTTTGGCCACCATTGAAGGCGAGGGCTACAAACTCGATCCGATGATGACCAGCTACTTCCTGTCGCGCGACATCGTGATCCCCACGATTGGCGGCGGCATGGCCACCTGGCGCGAAAAACTCTTTGCCCAGATGCACCACAACGCCAGCGCGGCGGCCGAGTTCTTGAACCTGCCGACCAACGCGGTGGTCGAGTTGGGCTCGAAGATTGAAATTTAAAGCCGCTGCCCCATCGCTTCACCCATCACGATGGGGCGGGTGGGTGTCCAGTCGGTGTTGAACTGCATCACCCCTTTGGGGAACAGCATCACCACCGTGGAGCCGAGCAAGAAGCGGCCCATCTCTTCGCCTTGGGCCAGGTCAATGTTGCCCATCTCGTAGGTCCACTCGCGCACGGTGCCTGGGCGTGGCGGGTTGACCACGCCATGCCACACGGTGGCCATGCTGCCCACGATGGTGGCGCCCACCAGCACCATCACAAAGGGGCCGTGCTCGCCTTCGAACACACACACCACGCGTTCGTTGCGGGCAAACAGGCCCGGCACGCCACGGGCCGTGGTGGGGTTGACCGAGAACAGATCACCGGGCACATAAATCATGCGGCTCAAGCGGCCCGCACAAGGCATGTGGATGCGGTGGTAGTCGCGGGGGCTGAGGTACAAGGTGGCAAATTCACCGTCTTGAAACTGCGCAGCCAGCGCCGCATCGCCGCCCACCAAAGCGCGTGTGCTGTAGCTGTGGCCCTTGGCCTGAAACACCTGATCGCCTGAAATCGCCCCGCATTGGCTGATGGCCCCGTCCACCGGGCTGACAAAGGGAGCTGCGGCCAATGGGCGAGCGCTCGCCTTCAGTGGGCGCGTGAAAAACGCGTTGAAGCTCTTGTAGCTGGCCGTGTCCGGGTTGGCCGCTTCGCTCATGTTCACGTTGTATCGGCGCACAAAGCGGTCGATGATGCCGGTGGTCACGCCGCCCCACTGGCTGCCCGCCACCCAGCCCGCAAAAGCGGTCAGGGCTTGTTTGGGGATCAGGTACTGCGGCAAGACCGCCAGGCGGTCAGAAAAGGAAGAAGACATGAGGGGGCCGCCAAGGGCGGATCAAGACAATGCCTCGATTTTATCGGCCCGCCCGATGGGCTCTGGCGCAGGCGCCCTGTCGGGGCAGAAGCCGCCGACCTACCGCAGGCTGCAACGGTGCTGTCCCGTAGGTCGGCAGCTTCAGCGCCGACCTTGCCTGCACAGGCACAATGGCAGCATGAACTCCCCTTTGCTTTCGGTCGATCACCTGGTCAAGCGCTACGGCGATGCCACGGTGGTCAATGACCTGTCTTTCCACATCGAGCCGGGCGAATGCCTGGGCGTGATTGGCCCCAACGGTGCGGGCAAAACCACCACCTTGCGCATGTGCCTGGGCCTGTCGGTGCCCGACGCTGGCGACATCCGCTATTTCGACCACCTGCAAATGCCTGGTGATGCCTTGGCCATCAAAGGCCAGCTGGGCGTGGTCGCGCAGTTGGACACGCTGGACCCCGACTTCACGGCGGAAGAAAACCTGATGGTGTTTGGGCGTTACTTTGGCCTGCCCACCGCCACCATCCGCGAGCGCATCCCCAAACTGCTGGAGTTTGCGGCGCTGAGCCACAAAGGCAAAGCCAAACCCGGCGAGCTGTCGGGTGGCATGAAGCGCCGCTTGAGCCTGGCCCGCGCCCTGATCAACGAGCCGCGCCTCTTGATGCTGGACGAGCCCACCACCGGCCTGGACCCGCAAGCGCGCCACCTGATGTGGGAGCGCCTGCAAGTGCTGCTGCAAGAAGGCAAATCCATCTTGCTGACCACCCACTTCATGGACGAGGCCGAGCGCTTGTGCTCGCGCCTTTTGGTGTTGGACCAAGGCCGCAAGATCGCCGAAGGCAAACCCCGCGATTTGATCGCCGAGCACCTGGAGCCCGAGGTGGTCGAGGTGTTTGGTCATGGGGCCGTGGCGCTGGCGCAAGAAGCCAGCTTGAAAGCCCTGGCCGGTCGGGTCGAGGTCAGCGGCGAAACCGTGTTCTTTTATACCCATGACAGCCGCGCACTGATGCACGCGCTGGAGTCTTGGCCCAACTTGCGCACGCTGCACCGCCCTTCCAACTTGGAAGACCTGTTCCTGAAATTGACCGGACGCCAGATTCGGGAAGAGGGTTAAGCCATGAGTCAAATCCAAAACAACATCTGGGCCGCGCCCCGCTTGTCCATGCGCTGGTGGCCGGTGTTCTTGCGCAACTGGCTGGTCTGGAAAAAACTGGCCATCCCCAGCCTGGTGGGCAACATCGCCGAGCCGCTGATGTGGTTGGTGGCTTTTGGCTACGGCTTGGGTTCGCTGGTCGGCCAAATCGAGCTGGGCGGCGAGAAAGTGCCCTACATCCTGTTCTTGGCCAGCGGCAGCATTTGCATGAGCGCCATGAACGCGGCCACCTTTGAGGCGCTGTACTCGGCTTTCTCGCGCATGCATGTGCAAAAAACCTGGGACGGCATCATGAACGCCCCGGTGCGCCTGGACGATGTGGTGCTGGCCGAAATGCTCTGGGCCGCGTTCAAATCGCTGTTCACCGTCACGGCCATTTTGGGCGTGATGCTGGCCCTGGGCATCAGCCACAGCTGGAAGCTGCTGGTGGCCTGGCCCGTGCTGCTGGGCGTGGGCATCACCTTCAGCTGCATGGCGCTGATCTTCAATGCGCTGGCCAAAGGCTACGACTTCTTCACCTACTACTTCACGCTGTTCCTCACGCCCATGATGTTCCTCTCGGGCATCTTCTTTCCGCGTGAGCAGCTGCCACCCATCGTCCGCGCCATCGCCGAATGGCTGCCGCTGTCGGTGGCTGTGGACTTGGTGCGCCCGCTGTTTTTGGACCGCTGGCCAGACCAAGCCCTGCGCCATGTGCTGGTGTTGGCGGTGTTCGCCGTGGTGGCGTTCTGGATTGCGCTAGCGTTGACCCGCAAGCGGTTCAGGAGTTGAAGTCGCAAAAATGCAGGAACAGGTGGGTGGCTTCACCTCGTCAGGTTTGAAAGCAGGTTGACGCTCAAGCGCCAACCTGCGTCAAAACTGACCGTCAGCACAGCAAAGGTGTCAGCAATCCGCCCCCATCCACCCGCTAAGATCGTCCCTTTGTTTCCCATACACACTTTCAAGGATTGAGCATGAGCATCCAGACCGTAGGCATCATTGGCGCAGGCACCATGGGCAATGGCATTGCACAGGCGTGCGCTGTTTCGGGCATCCAAGTGGTGATGGTCGACATTTCGGATGCGGCCGTGGCCAAAGGCGTGGCCAACGTGTCCAATAGCCTAGACCGTCTGGTCAAGAAAGAAAAAATCAGCGAAGCCGACAAGGCCGCTGCGCTGGGCCGCATCAAAGGCAGCTCAAGCTACGACGACCTCAAGGGTGCTCAGCTGGTCATCGAAGCCGCCACCGAAAACCACGAACTCAAGGTCAAGATCTTGAAGCAGCTCGATGGCATGCTGGCCCCCCACGTGATCATCGCGTCGAACACCTCGTCGATCTCGATCACACAACTGGCCGCCGCCACGCAACGTGCGGACCGCTTCATCGGCATGCACTTTTTCAACCCCGTGCCTATGATGGCGCTGGTGGAAATCATCCGTGGCCTGCAAACCAGCGACGCCACCCATGACGCGGTGCACGACATGGCGCTGGCGCTGGGCAAGACGCCCATCACCGTCAAGAACGCCCCCGGCTTTGTGGTCAACCGCATCTTGGTCCCCATGATCAACGAAGCCTTTTTCGTGCTGGGCGAAGGCTTGGCCGAAGCCGAAGCCATTGACGCGGGCATGAAGCTCGGCTGCAACCAGCCCATTGGCCCGCTGGCGCTGGCCGACATGATCGGTCTGGACGTGTGCTTGGCCGTGATGGAGGTTTACCTCAAGGAGTTTGGCGACAGCAAATACCGCCCCAGCCCCTTGCTCAAAGAAATGGTGGCGGCGGGTCGCTTGGGTCGCAAGACCGGGCAGGGTGTTTACAAGTACTGAAGTGCTTGTTGCAAGATCGTTGGATGGCCGTCCATCGATCTTGTGCGCCATTCATGATCAAGCCGGGTCTCGCCCCGGCGGGCGACTTACTTTCTCTTGCTTCGCCAAGAGAAAGTAAGCAAAGAGAAGGCGAGCCGGATTCGCCGTCCCTCCGCTGGCGCTCCGGGCACGCTGCGTTGCTCGGTCTGAACGGGGTGAGCCGCAAACTCGCTTCGCTCAAGCACGCGTCGCCCCTGATCCGTTCAACCCTGCGCTACTCGCCGACTCATAACGGCAAGGAATTCGGCGCGTTGTCACTTTCGTGAACGAAACATCGTCATGCTGGCCTCTACCATGGCGCCATGAACACCACGCCCCACCCCGAAGGCCAGATCGATTGCACCGTGCATGGTGCGGTCCTTCAGATTGCCATCAACCGCCCCGCCAAGCGCAACGGCTTCACGCCCAAGATGTTCCGCGAGTTGGGCGAGGCCTACACCCGGCTCGACGACGAGCCCGCTCTGCGCGTGGGCGTGTTGTGTGCGGCGGGGGACCATTTCACCGCCGGGCTGGATTTGCCCACCATTGCGCCGCTGATGAAGCGCGGCGAAAAGTCGGTGCCGCTGGGTCTGGTGGACCCGCTCAACTTGGGCATGGAAGGGTATCGTCGCCGCGTCAAACCCATTGTGGCGGCGGTGCAGGGCATCACCTACACGTTGGGCATTGAGCTGATGCTGGCCGCCGACATTGTGGTCGCGGCCGATGACTGCCGGTTTTCGCAGCTGGAGGTGCAGCGCGGCATCATGGCCACGGGCGGCGCCACGCTGCGCATGGCCGAGCGGGCGGGCATGGGCAATGCGCTCTTGCACTTGCTCACGGCCGATGTGTTTGACAGCGCCGAAGCTCTGCGCCTGAACTTTGTGCAAAAGGTGGTGCCCGCCGCTGGCTTGCTGGCCGAGGCCATGCGCATTGCCGAGCAAATTGCCGCGCAAGCGCCGCTGGCCGTGGTGGCCACGCGGCAAAACGTGCTCAAGGGTGTCGAGCACGGTCCGCTGGTGGCCATGCATGACTTCATCAGCGTGCAGCAGCGTTTGTCGCGTTCGGACGATGCGGCCGAAGGTGTGCGCTCGTTTGTGGAAAAACGCGCGGCTCGCTTCACAGGTCAGTGAGGCGTTTGGCTGTCTCGCGCTTTGATCTCTTGGCGCAGATCGGCCACTTCGCGGCGCAACTGGCGGATCTCGTGCATCAGGTCTTTCTCAATCTGACGGTCTTCGGCTTCGACTTCTTTTTCGACAAAAATCGCCGACAGCGAGGCTGTGACCAGCGACAGCACAGCCAAGCCCAAAAGCACCACCACCACCGAGAAAGCCCGCGATGCGTGGGTGGATGGCACCAAGTCGCCAAAGCCCACGGTGGCCGCCGTGGTGAAGGCCAGCCACAAACCATCTGACAGGGTCTGGATTTGCGGGTCGATCACCCAAAAGCCGACGCCACCCAAACCCAAAATGGTCATGGCCAAAAGCAATGAGTAAATCAGGCCTTGCTGGATGATCCGGCTGAACCGGCGAGGGTGTTTGCGCATCAAAGGATTTTCGCCCATTTGAAACCGAGGGGGCCTGTTGTCGCGCCGTGTTTTGTGCGGTGACGCTCTGGAAGGCGCAGCCACTGCGCCACAATCGACGCATGCGCGAAACACCGACCGTTGAACACCCTTATGCCGAACTCACCCCCGACCGGGTGATGGACGCCTTGTCCGAGCTGGGGATGTGGCCCGATGGCCGTTTGCTGGCGCTGAGCTCTTACGAAAACCGCGTCTACCGCGTACACCTGGACGAGCCCGAGCAGGGGCATCAGGCGGTGGTGCTCAAGTTCTACCGCCCGGGCCGCTGGAGCCGTGCGCAGATTCAGGAAGAACACGACTTAGCCGCCCAATTGGTGGCGGGCGAGGTGCCGGTGGTCGCGCCCTTGGTCATCGGTGGCCAGACCCTGCACCACAGCGCGGGTTTTGATTTTTCGGTCAGCCCCTTGCGCGGCGGGCGCACGCCCGAGCTGGACGACTTTGAAGTGCTGGAGTGGATCGGCCGTTTTCTGGCACGCATCCACACCGTGGGTGCGGCGCAGCCATTTGCGCACCGCCCCACGCTGGACGTGCAGACCTTTGCACGGGAGCCCGCCGAGTGGCTGCAAACCCATCAGATGATCCCGCTTGAAGTTGAGCGCGAATGGCAGACCACGTTGGCACAGGCCGTGACGCTGATTCAGGACAAGATGGCGCAGGGCGCAACAGACCGTCAACTGCTGCGCCTGCACGGCGACTGCCACCCCGGCAACATCTTGTGGACCCCCACCGACTTGCCCGGCGGTGGCCCGCATTTTGTGGATTTGGACGATGCCCGAATGGGTCCGGCGGTGCAGGACTTGTGGATGCTCTTGTCGGGTGATCGCCGCCAGCGCACGGCGCAGTTGTCGGCTTTGGTGGATGGCTACGAACAGGTGCGCGACTTTGAGCGCTCAGAGTTGCACCTGATCGAGCCGCTGCGCACCTTGCGCTTGATCCACTACAGCGCTTGGCTGGCGCGTCGCTGGGAAGACCCGATTTTCCCGGTCAACTTCCCGTGGTTCGGAACGCCAGATTATTGGCGTGGGCAGGTGCAAATGCTGCAAGAGCAGATCGAGCAAATGCAGGAAGAGCCGTTGTTCGTTTGAGGTGCTGTGAGGGTGAGATGTCGGGGCTGAAGCCGCCGACCTACGGGGGGAGTTGTAGGTCGGTACCTTCAGGTCCGACGTGTCGACCTCAGCTGCGGCCCGGGTGGATGCCCAGGCCCATGGCGCAGCCGATCAGCGCCGGTTGCTCGGCGCGGATCACATACGTCGGGATGCGCTTCATGTAATTTTCAAAGCGGCCTTTGGCTTCAAACGCGGCGCGAAAACCCGATTGTGCAAAGTAGTCGCCCAAGCGGCCAATCACGCCGCCGCCGATGTAGATGCCGCCGCGTGCGCCCAGCGTCACGGCCAGGTTGGCGGCGGCATTGCCCAGCAGGCGGCACATGCGTTCCAGGGCTTCTTCGCAGGCCACATCGCTGGCCGCCAAGCCGCGCTCGGACACTTGCGCGGCCGTCAGCGGTTCGGCGGCGGTGCCATTGAGTTCGCAGATGGCGCGGTACAAGTTTTCGAGGCCCATGCCCGAGACAGCGCGCTCGGCCGACACGTGGGCAAAGCTGCGCCACAAAATGCGCAAGATGTCCGCTTCGCGCTCGCAGGTGGGGGCCAAGCTCACGTGGCCACCTTCGCCCGCAATCGGCACCCAGTCGCCACGGCGTGAGCGCACCAGCGAGGACACGCCAAGTCCGGTGCCGGGGCCGATCAAACCTTTGGGCGCATTCGGCACGGGCTCGCCCGAGCCGATTTGCGCGAGGTCGCTGTCGCTCAAGGCCGGTGCGGCCATGGCCATGGCCTCCCAGTCGTTGAGCATCAGCAGGCTGCTCAGGCCCAGCTGCTGGCGTGTGGCTTCGATGGAGAACTGCCAATGGTTGTTGGTCATCTTCAGCAGATCGCCGTCGATGGGGTTGGCGATCGCTATGCAGGCCTCACGCACAGCGGGTTGACCGGCTTGGCTCAAATAGGCGTGGGCTGCTGCGGCCAGGTCTGGGTATTGGCCGGTGGGCAGGGTGATTTCTTGCGTGATGGGCGTGCCATCGCCATGCACCAAGGCAAAGCGGGCGTTGGTGCCGCCAATGTCGCCCAAAAGGCGTGGGGCGTTGGCTGGGGTGTTGTGGTTCATGTGGGCCATGTGTGTGTTGGCGGCTAGGGTATCAGGCGAAAAGGCGCAGCGCGCTCCGGAAAGTTACCAATGTGTTTCGAGTTCAGCGTTTGCCCGCCATGGGCAAGCGCACGCGCACGCACAGGCCTGGGTGCGCATCGGCCAGTTCCACCTGGCCCGCGTGGCGCTCCACGATCTCTTTGACGATGGCCAGGCCCAAGCCGCAGCCATGGCCGGCGTCGGTGGCCCGCACAAAACGCTCGAACACGCGCGCTTGGTCTGTCGGTGGGATGCCCGGGCCGTTGTCGATCACTTCCAGCAAGGCCATGGTTGGGTTCAAGTTTGGCGGCGTCAGCGGCGCGGGCAGCACACGCACCGTGACTTGGCTGCCTGCGCCCGCGTAGTGCAAGGCGTTGTCGATCAAATTCGTCAGTGCTTCGCGGATCAACAGCTCATTGGCATGCACCCAGACCGCTGGGGTGCTCTGCTCGTCCATGCCCAGATCGATCTGGGCCTTCAAAGCGCGGGGCACCCATTCGGCCGTCAGGGTCTGGGCCATGCGGTGCAGGTCAAAGCGCTGGCGGTCTTGCGCCATGACCGATTCGGGCTCGGCGCGTGCCAGCGTCAACAGTTGGTTGACCAAATGGGCGCTGCGCGTGGCGCTCTCGTGCACGCGTTGCAAGCGGGCACGCAGCTCGGGGTCGGTGGTCGATTGCAGCGCGATCTCGGTTTGGCTTTTCAGGCCCGCCAAGGGCGTGCGCAGTTGGTGGGCCGCATCGCCAATGAAGCGCTTTTGGGTGGCCACCGTGTTTTGCACCGCTGACAGCAAGGTGTTGATGGCGGTGGCCAGCGACCACAGCTCGCGCGGGGCTGAGGCCAGCTGCAAAGGGGCCAGATCGGTCGGCGCACGGCCTTCCACCTGCTGGCGCAGCCGTGCCAGCGGCGACAGGCCCGCGCGGATGCCCAGCCACACGATCACCGTCAACAGCAAAATCAAAATCGACATGGGCAGCAGCATGTCCACCAAAATGCGCTGCGCCAGCTCTTCGCGGTTGGCGCTGCTGCGGGCCACTTGCACCAGCATGGTTTGGGGCGTGGCGCCGTCTTCGCCAAAGCGCAGGTACAAGGCTACCAGGCGCAGCGGCTGGCCCGAGGCCGCGTGCCGCGCCCCCCGGTCATGCTCGGGCATGGTGCCGTCGTAAAAGTAAGGCTTGTTCAGCTGCGGCTCGGCCTTGGCCCCTGCCCCTGAAAAAGCCGGCGGCGGCGGCAATGCCTGGTTGCCCAAAATGAACTGTCCGGGGGGCGAGCTGACCATGTAGAGCTGGCGGTCTGAGGGGTCGGCTTCGAGCACGTCTTGCGCGGCGCGTGGAAAGTCAATCAGCAAGCCATTGCCAATGGGCTTGAGCTGTCGCGCCAACGAGCGGCTGGCCTGCAGCAAACTGTCGTCCACCGCCTGGTTGGCGTAGCCGGCCGCAAACTTGTAGCTGCCCACACCGCCGGCCACCCACAAAACCATTTGCGGCAGCAAGACCCACAGCAGCAGTTGCCGGGCCAGCGAGACACCGGCTTGCCCAGGGCTTGTGGGGGGGAACGCCTGTGACATGAAGGGCTCAGGCCTCGGCTTCCATCAGGTAGCCCAAGCCGCGCACGGTGCGGATGACCAAGCCTGCGTCTTCGAGCTTGCGGCGCAGGCGGTGGATGTAGACCTCGATCGAGTTGCCGCCACCGGTCTCGCCGCCTTCGGCACTCCAGGCCTGGGTGATTTGTTCTTTGGTGACCACCTTGCCTTGCTGGCTGACCAGCAGTTCCAGCAGCGTCCATTCACGGCCGCTCAGATCCAGCGCATCGCCGGCCACCAAGGCCCGGCGCGAGGCCGCATCCAGGCTCAGCCGCCCCAGCAGGGCCGAGGCGCTGGCCGGTTGGCTGCGCCGCAGCAAGGCCTGCAAGCGCGCCACCAGCTCTGGGAAATCAAAGGGCTTGGTCACGTAGTCGTCGGCCCCGGCTTGCAGACCGGCCACGCGGTCGTCCAGCGCGTCGCGGGCCGTCAAGAGCAACACGGGCAAAGCCGGTTGGGTCTGGCGCACATGCTTGAGCACCGACAGCCCGTCCAGCATGGGCAGACCGATGTCGAGCACCGCGATGTCAAAGCTTTGCTTGCCCAGCAAATAGTCGGCCACGGCCCCGTTGGGCGCGTGTTCCACCTCAAAACCGGCGCCCCCCAACTGGGTGGTGAGGGCATCGGCCAGCATCGCATCGTCTTCGGCAAGCAGCAGTTTCATGCCCGAAGCTTAATGGATTGTTCAGACTGAAGCCTTGATTTTGGTGAATTGGGCCTCAGGGTTTAAACTAGTGTTAATAAATTAATGAAACATTAATATTCGGCGGTCGAGGTTCTGAAAAGCTCAAAAACCGCCTCGAACATCAACCCCGGGGCAAGGCCCCCACACCAGGAGACACCCTTGAAAACTTTGAAAATGTTCCAGCGCACCCTGTTGGCCACGGCAGCCGTGGTGACTTTGGCAGCCCATGCCGGTGAAGTCGAAGTCCTGCACTACTGGACCAGCGGCGGCGAAGCCAAATCGGCCGCAGCCCTGAAGGCCACTTTGCAAGGCAAGGGCCATACCTGGAAAGATTTCGCCGTGGCCGGCGGCGGCGGTGACAACGCCATGACCGTGCTCAAATCGCGCGTGGTGTCGGGCAATGCCCCGGCAGCTGCCCAGATCAAAGGCCCCGCTTTGCAAGAGTGGGCCGCTGAAGGCGTGTTGGCCAACATCGACGACGTGGCCAAGGCCGAGAAGTGGGACACCTTGCTGCCTCCCGTGGTCGCCAACGTCATGAAATACAAGGGCAACTACATTGCCGCCCCCGTGAACGTGCACCGCGTGAACTGGCTGTGGGCCAGCAACGCCGCGTTCAAAAAAGCCGGCGCCAAAGTGCCCACCAACTGGGACGAGTTCTTTGTCGCGGCTGAAGCCCTGAAAAAGGCCGGCATCATCCCCGTCGCGCACGGTGGCCAAAACTGGCAAGACTTCACCACCTTCGAGAGCGTGGCGCTGGGTGTGGGCGGGGCCGATTTCTACAAAAAGGCTTTGGTGCAGTTGGATCAAACCGCTTTGACCGGCGCGACCATGACCAAGGTGCTCGACACCTTCAAGAAGGTCAAGGGCTACACCGACAAAAACGCACCTGGCCGCGACTGGAACCTGGCGACCGCCATGGTCATCAAGGGCGAGGCGGGCATGCAGCTGATGGGTGACTGGGCCAAAGGCGAATTTGTCGCGGCTGGCAAAAAGCCCGGCGCTGACTTCTCTTGCGTGGCTGCCCCTGGCACCGCCAAGTCCTTCACCTTCAACGTGGACTCGTTTGCCATGTTCAAGCTGAAAAACGATGCCAACACCCAGGCCCAAAAAGACCTGGCCTCGGCCATCATGTCGACCGACTTCCAAGAAGTGTTCAACCTGAACAAGGGCTCCATCCCTGTGCGCCTGAACATGAACCTGGCCAAGTTTGACGACTGCGCCAAACTCAGCTCCAACGACTTCGTGTCGACCGCCAAGAGCGGCGGCCTGGTGCCTTCGGTGGCCCACGGCATGGCCATTGGCTCGGCCACTTCTGGCGCGATCCAAGACGCGGTCAGCCAGTTCTGGAACGACGACAAGATGAGCACCAAAGACGCTCAAGCCAAGATCGCTTCGGCCGCCAAGGTCAAGTGAGTCTTTGAGCCGGCCGTGCGGTCGGCTCGCACAAGCCCGTCGGGCTTGTGCTTTCTTTAGCCGCCGGGCTGCAGGTCACGAGCTTGCAGCCCGAGCCGGTCTCGATTGGATCACCCATGTCTGCATCATCCCCCCAACAAGCCGCGTGGCTGCCCAAGCTGGTGATTGCGCCCAGCTTTGTGCTGTCGCTGCTGTTCATCTATGGCCTGATGGCCTGGAACGGCTACCTGTCCCTGTCCGCCTCGCGGATCTTGCCCAACTACGAGTTTGTGGGCTTGCAGCACTACGGCGCCTTGCTGGACAGTGACCGCTTTCGCGTGGCCATGACGAACATGGCCGTGTTTGGCTTTTGCTTCATCGCTGGTGCGATGGCCCTGGGCGTGTTGCTGGCCATCTTGCTCGACCAGAAGGTGCGCGGCGAGGGCGTCTTGCGCACGATTTACCTGTACCCCATGGCGATCTCGTTCATCGTGACCGGCACCGCCTGGAAATGGATCTTGAACCCCGGCCTGGGCTTGCAGCACCTGATGCACAGCTGGGGCTACACCGATTTCAAATTTGAATGGCTGGTCGATCAGGACATGGCCATTTACTGCGTGGTCATTGCCGGTGTGTGGCAAAGCGCGGGCTTTGTCATGGCGCTGTTTTTGGCGGCGCTGCGCGGCATCGACGATTCGATCATCAAGGCCGCCCAGGTCGATGGCGCGAGCTTGCCACGCATTTACTGGCGCATCATTTTGCCCAGCCTGGGCCCAGTGTTTTTCAGCACCTTGATGGTGGTCTCGCACTTGGCGATCAAGAGTTTTGACTTGGTGATGGCGCTGACGGCAGGCGGTCCCGGTTACGCCACCGACTTGCCTGCCACCTTCATGTATGCCACCGCTTTCACACGCGGGCAGATCGGCGTGGGCGCGGCCAGCGCCACCGTGATGCTGGCCACGGTGGCCGCCATTGTGGTGCCTTACCTGTATTCGGAATTGCGGAGCAAACGATGAACCGCCTGAACTTTCATCGCTTCATCCTGTGGTCCATGCTGCTGCTGTTCGCGGCCTGGTTTTTGGTGCCGCTGTATGTGATGCTGACCACCTCGCTCAAAGACGCTGAGCAATTGCGTGCAGGCAATTTGCTGAGTCTGCCCACGGCGCCCACGCTGGACGCGTGGTTCAAAGCCTGGGACACCGCTTGCACCGGCGTGCAGTGCGAAGGCCTCAAGCCCTTTTTCTGGAACTCGGTGCTGATGGTGGTCCCAGCGGTTTTGTTGTCCACCTTGATCGGCTCGCTTAATGGCTATGTGCTGTCCAAGTGGAAGTTCCGTGGCAGCGAGACCCTGTTTGCCTTCATGTTGTTTGGCGTGTTCATGCCCATGCAGGTGGTGCTGTTGCCCATGAGCCAGGTGCTCGGCTGGCTCGGTGTGGCCAGCTCCATCTGGGGCTTGATGCTGGTGCACATCGTGGCGGGCATTCCGTCCACCACGCTGTTCTTTCGCAATTACTACATCGGCTTGCCGGACGAGTTGATCAAGGCCGCTCAGCTCGACGGCGCAGGCTTTTGGATGATCTTTCGCCGCATCGTGTTGCCGCTGTCGCTGCCCATTTTGGTGGTCACGCTGATTTGGCAATTCACCAACATTTGGAACGACTTTTTGTACGGCGTGGTGTTCTCGGGTGCAGACAGCAAACCCATCACCGTGGGCCTGAACAACTTGGCCAACACCTCGAGTGCCGTCAAGGAATACAACGTCGACATGGCCGCTGCGCTGATCGCGGCATTGCCCACCCTGTTTGTGTACGTGGTGGCCGGTAAATATTTTGTGCGCGGCCTCACCGCTGGCGCCGTCAAGGGCTAAAGGGAAAACACCATGGGCGCACTCGCCATTCGCAACATCCACAAGACCTACAACGACACGGTCCACATCCTCAAAGGCATTGACCTCGAAATCGATGCCGGTGAATTTTTGATCTTGGTCGGCCCTTCTGGCTGCGGCAAATCGACCTTGCTGTCGATGATCGCAGGCCTGGACCACCCCACCAGCGGCAGCATCCACATCGGCGAGCGCGATGTGACCCACCTGCCCAGCAAGGACCGCGACATCGCCATGGTGTTCCAGAGCTACGCGCTCTACCCCAACATGACGGTGGCGCAAAACATCGCCTTTGGCTTGGAGATCCGCAAAGTGCCCAAGGCCGAGCGCAAAGCCGCGGTGGACCGTGTGTCGGCCATGCTGCAAATCGGCCATCTGCTGGACCGCAAGCCCGGGCAACTGTCGGGCGGCCAGCGCCAACGCGTGGCCATGGGCCGTGCCCTGGCGCGTGACCCCAAGTTGTTTCTGTTTGACGAACCACTGTCCAACCTGGACGCCAAGCTGCGCGTGGAAATGCGCGCCGAAATCAAACTGCTGCACCAGCGCACGAAAACCACCACCGTGTATGTGACGCACGACCAGGTCGAAGCCATGACCCTGGGTGACCGCATCGCCGTGATGAAAGACGGTTGGGTGCAACAGTTCGGCACGCCCGCCCAGATTTACAACCGTCCGGCCAACCGTTTTGTGGCCGAATTCATCGGTTCACCGGCCATGAACATGGTGGATGCACAGCGCGTGGGCACAGCATTGACAGCGCATGGTGTGGAACTGCCCATCACCGATGCCCAACGCACAGCAGTGCAAGCGCACGGCAACGCTGAACTGGTTTATGGCCTGCGCCCTGAGAGCATCAGTTTTGCGGCGCAAGGTTTGCCCGGCAAGCTCAGCATGATCGAGCCCACCGGCCCCGAAACCTATGCCACGGTGGACACCGCCGCAGGCCAAATCACGGCCCGCGTGCCCGGTGTCTTGCAAGCGAGCGTGGGCGATGCGGTGCACCTGCATTGGTCCGCCGACGCATCGCACCTGTTTGACCGCGCCAGCGGTGCACGCGTGGGCTGAAGGCGCTTCGCGCCCAGGTGGCGCTCGTGGGCCTCAGGCCCGGTCGCGCATCACCCGGTCCATCAGCGTCCGCACCTTGGACATGAAGGGCGCTTCGGTGCGCCCTTCGATGGTCACCAGCCCAAAGCGGGCCTTGGCGTTCAGCGCGGGCGTGACCGGCAGCTCCACCAGGTCGGGCGCGGATTCGCGGATGGCCAGCACGATGGCGTCGCTGTGGCGCACCACCTCCAGCAAGCTTGAGACTTCTTCGCAACGCAGGTTCACCAGCTTGTCGGGGTGGCCTTGCGGGCCAAAGCGTTCGATCAGGATGCGCGCCACCTCATCGCTCAGAGGGGTCGATGCGATCGGGTAGTTGAGCAGCATCTCAAAAGGCACGCTGCGTTTTTTGGCCAGCGGGTGCTGTCGCCGGCACATGAAGGTGCCTTTCATTTCCTGCATGGCTTCGACCTTCAGGTCGGTGGCCGGTTGCAGGGAACGGATGTCCAAGATCAAGGCGTCCAGCGTGCGTTCACGCAGGGCCTGCACCAAGAGCGCCGTGCTGCCGCGTGAGATGTCGATCTGCGCCTGCGGGTGTTCTTTGGCCATCAGCATCAAGAGTGGCGTCATCAGCATCGCCCCCGGCCCCGAGCCCATGCCCACGCGGAATTGGCCGATCTCGCCTTTTCGCAGTTGCAAGCTGGTCAGGCGCAACTCCTTGGCTTCGTCCACCAGCACGCGGGCCCGCTGCACCACATGCTGGCCAAAAGGCGTCAGCTCATTTTTGCGACCGATGCGGTCAAACAGGGCCTGGCCCAGTTCGTCTTCCAGCGCCTTGATGCTGCGACTGAGCGCCGGTTGCGTCAGGTGCAGCTTCAGGGCCGATTGACTGAAGGAGCCGCTGGTGGCCAGCTCGATCAAGTGCTTGAGTTGAACCAGGGTCATGGGCATTCCAATCCATAACTGAAAATCATGCTAACTTGCATAAAAATGCATTGGACATTATAGGAACGGGTTTTTACGATGGCCTCACATCAACCAATTATTGGAGTCGAGACATGAACCCAACCCTTCGTCGCGTGGCCGCCTTGCTGAGCGGTCTGCTGCTGGCCGGCGCCGTGAGCGCCCAAACCTACCCCAGTAAACCCGTCACCTTGTTGGTGCCGTATCCCGCTGGCGGTTTGTCTGACGTGATCGCCCGCACCGTGAACAACACCTTGTCCAAAAACATGGGTCAGCCCGTGATCGTGGACAACTTGGGCGGTGCCAGTGGCTCGATCGCGGCGCAAAAAGTGCTGAATGCACCGGCCGATGGTCAGATCATTTTTCAGGGCTCGCCCAATGAGCTGATCTTGGCGCCTTTGGCCATCTCGGCCGTCAAGTTCAAGAGCGAAGACTTCCGCTTGGTGCAAATGATCGCCACCGCGCAGATCGCCTTTTTGGCCCGCAAGGACTTGCCTGTGCGCAACGTGGACGAGTTCTTGGACTACGCCCGCAAAGAGGCCGCGCAAGGCCGCCCCATCACCTACGCCAGCGTGGGCCCAGGCTCTTTCTATCACCTGCTGGGTGAGCACCTGTCCAAGACCACCAACATCCCGATGACCCATGTGCCCTACAAAGGCATGGCGCCTGCCAACCAGGATCTGCTGGGCGGTCAGGTCGACATCTTTTTGGCACCGTTTGGCAAGGCTTCTGAAGAATTGCAAAAGCAGGGCAAGCTCAAAGTGCTGGCCATGCTCAACAGCGAACGCCTGGACTCGGTCAAGGACTACCCCGCCATCACCGAGAGCAAGTCGCTCAAGAACTTCACCTTCAACATCTGGACCGGTTATTTCGTGAGGAAGGACACCCCAGAGCCGATCGTGCAAGTCATCCACAAGGCGATCACCGACTCATTGACCGACTCGGCTGTGCGGGGTGGGTTGGAGGCCAACAGCCAGCTGGTGGCCAAGCCGTTGTCGCTGCAAGCCGTGGGCAAAGCCTATGCCGATGGCACGGCGCAGTTCCGCGCGATCGCCAAGTCGATCAACTTGCAGCCTCAGTGACATGACGTATTTGCGCGATGCGCTCACCGAGCGGGTGGGTGAATTCATCCAGTTGCGGCGCGACATCCACCGCCACCCTGAGTTGGCGTTCGAAGAACACCGCACCTCGGATCTGGTGGCGGCCAAGCTGCAAAGCTGGGGCTACCAAGTGCACCGGGGTCTGGGCGGCACTGGCGTGGTGGGCACCTTGCAGCGCGGCAGCAGCGAGCGCAAGCTGGGCATCCGCGCCGACATGGACGCTTTGCCCATTCAGGAAGCCACCGGCGCTGAATGGGCCAGCACCCGCCAAGGCCTGATGCATGCCTGTGGCCACGACGGCCACACCGCCATGCTGCTGGCCGCAGCCAAAGCCATCGCGCAAGCGCCTGAATTTGACGGCACGCTGAACCTGATTTTTCAGCCGGCCGAAGAAGGCGGTGGCGGCGCGGTGCGCATGATGGACGACGGCTTGTTCGAGCACCACCCTTGTGACGCGGTGTTTGCCATGCACAACATGCCGGGCATGCCGGTGGGGCATTTGGTGTTTCGCGATGGCGCGGCCATGGCCTCGAGCGATTACGCCACCATCCGCATCCACGGCACCGGTGGCCATGGCGCCATGCCACACCGAGCGGCCGACCCATTGGTGGCGGCCTCTTCCATCGTCATGGCCTTGCAAACCATCGTCTCGCGCAATGTGGACCCGCTGCACACCGCGGTGGTCACCGTGGGGGCTTTGCATGCAGGCCAGGCCAACAACGTGATCCCGGCCCTGGCCACCTTGGAGCTGAGCGTGCGCGCGCTGGACCCACAGGTGCGCCTGTTGCTGGCGCAGCGCATCAAGGCGCTGGTGACCGCGCAAGCCGAAAGCTTTGACGTGCGTGCCGAGGTGGAATGGCGACAAGGTTATTGCGTGCTGGTCAACCACCAGGCACAGACGGACTTTGCCCGCCAAGTGGCGCTCGATTTGGTGGGGCCAGAGCGCGTCACCCTGAACGGGCCGCAACTGACGGGCAGCGAAGACTTTGCCTTCATGCTGGAAAAAGTGCCGGGCAGCTATTTGCTGATCGGCAATGGCGACGGTGATTCGGCAGGCGCGTGCATGGTGCACAACCCAGCGTATGACT
Organism: Limnohabitans lacus; assembly: GCF_030053395.1. Taxonomy (GTDB): domain Bacteria; phylum Pseudomonadota; class Gammaproteobacteria; order Burkholderiales; family Burkholderiaceae_C; genus Limnohabitans_A; species Limnohabitans_A lacus. Next base: position 82,023 of record NZ_JASGBH010000002.1, on the reverse strand, counting down.
TCAACGATGAGAACATCGCCACGGGCAGCGCGTACTGGATCGCACTGGTGAGGGCATACCTCGCCGTATAAAATGATTGAAAACCATCGACCTTGTGTCGACATGTGATCGGGAGAGACTGCCACCGCTTGCGGCAGGCAGCGCCGAAGGAGCAACCGCCCCGGAAACTCTCAGGCCAAAGGACCGGTCACATGCCAATTCTCTGAAGAGCTGCTGGCGTTTCGTCCGCCAGTGCACCGAAGGAGCAAGCGACTCGCCGCTGTGCGTGTCGTGAATCTCTCAGGTCCTGATACAGAGGGGGCGCCACCGGCATGCGGCTTGCATGCGGTGGCCCCATCCTTTGACGTATTGGAAAGCTCATACCCATGAAAACCATCGCAGTCATTGGCGGCGGCATCACCGGTGTCACCACCGCCTATTCCCTGGCCAAACGCGGCTTTGCCGTCACCTTGTTCGAACGCCATCGCTACGCCGCGATGGAAACCTCTTTTGCCAACGGCGGCCAGCTCTCGGCCTCCAATGCCGAGGTCTGGACCCACTGGTCCACCATCCTCAAGGGCATCAAGTGGATGCTCAAAAGCGATGCGCCTTTGTTGGTCAACCCCGCACCGACCTGGCACAAGCTGTCGTGGTTTGCCGAGTTCATCGCGGCCATGCCCCATTACGAGCGCAACACCGTCGAGACCGCCCGCCTGGCCGTGGCTGCACGCCAGCACCTGTTTGCCTGGGCGCAAGAAGAAGGCATCGACTTCGACCTGAAAAAAGAAGGCATCATGCACATCTACCGTGACAAGAAGGGCTTTGACCACGCCGGTCGCGTCTCGCAAATGCTGGCCAAAGGCGGCTTGCCACGCCGCGCCGTGACGCCCGAAGAAATGAAAGCGATCGAGCCCACCTTGGCGGGCAACTATTACGGCGGCTACTTCACCGAAAGCGATTCCACCGGTGACATCCACAAGTTCACCAACGGCCTGGCCGCAGCGGCCGAGCGCTTGGGCGTGAAGACCTTGTACGGACAAGATGTGCAATCGGTGCGCAGTGACGGCCAACAAGCCGTCATCACGGTGTCTGGCGACGAAGGCAGCGTGGTGCACACCTTCGACGGCATGGTGGTGTGTGCGGGGGTGGCCAGCCGCGACTTCGCGTCGCAACTGGGTGACCGCGTCAACATCTACCCCGTCAAAGGTTATTCGATCACCGTCAACCTGAACGACGAACAAAGCCAGGCCGGGGCCCCCAACGTGAGCTTGCTCGACGACGAGACCAAACTGGTCACCAGCCGTTTGGGCCTGAACCGTTTCCGCGTGGCGGGCACGGCCGAGTTCAACGGTGTCGACCGCGACATCCGCGCCGACCGCATCCGCCCCTTGATCGAATGGGTGGAGCAGTGCTTCCCCCAAATCAACACCCGCTCGGTGGTGCCGTGGGCTGGGCTGCGCCCCATGATGCCCAACATGATGCCCCGCGTGGGCCGTGGCAGCAAAGCCAATGTGTTCTACAACACTGGCCACGGCCACCTGGGCTGGACGCTGTCGGCGGTGACCGCCGACATGGTGGGCAATGTGGTGCAAGAAGCCAGCCGCTCTGTGCAGCTGGCTGGGATGTTTCAGCCTGCCTGACGCACCCGCCAAAACAGCCAGCTGGCGATGCACAGGTTGAGCAGGTTCCACGCGATGCCATTCAAAAAGGCCGCGTGGTAACTGCCCGTCAGGTCAAACACCCAGCCTGACATCCAGCCCCCCAAGGCCATGCCCAGCAGCGTGGCCATGATGACGGCGCCCACCCGGGCGCCGGCTTCTTTGGGGTCAAAGTGTTCGCGGATGATGATCGCGTAGGCCGGCACGATGCCGCCCTGAAAAAGCCCAAACATGGCCGACACCAGGTACAGCGGCACCAAGCCATCAAACGGTAAGAACATCAGCAGCGCGACGCCCTGCAGCATGGAGCCCAGCAGCAAAGTGCGGATGCCGCCGATGCGGTCGCTGATCACGCCAAACACGAGGCGGCTGACGATGCCGCTGGCCAGCATGAGCGAGAGCATCTCGGCCCCACGCGCTGCGCCAAACCCTAAGTCGGTGCAGTAGGCCACGATGTGCACCTGCGGCATGGACATGGCCACGCAACACGCCACACCCGCCACGCACAGCAAGCCCTGCGCCACAGAAGGCTTGAGGCCAAACGGGCGGCTGCGGTCCAGCACCGGGGCGTTGGCACTGGTCGGTGTGAGGGTCACCAGCGGCGGGCGCTGGCGCATGCGTGTGGCCAGCAAAAACATGCCCACGCCACAGAAGATGCCCAGCAGGATGTAGGTCTGGCGCCAACCCAAAGTTTCGATGCCGCGCTGCACCAGCGGCGGCCAGATCGTGCCCGCGATGTAATTGCCACTGGCGCAAATGGCCACCGCAATGCCGCGTCGGCGGTTCCACCACAAAGCGGTGTCGGCCATCAAGGGCGCAAAGGTGGACGAACTGCCCACAAAACCCATCAGCGCATGCGCCAGGCCAAAAGCCCAGATGCTGCCCGACAGGCCCGCCCACACGAAGCCACAACAGACCGCCAAAGCGCCCACCCACAGCACCGGCATCAGGCCGTGCCGGTCGGCCATGCGGCCCGTGAGCAAACCGCCCAGGCCCAGACTGATCATCATCAAGGTGTAGGGCAGCGACGCATCGGCCCGGCCCACCCCAAACTCGGCCTGCACCACCGGCAGCACCACCGAGACGATGTACATGCTGCTGTTGCCCAGCACCACCAGCCCCAGCGTGACAAGCAAGCGCCACGCGGCTTGGCGGGAATCGATGAGGGACGGGTCGGCGGGCAGGGTGTTCATCGGGTCAATTTAGCCGATGAGTGGGGGTGGGTGTTGTCTTGTGCGTTACTGGACTGGCAAAAAAAAGGGCCAGCATGGCCGGCCCTTCTGAGTCATTGGCTGAAGAAAATCAGCTCAGCAGCGCATTCACCCGCTTCACATAAGCCGCAGGGTCTGCGGGCAAGCCGCCTTCGGCCAGCAGGGCTTGGTCAAACAGGATGTGGGCCAAGTCGTGGAAGTGGACCGAGCCGTCGAGCTTCTTGACCAGCGCATGCTCGGGGTTGACTTCGAGCACGGGCTTGACTTCAGGGGCTTGTTGGCCGGCTTGCTTGAGCATGCGGGCCAGTTGCATGCTCATGCCGTCGTCGGTCACCACCAAGCAGGCAGGGCTGTCCACCAGGCGGCTGGTCACGCGCACGTCTTCGGCTTTGTCTTTGAGTGCTTCCTTGAGCTTGGCCAGCACGGGCTTGAAGGTTTCGGCGGCGTCTTCGGCGGCTTTCTTTTCTTCTTCGTCTTGCAGCTTGCCCAGGTCAAACGCGCCTTTGGCCACGCTTTGCAGCGGGGTGCCATCGAACTCGTGCACAAAGTTGAGCGCCCATTCGTCCACGCGGTCGGTCATGAGCAGCACTTCGATGCCTTTTTTCTTGAAGACTTCGAGCTGTGGGCTGTTCTTGGCTGCCGCCAGCGTGTCAGCGGTGATGTAGTAGATGGCGTCTTGGCCTTCTTTCATGCGGGCTTTGTAGTCGGCAAAGCTCACACTCACGGTGTCGCTGGTGGTCGATGCAAAGCGCAGCAGCTTGGACAAGCGGTCTTTGTTGCCGAAGTCTTCGCCCAAGCCTTCTTTGAGCACCGCGCCGAACTCGGCGTAGAACTTGGTGTACTGACCGAGTTTGGCTTTGTCCTCTTCACTCAGAACGTCGGTGACTTCAGCACTCGCCTCAGGGGCCTTGTCGTGTTTGGCCAAGTCTTCCAGCATCGACAACACGCGTTTGGTGCAGCCTTCGCGGATGGCTTTCACGTCGCGGCTTTCTTGCAGCAGCTCTCGGCTCACGTTCAGGGGCAGGTCGGCGGAGTCCACCACGCCTTTCACAAAGCGCAGGTAGCTGGGCATCAGCGCTTCGGCTTCGTCCATGATGAACACGCGTTTCACATACAGCTTGATGCCGGCCTTCTTGTCGCGGTTCCACAGGTCTTGCGGGGCCTTGGATGGGATGTACAGCAGCTGGGTGTACTCGGTGCTGCCTTCCACGCGGTTGTGGGTCCAGGTCAGCGGGGCTTCAAAGTCGCGGCTGATCTGTTTGTAGAAGTCGGCGTATTGCTCGTCGGTGATGTCTTTCTTGGGGCGGGTCCACAAGGCGCTGGCTTTGTTGATGGTTTCCCACTCGCCGGTCTTGACCATGCCGCCGGGTTTGCGGCCACCGTTTTCGTCGTTCGGGTCGATCAGCTCGCCGTCTTGCCACTCTTCCTTTTCCATCAAGATGGGCAGGCTGATGTGGTCGGAGTATTTGCCGACGATTTCCTTGAGCTTCCAGGTGTTGGCGTACTCCAGCGCTTCTTCGCGCAGGTGCAAGATCACGCTGGTGCCGCGCTCAGCACGGGTGATGGTCTCGACCTCGAAGTCGCCCGTGCCACCGCTGATCCAGCGCACGCCTTCGGCCGCTGCTGCGCCTGCACGGCGGGTTTCGACGGTGATTTTTTCCGCGACGATGAAGCCCGAATAAAAGCCCACACCGAACTGGCCGATCAGCTGCGCATCCGACTTTTGATCGCCGCTCAACTTGCTCATGAAGTCCTTGGTGCCGCTCTTGGCGATCGTGCCCAGGTGGTCAATGGCTTCTTGCGCCGTCATGCCGATGCCGTTGTCGGTGATGGTGAGCGTCTTGGCGGCTTTGTCGAAGGACAGGCGCACTTGCAAGTCAGGTGCGTCTTCGTACAGGCCGTTGTTGTTGAGCGCTTCAAAGCGCAGCTTGTCGCAGGCGTCCGAGGCATTCGAGATCAGCTCGCGCAGAAAAATCTCTTGGTTGGAATACAGCGAGTGGGTGACCAGGTGCAGCAGTTGTGCGACTTCGGCCTGAAAGGCATGGGTTTGCTTGCTCATATCGATTCAAAAGGTAAAAAAAAAGATCAAAAAACCAAAACGCCCCGCAGTTGGGGGCGTCTGGCGGGGTTTCAAGAGGGGTTTATTTGGACAAGCTGCCCACTTCCTTGTTCCAGCGCTCCAGCAGGCGGCGACGCTCGGCGGATTTGCCGTATTTTTCAAAGTCGTACTTGATCAGGCGCACGCTGTCCATGGACGGGATGCGCGGGTCAGGTTTGAAGGTTTTGTTGGCCGGGCTTTGCAAGCTGTCGGCTTTGGCGCCGATGCTTTGGCCTGCGGGGCTCATGAGCCAGTCGTAATAGCGTTTGGCGTTGGCCGCGTTGCGTGCGCCTTTGACCATGGCGATGCCACCGATTTCGTAGCTGGTGCCTTCGCAGGGGGCGGTGGTGGCCACGGGGTATTTGTTGAAGCGCCAGCCGTCAAAACCAAAGATGAAGCTGATGCCCACTGCCACTTCGCCTTTGGCCACGCTGGGCGCTTGGGCGGTGCCGCTGCGGGTGTATTGGGTCACGTTTTTATGCAGGGCCTTCATGTACTCAAAAGCCGCGTCTTCACCCATCAGCTGCACCAAGCCGGCCAGGATGGTGTAGGCCGTGCCGCTGGATGCGGGGTGTGAAATTTCCACCTCGCCTTTGTAGATCGGCTTGATCACATCTGACCAGCACTTGGGCTCAGGCAGCTTCTTTTTCTTGAGCAGTTCGGTGTTCCAGCCAAAGCCAATCGCGCTGGTGTAGAAGCCGCCCACCATGTTTTGCGTCATGGCGTATTGGCGCACGCTCCAGCCGTGCAGGTCGTTCAGGTAGTCGGGCCGGTAGGGCGCCAGCAGGCCGATTTCTGCGGCTTGCAAAAACGGATCGCCCGTGCCGCCCCACCAGAGGTCGGTCTTGGGGTTGGCCGCTTCGGCGCGCAATTGCGCCAGGGCTTCGCCGGTGGCTTTGCGGGTTTGGTTGACGGTGATGCCGGTGGCCTTGGTGAATTCCTTGGCGGCCATTTCGCACCAAGTCTGGTCGGTGCTGCAAATCGCGTTGAGGCTGCCGGTTTGGGCGGATGCCGTACCGACGTACAGAGCGGCGCAGGTGAACAAGGCGGCTGTGAACTTCAAGGACATGGCGCGTCTCCAGAATGTGTGGGTGAGCTTTGTCGGGGCTAAAGCCACCGACCTACGGCTCATTGCTTCGGCGTATTTGCAGGTCGGCAGCTTCAGCGCCGACATGGTGTTCTTCGACAGGCATCCAAGCACCATCAAAACGATTCGTTCGGCCCCAAATACCGCCATGTGCCGGCTGGCATTTGTCCCAGCTGCACACCGCCCATGCGGATGCGCTTGAGGCCGACCACCTTCAGGCCGACTTGCTCGCACATGCGGCGAATCTGGCGCTTCTTGCCTTCGGTCAGCACAAAGCGCAGCTGCTCGGGGTTTTGCCACTCCACCTTGGCGGGCTTGAGCGGCTTGCCGTCCAGGCTCAGGCCATGGCGCAGGCGCTCCAGTTGTGCTTTGGGAAAGACCGCTTGCACATTGCTGGTCACGCGGTCGTTGTCCTCGATGCTGCTCAGTTGCGTGGCCTTGCCGCCATAGGTGGCGGATGCGGCCGATGCGGCGGCGGTGTTCTCGTGGCCGGTGTAGGCCACGCGCACCAAATACTCTTTCTCCATCTCGGAGTCTTCGCCGATCAACTGACGTGCCACGCGGCCGTCTTGCGTCAGCACCAACAGGCCGGTGGAGTCGATGTCCAGTCGCCCAGCAGGCGCCAAGTTGCGCAGATGGGGCGGCGTGAAGCGCATCTTGGACGGGTCGCCCATCCAGTGGCTGCGCGGGTTGATCAGGGTGATGGCGGGCTGGTGTCCGTCTTCGGCCTGGCCGCTCACATAGCCCATGGGCTTGTGCAAGAGGATGGTCACCTGTCGCTCTTGTTGCAGCTCGGCCGCTTTGTCCACCGTGATGCGGTCCGACAGCGAGACCTGCTGGCCCATGCTGGCCACTTGGCCGTTGACGAAAACCCAGCCTTGCTCGATCCAGGCATCGGCCTCGCGGCGCGAGCACATGCGCAGCTCGGCCATGCGTTTGTTCAGGCGCGAGGTGCCGCTGGGTGCGGCCGCTTCGCCTTTGCCTTCGGGTCGAGGGGCGCGTTTGAAAACCGGGGGCTGGGTCATGTCGTGGCAGGGAAAAAGAAGTTGAGCGATTGTCCGCTGTTTTGAGTGGGTGCAGTTTGCAGGTCCCTGCACAAAATAGGGGGTCATGGTTTGCAGGCATTCGTCGGGGCTGAAGCTGCCGCCCTGCAAATACTGTTTCTGTAGGTCGGCAGCTTCAGCGCCGACATGTGTTTGTGGCTCGCAAGCGTTTCACAAGAACTGGGCTGTACGCAGGCCCTGCAAATCCAAAATCCGCAGCCCGCCGTATTCCACCCGGATGAGCTGACGCTCTTCGAGCACTTTGAGCGCTTCATTGACCCGCTGGCGAGACAGGCCCACCAGGTAGGCGAGCTCTTGCTGGGTGATGCGCAACACCTCGCCCACACCCGAAAACAGCACCGGGTTGAACAGCGTGGCCAGGTTGCGCGCCAGGCGCAGCTCGGGGTTGTTCATGCGGTCAAGCTCGCGGGCGGCAATGAATTGGCCCAAACGCTCGTTGAGCTGGTTCATGATGAAGCGGTTAAAGCCCAGCGAGTGGTCGATCAGCCAATGGAAAGTCTCCACCGGCAAGCCCGCCACCACGCTGGCCCGCAGGGGCTGGATGTTGTAGCGGTAGACCTCCCGCTTGAGGGCGGTGCCCTCGCCAAACCAGCCGCCGGGCGGCACGCCGGTGAAGGTCATGGTCTGGCCGCTTTCGTTGTCGCTGCTCATCTTGAGCAGGCCTGAGACCACGCCAAACCAATAGGTGGCAGGACGCCCCACACGGCACACATAGTCGCCCGGCTGCGGGTCGCTGACGACCAACTCGGACTCGATCTGTTGGCGTTCGCTGGGGGTCAGCAAAGCCAGCCAGGGAATGCTGGCCAATTCATCGGTTGTCGGGCTGCGGCGGCGTTGGTGAACGCTGGGGGTGGTGGCCATGGCGGTGTCAGACTCAGGTCAGTTGTGCTAGGGGTCTTCCCTGAATTGTCGTTGAAACGACAACATAACGTCAAATGACCTCCTACGATCCGTCCCAGTTCAGCTGCAGCCACTTTTGCTGCAGCGCTTTTGGAGACAGGCTACGTGATGCAAACAACGTTTCCCCGATTGATGCTCAAGCATGCTGCCGAGCGCCCCAGCGCGCCGGCCTTGCGTGAAAAAGAATATGGCATTTGGCAGACCACCCCTTGGGCGGACTTGGCCAAAATGGTCGAGGCCATCGCCTGCGGCTTGCACCAAGCTGGCTTGCAGCGTGGCGAGCACATGGTCATCGTGGGCTCCAACCGCCCCCGCTTGTCGGCCACCATGTTGGCCGCGCAGTCGCTGGGCGCCATTCCCGTCAACCTGTACCAGGACGCCGCAGCCCCTGAGTGCGTGTTCCCGATCAACAACGCCGAAGTGCGTTTTTGCGTGGTGGAAGACCAAGAACAAGTCGACAAGATGCTGGAAGTGCGCGAGCAATGCCCGCAGCTGGGTCACATCTTTTATGACGATCCACGCGGCCTGCGCAACTACGTCGAGGACGGCCTGGGCTCGGTGGACGAGTTGATTGCCGCCGGTCAGGTGTTCATGGCGCAGCATCCCCAGTTTTTCCACCTCGAAGTGGAAAAGGGCGTGGGCGACGATGTGGCCGCGATGTTCTTCACCTCGGGCACCACCGGCAACCCCAAGGGCGTGGTGCACACGCACAGCACCTTGATCGACCGTGCCGACGCGGGCGCCGAGTTCGACAAGCTGACCAGCGCCGAAGACGTGCTGGCTTACATGCCGCCGGCCTGGATCGGTCAGAACATCTTCAGCTACGCGCAGTGGTTGGTGTGTGGTTACGTGGTCAACTGCCCTGAGTCGTCCGCCACAGTGACCATCGACCTGAAAGAAATCGGCCCGACCTACTACTTCGCACCCCCCCGGGTGTTTGAAGGCATGCTCACCAGCGTGATGATCCGCATGGAAGATGCAGGCTCGTTCAAGCGCAAGATGTTCCACGCCTTCATGAACGTGGCCAAGAAAGTGGGACCCGCTTTGATGGACGGCCAATCGGTCGGTTTGGTGGACCGCATCAAATACGCCATCGGCAACCTGATGGTGTACGGCCCGCTGCGCAACAACCTGGGTTTCAGCCGCGTGCGCGTGGCCTACACCGCGGGTGAAGCCATTGGCCCTGACCTGTTCACCTTCTATCGCTCCATCGGTGTGAACATCAAGCAGCTGTACGGCTCGACCGAGACCGCTGTGTTCGTGTGCCTGCAGCCCGACAACGAAGCGCGTGCCGACACCGTGGGTGTGCCATGCAAGGGTGTGGAAATCAAAGTGGCCGACAACGGCGAGATCTTGGTCAGGTCGCCCGGCTTGCTCAAAGGCTATTACAAAAACCCCGAAGCCACCGCAGAAGTGTTGACCGCCGATGGCTGGTACCACACCAGCGATGCCGGCTTCATCGACAGCCACGGCCACTTGAAGATCATTGACCGCGTCAAAGACGTGGGCCGCCTCCAAGGTGGTGCCAACGACGGCGCGATGTTCGCCCCCAAGTACGTCGAGAACAAACTCAAGTTCTTCCCCTTCATCAAGGAAGTGGTGGCGTATGGCGATCAACGCGAGAAAGCTTGCGTGATGGTCAACATCGACTTCGACGCCGTGGGCAACTGGGCCGAGCGCCGCAACCTGCCGTATGCCGGCTACACCGACTTGGCCCAAAAGCCCGAGGTGTATGAGTTGATCAAGGATTGCGTTGAGAAGGTCAACGCCGATCTGGCCGAAGACGCTTTGTTGGCGGGCAGCCAAGTCAGCCGATTCTTGGTCTTGCACAAAGAGCTGGATGCAGACGATGGCGAGTTGACCCGCACCAACAAGGTCCGTCGCGGCTTCATTGCCGACAAATACAAACCGCTGGTCGATGGCCTGTATGAAGGCAAAACCGAGCAGTTCATTGAAACCGTCGTCAAGTTTGAAGACGGTCGCACCGGCAGCGTGAGCGCCACGCTCAAGATTTCCGATGCGAAGACATTCACCCCTGTGAAGGCAGCAGCATGAGCAAGGTCATTGGTGACGTCATCCTCGACGTCCAGAACATCAGCCTGAGATTCGGTGGCGTCAAGGCGCTGACCGATATTTCATTCAACGTCAAAGAGCACGAGATCCGCTCGATCATTGGCCCCAACGGGGCCGGCAAGAGCTCGATGCTCAACTGCATCAACGGCGTGTACACGCCGCAAGAAGGCTCGATCACTTTCCGTGGCCAACAGTTTGACCACATGAACAGCCGTCAGGTCGCTGAGATGGGCATTGCCCGGACCTTCCAGAACCTGGCTTTGTTCAAGGGCATGAGCGTGATCGACAACATCATGACCGGCCGCAACCTGCAAATCAAAAGCAATATTTTGATGCAGGCCTTGCGCGTGGGCCCTGCCCAGCGCGAAGAAGAAGCGCACCGCGAGAAGGTCGAGCACATCATCGACTTCCTCGAAATTCAAGCTTTCCGCAAAACCCCTGTGGGCCAGCTGCCCTACGGCTTGCAAAAGCGCGTGGACTTGGGCCGCGCCCTGGCCATGGAGCCGCAAGTGTTGCTGCTCGACGAGCCCATGGCGGGCATGAACCTGGAAGAAAAACAGGACATGTGCCGCTTCATCCTGGACGTGAACGACGAGTTCGGCACAACCATCGTGCTGATCGAGCACGACATGGGTGTGGTGATGGACATTTCGGACCGCGTGGTCGTGCTCGACTACGGCAAAAAAATCGGTGATGGCGAACCCGAAGAAGTGCGCAACAACGAAGACGTGATCCGTGCCTATCTCGGCACGAGCCACTGAGGAGACAAGAACATGGCATTTTTTCTGGAAGCTCTTTTTGGCGGCCTCATGGCGGGCATGCTGTACGCCTTGGTGGCCCTTGGCTTTGTGCTGATTTTCAAGGCCTCGGGTGTTTTCAACTTTGCGCAAGGCGCCATGGTGCTGTTTGCCGCATTGGCCATGGCCCGCTTTGCCGAGTGGATCCCGGTTTGGTTGGGCTTGGACAACAAATTCCTGGGCAATTTGCTGGCCTTCATCTGTGCCGCTGCGCTGATGTTTGTGTTGGCCTCTTTGATTGAAAAACTGGTCTTGCGCCATTTGGTCAACCAAGAAGGCGTGACCCTGTTGATGGCCACTTTGGGCATCACTTACTTCCTCGACGGTTTGGGTCAGACGATCTTTGGCAGCGACATTTACAAAATCGATGTGGGCATGCCCAAGGATCCGATTTTCTTGTTGGATTCGATTTTTGAAGGCGGTGTTCTGGTCAACTTGGAAGATGTTTACGCTGCTTGCATCGCCGCATTGTTGGTGGTGGTTCTGTCCCTGTTCTTCCAAAAAACCAGCACGGGTCGTGCTCTGCGCGCTGTGGCGGATGACCACCAGGCAGCGCAGTCGATCGGTATTCCACTCAACCGCATCTGGGTCATTGTCTGGTTTGTGGCCGGTATCACCGCGCTGGTGGCCGGCATCATCTGGGGCTCCAAGATGGGGGTGCAGTTCTCGCTGACCACCGTGGCTTTGCGTGCCTTGCCGGTGATCATTTTGGGCGGTCTGACTTCGGTGCCCGGCGCCATCATCGGCGGCCTGATCATCGGTGTCGGCGAAAAACTCTCCGAGGTTTACATCGGCCCCATGGTCGGTGGCGGTATTGAAATCTGGTTTGCTTATGTGCTGGCGCTGGTGTTCTTGCTGTTCCGTCCGCAAGGCCTGTTTGGCGAAAAAATCATTGACCGCGTGTAAGGAGATTCATCATGTTTTACAGAGAAAACGGTCAATTCAAAACCACCTACCGCAAAGACCAGCAGATCTTTGCGATTGCCCAAGACCGCTGGGCCATCCTGGCACTCGTCGCGTTTGCTTTCATCGGTGTGCCGATGCTGGTGGACGAGTACATGTACCGCGCCATCCTGATCCCATTTTTGATTTTGTCTTTGGCAGCCCTGGGTGTGAACATCCTGGTCGGTTACTGCGGTCAGATTTCGCTCGGCTCAGGCGCTTTCATGGCGGTGGGGGCCTACATGGCCTACAACACCTACATCCGAATTGATGGCATGCCTTTGATCTTGGCGCTGTTGTCCGGTGGCTTCTTTGCAACGCTGGTGGGTATCTTCTTTGGTGTGCCCAGTTTGCGCGTCAAAGGGCTGTACCTGGCTGTGGCGACGTTGGCTGCGCAATTCTTTTGCGACTGGGCATTCTTGCGCGTGGGTTGGTTCACCAACAACAACGCCTCCGGTTCGGTGTCCGTGTCCAATTTGAATGTGTTCGGCTTGGGCATCGATACCCCACTGGAAAAGTATTTGTTCTGCTTGAGCTTCTTGGTCGTGTTTGGCTTGCTGGCCAAAAACCTGGTGCGTTCGGCGATCGGTCGTGAGTGGATGGCCATCCGCGACATGGACGTGGCTGCTGCCGTGATCGGCATCCGCCCGGTCTACGCCAAACTCAGTGCGTTTGCCGTGAGCTCATTCATTGTGGGCGTGGCGGGTGCCTTGTGGGGCTTTGTGCACCTGGGCTCGTGGGAGCCAGCGGCGTTTTCGATCGACCGCTCGTTCCAGCTGCTCTTCATGGTCATCATTGGCGGCATGGGCTCCATCATGGGCAGCTTCTTCGGCGCTGCGTTCATTGTGATCTTGCCCATCTTCTTGAACCAGTTCCTGCCCGCATTGGGGGCTGTTTTCGGTGTCGAAATTTCGACCGCCACCGTGTCCCACACCGAGTACATGATCTTTGGCGCCTTGATTGTCTGGTTCTTGATCGTCGAGCCGCATGGCTTGGCCAAACTGTGGTCTGTGGCCAAACAAAAATTGCGCCTGTGGCCCTTCCCTCATTGATTCCAAGTGTTTTTCCCAAGTGCTTCCACCTACTTTTAACAGGAGACAAACCATGAAGCTTCGTCAACTCGCCCTCGCCACCACGGTGGCTGCTGCAGGCCTTGCCAGTGCGCTGGTCAGCACTGTGGCAACGGCTCAAACCAAAGAGCAGTTCTTCCCCGTGTTGGTGTACCGCACCGGCGCTTACGCCCCCAATGGCGTGCCGTTTGCCAACGGCTACGTCGATTACCTCAAGCTGGTCAATGCCCGCGGCGGTATCAACGGCGTGAAAGCCTCTTTTGAAGAGTGCGAAACCGGCTACGCCACCGACCGTGGTGTGGAGTGCTATGAGCGCCTGAAAGGCAAGAACGGCGGCGCGACCGTGTTCCAGCCTTTGTCCACCGGCATCACTTTTGCGCTGACCGAAAAAGCCCCCAACGACAAAATCCCCTTGATCACTGCAGGCTATGGCCGCAGCGAGTCGGCTGACGGTGGCGTGTTCAAGTGGAACTTCCCCTTGGCCGGCACTTACTGGGTGGCTGGCGACGTGATCATGCAAGACATCGCCAAGAAACTCGGCGGCGCTGACAAGCTCAAGGGCAAGCACATCGCTTTGGTCTACCACGACAGCCCATTCGGCAAAGAAGCCATCCCAATTTTGCAAGAGCATGCCGCCATGAGTGGCTTCAAGCTGAGCTTGCTGCCTGTGACGCACCCAGGCGTGGAGCAGAAATCCACCTGGTTGCAAATCCGCCAGAGCCGTCCCGACTATGTCGTCAACTGGGGCTGGGGTGTGATGAACTCCACCTTGCTCAAGGAAGCACAAGCTACCGGTTACCCCCGCGAGAAGATCTATGGCGTCTGGTGGGCTGGTGCCGAGCCTGATGTCAAAGACGTTGGCATGGGCGCCAAAGGCTACAACGCCATCACCATGCAGCACGGCGTGGAAAAAGGCTCTGCAGTGGTCAAGGAAGTGCTCGAGAAGTTGCACGCCAAAGGCCAAGGCACCGGCCCCAAGGATGAAGTGGGCGAAGTGCTTTACATGCGCGGCTTGTTCAGCGCCATGTTCGCTGTGGAAGGTGTTCGCCAAGCACAAGAGCGCTTTGGCAAAGGCAAGGTCATGACCGGTGAGCAAGCCCGTTGGGGTTATGAAAACCTGAACCTGACCCAGCCCAAGCTGGATGCGTTGGGCTTCAAGGGCGTGCTGCGTCCTGTGTCGACTTCCTGCGCTGATCACATGGGCGCCAACTGGGCCCGTATCCACACATGGAACGGCAGCAAGTGGGAGTTCTCCAGCGACTGGTACCAGGCCGATGAGCAAATCATCAAGCCCATGGTCAAGGCCGCTGCTGACAAGTACGCTGCTGAAAAGAAAATCACACGCCGCACCGCTGCGGACTGCCAGTCCTGATGGCATCTGACCCCGCCGCGCAAGCGGTGGGGCGGTGGCTGCATGCTGCAGCCACCAAATGAAAGCCTCGAGAGAGATTCCTTCGGCGCTTTCATTTGGGCAAACCCTGGAAAGTTGAATAGGCAAAGACCATGAGCGAAAAAAACATTGTTCTGAACGTCAACGGCATTGAAGTCATTTACAACCACGTGATCTTGGTGCTCAAGGGCGTGTCCCTGCAAGTGCCCGAGCAAGGCATCGTGGCATTGCTCGGCGGCAACGGCGCCGGCAAAACCACCACACTGCGTGCGATCTCCAACTTGCTCAAGGGCGAGCGCGGTGAAGTGACCAAGGGCTCCATCGAGTTGCGCGGTGAGCGCATCGAGAACCTCTCGCCCGCCGATCTGGTCAACCGCGGTGTGGTGCAGGTCATGGAAGGCCGCCACTGCTTTGCCCACCTGAGCATTGAAGAAAACCTGATGACCGGCAGCTACACCCGCACCGACAAGGGCGAGATCGCGGCCAACCTCGAGAAGGTCTACAACTACTTCCCACGTCTGAAGACCCGCCGCACCTCGCAAGCGGCCTACACCTCGGGCGGTGAGCAGCAAATGTGCGCCATCGGTCGCGCCCTGATGTCCAACCCCAACATGGTCTTGCTCGACGAGCCTTCCATGGGCTTGGCGCCACAAATCGTGGAAGAGGTGTTCAACATCGTGAAAGACTTGAACGAGAAGGAAAAAGTCACCTTCTTGATCGCCGAGCAGAACACCAACATGGCCCTGAAATACGCCGACTACGGCTACATCATGGAGTCTGGCCGCGTGGTGATGGACGGCGCTGCCGAATACCTGCGCACCAACGAAGACGTCAAGGAGTTCTACCTGGGCGTGGGCGGTGGCGAGCGCAAGAGCTTCAAGGACGTGAAGAGCTACAAGCGCCGCAAGCGCTGGTTGGCCTAATGCTTTCTGTGCGCCCTTTTGCCGCCCCTCTCCCAGCAGTTCCCCCGAAAGAATTTCATGTCCCAGCACTTTGATGCCTTGGAAACGCGCGACCCGCAAGTTCGTGAAGCCGCCTTGATGGCCGCTTTGCCTGCACAGATTGCGCATGCCCAAGTCCACGCCCCTGCATTTGCCCAATTGCTCCAGGGTGTGGATGCCGCCAAAGTCAACAGCCGCGCCGCGCTGGCCCAATTGCCGGTGATCCGCAAGTACGAATTGCTCGAGCGCCAAAAGGCTTCGCGTGCAGCCGGTGGCAGCGTGTTTGGTGGCTTCAGCGCTTTGGGCTTTGGCAAGGGCATGACCCGCGTTTTCGCCAGCCCCGGCACGATCTACGAACCCGAAGGCACCCGTGGCGACTACTGGCGCATGGCACGGGCCATGTTTGCAGCAGGCTTTCGCCCCGGCGAGCTGATCCACAACAGCTTCAGCTACCACTTCACGCCAGCGGGCTCCATGATGGAAACCGGCGCACACGCCCTGGGCTGCACCGTGTTCCCCGGTGGCACGGGCCAGACCGAACAACAAGTTGGCGCCATGGCCGAGCTGCAGCCAGCGGGCTACATCGGCACGCCCAGCTTTTTGAAAATCATCCTTGAAAAAGCCGCCGAGCAAGGCGTGGCTTTGCCCAGCGTGCGCAAGGCCTTGGTGTCGGGTGAAGCTTTTCCGCCCAGCCTGCGCGACTGGATGGCCGAGCGCGGCGTGGCCGGTTACCAGTGCTACGCCACGGCCGACCTGGGCTTGATCGCTTATGAAACCTCGGCCCGCGAAGGCCTGGTGCTGGACGAAGGCGTGATCGTCGAGATCGTGCGCCCCGGCACGGGTGACCCCGTGCCTGAAGGCGAAGTGGGCGAGTTGGTCGTGACCAGCCTCAACCCCGATTACCCCCTGATCCGCTTTGGCACGGGTGACTTGTCGGCCATCTTGCCCGGCACTTGCCCCACAGGCCGCACCAACCAGCGCATCAAAGGCTGGATGGGCCGCGCCGACCAAACCACCAAAGTGCGCGGCATGTTTGTGCACCCCGGCCAGGTGGCCGAGATCGTCAAGCGATTTGCAGAAGTCAGCAAAGCCCGCTTGGTGGTGAGCGGAGAGATGGCCAACGACCAAATGGCCTTGCGCGTGGAAACCGCCAACACGGCGGACGATGCCCTCAAGACCCGCATTGCAGACGCCGTGCGCGACGTGACCAAGCTGCGCGGCGATGTGCAGTTGGTGGCCGTGGGCAGTTTGGCCAACGATGGCAAAGTCATCGAAGACGCACGCAGCTACCAGTGAGTGCTGCTTGGCCCTGCCCCCAGTAGGGCCAAGTCATTAGGGCAAACCGCTAAGTAATTCCCGCGATGGTGGCTCGCCCCGTCGGGATTTACACTGAGCGCACTTATAAGGAGTGCTGATATGAAGCAATGGTTTGCTATGGCGGCTTTGGCCGCAGTGGTCGTGGGCGCACAAGCTCAGACATTTCCTGGTTCAAAGCCCGTGACCATCGTGGTGCCTTTCGCCGCAGGTGGCCCGACCGACCGTGTCGCTCGCGATTTGGCGGAAGCCATGCGCAAATTCGTACCCGGCGGCAATTTCGTGGTGGAAAACTCCGCGGGCGCTGGCGGGACCATTGGTGCCAATAAGGTCGCCAAGGCGGCACCAGATGGCCATACCCTTTTGTTGTTCCACATCGGTATGGCTGCGACACCTGCCTTGTATCGGAAAATTTCCTACAAACCACTGGAAGACTTCGAGTTCCTGGGCATGGTCAACGACGTCCCCATGACCTTGATTGGCAAGCCCCAGTTGCCCGCCAACACCTACCGTGACTTTGAAAACTACATCCGTGCGAACGCTGGCAACCTGAACATTGCCCACGCGGGTTTGGGTTCTGCATCGCACATCTGTGGTTTGCTCTGGCAATCCAATTTGCAGTCCAAAGAGGCGATGACCACCATCCCATTTGGCGGTACAGCACCGGCGATGACTGCTTTGATTGGCGGCCAGGTTGATGTCATGTGCGACCAGACCACCAACACCACACAACAGATCGAGTCGGGCCGTGTCAAAGCTTTTGCTGTGACCACTGCCAAGCCATTGAGCAATCACCCTGTGCTCAAGCACTATCCAAGTCTGCAGGAAATGGGCCTCAAAGGCTTTAACCTGACCATCTGGCACGGTCTGTATGCGCCCAAAGGCACACCAGCGGCCATCACCAAAACGCTCAACGATGCGCTGAAGAAAGCACTCAAGGACCCTGAGTTCGTCAAGAAGAACGAAGGTCTGGGCGCTCTGGTGGTCAACGACAAGCGCGTCGAGCCAGAAGAGCACAAGAAGTTCGTGGCTGCCGAGATGATCAAGATCAAAGCCGCGGTGGACGCAGCAGGCAAGTACGCCGACTGATCCTTCGGTTTGCTCTGACGAAAGCCGCTCACGTGAGCGGCTTTTTTCTTTATTTGGAGGCCTGTTGAAAGATTCATTTTGGTTACATGAAGGCTTTGCAATCGATTTTGAGGACTTTATTCAAGACAATCGCAAGACTTTTGAGCCCATGACCCAAGGAACATCATGAACAAGTATCTGCAGCAGTTGAGCTTATGGATTGGCGCTTTGGGCCTTTGTGCCGGCTCTGTCCTGGCGCAGGGCACCCTGCGCAATGAAGTGATCAAGCCTTTGGCGGCGGCGCAAGAAGCGATCAAGAACAACCAAAACGATCAAGCCTTGGGTTTGCTGCGTGACGCTTTGGCGGTGCCCCAGCTCACCGCGAACGAGAAAAACATGATCTCGCGCACGCAAGCGGTGGCGGCTTTGCGCGCTCAAAAATGGAAGCTCGCAACAGAGGCCTTGGAGTCTTTGGTGACTTCAGCCGATGTGCCGCAAACGGACAAACGACCCTTGCTCGAGTCCTTGATCAATGCCAGTCTGCAACTGAAGGACGATGCACGCGTTGTGAAGTGGGCGCGGCAATACCTGCAAGATGGCGGCGCCAATCCCGCAGTCCATCTGGCCTTGGTGCAGGCCTTGGCTGCATCTGGCCAGCACGCAGAAGTGGTGGGTGTGATGCAGGCCAAAATCCGCATGGATGCGTCGACTGCGAAGAAAACCCCCGAGCCCGAACTGCGCACATTGGCGCTCAGCTACCGCCAGCTCAAGGACGATGCCGGTTACATGAACACCCTCAAGCTGTTGTTGTCGAACTACCCCAGCAAGCCCTATTGGGCCGAAGTGCTCGGCCGCATGTCGCAGCAAGCGGGTTTGAACACTCGATTGGAATTGGACCTGTACCGTCTGTTGGAGCAAACGGACAACATGGAGGATGCCGCTGAATACGTGGAGATGGCCTCATTGGCTTTGAAGGCGGGCTTGCCTTCAGAGGCTGTGCGCGTCATCACCAAGGGCTTTGCTGCAGGCGTCTTGGGCCAAGGCGCTGAGGCTGCTGCACACGCCAAATTGCGCACGGATGCCCAGAAAAAAGTCCAGGAAGACGATGCCTTGTTTGCGCAACTGGAAAAGTCGGCCAAGGACGGCGCTTCATGGGCGGCGGTAGGCGATGTCCATTTCTCGCGCCAAAACTGGTCGGCTGCGAACGCGGCCTACGCCAAGGCGATCGAATTGGGGGGGCTGCGGCGTGAGCACGAAGTGCGTTTGCACGCGGCCATCAGCCTGGTTCAAGCCGACCAAAAGGGCGCAGCTCGCCAACAATTGGCTTTGGTGAGTGGCGATGCCACGGCTGTGGAGTTGGCCGCTTTGTGGGCGATTCTGGCGCGCTGAACAGGGGCGAGGAAGCAGGCTGACGTACGGGGCGAGCCGTCGCCATTCAAAACAAGTGCAAACCCTATTGCAATCGATTGCAAAGTCGGATAAATTGGGGCATTGCATTTTTGCTGCTGCGCGCAGTGCCTTTCTCTTTAAGACCGATGACCTCCATCAGAACCACACCGCCCACTTTGTCGATCTCCCAGATCGTGCAAATGAACATCGGCTTTTTGGGCTTGCAATTCAGCTTTGGTTTGCAGCAAAGCAATATGAGCCCGATCTACAGCTACCTGGGCGCGGATGAGGCTGCATTGCCCTTGCTCGCACTGGCTGGGCCGGTCACAGGCTTGTTGGTGCAGCCGATTGTGGGCGCCATGAGCGACAGGACCACATCGCGCTGGGGTCGACGCACACCCTATTTCTTCATTGGTGCGGTGTTGTGCTCGCTGTCTTTGTTGGCCATGCCTTACAGCTCTGCGCTGTGGATGGCGGCGAGTTTGCTGTGGATCTTGGATGCGGCCAACAACATCACCATGGAGCCCTATCGCGCCTATGTGAGCGACCGCCTGCCCAAGGAACAACACGCATTGGGTTACCTGACGCAAAGCGCCTTCACGGGTTTGGCACAAACACTGTCGTACCTCGCGCCCTCCATCATGGTGTGGATGGGCATGAACAAGGATGCGGTAGGCGGCAACCACATCCCTCAAATCACCCAAGTGGCCTTCATCATCGGTGCCCTGCTGTCGGCATCCACCATTGCATGGTCGATCTGGAAGGTCCCTGAGCTGCCCTTGTCAGCGCAAGAGATGGCCGCACTGAAGGCCAAGCAGCAAGGCTGGCTCAGCACGCTCAAAGAGATTGCACAAGCGATCAAAGAAATGCCACAAGCCATGCGGCAACTGGCGTGGATGAAGCTGTTCCAGTGGTACGCCATGATGTGCTACTGGCAATACGTCACCTATGCCATCGCCCGCAACATGTTTGACACGTCGGATCCGACCAGCACGGGCTTTCGCGACGCGGTCTTGGTCAACGGACAAATCGGTGGGTTCTACAACGCGGTGGCTTTTGTTGCGGCGTTGGCCATGGTGCCATTCACGCGCCGCTGGGGCGCCGGAAAGATGCATGCCTTGTGCTTGGTCGCTGCGGGACTGGGCATGATGACCATTCCTCACATCCAAAGCCAAGCCCTCTTGTTCCTGCCCATGATTGGCGTGGGTCTGGGTTGGGCCAGCATCATGGGCAACCCCTACGTGATGTTGGCCAGAAGCATCCCGGCGGAGCGAACAGGTGTTTACATGGGCATTTTCAACATGTTCATTGTGATTCCGATGCTCATCCAGGGTGTGACCTTGCCCCTGATTTACCACCCCCTTTTGGGGGGTGATCCTCGCAACGTCTTGGTGCTGGCCGGTGTGTTGCTTTGCTTGGCAGCAATGGCCACGTTGAGGGTCAAAGTCCCCGTTGAAAACCCATCCACTTCAGCCTGAAGTGGATGGCATGACTTGTTGTTTGAAATTGATGTCTCAGAAAAATGCGTAACGAAGTTCAATTGATCACTTACGTCGACCGCTTTGGCGGTCAGACCTTGCCACAACTGCAGGAGCTCATCACAGGTCCATTGAAGGGTGCAGTCGGTGGCGTTCATTTGCTGCCGTTTTTTTACAAAATCGACGGTGCCGATGCGGGCTTTGATCCGATTGACCACACACGCGTGGACGACCGCTTGGGCGAATGGAAAGACATTGCCAACCTGTCTGAACAAATGGGTGTGATGGCCGACGTGATCGTCAACCACATGTCTTCGGAATCCCCACAGTTCCTGGACTATTCCCAGAAGGGCAGTGCCTCTGAATACGACGGCCTGTTTTTGACGATGGAATCGGTCTTCCCGAACGGCGCCACTGAAAAGGACTTGCTCGCGGTGTACCGCCCACGTCCCGGCATGCCTTTCACGGTGACCACGCTGGCCAATGGTGAACGCCGTTTGCTCTGGACCACCTTCACGCCCCAGCAGATCGACATCGATGTGCACACACCAGCAGGCAAGGCCTATCTGGACTCGATCTTGCAAAAACTCTCGCAAAGCGGCGTCACCATGGTGCGCCTGGATGCGGTGGGGTATGCCATCAAGAAGGCGGGGGCCAATTGCTTCATGATGCCCGAGACCTTTGACTTCATCAAAGCGTTTGCGCAGCGTGGCCGTGAGCTGGGACTGGAAGTGCTGGTGGAAATCCACTCGTACTACAAGCGCCAGATGGAAATCGCCCAGCAGGTGGACTGGGTCTATGACTTCGCCTTACCGCCATTGGTTTTGCATGCACTGGAATTTGGTCGCAGTGGTCCATTGCTGGACTGGATTGCACAACGCCCCAACAACGCGGTGACGGTGCTCGACACCCACGATGGCATCGGCATCATCGACATCGGCGCGGATGCGACAGATCGCGCCAACCACCCCGGTCTGGTGCCACCCCATGAGCTGGACGAGTTGGTGGAGCGCATGCACCGCAACTCGAACAACCAAAGCCGTCGTGCCACCGGTGCCGCAGCATCCAATCTGGACCTGTACCAGGTCAACTGCACCTTCTTTGATGCGCTGGGTCGCAACGCGTCGGCCTACCTGGTGGCGCGTGCGATTCAGTTCTTTGTGCCAGGCATTCCACAGGTGTATTACGTGGGCTTGCTGGCGGGTGAAAACGACATGGACTTGTTGGCGAAAACCAAAGTCGGTCGCGACATCAACCGCCACTACTACTCACGCGAAGAGGTGCTGAGTGATCTGAACAAGCCCGTCGTCAAACGCCTGCTTGAACTGATGCGTTTGCGTAACAGCCATCCAGCCTTTGGCGGCGCTTTCAGCAGCGCAGCAATGGCCGCAAACCAACTGACGCTGAGCTGGCAACAAGGCGCTGCATACGCCCGCCTTGAAGTCGATTTGTCGACCAAGTCAGGTCGTATCATCCACGGCCTCGCTGGGGATGAAGCGGTGGTGTTTGAATTGCGATAAGTACCAGCTCATCCACAACAAAAAAAGCCAGTCAGTGTGATCTGACTGGCTTTTTTTGTGTTGTTTGAGGTAAAAGGTCTGGGAATTAGAGATGGTTTGATATCTAAAAAGGGCTGATTCGACAATGCAAAAAAAGATCGCCCGAAGGCGATCTTGATGGGTAAAAAAAGGCAGCAACGCTGCCTCGCTATGCTTTAGAAGCTGTACTTCAAACCAGCCTTGGCAGAGCGACCGTTGATCGAGCGAGCGGCCATGCGACCATCGTTGATTTCGGTGTAACCAATGGTGTTGGTCAAGTTGTAAACACCAAAGGATGCTGTCAGATCTTTGCTGATGGCATAGTTGGCGAATGCATTGACAACGGTGTAAGCGGGCAAAGTGGCCTCGTATGCAGTGCCTTGAGCGTCTTTTGCACTGCTTGAACCCACGATTGCAGCGCCCACGGTGTAAGCGCCGGAAGTGTATGTGGGGCTCAACTGATAAACAACTTTCGCTTGACGATTAGGTGTCAGGCCGCTGCTGACGATTTTTGCATCGGTCAGTGTCACGCCGCCATTGATGCGGAATGCACCCATCTTGTAGCCAGCTTCCAGTTCAATACCTTTGGCATCGTACTTGTTGGCTGTGCTTTTCTGGGTGGTTGCATCAAAGTTGCTCTCATCGGTCTTGGCTTGGAACAAGGTCACAAAAGTGCTCAAGTTGCCATTGCGCATCTTCACGCCGCCCTCATACTGCTGGACAGTGTTGATCGGGACAACGCCTGCGCCGCCAGCCATGGGCACTGCAGCAGATCCGAACATGATGCGGTCTGCATTGAACGCGACGCCTTCGCTGATGCGGGCGAACACAGCCATGTCTTTGTTCAGCTGGTAGTTGGCACCGAAAGAGTAGGAGTTGTGACTCTTCTTGTAGTTAATGGCTTTGGCGTCGCCTGGGTTGAATTTGTTATCAACAGCTTGGGTGTATGAACCGGTAGCAACTTGGTTGTCATGGCGGATGCTACCGTCCAAACTCCAAGCGCCCTTTTCCCAGCCGATCACAGCGTAGGGTGATGTTGTGTTGTAAGTGGCGTCAATCGCGCGTGTGCAGCAACCACCCCACACCGAGGTGCCCAGTGCCGTTGCACCATAGCTGTTGGTGGTGCTATTGGACAGCAAGGCTGGGTTTTTGTCCGTGGCCTGCATCAGGTACTGGTTGAAGTTCCAAGTCAGGCCCACTTTTTGCACATTCATGAACAAACCGAAGGTGGTGTTCAACTTTGCGCCATCAGCCTGAGCAAATGATTTGCTCAACTTGAAGTCGTTTGTTGTGCTGCCCATGTCGTCCATGGACGTGTTGAACACGGTGTTGGTGAATGCGTTGCCTGTGTAGGCTTGCCCGGCTTTAGGGCCAGTTGCGTAAATGGTGCCAACAGGAGCTGCAGTCACGTCATTGGCAGGGAACAAGCCGACAAAACGACCGGTCATTGCGGAGTGGCGGAATTTTTCGCTCAACTTCCAACCATCGGCAAGTTTCAACTCTGCCTCGATGCCAAACGAATTTTGTTTGACGCGCAGACCATCGTTGACATCAGTGCCCACCATGGTGTTGTTCTTCGTCAGCGTGTAATCCTTGACCCAATAAGGCGAGTACATGCTTGCAACACGTGGGTCAATGCCGGGAAGTTCGCTCACTTTGCCGTTGGCGATTTTGACGGGAACAGGCATGAACAAGGGGCTTTGGTCGTCCAGCGATTTGAAGTTCAAACGCACAAAACCGTTGTCCAATTCTTGTGTGATGTTGCCCTTGATTTGGCCACCTTGGTTACTGTTGCCTGTGGCGTTGCGAGGGCCTTCGCCGCTGTGTGTGTAGCCACCGATAAAGAAGCGAGTCTTCTCACCCAATTTGCCACTGTAGTCAAAATCGAGGCGCTTATGGTCGTAAGTCAGGCCTGTTGTGACGCCAATGCTACCGCCGGGCTCGTCACCGGTCTTGCTGATGAAGTTGATGATGCCGCCAGGTGCATTGGTGGCCAGTGTGGAGGCAGAGCCGCCGCGAACAACTTCCAAGCGCTCAAGGCTGTTGTCGGCACGCAAGAACATATCGGGTGTGGAAAAAGCCACATCGCCAAACAGCATGACCGGCAGGCCATCTTCTTGGAATTGCACGTAGCGTGAGCCGCCAGCAGAGATGGGCAAACCACGAACGGTCACGTTGGCATTACCACCACCACCGCTGGACTCTGCACGAATACCGGGGATCGAACGCAAGATGTCGGAAGCGTTGGTGGGTTGGCTTTGCAACACTTGCTCAGCGCCGACGGTAGATATGGAGCTCGATTGCTTCATCTTGCTTGCGCCAGTGGCTGTACCGGTCACCACAACCTCATCGAGCTTGAGGGCGTCGTTGCTTGATTGAGCGTAAGCCACGCTCAACTGGAATGCTGCCAGAGCAGCGGCGGCTGCCACTTTGGTAGGAGTGGCGAATTTTTGCTTCTTCATAGAAGGGTCTCCAAAACATTGAAACGATTGCAAAACCATGAAAGGATTGTTGCAGATGATGATCCATCAGCGTCACGGGACGTGATCGCACCTTGGATGTAACGTATTTTGCAAATCTATGAAAACGATTGCAATCAAAGATTTTTAATCGAAGACGTTTTGGCGATGTGTGAGGGGTGTCTTTTCACTCGAGAAATCGTCAAAAACTAGGACTTTCCCTAGTGTGTATGATCAGCAACAGGCCATCGCGAAACATCCGAAATTCAAGGCCTAGTGTTTTCCCTAGGTGTTGAAAAAGAACAAACACAGGTATCATGCAAACGATTGCATTGAGCGAAACTCGAAACAAGGAGAAAAGAAACAATGGACGATTACGCCAGCCGGCAACGCAAGCCGACCAAGCACCTGATCGGGCTGGGGCTGGTGGTGGTGTTGCACCTTTTGCTTTTTTGGGCCATCAGCTCGGGCTTGGCCCGCGCGTTTGTCAAAAAGATCCAAGGTCCTGTGGAGGCCGTTTTGCTCGAAGATGCAAAACCCGATATCCCACCGCCGCCTCCGCCACCACCACCCAAGAACTTGCCGCCCCCTCCGGCCTATGTGCCGCCTGTGGATGTCCCCGTGACCAACGCAGCGCCAGCTGCCAATGCCATTGCCGCCGTGTCGGCCACGCCCCAGCCGGTGGCACCACCTGCGCCGCCAGCGCCGCCAGTGGTCAAAGCAGAGCCTGTGCGCACAGCCGCCGTGGTCAACTCGGCCAACTGCGAAAAACCCGAGTACCCCAGCGCCTCGCGTCGCTTGGAAGAAGAGGGCACCGTCAGCCTGCGCTTCCTGGTGGGAGCCGATGGCAAGGTGGTGCAAGCCGAGGTCGAGAAGTCTTCGGGCTACAAGCGCCTGGACGAAGCGGCCCGCGCCGGTTTGTCGCGCTGCGCCTTCAAGCCCGCCACCGTGGACGGCAAGCCTGAGCAAGGCTGGGCCACCATGAAATACACCTGGCGCCTGGAATGATCCGGTCGCACAGATCCACAGTCACAGTCAAACGTTTTTAAAGAACCCAGAGGAGAACCTCATCATGTTCAAACCATTCAAAACCCTCATCGTCTGCGCTGGCCTGTTGGCCGGTCTCCTGTCTGCCGGTAACGTGCTGGCGGCCAAACCCAAAGAAGCAGCACCTGCCCCCGCAGCTGCAGCAGCGCCTGCCCCAGCTGAAGTGGCCTCTGCACCTGTGGCCGCACCCGCAGCGCCTGCCCCAGCTGCTGCAGCCGCCGAAGAAGAGAACCCCTACGGCCTGTCCGCCCTGTGGGCCCAAGGCGATGCCGTGGCCAAAGGCACCTTGCTGATCTTGGTGCTCATGAGCATGGGCTCTTGGTACGTGATCTTCACCAAGTTCGCTGAGCAGGCCAAACTGAACAAGCAAGCCAAAGCTGCGCAAGAGTCTTTCTGGAGCGCCAGCACCGTGGCCCAGGGCAAAGACACGCTCGAAGAAGGCTCCGCTTTCCGCTTCATCGCAGAAAAAGGCCTGGAAGGCGCTTCCAAGCACACCGGTTTGCTGGGTGCGGTCGACTTCAACGAGTGGGTGACCATGAGCATCCAGCGTGCCATTGGCAACGTGCAAAGCCGCATGCAAGACGGTCTGGCTGTGCTGGCCACGGTGGGCTCTACTGCACCGTTCGTGGGTCTGTTCGGTACCGTGTGGGGCATCTACCACGCGCTGGTCAAGATCGGCATGTCCGGCCAAGCCTCGATCGACAAGGTCGCAGGCCCCGTGGGTGAAGCCCTGATCATGACCGCCATCGGCTTGGCTGTGGCCGTGCCTGCAGTGCTGGGTTACAACTACCTGGTGCGCCGCAACAAGGCCGTGATGGAACAAGTCAACGCCTTTGGCTCTGACCTGCACGCTGTGCTGCTCGGCTCGGCCAAGAAGTAAACCCCTTCGCATTCCCTTCGCTTGAGCGGTGGCAGCGCCGCCCAAGCGATCACAGGAGGAGCCAACATGGCCATGAACGTAGGCGAAGCCGATGACGAGATCATCGGCACCATCAACACCACGCCCCTGGTGGACGTGATGCTGGTGCTCTTGATCATCTTTTTGATCACGATCCCCGTGGTGACCACCTCCATCAAGGTGGACTTGCCGAAAGAAAAGAACGTGGTGCGCGAGACCAAGCCCGAAAACGTGATCATCTCGGTGGACCGTGCAGGCGGTATTTACCTGTACGACACCAAGGTCAAGAACAGCACGGACTTGCTCGAGCGCATGAAGAAATTCTCGGTGATGAAACCTCAGCCGGAGGTGCAGATCCGGGGCGACGGCAAGAGTGATTTCGAGTCGGTGGGCCGCGTGATGTACGCGGTGCAACGCGCAGGCATCACCAAAGTCGGCTTCATCACCGAGCCCAGCAACTGAAGGAGCAGAGCATGGGAATGAACGTAGGAACGAGTTCCAGCGACGAGCCGGAAGTCATGATCGACATGAACACCACGCCGCTGATTGACGTGATGTTGGTGCTCTTGATCATGCTGATCATCACGATCCCGGCGCAGCTGCATTCGGTGAATTTGGACATGCCGCTGCCCACCAACGCGGCCAAAAAGGCCGATCCGGTGGTGATCAAGATCGATGTGGATGCGGGCAGCGTGATCAACTGGAACGGCAAGCCCGTGGGCAGCCGCGCCGACATGGAGGCCAAGCTGAGGGAAGCGGCAGCGATGCAGCCGCAGCCAGAGCTGCACATTCGCTCGCACGCGAAGGCGAAATACGAAGCGGCTGCGGCCGTGATGGCCAGTGCCCAGCGCATTGGCCTGACCAAACTGGGGATCGTGGGCTCTGAGCAGTTTGTGAACTGAGCCCGATCCCGACAAGTTGTTGAGTACGTTTCTTCCAAGGAAACCTTGTGCCCCCTCCCTCACGGGTGGGGGCGTTTTTTTGAATTAACATCGCTTGAACAGAGAGACATGTGAATGGCCAAGGCAGAACCTGAAAAGCGCAAGATACAAATGGCGGACATTGCCCGTCTGGCAGGGGTATCCACCGCAACAGTTTCACGCGCCCTCAATGGCAGTGCGTTGATCAACGAAGAAACGCGTTTGCGCATCATCGAGCTGGCACGTTCACTCAACTACACCATCAATCTGGGCGCACAAAACCTGCGCAAGGGCGACAACACCACCATCGGTGTGGTGATCCCGTATTACCCAGCCAGCCGTCAAAGCATTTCAGACCCGTTCTTCTTGGGCATGCTCGGTAGCCTGGCCGATGCCCTGACGGATCGCCAGTACGACATGCTGCTTTCGCGCGTCGATGCCGATCACCTTGAGCGGATTTCTGCTTTGTACGACTCGGGCCGTGTCGGCGGCATCATCGTGATCGGTCAGTGGGGCCACCACGACCAGCTCAACGAATTGGCACGCCAGCGCTTGCCCTTTGTGGCCTGGGGCGCGCAGTTGCCCAACCAGCTGTATTGCAGCGTGGGTGGCGACAACGCCAGCGGCGGTCAGCTGGCCACCGAACACCTGCTGGGCTTGGGCCGCAAGCGCATCGCCTTCATGGGCGAGAAGTCTTTGCCCGAACCTGAAAAACGTTATTCAGGTTACCAAAAGGCTTTGCGCAAAGCCGGTTTGAAAACCGACCCTGCGCTCTACATCCCATCGTCTTTTGCTCCATTGGGCGCGCAAGAGGCCTTGCGCGTGCACCTTGACCGTCACGGTTTGAACTTTGACGCCATCGTGGCCGCCAGTGATTTGATCGCCATCAGCGCCCTGGGCGTGTTGCGCGAGCGGGGTTACAGCATTCCCGACGATGTGAGCGTGGTGGGCTACGACGATGTGGAGCCAGCGGCCCACAGTTTTCCGCCTTTGACCACGGTGCGCCAGCCATTGGACTTGGCCGGCGCCCATCTGGTGGACTGCTTGCTGCGCATCATGGCCGGCGAAAAGCCAGAATCCGATTTGCTGCCCACGACCTTGGTCGTGCGCGAATCAACGAAGGCGCTCTGAGCGCATCTCAAAGCGCTGCTCAGCCCCAGCGCCTTCTTGGCGCGTACCGGTGATGACTTGGGCGCAGCTGCCCGCCTGCACTTTGCCCAGCCAAGTTGCCGCGATGCGTTGGCCGTCGTGCGATTCCTCCATGGTGAATTCGCCATCCTCCAGGTCGGCGGCCACCGCGTAGTGCTGCGGGATTTGCATCAAGGCGCCGCGCAAACTGCCCTCGTGCTCAGGGTGCGGGCGCAGCACCAGCGTCCAAGTGCCAGCTTGACCTGACAGGCTCACGCGCCAGGAGCCGACCAGGTGTTCGGCCGTGATTTCTTGTTTGGCGCAACCGGTCGCAGTGGCCAGGGTGACTGGGTTGGCGCAAGCGCTCAGGCCTGCGATGCACAGCAGGGCAAGCCCATTCAAAGTGTTGCGAAGGACGTTCATGGTTTGGCTTCGGCGGCGGAATCTGCGGCCCGCTTGGCAAACTCGGCGCGCAAGGCCCTGAGTTTTTCGCGGGGGTCTTCTTTGATGGTGTTTTCATCGAGCTTCATTTCGGCGATGAAGCGGCTGGGCAGGGCGGCCACCATGTCGCGGCCTTTTTTGCGGCGCTTGGTCCAGCTCACGGCCAGGCTGCGCTGGGCGCGGGTGATGCCCACATACATCAGGCGGCGCTCTTCTTGCAGGCGTTGCAAGATGCCTTCGCTCATGGGGCCATCGCTGCGGCCAGAGTGCTCGTCGTCGTCACCCAGCTTGAAGGGCAGCAGCCCCTCGTTCACGCCCACCAGCACCACGTGGGGCCACTCCAGGCCTTTGGAGGCGTGCAAGGTGGACAGCGTGACCACGTTCTGGTCTTTCTCGCGTTCGCTCAAAGTCGAAATCAAAGAGATGGTCTGCGCCACCTCCAACAGGCTTTTGGACTCGGAAGCGTCGGTCCCGGTGGCGTCTTCGATTTCGCCGCCGCAGCGCCCGGCCATCCAGTCGCAAAACTCCAGCACATTGGTCCAGCGGGCAGAGGCCACTTTCTCGTTGTCTTCGCCGTCGTACAGGTGCTGCTCATAGCCGATTTCTTTGAGCCACTCCAGCAAAAAGGCCAGCGCCGCTTCCTTGCCCAGGGTGTGGCGGGCGCGGTGCTCCAGGTCGTTGATGTAGCGGCCAAATTCGTGCAGACCGTCCACGGCGCGGGTGTTCACCGCGCTGGGCAAGCTGCCTGCAAACAGCGCTTCAAACAGGCTCAGCTTGTATTGCGTGGCAAAGGTGCCCAGCTGCCCCAGCGTCTGGTGGCCGATGCCGCGTTTGGGGCTGGTGATGGCACGCAAAAACGCCGGGTCATCGTCGTTGTTGATCCACAGGCGAAACCAGGCGCACAAGTCCTTGATTTCGGTCTTGTCAAAAAAGCTCTGCCCGCCCGAGACCTTGTAGGGGATGTTGGCGCGGCGCAGGGCTTGCTCAAACGGCCGGGCCATGTGGTTGGCACGGTACAAGATCGCAAAGTCCTTGAATTCGCGGTGCTTGGACGGGTTGACCTGGCCGCCACGGATCGACTGGATGCGGGCAATGGCCCGGTCGGCCTCGTGCTCTTCGTTCACCGCATCGACCACACGCACCGGCTCGCCCTCGCCCAATTCCGAAAACAGCGTTTTAGGAAACAGCTTGGGGTTGGGCTGGATCACGTTGTTGGCGGCCCGCAAGATGGCGCTGGTGGAGCGGTAGTTTTGCTCCAGCTTGATGACTTTCAAATTCGGAAAGTCTTGTGGCAGGCGCTTGAGGTTGTCCAGCGTGGCGCCGCGCCAGCCGTAGATCGACTGGTCGTCGTCGCCCACGGCGGTGAAGCGACCACGCTCGCCCACCAGGTGCTTGAGCACCTCGTACTGGGTGGCGTTGGTGTCTTGGTATTCGTCCACCAGCACATGGCCCATCTTGGCTTGCCAGCGCTCGCGCACCTCGGGGTAGTCGGCCAACAATTTCAGGGGCATGCCGATCAGGTCGTCGAAGTCCACGCTTTGGTAAGCCGAGAGCCGCTCTTCGTACAGGCCCATGATGCGTGCGATCACGCGGGCGTTGTCGTCGGGTGCTTGTGCTGCAGCTTGCTCGGCGTTCAGGCCCATGTTCTTCCACAGGCTGATGGTCCATTGCCATTGGCGGGCCGTGGCCGCATCGGTGGTGCCGCCGCAGTCTTTGAGGATGCTGGTCACATCGTCTGCGTCCATGATGCTGAACTGGGGCTTAAGACCCAGCACATGGCCGTCTTCGCGCATGATGCGCACGCCCAGGGCGTGGAAGGTGCAGACCGTCACATCTTTGGCGGCCTTGCCAATCAGGTCTTTGGCGCGCTCGCGCATCTCGGCGGCGGCCTTGTTGGTGAAGGTGATGGCCGCAATCCGCTTGGGCTCCAGGCCCACATCGATCAGGCGGCCGATCTTGTGCGTGATGACCCGTGTTTTGCCCGAGCCTGCGCCCGCCAACACCAGGCAGGGGCCTTGAACATAGTTCACGGCTTCGAGTTGGGCAAGATTCAGACCGGCGGACATCCAGGGGCTTCCAAGCAAAGCGTTCGATCATAGCGGGGACTGTCGGCCCTGCGACCGGCTTACAACCCTGCGGGAGCGACAATAGACCCATGCTTGAAGTCCTGCGCGTCACGTTTCCGTTTTTTGCATTGGTCCTTTGCGGTTATCTGGCCGCACGCAAAGGCTTGCTGCCGCTCGAAGCCATCCCGGGGCTGAACGGTTTTGTGCTGTTTTTTGCCCTGCCCTGCATGTTGTTTCGCTTTGGGGCCGGCACGCCGATTGCGCAGCTGCTCAATGCTGGGGTGTTCTTCACCTATTTGTTTTGCGCCTTGGTCATGGTGGCGTTCAGCATCGCCATCAGCCTGAACGCCCGCATTCGCTGGAGCGATGCCTCTTTGGGCGCCTTGGTTGCGGCCTTCCCCAACACCGGTTTCATGGGCGTGCCGCTCTTGGTGGCCTTGTTGGGTTCGGCTGCGGCCGGCCCGGCCATCGTGACCATCGTGGTGGACATGGTGATCACCACCTCGCTGTGCGTGGCGCTCTCGCGCATGGACGCGGCAGGCGAGCACGGCGCTGCGGTGGCGGCCCGCAAGGCCTTGGCCGGTGTGGTGCGCAACCCCATGCCGTGGGCGATTTCTTTGGGCGCTGCGTTTTCGTATTGGAATTTGGAGTTGATCGGTCCAGTGGCCAAAACCGTGGGTCTGCTGGGCGATGCGGCCTCGCCGGTGGCGCTGTTCACCATTGGCGCGGTGTTGGCCCGCTCGCGCATGCTGGCGCATGAGCGGCCGCACGGCCCGCTGCGCTTGGGCGACTATTTGCCGGTGGCAGTGATCAAGTTGTTGGTGCACCCGGTGCTGGTGCTCTTGGTCACGGCGGTGGCGGTGCAGTGGGGTGCCAAGATCGACCGATTCACCTGGATGGTGATGGTGTTGGTGGCCGCTTTGCCCAGTGCCAGCAATGTGTCGCTGCTGGCCGAGCGCCTGGGCGCCGACAACGGGCGCATCGCCCGCATCATCTTGGTCACCACGGCAGTGGCTTTCTTGACTTTCTCGGGCGCGGTGGCTTTGCTCAAGCCTTGAGCGTCACCTGGCGCGTCAAATCGCTTGCGGGTCCACATCCACCAGCCAGCGGATCACGCCCTTGTGCTCAGGCTGGCTGCGCAGTTGGTGCAAGACCCCGTGCAGGTGCCACAGCATTTTTTGCAGGGCCATGCGTGAGGGGCTTTCCAGCAGCATCTGGGCACGTTCGACATCGGCCACGCGCTGCATGCTCATGGGCACAGCGGGGTAGACGCTGACCTGCAGCACCAGGTCTGCGGTGGCGGGGTCGGCGCTCAATTGCGCTTCCAAGGTTTCCCTTGCGGCATTCAGCAAGCCTTGCGCCACGTCTTGGCTGCGGGCATCGGCCCGCAGCAGGGCTTGGTGGCTGATGGGCGGCAGGTCGGCGGCGGTGCGCTCGGCCAGTTCGCTGGCGGCAAAGGCCGGGTAGTCGTGTTTTTTGAGCGCCTCAAACAGCGGGTGCGTGGGGTGAAAGGTTTGCACCCACATTTCGCTGGTGGCGCTTTGGCTGGCTTCGCGCCCGGCCCGGCCTGCCGCTTGCATCAGCAGGGCAAACAAGCGCTCGGGTGCGCGAAAGTCGCTGGAAAACAAGGCCGTGTCGGGGTTGACCGCAGCCACCAGCGTGATGCGCCTGAAATCATGGCCCTTGGCGATCATCTGGGTGCCGACCAAGATGTCCACTTCGCCTGAGTGCACCGAGGCCAGCTGGCTCTCCAGCGCACCCTTCAGTCGGGTGGTGTCGGCATCGATGCGGGCGATGCGGATCGGGCTGCCGTCGGGGCGCAACACATGCGCCAGCAATTCGCCCAAGTGCTCCTCGAGTTGCTCGGTGCCGCGGCCAATGGGCGCGATGTCGGCGTTGCCGCATTCGGGGCAGGCGCGGGGTACGCGCTCGGTCAGGCCACAGTGGTGGCAGCGCAGCGTGCGGTCGATTTTGTGGAACACGCGAAAGGCGCTGCAGTGCTTGCATTCGCTTTTCCAGCCGCAGTCGGCACAGTGCAGCACCGGCGCATAGCCGCGCCGGTTGAGCAGCAACATGCATTGCTCGCCGCGCTCCACACGTTCTTGCAGGGCGGCCAGCAGGGGCGCGGACAACACGGCTTTTTTGGCCTGGTGGTTCATGTCCACCCGGCGCACCTTGGGCAGCAGGCCAGTACCGATGCGCGAGGGCATGTGCAGCCGCAAATAGCGGCCACCCTCATCTGCCGGGCGGCTCAGGTGCCAGCTTTCCAGCGAGGGCGTGGCCGAGGCCAAGAGCACCTGCGCGTTTTGCAAGCGACCTCGGTAAACGGCCAAGTCGCGGGCCGAATAGCGTGCGCCTTCTTGTTGCTTGTAGCTGGGGTCGTGTTCTTCGTCGACCACGATGAGCTTGAGATGCGGCATGGACGCGAAAATGGCCATGCGCGTGCCCAGCACGATGCGGGCATGGCCCGCGTGGGCAGACAGCCAGCCTTTCAGGCGTTGTGCAGGCGTCATGCCGCTGTGCATGGACACCACTGCATCCACGCCAAAGCGGGCCTGCACCCGCGCTTCAAGCTGGGGGGTCAGGTTGATTTCGGGCACCATGAGCAAGGCTTGGGCTTGCGGGTCGGCTTGCAGCACGCGTTCAACCGCTTGCAGGTAAACCTCGGTCTTGCCGCTGCCGGTGCTGCCAAACAGCAAAAATGGACCGGGGTTGGCCTGCATTTGCGCCAAAACGGTTTGTTGCTCTTCAGACAGGGCTGGGCCCGCCTGGACCTCGATGGCGGCGGCTTGGGTTTGCTTTTTGAGGCGACGCGCCAGTTGCTCCGAACTCAGGTCGCGCAACTGGGGCGGCAGGGCCGACAGGGCCACCTCGCCCAGGGAGCGTTGGTAGTACTGCGCCGAGAACTGCACCAATTGGCGCCAGGCTGCATCCAAAGGCGGCAGGCCTTCCAGCAAGCCGGTGGCATCGCGCACGGCCGAGGCGGGCATGTCGGCTGGGGCCGCGTCAGAAACCGCCCACACCACCCCCAACACCTCGCGCTTGCCCAGCGGCACCCGCACCAATTGGCCGGGTGTCACCGCAAACGGGCAACGGTAGCTCAACAAGCCCCCGATCTGGCTGTGAGCGGGGGTTTGGACGGCCACATCAATCCATGGGTGGGTGCTCACATTTTTCTCGGTAATTCTGTCGGTGTTGATAGATTTGAAGGTTATCAAAATTCTTCAAATCGTCTCTAAGTCATTGATTTTGAAGTGCTTTGAAAGTCATCCCAAAAAACTGTGGATAACTTTGTGGAAAACAGTCCATGGCATGCTCAGAAGCCTTGAAAATCAAGGGTTTCCTTAAATTGCCCATCCAATGTGCAGAAATTAAATCCCTTTTAAATCAACGACTTAGAAAAGTTCTGTCGGCGGTGTATAGCCATTCAGGGCACCAGCTTTTGTTGCAGTGCAATCTGAACTTTTGTGCATAAGTCAAGCGCAGGAAGTTGTTTATTTTTCATAAAACAACTTTTGAAAACTGCTTTTTTATGCTAACGATCGTCACGAAACGGTGCGCAATTGCCGTGAGTGCTGGTGCACCGCTTCCACCAAGGCCGCCACATGTTCAGGCGAGGTGAACTGGCTGATGCCGTGGCCCAAATTGAAGATGTGTGTGGGCCCGGTTTGTGTGGTGTCGGTGTGCGGCTGGCCAAAGCTGTCGAGCACGCGGCAAGCTTCCTTGGCGATCTGCTCGGGAGGCGCGAAGAGCACGTTCGGGTCGATGTTGCCTTGCAAGGCTTTGCCCGGGCCACCCACCTGACCGCCCACCAAAGCACGCGCACGGCCCAGGTTCATGGTCCAGTCCAGGCCCAGCACGTCGCAGTTGAGACCCGCCATCTCGGGCAGCCACAGCCCCCCGCCTTTGGTGAAGACGATGCTGGGGATGCGTTGGCCGTTGTGCTCGGTCTTGAGCTGGCTCAGCACGCGTGCGGTGTAGGCCAGGCTGAATTCTTGGAACGCGCCATCGGCCAGCACGCCGCCCCAGCTGTCGAAGATCATGGCCGCTTGCGCGCCCGCTTCGATCTGGGTGTTCAGGTACAGGGCCACGGCATCGGCGTTGATCTCCAAAATGCGGTGCATCAAGTCAGGGCGGCTGTACATCAGGCTTTTGACCTGGCGGTAGTCGTCCGAGCCCGCACCTTCGACCATGTAGCAAGCCAGCGTCCAGGGGCTGCCTGAAAAACCGATCAAGGGCACACGGCCATTGAGCGCTTTGCGGATCGAAGTCACCGCATCGAACACGTAGCGCAGCTTGTTCATGTCGGGCACGGCCAGCGCGGCCACGGCGGCTTCGTCGCGCACGTTTTTGGCAAAGCGCGGGCCTTCACCTTGTGCAAACGACAGACCCAGGCCCATGGCGTCGGGCACGGTGAGGATGTCGCTGAACAAAATCGCCGCGTCAAAAGCGTAGCGCTCCAAAGGCTGCAAGGTCACTTCGGTGGCGTAATCCACATTGGTGGCCAGGCCCATGAAGCTGCCGGCCTTGGCGCGGGTGGCGCAGTACTCGGGCAAGTAGCGACCGGCTTGGCGCATCAGCCAGATGGGCGTGTGGTCGGTGGCCTGGCGCAGGCAGGCGCGCAAAAAGGTGTCGTTGGCCAGGGGCGCAAACGAAGAATTCGAGGGGGATGCGGAACTTGTGCTCATCCCCCGATTGTCGCAGGTGCTTGGGGCTGGGTTCAGAGCCCCCGCAGTGCCGTTTGCACTTCGGCCACCGAGGGCAATTCCGACAAGATGATCGGTGCTTTGCCCGGCACATACAGGGCGTAGACCGGCACGCCGTTGCGGCCCAAAGCGGCCAAGGTTTGGGTGATGGCCGCGTCGCGCCGCGTCCAATCGGCCCGCAAAAGCGTGACTTTGCGGGCGTCAAAGTCGGCCAGCAAGGCCGCATCGGACAAGGTGGTT
Organism: Limnohabitans lacus; assembly: GCF_030053395.1. Classification (GTDB taxonomy): domain Bacteria; phylum Pseudomonadota; class Gammaproteobacteria; order Burkholderiales; family Burkholderiaceae_C; genus Limnohabitans_A; species Limnohabitans_A lacus. The sequence continues at coordinate 46,121 of NZ_JASGBH010000002.1, read as the reverse complement.
TTCTTGTTGTACTGGCAGGTCACGCACCACGCGGCGGTGAAGTCCACAAACACGGGGCGACCAGCGGCCAGTTCGGACTGCACACGGGCTTCGGACCAGGCTGGCCAGCGGGGCTGGGCCTCGCTGCTGACCGCTTGTGGGCCCGGCGTTTCGCGCAGCGCGGCGGGCAGCACACCCGCACAAAGCCAGGCCAAGGTGGCCAGGGCCAGTGCGCTCAGCACTCCTCGGGCGCGGTTTTGCAGGCCCCAAGCCCAAGCAGTAAAGGCCACGCACAGCAGCACCGCCAGCAGGCTGCTGGCCCCGTCGATGCCGGTTTGCTGGCCCAGCACCCACAGCAGCCAAATCACGGTGGCGAACATCGGAAAAGCCATGGCCTGACGGAAAACCACCATCCAAGCCCCGGGCCTGGGCAAGGCGCGGGCCACCGCTGGCCAAAGGCTGGCTGCCAGATACGGCAATGCCATGCCCACGCCCATGGCCGCAAAGACGCTCAGGGCTTGCCACGCCGGCAAGGCAATGGCCAAGCCCAGCGATGCCCCCATGAAGGGCGCGGTGCAAGGTGAAGCGATCGCCACCGCCAAGACGCCGGACAGCGCTGCGTTGACCGTGTGGTGACGGCTTTGCCAACCCGCCAAGCGGCTGGGCACCATCTGGCCGAACTCAAACAAACCGGCCAGGTTCAGACCCAGCAAGGTGAAGAGCACCGCCAGTGCCGCGACCACGGCCGGGGTCTGCAATTGAAAGCCCCAGCCCAATTGCTCGCCGGCACTGCGCAGCGTCAACAAGGCCGCCCCCAGCAAGACCAGCGACAACACCACACCGGCGGTGTAGGCCAAGCCCGCAGCGCGGTGCTCGGAGCGGCTCTGGCCTGGCTGGGCAAAGCCCAGCACCTTGATGGCCAGCACCGGGAATACACAAGGCATGAGGTTGAGCAGCAAACCACCGATGAAGGCGCCCAACAAAGCCAGAGCCAGACTGCCTGTGCCGCTGGGCGCCGTGGTTTGGGCGTTGTCTTGCAGCGCTTTGGCCAGCGCTGGCGACACGGCCGCCGCAGGCGCCAAAGCGGGCCATGGGCCTTGGACGGGGCTGGTCACTTCCAAAGCGGGTGCTTTGGGCGAGGTCTCCGGGCCTTGGGCGATGACCCACGACAAAGCGCTGGGGCTTTCGCTGCGCTCGTCCGAGACGGGCACTTGCGCTGTCCACCGATCGCCCTGCCAGTTTTGCGTCCAGGTTTTGCCCTGCACGGCCGCGTTGTTCACCACATGGGGTGTGACGGGGAACAGGCTCAAGGTTTGGCCACGCCAAGCGGGGGGCAGCTGGTCAATTTGGAGCGACAGGCTGCGGCCATCGGCCGAGAGGCTGACCGGGTGTGCGCCTGGAAGGGCTTGGGGGGTTTGCTTATGGGCGGCGTCAAACAGGCCGCTGTGCAGGGCCGTGGCGCTTTGCACCGGCAGGCTCAGCTCAAACTGGCCTTCTTGCGGGATGCACTCTTGACGGCAGACCAGCCATTCGGCCTGCAGCTGGATTTTCACCGGGCCCACCACGGGCACTTTGAAATCGGGGCCTACTGTGACGGCCACTGGCAGCAGCACCGTGCCTTCGTAGCCGTAGTTGGCCAGGGTTCCGATGGGGATTTTCTTGGGCAGAGGCCAGGCGATCTCGCCCACTTGCAGGCCCGCCGGCAATTTCCACTGCAAGCGTGTGGGCAGGCCCGAGTCGCCGGGGTTTTGCCAGTAAGTGTGCCAATGCGGCTGGTGCTGGATTTGCAGGCCCAGCCAGAAGCTTTGCCCGGCTTGAATGCCTTGCGGCGCATGGGCCAGTAAATCGGCACGGACTTGGTCGGTTTTGACGGTGGCGCTCAGCACCTGGGCTTGGCTGTTCAGTGGCAGAAGGCACAAAAGTGCCATGGCACAGGTGGCACTTGTGCGCGTGCAGGCGTGGCGCAGAGCAGTCAAGAAAAGCATCGGGTTCAACATCAGGCGGTCTGGCGCCCTCTGGACGAGGGCCTTGCTTGGAAAGTGGCACTGTACACCGAGGTGCCCCGCTCCATTAAGATGCGGGCATGCATACCCCTCACCGTTTTTGGGCCGACCTGACGACCACCGACTTTGCCGAGTTGGCGCTGGACCGCACCATCGCCGTCTTGCCCGTGGCCGCGACCGAGCAGCACGGTCCGCATCTGCCTTTGTCGGTTGACACCGATTTGGTCCAAGGGGTGGTGTCGGCCAGCTTGCCGCATTTGCCAGCCGATTTGCCGGTCTTGTTTTTGCCCACGCAAACGGTGGGCTTCAGTCCCGAACACGCCCGCTTTGCAGGCACCTTGACGCTCAAGTCCGAAACCATCGTCCGTTTGTGGACCGACATTGGCGAATCGGTGGCTGCCAGCGGTGTGCGCAAGCTGGTGCTGTTCAACGCCCACGGCGGGCAGGTCAGCGTGATGGATCTGGTGGCGCGTGATTTACGCGCCCGCCTGGACATGCTGGTGTACAGCGTGAGCTGGTTCAACCTGCCCTTGCGCGATGACCAAGGCCAAGACGTGAACGCCTTGTTCACCCCCCAAGAACACCGCTTTGGCGTGCATGCCGGCGATGTGGAAACGTCCATGATGCGGGCCTTGAAACCCGGCTTGGTGCGCATGGTGGCGGCGCAAGATTTTCGGTCCACTTCACAAGACCGCGCCGAGCGTTTTGAGATCTTGGGCAATGGCCGCAGTGCCAAGCTGGGCTGGCAAATGCAGGACTACAACGCGCAGGGGGCTGCAGGCAATGCGGCCGCGGCCACCGCTGAAAAAGGCGAAGCCTTGCTGGACGCCTCTGGTCGCGCTTTGGCCCAGTTGCTGGTCGAAATCGATCGCTTGCCGGCCGACACCTTGCGCTCGCACACGGCCTGAAGCTTCAGAAGCTGGGCAAGACCAGTTCGCAGTGGTCGCGGCTGACGCTGCGTGGACATTCGCGCGTGGTGTCCAGGCAGCCGCCTTCGTCATACACGCCTTTGGCATCTCGCATGCGCAGCATGCGGCTGAGCACCTGTTGCAACGCTTGCGGGTCGGCCAGGGTCTGCGCCACGCGTTGCTCGACCACGCTTTCATCCATTTGCAATTGGCCTTGTGCGTCGGTGTGGACGCCATCGCGCCAATGGTAAATCTCGATGGCTTTGGACTCGAGGGTGAAGGGCTGGTCGCGTTTCCAGAAGTTGCTGAAGAAGCCGCCGCCCAGATAAATCACCCAGGAGCCTTCGTAGCCCATCACATCCGATGAGCGCTCGTCGGGGTTGCGAAACCACAGGCGGTCACCCGGCACGTAGTAGCGCGCGGGCAGGGGCTGGGCCATGCTGCCGTATTCGACCAGGTACACGTCGTGGAACTGCCCCGAGCGGATGGCGTGGACCTCGTTGATGGCCTGCAATTGGGCCAGCATGTCAGGGTGGTGCGCTCGCAGCTCTTGAGCAATGCCCAGCAAGATCACATATTCGGTCGCACGGTAACAAGAAAAGTCGTAAAGCTTGCCGGTGGCTTCGGGCTGCGTGGCTGCGATCAAGGCATCGATCAGGCAGCACCCAGGCTTGAGGGTGAAGCCGCTTTCTTCGTCGTATTGCCAGAGGTCTTCGGGGCGCTCGGCCGCTTCGGTTTTGAAGGCCAGCGCTGTCTTGCGTGCGGCCAGCGTCATGTGGCGGCGCACACGGACATGCGAGCGCAAAGCCTCCAAACTGGCAAAACTGAAACGCAGCGGCGAACCCAGCAAGGCCACCACGATTTCGCGCTCCAGGGCCATCACATCGCTGGACAGGCCTTCGTGCGCGAGGTGTTGGTGCAGCGACAAGGTGTTGTGCTGGGGCATCCAGGCCGCTTGCTGTTCTTGGCGCAGGCTCAATGCGCATTGCAGGCCCTGAGCGGTGGGAACGATGAAGGTTTGCGCGATGTTTTCGAGTTGGTAGCTCGCAAGCCACTGAGCCAATTGCCGCTGTGTCGGGGCATCGGTTCCGGGCTCGCAGGGCAGTTGGATGCCACCCTCTCGCAACTCAAGTGCCGCATGTGCGGCATACGCATTCATGCAGGCATTTTGCCTACAAAGTGTGGGGGTTTTTCTAGGGAATTACGAGATGTTTCAGGCGTAAGTGACCCAATCGCGGTGCGCGTCCGAGTCCAGATGGGGCAAGGTGTTGTAGGTCAGCAGCATGTGGCGCTTGGGGTTGAAGACAAACTCGGTCAGCGCCGTGTTGCGGATGCGCAGGTTCAGCTCGATCGTGGTTTCAGCGGGTGCGCCCAGGACCTGACCGACAGCGGTTGAAATGGGGCCGCCGCTGGAGACGATCATCACGTCCCCCGAATGGTTTTGCCGCACATGGTCCAGTGCCGCTTCGATGCCGCCGACAAAGTCTTTGTAGCTGGGCATGCCGCGCGGTTGTGTGCGTCCGGCCATCCAAGCTTGCAGGGCGTCGCGCAGCAGCCGAAAGTGGTGGCGGTACAGCTCCGGGGTGTCGGGTTTGGCCAGAGGCTCGGGATGGATGGCTTCGATCAACGCGTGGCTGTCGTACTCGTTCAGGCCAGGCCAGACCTCGGGGGTGTGCGTCAGGCCTGCCCCTTGGGCAATGCCTTCCCAGGTTTGGCGGTGGCGTTTGAGGCTGCCCATCAGCACCGCCTCCACCGGCTGGACCTGCAGTTTGGCTTGCAGGTATTGGCCCAAGCGCAGGGCTTGTTGGTGTCCCAGCGGGCTGAGTTGATCGTAATCATCGGCCCCGAATGAGGCTTGTCCGTGGCGGACCAAATAGAGTGTTCCCATGCGCTGCGATTGTGCGCAGTCGCTGGGTGCGGCCCTGTCGCTGGGGTGATTGGGCCTACAGCATGACCTGGCCGCTGATGCAGCCGATCACATCGCCGCCGACCCAAACTTGACCTTGCGCATCACGCGACAAAAAGACTTGTCCGGCGCGGCCCAGCGCTGTGCCTTGCCGTGCGCTGTAGGCGTTGGGCATGTGGCCTTCGGCCATCAACCATTGCGCCAGCGAGGCATTGAGGCTGCCGGTGACGGGGTCTTCGGCGATGCCGACAGGCGCCGCAAAAGCGCGCACTTCCAAATCGGTCGGGTCTTGAGCCAAACTGGAGCGCTCTTGTGCAAAGGCGCGGGCCTCGCGGTTGGCGCGGCGGATCAGGCCCGTTGCAGGCGCAGCCCTGCGTGCGGCCACCCCGACTTTGGTGTTCAGGCGTTTGAGTGCGGCATGGTCGGGCTGCAAGGCCAAGACGGTCTCGACATCGGCCAGGCATAAGCCCAGCCAATGCGGCCCATTGTTCAGGTTCTGTGCGGCCAACACTTCGTCGGCCTGCAGGCCCAGCGCCGCCAAGACGTCGGCCAGCAGGTCCGCATCGGGCGTCTCACGCTGCAAAGGGGGGGCGGCAAAAGCCCAACGGCCTTCGAGCGATTTCAGCGTCACCAGGCCCACGCCGCATTCCTGCACCAGCTGGCCGTTTTGCCGAGGCTGCCCACCGGCATTCAGCCAAGCATGGGCGGTGCCCAGCGTGGGGTGGCCCGCAAAGGGCAGCTCCATGCCAGGCGTGAAGATGCGCACGCGGTAGTCGGCCCCGTCAGCGGCGCCCTCAGGCGTGGGCGGCAGCACAAAAGTGGTTTCGCTCAGTTGTGTCCAGCCCGCAAAGGCTTGCATCTGGGTGTCGCTCAGCCCCGAGCCGTCCAGCACCACGGCCAAGGGGTTGCCCCTGAAGGCGGTGTCGGTGAAGACGTCGACCTGTTGGAAGGCGCGGACTTTCATCGGTAACTCCCGAGCGCCGTGGCTCAGAGCGATTCGCGGATGGCTTGGGCCAGTGCGGCCATGCCGGTGTTGATCTGGTCCACGGTGGCTGTCACAAAGGACAGGCGCAGGGTGCTTTCGCTCGGGTCTTGGGCGTAGAACGCCAAGCCGGGCACGAAGGCCACGCCTTTTTTGACCGCTTTGTCGAGCAAAGCCACGGCGTTCATGCCTTTGGGCAGCTGCACCCACAGGAACATGCCGCCCACGGGGCGGTTCCAGCTCAGGCCCAGGCCAGCCATTTCGCGGTCGAGCGCGGCCAGCATGGCTTCGCATTGCTGCTTGTACAAGGCGCGGATGGTGGGCACATGGCGATCGATGAAACCGTCTTTGAGCACTTCGGCGACCACGCGCTGGTTGAAGCTGGGGGTGTGCAGGTCAGCCGCTTGCTTGGCCTGCAGCAGTTTGGGGTACAGCGCCTTGGGCGCGACCAGGTAACCCAAGCGCAAGCCGGGGGCCAGGATTTTGGAAAACGAGCCCAGGTACACGCTGCCTTCGGGGTGGCGCGAACTCAGCGAGGGTGCTGGGGCTTGGTCAAACCACAGATCGCCGTAGGGGTTGTCTTCGATGATCGGCAAGCCGGTGTCGATCGCGACCTGGGCCACGGCGGCGCGTCGTTCTTCAGGCATGGTGCGGCCTGTGGGGTTTTGGAAGTTGGGCAAGAGGTACACAAAGCGGGCTTTGTCGGCACCGCTGCCGACTTTGGCGCGCAGGTCTTCGGCGTTCACGCCGTGTTCGTCGCTGCCCACGCTCACGGCCACAGGCTCCATGGGCGTGAACGCTTGCAAGGCGCCCAAGTACGTGGGGGTCTCGACCAAGATGCGGCTGCCCGCGTCGATCAGGATCTTGGCCACCAAGTCCAGGCCTTGTTGGCTGCCCGTGGTGATCAGCACCTGGTCGGGGCTCACGTTCATGCCTTGCTTGAGCAGGTCTTGCGCCACCCATTCGCGCAAAGGTGCATAGCCTTCGCTGGCCGCGTATTGCAAGGCGGCTTTGCCATCGTCTTTGAGCACGCGTTCGCTGGCTTCGCGCATGGCCTCGATCGGGAAGGTCAGCGGGGAGGGCAGACCACCTGCAAAACTGATGATGCCTGGCTGTTCAGTGACTTTGAGGATCTCGCGGATCACCGAAGGGTTCATTTTTTGGGCGCGTTGGGCCAGGGTCCAGTTCATGTCAGAGGTCCTTGAAATCGAATTTTTTACTTGCTTGTAGGGGTGGCCATGCGGCGTCCCATGAAAACCGTCATCACGACCAGCGCGGCAAAGCCCAAGGTCATGGCATCCAGCGATTCTCCCAGCATTGGCACGGCGGCCAAGATGCTGATGAAAGGTTGCAGCAATTGGGTTTGGCTGACCCGCAAGGGTCCGCCCAATGACAGACCGCGAAACCAGGCGAAAAAGCCTGCCCACATGGAAAACACCCCCACATACAGCAGGGCCAGCCACGATGATGCCGCAATTGCTTGGGAAGGCCATGTCAACCAAGTGCCAGGCAAGGTGATGGGCAAAGCCATCACACACACCCAGCTGATGACTTTTTCGGAGCCCAGGCTGGGTGTGATTTTGGCACCGGCCACATAGCCCAGCGAAGCGGCGACCACCGCGCCGATCAGCAAGCCGTCGGCCCAGCTGAGCCCAAAACCGTGCCCCGCTTGGTGCGCACGCAGCAGGCTGTACACCGCCACCAGGGCACTGCCCAAGCCTGCAAAAACCCAAAACCCTAAGCGAGCGCGCTGGTGCATGAGCCATGCGGCTGCGGCGGCAGTGGCCAAGGGCAGCAAGGCGGTGATGACCGCCGCATGGCTGGCGCTCACGTGGCGCAGCGCCCAGCCCAGCAGCAGCGGGTAGCCCACCACGTTGCCGATCAGTGACAAGACCAAGGGGCCTCGCTCTTGCGCTTGGGGCAAACGTGCCCGAGAGAAATACAAATACGCAGCTGACAAGACACCGGCCAGCGCTGCCCGCCCCCAAGTGACAAACCAAGGCGACAACTGGGGTGCATCGCTGGTGCCCGTGGCCAAGCGGGTCATGGGCAGTGTCAGGGCAAAGATGAAGACACCCAGCAAGCCCAGCCACAAGCCTTTGTTTTCGGCTGTCATGCGCCAGCCTTCCATATGCCTTGCAAAATCCACAGGGCTGTGCCCACCAAGGCCGTGGCCATGCAGCGGTTGAACATCAGCAAACGGCGACCTTGCGCCAGCCAGTGCCGCAGCAAAGCGCCTGCCAGGGCGTAGCTGAGGTTGCTGAAAAAGCCATAGGCCACCATGATGGGCAACAAAGTGAGCGCACGGTCCGTGGCATCGTCTCGCCCAGCGACCCAGCCGCCGACCATGGCCAAGGCCAGCATCCAGGCCTTGATGTTGACAAACTGCAGGCCCACGCCTTGGATGAAGCCCACGTTCAATTTGGCATGGTCTGCAGCCGTCAAGCTGCCGGTTTGCCAAAGGCGGGTGGCCAACCACAGCAAATAGCTGGTGCCCAGCAACACGATGGCCCAGCGCATGGGCGGGAAGGCGACGACCAAACCGCCCAAGCCCGTGGCGCACAAGCTGAACAATAGGCCCCAACCCACGGGCACCGCACAGACAAAACGCATGGCCCCGCGCAAGCCGTGGTTCGCGGCCATGGCAGTCGACAAGGCCGTGTTGGGTCCAGGCGTGAAGCTGCTCACGGTGGCCAGCACCAGCAGCGCACTGAGTTCGGCAGAAGTCATGTGTTGGAGGGGTTCCGGTTCATCGTGCGCTCAGGATTTCCCAGCGCTCCAGTGCGTTCATCAGCAAGTCGTCGATGTCGGCATCGCGCTTGAACAATTGCTGGGCCAATCCCGCGTCCCGTTGGTAGATGCTGCCGTCGGCCAATTGGGCGCGGGCATCGGCCTGTTCTTTTTCCAGCGATTCAATCAGTGCAGGCAGGCTGTCCAGTTCGCGCTGCTCTTTGTAGCTGAGCTTGCGCACTGCCGCAGCTGGCGCAGGTGCGGCAACAGCAGCAGCCACGGCTGGCGCCGGCGTGGCCGCCGCTTGCTTTTGCGCGGCCTGCGCAGCGATGGCTTGTGCGCGCTGTGATTGGGTCAGCCAGTCTTGCACCGAGCCTTCATATTCACGCCAAAAGCCCGGTTGGTTGGGTGCGCTTTCGCAGGCGATGATGCCGGTGACCACGTTGTCCATGAAGGCGCGGTCGTGGCTGACCAAGAACACGGTGCCTTCATAGGTTTGCAGCAGCTCTTCAAGCAGCTCCAAGGTTTCGATGTCCAGGTCGTTGGTCGGTTCGTCCAGCACCAAGACATTGGCTGGACGCGCAAACAAGCGGGCCAGCAGCAGCCGGTTGCGCTCGCCACCCGACAAGGACCGCACAGGCGATGTGGCCCGCGCAGGCGAGAACAGGAAGTCGCCCAGATAGCTCTTGACGTGCTGGCGCTTGTTGCCGATCTCGATCCATTCGCTGCCGGGGCTGATGAAGTCTTCCAGCGTGGCGTCCAGGTCCAGCGCGTCGCGCATCTGGTCAAAGTAGGCGACTTCGAGCTTGGTGCCGCGTCGCACCTCGCCGCTGTCGGCTTCGAGTTCGCCCAAGATGAGTTTGAGTAAGGTGGTTTTCCCAGCGCCGTTGGGACCCAGCAGACCGATCTTGTCGCCGCGCAGCAAGGTCCCGGTGAAGTTTTGAATGATGGTGCGCACGGAGCCGTCGGGCTGGGTGAAGCTTTTGCTGACCTCGGTCAGTTCAGCCACCAGCTTGCCGCTGGGCACGCCGGAGGCCACTTCCATCTTCACGTTGCCTACCTTCTCTCGGCGTGCGGCGCGTTCACTGCGCAGGTTCTGCAGCCGGCTGATGCGGCTTTGGCTGCGGGTGCGCCGCGCTTCCACGCCTTTGCGGATCCACACTTCTTCTTGGGCCAGCAGCTTGTCAGCCTTGGCCTGGATCACGGCTTCTTGGGCGAGCTGCTCTTCTTTTTGAAGCTGGTACTGGGCATAGTTGCCTGGATAGGGCCGCAATTTGCCACGGTCCAGTTCCACAATGCGTGTGGCAATCCGGTCCAGAAAGGCGCGGTCGTGCGTGATGGCAATCACACTGCCCTTGAAGTCAATCAACAGATCCTCCAGCCAAGTGATGGCGTTCAGGTCCAAGTGGTTGGTGGGCTCGTCTAACAAGAGAACATCTGGGCGCGTGACCAGCGCTTGGGCCAGGGCGACACGCTTGCGCATGCCGCCAGACAGAGATTGGACAATCGCTTTGGGGTCGAGTTGCAGGCGCTGGAGTGTCTCGTCCACGCGCTGCTCCCAGCCCCACCCGTCCATGGATTCGATTTGACCTTGCAGGGTGTCAAGGTCCCCGCGGCTGTGGGTGTAATCGTCAATCCACTGAACCACATCGGCCAAACCCTCTCGAACGGACTCAAAAATGGTGTGTTCGGGCTTCAGGATGGGCTCTTGAGCGACAAATGCGATGCGAATGCCTTGTTGAACGTGCAAGGAGCCGTCGTCGGGTTTCTCCATGCCACCCAGGATCTTCAATAAAGAGGACTTGCCTGTGCCGTTGCGGCCAATCAGGCCTATGCGTTCGGATGTTTCCAGAGAAAAGTCTGCGTGATCCAGGAGTGCAACGTGGCCAAAAGCCAGTGATGCGTTCAAGAGTGTGAGTAAAGCCATCGGCCCATTATCCGGGTGTCCACTCGCAACTTTGCGTGAAATTTCAAAAAACCCTGTTCGTGATGAAAAAACTGTGCCATAATCGAGGGCTTCGCTGCTCACGACGCATTCCCTGCAACGGGGTCTGAATCAAGGTTTCGAAGGGGTTTTTGAAGTGTTCGATTGGATCGAAAAATTTTTCAAAAACTTGACGCAGTGATGAAAACTGTGTCATAATTCAAGGCTTCGCTGATCGCAGCGAGGCAAGAGCAGGTGGCGAGAAGTTGCCTGGGTTCTTTAAAAATATACAGCCGATAAGCGTGGGCGTTTGATGGTGATTGCCAAGTTCTTCGGAACTTAGCTTTAATTAGCTAACAAACGCTCATGAAGTAAAAAAGATGTGGAAATCAGAGATGGTGACCACGTCGATTCCAATTTATGAGTTGGTCGAAAGACTGAAAAAAAATCAAGATCGAACTATAGAGTTTGATCCTGGCTCAGATTGAACGCTGGCGGAATGCTTTACACATGCAAGTCGAACGGTAACAGGTCTTCGGATGCTGACGAGTGGCGAACGGGTGAGTAATATATCGGAACGTGCCCAGTCGTGGGGGATAACGTAGCGAAAGTTACGCTAATACCGCATACGATCTACGGATGAAAGCGGGGGATCGCAAGACCTCGCGCGATTGGAGCGGCCGATATCAGATTAGGTAGTTGGTGGGGTAAAGGCTCACCAAGCCAACGATCTGTAGCTGGTCTGAGAGGACGACCAGCCACACTGGAACTGAGACACGGTCCAGACTCCTACGGGAGGCAGCAGTGGGGAATTTTGGACAATGGACGCAAGTCTGATCCAGCCATTCCGCGTGCAGGATGAAGGCCCTCGGGTTGTAAACTGCTTTTGTACGGAACGAAAAGGTCTCTATTAATACTAGGGGCTCATGACGGTACCGTAAGAATAAGCACCGGCTAACTACGTGCCAGCAGCCGCGGTAATACGTAGGGTGCAAGCGTTAATCGGAATTACTGGGCGTAAAGCGTGCGCAGGCGGTTATGTAAGACAGAGGTGAAATCCCCGGG
>NZ_JASGBH010000002.1:29624-32124 GCF_030053395.1 Limnohabitans lacus | reverse complement strand
GGGTCATGGCGACTTACCAAACCAAGGCAAACTCCGAATACCGATGAGTACAGCTTGGGAGACAGAGCACCGGGTGCTAACGTCCGGACTCAAGAGGGAAACAACCCAGACCGCCAGCTAAGGTCCCTAAAATTGGCTAAGTGGGAAACGAAGTGGGAAGGCTAAAACAGTCAGGATGTTGGCTTAGAAGCAGCCATCATTTAAAGAAAGCGTAATAGCTCACTGATCGAGTCGTCCTGCGCGGAAGATGTAACGGGGCTAAGCCAGTTACCGAAGCTGCGGATTTGCAATTTATTGCAAGTGGTAGGAGAGCGTTCTGTAGGCCTGTGAAGGTGTGTTGTAAAGCATGCTGGAGGTATCAGAAGTGCGAATGCTGACATGAGTAGCGTTAAAGGGGGTGAAAAGCCCCCTCGCCGTAAGCGCAAGGTTTTCTACGCAACGTTCATCGGCGTAGAGTGAGTCGGCCCCTAAGGCGAGGCAGAGATGCGTAGCTGATGGGAAACAGGTCAATATTCCTGTACCGATGACAAGTGCGATGTGGGGACGGAGAAGGTTAGCTCAGCCAACTGTTGGATATGTTGGTTCAAGCCTGTAGTCGTGCCTGGTAGGCAAATCCGCCGGGCTTAGATGAGGGGTGATAACGAGGGTGCTTGCACCTGAAGTGAGTGATACCCTGCTTCCAGGAAAAGCTACTAAGCTTCAGCTTGTCATTGACCGTACCGCAAACCGACACTGGTGCGCGAGATGAGTATTCTAAGGCGCTTGAGAGAACTCAGGAGAAGGAACTCGGCAAATTGATACCGTAACTTCGGGAGAAGGTATGCCCCAAGTAGGTGAACTCGAACAGAGGGAGCCCAACGGGGTTGCAAAAAATCGGTGGCTGCGACTGTTTAATAAAAACACAGCACTCTGCAAACACGAAAGTGGACGTATAGGGTGTGACGCCTGCCCGGTGCTGGAAGATTAAATGATGGGGTGCAAGCTCTTGATTGAAGTCCCAGTAAACGGCGGCCGTAACTATAACGGTCCTAAGGTAGCGAAATTCCTTGTCGGGTAAGTTCCGACCTGCACGAATGGCGTAACGATGGCCACACTGTCTCCTCCTGAGACTCAGCGAAGTTGAAATGTTTGTGATGATGCAATCTCCCCGCGGAAAGACGGAAAGACCCCATGAACCTTTACTGTAGCTTTGTATTGGACTTTGAACAGATCTGTGTAGGATAGGTGGGAGGCTTTGAAGCTGGAACGCTAGTTTCAGTGGAGCCGACGTTGAAATACCACCCTGGTGTGTTTGAGGTTCTAACCTAGGTCCATTATCTGGATCGGGGACAGTGCATGGTAGGCAGTTTGACTGGGGCGGTCTCCTCCCAAAGCGTAACGGAGGAGTTCGAAGGTACGCTAGTTACGGTCGGACATCGTGATAATAGTGCAATGGCATAAGCGTGCTTAACTGCGAGACTGACAAGTCGAGCAGATACGAAAGTAGGACATAGTGATCCGGTGGTTCTGTATGGAAGGGCCATCGCTCAACGGATAAAAGGTACTCTGGGGATAACAGGCTGATACCGCCCAAGAGTTCATATCGACGGCGGTGTTTGGCACCTCGATGTCGGCTCATCTCATCCTGGGGCTGTAGCCGGTCCCAAGGGTATGGCTGTTCGCCATTTAAAGAGGTACGTGAGCTGGGTTTAAAACGTCGTGAGACAGTTTGGTCCCTATCTTCCGTGGGCGCTGCAGATTTGAGGAAGCCTGCTCCTAGTACGAGAGGACCGGAGTGGACACACCTCTGGTGTATCGGTTGTCACGCCAGTGGCATTGCCGAGTAGCTAAGTGTGGAAGAGATAACCGCTGAAAGCATCTAAGCGGGAAACTCGTTTCAAGATGAGATCTGCCGGGGCCTTGAGCCCCCTGAAGAGTCGTTCAAGACCAGGACGTTGATAGGTCAGGTGTGGAAGCGCAGTAATGCGTTAAGCTAACTGATACTAATTGCTCGTGCGGCTTGACCCTATAACTTTGATCACACGCTGCAAGGTGTGCATTGATCAAGGCTGTTATGCCAAGTTGACGCATTCAAAAAAGGCTGAAAGGCCGAGCGCAAGCTCAAAAATCTGATTCCAAGCTCTATGAATTTGTTGTCTTGACGCCAGTCAAGGTGACACCCAGTTATGCCTGATGACCATAGCAAGTTGGTCCCACTCCTTCCCATCTCGAACAGGACAGTGAAACGACTTAGCGCCGATGATAGTGCGGATTCCCGTGTGAAAGTAGGACATCGTCAGGCTTTTAACAGCCCAAAACGCCTCACCGTTCGGTGGGGCGTTTTCTTTAGAAGACATCAAAAATCTTTTAAAGAAAGCGCAAAAGCGTGATACAATAGAAGGCTTCGCTGATCGCAGCGAGGCAAGAGCAGGTGGCGAGAAGTTGCCTGGGTTCTTTAAAAATATACAGCCGATAAGCGTGGGCGTTTGATGGTGATTGCCAAGTTCTTCGGAACTTAGCT
>NZ_JASGBH010000002.1:0-29524 GCF_030053395.1 Limnohabitans lacus | reverse complement strand
TCCCATCTCGAACAGGACAGTGAAACGACTTAGCGCCGATGATAGTGCGGATTCCCGTGTGAAAGTAGGACATCGTCAGGCTTTTAACAGCCCAAAACGCCTCACCGTTCGGTGGGGCGTTTTGCTTTGTGGGCTCCAACCGCACGAAAAGCAAGCCACTAGGCGAGTACCTTTGGTTTGCCCTGCACCTATGCTTTGACTTGCTCAGACAGAGCAACACCCAATTTACCGAACTGACTCGATTCTTGAGGTCAGTTGAGTTTCAAATGCCGTTTTGATTCAGCGTTGGGCATCTCGCCTGCGTTTTTTGGGCGGCCTCTAACACCAATTTCCCTGAAACACATCATCGGCTCATGAAAAATTAGCCCGCCGACTTTGACAAGTCCCGGGCTAATGACCAACTTCTTGGTCTTTGATGCTTACATATTGCGTCGGTACTGACCACCCACTTCGAACAAAGCATTGGTGATTTGACCGAGTGAACACACGCGCACTGCGTCCATCAGCACTTCGAAAACGTTGCCGTTATCGATCACGGCCTGCTGTAAACGTTTGAGCATGGCTGGTGCTTGAGCGGCGTTGCGGGTGTGGAAGTCCGTCAGACGCTGCAATTGGGACTGCTTTTCTTCTTCGGTCGAGCGGGCCAGCTCCAGGCTCTCCAGCACTTCATCGCCCTTGGGGTTGCGGAAGGTGTTGACCCCGATGATGGGCAGCTCGCCGGTGTGCTTGAGCATTTCGTAGTGCATGGATTCGTCTTGGATCTTGCCGCGCTGGTAGCCGGTTTCCATTGCGCCCAACACACCGCCACGCTCAGCGATCTTTTCAAACTCGGCCAGAACCGCTTCTTCGACCAACACAGTGAGTTCATCGATGATGAAGGCGCCCTGGTTGGGGTTTTCGTTTTTGGCCAGGCCCCACTCGCGGTTGATGATCAGCTGAATCGCCATCGCACGGCGCACCGAGTCTTCGGTGGGCGTGGTGATGGCTTCGTCAAACGCATTGGTGTGTAGGCTGTTGCAGTTGTCGTAGATCGCGATCAGCGCTTGCAGCGTGGTGCGGATGTCATTGAACTGGATCTCTTGCGCGTGCAGCGAACGACCCGAGGTCTGGATGTGATATTTGAGCTTTTGGCTGCGTTCGTTCGCGCCGTATTTTTCTTTCATGGCCACGGCCCAGATGCGGCGGGCCACGCGACCCAACACGGTGTACTCGGGGTCCATGCCGTTGCTGAAGAAGAATGACAGGTTGGGCGCAAAGTCGTCGATGTGCATGCCGCGCGCGAGATACGCTTCTACAAAGGTGAAGCCGTTGGAGAGCGTGAAGGCCAGCTGGCTGATCGGATTGGCCCCAGCCTCGGCGATGTGGTAACCCGAGATGGACACCGAGTAGAAGTTGCGCACGTCGTGGTGCACAAAGTACTGTGCGATGTCGCCCATGACTTTCAGCGAGAACTCGGTCGAGAAGATGCAGGTGTTCTGGCCTTGGTCTTCTTTCAGGATGTCAGCCTGCACCGTGCCGCGCACATTGGCCAAGACCCACTCCTTGATCTTGGCTGTTTCGGTTTCGGTCGGCTCGCGGCCGTTCTCGGCCTTGAATTTGTCGATGTTCTGGTCAATGGCCGTGTTCATGAACATGGCCAAGATAGACGGTGCAGGGCCGTTGATGGTCATCGATACCGAGGTGGTCGGGTTGCACAGGTCAAAGCCCGAATACAGCACCTTCATGTCATCCAGCGTGGCCACGTTCACGCCCGAGTTGCCGATCTTGCCGTAAATGTCAGGACGCAGGTCGGGGTCATTGCCGTACAGCGTGACCGAATCAAATGCTGTGGACAAGCGCTTGGCGGGCATGCCCTCAGACACCAGCTTGAAGCGGCGGTTGGTGCGGAAAGGGTCGCCTTCACCGGCAAACATGCGGGTCGGGTCTTCGCCCTCGCGCTTGAAGGCAAAGGTGCCTGCGGTGTAGGGGTAGCTGCCGGGCACGTTGTCCAGCATCAGCCACTTGAGGATCTCGCCGTGGTCTTCGTACTGCGGCAAGGCCACTTTACGGATGGTGGTGCCAGACAGCGACTTGGTGGTCAACGCGGTGCGGATCTCCTTGTCGCGGATCTTCACCACGTACTCTTCGCCCGCATAGGCTTTTTGCATGTCGGGCCACTGGGCCAGCAGTTTGCGGGCGTGGGGGTCCTGTGTCTCTTCGCGTGCGACGGCCAGGTCAATCGCTGCCTCGGCTGCCTTGGCGCGACCGGCTTTGCCCACCTCCAGCATACGGGCCGCGGCGCGCAGTTGCTGGATCTCGCGGGCCAGGCGCGACTGGTCGAGGGCGCGCTTTTTGTAGCCGCGCACCGTATCGCTGATCTCGGCCAGGTAACGGGTGCGCGCAGACGGAACCACGGGGTTCTGGTGGGTGCTGTGGCGCACATTGACCAAGGGCAGGCGGCCATCGCCAGCTTTCATGCCCAGCTCGTTCAAACGCACTTTGAGCGCTTGGTACAAAGCCGTCACACCGTCGTCATTGAAGCGTGCAGCCATGGTGCCAAACACCGGCATCTGCTCGGTCGGCACGGTCCAGGCTTCTTTGTTGCGCTGCACCTGCTTGGCCACATCGCGCAGTGCATCGCTGGCGCCTTTGCGGTCAAACTTGTTGATGGCCACAAACTCGGCAAAGTCCAACATGTCGATCTTCTCGAGCTGGCTGGCCGCGCCAAACTCGGGCGTCATCACGTACATCGGTACATCCACATGCGGCACGATGGCCGCGTCGCCCTGGCCGATGCCCGAAGTTTCGACCACGATCAAGTCAAAGCCTGCCACCTTGCAAGCGGCCACCACGTCGGGCAAGGCGGCTGAAATTTCAGAGCCAAAGTCGCGCGTGGCCAGCGAACGCATGAACACGCGGGGGCCATTGGACCAAGGTGAAATCGCATTCATGCGAATGCGGTCGCCCAGCAAGGCACCACCGCTCTTGCGGCGTGAAGGGTCAATGGAGATCACGGCTACGCGCAGTGCATCATCCTGGTCCAAACGCAGGCGACGGATCAACTCGTCGGTCAGACTCGACTTGCCCGCACCGCCGGTGCCGGTGATGCCCAGCACGGGCACCTTCTTGGCAGCGGCCTGTTCACGCACGGCCGCCACCACTTGGGCGTCGGCCTTGTCGTTTTCCAAAGCGGTGATCAACTGCGCCAGCGCACGCCAATTCATCTCGCCATGGCCTTCAATGGCCTTCACGTCTTTTGGGGCCAGCGGGCTCACGTCCTGGTCACAGCGCATGACCATCTCGCCGATCATCCCGGCCAGGCCCATCTTCTGGCCATCTTCGGGGCTGAAAATGCGCACGCCTTTTTCGGCCAAGGCGCGGATCTCGGCCGGCACGATCACGCCGCCACCACCACCAAAGACCTTGATGTGCTCACCACCCCGGGCTTTGAGCAAATCGACCATGTAGCTGAAGTACTCGTTGTGCCCGCCTTGGTAAGAGCTGATCGCAATGCCCTGCGCATCCTCTTGCAAGGCCGCAGTCACCACCTCGTCCACCGAGCGGTTGTGACCCAAGTGGATCACCTCGGCGCCCATGCTCTGCAAGATGCGCCGCATGATGTTGATGGCCGCATCGTGCCCGTCAAACAGGCTGGCCGCCGTCACAAAACGCACCTTGTTCGTGGGGCGGTAATTGGCCAAAGCTTTGAATTCTGCGGAAAGGTCGGTCATGGGGGTCTCCGGGCCGGTGTGAGCGGTTAAAAAGTCTTTACGTTTACGTAAACGTCAATCATAACGCCAACCCTACCTGAACGGATAGGGGGTTTGTCATGCCTTTATCTTTCGACGGCCACCACGAGAACGGCGCAGACGACGTCAGAGATATTCCATTGCAAGGCATATGAAAGTCATTGACAGGCCGCTTGCGGCTTCCCTTGCATGCGCTTGAATTGGAATTCCTGATCAAGAGGGGGTCGAGCCATTCCAACAAGAAAGGCAGGGACTTGTTGGTCTGCGAGCGACTCCAACCGGTGCGCGCCAATCCCTGACAGCAACGGTCGAAGGCATCCAGCTGAATGCGGCCCAGCCAACATCTGGCACGCCGCTGTCCACGCCGAGTGCTGCGGTCAGCCAAGCAGCTGTCAAGGCTGTTTTTGATTTGGTGGGGCAAGCGGGTGCCGGTTCAGCCATTGGCTCTTCGGACAGTACGCAGTCTGCCTCGGGCACCTCGGTTTCCAGTGCCACTTCGTTGAAGGCCCCATCCGCGTCTGCGCCATCTTTCAGCCTCACAGCAGCCCCTTTCTCTGGCCAAAATGCGGCTGCAGAGGCCGCCAGTAACACGTCGGCAACGTCCTCCATTGCCACGCCCAATTCAGCGGTTTCAGTGGCGGCGCCCAGTGCGTTGGACATGAGCAGCAAATCTTCTCCAGCCCCAACGCCCAAGGTGTCATTGGCTCAGTCGATGTCCACCCAGTTCGATGAGCAATCAGGTCGTGTGACTGGTCGCGTCGAGTTGAGTTTTGTCAGTGTCATGCCAGCAACCGTGGTTGTGACCTTGGTGGGCAACGACCCACGATTCCCATCCAATCGCACTGCGACAGTGACAGTTGCTGCGGGGCAGCAATTCCAAGACTTTGCGTTCGACCTTCAGGTTCAGGCGCAAACCCGACAGGCCAACACCACCGCCTCATTTGTCATTGCGCAGCCTCTGAGTGCCATTTTGGGTGATGTGACAACGGTCAATTTTGTGTTGACCGACACGGCCCCCATCACGGCGGGCAATGCCAATGACGCCATTGTTGGCGCCGGTGGCAACGATGTGATCGATGCGGGCGCAGGCGATAACACGGTGACGGCTTTTGGTGGCAATGACAGCGTCACTGCGGGCGCTGGAGATGACAACCGCGACACGATCACCTTCTACCGTGACTGGACCAACGAAGGTCAAGAGTCCTACAACGGTCAAACCTATACCAAGTTCTCAGCAGCAAACGGCGCCACGGTGTACGCCGCAACCGGCATCAATTTCAGCTTTGTGGACCCCACACTGCAGTTGAGTGCATTCTCGGTGGCGCGCGAAGACGGTGCCTATCTGGTGGGCGATGGCATTGAGCAATTCGCGGGCTGGAAAGTTCAAAGCGCTGGCGACATCAACCAAGACGGCATTGACGACATGATCGTCAACGCGGTTGATAAAGCCTACGTCGTGTTTGGCAGCCAAGACCTGTCAGGCATGTACCAGCTCAGTCAAATCGGCAGCAATGGTTTCGTGGTGCAAAACACCCAGGTCACCAGCTCGCAGTTGACCAACACCTGGTTGTCAGCCAACCAGTTCAAATTTGGCCTGGCCGAAACGTCACTGGCTGGACGCAAGGTGTTTGTGTACGCCGGAAACATGGGCGTGGCTCAGGGCATGGATATTTTGTTGGATCTTGCTGAACGTTTGCAGGCGCGTGTGGATGTGGGTTTTTTGTTTGTAGGTCGTGGCAGCGACTCACAGCGTCTGCGACGCGATGCAACAGACCGGGGCTTGTCCAATGTGCTGTTTTTTGACGAAATTGATCCGGATGAGATTCCGGATCTTTATGCGCAGTGCAGCGCAGGGCTTGTTGCGCTTGATCCTCGGCATCAATCGCACAATATTCCCGGCAAGTTTTTGACGTATTTGCAAAGCGGACTACCGGTCTTGGCGAATGTCAATGCTGGCAATGATTTGGCAGAAATGATTCGCAACGAGCAGGTGGGGCAAGTGTGCGAAAGTCATGATGTGCATGAGTTGGAGCAGCGTGCTTTGGCACTTTTGGTGCAATTAGATTCAAACCCTGATTTGTCGCAGCGCTGTATAGCTTTGTTTGCGCGTCAATTTTCGGTTGAGCATGCAGTCAAGCAGATTGCTGGTGCGCTTTCCATGTCGGGTCACGCCGTTACTGAATGAATGCAGCTGTTGCCGTTGATTTGATGGTGTCGTGTTGCAGGTAGTCCTGCATATTCTTTATGACAAAAGAGCCTCTTGGCTCTTTTGTCGCTTCTGAGTTCTGAAAATATGTTTGTGTTTTCCAAATTGCTGTCGGCCATCTCACAGCCCTTGTTTTGGCTGGCGTTGTGGTGGGGTGTGGCCTTGCTGATGCTCAGCCGCTGGCAGCGTGCTGCGGTGGGCTTGCTTTGGCTGGGGCTTGGGGTACTGGGCTTTTTGGGTTTTGAGGCGATGCCCAATGCGCTGCTGCGCTCTCTGGAAAACCGATACCCGGTGCCGAGTGCCGCGTCCGTCAGTCGGCATGTGGGTGTGGTGGTGTTGGGCGGTGCCATTCAGCATCCGGGCAGTTACCAGGCGCATGCGCAGGTGCCTTTGGGCGAGTCTGCCGAGCGCATGACGGTGCCGGTGGGCATGCTGCGTCAGCACCCGAACTTGGCCTTGGTGTTTTCGGGGGGCGATGGGCGTTTGCTGGCCACGGGTGTGCCAGAGGCCGATTTGGCCAAGGTCTTTTACCAAGAGCAGGACGTGGACATGAGCCGTGTCACGCTGGAGGGCGGTTCACGCACCACCCGAGAAAACGCCCGCCAGGTGGCCGCTTTGCTGGGACCGCGCTGCCAAGAGCCTTGGTTGTTGGTGACATCGGCTTGGCACATGCCACGGGCCATGGCCGAGTTTGAGTCAGTGGGTTGCCGCGTGACGGCGTATCCGGTGGATTTCAGGACCGGCGATGCGACACCGCTGACCGAGTATTCGATGGCCCAAAGTCTGCTGCGGTGGCAGACGGCGCTGCACGAGTGGTTGGGTATGACGGTGTATGGCTGGACGCGTTGAGGGGGCTGGGCACTGGGTTGCCGCGCTCCGCTCGCAATGACGGGGCGGGGTGCAATGACGGGGTGGGCGGGGCGCAATGTCGGGGCCTGCGGGCTCTTTGGTCGTTTTTTGGGGGTGTTTTGTCAATCGGCGGACAACTATCCTGATAGAGGGGGCATTGAAAGAAGTCTTATAATGTTTCTTAATTGAAAACAATCGTTTTTTAATTGGAAACATTTTGTCCGTCTCTGAGTTGTTATTTCCCAATCAGTACCGCCGAAAAGTTTTGGCTTTGTTGATGCTGAATCCTCAAAGGTGGCTTCACCTGAGGGAGTTGGCTCGGCTGACAGGTGCTTCGCCAGGTACTTTGAAAAAAGAGTTGGATGCTTTGACATCTGTGGGGCTGCTCAAGCTCCAAAAAGTGGGTAATCAAACACAGTTCAGTGCCAACACGGAGCATCCGGTGTTTCCGGAGTTGTCTGCATTGGTCAGGAAAACAACTGGGCTGCGCGATGTGTTGGCGCTTGCACTGGCGCCTTTAGCCTCTCAAATTGAAGTAGCGTTTGTTTTTGGTTCGATGGCGAAAGCCACTGAAGGGCCGCAAAGCGACGTGGATTTGTTGCTCATCGGTAATGCCACATTCGGACAGGTGGCCAATGCCGTGTATGACGCGCAGTTGGTGTTGGCGCGAGATATCAATCCGAAGGTTATGAGCCGTGTGGAGTGGTCAGAAAAGAAGAATGCTCAAAACGTTTTCGTTCAAGAATTGATGGACAAGCCCAAGATTTTCATCGTAGGCTCTGAGCATGAGCTCTGAATCATTGGCCAATCTGGCGCGCATTGGACTTCTGGACCCTGTGCCGTTTTCGGAAGTGCTGCTGCAAAAGATGTTGCACGTGGCTCAAAGCCGTTTGGAAGATGCCATGCGCCAAGACAACAGCATGGAAACACGCTTTGATTGCGCTTACACCGCAATTCGAGCAGTGGCAGATGCTGCTTTGCTAAAGCACGGCTACAGAACCTCAACGAGCAAGCCGGGTCATCACCAGACCACACTGCAGTGTCTGGTCCATACGTTGAGCGTTGATCCAACTACGGTTCGAATTTTGGACAGCCTGCGCAAACAGAGAAACTTGACCGACTACGATGGAGAGCTTGTCACAGACAGTCTGTTGAGGGAGTGCATCGAGCAAGCCGGCGTGTTGTTGGCCTTGGCAAAACAGAGGTTGAGCGTTCAGTAAATCGGGGTCAGATCCCGATTGTTTTTGATGTTCAGGGAGCCTTCGGGCTCCTTGTACGTTTCGGGGGGCGATGGGCGTTTGCTGGCCACGGGTGTGCCAGATGCCGATTTGGCCAAGGTCTTTTACCAAGAGCAGGGCGTGGACATGAGCCGTGTCACGCTGGACGGCGGCTCACGCACCACCCGAGAAAACGCCCGCCAGGTGGCCGCTTTGCTGGGGCCGCGCTGCCAAGAGCCTTGGTTGTTGGTGACATCGGCTTGGCACATGCCTCGGGCGATGGCCAGGGATGGGGGGAATTGTCGCAATGGGCAGTTGCGGCCTTGGTTGCAGTCGAAATTGATTTGCGCACAGCACTCCTCAGGCGGGCTTGGCGAAGCCGTTTGGCGTTTGAAAAAAATGAAACGGATTCATGTGGGCGCCTTTCATCGCGATGAGGTGCTTTGCAGCCTTTCAACGAATGATGCGGTGGCTTGAATCAGACAACAGTGGTGTCGGGCACACAACTTGTTTCGCGCTTTGCACTGGGTTTGGCGAATCAGGTTTTAGGAAGGTGCTGAATTTGTTCGGTGTTTGTGGACATATCAGATGGGGTGGGTATCAGGTAAAAAGCCAATACCTTGATGAAGGTAGTTTTTACTTCCTCAAAGCGATACCAAGGCATTCTTTTTCGTCCTGCCTTGATCGTAATGAAGATTACAATTGACGGTTTGCGCCACTGCACGGTTGTGGGGCGTTTGTCTTTGATGCATGCGTCTCTAGCTCTGGTTCTTGGGGTTAGAGTGCGGTAGCCTGCCTGATCATCTTTTCCAATCCTTGATATGACCATCCTCGTCACAGGCGGTGCCGGCTTCATCGGTGCCAACTTTGTTCTCGACTGGCTTGCTGGAAGCGACGAGCCCGTCGTCAACCTTGACAAGCTCACCTACGCCGGCAACCCCGAGACTTTGGCCAGCCTGCAAGGCGACAAGCGCCACATCTTTGTGCAGGGCGACATTGGCGATGCCGCCTTGGTCACCCGCTTGCTGGCCGAGCACCAACCCCGTGCGGTGCTCAACTTCGCCGCCGAAAGCCATGTGGACCGCTCTATCCACGGTCCTGGTGATTTCATCGAGACCAACATCATGGGCACCTTCCGTTTGTTGGAGTCGGTGCGTGGGTTTTGGATGGGCCTGGCCGATGCGCCCAAGGCCGACTTCCGGTTTTTGCACGTGTCCACCGACGAGGTGTATGGCTCGCTCAGCAAGGACGATCCGGCCTTTGCCGAGACCAACCGCTACGAACCCAACAGCCCCTACAGTGCCAGCAAGGCCGCCAGCGACCACCTGGTGCGCGCATGGCACCACACCTATGGCCTGCCAGTGCTGACCACCAACTGCAGCAACAACTACGGGCCGTTCCACTTCCCCGAGAAGTTGATTCCCCTGATGATCGTCAACGCCTTGGCCGGCAAGCCTTTGCCTGTGTACGGCGACGGCATGCAGATCCGTGACTGGCTCTACGTCAAAGACCATTGCAGCGCCATCCGCACCGTGCTCAAGGGCGGTCGCTTGGGCGAGACCTACAACGTGGGCGGCTGGAACGAAAAACCCAACATCGAGATCGTGCAAACCGTGTGCAAGCTGCTGGATGAGCTGCGCCCCAAGGCCGACGGCAGCAGCTACGCCAGCCAGATCACCTATGTGACCGACCGCCCAGGCCACGACCGCCGCTATGCGATCGACGCCCGCAAACTGGAAAAGGAATTGGGCTGGAAACCCGCCGAAACCTTTGACACCGGCATCCGCAAAACGGTGGCGTGGTACCTGGCCAACCCCGAGTGGGTGGCCCATGTGCAAAGCGGCGCTTACCGCGATTGGGTGCAAAAGCAATACGCAGGAGACGCCCAATGAGCAACCGCAAAGGCATCATCCTCGCCGGAGGCTCCGGCACCCGTCTGTACCCCGTCACCCAAGCCGTGAGCAAACAGCTCATGCCGGTGTACGACAAGCCCATGGTCTATTACCCGCTGACCACGCTCATGCTGGCGGGCATCAAAGACGTGTTGCTCATCAGCACCCCGCAAGACACCCCCCGCTTTACCGAACTGCTGGGCGACGGCAGCCAATGGGGCATGAACATCCAGTACGCCGTGCAACCCAGCCCCGATGGCCTGGCGCAAGCCTTCATCATCGGCAAAGACTTTGTGGGCAACGACCCCAGCGCACTGGTCTTGGGCGACAACATCTTTTATGGCCACGACCTGGTCAAGCTGCTGGACAGCGCCAACCAGCGCAGCAGCGGCGCCAGCGTGTTTGCCTACCATGTGCACGACCCCGAGCGCTACGGCGTGGTCGACTTTGACGACCAGCAACGGGCGCTGAGCATCGAAGAAAAACCCAAAGCTCCCAAGAGCAACTACGCTGTCACGGGCCTGTACTTCTATGACCAGCAGGTGTGTGACATCGCCGCCGACATCAAGCCCTCGCACCGTGGCGAGCTGGAAATCACCGACGTCAACAAACGGTACCTGGAGCTCAACCAGCTCAACGTCGAAATCATGGGCCGTGGCTACGCCTGGCTCGACACCGGCACCCACGACAGCCTGCACGAAGCCGCTGGCTTCATTGCCACGCTGCAAAAGCGCCAGGGCCTCATGGTCGCCTGCCCCGAGGAAATCGCCTTCCACCAAAAGTGGATCAGTGCTGAGCATGTGCAAAAGCTGGCCCAACCGCTGGCTAAAAACGGTTACGGTCAGTACTTGTTGAACCTGCTCAAGTAATGCCCTACACCGTCACCCCCACCCACATCCCCGACGTCCTGATCCTCGAGCCCAAAGTGTTCGGCGACAGCCGAGGCTTCTTTTTTGAAAGCTTCAACCAGCAAGACTTCAAGCAAGTCACCGGCCTGGATGTGAACTTTGTGCAAGACAACCACAGCCGCAGCGCCAAAGGCGTGCTGCGTGGCCTGCACTACCAGCTGCAACAAGCCCAAGGCAAACTGGTGCGCGTGGTGCGCGGCGCGGTGTTTGATGTGGCCGTGGACATCCGCAAAAGCTCCCCCACCTTTGGCCAATGGGCCGGTGTGGAGCTGACCGAAGACAACCACAAACAATTCTGGGTGCCACCGGGCTTTGCCCATGGCTTTGTCGTTCTGTCAGACACAGCAGACTTCTTGTACAAAACCACCGACTACTACGCCCCTGCCCACGAACGCTGCATCGCCTGGAACGACCCGGCCATCGGCATCACCTGGCCGCAAGGGCTGACACCACAGCTGTCGGCCAAAGACCAAGCGGGCTTGACGCTGGCGCAGGCCGAAGCATTCGATTAGATTAAAATAAACAAGCCAAATATTTTAAATATTAACAATTAACATGGAATTGTATGAATAAAGTAATAAATGAAAGCGATATAAATAATGTGATTAAATTTCTTATCGCGCGCTGGAAGATTTTGCTGATGATTCCTGTACTTGCTGGGGTAGGTGCTTTCATAATAATTTCAAACAATTCTCACGCAAGCAAAGCAAGCATGGTTATAAAGGGAGAGTACATAAACTCCAAAGATCAGCTCATTCAGAATTATTGGATGATGAACTCATTGAAAAATTCAAGTGGTGAATGGGATGGGGTCATCGCTAATTTTAGGGTTGCTGGAGAAAATATTGAGGTTAAGAGAGGTAATTTAAATAAAATAGTAAATATAGAGTCGAACCTTCGTGAAAAAATAGTGAAAATAGAAGTGTATGAAAATAACGACGAAGCTGCGATAGAATTATCAAAAGAAGTATTTAAAGTATTGTCAGCACTAACCCGACCAAAAGGAACTCAAAAAAATCGACTTGAAGATTTATTAAAATATTACAAAGATGAGCAATTAAAAGCAGAGATGTTGAAATCCATCTTCTATGAAAAATATAAAAATCAAGATGTTCGTTCATATACACCCCCCGAATACTCTTATCTATTGAAGGAAATAACGGGGTTAAAAAGAAAAATATTCGAATTGGAAGAGGATTTGTTTGGTGTCGATGAAAGTTATATAGTCCAAGCCCCGGTTATTGTCAATAATGAAATAAAGAAAAGAATTATTGTTAACGCATTCATTGTTTCAATGCTTTCATTTTTTACGGTGCTTGGATTTTACTATATTAAATACATTTATAAAAATTACAGTATAATGAAGCAAAAGAAAGTTTGATGTGTACGTGTTAGAATTCGCTTTAATTATTGTATTTGGGTGTTCGCTGATTTTTGATCTGGGCGCTCAATATGTGCGAGCATCAATTAATAAGATTAATAAGTCTGAATTGTTTGCTGTGTCCAATTGGGTCCAATATCAAGCCAGAATTTTAAACATGCTTTCTGTTGTCTCGCTTTCGTATTACTTTGAGAAGGGTGGGATGAAAGGGGAAATTAAGACAATATTTTATTACGCGCTCTCTTTCTCTTTTGGTATTGGCTTGTTGTATATAACAAACAGAAAATTCTTCAGCGCTTTGAGTTCAATTCTTTTTGTTACAAATAGGGTTATATTTAAAAATGTTGGTACGAATGATTATTTTTTCAAGGCTAAAATCAGTTTAAATAAATATTTTTACTATTCATTAATTGTGAATATATTGTTATATATGGCCATGATTGTACCGTTCGTACTGGCTTCACTGAAGCCAGATATTCGTATGACGCTTGCTTATTCTGGGCAATTATTGAATTTTATGGGAACAATAATAAATTACACTTTAATTGAGCCTGGATTCTATCGTGCAGTTGACGAAAGAGGGGAGGAGTCAATTGTATCGCAATTTATTTTTGCAAAATTAGCATCAATAGTATTTGTGGTTGGTGCAATTGCAATATTATGATGTTGCATCGCACGTTAATAGTTTATGTTGTAATCATAATTTTATATTATGCTTTTGGGGGTGCGTCTTTCCCGGATTACGAGAATTACATAACAATTAGTCAAAAAGGTGGTTACTTGTTTTCGCCTGATGAGTACTTTGCCGAATGGGGTTCTCGATGGTGGTTGAAAAATGTTGGGGAGATAATTGGGAATCATAAAATATCTATTGATATATTGGTGCTATTTATTCAAATATATTATCTTGCGTGGTTGTTGCGGGGTGATGACGAGAAATTGGATGTTGCAAAGTTATGGATAACAATTTTTTTAGGTCCATTATTGCTAACTACAACCATTAGGGCAACTCCAGTTTACCTGCTTGTTTATACGCTTGCGGCAACTAGAGTGTCAGCAATAAAATTGATGATTATTTTTATGTTTGGATTATTTTTTCATGATACAGCCTTATTAGTTTTTCTTGTATATTTTATTGCATATTTCATTGAAATAAATTTCAAAAAATCAATAAATTTCCTTGTTCCTGGTGCTTGGCTGATTTCAATATTAATGATTCTGCTTGGGAATTTAATGGCTGAAAATATCATGCTGATTCTGAAGAATTTAAATATCGGAGTGAGGGATGTGTATTTGAAGTCAATTGATTCGCCGAGTTTTTTAAAAATCGCATATGCATTATTCATCGCGGTTCTGTGCGTTCCATCAATTAAGAGAAAAGAAAAGACACTTGAGGATTTATTTTTGGTTGGTTTGTTATTACTTGGGGCACTGACATTTGCTGTTTCTTCGACGGCTGCAATTAGAATATTTATATTTGCTTTTGGAGTTTCTTTGATTCAACTAATCAAAAATTCAACGGAGTCACGAATGTTTGTTGCAGCATCTAGTTTTTCTTATGCCTTATTTTTCCCGCTTATTACTTCGTTGATGTTTTGGGATTTATTTAGGAATACAAATTAATATGAGCCCAAAAAAGGTAGCGGTGTTGTTAGCAACTTATAACGGTTCAGCACATTTGCGTGTGCAATTGAACACGCTGTTAGCTCAAACTCATAAAAACATTCATATTTTCATTCGTGATGATGGATCAGAAGATCAGACAATGGAAATAATTGATGAATATTCAAGAAATTATAAAAATATCACTTTAATCATATCGAATACTGATCGCGGTGGGTCAGCTTGCGCGAATTTCATTGAAATGATACGTGGGATGGCAGTAGGTGATTTTGATTATTTCTCATTGTCAGATCAAGATGATATTTGGACTCCAGATAAAATAACTCGAGCTTTGGGCTTCCTGGATGCTGGTTATGACTGCTACGCGTCAAATTTGATTGCATTTACGGATGATGGAAAAAGAGTTTGGATTGTAGATAAGGCTCAGGATCAAACTGGATTGGATTATATGTTCCAAGGCGCATCAGCTGGTTGTACGTATGTATTTAGTGCTAGAGTTTTTGAGATGATAAAAAATACTTTTTATGGAAGGCCTGTTGGAAGTTATAAGCATTTGTCACATGACTGGTTAATTTATGCGATTAGTCGAAGCGCTGGTTTCAAATGGTTTATTGATCCAATATCAAAGATATTTTATAGGCAGCATTCGAATAATGTTTATGGCGATGCAGGATTTTTTAATGGATATTTAAAGAAATTGGCCATGATAAATTCGGGCTGGTATTTGAAAAACATAAATGATATTTCCCAATTTTTGGTCGGCAAGGAATCGGAAAAAAAGTATCTTGATCTCGTAAAAAATAAAAATATTTTTAAAAGAATGAAAATAATTAATGATTGGACAAGGCTGCGCAGAAAAAAGCTGGAAAGTTTATTTGTAGTCTTGGTTGTTGTTTTGGGTTTGATGAGGGATTAATTGCAATGAAGCGTTTAATTGATTTAATTGGCTCAATTGCATTGATTGTGATGTTGGTAATCCCAATGATTATCCTATTTGTCTTAATCAGAAAAAAAATAGGATCTCCAGTTCTATTTAAGCAAGTACGGCCAGGCCTCAAAGGCAAGCCCTTCATGATGATCAAGTTCAGAACTATGACTGATGAGTGTGGCCCTGATGGTAAATTGCTTCCCGATGCTGACCGTTTGCTGCCTTTTGGTCAATTTTTGCGATCAAGTAGCCTAGATGAATTACCAGAGATTTGGAATGTTCTTCGCGGAGAGATGAGTCTGGTGGGGCCACGTCCTTTGCTGATGGAATATTTGCCGCTTTACTCGCCAGAGCAAGCCCGTCGGCACGAGGTACGCCCTGGCATCACGGGTTGGGCCCAAGTCAATGGACGCAACGCAATCAGCTGGACCGATAAATTTGCGTTGGACGTTTGGTATGTCGACAACCTAAGCATGTGGTTGGATATCCGTATTTTGTGGTTAACGGTGCGCAAGGTATTGATACGCGATGGCATCAGCGCGGAGGGCGAGGCGACGATGCCTGCATTTATGGGATCCGGACACCTAAATCGAGAGGACAAACAATGATAAATACCTCTGCTCGACTCAAGGATATTGCAGTCTATTTTCCTGACCAAGTTTTGGGAAACGATGAATTGGCTTCGCTTTACCCGGAATGGCCAGCAGAAAAAATTTATGAGAAAACCGGTATCAGCGAAAGAAGGGTAGCAAAAGAAGGACAAACAGCAGGAGATCTGGCCTATGAGGCTGCAGTAAACCTTTTTGGTCAAGGAAAAATCGCAGCGCAGGATGTTGACTTCATCATCCTCTGCACACAGGCGCCAGACTATGTTCTACCTACAACAGCATGTGTATTGCAAAACCGCCTAGGAGTGCCTCGGCAAGCAGGCGCGTTGGACATCAATTTAGGTTGTTCAGGCTTTGTTTATGGTTTGTCCTTGGCAAAGGGACTGATCGAGACGGGGGCAGCGCGCTGTGTGTTACTTTTGACGGCTGATACCTATTCAAAAAATATCCATCCAATGGATAAGAGTGTGCGTACGCTTTTTGGTGATGCCGCAGCTGCCACGGCTATAGTAGCCACAGATGATGCAGATGAGGCGATTGGGCCTTTTGTATTTGGTACAGATGGAAGCGGTGCCGCGAATCTCATTGTAGAGGCAGGAATGTTTCGTTTGCCCAGTTCGTCAGATACCTCAATAGAAATGAGGGACGAATCGGGTAATGTTCGTGCGCGTGATAACTTGTACATGAACGGCGCTGAAGTGATGGCCTTTTCTTTGAAGGAAGTCCCTAAGGCTGCAGATGCTTTGCTTATGAAAGCAAGTAAGGTCAAAGAAGATATGGATTTCTTTGTGCTGCACCAGGCCAATAAGTTCATGCTCGAAGCTCTACGTAAGAAGTTGAAGGTGCCTCAAGAAAAGTTGCCCATCATGGTCGAAGACTGTGGGAATACAGTGTCTTCAACCATACCCATTGCATTGTTCAAGTTGCGTCAACAAGGACGATTGAGGCAGGGCCATCAACTCATGTTGATCGGGTTCGGTGTGGGCTATTCGTGGGCTGCGTGTTTGTTGAATTTTTAAACTGGAGAAGATGATGAGCGAATTTTTCGAAGGCATGGCCGAAATTTTTGAAGTGGACGTCAGCAAAATTTCGTCTGAGTTTGAGCTGCACTCTGGTGAGGCGGCATGGGATTCTTTGGCCATTGTGTCAACCATCGCGTTGGCGGACGATTGCTTTAACGTGATGCTTGAAGGCAAGGCCCTGGGGGATTGTCAGACCATTGCCGACATTGAAAAGTTGATCGCGCAAGCCAAGAAAGCCTGATGATGACAGCGCAATCCACTTCCGTTGGACGACACATCAAGGTGACGGGGGCTGGTATTGCTGGTGTCGTGTCGTGCTTGCCTGAACGGCAGGTTAGCAATGCTCATTTTGAAGCCCAATTTGGTGAGTCTGCGGTCAAGGACGTTGTCAAAATGATCGGGGTTGAAAACCGATATTGGACCGACGATAAGACATCGACAAGAGACTTGTGCTTGAAAGCCGGTCAGCGTCTGTTGACTCAGCTGAACTGGTTGCCTGAGTCTGTGGATGCGTTGATTTTTGTATCGCAAACACCTGATTACAGACTCCCTGCCACAGCTTGTGCTTTGCAAGCGGATCTCGGCTTGTCATCAGCTTGTATCGCGTTTGATGTCAACCTGGGGTGTTCTGGTTACCCATATGCCTTGTGGCTGGGCATGACCATGGTGCAAACCGGTGCGGCACGCCGTGTGTTGTTGGCTGTGGGGGACACGATCAGCAAGATCGTTGATCCAACGGACCGCTCAACAGCTTTGTTGTTTGGCGACGCAGGGACTGTGACAGCCATTGAGCAAGCATCTGGGCAGAGTGCAAGTTTTGTGCTAGGTACAGATGGGCGGGGCGCTTGTAATTTGATTGTGCCCAAGGGGGCGTTCAAGAATCACTCGCAGTCAGGTGATCCTCGCTTGCTGGATAAAGCATCGGATTGTCTGTACATGGATGGTGGTGAAATTTTTAATTTCACGCTCAAGGCCGTTCCAGCATTGGTCAATGAAACCATTGAACTGTCTGGTGTTGCAGCTGATAGACATGATGGATTTTTGTTTCATCAGGCCAATATGTTCATGCTGAAGCATCTGACTAAAAAAGCCAAGTTGCCAGCAGAGAAAGCACCAATCAACATCGACCAATATGGCAACACCAGTTGCGCTTCTATCCCCTTGTTGATGACCACTTGCTTGCAGGACCAACTCCGCAATGGTTCGATGCAACTGGGCTTGTTTGGCTTTGGTGTTGGGTACTCATGGGCTGGCGCATCGCTTTTTGTGGGGCCATTGAAATGCGTGGAGACAATCAAATGCTGAATATTTTCAAATCAGATGCCTTGCAGGGCCGAACATACCTTGTGACGGGTGCGTCTTCAGGTATTGGCAAGGCGACAGCGGTACTCTTGTCCGAATGTGGCGCACGGGTTCTGATCAATGGGCGCGATGAAAGTCGCTTGAATGAGACGCTGGCGCAATTGTCGGGGGCTGGGCATTTGGCTTTTGCTGCACCGCTTGAAACATCAGACCAAACAAACGATTGGCTCAAGAGCGTGTTGGACACATCTGGGCCTTTGGATGGTGTATTTCACTGCGCGGGTATTGAGTTGATTCGACCGGCTCGAATGATCAAACAGGCTCAGTTGAATGATGTGCTTGGCAGCAGCCTTTTTGCAGCCTTTGGTATTGCGCGGGCTTTGAGTTCGAAAAATGCCATGGTCGATGGCGGTTCGCTGGTGTTCATGTCATCTGTTGCCGGATCAACTGGACAAGTTGGGATGTCGGCCTACAGCGCAGCCAAGGCCGCAATTGATGGCATGGTGCGTTCATTGGCCTGTGAACTGTCGGCTAAGAAAATCCGCGTGAATTCAATTGCGGCAGGTGCTGTCCACACGGCTATGCATGATCGATTGACCAAAGGCAGCGGTGACGATGCAACCACGGCCTATGAGCAGTCTCATTTGCTTGGCTTTGGTGAACCCCAAGATGTTGCCCAAGCAGCGCTGTACCTTTTGAGTCCAGCCAGCAGCTGGGTGACGGGTACGACGATGGTCGTTGATGGCGGATACATGGTGCGATGATGACCGAGAGATTGATACTGGTTGGCGGCGGTGATTTTGCTAGGGAGTTGATCAACTGGACTGATGATCTGGTGGATCTGGGGAAAAGCATTCCAGTAACAGGATTTCTGGATGACAACCCTGATGCCTTGAAAGGCTTTCAATACCCCGTGGCATATCTGGGTTCTATCCAATCGTATGTTCCGCAACCAGGGGATCGCTTGCTGATGGCGGTGGGCAATCCCAAAGTTAAAAAAACACTCTTTGCGGACATGAAATCAAAGGGGTGTCATTTTTCCACTTTGATTCATCCCTCTGCTGTCGTTGCAAGGACCGCTAGATTGGGTGAAGGCGTTGTTGTGTGTCCGCAGGCATTTATTTCTGCGGATGCAACGGTTGGTGATTTGTGCGCGATCAATGGCAGCGCCAGTGTGGGGCACGACGTTAAGTTGGGTAGCTTTGCAACTTTGAGCGCACATGTGGACTTGACGGGCTGGGTTCAAGTCGATGAATGTGTATTTTTTGGCAGCGGTGCGCGTGTTTTGCCTAAAGTCAAAATTGGTGCCGGTGCGCGCATTGGTGCTGGTGCCGTTGTGATGCGTTCTGTACCCGCCGATGCAGTGGTTTATGCGCCGCCTGCTAAGAGGCTTTGATATGGACCTTGGAACTAAGCTGTTTCAGAAGTATTGGCATATGGTGTGCCATCGCAACGAGCTGCCCAACGATGGTGATTTTTTGCGGTTCAAGACGCCGATCGGTGATGTGGTGATTTTCAATGACGGCGGCGATTACGTTGCCTTTGACAACCGTTGTGCACACCGTGGTACTTTGATTTATCTGACGGATTTTGGAAATCAGGCCAATACCTGCAAATACCACGGCTGGACATTCAAATCAGGCAAGTTGATCATTCCATCTGTTGAGCAGTTCAAGGGCTGTGATATCGCCAAAGCAGATTTGAGGCGGTACAGGCTTGATTGGTGTGGTGACTTTTTGTTCTTGGGGGTTGCGCCTGAGAAAGACCTCTACGCGCAGCTGGATGGGGTTGCGCAGTACATCGAGAATATTTCATTCAATATCAGCGGCAGAGTGGATGTGAGTGCATACGAGTACGAGTGTGCATGGCCTTTGGCACTTGAGAATGCGCTCGAGCCTTATCACATTGGTATGGTGCACCCCGGAACACTTGCCACTTTGAAACTAGAAGATGGTGTGAATACTTTCCATGGCGCGAACTCTGTTTGGCAAGCGCCTGTAGGTGATGTCAGGATCAAGAAACAACTTGGAAGACTTGGCTCGTTCTTCAACATCGACTATGCATATGAAGGTTACATGAGCATTTTCATGTTCCCCTTCACAATGATTTCGTCCACCTTCGGCTACTCCTATTCTGTGCAGAATTTCTTTCCGCATAAGACCCGAAACGATCGAACAAATTTCATGAGCCGCTTGCTCACGTGCAATGTGAAAGATGAGCATGCGCAGAAAATTGTTCAGCCTTTCTTTGAATCAAGTGCCAAAGTCAATCGCATGGTGTTCGAAGAAGACCATTCCATTTGCAAGATCATGCCCACTGATTCGTGGAGCTCAGAACCACTTGAGTTCATCTCCGAGCAGGAAGTAAAGATTGCTCACTTTAGAGACTTGTGTCGAGCTGGTTGAAATAATTTCTGATTGGGATAGTTGTGCTTAATACAAAATTTTCACCTTGGCCTAGTTTCACAACTGAAGAAGCTGATGCAATTCATCAGGTTGTTTTGTCCAACAAGGTCAACTATTGGACAGGTAACGAAACACGCGAGTTTGAAAAAGAGTTTGCCGCATGGAGTGGCGTGTCGCATGCCGTGGCTCTGGCCAATGGCACTTTGGCTTTGGATGTGGCGCTGAAGGCACTGAACATTGGCCCCGGTGACGAGGTGGTGGTCACGCCGCGCACTTTCATTGCATCGATTTCGTGTGTGGTCAATGCGGGTGCGATCCCTGTGTTTGCCGATGTGGAGGCAGATTCGGGCAATATTTCTGCTTGCACGATAGCCGCGGTTTTGTCACCCCGCACCAAGGCAGTGGTGTGTGTGCATTTGGCTGGCTGGCCTTGCGACATGGACCCGATCATGGCGCTGGCGGCTGCGCATGGCCTGAAGGTGATTGAGGATTGCGCCCAGGCTCACGGTGCCCGCTACAAAGGTCGTCCCGTGGGCAGCATCGGCCATGTGGGGGCCTGGAGTTTTTGCCAGGACAAGATCATGTCCACGGGCGGCGAGGGTGGCATGGTCACCACCAATGACGAGGCTTTGTGGCGCAGCATGTGGTCATTCAAAGACCATGGCAAGAGTTACGAGGCAGTGTACGAGCGCCAACACCCACCGGGCTTCAGGTGGTTGCACGAGAGCTTTGGCACCAATTGGCGCATGCTCGAGATGCAGGCGGTGATTGGTCGTATTCAGTTGGGCCGCATGAAAGCTTGGGCGACTGCGCGCCAACAGAACGCTCACGCAATTTGGAAAGCATGTGGTGCCTTCCCGGTCTTGAGGGTACCTCGGGTTCAGTGCGCATCGTGTCCAGGTGACTGTGCTGGTATTTCGGCCGCGTGCGAACACGCGCATTACAAGTGCTACGTGTATGTTCGACCTGACCTTTTGGCTCAAGGCTGGACGCGGGATCGGATTGTCGAGGCCATCAATGCCGAGGGAGTGCCTTGTTTTCAGGGGTCTTGCTCAGAGGTTTATCTGGAAAAAGCGTTTGACGGTACCGGTTGGCGACCAGAGCCAAGATTGTCCGTGGCCAAAACACTGGGGGAGACGTCTATCATGTTTTTGGTTCACCCCACCTTGACGCAAGAAGAAATCACCAAGACTTGTGAAGTTATTCAACAAGTGATGCAGCAAGCATGTTGATTCGCAAAATCGCCAATTTTTTGATCGCCTTACCAAGGCCTGTCAAACGCATTGTTGCTGTGGCGGTGGACGGAGCGCTGTGTGTGCTGACGGTTTGGGCGGCTTTTGATTTGCGATTTGATGCATGGACGCCCTGGTCGTCGGCACATGCAGTTGCCAGTTTGGTGAGCTTTGCTTTGGCGGTGACGATCTTCATCGGGTTTGGGCTTTACAGGGCGATTTTCAGATACGCAGGGTTGCCTGCTCTGATCACGGTGCTCAAGGCCATCGGTGCTTACAGTGTTTTGTATGCGATGGTCATGACCGTGATCTCTGTGCCCGGCATTCCGCGCACAGTCGGTTTGCTTCAACCCTTGCTCTTGCTGATTGCCATCACCCTCTCGCGTGTGGCTGCCAGGGTCTGGCTAGGCGGTATCTACAAAGGTATTTTGAGCCGACAGAACTTGCCTCGCGTATTGATTTACGGTGCAGGCTCCGCAGGCCGTCAATTGGCTGCAGCCCTGAAGACCAGTCCTGAATTGGTGGTGGTTGGTCTGTTGGACGATGACGATCGCTTGCACGGTCAAGTGCTCAACGGCCTGAAAATCCACAACCCAGCGGACTTGGTGGATTTGGTCGAGAAGTTACGCATCAACCAAGTGTTTCTGGCCATTCCATCGGTCAACCGTGCGCGGCGCAACGAGATTCTGGAGCTGGTCCGCGCAGCCCATGTGCAAGTACGCACCTTGCCTGGTGTGATGGATTTGGCCCAAGGCCGTGTGCATGTGTCTGACTTGCGCGAGCTGGAAGTAGAGGATTTGCTGGGCCGTGATCCGGTGCCGCCCAACCCTTTGATGATGGGCAAGAACATCGCCAACAAGGTGGTCATGGTCACGGGGGCAGGGGGCTCGATTGGTTCTGAGCTGTGCCGTCAGATCGTCAAGGCTGGGCCTGCGACCTTGCTTTTGGTGGAGTTGACCGAATTCGCCTTGTATGCCATCCACCATGAACTTCAACAGACGCTGACCGAAGCAAATAGCGAATCCATTGCGTTGATCCCATTGCTGGCCAATGTGCGTGATGCCGATCGGATGTCTGAGATTTTGGGCACCTGGAAGCCCAACACGGTTTACCACGCTGCGGCTTACAAGCATGTGCCTTTGGTGGAACACAACCCGGCAGAGGGCATCAAAAACAATGTGCATGGCACCATGGTCTCGGCCCTGCAGGCCGCAAGGCATAGCGTGTCTGATTTTGTGCTGGTGAGCACTGACAAGGCGGTGCGCCCCACCAACGTGATGGGGGCCAGCAAGAGACTGGCCGAGATGGTGTTGCAAGCTCAGGCCGAAGCCATGTCAGCGCAAGGCGCTAAAACCCGTTTCAGCATGGTGCGTTTTGGCAATGTCTTGGGTTCGTCGGGTTCAGTCGTCCCCTTGTTTCGCAAACAGATCAAGGACGGTGGCCCGATCACGCTGACCGATGAGCGGATCACGCGGTATTTCATGACGATTCCCGAAGCGGCCCAGCTAGTGATTCAGGCCGGGGCCATGGCCAGTGGGGGGGATGTCTTTGTGTTGGACATGGGCGAGCCGGTCAAGATCATGGATTTGGCACGCCGCATGGTGGACTTGTCGGGTTTGTGTGTGCGCGATGAGGCAAATCCGCAAGGCGATATCGAGATTGCCGTAACAGGCCTTCGCCCCGGCGAGAAGTTGTATGAAGAGCTTTTGATTGGCGACAACCCATTGCCCACCAGCCACAAGCGCATCATGAAGGCTCACGAAGAATACTTGTCGTGGGCTGAGTTGCAGGCCAAGTTGGCTGTGATGAGCAAGGCCTTGGACGTCAACGATGTGCCAACGATCCGCGCTCAGCTCAAGGACTTGGTGCCTGGCTACCAGCCCGATGGGGAGGTAGTGGATTGGGTGTGGCTGGAGAACGAAAAGACGGCCTGAACTGTCGGCTTTCTTGGTTTCAAGCAAGGGCGCCTAGGGCGCCTTTGTTGTTTGTGGCCCTGCAGATGACCACAATGCGATGCAGATGATCAAGGACAACATGGCTGGGTAGTAGTTGTGTGCAAAGTTGACATTGCTGATGGCCGTGGTCAGGTGAATGACGAGAATACCGCCTAAGGTCGCAGCGCCAGGCCAAGATTGATGACGTGCCAGTTTGACCATCACGACCATCATGCCAAGGGCATAGCTCAAAAAGCTGGCCAGGCCCCACAGACCATGGTCGAGCAGGGTGTGCAAATAGTCGTTGTGCACATGACCAAAAATCAATGGGTCTGCCAAATGGGTGTCGTGGGCCCATTTTTGAAGCAAGGCTTTGCGTTGGTCATGGCCGTAACCAATCCATGGAGATTCCGTTGCAGCTTGGGCGCTTTGATTCCACAAATACAAACGAGCCCCTACCGAGGTGTTGTAGTTGTCAGGAAGGGATGCCTGTGAGTTTTTCAACTCATGGATAGCGATGGTGATCGCGCTGGCAGGGTGTTGAACGACAACAGTATTTCTGAGGCTCCACAAACTGGCCACGCCAAGTGCGACAAACCCCAAAAGAATGGCCCAGGATTTTCCAGTTTTTGTCAGTCTGACTTGCATCTGGCTTTTCTGCCGCCAAATCAACCAAGCCATGCAAGGTAAGACGAAGAGCAGGCCATAAGCACCACGTTTGGCGCTGATCATCACAGCCAATAAGCCGACGATGCTGCCAGCCAGGGCAAGCCAGCGTGACCAACTGGCATAGGGTGTGAAAAATACACCCAGCAACCAACAGCTGACCAATGCCATAACCGCTGCCCAAGGGATCGGGTTGGTGGGTATTCCAAATTGCCCATGCCGCCAGAGAAGCATTAGACCTGCAGAGCAGAAAACCATGCCTGCGACTGTCAGGTATTGAATTGCTTTTGGGCTCAAGACGGACAGACGCGTGAGCCCATAAATGCTCAGCGCGCCCAGAAACAGGCGAAATTCAGCATGCCGCTCTGCCCAGGGGTCCTGCCAATAGAGCATCGGAACGGTTTTAAGTGCCAGTGCAATGGCGGTAAAGATCAGCCAAGTTTGGGCCAGGTCTTGTGCCAAAGTTGTGGGCTGCGAGTGTGCGGTTCGCGTCATCCAAAGTGAGCCAAGACCCGCAAGCAATAACCACGCCCAAGCTCCGCCAGCCCATTTGGTGCTGACGCTTGCCAAAGCAAAACAAATTGCAAGGGGGATCCAGATGATTTTGGGCGTCGTCATGGACCGCTCAATACCCATTCGGGTTTTGCGATTGCCAGCGCCAGGCGTCTTGGCACATGCGGTCCACGCCGAGCTCGGCCTTCCACCCCAGGGCTTCTTGGGCCAGGCGGGTGTCGGAGTAGCAGGTGGCCACGTCATCGGAGCGGCGGGCCTCAAACCGGCTGCTGTTGCACAGGTTGTCCACGATGACCACGTGGTGGCCTGCGTTCATGAGTTCGACCGCGGTGTGCGAGCCAATGTAGCCTGCGCCACCGGTGATGAGGATCTTGGATGTCATGGGTCGATTTTAAGCAGCAGTTAATCGGGGTCAGAACCCCATTGTTGTCAGTTCGATGGACGCTGCAGCGGCCAAGTGGTGGTGAACTTGGCGCGTTTGGTGGCAAAGAAGGCTTTGACGTTGCGCACGTTGGCGTCTTGGGTGAACAAGGTCTGGCTGATGCTCAGGTAGTGCGGCATGTCGGCGGCTTGCAGCACCAGCATGAAGTCGGGGCCGGGCGAGACGCGCCAGCATTGCTGCACTGCGTCGTGCGCCACGGCGCGGGCTTCAAAGGCGTCCAAATGTTCGCTGCCTTGTCGGTCCAGTGACACTTCTACCAACGCGGTCAGACCGTGGCCCAAGGTGGCACCGAGTTGGTCGCTGTTGAGCACCGCAATTTGCCGCTCGATCCAGCCGCCTTCGACCAAGCGCTTGACGCGGCGCAGGCAAGTGGGGGGCGAGACGTTGATCCGCTCGGCCAAGGCCACATTGCTCAGGCTGGCGTCCCGCTGCAGGCTGTCCAGGAGCTGAAGGTCGATGGCATCCAGTGCGTTTTGTTCCATGAAAGTCAAATAAATTAAATATTATTTCAATGGTAGATTGGTATGAAATTAAAGTCAATTTACCGTTAAAAATTAGTCTGAAATTTCTCGCTGATGGTTCTAATATCCAAACACTTTCTGATTGGAGCATCCCATGTGTGGCATCGTCGGCGCCGTTTCTTCCCGCAACATCGTTCCCATCCTGGTGCAAGGCCTGCAACGCCTGGAATACCGCGGCTATGACTCCTGCGGCGTGGCGGTGCATGCCGCCAGCCTGAGCGGTGGCACAGGCGGCTTGCAACGCGCCCGCAGCACCTCGCGTGTGGCCGAGCTGATGGACCAGGTGAGCGCCGACCATATCGAAGGCGGCACCGGCATCGCCCACACCCGCTGGGCCACTCACGGCGCGCCCGCGGTGCACAACGCGCACCCGCACTTCAGCCACGGACCGGCCGACGCCAAGCCCGGAAAGACTTTGGGAAGCGCCCCGGACAGGCCAGGGCGCGTGGCTTTGGTGCACAACGGCATCATCGAAAACCATGAAGAATTGCGCGCCGCCTTGCAAGCCAAGGGCTATGTGTTTTTGAGCCAGACCGACACCGAAGTCATCGCCCACCTGGTGGACAGCGTGTACGACGGTGACTTGTTCGAGGCCGTCAAAACCGCCATCCGCCAATTGCATGGTGCCTATGCGATTGCCGTGTTCCACAAAGACGAACCGCAACGCGTGATCGGTGCACGTGCGGGCTCACCGCTCATCTTGGGTGTGGGCCAGGGCGAAACATTCCTGGCCAGCGACGCGATGGCGCTGGCCGGCGTGACCGACCAGATCGTGTATCTGGAAGAGGGCGACGTGGTGGACATCCAGCTGGGCAAATACTGGGTGGTGGACCGCGACCACAAGGCCGTGTCCCGCGTGGTGAAAACCGTGCACGCCCACAGCGGTGCTGCTGAGTTGGGCCCCTACCGCCACTACATGCAAAAAGAAATCTTCGAGCAGCCGCGTGCGATTGCCGACACGCTCGAAGGCGTGGAAGGCATCACGCCCGAACTGTTTGGCGACGGCGCCTATTCCACATTCAAAGCCATTGATAACGTGCTGATCCTGGCCTGCGGCACCAGCTACTACAGTGGCTGCGTGGCCAAGTACTGGATCGAGGCGATCGCCAAAGTGCCCTGCCAGGTCGAGATCGCCAGCGAATACCGCTACCGCGAATCGGTGCCCAACCCGGGCACGCTGATCGTCACCATCACCCAAAGCGGCGAGACCGCCGACACCCTGGCCGCACTGCGCCACGCGCAAAGCCTGGGCATGACGCACACGCTGACGATTTGCAACGTGTCTACCAGCGCCATGGTGCGCGAGTGCAAACACGCCTACGTGACCCGTGCCGGGGCCGAGATCGGCGTGGCCTCCACCAAGGCCTTCACCACGCAGCTGGCTGGTTTGTTTTTGTTGACGCTGGCGCTGGCGCAGACCAAAGGGCGCCTCAGCGACGCCGAAGAGGCGGCGCACATCAAGGCCATGCGCCACCTGCCCGCCGCGCTGCAAGCGGTGCTGGCGCTGGAGCCGCAGGTCATGGCTTGGGCACAAGAATTTGCCAGCAAAGAAAACGCGCTGTTCTTGGGCCGGGGCACGCACTACCCCATTGCGCTGGAAGGCGCGCTCAAGCTCAAAGAGATCACCTACATCCACGCTGAAGCCTATGCCGCAGGCGAACTCAAACACGGCCCCTTGGCCCTGGTCACCAGTTCCATGCCGGTGGTGACGGTGGCACCCAACGACCAATTGCTTGAAAAACTCAAAAGCAATATGCAAGAGGTGCGTGCCCGTGGCGGCGTGCTCTATGTGCTGGC
The DNA here is from genome assembly GCF_030053395.1 of Limnohabitans lacus. Lineage (GTDB taxonomy): Bacteria > Pseudomonadota > Gammaproteobacteria > Burkholderiales > Burkholderiaceae_C > Limnohabitans_A > Limnohabitans_A lacus. Next base: position 2,350 of record NZ_JASGBH010000002.1, on the reverse strand, counting down.
CGATGGCGACACCAAGATCGAGAGCAGCGAAGGCGTGAACGTCATCCGCATGCCCGAGCACTACGGCGTGCTCTCGCCCATCTTGCACGTGGTGCCCTTGCAGCTGCTGAGCTACCACACGGCGTGTGCGCGGGGTACCGATGTGGACAAGCCGCGCAATTTGGCGAAAAGTGTGACCGTTGAATGACCTGCGAGCCTCACATCGAGGTTCAGTCTTCACCCGTTCACGGTCAAGGCGTCTTTGCCCTGCGTCACATGGCTGCTGGCGAGACGGTGATCGAGTACGTGGGCGAGATCATCAGCATGGCCGAGGCTGTTGCGCGGCATCCGCACGACCCGAGCGATCCAAACCACACCTTTTATTTTCAGTTGGACGATGGCCGGGTGATCGATGCGGTGCGCGATGGCAATGCGTCCAAATGGATCAACCATTCCTGCAAGCCCAACTGCGAGCCCACTGACGTCAAGGGCCGTGTGTTCATCCAAACGCGCAGGCCGGTGTTTCGTGGCGAAGAGTTGACTTTTGATTACGGTCTGGTGAGCGACGAGCCGGTGACGGAGGCGCTCAAGGCGCGGTATGCTTGCCGCTGTGGTGCCAAGCGGTGCCGTGGCACGATGTTGGCGCGTTGAACCCTTCACAAGCATGATCCCCATCCACATTGACTCGGCCTGGAAAGGCACCTCGGATTGCCGCGATTGCGGCATCCGCGACATGGTCTTGTTTGCCGATCTGAACGAACAGGACTTTTCCGAGATCCACACGCCCATCGATGATCTGGCGTTCACCGCCGATGCGGTGATCTACCACGAAGGGCAACAAGCCATTGGCCTGTTCACTTTGCGCAAGGGCATGGTCAAGCTGGTGCGCTCAACCGCCGATGGGCGCGAGCGCATTGTGCGCGTGCTGCGTCCTGGCGATGTGTTGGGCCTGGAGGCACTGGCCACGTCCAAATACGACAGCGAAGCCGTGGCCCTGGTCGATGTGAGCGTGTGCCGCATCCCCTTGTCGGTGCTGCACCATTTGTCGAACACTTCCTCGCGACTGCACTTGCGCTTGATGCAAAAGTGGCAACACGCCCTGAAAGACGCCGACGATTGGCTGGCCGATTTGAACTTTGGCACCGCACGCCAAAGGGTGGCCAGCCTGGCCCTCAAAATGCGCGACCCCGATCAGCCGCAGTTCACCTCCTTTTTTGCGCGCGACGACATGGGTGCCATGCTGGACCTGAAGCTGGAGACCGTCAGCCGCGAGATCAGCGGCTTGGTGCGCGAAGGCGCCTTGAAGCCTTGCGACAAGCAAGGCCGGCGTTACGAAATCCTCAACGAACGCTTGTTGCAGGTTTGAGGGCCGATGAGCCCTGTGTCTGAGCTCTAGGCCCAGCGGCCCTATGTCCGTTTCTTGCTGGCGCGCTTGAGTGGTCTGACGGCCAACCAAATGCTGATGGTGGCTGTGGCCTGGCACATGTACGAGCTGACCTCGAGCGCCTGGGACTTGGGCCTGGTGGGTTTGTTTCAGTTCATTCCGGCCCTGCTGGTCACCTTGCCTGCGGGCCATGTGGTGGACCGTTTTCACCGAGGGCGCCAACTTGCTCGACATGTTTTCCATGCTCTTGGGCGGTGCGGTGGCCTGACCTGCCCCCTCTGGCCGTACCAATCAATTGGAAGTAGTCCAAGGGTTCAAGGTTAATCCAAAACTTGAGGGTTGAGATTTGCAGCGGCATTGGTTTGAATCCTTTGCTGCTGCGCGAACTGAGCCGGGGGAATCCGGCCCAGGCTGCTGTGGGGCCTGACTTCGTTGTAGTCCAGGCGCCAATCGGCAATGCACTGCCTGGCTTGGGGCAAGCTCAAAAACCACTGCTCGTTCAAGCATTCATCTCGGAACTTGCCGTTGAAACTCTCGATGTAGCCGTTTTGCATCGGCCTGCCCGGTTGGGTCAAGATGTGCCGCACGCCATGTGCTGTGGCCCAAGCCATGAAGGCCCGGCTTGTGAACTCTGGGCCGTTGTCTGTTCTCACGGCCAGTGGGTAGCCTCTGAAGGTGGCCGCTTGGTCGAGCAAGCGTGTCACGTATTGCCCCGAGATCCCGTAGTCCACGGCAATGTCCACGCACTCGTGGCTGAAGTCATCGGCCACAGTCAGGCACTTGATGCGCCGGCCATTGGACAAGCTGTCCGAGACGAAATCCATGCTCCAAACATCGTTGACCTTTTGCGCCAGTTGCAAGGGCACCCGCTCACACGGTGGGCGCTTGGCCTTCTTGCGCCTTCTCACAGCCAAGTTGGCATCTTTGTACAAGCGGTAGATCCGCTTGTGGTTGACGCCCGGAAACTCCGGGCGCAGCAGATCGTGG
>NZ_JASGBH010000019.1 GCF_030053395.1 Limnohabitans lacus | reverse complement strand
GCCGGAACATGCGTCCTGCCCACAGGTGCCGACGGTGTCGGCGTTGAGACCCTGTCCCCGATCAATTCAGGTGGGGGAGTTTGAGGTGGCCATAAGTGGGGGAATTTGGGTGGCCATCAGGGCCACAGAGCATTGCTGGACGCTTCAGGCTCTCCTCGATTGAGAACCATCCTTGAAACGATGATCGACATGCCTATCATCGTGCGATCGTTTTACCTATCAACTCCTAGTGACCTGGAGCAAAGCCTGCACCATCACCAGAACCTAACTGTCGCTGCACAAGCGCGTGATGGTGAATTGGCTCGTCAGGTCATGCAATTGCATCTGCGTATGTCTTACCACCGCTTCATGCGACAGCGAGACCAATTCAGGCATAACTGACTTTTGACATCTGATGGAATAAGCCTGCTTAGGAGTCTTACGGGCAGTGAATGACCGTTATCGGGAATGTCAATGACCGACCGCTTCTGGCCGAACTAAGTCGTCCGTCCTTGACCGTCTCTACCCGACCCATTGCAGCCGGTCACATCTTTTAAGACGTTGACTTGTTTGTAGCGGTTGCTGCCGGTCGTGTCCCGCAGTCATTTGTGGGCTTTCTGCCAGTAGCGGTCGGTCGATCTTTAACCATCAGGCCCGGCAGCCGGTCAGTTCGGTCATAGGCCAATGACCGCTACCACACATCCTATCCAGTGCTGACGGATAGGATCCATTGATGCATGGGCCAATTTGCACAACAGGCTATGACGCCCAATGAACAGGGAGCCCTGCACATTTTCGATGCAGCGACGTTTTCTTACTGAACTAGCTGGATGTCAGTGACGATCATCTTGCCACCTTCATTGATCACCATAAACTTAATTTTTTCGCCTGGCTTGATGCTGGTCAATAAACTCTTATCTTTAGCAGTAAATACCATTGTCATTCCCGGCATATCCATATGTTTGATTTCGCCGTGTTTGATCGTGACCTTGCCAGTTTCGAGATCAATTTTCTTGACCTCTCCGTCGGTTAAAGACGGCGTCATTTGAGACATGTTCATCTTGCTGTGATCCATGACAGCTTGGGAAAAACTGCTTAAGGGAAGAGCCGCACCAATGGTCAATAGTAAAGTTGCAATTTTGGTTTGAATATTTTTCATATTTTCCTCATGAGTAAGAGTTAAAAACTTTTGATGATCCGTCTTTTTGGATTAGCAAGACTTGATACGCGTCACGCCTTGCGCCGTAGACAGGACCGTCCATTCCAGGAGATCCGATAGGCATCCCCGGAACGGCAAGACCTAACGCTTGTGGTTTTTCTTTGAGTAAACGTTGAATGTCTTCGGCTGGCACATGCCCCTCAATCACATATCCACCGACCAGAGCTGTATGACATGAAGCGAACTTTTGAGGCATACCCAGTCGAGCCCGCGCTGCGTTATTACCTTGATCGTTTACTTTCAAAGAAAAATTATTCTTTTCTAAATGAATAATCCAGTCTTTGCAACAGCCACAGTTAGGGTCTTTCCAGACTTGTATAGCTATAGCGTTTGGGCTGGCTGCAATAGCAATTGAGGACGAGCACATTGAAGCTATTCCCAACAATAGCAACCGCCTCGTTGAATTTTTTGAACTGTTTTTGTCAGTCATTTCAGCAGCCCTTTCCTGTAATGAAATTACTTCTTGCCAACCTTGATCGCGCCCTTCATCCCAGCTTCGTAGTGGCCTGGCATCAAGCAGGCAAAATTTACGGTTCCAGTCTTCGTGAATTGCCAAACAATTTCGCCTTGCTGTCCTGGAGATAGTGTCACTTTGCCAGGTTCGTCATGTTCCATATCTGGGAATTTTTTCATCTGCTCCAGATGCTCGAGCAATTCCTTCTGGGTGCCCAGACTCAATTCGTGCTTGACCTTTCCTTGATTCTTGACAACAAAGCGGACCGTCTCTCCTTGCTTGACCTGAATAGATGAGGGTGTGTAACGCATGTTATCCGTCATATCGACATTGATGGTCTGCGTTACCTTGGAGGCAACACCTGGTTTGCCAATTGCGGTTTCCTCGTCAGCATGGCCATGCCCACCGGCGTGCTTTCCAGCCGCAAAAGCCGACGCTGACAGGGTCAGAGCAACCAAAACAAAGATTTGGCGAGAAGTGATGTACTTGGATTTCATTCGTTAACTCCGGAAAAAAAATTCAGTGATTGCTATGTGATGAGGGCTTGCGCACCTTGACTTCGGTCGTTTTGGCGGGCATCTGGGCGCGAGGCATGGACTGCCCACCCTCCGCCTTGAAGCGCGCTGGTTCAGTCAACGGCCCGGTGTACTCATGGGCTACCGTGCCTTCGGGATGCTTGTACCAACCCGGGTCCTTGTAGTCCCCCGGCTTTTGATTACGGCGGACCTTCAGAACGCTGAACATGCCACCCATTTCGACCGATCCGAAGGGGCCTTGGCCAGTCATCATCGCAGCGGTGTTGTCAGGGATGGGCATTTCCATCTCAGTCATGTCGGCCATACCACGCTCACCCATGACCATGTAGTCTGGAATCAGGTTATTGATCTTCTTGGCGATGCCACGGTGATCCACACCAATCAATGTCGGAACGTTATGACCCATGGCGTTCATGGTGTGATGGCTTTTGTGACAGTGGAAGGCCCAGTCCCCTTCCTCATCTGCCAGAAACTCGATCTGTCGCATCTGACCGACGGCCACATCGGTCGTCACTTCATGCCAGCGGGTGCTCTTGGGTGTCGGGCCACCGTCCGTACCAGTGACGAGGAACTCATGGCCGTGCAAATGTATGGGGTGGTTCGTCATCGTCAGATTGCCAATGCGAATACGCACCTTGTCGTTCAGGCGAACATTGAGGCTGTCAATGCCTGGAAATATCCGGCTATTCCAGCTCCACAGGTTGAAGTCCAGCATTGTCATGATCTTGGGGGTGTAGCTGCCCGGATCGATGTCATAGGCGTTGAGTAGGAAGCAGAAGTCTCGCTGGACCTCATCAATCAGATCATTCTTGACCTTAGGATGGGTCACCCAAAAGCCCATCATGCCCATGGCCATCTGTGTCATCTCATCAGCATGCGGGTGGTACATGAAGGTGCCAGGCCGGCGCGCGACGAACTCGTAAACAAACGTCTTGCCGGAGGGAATAGCCGGCTGGTTCAGTCCGGCCACACCGTCCATGCCGTTGGGCAGGCGCTGCCCGTGCCAGTGAATGGAGGTATGCTCTGGCAGCTTGTTGGTCACGAAGATCCGTACGCGATCGCCCTCGACCACTTCAATCGTGGGCCCCGGGCTCTGGCCGTTGTAGCCCCAGAGATGGGCTTTAAAGCCAGGGGCCATTTCCCGCACTACTGGTTCGGCGACCAGGTGAAATTCCTTGACGCCTTGATTCATGCGCCATGGCAAAGTCCATCCATTCAGCGTCACCACCGGGTTGTAGGCGCGTCCGCTGTTGGGGACAAGCGGCGCCATGGTGTTAGGGCTGGTCTGTATTACAGGCTCAGGCAGAGCGGCCATCGCCACGCGGCTGACCGCGCTGGCGGCCACGGCACCACCAGCAATCCCGGCGTACTTAAAAAAGTCTCTTCTGGAAGTCATCGTTGTATCTTTCATTCAATGAGGCGCAGCGCCACCGGCTGGCGCACTGGGCATGGCTGCCAGCGGAGTGTTCATCGGTCGCCCGACCAGTGAGGCTTGTAGCGCGGCATCCGCTAGCCAAAACTGCTGCTCGGCTCCGATCGCAGCCATGACCGTAGAGACCTGATCACGTGAGTCCGCCAGCAACTCGAAGATGCCGATGATCATTCCGTTGTAGCGCAGTTGGTTCTCTTCTGAGATCACCTTACGAAGCGGTATCACCTCGTCCCGGTTGTGCCGTGCAATGTCATAAGCCGTGCGATAGGATGAGTAGCTTTCTCGCAAGCTTGAACCCGCCGAGCGGACGGTCGCCTCAAGCTGATTGGCTGCGGCCAAGGTGCGTGCGTTCATGGCATCGCGCTGCATGCCCCCCCAATCAAAGATGGGCAGGCGTACCGCGATTTCATACCCTCGCGCTACGCTGCGCTCACCCGCCACGCTGTTCGTGCTGGTGTTGCGCATGGCCCTCAGTTCAATGTCGGTGATGCTGGTGACCATGTTCAAACCCTGGGCTCTGGCGGAAGCATCCAGTGTGCTTTGGGCAAGACGGATGTCGAGGCGGTTACGCGTAGCAAACGTCGCAACGCCCTGCGGATCGAGCGCCTGTTTGGGTAGTTCAGGCAAGCGGTCCGGCAGTTTGAGCATCTGGGCCTGTTGGGCATCCAGACCGAGTACGCGTACGAACTCTTCGCGGGCAGCAGTTACTTGGTGAGTTGCTGTTGCCAATCGGGTCCCTGCGTCCGCATAGAAGGCCTGCTCACGAGCCCGTGTGAGGCGATTGAAGTTGCCTATGGCCTGCATCCTGCGAGCCAGTTCGGCACTCGCTGCAGCGCTTTCATACACCTGCTTGGCATACTGAAGCGTCTGTTGGGCAGCCACGGCGCGGACCCATGCCTGGCGCACGCGGGTGACCTGGTCGACCACATCACTCGACAGTCGCAGATGGGCCACTTCGATGCGACGGTTGGCGATTCCCTGGCGACTAGGGAGGGTCAGAATATCGAGCAGACCAAAGGAAAGCGTACGGTTTAACTCCAGCGCATCACCGGCCACCATGCGTTCCAGGGAGAAGACCGGGTTTGCAATTCTGCCCACCTGTGCCGCATCTGCGGACTCCGCCCAACCTTGAGCCAGCAGCGCCTGGAGCGATGGGCTGTTGACGAGCGCCAGCTGGACCGCCTCGCGCTGACCCAGAATGTTTTGAAGCAGCTTCTGGGCCGCCTGCGCACGCTGTTCGCGCTCATCGGCAGTCCGCGCGAGAGAAATCTGCCCTTCGGCAAAACTCTTGGCCTCCTCGTTCACCCGGGCAACGTTTTGTTCGAGGCTAACAGTGGCGCAACCGGCAAGCGTGGCCAAGGCGATCGCGGATAGCGCCAGTTTCCCTAGCGAGGTGCTTGGGATGCGCTTCATGGCTTGACTCCCCCATGATGACTAGATTGCGTATCAGGCACTTCAGAGGCATCCTTTAGGGCCTCACCTGTCGCGACCTCCTTGGCATAGCTGCGCCAGCCTCCAATACGACCTACCAAGTCGTTGGCTTTGACCCAGGACTGAATGGCCTGGTCGTTGTAGGGGCGGAAGTCACTAAGTGCAGACTTGTACTCAACTTCCACCACCGAAAGATTTTTCACGGGCTCTTTGTTGGCTTGGGCCGCGGCTACACCAGCTAACATGGCACAACTCAGGGCGAGACATGTCTGTGCGAATAATAGTGAACGTCTGACGAGCATGGTTTCCTCAATGTGATCGGTAACATAGACAGGGGGAATTATTAAAATACCAAGTCGTCAGCACGATGTCGAAAAGATTACATATTTGTCATCTCGCCATCGCAATAAATGGAAGTCGTCATACTCAGGTCTGCCAAAGAGGGTCAGTTGCCAATGAAAATTTTGATTGTGGAAGATGAGCCTAAGACCGGGGCATATCTGCGCCAGGGACTGATCGAGGCCGGTTTCGTTGTGGACTTGGCCAGAAATGGGCCCGACGGCCTTCACCTAGCTCTTGGCGGTAACTACGATCTCGCGATCCTGGATGTGATGATGCCGGGCATGAGCGGTTGGGAGGTCCTGCAGGCGATACGTCATGAAGGCCTACAAGTGCCAGCCATGTTTCTCACCGCCCGCGATCAGGTGGAAGATCGCGTGAAGGGGCTTGAATTAGGCGCCGACGATTACCTCGTCAAGCCGTTTTCCTTTGCCGAGCTCTTGGCCCGAGTTCGCACCATTGTGCGCCGCGGTCGTAGTGGCACCGAATCCACGACCTTGCAGGTGGCAGACCTCCAACTTGATCTGCTACGCCGCCGCGTCACCCGAGACGGCAAGCGCCTTAATCTTACCGCCAAGGAGTTTGGATTGCTGGAACTGCTGATGCGTAGGCAGGGAGAAGTCCTGCCCAGGTCGCTGATCGCCTCTCAGGTTTGGGACATGAACTTCGACAGCGACACTAACGTCATCGAGGTGGCCATGAGGCGTCTGCGCGTCAAGATCGATGATGATCACCAGTTCAAGCTGATCCAAACTGTACGCGGCATGGGCTACGTGCTCGAAGCGCCGGAGGGTCGCTAGATGTTTCGCAGGCTGTCACTGACATCCCGCCTCACCATCTTTTTTATAGCGCTGGCCAGTTCGGTCATCCTGGGCTTGGCGCTTCTTTTCATGGTAGAGGCTGATAGGCACTTCGTCGACCTCGATAGCGCCGCCTTGGATGATAAAAAGCACCTGATCGAGGGCATTCTGGCCAGTTCTCGATCCCATGAAGAAGCTCGCAGTCGCCTGAACGAAGCATTGAGCCATCACCACAGCCTTTACGCTCTGGTCAAAGGACCGCAGGGTGAAAAGTTGTACCAGACCAACGGATACAGCGGCCCGACTACGCAAGCATCATTCATCACGAATGACGACGGCCACGGGCTTCAGTCTTGGAGGAGTGGCGGTCGCGAGTTCCATGAGATGAGCTTTACTGCTGGCATGGTTCAGGGAATGGCCGGGCCGCTCCAAATATCACTCGCCGTCGATACGCAGCACCACCAAGAATTCATGAGGGAGCTCCGGCGCAGCATTGCGATCTATGCTGTGCTGGCCATTCTTCTAAGCGGATTCTTGGCTTGGTTCGCGGCTCATCAAGGCATGTCTCCGCTGCGCGCAATGAAACGTCGCGCCGCTGCAGTGACAGGCCAACAGTTGCAAGAGCGCATGCCCGAGGATGCCGTCCCGATTGAAATGGCAGATTTGGCAAGGGAACTCAATGAGATGTTGGGTCGCCTGCAGAACGACTTCAAACAGCTTGCTGATTTTGCGGCGGATTTGGCACATGAACTTCGCACACCCATCAGCAATCTCCTCACCCAAACACAGGTGACGCTGTCCACCCAACGCGACCTTAAGACATACCAAGATACGCTGGCGTCCAACGCAGAGGAATTGCAGCGTTTGGCTCGGGTGGTATCAGACATGCTATTCCTCGCCAAGACAGAGCGGGGGGTAGACCTGCCCCATAAGGAGTCCTTCTCGGCAGCACAAGGAGCTCGCGAACTCGTTGAATTTTATGAAGCCGTTGCGGACGAAAAACGCATCTTGATGAGCGTGGAAGGTGATGGGCGAATCTATGGCGATCGTTTGATGTTCAGACGTGCCTTGAGCAACCTCCTATCCAATGCGCTCAGGCATGCACCAGTCGGCGGTGTCGTGGGCGTCAGAATCGAAAGTTCGTCGCGTGGAATTGAAGTCACTGTCAAAAACACGGGCAAGGAGATTCCATTGGATGTCCAGCAGAGAGTCTTCGAGCGCTTCTATCGCGCAGACTCAGCACGCAGGCACCCAGCTTCTGACGGGGCAGGCTTGGGGCTGTCGATTACCAAAGCCATCGTCGAGGCCCATGGCGGGGCGATCTCGGTTACTTCAGACCAGGAGTGGACTCGATTCAGGCTTGTTTTTCCAGAGCTTCAAGCAAGGATGAGGCAAGCGACTGAACTACTTAGTCGGCCCTGAATAACGCCTTTTGCGTGAACAAGAGAGGGCCGGATCGCGCTGTACCGATTCATAACAACCGCCGCAGCGGGCGCAAACAAATGAGACTGCCCAATGAGCAATCAAGGCGACCGGGGAAACTGCTGCGGCCGTGGGACGTGGCGGCCACACCGCTGGAACTGGCGCTGGCCAGGGGCCACCGGTGGTTGGCAATGCTGGAGTACGGCAAGTTGAAAAACCTGACTGAAATTGTAGCGCTGGAGGGAGTCGACAACAGCTACGTCAGCCGGATGGTGAATTTGACTACGCTGGCACCGGACATCGTCGAGGCGATTTTGGAGGATACGCTGCCGGATCACCTGACGCTGTTTGATCTTGCGGTGGACCCGCCTGCGCTGTGGGAGGAGCAGCGGTTACGGATTTGGTGAGACGGGACTGTAAAAGATAGTGATGGCGACTGACTCCAAGACAGCGGGGTGTCTGTAAAGCCAGCACCAGACCGCCCGATCATGTTCGCATAAGCACGGATCGCATACGCGGCATGTCGAGTGACCGGTATTTCAATTACAACGGTCCTCGTAGCTCCTCCCGCTTAAATGACCGGTAGTAATCGCCGCAACTATGACGTCCACTTACCGCGAGTGACTACAACCAGCCTAAATCACAGATTGATACAACAACAGCATCGTCCGCTTTTGGCCGAAAGCCGCCTCACCACGCTGAGAAAAAGCGTCAGGCCAACCGGTATGAACTTGTATGAAATCACCCCATACAAGCACCGAGGCACATGGCCACCCCTCTGCTGCGACACCACGGCTGGAAGGCACCCGAGACGTGCTGGACGTACTGACCTGCGGCATCGTCAGAACAGCAGCACGAGAGACCAAGCCGGAGCCCCTCATCCAGGCTCCAGCGACCCCGGCCGAACCCAGCCGAGAACTCCTGACCGAGAAAATGCTCGCCGATCGCTGGGTGTGTTCCGTCGCGCGGCTTCAGCGCTGGCGCACCGTCGGCGAGGGGCAGCCGTACTTGAAGATCGTGGGGAAGGTCCTGTACCGACTCAAGGACATTGAGGCCTACGAGGAAGCCAGCCTGGTCCGGAAGGTGTTCTAGGAGGGCTTTGGAAGGCCCCGAACGGATTGGAATTTGTTCGAACGACTTGGAATCAGTTCGAATGAATCTTGGCGGAGCAGAAATTCTAGCCCCACCAACCTGCTCAGGTCCGGATGCATCGTTTTTTGATGGCGCCGGGGATTCGAACCCGCAAATTCGGGGGCATGTTCATCCTTCATGCAGGCTTCCCCTTCAGGCCAGGGTCAACGAGCCTTCGATGTTCCCGCGAGCGGCATTCGATTTGGGACAGATCTAGTGAGCGGTATTCACTTCCCCCTTTGGGGCTTCGATCATGCCGAATTCTCTGTCACTGAACAGTACGAACTCTAGGAACTCCGTCACGTCAACCTGCTTAGGTTCGGATACATCTTTTTTGACAGGGTTGGACATTCGAACTTAACTACCGTACAAAGGCTGTATCGTGGCTCCCACGGATTTTCCGAGCCTTGCAGTAAGTGCTGCAATTGAAGGGATCATCCGCTCAGAGTAAACGCCAGCATGGCTGTTTCAGGTTGGTTACGGTCATTTGAGCCGTTGCATCCAGAAGACGGCGAACTGGGAAAAGCGAAAATTCCTTTGCCATTCGCCAATGACCGCCTCGCATCTGAAGTCAACGTTTGACCCCACCTGAACGATGAGGCATCTTCAACGCCAGCCTCGCTCAATGCGCAGGCAGCCGCCACCTCCTCAAGCACGCGGCGACTTTCCCTCGAACTTCAATACCAAGCTTCCGGCCAGCAAGGTCAATACAAAAAGACAACCGAGGTACGGCATCACGCTTTGCAGGGGGGCACCCATCTGATTCAGACGCAACGCTGCCTGGACTCCCGCCGTTGTGGGAATCAACCAACGCAGGTATTGCAACGCGGTAGGCAATGCCTCTGACGGCCATGAAAATCCTGCAAGAAATACCAAAGGCAGCGTGGAGAAAAGAATCACTTGGAGGACCCGTTCGCGATCTCGGCACCACAGGCCCACCAATGAGCCCAGCGTGACGATGGCGGACAAGTACAGGACCAAGAAGACTAGGGATCCAGCAACGTTTCCTGCGCGCGGGTAGCCATAGAGCCAAAAAATCCATCCAAAATAAAACAGCCCAGACACCAATCCCGGCACGAGAAATGCCAGCCAGCGTCCAATCCAGACCATAGGACTTGCTTGAACTGCACGTTGCTCGACCCAGGTCGCCACCAACATCCCCACTCCCATCAGAAGGGTCTGATGCATGATCAGCAGGGCGACGGCAGGAACGATGAAGCTGCCGTAACCCTCTGTGGCGTTGAACAAGGCAATGGCTTGAAAATCCACCGGCGTACGAGTCTCACTGGCCTGACGAGGACTTTGACCCTTTGCCTCTCGCTGTCGGATTTCAATACCCGCCGATGCTGCACCTACGGCTTCCGCTAACCCGTACTGCACCGCCTTGCTGATGATGGGGTAGGCGCCGTTCGACACGATCGTCACCAAAGCTGGCATCCCCCTGGCGACGTTTGCCTTCAGGGTGTCTGGGAGAAGCAGGTAGCCTTCAATCTCGCCGCGACTCATGGCGGCCTGCGCGGCGCGCTCATCAGACGCTACGGCTTTGACCTCGATCCGTGGGTTGGCAAGTGCTAGGCGTTGGATCGTCCGTGACAGAGCCGAGTGATCCTGGTCGATGACCGCCACCGGCACTCGGGTCACGACCTCCGGACCGAAGAACCAAGGGTAGAAGAAAGCATAGAACAAGGGCGCTGCAAAAAGCAGCATCAATACGCCCTTGTCTCGCACAACATCGCGCAGCGTTGCGACGAACCCCGTCCTCAGGGTTCTTGAGTGGTGGAGGGTCATGTCAACGAGCTCCCCATGTCGATGGCTTGTTGCGAGCCTGGACCAAGCCCCACGCGGCCAGTGCGAGCAAACCCAGAGTGGCCAGCAGGAATGCCACAGGAGTCGCAGCACTCGCGCGGGCCGGCAAGCCCATCAGCAATTGCTCCGTCTGCAGCCGGATGTAGTGGGTGAACGGCATGGAAGTCGCCCATAGGCGAGCGCTGTCAGGCATTGCACTCAGTGGGAAGCTCATGCCACTGAATGCGAAGGCCGGGGCGGTTAGAAGTCCAGTCACGGACAACGCGGTCCGCAAAGACTTGGTCAGTGCGGCCACCGCAGCACCCGCGGCCAGAGACAGTGCCATGAGCAAAGCCAGGGCGAGGCAGATCCAGGCAAGATGCCCGGGGATGTCCCAGCCACGCCCGGCCGTGATGAACCAAAGCGCTCCGGTACCGATCCCCGTAAGCGTCATCCAGGGAATCGCCAGCTTGCCCAGCAGGGCGACCGCGACGGACCGCCCTCCCTCGTGTCCCAGCCACTGTCCTAGCGTCTTGTCCCTCAACTCTCGACCTACCGCCCAGGCACCAGCCGTCATTGCCAGAATGTGCAGGATGGCCGGGATCACGGCAGCAGTCAGGTACTTTTCGTAGTTACCGGACCCGTTGAACAGCACAATCGATTGAGTCTGGATCGGATTAAAGCTGGTCTTGGCCTGTTGGGGGGATTCACCTCGCTTGGTTCGAGCCGACACTTCGATACCGGCAGCCAAGGTCCCCACCACCGTGCGCACATCCCGCTGCAGCAGGCTCGAGTGCGTGGCAAACTGGGCGTTATGGCGCAGGGTGACTTCGGTCTTGACCCCGCGCTTGATGTCTCGCTCGAAGTCCCGGGGAATGTTGACCATCGCGTATACCCGCACGCTCCTGAGAGCGTTTTGGGCCGAGGATTCGCTGTCGAATTCGTCGACAACCTGAATGCCAGGCGAGGCGTCGAGCATGCGCACCAGTTGCCGCGACAGCCCGGAGTGGTCTTCATCTACCACGCCGACTGGCAGGTTCCTCGGGATGGCGCTGGAGAACATCCACACGACCAGCACCACGGCCAGCAAAGGCACCCACGTCACCATCGCCAGGTCCCAGGGGCTTTGGCCTAGGCGACGGGCTTCCCGCCTGGCGCTGTCGAAGAAGTGGTGCATGGTCAATTCAATCGACCAGAACGGACATGCCTGGGCGAACCCCCTCGATCACTTGGGACGGGCGGGCCCGGACCTCGAAGGTTTTGATGTCAAAGCCCTGATCGGAGCGCGTGGCACGCCAGGTGGCGAAATCGGGCATCACTGCTGCCCGGTACACCTTGAAGCGAACCTTGCGGCCTTTCAAGGCGGGCAAGGTGCCATCGAATTCCTTGCCGACGCCAAACTTATCGAGCTTGTCTTCGCGCACGTTGAGCACCACCCACTGATCTGCCATGTTGGCGACCGTGACCACAGGCACTCCTTGGGGCGAGATCTCGCCCACACGCCCCAGGACCTTGACCACTTCACCGGCCACCGGGCTCTTGAGCTCCGTCTCGGCCTTGGCCGCCTGAACTTCAGCCACGACGCCAGCCAATTGACGTGCCTGGGCGGCGGCAGCTTGCTTGTCTTCGGAACGTGCCCCGTCGCGCGCCATCTCATACTGGGCCTGCGCGGCCAAGGCCTGATCGCGGGCTGCCTTGAAATTAGCCTCAGCCTCGTCGCGCTTTTGTGCGGCGATCAAGCCGTCCCGGGCCAGTCCCTCAATCCGCTTGAACGATGCTTGTGATAGATCCGCCGCGGCCTGGGCGCGCTGCCAGTTCAGGCGGGCGATTTCCACCTCCTGGGGCCGGCCACCCTTTTGCACCTTGGCCGCCGTGGCCTGGGCAGCCTCCTGGGCTGCCGTGGCCTGCGCCAATTTGGCGGTCACCTCGGGACTGTCCAGGCGAATGAGCGGTGAGCCCACCGTGATGACATCCCCCTCCTTGACGAGGATGTCTGCGATGCGGGCGCTGACCTTGGAAGCGACATCGACTTCCTGCACCTCCATCTGTCCCTGGAAGGCCTCCGCGCCAGGCTGCTGGGCCTTCCACAGGCCCAGGCCGAGAACTGCCACTGCGCCGATAGTGACCAGTGTGACGGGTAGTTTCTTATTCATCTCATTGCGCTTTCAGATCGGCACGGGCCATGTAGCTGGTGAATTGATCGGACAGACCGGCCACTTCCAGGAGATCGGCGAGGGCCTTAACATAGTCATAAGCCGACTGTGCCTGCTCGGTCTTGGTTTTAGCCAGGTTCACCTCTGCGTCGATCAGTTCTAATGTGGAGTTCGTCCCCGCCTTCTGGCCCTTGGTCTTGAGTTGGAGGACTGCATCGGCCAATTCCAGACTTGGGGCCAGGGACAGGAATTGACGCCTGGTCTGGTCAACGGCCATCCACCGTTTCTCGACCAGCAGCGCGATGTCATTTCGGGCCTGCTTGTCCTGGCTGTCCGCCATCTCGATGAGCCGATGCGATGCTTCGCTCATCAAGGAGCGGTCCACCCCCCCCCACAGACGCCAGCTGACTCCCACGCCCACGACCCAGTTGGCTTGGTCCGAGGAGCGGAGCTGGCGTTGCCCGAAGGCAAATATCGTGGGCTTCTTGTGGGACTCTTCCAGGGCATGAATCTGCTCGGCCTCATGCCGCTTGGCGGCCACCTTGCCCAATCCTGGGTGTCGTTCCAGAGCAGCGTCGATGAAGTAGCCAAGCGGCTCAATGGGTGAACTGATCACGAAAAGAGGGCTCATGGCTTGAACCCGTTCACCGTTGCGGATGGTTCTGGCCAACGCGGTAGACGCCAACTCAGCGTCATCCCGAGCCTTTTGGGCGTTCCGCTTGGCTTCCTCCATCGCAGCGCGGGCCTGGAGTCGCTCGACCTGTGCGACAAGGCCCGCTTCAAGCATTCGCTGCGTCGCGGCGTCATGCTCCTGGACGGCTCGAAAGGCCGCCTCGCGCAACCCGGCCGCGCGCTCAGCCAACTGGGCTCCGAAATAACGCTGCGCGAATTCCGTAAACACCTCTTGCTGCGCCTGGCGTCCGTCCGCCCGGGCCTCTTCGGTCTTGGCTTCTAAGGCCTGCTTGATGGCGGTGGTGGCGCCGCCGGTGTAAAGGGGCAATACAGCCGAGACAGAAGAGGTGTTGCCGCTGCGCTGAGTGCTCAGGTCGACACTGTTCGGCAGTTGCGGCAGGCGTGACAGGCCTGCAGCCAAGGTAGGGGGTAGAGCAGCAATGGACGAACCGATGGTGTGCGTCAGCGGTGACAGATCGACCCCCTGCACCGCGCCTTGGAACCTGTAGGAGGCGGCGCCTACGGACACCACGGGGCCGCCCAGGTAGCGGGTAGCCTGCTCCTTCAACTGCGCGCTCTCGACCGACAAGCGAGTCATTGCCAGACGATCAGAATTGGCTTGGAGGCGCCGTGCGGCCTCTTCGAAGCTGAGCGCTTCAGCCCGTGTCAGCGCGGGAACGCAGGCCGCCGCAGTTATCAAGGCACACAGTGACAGTTTGGTGCGCAATCGATTTGGTTGATTCAACATGGCATTCTCTTTGTCGGTACCAATCGGTACCATAATCGAAATTCTAATCGGATTATTGGTACTGTCAAGTACCTAATGTGAGATACTTGCGCGATGAGTCGCCCCCAAATTCCCGACGACGAGCATCGCACCCGGTTGCTGGAGGGGATGGCGCGGGCGGTCACGGCTTGTGGGTATGCGGAGCTCACGACATCAGACATCGTGCGCGAAGCGAACGTGTCCAAAAGAACCTTTTACCAATTTTTCAAAGATAAGAGCGAATGTCTGATTGCGTTGTTCAATCACTCTGCGCAGAGGATTGAGGCCACATTACGTGCAAGCATCGACCCACAGGGTGACTGGAGTTCCCAGATCGATCGGACCATCCAGATCTATCTGGAAACGTTGGCCGCCAATCCTGTGCTGCTACGTACCTTGTTTGTGGAAATCCTAGCGCTCGGCGCCGCAGGCCTGAGTGCCAGACGCATCGCCATGGAAAAAATAGCTGCTGTGCTCCTGGAAGCCGCTGCCTATCAGCGCGAAAACCAGATCCCGCAATGGCTTTCCACCAGTCTGATTGGGGGGGTCAATGAGATGGTGTTGCAGCATATTGAGCAAGACCAGATTGCCTTGTTGCCCCAGCTAAGCGGAAATGCTGCCGCGTTCATGAAAAACACAATCCAAATATTCACCCATGAGGGTGCGCCAAGAGGGAGTAAGCCCCGAGGCACTGTACGAGCAAGGCGGTGACCTGATCCCAGCGACGCCCAAGCAGTTCGCAACTTTGGTCTACGCCGAGAGCCGCAAGTTTGGTGCGGAAATCGAGTACCCCCCTCGATTGATCCTTTCGATGCTCCGGGCTTCGCCGTGCATGTCCGGCCCAGCCTTGGCGCTCATTGCACATTCGAGCGCTGCCATACGCATGGTGAGGGATGGGTGAGCACGCAGACTCATGCTTGTGATCTGACCGCAGGGCCCAGACCGCTCACAGTGGTCGGTGGTCACAGCCTGTAACCGCCGTTTCGGCGCTCATGGATCTGGAGCGGGCATTCGGAAACATCACGACAGGTCTATTCGAGCTCGGTTGCAACTGCCAGCCACCTCACAGCGCCTGACAACTTCCTGTGAACTCGCTCCGTTTCGCACTGTGGGCCTCACGGGATGGAACCAGCACTTCAAGTGGCGCATGCCTGCAAGGCCGTTTCGGTCTGAAGCCGTGTCTGCTCGATTAAATATTCCAAAAATATCCGTGTCCGGTCGGGAATGAACTTGCGGCTTGGCAGCGCCGCATACAAGCTGACCCGCCCAGTGATCCAGGGCGAGAGCACCCGCTTCAAGGTGCCTTGCGTGAGGTAAGGCGCTGCGATCTCCATCGACAAGGACATGATGCCTGCCCCGTCGATCACGGCTCTGAGTGTTGAATCACAACGAAAACTGGGCCAAATTTGGGGAGAATCACACTGAAAACTGAGCCACGTTGACGGCTACGCTGCTGAATTTTTCAGCAAGGTGGTCAGGAGTGATCAACGTGAGCACATTGAGAAAATTGCGCCGCCTCGTGCTGAGGGATGGCGTATCGGTGCGGGAGGCCAGCCGGCGGCTGGGGATCTCGCGCAACACGGCCAGCAAGTGGTTATCTGAGCCCGAGATGCGGGAGCCGAAGTATCCGAAGCGGGTGAAGGTGGTGAGCGTCCTGGGGCCTTTTGAAGAGACCCTGGCCCGCTGGCTCAAGGCCGACCAGCACCGCAATAAGCGCGAGCGCCGCGGCATCAAGGCCATGTTCGAGGCCTTGCGCGCCATGGGCTACGGCGGCAGCCGTGGGCCGGTGTACCGCTTTGCCCAGCAGTGGCGCCTAGAGCAAGACCACAACGCCCGAGGGGCGGGGTTTGTGCCGTTGTCCTTTGAACTGGGTGAGGCGTTCCAGGCCTATGCACACGAAGTGACCGCATTTTTCATGGACGAACTGATGCGCCACGGCGTGACCACCGCGCTGTGCTTCGCCACAGCTCACCCCGAGTCGGTCGATGTGTTCATGGCCGAGGCACAACAACGGCGCCTGCGCATGGTCACCGGCAAGGTGCTGCAAGACCGCCACAGCCCTGACGGCCTGCGCGACTCCGACACGGCCTTGAGCCTGCGCCAGACCGAAGACCTGATCCGCCGCTGGCACGGCGTGGACCGCCTGGGCTATGCCACCACGCCGCGCTTTGCGCCCACCAGCAGCCCTGAGCAGCTGCATGGCGCAGGCGAGATCGCGCAGCAGTTTCCCGATGTGTGGATCCAGTCGCACGTGGCGGAAAACCTCGACGAAATCCGCTGGGTGAAAGAACTGTTCCCCGAAGCGCGCAGTTATCTGGACGTGTACGAGCGCGCAGGCCTGCTGCGGCAACGCTCGGTTTATGCGCAC
Organism: Limnohabitans lacus; assembly: GCF_030053395.1. Taxonomy (GTDB): domain Bacteria; phylum Pseudomonadota; class Gammaproteobacteria; order Burkholderiales; family Burkholderiaceae_C; genus Limnohabitans_A; species Limnohabitans_A lacus. The sequence continues at coordinate 2,580 of NZ_JASGBH010000019.1, read as the reverse complement.
TGCATCTACCTCGATGAAGCCGACCGTTGCCGCATGGCCGAAGTGGGTGCCACCGCCGCCGTGAGTCCCACCAGCAACCTGTTTCTGGGCAGCGGCTTTTTTGACTACACCGCCTCGGACGCGGCTAGCTTGCGCTATGGCCTGGCCAGCGATGTGGGCGGCGGCACCAGCTTCAGCCCTTTCCACACCATGCACGCGGCCTACACCGTCGCAAGGCAAAGTGTGGGGCATCCTGGCATCAGCCTCGCGCCCGAACACCTGTGGTGGCAACACACGGCAGGTGCCGCCGCCGCGCTGGACCTGGACGGCAAAGTGGGCAACCTGCTGCCCGGCTGCGAAGCCGACTTCGTGGTGCTCAACCCGAAAGCCACGCCCCTGCTGGCCCGGCGCACCGCACAAACCGAGACTCTGGCCGAATGGCTGTTCGCCATGATCGTGCTGGGCGATGAGCGCTTGATTGCGCACACGGTGGTTCAAGGACAACTCAGCCACAGCGACATGGCTCAAAACCATTGAGTGCACATGGCGCAAAAAAAGCGGCGTCATCGACGCCGCTGAAAATGGGCCGGATAGGGCCATGCTCAGGCCATGCCCGGAGCCATCACCCCGATGGACAGGCTGGCCGTGTGGTGACTCATCAGATGTTGCGGTTGTAACGCTGTGGGTACAACTGGTTCAACTTCAGGCCAGTTTCACCATCCGCCATGATGTTGCCGGTGCGGAGGGCTTCGACCAACTCGGCCTTCACTTGCTCGCGGGTCTTGCCCTGAGCAGCAGACTTGGCGGGGTACAGGCCAGGGTTCACTTCATTGGCTTTTTGATGGGTTTCACCGTTGACGACGAAGTCGCCGGTGCGCAGGGCTTCGGCCAGTTCAGCTTTCACCTGTTCGCGGGTCTTGCCCTGAGCGGCCGACTTGGCGGGGTACAGGCCTGGGTTCAATTCATTGGCTTTTTGATGGGTTTCACTGTTGACGACAAAGTCGCCCGTGCGAATGGCTTCGGCCAGTTCAGCTTTGACTTGCTCACGGGTTTTGGCTGCAGATGCGTCGGCAGCCATGGCGTTTCCAGCAGCCAAGGCAGCAACAGCGAGGGTGATGGCGGAGAAATAAGAGCGGTTCATGATCAGGTTTCCTTGAAAGTTTGAAAAACGGTCTGCCTGTCGGATTGACGGGGCTTTGACCTGATCGGTGAAGCGTTGGTTGAAAGCGCTGCATCGATGGGTTGAACTGTAAAATTTCCGAATCAATAGAAAAACAATCAAAAACACATTGAGTTATTTCTAAATTAGAAACAATCAAGGGCTTGAAATCCCGTTTTGGAGTGCTTCATGGACCGTTTGTTGTCGATGCGCGTGTTTGAGCGCGTGGTGAATGAGGGGGGATTTGCCGCCGCTGCCCGTGCGCTGGACATGTCAGCGCCGGTGGTCACGCGCCTGGTGGCCGATCTGGAAGACCACCTGGGCACGCGCTTGCTGCAGCGCTCGACCCGCCGCCTGTCGCTGACCGAAGCGGGCCAGCAGTACCTGGGCCGTGTGCGCAGCATCCTGCAGGACATTGACGAAGCCGATGCGGTGGTCAGTGCGCAGACCACCGAGCTGGCGGGCCTGCTGCGACTGCATGCGCCACCGGTGCTGGCGACTTATGTGGTTGCGCCTTTGCTGGCGGAGTTTCGCAGGCGTTATCCCAAAATCCTGATCGAGCTGGAGGTGGAAACCTTGCGGGAGCCACCGATTGAGGACTTCGACATCACCTTGCTGGGCACCGATGAGAGCTTTAACGGCGATGTGATTGCGCGCAAAGTGCTGGAGTCCGAAGCCATTTTGGTGGCCTCGCCCGAGTACCTGCGCCAACGCGGCGCGCCGCAGCAACCACAGGACCTGATGCAGCACGATTGCCTGCGCCTGAAAATGCCCCACATGCGGCCTCGCATGTGGCAAATGTGGTGCCCCGACAACCCAACGCAGCCCATCGAGATCGACATCCAGCCGGTGCTGCTGGTCAACCACACCGACAGCCTGTTGCGCGCGGCGCTCGATGGCGCGGGCATCACCTCGGTGGCAATGGACATGGTGGCACCGTATCTGACACGCGGTGAGCTGGTGCGCGTGCTGGCACCGTGGATCACGGGTCGGCTGAGCATGTACGCGGCCGTGCCCACACGCAAATTCATGCCGCAACGCACCCGCGTTTTTCTGGACTTTCTGATCGAGGAGACACGTTTGCAGACGGCCAAGGCTTTGCAGGCTTGCGCCACTTGCTGAAGCTGCGCCCTCTCGGTTGGACTCCAGCCGACAACTGACCGCACAAAGGCGCGATGTTGTCGCTCAAAAACTCGCCTGCAACTGACCGACAATAAGGCATGACCGAAGGCAAGGAACACCCCATCGTCGACCCCAACCAGTCCCAGCGCGAAGCCGTGCGCCGGGGCATTGCGCAATTTCAGCAGCGCCTGCAGGCCGCCTGACCTGCCCCCTCTGGCCGTACCAATCAATTGGAAGTAGTCCAAGGGTTCAAGGTTAATCCAAAACTTGAGGGTTGAGATTTGCAGCGGCATTGGTTTGAATCCTTTGCTGCTGCGCGA
>NZ_JASGBH010000018.1 GCF_030053395.1 Limnohabitans lacus | reverse complement strand
GCCGGAACATGCGTCCTGCCCACAGGTGCCGACGGTGTCGGCGTTGAGACCCTGTCCCCGATCAATTCAGGTGGGGGAGTTTGAGGTGGCCATAAGTGGGGGAATTTGGGTGGCCATCAGGGTGCATGGTGTGCCCGTCATACGGGTTGCCAGGAAAGCTCCTGGCACCCACGATCAGGTTGCCCTTGAGCGTCATGGCCAGGCCGACCTTCACACCAAACTCGTACGGGTTGCGGCTTTTGCCTTTGCTGATGCACTCCACCTCTGGCGCGTGCCAGCTGTAGAGCTTGGCGCGGTTGCCCAGCGCTTTGCGGGTGCCGGTCTGCGTGACCAAGCGTTTGGCCTTGCCCAAGGTCTGGCCCAAGGTCTGGCCCAAGGTGTCTTGTATGGCTTGGCTGAGCGTGGTCATCTTGCGAGCCACCTCGCGTTGCAGCCCGCCAACGATGGTACGCTGGCGTTTGATGACTTTGCGCATGCGCTTGAACTGCCGGGCATGGGCGTAACGCCCAGCCTTGTAGCACAGCAGCTGGCCTTCTTTTGCGTAGGTTTGCTTGAGCTCGATGCCATTGACCTTGGCGGCTTCAACCACTTTGACTCGGGCCGTCTCCAGCAGTTTGCTGTCGGTGGGGTGTGCCATAGCTTTCTCTTGCACCGTGGAGTCCACGATCACGCGGGTCAACTCTTTCTTGGCGATCAGCTTGAGGGTGACCGCTACCTCCATGGTGCGGGCGAGCAGCTCTTCCACACCTTCTTCGCCCAGAGTTTTACGGAAGCGCCCCAGTTGTGTGGGGTCGCACGGCCACTGGTGCTCAAAATACTTATTGCATGAAAAGTACTGCCAAGTCGGTGTCTCGCCCCAGCGCTGGATCACGTCCTCGTCGCTCTCGTTGAACGCATGCTTGAGGTACAGCAGGGCCACCATCAGACGGGTGGGCAGGCGCGGACGGCCGGCGTTGGAGGTGCCGCCACCGGCAACAGCAGTGACCGGACCAAACACATCCAGGCCATCGATCTTCTTGCCTGCTTTGACTGGCCGCGCCCAGCGCCGGACCAGCAATGCCTCGATTTCTTGCCACGGCATGCGGTTGTCCAGCACCGCCAGCGGGTGGCGAAAATCGATCATCTGGTCCAGGCGGTTGCGGAAAAAGTCGTCTGTCATGGCGCTGCTTTCAAAAACTCCCAGAAAACAGGCTCCATTGAATATCTATTTGAGAGTTCTGACCATCCGGATTCACCCCAAACCACAAGCATTCATGCGGGGTTCAGGGGTTTTGCAGGGCCGACTAAAAAAGGCATGGTATTTCCTTTCGGTGGTTGATCCATGCGGACTCAGAACACGGCCGACGCATTCACCTGCGTGAGTGTGTTGCCCAGGTAAAGCTGGTAAGCCACGCTGTCGAGCGTGGTGGCGTAGAGGGCAAAGCCGCTGCGGTCGCTGCTGGCCTGTTGTTGCCAGTTGTCGGCCTGAAGCAAGCTCACGCTGTCTTGGCTGTCGCCCACAATGGCAAAGCTGCGGCTACTGCCCGCATCGGTCAGATCGCGCATCCAGGCCGCACTGAAGCGCAGGGTGTTGCCCGCAGAAGAAGCCTCAGTGCTGCCCGTGATGTCCAACACCTCGAAACTCTGCAGCAAGGTGCCACTGTCTGCGCCCGGTTGGTACAAAGTCGCGCCATTGAGATCCGCGCCCACCTTCAGGGTGTCCGTGCCGGCACCGCCGTGCACCATGATGTCGCCATTGCCATCCAAACCGAACACAGCGGCCATCAAGACCACCACATCATCGCCAAGGCCCCCCATGACCACAGGCGTAGAGGCGGTCACCATGCGGATGGTGTCGTTGCCGTCCAAGCCATGCAAAATACCCTGGGAGTCGGTGGTGTCAAGCACATCGTTGCCGCTGGTACCTAACAAAATGTCAAACTCGCCGGTCGTATCCCCGCGCACCACCTGGTAGAGATCGCTGTAAACACGCATCTTTTCAAAGTTTTTGGCGGTGCTGACTTCGCTGCTGCCCGCACGCTGGGTCAGGATGTCGCCGGTCTGCCCGTTGATGTCAAATGTCCAGTCCAGCTGAAACCCATTGCTGTCGGGGGTGAAGTTATCGTTGCTCCAGACACCGAACGCACTCATGACCTGCAACTTGCCGTCGGCCGTGAACGCAGGCATGGCTTCCTGCCCCTTTACAAACCACGCCAGCGTGTCGGTGCCGGTACCGCCATCCAGGGTGTCCACGCCCGTACTCAGAAACACCAGGTCATTGCCCGCTCCTGCATTGACAGTGTCATTGCCCCCATCACCATGGATGACATCGATCCCGTCGTGGCCGGTGATGTTGTCGTTGCCCTGGTTGCCCCGCACCAGCACCCGGCTGGCTGTGGGGATGGTCGGCGATACCGCCGCCAGATTGATGGTGTCGCTGAGGTACGAACCCTGGTAAGCCACATCACCGTTGACGCTGTCGGTGGCACTCGATGTTGCTTTCCAAAAAATGAGGTGATCGCCTGGATGATCAGCCTCCTGGATCTGGTCGTTGGCGTCCTTGAACTGCAGGAAATAACCCAAGGCCTCAACCCCATTCGGCCAGCCACTGCCATTCAGGGGCAGGGTGTAGGTGTCAACTGCCGTGCTGTTGCCCGATTGGTAGAGCTTGACGTAACGGCCTGTGGCAGCGCCGTTGCTGTCGGTGCTCACCTCGTAGTTCAGGTAATAGTTACGCGCCTGAACGGCCGTGGTCACGCTGCTGGGCAACAAGACGGGCACACCCATCACGTCGCGGTCGCCGGCACCGCCATTGGCGCTGGTGCTGCTCAAGGTTTTGGGCACCACAGTGCTGGCCGCATCAAACACCTCCATCATGTCGTTGTTGGCCGTGCCGGTGACGCCGGTGAACGAGGTGTACAGCCAGGTGCCCGCAGTGATGGCCACACGGTTGAGCGTCAGGTTCGCGCTCTGGTTGTAGCTTGCAGACTCCACACTCTTGATGCTGCTGCCGTTGACGTTTTCCAAACCGCTGATGCGGTACATCCAGCCCGCGCCCACCGCATCGGCGCTGCCATAGGTGTAGGCAAACTCCACGGACGACTGCTGGTTCCAGGTGCCGTTGATCGAGTCGCTGTAAGGCACAAAGTCTGCGTACACCGTGCGCGGCGGCTGCGCCCCCGTGGGGTCCGTCAGCACCAGCGCCAGGCGCGGCGTGCCCTGCACCGTCACCACCTGGTCCAGCTCCACCACAAACTTCAGCGTATCGCCGGGGGTCACAAAGGTAGGCGTTTCGGCCCGCACCAAGGTGACGACCGGAGCGGGGCCATCCCCCATCACAAAACCATCGTCATCACGGACTGTGACTTCGGTCTGGGTAAATCCAAGGGATGTTCCCTCCCCAGGGTAAGACACACTCACACCAAAACGCTCGTTATTTTCCCAATCTGTGTCACCTTTGACATTGATCACAATGGTCTGACTGGTTTGCCCAGTCGCAAAAGACACGGTTCCACTGGTCATTTGTCCATCTGCAAAGTCAGCGCTGCTGGTACCGTAATGACTCAATAACCACGTACCCAAAAGCTCTGAAGCGCTATTGCCGGTTCGCGTGACAGTGAATGTCACGGGAGTGATGCCACTGTTGCCTTCACTGACTTCGCCATTGAAAGTGTCCGAACTGATCAACAAGGAGTTGCTGTTCTCATTCACAATGCCAAGGCCGGAGACCCAGACATTGGAGTCCACCAGCAACTGCACGCCACTGCTGTGCTGGAACACCTTGTGACTTTGGTTGTTGTAGCTGACGGTCGCGGCTTTGGCTGTCCAGCCGCTGCTGTCACTCAGGCTCAGACTGCCTAACCCTGACACCAGAAACTGCCGCTGGCTGGCGTCCAGGCCGCTGATGACCTCACCCCAGGCACTGGTGTTGCTGCCACTGGCGTAGAGGTTGTGGATGTCCTGCGCACTCAACTCCAGGTAGCTGCCCTGCGCCAAGCCAAGCCCTTCAATGTTTTTGAGCACACGCGAGGCGTTGACGTTGCTGCCGGAATTCCATTCAAAAGCCTGGCTCAACTGGCCGCTCACAAAAGTCGTCAACTGCAGCACATCGCGCCCGGCCCCGCCGTCGATCAGCAAGGCCCGATCGCCGTTGCGCCAGTCGTTCGTGTGCAGCCAGCCACTGCTGAGGGTGATGGTGTCGTTGCCCGCACCGGCCAGCACCACATCGGCCACGGCATTGATGGTGTCGTCACCACTGGTGCCCACCTTGAAGGTGTTGGTGCTGCGGCCACTGCTGTTCTCGTCCAGGCGCCACTGCAGGCGTTCCATGTTTTTGGCTTGGGCCACGTTGCGGCCCAGGGCCACGTCGTACACCGCGATGCGGTTGCTTCCATCGGTCCCAAAGTCGGTGCTCAGGCGGTAACGCTCGACCCAGCCGTTGGCATCTGGGGTAAAGCCATAGTCCCATGAGCCGTAGGCCGAATACACATGGATCAGGCCAGCGTCATCGACGGTGATTTTCTTTTCCTGGCCGGGCAAGTCAAAACGCAAGGTGTCGATGCCTTCGCCACCGTCAGTGCTGTCGGTGCCACGGCGAATCACCACATGGTCATCGCCCTTGCCCGCATTGATGAGGTTGGTCCCACCACCCCCGCGGATGATGTCCACCCCATCGTGGCCCGTGATGGTGTCGTTGCCCTGCTCGCCTTCGATAAAAATGAACTGCGCTGCGTCACGGCCCGACACATCGATCACATCGCTGTTCAGGCTGCCCTGCACCCAGCGCTGGTTAGGATTGACGGGGTCGATGTATTCGTGTTGCCCCAAGGTGAGCAAGACATTGTCCAAGCCAGCAAACTGCACCTGACCGGCGCTGTCTTTGTACACCGCGTGGTAAATCAGTTGCTCCACCCCCATGGGCCAGTGGGCGTCGCTGGGCACGGTGTAGGTGTCCACCACGGTGCTGCCGTTTTTCAGCAAGACTTGGCGCACACCTTCTGTGGTGACGTTGTAGCTCAGGCTGTAGGCTGCAGCTGCGCTGCTGCTGGTGACACTTCCCGGCAAGAGCACCGACACGGCCAGCGCGTCGCGGTTGCCCGCGCCGCCATTGGCGCTGCTGGCGCTCAGGGCGCGCGGCGTGTTTTGAGGTGCGTCAAACCAGGGCGTCAACAGGTTGTTGGCACTGTCGCCGGCCGTGCTGTCCAGACCTTGTGCATAAACCCAGGTGTAGGGCGAAAACACGGTGCTGTCGTTGAGTGTGATGTTGGCATCGACCGTGCCAGCGCTGTTGTAAGCGGTGATGCTGCCGCCATTGGCGTCGAAGGCGCTCACATGCACCTGCCCCTGCACACCGGCGGCCGGGCGGTAGACAAACTCCACCCCGGTCTGACCATGGTTGGCATCGGTGTAGGGCTCGAAATTAGCGTACACCGTCTGGCTTGTACTGCCGTCGGAAACACTGAGCACCAGGCGCGGAGTACCGGCAACCTTGACCAGATCGCTGAACTTGAGCATGAACCGCAATTCGCTCTCACCCGCGATTTCAATCTTGTCAAAACCCGTGTGGACATACTGCACGCTGGGCGCAGCAATGGCTGTAGCTTGGTAGCTGTTGCTCTGCACATCGTTGCCCGACAGGTCTTGCAAGGCCAATGTGTCGTTGTCAGTCGTGGGGTCGGTGTAACTCACCTGAACGAATGTGCCGCTGGCTGCCGCACTGGCCAAGGTCAAGACCAGCACCGAATTGCTGCCCGCTGCCACGGCAACGCTTTTCACCTCCACACTCTGGCCGTTGACCGTGACCGCAAAGGCACTGGCAGGGGGCAAATGCGCTGCGTCCAGCGCCTCACTCAATGTCAGAACCACAGTGCTTGCACTGGAGTAGACCGAGTTCAAGATGGAGGGCGGCGTGTTGTCCACGACCGTGATGGTATTGGCCTCTTCGGGCACATCGCTGGGCACCCAGGGCCGATTGCTGGCAGCGTCGTACAGGCCCACATTGCCACGGTTCATGGCCCCCACGGTGATTCCGCCTGCGGTGTCCACATCTCCGCTTTGAATCCAGTACTCGTAGACCAGCTTGTTGCTGCTGAAGCCCCAGGTAACGGTGCCCGTGCTCGAACTCAGTTGCAAATTGAGGGTGGCATAACGGGTCTGTCCGCCAATGTCCAACGCCACATGGCCAACGTAGCCGCCGCTGTGGTAGAGCTTGAGATTTTCGCTGACCGGAATTCCCACGCGGATCAAGTCGTGCTGCACAAGCGAATCGGTGGTTTCAGCATAAGTGCTGCTTTGGGTCTGTGTGTCCCAAGTGTTTTTGTAGCCTTTGACCACCGCCGTGCCCAACACCGGGCGGGTGATGTCGGCGGGCAGGCTGGTGATGTCGCTGCTGTTGCTGTTGCCATTGGCATCTTTTGCGGCACCCGCACCAATGACAATTTGGTCGCCCTGCTGCACCTCATGGCCGCTGCCCAGGGCCAACGTGAATGTGTAAGCCCAGCCCGTCGCCTCCAGACTCGGCTGGACCGAAAGTTTGTTGCTGCTGGTCCACATGCTCTGGCTGTTGCTGAGCTGGCCACTGTTGGCATACCATTCGCCCCCCAGCACCACGCCCTCGCGTGGCACGCTGCTGGTGCCTGTGCCCCCACCCGAACCGCTGGCCCACCAACTCTGCGCTGTGCCATTGACCGAGCTGCTTTCGGGCGTGAGCACGTAGTTGCTCCAGCCCACAGGGCGCCACAAATACCAGCCCTGGCCAGCGCTGTCGATGTGTTTGTAAACCGGGTAGTTGTTGACATCGGCGCTCAGTGCCACACCACTGGTGCTGAAACCCGAGAAAACAGGCGCGCCCATGTTCTTGTTGTACGCCGGACTCCACAGCGTGGTGTAGGCGCCGTCGGCTGCCGTGCTGAAGCCACTGACCGTGATGGTGCTGGGGTAAGTGGCTTCCACTTGGGCGCCTGCCCCCAGGTTGCGCACCACCGTTCCGTCTGCACTGGTGACCTTGATTTGGCCATTGGCAAAGGCGGTCTCCAGGTGGTCCACGTTGACGATTTCTGCGAACCGGAAGTTGAACGTATCACCCACTGTGCCAGAGACCACAGCTTTGTCAGAGTTGTACACGCTGGCAATGGTCGGGGCCGTAGTGTCAGCGCCAATGCTGACGGTGTTGCTCGTCTCCACCACGTTGCTCGGCGCTGAGAATCGGTTACCCGACAAGTCAAACACATTGCTGTTGTTGCGGTTGTAAGCCCCAACGGTGATGCCCCCCAGCACGTCGCTGTCGCCTGTTTGCACCACGTAGTCAAACACCAGTTTGTTGCTGCTGGTGGCGCCGTTGGCAAAGCTCAGACCACGGTTGATGCCGGCCTGGCGGGTGCTGGCGTCCAGTTCCAGCGTGAGCGAAGGCGTGGTGTTGCTGCTCACGGTCACCGCTTCGTTCATGGTTATTGTCACGCGCACGATGTCGCCCGCCACCAGGGCCGTGGTTTTGACCGAGCCGTCGCTGCCAATGCCCTGCACCACGGCAGGGCTGCTGCTCAGGGCCGTGGGGCGCGTGATGTCGGCAGGCAGCGCAAAAGTGACATCGCTGGTCGCGAGCTTGTTGGCCGTGTCTTTGACAAAAACTTTGTCGATGACCAGCGTGTCGCCCGCCTGCGCGGTGTTACCCGCGCCCAGGGCCAGCACAAAGGTGCGCCCCCAGCCATTGGGCTCCAGGTCGGCCGCGGCGATGCGGCTGGTCCCGGCCCAGGGGTCAACGCCTTCTTGCAAGGCCCCCGTCTTGGCACTCCAGCCCGACACGCCCAGCACCGCCGTTCTGACCGTCGGGTCGGTGCTGTTGGTCGCGGTGGAAATGAACCACTCCCGGGCATTGCCCTGCGCATCCAGCGGGTTGTCCTGCGAGATGATCCAGGTCCGCCAGCCGGTTTGCTGCCAGATGTACCAGACACTGCCGTCGGTGTTGGTCTTTTTGTAAATGGTGGTGCTGTTGTTGACGCTGAAGCTGTCGGGCTTGGCCAGACCAAAACCGTTGGCAAAAGTCGGCACCACGGTGTTGCTGTTGGTGGCCGTGCTCCACAGGCTGGTGTAGCTGCCGTTGGCAGCCTCTGACAAACCCGTCACCACAATGCTGCTGGGGGTGTAAGCCTCCAGCACCGCGCCAGCCCCCAGGCTGCGGCTGACGCCGTTGGCCCCCAGCAGGCTGACCTTGCCTTGGGCCATGGCATCCTGCAGCAAATCGGCATTGACCACTTCGCTGAAGCGCAGCATGAAGTTGTCGGCGGTGGGGCCACTCAAGGCCCCCTGGTCGTAAGCCCTGGGGGCCTCGCTGGCCACGGCACTGGAGGTCGGGGCCGCATCAAAGCTGGTGCCCGTGAGCGTGATGGTCGCCTTCTGGGCCACACTGGCGCCCTGCGCGTCCTTGACGAGGTAGTTCACCAGCACTTGCCGGGTGGCCCCCTCGGCCAGGTCGCCAAAGGCCGCGTGGCTCGGGTTGACCGTGAGGGTCTTGCCATCGGCGCCCAGGCTCAAGCCTGCCGACAAGGTGCTGCTGACGGCGCCGTTGCCCACCTTGTAAGTCAGGCCCGACACGCTCAGAGCGCTGTCGTCCACATCGCTGGCCCCTTGCAGCAGGTCGATGGTGTAGGCACTGTCCCCCTCGTTGGCCGCCGACACCAAGGCGGCGGCCACGGTGGGCGCGTCGTTGCTGCCCTGCACTTTAACCGTCAGTTGCGCACGGGCTTTTTGTCCGGCGCTGTCGGTCAGCTCGTAAGTGAACACATCGTCGCGCTGCTCACCGACCTTGAGTGCCTGCACCGAGCTGGCCTGGTTGCTGAGCTGGTAAGCGTAGTAGCCATCGGCATACAAAGTCAGGCTGCCATAAGCCCCCGTCAGAAGCACCGAGCCCGGGCTGTCCTCGACCACAGTGTCAATCGGCTGGGCCTGCGCCCCCAAAGTGGCCCCAACATCGGCCGAACTCACGCGGAAGCTGCTGGCACTGCGGCTGTCATTGCCCAGCACATTGCCCAGCGCCTGCGCCTTGCCCACCACGGCACCGTGGCTGCTGAGGCCCGCCTCGGTCACGGTATTGACGTCGGCCACGGCCACCGGGGCTGCGGGCTTGGCCAGTTGCAGCACCACATCGCTGTGCGCAATGCCGCCCTGGCCATCGCTGGCGCTGACACGCACCGTCAGGGTACCGCTGGCGGTTTCAGGCGGGGTGCCGCGCAAGCTGCGCGTCACGGCGTCCCACTGCAGCCAGTCGGGCAAGGCCGCTGTGGTGCCTTCTTGCACTTGCGCTGCGCTCAAGCTCAGGCCGTCGCGGTCCGGGTCGGCAAACAGCGTTGCAGGCATGGTGTAGGCAAAAGCCTGCCCCTGTGCCAAACTCAAAGTGGTCTGAGCCACACTGGCCACCGGGGCGTCGTTGCTGCCAGTCACCTGCACCAGCAACTGGCTGCTGGCGGTCTGCCCCGCGTTGTCACTGACCTGGTAGCTGAAAATGTCGTTCACCACCTGCCCGGCCTTCAGGCCATTGCTGCGGGCCGCATCGAGGCTGTAGCTGTAGCTGCCGTCGGCGCCGATTTGCAGCGTGCCGTACAGGCCCTGCAAAGTCAGCGCGTTCTGCGCGCTGCTGCTGCCCGCAGGCACCGGAATCATCGACACCGAAGTATCTGCGCTGGCGTGAGACCTGGCGCCGGTCACGGTCAAGGCGGTGGATGCCGTGTCGTTGTTCAGCACATTGTCCGCGGCAGTCGTTTGCCCCTGTTCTTGACCGTTGGTGTCGATCCCGCTCTCCAGCACCTGGGCCAGGTCGACCTTGGCCACCGGTGCCGCTGCAGGGCTGATGGCCAAGGTAAAGCCCTGCGACGCGGACAAAGCCGTGTCGGCCGTGCCGTCGGTCGCGGTGATGCGAATGTTCAACTGGCTGGCCGTTGCTGAGGCCGGGGCAGTTCCGCTGAAAGTACGGCTCTCGGCATTGAACTGCAACCAACTGGGCAAGGCCACACCATCGGCCAGGCTGGCGCTGTAGCTCAGGGCTTCGCCCTCGACATCCACAAAAGCCTGCGCGTCAAAGGTGTAGCTGAAGCTGCCGCCCGCCATCACGGTTTGGCCGATCACCGCCTTGGCGGCGTTGACTCGGGGCGCATCGTTGGTGCCCGTCAGGGAGAAGGTCGCGGTTTGTGCCACCGTGCCCCCTTGCCCGTCCAACACGGTGTAGCTGGCCACAATGCTTAGGGTCTCGCCCACCTTCAGGGTGTTGTAGGCCGGGTGGCGCGGGTCCAGGCGCAGCACCAGGTCGCTGCCCAGGCCCATGCCGGCGGGCAGGTCTTGCCCGGTGTTGCCGGTGGGCTCGCCACCGACGGTGAAGCTCAGGCCTTGCACACGCAGGTTGTCGGCATCGACATCGTTGGCGTTTTTGAGCAAATGCAGCGCCGCCAGACCGGCGCCCTCTGTGGCGTCCACAGCCAAAGCCGCGCTCACCGTGGGTGCATCGTTGGTGCCCGTGAGGGTGATGGTGACCCTTTGGGCCACACTGGCCCCCTGTGCATCAGTGACCCGGTAACTCAGCACCAGGTCTTGTTTGGCCCCGGCAGCCAGACCGTGGTAGGCCTCGTGACCAGGGTCCACCGTCAGGGTTTTGCCATCGTTGCCCAGACTCAAGCCATCGGGCAAGCCGGTGCCCAGCGGCCCGGAACCCAGCTTGTAGGTGATGGCCGACACCTGCAATGACAGGGCCTCACCGGCATCCGGATCGCTGGCGCCTTGCAGCAAATTCAGGGTGTAAACGTTGCCGCCTTGGTTGGCCGCAGACACCCAAGCCGCACCGACGGTGGGGGCGTCGTTGCTGCCGCGCACCGTCACAGTAGCCGTGGCCGCCTCTGTGGCCAGGTTGTCCCAGAATTTCAAGGTGTCCACACTGCTCTGCCCTGCGGTCAAGGCCTGCACGGCAGGCCTTGAGTTGCTCAGTGCGTAGGTGTAGCTGCCATCGGCCTTGACAATCCAGGAGCCGTAAATGCCTTCGACTACCACGCCTTCTGTGGTGACCAGGATTTCTTCACCCTCACCAAACTGCACCTTGGCAATGGATTTCCCCGCGCTGATGTCCACACCGCCCAGCAGCTTTCCACTGGCCACCGCCTTGCCAGCGCTGGGCTGGTGGGTGGCCGTCAGGCCCGCCTCGGTCACCGTCAGGGCCAAGTCGGCCGGGACATTGGTGGCGCTGCCGTCCACCTTCAGGTTGCCCTGTGCGTTCACCGCACTGGATGTGAGTGTCGCGGCGCTGCCCAGCGCCACATCCTTGATGCTGGCCGCCGCATTGCCGACGCCCAACTGCAAGGCGTTGGCGTTCAGGGCCACGCCATCGCTGTCGGTATCGCCAGCCAGCACTGTGTAGCTGAACAAAATCTGCTTGCGTTCGGCCGACAGGCCCGCAAATCTGGCCTGCCGGGTGGCGTCGCCCACCTGCAGGTTCAGCGTCAAAGCGTCCGCATTGCTGACCGTGATGGCTTTGTCAAACTGCACCACGGCGCTGAGGGTATCGCCCTGGATCAAGCTGCCGCTGCGGCTGCCGTGCAGGTTGATGCCGACAATCTGGGCGGCTGGCGCCGCCGCCTCGATGGTGAAGGCCCGGCTCACGCTGGCCGTGTTGCCCGCCACATCGGTCACGGCAGCCACCACACTGAAGCTGCCCGTGCCCAGGCTGGCCAAGTCTCCCTTGCTAAGGGTAACCTGATCGGGCGCGGTCCCTTTGGCATTGCTGAAGGTTTTGACGACCTGTGGGCTGCCGCCTTCTTTCTGGAAGGTGATGGTGCCGCTGCTGCCTTTTTCGGCAACAAAGCTGTAATTGAGGTTTTTGCCCGTCTGAATGACCGACTGCTCCACCAGGCTGATCAGGTTATCACCCGCCACCTGCCCCAAAGCCACTTGCGCATGCCGGTCCACCACCAGCGCGCTGCTGGCGCTGGCTTGCACATCGTTGGCGTCAATCATCACCCTGACCACATAGCCGCCTTGCAGCGCCAATGCGTCGCCTTCGGCCACGGAGGCACTCCACTGACCATTACTCAGGCTTTGCACCTGGGCCTGCACCGCCGTGCCATCGCCCAAGGGCTGCAGCCACACCTGCATGTCGGCAGCCGTCACGCCCTCGCTGCCCTCGCCAGAGACTGTGCCCGACAGCGTGAGGGACGCCAGCACATCCTCGTTGTTGAGCAGGTTGTCGCCACCCACCTTGTCAATGCCAATGGAAACCGCACCCACAGTAAACGACCAGCTGCCGTCTGCCGCCAGGGCATTGGTGGCCAGGGCGTTGCCTGCCAGATCGGTCAAAGGGCTGCCCGTGGCCTCGATGGTGTACTGGCCCGCAGGCAAGGGGGCCAAGCTGTCGGGCAGGGCATAACTCACCGTCAAGCCATCTGCCGACAGCACGCCTTGCTGGGCCTGCCAGCTCGCCACAGCCTGCCCAGCTGCATTTTTAAGAACCAGCGTGCCGCTGGTGCCCTTGCTCACGGTTTCGCCAAAGCTCAGTGTCAGGCTCTGCACGCCCGCGTTGCCCACCGTGCTGTTGTCGACCGGAATCTGGGCCAACACCACGGGTGCCGTGGTGTCCACATACAGCGGCAAACCGTTGTAGGCGGACAGGCCCAGATCGGCGGCATTGCCCGCCAGATCAGTCACGATGGCGGTCACGCCCAGCACGCTCACGCCCTGGGTATCCGTCAACTGCTGGCCCACGGTGTAGTCAAACACCAGGGTGCGCGAGCCACTGCGCTGGCTGTTGTACTGGGCATTCACCGTGCTGCTGCCAATTTGCAGCTGCACCGTGGCGCCGTCAGCCACGGTCACCGCCTCGCTGGCGCTCAACATCACCCGCACGGTGTCGCCAGCACGCAGCGTGGTCTTGGCCAGCCCTTCACTGTCCAAGCCCTGTAAGCGGCTGATGGTCAAGGTCGGGGCACTGTTGTCCAGCACCATGCTCAGGTCATTGGCAAAGTGGTTGCCCGACACGCTGATGTGCGGCGTCTCTGTGCCCACCTGGGTAAAGACAGCGGTGTAAGTCGTGCCGGTCGGGTCACTCGAGTCTGGCGTCAGCTCAGACAGGCTGCCCCCGCTGACCTGCAAGGCCGATTGCACACCCGCCACCTGCTCTGCGGTAGGCTCGGTCTCAAAGCGCAAAGTCAGTGTGGCGGTCTTGCCGTCACCGATCACATTGCGGCTGCTGGTCAAGAAAAACGCCAGCGGCGCCTCTTCACTGCCATCGACCAACTGCACCGCCCGCAGGGCCACACCCGCCAAGTCTTGCGCCAGATCCGCGCCCTGGGTCTGCACCACTTCAGTCACCGCCTGCGACAACAAGTTCAGCAGCTCAGGGTCATTGAACTGCGTCTGCACAGAGCCCCCCACCAAAGTGAAGGCCTGCACCAATTGGTCCAGCACATCGTTCGTCGCATTGCTCGACCCACTGCGCTCGGCTACCGCGTCCATGCCCGACAACAGCGCCAAGCCCTTCCCATACGCGTCGCTGGCGCTGTCCTTGCCCACTACTTGCGGGTTATCGGCGTCCACAATGTTGCTCAGACCCAGAAAGTCGGCCACCGCTTGGTTGGCGGACGCCCGATCAGCCTCAGAACCTAGTAGCTTGTTGTCATCTCCAATGTTCAAGATGCGCGTGGCCAGCTCAGTCGCTGTAGAAATTTGTGCTTTCTGGCTGCCACCCGTGCCCACCTGCACCATAGCTCGCAGGTTGACAGTAAAGTCCTTGCTCTCGCCCGTGGCCTCGTCCACATAACCCACACCGTCGGCCGTGCCGTCACTGGCCTTGAGCAGCAGCGCCTGCCCGGCGTACTGACTGCCCAACACCAGTTCATACTGACCATTGGCATCGGTGGTGGTCGTGGCCACCACATTGCCTTCAGCGTCGAAAGCGGTGATGGTGATGCCCTCTACCGCGGTGCCTGCTGTCACGCCACCGTTCAGGGTCTGCTCAAGGAATGGTGTTTGGGTGGCGGTATCAAAGCCGATGATGGCGCTCAAGGCGGCGTTCAGATCGGCTGTCAGCGCTGTGCGTGCGTTGTGGGTGAGCACGGCGCCGTCGGCAAAGACCAGTTTGTCTCGTCCCACAGCCGTTGCGCCATTGGCCACGGTGACTTTTTCTGTGCCGCCATTGACCGAGCGGGTGAAGGTGATGGCACCCGAGACTTCGGTCAGGCTCTTGGTGTAGTCGGCCCAGTTGCCTGTCAGGTAGATCTGGTCTTCTCCACCGAGCAGGTTGCGGGCATCAACGGTGGCACCGGCCTTGACGTAGACCTTGTCTGATTGACCCGTGCCGGTGACCACCGTGGACTGGCCCGCTTCGGTCATGGCAAAGGTGGCACCGGTGGTGGTGCTGGTGGTCGAGGCAAAGGCTCGCAGGGTGTTGCCCGCAGGGGCTGTGGGGCTGTAGGCGGCGCTGGTGATGCTGTTGTTTGCGCCCGAGACGGTGTTGAGTGCGGCCGTCAAGCTGCCTTGCAGCGCGGCGTTGGCTTGTTGGGTGCCCACGGCGCCGTCGGCAAAGATGAGCTGGTCGCGGCCCAGGGTGGTGGCACCGTTGGCGACGGTGACTTTTTCGGTCAGGCCGCTGGTGCTGTCGGTGTAGCTGAAGACGATGGCGCCGGGGACGGTGCTGATGTCTTTGGTGTACTGGTCCCAGTTGTAATTAAAGAGGACCACATCGGTGCCGCCAAAGAGGTTGCGCGCATCCAGGTCCACGCCTGCGGCGGCCCAGATGGTGTTGACACCGCCGCTGCCGTTGGCGATCAGCTGCTGCTCGGCCAAGGTGTATTCGGCGCCCGGGGTGCGCAGATCGAGCAAGTCGGCAAAGGAGCCAGTGATGTAATAGCGAAGGATGGTGGACATTCAAATATCTCTCGATCAGAGTAAGGAGGCGTTGACTTTTTATATCACCACAAATAGACACAATTTAATTAAATATGTAATTTAATTAAGGAAAAAATTTCTTAGATTTTAATTATCGAGCTGGAATAAGGCTGCGGTAAATCGCCCCGGGCTTTGAGGAGGCTCCACACTTTGAGAGGATGGAGCCATGAGCAAGAAATCAAACCGTTTTTCACCCAAGATCCACGAATGTGCCGTTCGGATGGTGCAAGAGCCCCGAGGCGAGTACCCCTCACTGTGGGCCTGTATTGAATCGATTGCTCCCAAGATCGGCTGCGATTCCCAGACGCTTAACGATTGAGTCAGCAGCGTGAGATCGACACAGGTGGCCGCGAGGGCCTGAGCACCACTGAACGCGAGCACATGAAGACCCTGGAGCGGGAGAACAAGAAACTGCGCCGCGCCAATGAGAATCTCAAGCTGGCCAGCGCGTTGCCGCCTGCATGCGGCCCGCCAGCGCAATCCAGAACTTCATTGCGCCCGTGCCAAACGTTATCGGGCCAACCGGCAATTCAATGCCCGCCGTCCCAACGCGCTGTGGGTGTCGGACTTCATCTATGTCTCAACTTGGCAGGGCCGGTTGTTCGTGGCCTTTGTCGTTGATGTCTACGTCCGGCGCATCGTCGGCTGAAGGGTGAGCCATTAGATGCGCACCGACTTCGTCCTGGACGCAATGGAACAGGCACTACACGAGCGCCAGCTGCAACTGTCAGACCAGCTCATTCATCACTCCGACAGGGGCATCCAATACGTTTGCATTCGCTAAACCGAACGGCTGGCAGAAACAGGCATCGAACCTTCGGTCGGCAGCCGTGGCGACAGCTGCGACAACGCCTTGGCTGAGAACATCAACGATCTGTACAAGGCCGAGTTGATCCACCGCCGGGACCTTGAAAATCCAGGGAATCCCTGGAACTGGCCGCCCTGCAATGGGTGCACTGGTTACACAACAACCGACTGACCGAACCCATCGGCTGCATCCTGTCGGCCGAGGCTGAGGCAAACTGAAGCGCTCAGCTGCCGTGTAATTAAATTGAGCACATATAAGATTGCATAATCGTAAAAAACATACTTTTCAAATCCGCTTCAGCGAATCTCGGGACAACCCCTCCCAGGTCAGGCAACTAACTCATCTACCCACCATGCACTCGTGGCACGAAGACCTGCTCAACTTGCTGGTGACACCGGTCACCACCCCGCAGGCCATCTTTGCGGACATTGAGCGCGCCGCCAGCAAGTTGGGGTTTGAACACGTTGCCTACGGCTTTCAGGCGCCCTACCCGGTCACGCAACCCACCGTGACGACGATCAACAACTACCCCACCGACTGGCAAGCGCATTACCACCGCGCGGGCTACATGCACACAGACCCGGCCGTCCTGCACGGCAAGCGCAGCACCCAACCACTGCTCTGGACCCGGCAGACCTTTGCCGACAACCCGGCGCTGTGGCAAGACGCACAGGACCACGGCATCCGTACTGGGTGGGGACAATCCAGCATCGAAGCCAACGGCTCCGGCAGCCTCTTGTGTGTGTGCCGAAGCCACGAACCGCTCACGTCACGGGAGCTGAAGGCCAAAGAGCAGCAAATGCGCTGGCTGGTCCAGGTGGCGCACATCAGCCTCTCCCGCGCCCTTGTGGCCGCACAAAGCACCTGCGCCTCGACCCTGACAGCACGCGAGAGGGAAACCCTGCAATGGACGGCCGACGGCAAGTCGGCGCAGGACATCGCCGACATCCTGACCCTGAGCAAAAGTGCCGTGGACTTTCACATCGCCAACAGCCTCAAAAAACTCAATACGCCCAACAAAACCGCTGCCGTGGCCAAAGCCGTGCAGCTGGGCTGGCTGCGCTGATAAACTTTTTGAGACCGGACGCACATACGGGCATGAAAATCACCGAAACCGGACAAGTCCACACCAGCATGCAGGAGCTGCTGACGCTTCACCTGACGCATTTTTTTTCGGCTCTGGACACCCCTGACCCACGGGTCCAGCCCGCACAAACCTTGAGCGTCAACCAGGTGTGGAGCGGCTACACCGAATGGCGGGGCCAATGCCGCCTGCCCGTCAGCATCGGCTGGGACTGGCAAGTGACCGCCCGCGACCGCCAGTTGCACTGGCATCGCGAGGCTCTGCCCAGAACCAATCTACAGCTCATCAATCATCACGGACAGGCCCTGAGCTGGCACGACAACATCATGGTGCTGGCCAGCTGGATCGACGCACACAGTTGGCAAACCGAAGTGGCTCAAGCCGTGCATTGTCAACCTGCTATTTTTGGTAGCTTACAGCTGCACTGACGACTCCCTAGCATCCATTCCTTGTTCAACCCAAGACCAAGGAATGACATGCAACACTACAGCGCAGGCACCCGGCAGCAACTCCCAGCCCCGCTCTTCGAGCAAATGGGCCACTACCGCCGATCCGTCTTCATCGAGCAACTCGGCTGGGAACTGCAGACCACCAACGGCATGGAACTCGATGAATTTGATGGCCCCAATGCCGTCTACGTCTGCTCACACGACGATGAAGGGCAAGTCAGCGGCGTCGCCCGCCTGTTGCCCACCACCGCGCCTTACCTCATGGAAAAAGTGTTCCCCGAGCTCTGGGCAGGCACTCGTCTGCCGCATGACCCGTGTATCTGGGAACTTTCGCGCTTTGCCGCGGCCGCCTCCACACAGAACCAACAGCCAAGCACACACCAAGCGTCGGCCTACCATGCGGAAGAATTGCTGCTCAGCGTCATGCGCACCAGCCTAGCGCTGGGGGCCGATACGCTGGTCACCGTATCGCCAGTGGGCATGGAACGCCTGCTGCGGCGCAACGGCTACCGTGTGGAACGTGCCGGCGCCCCCATCATCAACCATGGTCTGCCCATCGTGTCCCTGCTCATTGACTGCCGACAAGTGCGCAACTGAAAACCCATCATGCAAATCATACAAATCCCCTCCTCCCTGGTCACGCCGCTCAGCCAATTTCTGTCAGACCCGGAAACGGTGCTTCGACAAGGTGGCACATCGGCAGTGACGGTTTTTCATCACAACCAGCCCTACTTTCATGTGCTCACACCAGAAGGCTGGACGCACCATTTTCGTGCTGACGAGGAGCTTGCTGAACCTGTCACTCCAAGTGTTCGAAACAAAAACACCGAAAAAACACAGCAAAACAGCTTTCTATTTTTGAGTCATCAGCTCGTCGAAGCAGAAACGCATCGCAGCCAGCGCGGAGAAGTCAGTCGTGACAGCGTCAACATTCTGAAAAACCGGCTCACAGCGCATGTTTTGCCATTTCTTTCTAACCATTCGCCATCAATGACCACCGAAACCGTACTCGAAAACTTCGTCGAATACCTGTGCGACAAAAAATTCAGTACAACCACCGTCTCACAGTATTTGGTCATTGTGAGAAAACTGCTCAAGCTGGCCGTTCGCCAAAAACTGCTGCATGAACTGCCGCAGATCCCCAAGGTAAAAATCCTTCATCGACCACGCAGCATGCTGTCTGTCGGGGAATACAAAACCATGGTAGCAACGGCTCACCGCCTGACTCGCCAGAAATTGATCGCCCCCAAAGTCAAGCAAACCGGTCCAACTGCGGGGAAATTCTGGATTGCGCAAAAGCACCTCACGTTAATGCCTGACATGGCGTGGGCCATACGTTTCATGGTCAACAGCTTTATCCGGCCAGGAGATCTTCGCCAACTTAAACACAAACACGTACAAATCTGCCGTGGCGAACACCTCTACCTGAAACTGAATGCACCAGAAACGAAACGGCATGATGCGACCATGGTCAGCCTCAGACCTGCAGTACATGTTTACGAAAAATTATTGCAAAGCGCCCAACTACAAGGCTTTGGGAACCCAGACGACTATGTATTCCTGCCCGCAGAACAGGATCGTGAGTACGCACTGTCAGTGCTGGGGTTTTGGTTCAAGTGGGTCATGCGCGAGGCGGGATTAAACACCGAAGACACCTGGGCACGTCCGCGCACACTTTACTGCCTGCGCCACACCGCCATCATGTTCAGGCTTTTGTACGGCCAAGGCATTGACATGCTGACCCTGGCGCGCAACGCACGAACCTCCATACAGGTCATTGAACGCTTTTATGCTTCATCACTGAACGGAGAAATGAATGTGGCGATATTGCAAAGCCGCCGCAACAACAACCAACAGCGCAAGCGTCATCAAATGATTTGATTTTGCCGTTGGCCCACCCTAACGTACACAGCTAGCCTTGTTGGTGGCGGTGCGCTGCCCGCATGGCTGACATTCGATGCAGGGACCCGCACCTTCAGCGGCAACCCCACCGGCGCAGGCACCACCAGCGTGCGCGTCA